>JBLNBM010000023.1:0-174489 GCA_050259955.1 Bacteroidota bacterium
ATTCCAACCAGTATCGCGATACGACGCAGAAGTCGCTGGAAATGATCCTGGTCGGCGGCAAATGGCTGATCAACCGGGAAAGCTCGGTGCCCTGCGCCGGCAATACGGTCGGCGGCTGCAACAAGTCGCGCTGAATACCGGAGCCGCCGGCCGGCGGCTTTGACGCCTCTCTAGTGCCCCGTCCGGCTGCCCGCCTCTAGGGCGAAGCGCTAACCGGCGCGATGAAGACATAGCCCTGCGAGCGCAGGGTTTTGATGAAACCGCTGCCGTCGTCCTGTTTGCCGAGGATGCGGCGAATCTGGCTGACATGGACGTCGATGATGCGGTCGTAGGCCACGTATTCGCGTTTCAGGACCCGCGACAACTGCTCGCGCGACAGCGCTTCAAAAGGATGTTCCAGAAAGGCCGTGAGCAGCGCAAAGGCCGACACGCCGAGCGGCGCCGAAAAGCCTCTGGTATCGGCCAGTTGGCGCGATGCGGTGTCGAGCGTCCATTGGCCGAAGCGAATATGCCGCGCCGCATTCAGTGGCGTGACTTTCCGGCCCCGGGTACGGCGCAGCAGGCTGCGGCTGCGGGCAACCAGTTCGCGCAGATTGCACGGCTTGGGCAAAAAATCGTCGGCACCGATTTCGATGCCGATGATGCGTTCGATTTCGTCGGAGCGGGTCGAATGAATGAGGACGGGGATTTCGGATTGTTGCCGCAGCAGGCGCAGCAGGTCCATGCCGTCGGCGTCGGGCAGGCCGAGGTCGAGAATGATCATGTCCGGATCTTCAGCCAGTTGTTGCCACATGGCCGCGCCGTTTTCGGCAAAAATGCTGTCGATGCCGGCGGCGGACAGCGTCGCACCGAGCACCAGGCGGGTTCCCGGGTCGTCTTCAACGATCAGCGCGATCTGGCGCATCGGCTCAATGCCTGCAAAATTGATGAATGTGGCGATTGTAATCCAATGTAAATATCCGGAATTGCTTTAACATTTGCTTGTTCCTGCAACCATTTCGCCGATCGCCTTGATGACCCTTGCGCAACTATCCCTTGAGCCTTGCCCTATGGGTGTTCACTGATGGCGGTTCCATCCGCTCTCAAGGGCTTCTCCATCGGCCCGGCCGTGGCCCGCATGCTCGGCCAGACCGGATTGTGGTGGGAGGCCGTCGGTCTCTTCGTCGAGCATTTTGCCAATTGGGAAAATGACTGGCTGGCCTCGCGAGGCGACGATGCCCTCGAGCAGAAGAAAGTGCATGCCCTGCGCAGTGCGGCGGCCAATGTCGGCGCCGATCGCCTGGCCTGTGCCGCCGCCGTCCTCGAAGAGTTGATCGAGATTCACCGCACCGGCAAGGCCGTCGATATTCCGCCCAGCGTGCGCTGGTACCTGCAGGATTGTTTTCGCGAAGCCTGGCGGGCGGCGGCCGATGCCCAGTTGGACGCGTGTGTGGCGGAGCAGGTGCCGTGAACGGCGAGCCGGCCGTCCGCTTGCGGAGCAGCCTGGCGCGGATCAATGTTGGAGTGCTCGGCGCGGCGGTCGCCGGCCTTTCCCTGCTGGTACTGCTCACCGGCGCATGGCTGGCCGGTGCGTTGCCATCGCCCGGGCTTTGCCTCCTGGTGCTCGCCGAGGCTGTCGTCGTGCTGGCGCTTGCCGTGCGTTGGCAGGCCCGGCAAATCGAACGCCTGATCGTTCCGCTGCCGGAGTTGGCCCGGCTGCCGGGCAGCCTGGAACTGGAGGTCGAGCAGCGCACGGCCGAGCTGCGCCAGGCCAGGGATGCGGCAGAAGCCGGCAATCAGGCGAAAAGCGAGTTCCTGGCGACGATGAGCCACGAAATCCGCACCCCGATGAACGGCGTGCTGGGCATCGCCGAACTGCTGCTCGCTACCCGGCTGGAGCCCAAGCAGCGCCAGTTCGTCGAGGCGATCGAGCGTTCCGGTCGCCAGTTGCTGGCGATCATCAACGACATCCTCGACTTTTCAAGAATCGAGTCGGGGCGCCTTGAACTGGAGGCTGCCGATTTTGACCTGCGCCTGCTGCTTGAGGAGGCGCTCGAATTGTTCGCGCAGCCGGCCCAGAAAAAAGGCCTGGAACTGATCGCCGACCTGCCGTCCGACAGATCGCTGATGGTGCGTGGCGATGCCCTGCGCCTACGTCAGGTGGTCGTCAATCTGCTGAGCAATGCTGTCAAATTCACCGAGCGGGGCGAGATCGTGCTCGGCCTGGTCGTCGCCGATAGCGGCCCGGGCAAGGTCGGGCTGACGCTGAGTGTCAGGGATAGCGGCATCGGCATCCCGTTCGCGGCTCAGGAACGAATCTTCGACCGTTTCCTGCAGGCCGACGACACGACCACCGGAAAATACGGCGGTAGCGGACTGGGCCTGGCCATCTGTCGGTGCCTGGTCGACTTGATGGGGGGGCGCCTGTCGATGCAGAGCAGTCCGGGCCGGGGATCGTTATTTGAGGTCCAGCTCCGTCTGCCGGCTGGCTCGCCAAGGCGGCCCGAGATGGCGGTGCCGGCGGCAAGCAGGCCCGGTCGGCGCCTGCTGCTGGTCGATGACAACCAGAGCAGCCGGGTAGCCATGCAAACCCAGCTGGACAACCGGGGATTCGAGGTCGAGGCCGCCTCTTCGGGGATGGTGGCGCTGACCCGGCTGCGCCAGGCGGTCAGTGTTGGCCAGCCGTTTGCCGTGGTGCTGCTCGACATGCAGATGCCCGGGTTTTCCGGCCTGCATGTCGCCGGCGCCATGCGTGGCGAGCCGCGTCTGCAGGGCGTCCGCATCATCATGCTGTCGTCGGTGCTTGATCCGGTTGGCCCGGAAGACCGGGCCCGCCTCGATATTTCGGCCTGCCTCGCCAAGCCGGTGCGTCAGGCCGAGTTGTTCGCCGCGATCGCCGCTGCCCTGGACGACGGGGCGGCGGCCGGCGGGAAACCGGCGACGGTGGCCCGCCCCCGTCTGCGCGGCCATGTGCTGCTCGCCGAGGACAATGAAAGCAACCTGGTCGTCGCCCGGGCGCATCTGGAAAGGGCGGGGCTGCGCGTATCGCCCGCCGCGGACGGCCGGCAAGCCCTGGAAATGCTGGTCGGCGGCGTTTTCGATCTGGTGCTGATGGATTGCCAGATGCCTCTGGTCGATGGTTTCGAGGTGACGCGCCGACTGCGCCAGCATGAAGCGAACAGTGGCCTGCATCTGCCGGTGGTCGGACTGACCGCCCATGCCTTGCCCGGCGACCGCGAACGTTGCCTGGCGGCCGGGATGGACGATTACCTGCGCAAACCCTATGACAGCGACGAGATGGCCGCCATCCTGCAGCGTTGGCTGCCGGCCGAGCGCCGCCAGACCGGGTTGCCGCTGACCGCCGATCCGCCCGCGGTGGGGCTCCGTCCACCGGCGGCGCTTGATCCGGTCGTCCTCGACAGTATCCGGGCCTTGGCTCCCGAGCAGGCCGAAGGTCTGCTCGGCCAGGTGCTGCGGGCCTACCTGAAGGCTGCCGAAGAAGCCATGTCGCTTCTCCAACGGGCCCGGCAGGAGGGCGATGCCGAGCAACTGGGGCGGGTCGTCCATGGCCTCAAGTCGAGTTCGGCCAATGTTGGCGCCCGCTATTTCGGCGAATTGCTGGACGACATCGAAGCCGCCGGGCGGCGCGGCGATGCGGCGATGCTGCTCTGCCGCGTCGAGGCGCTGAACGGCGAATGGGAACGGGTCCGCCAGGCGGCCAGGGCACTGCTTGGCGAAGTGACGGCATGACGGCCTTGACCAGTCGCGTCCTGGTCGCCGACGACGACCCCACCGTCGCGCTGCTGATGCGCGCGGCACTGGGCGGCCAGGGCTTTTCGGTGACAGTGGTGGACGATGGCGGCGCGGCGCTGGCGGCATTTGCGCGCGCCCGTTTCGACATCGTGCTGCTCGATATCGACATGCCGGACATCGACGGTTTTACCGCCTGTGCCGCGATCCGCCAGCGGCCGGACGGCGCGGTGCCGATCGTGCTGGTCACCGGGCATGACGGCCCCGCCTTCGTCGAGCGGGCGGCGGCGCTGGGGGCGGCGCATATTGCCAAGCCGGTGGATTGGTCGCGGCTCGGCCAGCAACTGCGCGAAATTCTGGCGGCTGCGGCGCGCTGAGCGGCCGGCCACGGTGCGATAAAAGGCGACAGCAGGTATCATGCATCTGAACTGTACCCGGGCATTTGTCGGGTCAAATAATAAAGAGGTGGGGGCGATGGAAAGAGGGAGATTGTGCCGCTGGCTGCATTACGCGCTGCTCGGCGCCGTTCTGGCGAGTCCGGCCGTCGTCGCCGCCGATGAAGGGCGCCCGCTGGTCAAGACCCAGAGCCTTTACCTGCCGATCTATTCGCACATGCTCTACGGCAATGTGGGCAAGAGCGGCAAGGCGTCCTATGTGCTGCTGTCGGCCTTGGTCAGCATCCGCAACAGCGACACCAGGCGACCGTTGCGCGTGCTCTCGGCGAAGTATTTCGATACCCACGGCAAGCTGCTCGGCGAACGCGTGCCGACCCCGGTTCTCCTGCCGCCGCTCGGCACCCTCGAACTGTTTGTCGAACTGAATGACGCCTCCGGGGGTTCGGGAGCCAACTTCGTCGTCAAGTGGGAAGCGGAGACGCCGATCAACCCGCCGCTGGTCGAAGCCCTGCACGCCAACATGGACGGCGGCAAGGCGGTCATCTTCATGACCCAGTCCGTGCCGCTCGTCGAATAGGCGGGGCACCGGTGACATCGACCGTAAAGGCCGCGCAGGTCAGCTACATCTTCCGCCTGCTTTTTTTCGCGCTGAGCGCGCTGTTCGCCGTGCATGTCTTCGGCACGGTCGGCTACATGGTGCTCACCGAAGGCAAGTATTCGTGGTTCGACTGCTTCTACATGACCTTCATCACCGTCGCCACTATCGGCTTCGGTGAAATCATCGACATGTCGAGCAACCAGCCGGCGCGGGTGCTGACCGTCATCATCGGCATTCTCGGTGCCGGCAACCTGTCGATGCTCTTTTCGGTGGTGACGGTGGCATTGCTGGAAACCGATCTCAATGGAACTCTGCAGAGAAAACGCATGGAAAAGACGATCAGGAAACTCAAGGGCCACTACATCCTCTGCGGCTTCGGCCGGGTCGGGCGCAACATTGCCCACGAGCTGGAAGCGACCAATCGCCATTACGTCGCCATCGACGAAGACAACGGGCATCTGCAGGAATACAAGGAAAAGAATCCGGGGCTGCTCTACCTGCACGGCGATGCCAGCGACGACGACGTGCTGGTCGCCGCCGACCTGGAAGACGCGAAAGGCCTGTTTGCGGTCACCGGCGACGATTCGCGCAACCTGATGATCGTCATCACCGCCAAGCAGCTGAAACCCAGCGTGCGCGTCGTCGCCCGCTGCACGGAAACGCGCAACATGGAAAAGATGCGCAAGGCCGGCGCCGATGCCATCGTCTCGCCCGACTTCACCGGCGGCATGCGCATCGCCTCGGCGATGATCCGGCCGCATGTCGTCTCCTTCCTCGACGAAATGCTGAAGTCGGAAAAGAACCTGCGGGTCGAGGAAGTGCCGGTCCCGGCCGGTTTCATCCCCAAGCCGCTCGGCGCGCTCCGGCTGCGCAGCGCCAATTACGTGCTGCTCGCCGTGCGCGAGCGCAATGGCGAATGGCAGTTCAACCCGGACAAGGATTTCCTGCTCAAGCCGGGCTTCATGCTGATTGCCATGGCCAGCCCGGTCGGGCGTCTGGAAATTGAAAGCCTGCTCATCGAGCTGGAGAGCTAGGAAGTGCCGGCTTTCTCAGCCGGCGTGTCGGAGGATTCCCGTAAACCGGCGTGTTGACCGGTTGCGGATATTTGGGAGGAAACATGAAAAACATTATCGTCATTCTTTGCACCGCCGGCCTGCTGGCCGGCAACGCCGTGGCCTCGGAAGAACTGGCCAAGGCCAAGAACTGCATGACCTGTCACGCTTTCGACAAGAAAATCGTCGGCCCCGCCTACCAGGATGTGATCGCCAAGCGAGGCGGCCAGAAGGGCGCGGAAGCCGCGCTTGCCGCCAAGATCAAGGGCGGCAGCCAGGGCGAATGGGGTGCCGTGCCGATGCCGGCCAACAACGTCACCGACGCCGAAGCCGCGACCCTCGCCAAGTGGATCCTGGCGCACAAGTAACTCGCCTACTGACGCCCGCCCCGTGGCGGGCGCCGCAATAAACGGAACTCCGTCGAGGACCGCATGGCAACATTGAATCCGGCGCAGAAACGCCGGCGCTGGCTGATTTTCGGCGTTGTCGCGCTGACCTACGTCCTTTCCTTCTTCCAGCGCTTTGCTCCGGCCGGCATTGCCCAGGATCTGGCGGCGGCTTTCCGGACCTCGGCCGCATCGCTGGGTGTGCTCGCTGCCACCTATTTCTACGTGTATACGGTGATGCAGATCCCGACCGGGATACTCGCCGACACCCTGGGGCCGCGGCGCATTCTCGCGCTGGGCTGCCTGCTCGGCGGCCTCGGCAGTTTCCTGTTCGGCTGGGCGCCCTCGCTGGAGATGGCGCTGCTCGGCCGTACCCTGATCGGGCTGGGCGTCTCGGTCACCTTCATTGCCATGCTCAAACTGATCGCCGTGTGGTTCGACGAGCGCCGCTTTGCGACCATGGTCGGCATCTGCATGCTGATCGGCAATCTCGGCTCGGTACTGGCCGGCGCGCCGCTCGCCGCCCTGGCCCAGGCTTCCGGCTGGCGCGACGTGTTCATTGGCGTCGGCGCCCTGTCGCTGGTGCTGGGCGGGCTGTGCTGGGCGGTCGTGCGCGACAGTCCGCAGCCGGCGGCCAGCGTGCCCAGGTTGCGATTCGATCGAACCGCGGTTCTTTCCGGCCTGCTCTCGGTTCTGCGGAATCGCGCTACCTGGCCGGCGGCGCTGGTCAACACCGGCATGTCGGGCGCTTTCTTCACCTTTGCCGGCTTGTGGATGACGCCTTACCTGATGCAGGTCCATGGCCTCAGCCGGCAAGTGGCGGCGACGCACCTGTCGCTGTGGTTCGGCGGTTTCGCCGCCGGCTGCTTCTTCATTGGCACGCTGTCCGACCGTCTCGGCCGGCGCAAGCCGGTGCTCATCGTCGCCGCCCACCTGTTTGCCGTCATCTGGCTGGTCTGGCTGTCCGCGACACGGATGCCGCTCGGCCTGTCCTACGGGCTGTTCGTGCTGATGGGCTTGACCACCGCCGGCTTCAGCCTGACCTGGGCCTGCACCAAGGAAGTCAATCCGCCGCTGCTCTCCGGGATGTCCACCAGCGTCGCCAATATGGGCGGCTTTCTGGCTGGCGCCCTGTTGCAACCCCTGGTCGGTTGGGTGATGGATCTCGGCTGGCAGGGCGAAATGCTGGCCGGCAGCCGCCTCTACGACGTCGGTGCCTGGCGCGCCGGCGTCCTGGTCGTCACCGTCAGTGCGATTTTCGGCGCGCTGGCCAGCTGGTGGGTGCAGGAAACGCGCTGTCGCAATATCTGGTCGCCCACCGGCCGCTAACCGGGGCGGTCACTGGTGCCGTGAATATTTGTTTTGGCGCCGCACAATGACATTAAAATAGAAGTCCGGAATTGACGACAGCAGACTGCTGCGGCGGGGAGGCGATCATGGGGATTTTCGGCTGGATTCGAAATGTCTTTGCGCGACGCGAGCCGTTGCCTCCGGCGGCGGCGCCCGCCACGCCTGACCTGCCGCCGGTCGAGCCGGAGTTCCTGCGCCAGGAGGAACGGCGCCACCGCGAGCGAGCCAATGCGCGGCCCGGAACGCGCGCCCTGATCATCGACGATTCGCCGACCGTACTCGCCGTCTTCCGCAAGATACTGCGCTCGGCCGGTTATCAGGTCAGCGAGGCGCTGTCGGCCGAGCAGGGCATCGCCCTGGCCCGTGCCGAGCCGCCCGAACTGATCTTCCTCGATATCGTGCTGCCCGGCATGAACGGCTTCGCCGCCCTGCGCACCATGCGCAAGGACCCGATGACCTGCGACATCCCGATCATCATGATCAGCGGCAACGAACTGGCTACCGAGCAGTTCTATGCCGAGCGCATCGGTGCCGACGATTTCATGAAGAAACCTTTCTCGCGCCACGAAGTGTTTGCCCGCATCGAGCAACTGCTCGATGCCGAATTCCGCCCGCGCAGCAAGAAGGCGCTGCGCGCGGCAGCCGTGCCGCTGGCAGCAGTTTGAGGCCGTCGATGTAAGGAATTAGTTGTCGCTGCGGGCTTGTCTTTTTCAAGTAAATAAGAGTATTCTTATATTCATGAAAGAAAAACTGATCTTCGGTCTTTTCACCGTATTTGCCTTGGCGGCCTCGGCACAGACCCTGCCTGTCGTGATCGTGCAGCCGCACGCCGTCGATCTTGGCTTCCCGGCCGAGTCACTGGTCGAGGCCGTGCAGCAGACGACGGTCGGCGCCCAGATTGCCGGGCGCGTTCTCGAAGTCAGGGCGGATGCCGGTCAGGTCGTCAAGAAAGGCCAGCTGCTGATGCGCATCGACGCCCGCGAGGCGGACGAAGCGGCGCGGGCCGCCGAGGCGCAGTACATCAATGCCCGGCTCAATTACGAGCGCAGCAAGAGCCTCAAGGAACAGAAATTCGTCAGCCAGGCGGCGGTGGATAAGGCAAAAGCCGATTTCGACGCCGCCGCAGCCAATCGCTCGGCGAGCACGGCCAGCCAGAGTCACGCCGCCATCGTCGCGCCGATGGACGGGGTGGTCGCCCGCCGGCTGACCGAACTCGGCGACATGGCGACGCCGGGCAAACCGTTGTTCCTGATCTACCAGCCGGGCAGCCTGCGCGTCACCGCCAGTGTGCCGCAATACCGGCTGGCCGACATGCGCGGCGTGCGGACGGCGCGCGTCGAATTCCCGGAATTGGGCAAATGGGTCGATGCCACGGCGGTCACCCTGTTGCCGACCGCCGATGCGGCGACCCACGTCTCGCAGGTGCGCGTCAGTTTGCCGGCGCTGCCGGAAGCGACACCGGGCATGTTCGCGCGCGTCCATTTCGTCGTCGGCCGGGCTGAGAAACTGACCGTGCCGGCGGCAGCCGTGCTGCGCCGCGGCGAAGTCGCTGCCGTCTATGTGCAGATGCCGGATGGTCGCCTGAGTTTGCGCCAGTTGCGCCTCGGCGATCTGGTCGGGCAGGGCGAAATCGAAGTACTGGCCGGCCTGGCGGCCGGCGACAAGGTGGTGACCGACCCGGTGAAGGGCGGCATCAGCCTCAAACAAAATTCTGGCAAATAAGCGGCAGCAGTTCCCAAAGCCGCATTGCTTTCACCACCGTCGAGGAGCGAGACATCCATGGCACACATCATCATCGTAGGGAGTGGTCTGGGCGGCATGACCATGGCGTTCGAAATGCGCGCCGATGCCGGTCCGGGCGACCGCATCACCGTCGTATCCAATAATCCGAAATTCCATTTCGTGCCCTCCAATCCCTGGGTGGCCGTGAACTGGCGCAAGCGCGAGGAAATTGAGCTGGAAGCCGGGCCGGTGCTGGAAAGGCGCAATATCGATTTCATCCCGGTCGGCGCCAAACGCCTGCATCCGGAGCGCAACCAACTCGAACTCGACGACGGCCGCGTCCTCGACTATGATTTCCTGATCCTGTCCACCGGGCCGAAGCTGGCTTTCGACGAGATCGAGGGCCTCGGCCCGAACGGCCATACCGAGTCGATCTGCCACGTCGATCATGCGGCGCTGGCTGAACAGAGCTGGCAGGATTTCGTCGCCAACCCCGGGCCGATCGTCGCCGGCGCCGTGCAGGGCGCCTCCTGCTTCGGGCCGGCCTACGAATTCCTGATGATCATGGAAACCGATCTACGCCGGCGGAAGATTCGCGACCAGGTGCCGATGACCTTCGTCACTTCCGAGCCCTACATCGGCCATCTCGGCCTGGGCGGCGTCGGCGATTCCAAGGGGCTGATGGAATCGATGTTCCGCAGCAAGCACATCAAGGCCATCTGCAATGCCAAGGTCAGCAAGGTGGAAGCCGGCCAGATGTTCGTCACCGAGCACGACGAGGACGGCAAGCCGAAGAAGGAGCACGTGCTGCCCTTCAAGTATTCGATGATGCTGCCCGCCTTCAAGGGCGTCGATGCCATTTTCGGCATCGAAGGCCTGACCAATCCGCGCGGCTTCGTGCTCATCGACCAGTTCCAGCGCAATCCGAAATATCCCAACGTTTACGCCATCGGCGTTTGCGTCGCGATTCCGCCGGTGGAAGTGACGCCGGTGCCGACCGGCACGCCGAAAACCGGCTACATGATCGAGTCGATGGTCACCGCCACCTCGAAGAATGTCCGCGCCGCCCTCGACGGCCGCCCGCCCACCGAAAAGGCGACCTGGAACGCCATCTGTCTCGCCGATTTCGGTGATGGCGGCGCCGCTTTCGTCGCCCTGCCGCAGATCCCGCCGCGCAACGTCAATTGGTTCGGCGAAGGCAAGTGGGTGCATATGGCCAAGGTCGGCTTCGAGAAATATTTCATGCACAAGATCAAGAAGGGTGCCAGCGAAACCTTCTACGAAAAATTCATCCTCGATGCCGTCGGTATCGTCAAGCTGAAAGGGAAATAGCTTTTGATGGGTATCTCCGGACGTATCGCCGCCGCCTTCCAGGATTCGCGAATGACGCCCTTGCTGGCGTTGGTCGCTTTCCTGCTCGGCCTGTTCGCCACGCTGGTGACGCCGCGCGAGGAGGAGCCGCAGATCGACGTCACCATGGCCGACGTGCTGGTCGCTTTCCCCGGCGCTTCGGCCAAGGATGTCGAAAATCTCGTCGCCCGGCCGGCCGAGCAGGTGCTGTCCCGGATGCATGGCGTCGAACACGTCTATTCCATGGCCCGGCCCGGCATGGCAGTGATCACAGTGCAGTTCGATGTCGGCGTCAAATACAACGACGCCGTCGTTCGCCTGTATGACACCGTGAACTCCCACCGCGACTGGCTGTCGCCCAATCTCGGGGTCATGGAGCCGGTCATCAAGCCGCGCGGTATCGACGATGTACCCATCGTTTCACTGACTTTCTGGACGCCGGACGGCGCCCATTCGGCTTTCGATCTGCAGCAGGTGGCGCGGGCCGTCGAAATCGAATTGAAGCGCATCAAGGGGACGCGTGACGTGTCCACCATCGGCGGCCCGGACCACGCCATCCGCGTGCTGATGGATGCCGACCGGATGACCGCCTACGGCGTCACTCCGCAGGACATTTCCGCCGCCCTGAAAGTCTCGAACGCCCAGCAGTCCTCGGGCAGCCTCACCGCCGGCAATCGCGAGGTGCTGGTGCAGACCGGCACCTATCTCGAATCGGCGGCCGACGTGAAGCAGCTGGTGATCGCCGTGCGCGACGGCAAGCCGGTGTTCATGAGCGATGTCGCCAAGGTCGAGGATGGGCCTGAGCAGCCGAAAGCCTATGCCTGGTTCGGCAACAAGGACGGTGAATTTCCGGCGGTGACCATCCAGCTGTCCAAGCAGCCCGGCGTCAATGCCGCCGATGTCGCGACGGCCGCGGTGAATCGCATCGAGAGCCTGAAGAATACGGTGATCCCGGATGGCGTCGAAGTAACCGTCACCCGCAATTACGGCGAGACGGCGACCGAGAAGGCGCAGAAACTGATCGGCAAGCTGATCTTCGCCACGGCTTTCGTCGTGTTGCTCGTCTTCTTCGCGCTCGGCAAACGCGAGGCGGTGATCGTCGGCGTCGCTGTGACCCTGACCCTGGCGGCGACGCTGTTCGCCTCCTGGGCCTGGGGTTTTACGCTGAACCGGGTGTCGCTGTTCGCGCTGATTTTCTCGATCGGCATCCTGGTCGATGACGCCATCGTCGTCGTCGAGAACATCCACCGCTGGCAGGGCCTGTATCCGGAGAAGACCCTGCAGGAAATCATCCCGCCGGCGGTCGATGAAGTCGGCGGCCCGACCATCCTGGCAACGCTGACGGTGATCGCCGCGCTGCTGCCAATGGCTTTCGTGACCGGCCTGATGGGGCCGTACATGAGCCCGATCCCGATCAATTCCTCGATGGGCATGGCCATTTCGCTGGCCGTCGCCTTCATCGTCACTCCCTGGCTGGCCGGCAAGCTGATGAAGTCGCACGGCGCCGGCCATGCCCCCGTCGTCTCGAAGCTGGATGCCCGGCTCGATTCCACTTTCCGCAAGCTGCTGACGCCTTTCCTCGATCCCGTGCGCGGCGCCGCGATGCGCTTCAAGCTGGGTATTGCTGTCGCCCTGCTGATTCTCGGTTCGGTGTCGCTGGCCTATTTCCAGCTCGTTGTGCTGAAAATGCTGCCTTTCGACAACAAGAGCGAATTCCAGGTCGTGCTCGACATGCCGGTCGGCACGCCGCTCGAGGAAACGGCGCGCGTGCTGCACGAAATCGGCGGTGAACTGGCGGGGGAGCCGGATGTCGTCAATTACCAGGCTTACGCCGGCACGGCCAGCCCGATCAATTTCAATGGCCTTGTTCGCCAGTACTATCTGCGCGCCGCGCCGGAGAAGGGTGACCTGCAGGTCAATCTGGCCGACAAGCACCATCGTTCGCGCAAAAGCCACGAAATCGCGGTATCGCTGCGTGAGCGTATCGAAGCCATCGGCAAGAAGAACGGCGGCGTTGCCAAAGTGGTCGAAGTACCGCCCGGGCCGCCGGTGATGTCGCCCATCCTCGCCGAGATCTACGGTCCCGACTACCCGGGCCAGATGAGCCTCGGCAAGCAGGTGCGGGCGGTTTTCGAGAAAACGCCGGATATCGTCGCCATCGACGACTACATCGAGGCCGATGCCCGCAAGGCGGTGCTGCATGTGCTGCAAAGCAAGGCGGCACTGCTCGGCGTAGCGCAGAGCGACATCATCGAAGTGGTCAGCACCGGGCTGGCCGGCCTCGATGTGACGCCGGCCCACAACGCCGACAGCAAGTTCGAAATCCCGGTGCGCGTTACCTTGCCGGCCGAAAAGCAGTCGACTCTCGATGCCCTGCTCAAACTGCGCGTCCGTTCACACGACGGCCAACTGGTGCCGATTTCGGAAGTCGTCGAAGTGCGCGATGCGGCGCGCGAGAAGGCGATTTACCACAAGGATCTGCTGCCCGTGGTCTACGTCGTCGGCGACATGGGCGGCAAGCTCGATTCGCCGCTTTACGGCATGTTCGACATCCGTTCGCGGATCAACGGCATGGCGCTCAAGGAAGGCGGCACGCTGGGCGAATGGTTTATCCGCCAGCCGGGCGACCCCTACGCCGGTTACAGCGTCAAGTGGGACGGCGAATGGAAAGTGACTTACGAAACTTTCCGCGACATGGGCCTGGCCTATGGCGTCGGCCTGATCCTGATCTACCTGCTGGTCGTCGCCCATTTCGGCAGCTATCTGGTGCCGCTGATCATCATGGCGCCGATCCCGCTGACCATCATCGGCGTCATGCCGGGGCATGCACTGTTCGGCTCGCAATTCACGGCGACCTCGATGATCGGCATGATCGCGCTGGCCGGCATCATCGTCCGCAACTCGATTTTGCTGGTCGATTTCATCAAGCTCCAGGTCGCCGCCGGCATGCCCTTCGCCGAAGC
This sequence comes from Bacteroidota bacterium, assembly GCA_050259955.1. Classification (GTDB taxonomy): domain Bacteria; phylum Pseudomonadota; class Gammaproteobacteria; order Burkholderiales; family Rhodocyclaceae; genus Azonexus. Next base: position 13,546 of record JBLNBM010000023.1, read on the forward strand.
CGTCGTCCAGTCGGCGGCGGTGCGCGCCAAGCCGATCGCCCTGACCGCGCTGGCCGCCATGCTCGGCGCCCTGTTCATCCTCGACGACCCGATTTTCAACGGCCTGGCCTTGAGCCTGATTTTCGGCATCCTGGTGTCCACGCTGCTCACGCTGGTGGTCATCCCCGTCCTCTATTTCTCCGCTTTCCGCAAGGAACATCAACAATGAGCATCGAACGCATCATCCGCATCATGGCAGGCTTTTTTATCCTGCTCTCGCTCGCCCTCGGCCTTGAAGAAAGCCCGATCTTCGTTTCCCGCTGGTTCCTGGCGTTTACCGCCTTCGTCGGCTTCAACCTGCTGCAGAGCGGCTTCACCGGCTTCTGCCCGCCGGAAAAGCTGCTGGCCAGACTGGGCGTCAAGGGCAGTAATGGCGACAGTTGCTGCCGTTGATTTTTGCCGGCTGCCGGTTTTTATTGGTCGCCGCCGTCAGCCGTGTCGGACGGAACCGTGCCCTTGCTGGCGCTGAAGAAATCAGGGATCAAGGGGCTGGCGCCCGCGTGGAGCGGTCGCTTAAGATGCCCATTAGGCCGCTTCGGCCAAGGAAGCCATTGGACCAAAGCTGCCAATGTCCCTCATGAAACCTGGTGAAGTGTGGAGTGCCGCATTACAAGATTGCGGCCGGATTGCTTGGCTTGGTAAAGGGCTTTGTCGGCAGCTTGTACCAGTAACTTGAATTCGGCACCTACATCTACAGAATCGGCAATCCCGATGCTGATCGTGCTCCGGAGGCGTTGTCCATTGAAAAGGAAGGCATTGTCGGCATAGAGCTGCCGCAATCGTTCCCCGAGCACATAGGCAGCCTCTTCCGTGGTGGTCGGGAGCAGGATGCAGAACTCTTCACCTCCATAGCGGGCAAAATAGTCGTCCTCGCGAATTGCCGTCCCTATTGTTTTGGCTACGTGCCGCAGAACTTCATCTCCCACCTGATGACCATAGCGGTCATTCACCTTCTTGAAATGATCGACATCGATCATCACGACCGTCATCGGGTCACCCGTCCGAATGCAGCGTGCTTGCAGCCTGGATGCTTCTTCTTCCAGCCGGCGCCGATTGAAGGCACCGGTCAGCGAGTCCAGCGAGGCGAGCTTGTCGAGTTCGCCGACCAAGCGATAATCGAGCATCAAAACGAAGCCGAACATGGTGCTGAACTGAAGAAGACATACGCCGAGAAAAGTCAGGGGATTGATGGGGATGTTCTGGAAAAGACCATATGATTCGGCCGATGATTGCCACAGGATGGCTGCTCTGGCCAAGGCAAGCACGGAGAATGCACCGAAGCTGATCCCCGTCAGCCAATAGGCAATTCTCAGGGGAGATTCCGCGGGGATCAGGAGTTCCCGGGCACAGGCGGCAAAAATGATCGCAAAGATGATGGAATTCGCTATTGCGCGGTTCATCACATCATTGTGAATCCCGGTGAACCATAGGCCGCTGATAAGTACGGCGCTGACCGCAGCAGCAGCAAACCTCCAGTTAACAGGCTTGTCCTTGAAGCGCTGCAAGCCGCAATATTGAAGGCAAAGTCCGCTGGCGATCAGTACCGAGGCCAGGATGACCGGCCAGGAGTGCAGGCTTGGCGAAGTGGTGCTGAATGAATAGGAAAAACCGAAACCACTGGCCGTAAGCAGACTGGCAAGCGCCCAATGACCGACGCCTTTGACGTTGCTGGAGTGCTTTCCTGCCAGTGCCAGTAGCCCCGAGAACATCAGCGTCAAGGCCGCAAGGACCAGCATGATAGTGCGCACATCCAAACTCATCGGTTTTCCTGAATCGGCAAAAATGTTGCTCGGTTATGTACCGGCTTTTTCTTTGATAGGTGACAAGGCAAACAAGGCTTGCACTATATACGCTCCTGCATCGATAGACGGCCTGCATGTATGCAGCCAAGCGCCATATCCCGTGCCGCCATTTTACCTGGGCAGGCAAACTCGGATGATGCCCGGAAAACGGTCGCCAACTTGGCGAATGACACAAAGCGATGGCTGACTGGCGCGGCAATATCGAAAAAACCCCAGAAGGAATCTGAAATTCAAGCAAGGCGCTCTTCGTAGCAGCTTTCCTGTTCGGAGTGAGGTTGGCTTGAACGCTGCCGGATGACCCATTCCAGCCCGCCGCGGCTTTTGAAAGCCGCCGTTCAGAAGTAAAGGTGTCGAAGAAAAAACCGTCATTCATAGCCGAGGGCGAGGGAAAGCGCGATACCCTCCCCCCTACATAGTCCAAATCGGAAATAGCAGATTGACCTCACGCCAAATCAGGTGGAGCCGCCTGTTGGCCTTGCTCCGCGAGGAGATACGCCAGCTCACAACCATTAGGCCAAGCGACCGGCCTTGGCAGATGCCATTCGCGGCTGCACTGGCCTCCGGCCTGCCGTTGCTGGTGGGGGCCTATTTCGATCGCATCGACTACGGGCTGGTTTCCTCTCTCGGTGGGTTGGTCTTCTTGTATCTACCCGAAACGCCACTACATCACCGGATGGTATCGCTGATGGCTTGCGCGTTCGCCATGATTGCCTGTTACGCGCTGGGGGTGATGAGCCATCTTCTGCCGGCGCTCATGATGATGGTACTGACCTTTACCGCCATCCTCGTCACGATGGTCTGCCGCTTTTATCGTGTAGGCGTGCCGGGCAGCCTGTTTTTTATCATGGCCGCGGCGATCGGCGCTTATTCGCCAGGGGACATCCTGCAGGTTCCGCTGAAAGTCGGGCTGATTGCCATGGGATGTCTTCTCGCATGTTTGATTGCGTTCTTTTACAGCCTATATATTCTGCGGCGGCGAGACCCTAGACCGGTCGAACCTTTGCCAACGCCGACCTTCGATTTCGTTGTGTTCGATTCGGTAGTCATCGGGCTTTCTGTCGGTCTTTCGCTGGCACTCGCACAACTACTTCAACTGGAAAACGCTTACTGGGTGCCGGTCAGCTGCCTTGCTGTAATTCAGGGCATGTCCTTACGTGCTGTCTGGGACAAGCAGGTGCATCGGCTGCTCGGCACCGGCATCGGCCTGCTGCTGTCCTGGGGGCTGCTTACGCTTCCGCTCGACACGTGGAGCATCTCCCTCTTGATGATGGTGCTGGCCTTTGTGATCGAGACTGCCGTCGTCCGCCACTACGGCTTCGCTGCCATCTTCATCACGCCGATGACGATTTTGCTGGCCGACGCCGCCACCTTGGGACATGGCCCGGCACCAGCGCTTATACAGGCACGTTTCTTCGACACCCTGCTCGGGTGCATTGTCGGGCTGCTGGGCGGAGTTTGTCTGCACAACCAGCGTTTCCGGGTAATCGTTGGCGAGACGATGCGGCGGTTAATCCCGGCCCGATTGTTAGCCCCCTGAAACTAAACGCCCGGCGGCAGCTTGGCGACCATCATCTTCTTTCGGTCGAGCCTGCGCCCGTCGACAATGAACGTGCCGTCACCCACCGCGTGCAGTGTACGTTTCTCCTTGCGGGTGCTATCGATGTAGGCGGCTACCGCCTCCAATACGACAATGTTGTGCGGTTCGAGAATGTCGGTGACTTTGCATTCGATGTTGGCCAGGCACTCCTCGATCAACGGCGGCCGGACGAACCTGGAGCGCAGTGGCGTGAGCTTGAACTTGGCGAACTTGTCGGTATCGATCCCCGAGCAGGTTCCAATGCCGACCACCTTATCCACCAGGTCAACGGTGGGAATTGCGATGACGCACTCCCGGGTCTTGCGCAGCGCCGCGAAGGAGTAATTCCATGCACCGGTCGTGATGGCAAGGATCGGGGTGAAATCCATCACCATGGTCCACGAAATGGTCATGATGTTGTCTTTTTCCCCGTCATGGGTCGTCACCAGGACCACCGGCCCCGGTTCGATCAGGGTAAAAGCCTTGCTCAGTTCCAACTGGCGCACGGAAGCACCTCCGATAGTCGTGCCAAGCTTGCACGTCAGATGTTACCCGCGAACCCTGTCGGCAACTAAATCAACAGCGCGAAGTCCGAGTATTCAGCGATTTCCGGGTGCGCTTGTGGCGACCGTGATCCTGCCCGCCTTCTCCGCTGACCGCGAAGATGGGCGGGGCGTCCGGAATGGCCGGAGTTGCCTGGTCCGGAGCTTCGCGGAGTTTGCCATCCGGGGTGATGGGTCGCCGACGCGGGGGCTTGCCGATTGCCGCTTCGCAGCCCAGCCCCTAGAATCGCGTTTTCATCGATTCGGAGTGCGGTATGAAGATCGGTTTCATTGGCCTTGGCATCATGGGGCGCCCGATGGCGCTCAATCTCGTCAAGGGCGGCCATGCCGTCACCGTCTGGGCGCGCCGCGCCGAATCCATGGCGCCGCTGTTGGCGGCCGGGGCGACTGGCGCCGCCAGCCCGGCCGAAGCGGCCCGCGGCAACGAAGTGCTGATTTCCATGGTCGCCGATGCGCCGGATGTCGCCGAAGTGATGCGCGGCGTCGCGTCGGGGGCGGCTCCTGGACTGGTCGCGGTGGACATGAGCACCATCGCGCCGGCGGCGGCGCGGCAGATCGGCGAGGAACTGGCAGCGGCCGGCATCGATTTCATCGACGCGCCGGTTTCCGGCGGTGAAGTCGGCGCCATTGCCGGCACGCTTTCCATCATGGCCGGCGGTTCGGAAGCGGCTTTCGACAAGGCCAGACCGGCTTTCGAATGCATGGGCAAGAATGTCGTGCATGTCGGCGCCAGCGGGGCCGGCCAGGTGACCAAGGCGGCCAACCAGATCGTTACCGGCATGGGCGTGCTGGCGGTCGCCGAGGCCTTCGCCTTTGCCAGCAAGAATGGCGTCGACGTCGGCAAGGTCCGCGAAGCGCTGCTCGGCGGTTTCGCCGCTTCGAAAATTCTCGAAAACCACGGCCAGCGGATGCTCGACCGAAATTTCAAGCCGGGCTTCAAGAGCTGGATGCACGAAAAGGACCTCAATATCGTGATGCAGACGGCGCACGAGCTTGGCCTCTGCCTGCCCGGTTCGGCGGCGACGGCGCAGATGTTCAATGCCATGGTCGGTTCCGGCCTGGGCGAGGAAGATTCCATCGCCGTGCTGAAATTGCTCGAACAGCTGTCCGGCCAGGCATGAAAGTCGGTTTCATCGGCCTCGGCGCCATGGGGCGCCCGATGGCGCAGCATCTGCAGCAAGCCGGGCACGAACTGTTCGTCTGGGCGCGTCGCCCGGCCAGCACGGCCGACCTCTCGGCGACGGTTTGCGCGACGCCGGCCGATCTCGGCCGCTGCTGCGAAGTGGTCTTCACCATGGTGACTTCGAATGCCGACGTCGAGGTGGTCGCCGTCGGCAAGGACGGCCTGATCGAGGGGCTTGTCCCCGGCTCGGTCGTGGTCGATTGCTCGACCATCGCCCCGGACATGGCGCGTTCCATCGCGGCCCGGCTGGCGGAAAAAGGCATCCACTTTCTCGATGCGCCGGTGTCCGGCGGCGCCCAGGGGGCCCTCGACGCGACGCTGGCGATCATGCTCGGCGGCGAGGCGGCGGTGCTCGAACGGGTCCGGCCGCTGCTCGACTGCCTGGGCAAGCGCATCGTCCATATCGGGCCGAACGGCGCCGGCCAGGTTGCCAAGGCCTGCAACCAGATGATCATGGTGGCGGCGATCCAGGCGGCGGCCGAAGCGCTGCACTTGGCGGCGGCGGCCGGCGTCGACGGCGCCCGCGTCAAACAGGCGCTGGCCGGCGGCTCGGCGGCGTCGCGCGTGCTCGACGTGATGGGCGAACGCATGGTCAGAGGCGACTACGCGGCGGGGATCGAAGCTCGCCTGCATCACAAGGACTTCGGCTTGCTCCTCGAAGCGGCGCGGCAGAGCGGCGTGCCGGCGCCGCTGGCGGCAGTCGTCGGCCAGCAGCTCAACGCCCTGATGGCGCAGGGCTGGGGCGGCGACGATACGGCATCGCTGCGCCGCGTACTGGAACTGAACGCCTGATCCGATGACGCAGATTGCCCAGCTTTCGGAAACCGAAATCGAAGAACGTTTCCATATCGTCAGCCGGACCGCCATCCAGTTCTTCCTGGCCGGCTTCGCCAAGCAGAGCACGCCTTTCTCGGTGCAGTTCGAGGCCGGCCAGGAAATGTTCCTGAGCACGCTGCTCGCCGTCCAGCCCGACGTCGGGCGGCTGGTTTTGGATTGCAGCGGCAGCCCGGAGACCAATCGGCGCTTTCTCGCCAGCCCGCACAATGTCTTTCACGCCCGGCCGGGCGGCATCCAGGTCCAGTTTGTCACCGGCCGCGCCGTCGAAGTCCAGTTCCAGGGAGCGACCGCCTTTGCCGTGGCCCTGCCCAAGGTGCTGACCCGCCTGCAGCGCCGCGAACACTTTCGCATCGAAACGCCGCGCGCCAAGCCACTGGAGTTGATGGCCCGCCTGCCGGGCGGTACTTCGCTCAATCTGCCGGTGCACGATATTTCGGTGTCCGGGATCGGTTTGTCGGCCAGTCAGTTGCCCGAGGGCGTCTATCCCGGCGTACAGCTCGACGGCTGTCGCCTGGCTCTGCCCGAAGAGGGGCGGCCGCTGTTTTTCGCCGCCCGCTTGCGGCATCTCACTGAACTCGAAGCGCGCGCCGGCTATCGCCAATGGCGTCTCGGGCTGCAGTTCGAGAGTTTGCCGCTCAGCGACGAGAACCGCATCCAACGCTACATCGCCCGCGTCGAGCATGAACGCCGCGAACTGGCCTGAAGCGCGGCCGGTCTGGTGGCCAGCCTGAGGTAGCATAGGCGGATGCCCGATATTCCTGCCTCGCGCGTCGTCCGGCCGTGGCCGATGCGACTGCTGCTCGCCCGGCCGCAGCTCTTCGCGTGCATCCTGCTCGGCGGACTGACTGCGTACCTGCTGCCCGCTTCGCTGACCCGCCACGACGTGACGCGCATCATTGTCGGCTGGAACCTCGGGGCCGGCGTGTACCTGCTGCTCGCCTGCCGGATAATGTTCTGGTCCTCGCATGAAAGAATGCGCCGCCGCGCCCTGCAGCATGATGAAGGTCGCATCGTCGTGCTTGTCCTCGTGGTCATCGCGGCGATCATGGCCATCGGCGCCATCGTCGCCGAACTGGCCGTCGCCAAGGACATGCAGGGCACGCAGCGCTATGCCCACATCGGGCTGGCGGCGCTGACCATCCTCTCCTCCTGGGCCTTCACCCAGGTCATGTTCGCGCTGCATTACGCCCACGACTACTACGCCAGCGAAGCCCGCGGCAATCCCGGCGGCCTGGTTTTTCCTGGCGGCCATGCGCCGGATTACGGCGATTTCCTCTATTTCTCGTGTGTCATCGGCACTTCCGGGCAGACCGCTGATGTCAGCCTGGCCAGCCGGGCGATGCGTCGCATCGGCCTGGTCCATTGCGTGCTGGCCTTCTTTTTCAACACCACGCTGGTCGCCCTGACCATCAATATCGCTTCGGGTCTCTTTTGAACCAACTTCCGGATCAGCCCTTCGCCGCCGCCCGGCTCGCCGCGGCCGGCCTCAACCTGCATGCTGTCTTCAACATCGCCGACCTGCCGCCGGACATCGCCGGGCAGCTGGTGGTCGACCGCGCCTGCCGCCAGCTGATCCTGCTCGGCCATGGCGGCCGGGCCTTGTGGGAGGTGGTCAAGGCGTCCGCCTCGGCGACGCCGGACCCGATCGACGATCACACGCGGGCGACGGTCGATCGCTGGTTTGCCGAGGACTTGCCCGGTCATCGTTATCAAGTGATTTATCCCGGCAGCCGCAGCATCGGCCTGCAAACGCTGGGCAAGCTGGCCGGCTGGCATCATGCTTCGCCGTTCATGATCGGCATCAACCGGACCTGGGGCAGCTGGTTTGCCTACCGGGCCGTCGTCCTGGCCGATACCCACTTCGCGCCGAGCGCCGTCGTGGCGGACAGCTCGCCCTGTAGCGAATGCGCCGGACGTGCCTGCGTCAGCGCCTGTCCCGGCGGCGCCCTGGACGGCGCCGCTTTTTCACTGGAAAAATGCGTCGCCTGGCGCAAGCAACCAGCTTCGTCCTGCCGGACAACCTGCCTGGCCCGCCTGGCTTGCCCGGTGGCCTGCCAACATCGCTATGACGACGAGCAGATCAGGCATTCGTATGTCCGCTCGCTGCAGATGATCGAGCAGCACTACTAGCTGCGCTTACCGTCCGCGACGGGCACGCACTCGTCGCAGAGGTGGATTTCGATGGTGGCGTGTACGATTTCCTGGTGGATGGCGAGACGCTCGCGAACCTGCAGCGGCGTCAGGCCGGCGTCGTGGGTCAGCAGGCTGAGGGCGCAGGCATAGGCGCCGCCGCCGACCCGCCAGACATGCAGGTCGGTCAGCGTGGTCTGGCCGGCGGCCGGCAACTGGCCGATTACCTCGCGGATTTCGGCGACCACCGGAGCATCCATTTCCCGGTCGAGCAGCACGCGGCCGGTCTGGGCCAGCAGTTTTCTCGACCACAGGGCGACCAGTGCGGCCCCGAGCAGGCCGGTCAGCGGGTCGAGCCACGCCCAGCCGAACAGCCAGCCGCCGGCCAGCGCCGCGATGGCGAGCACCGAGGTGGCGGCGTCGGCGAGGACATGGAGGTAGGCCGCTTTCAGGTTGAGGTCGTCGTGATGGTGGTGACCATGGTCATGGTTATGGTTATGGTTATGGTTATGGTTGTGCTGATGCCCGTGGTCGTGGGCGTGGGCGCCGCCGAGGATCAGGGCGCAGAGCAGGTTGACGGCCAAGCCGAAGGCGGCGACGGCCATCGCTTCGGGGTAATGGATGGCCTGCGGCGACCACAGCCGTTCCAGCGAGCCGAAGATCATCGCGGCGGCGACGCCGAGCAGGCAGATGGCGCTGGTGTAGCCGGCCAGGATCTCGATCTTCCAGGTGCCGAAGGCGAAACTGGGGTCGCTGCGATAGCGCCGGGCGGCGGCGTAGGCAAACGAGGACAGGCCGATGGCCAGCGCATGCGAACTCATGTGGAAGCCGTCGGCGAGCACCGCCATCGAGTTGAACCACCAGCCGGCGCCGATTTCGAGCAGCATGGTGGCGACAGTGATCCACATCACCGCCCGCGTGCCGCGTTCGGCGGCGGCATTGCCGCTGGCGTAGCGGTGGCTGTGTTCCCAGCGCGACAGGTTGTGCGGGCTTTTCAGCATGCCTGTTGTCCGTAGCCGGCGAATTTTTCCAGCACCGCGGCCATTTCTTCATCCGACAGCAGCACCGGCTGGCCGAGTTGGCAGGCGCGCCAGTATTGTTCGCACAGTTCTTCGAGTTCGATGGCCAGGGCCAGCGCTTCGTCGAGATCGCGGCCGGCGACCAGCAGGCCGTGGTTGGCGAGCAGGCAGGCCTTGCGCTGATCCATGGCGGCGAGGGCGGCGGCGGATAATTCCGGCGACCCGAAAATCGCGTAGTCGGCGCACCGGATGCTGGCGCCGCCGAAACGGGCGATCATGTAATGAAACGCCGGAATGTCGTAGCGCAGGCAGGCCAAGCTGACCGCGAAAGGGGAATGGGCGTGCAGCACGGCACCGACTTCCGGCCGCGTCGCGTAGAGGTCGCGGTGGAAACGCCATTCCGAGGACGGCTTGCGCCGGCCTTGATATGAACCGTCGAGTGCCATCAGCGGGATGTCGTCGGCGACCAGGGCGCCATAGGGCATGCCGGTCGGCGTGATCAGGAACCCGTCGCCGCTGCGTACGCTGACATTGCCGGCCGTGCCGCGGTTCAGGCCGGCCGGCTGCATGGCACAGGCGGTGGCAATCAGTTGCGAACGTGCGGCGGTCATTGAAAACACCTCACCGCCGGGACACGCAGGTGCCGCGAATTCAGGAAAGCCGGATTTACCATTTTCCGCATCCCGGCGACTCGGCGCTTCAATGGCATTTTGCTTCCTCCGGATAGAGGCCGAGCAGACCTTCCCGACTGGCCGGGCAGGCGCCGCGCTCGGTGATGATGGCGTTGACCAGGCGGGCCGGCGTCACGTCGAAGGCCGGGTTGGCGACGGCTTCGCCGGCCGGCAATTGCTGCAGCGCCGACGGCACGCCGCGGGAGTCGAGACCGTGCACCAGGCGGAATTCATCGCCGGCCCGCTCCTCGATCGGGATGGCGTCGCCGTCCGGGCAGGCGAAATCGAGCGTCGAGCGCGGCGCCGCGACGTAGAACGGCACCCCGTTGTCGGCGCAGGCCAGCGCTTTCAGGTAGGTGCCGACCTTGTTGGCGACGTCGCCGTTGGCGGCGATGCGGTCGGCGCCGACGATTGCCGCATCGACCTTGCCCTGGCGCAGCAGCAGGCCGGCCGCATTGTCGGCGATCAGGGTATGCGGCACGCCGTGCTGGGCCAGTTCCCAGGCGGTAAGCAGGCCCTGGTTGCGCGGCCGGGTTTCGGAGACCCAGACATGCACCGGCCGGCCGGCATCGTGGGCGGCATAGACCGGGGAAAGCGCCGTGCCCCAATCGACGGTGGCCAGCCAGCCGGCGTTGCAGTGGGTCATGATGTTGAGCACCTCGCCCTGACGCGGCGTCAGCCGGCGGAAGAGGCTCAGACCGTGCTGGCCGATGGCGGCATTCTGCGCGACGTCCTCTTCGGCGATAGCCGCCGCTTCCTGCCAGGCCGCCGCGCAGCGCTGCCCGGGGGCGAGCGGGGTGAGGACAGTTTCCATGCGAGCCAGCGCCCAGTGCAGATTGACCGCGGTCGGCCGGGTTGAGCGGAGCAGAGTGGCGGCCTGCCGCAGGTGCGTATCGGATGCCTCGTCGTTCAGCGCGATGGCCAGGCCGTAGGCGGCGGTGGCGCCGATCAGCGGCGCGCCGCGCACCAGCATGGCGCGAATGGCGTGCGCCGCCTCATCGAGCGTCGCGACGCGAACCCAGTGCAGCGCATGCGGCAGGCGGCTCTGGTCGATGATGTCGATGGCGCGCCGCTCGGGATGGGCGCGCAGGGTGCGGGTGGGAATGCCGTCGATGTTCATCGCTGAGGAATCAATGGAGAAGTGGGTGGGGGGCAGCTGCCGGGAAGAGTCGGCCGCCGGCCGGTGGGCTGACGCGGCTATCCCGATGCGGCCGGCAAAACCGGGCGATCAGGCGCCGATTATAACGAAGGTTGTCCCGGGCTTTGGTCGGGGGCTGGTCTCGCGCCGCCTTTAGCGTGCGGGGCGTGCCGCCTGTCTCAGGTCGCCGGCGGCCAGCGGACGGCATAACGCTCGTCGTCGCAATAGCGGTAGGTGTTCTTGCCCGCTTCCTTGGCCCGGTACATGGCCTGGTCGGCGACTTTGACCAGTTCCTCGGCGTTGTTCGCATCGTCCGGGTAGAGGCTGATGCCGATACTGGCCGATACCCGCAAATTCTCGCCGTGAAAACGACAGGGACTGGTCAGCGACTCAAGCAGCTTGCCGGCCACGGTGCCGGCGTGATCCCGGCTGGCCAGGTAGCGCAGCACGATCAGGAATTCGTCCCCGGCCAGGCGGGCGGCCAGGTCGCTGTCGCGGATGCCGGTCTGCAGCCGCCGGGCGGTTTCCTGCAGCACGCAGTCGCCAGCTTCGTGGCCGTAGGCGTCGTTGACCGCCTTGAAGCCGTCGAGATCCACGAAAAGCAGGGCGATGATTTCCCGGCAGCGCCGGGCATCGGTGATCATCTGCTCCAGCCGGTGGTTGAGCAAGCGGCGGTTGGCCAGCCCGGTCAGCGCGTCGTAGTTGGCCTGGTGCCAGATGGTGGCTTCGGCCATCTTGCGCTCGGTGATGTCGGCGAAGTTCACCACGGCGCCGGCCGCCCCGTCGTTGTCGATGGGATCGAGGCGGATTTCGACATGGAAAGGCGTGCCGTCGGCCCGCTCGAACAGGCAGTCGTCGCTGTGCAGGCTCTGGCCCAGGCGCAAGGCGTCGTGCAGCCCTTGTTCGCGGGCGGCTTCCGGCGTGATCAGATCGAGAATCGGGCGGCCGAGCAGGGACTGCGCCTGCTGGTGACCGAGCAGGCGCAGGGCGACCGGGTTGATGAAAGTGCATTCGCCATTGGCGGCCAGCCCGAAAATGCCGTTACCGGAAGCATTGATCAGCAGCCGCAAACGGGTTTCCGCCTGCCGGCGCTCGGTCACTTCCCGGCGCAATTCGCCGGTGCGCTGTTCGACCAGCGCTTCCTGCTCGTCCTTGGCCCGGCCCAGGGCGAGCACTTGGGCGCGCGAACGGCTCAGCGCAAACAGGGTCAGGGCGGCGACCAGCGCCCAGCCGACCAGGTGCACCAGGATGGAGTTGCGTTTCTGCTGGCGCACCGGCTCGGCAAACGGCGCGGTATCCAGGGTGACGCTGATGCCGCCGCGGATGTCGCCGACCTTGTAACCCTGCTTGGCGTGGCAGTCGAGGCAGGCTTCACGGGTGACCAAGGGCGCCATGAAGCGGGCGACGGTTTTGCCGCCGGCCTCGATCAGTTCGGCGCGCTCGCCGACACCACGCTCGAAGTCCTTCAGCGCGCCGCTTTCCCAGGGATCGGCCGCATTGCCGGGGTTGATCGGCTTGAGACTGGTCATATGGACCTGGACGCCGGTTAGTTCGCGTACCGTATCCGTCACCTGACGGGTCATGTAGGCCGGGTTGAGCAGGGTCAGGCGCATGCCGTCGCGGGTTTCCACGTCCCGGTTGGGCACGTCGAGATAGGGGTTGGCCGGGGTGTCCCCGGTCAGCTTGGCGTAGACGCCGCCGTGGCGGGCGTTCCACAGGCGCATGGCATCCATCATGTGGAACACTTCGCGCGCCTCGCTGGTGCTCAGATCGAATACCTGGCGCTGGATCACGAACAGGTTCCAGGCCAGCGAAGCGAGAACGATGGCGCTCCACAAGGCCACCGGGACGAGCCAGTAGCGGCGATCGAGGAGGAATCTGTGCATGTTGTTCCGGGTGGCACTGGCTGGTGGCTGACAGGGTAGCAGTATCTAGGCGGAAAGTCATAGCCGGGCGTCCGCGGCGGCACGAATCGGAGAAGGTTCTTCTTGATCGCGCCGCCGGCTTCTTCAACAATGGCGGCATGGGCAGCGCCGTCGCTTGGCAGCGCTCGCTCCTTTTCCTTGAGGCTGCTCGAATGACAGAAAACCGGAGGCTTGCCGTCCATTACAGGTTCCCCGACATGGGGACCACGATCTTTACCGTGATGTCGAAAATGGCCGCCGAATGCGGTGCCGTCAATCTGGCCCAGGGTTTCCCTGATTTCCAGGCCGAGCCGGCACTGTTCGACGCGGTGCATCGCCACATGCTGGCCGGGCGCAACCAGTACGCGCCGATGGCCGGCATGCCCGAACTGCGCCAGGCCATTGTCGACAAGGTGGCGGCGCTGTACGGCACGCGTTTCGATGTCGAGTCGGAAGTTACCGTCACGGCCGGCGCGACGCAGGCAATTTTCACGGCGATCGCCGCCTTCGTCCGGCCGGGCGATGAAGTTGTCGTTTTCGAGCCGGTGTACGATTCATACGTGCCGGCCATCGAAACCGTCGGCGGCACGGCGATCTACGCCCAGCTGAAATTCCCCGGCTACGCGCCGGACTGGGCGGCGGTGAAGGCACTGATCTCGCCGAAGACGCGCATGATCATCGTCAATTCGCCGCACAACCCGACCGGCAGCCTGCTCACCGCCGCCGATCTCGACCGGTTGGCGGCACTGGTGCGCGGTACCGACATCGTCATTCTTTCCGACGAGGTCTACGAGCACATCCTGTTCGACGGCGAGCCACACGCCAGCCTGTGCGGCCATCCGGAACTGGCGGCGCGCAGCATCGTCGTGTCCAGCTTCGGCAAGACCTATCACATCACCGGCTGGAAAATCGGCTACGTGGTCGGCCCCGCCGAGTTGATGGCGGAGTTCCGCAAGGTGCACCAGTTCAACGTCTTCACCGTGCATGGCCCCTCGCAACTGGCGCTTGCCGACTACATGGCGGACGCCTCCCGCCATCTCGGCCTGGCCGCCTTCTACCAGGAAAAGCGCGATTTCTTCCGCGCCCTGCTGGCGGCCACGCCTTTCACGCTGCTGCCCTGTCGCGGCACCTATTTCCAGCTGGCCAGCTATGCCGGCCTTTCCGACCTGCCGGACCGCGCTTTCGCCGAGTGGCTGACCCGCGAAGTCGGCGTCGCCGTGATCCCGGTCTCGGCCTTCCAGGCCGATGGTCGCGATGACAAGGTGATTCGCTTTTGTTTCGCGAAACGGGAGGAAACCTTGCTGGCGGCGGCAGAGCGTCTGGGCCGCGCCTTCCCCAAGAAAGCCTGAAATATCAATTGCGGCTTGACGCTGTTCCGCTTCGCTGCAAATAATGCCCGTGTCGCATAATCACAACGGAGAATAAAAATGGGAATGCTGCAGGAATTCAAGGAATTTGCGGTCAAGGGCAACGCCATGGATCTGGCGGTCGGCGTCATCATCGGCGGCGCCTTCGGCAAGATTGTCGATTCCATCGTCGGCGACCTGATCATGCCGCTGGTCAGCCGCGTTGTCGGCAAGCTCGATTTTTCCAACCTGCTGATCGTGCTCGGCGACAACCCGAACAACCTGAGCACCCTGGCCGACCTCAAGAAGGCCGGCATCGCCGTTTTCGCCTACGGTTCCTTCCTGACCATCCTGGTCAATTTCATCATCCTCGCCTTCATCATTTTCCTGATGATCAAGCAGATGAACCGTTTGCGGCCGACCGAAGCGCCCGCGCCAGCACCGGAAGCGCCGGCCACGCCGGAAGACGTCCTGCTGCTGCGCGAAATCCGTGATGCATTGAAAAAATGATTTTTGCCCGGCGCCCCTCGTGCGGCGCCGGCCGTTGATCGGGCGCGCTGTTGGCAGCGGTTAGGCGGCCTGCTGCACGCTGCCGTGCTCGTCGCGTCTACCCCGCAGCCAGTTGGCGCGCGGGCTGGCGAGCAAGCGTCTTTCGGCCATTTCCACCACCGGCGAACCGGCGATGGTTTCCACTTTGGCGCCGCCCAGGGTATCCAGGATGCGCAGCAGGTGGAGACCGCAAAGGTCGATTTCGCTGACCGCCGACAGATCGAGCCGAAAGCGGTCATAGCGACGCATGGCGTCGATGATCCGGTCTTCGAGTTCGCGTGCGAACTCGAAGGTCAGGCAGCCGGTGAATACCAGGTGGCAGACGCCGTCTTTGTCGATCAGGTTGATCCTCATGCTGGGTCCCCTTTTTCCATCACGCTGGGCTGAGCGGCTGGATATCCGGCGCCGCCGCGAGTTGCTCCGGCCCGTACCGGAATATGCGTGGATGTTAAAGTTTGCCGAAGACCGGATGAATACGCGTGAGCACGTATCGACCGGCCGCTCGGCCTGCCGCCCGCCG
This sequence comes from Bacteroidota bacterium, assembly GCA_050259955.1. Taxonomy (GTDB): domain Bacteria; phylum Pseudomonadota; class Gammaproteobacteria; order Burkholderiales; family Rhodocyclaceae; genus Azonexus. Next base: position 28,823 of record JBLNBM010000023.1, read on the forward strand.
TCGCGGCAGGCAACGGGTCAGCGGCGCAGGCCGCTCGCCTCGACGATGCGGGCCAGTTCGAGCAGGCTTTCGGCACCGGTCTTGAGCATGATGCGCGCCTTGTGGATTTCCACCGTCCGGTGGCTGATGCCCAGTTGCCGGGCGATTTCCTTGTTGTGCAGCCCCTCGGCGGCGAGCAGCATGACTTGGTGTTCGCGCTCGGTCAGGCTGGCGACGCGCGTACTGGCCGTCTGGCTGGCTTCCGCCAGCCGGCTTTGCTTTTCGCTTTCGACCAGCGCCGCCTGCACGCTTTCGAGCAGGGCCTGGCCGGTGATCGGTTTGGTCAGGAAATCGACGGCGCCGGCCTTGATCGCCCGGACGCTCATCGGGATGTCGCCGTGGCCGGTCAGGAAAATCAGCGGCAGCGGGATGCCGCGGCGGGCCAGTTCGGCCTGCAACTGCATGCCGTCCATGCCCGGCATCCGCATATCGACCACGGCACAACTGCCCGGCTGCTGGCGGCCGGCCGCCAGGAAGGCGTCGCCGCTGGCAAAGGCCTCGACGGTAATGCCCACTTCTTCAAGGAGCAGGGCCAGGGAGTCGCGGACGGCAGGATCGTCGTCTATGACAAAGACGGTCGGACTGTCGTTCATGGGGCGAAAGGCAGAATGAAGTGAAAGCTGGCGCCGGGCGAGGCGTCGGGATCGTTCCACAATTGGCCGCCGTGGGCTTCGATCAGGGCGCGGCTGATTGCCAGGCCGAGTCCGATGCCTTGCGGCTTGGTGGTGAAGAAGGGATCGAAGACGCGGTGCGCCGTCGTCGCCTGCAGCCCGGGGCCGCTGTCCTGGACCGTTAGCTGGGCCATTCCTTTCTCCCTCAGCGAACGTACCCTGATGTTGATCGTCGCATCGGCCATGCCGGCGTGGCGCATCGCCTCGACGCCGTTATGGATCAAATTCACCAGCACCTTCTGCAATTGCAGGCGGTTGGCCAGCACGGCCGGCAAATCCGCCTCCAACTCGACCGCCGCCCGGAATCCGCTGTAGCCGCCTTCTTCCGCGATGGCCAGCGCATCCCGCACGACGCTGTTGAGGTCCAGCGGTTCGGCCGGCGCATCTCCCTCGTAGAGGAAATCCAGCAGTTCATGCAATGTCCGCCCGGCCCGCTGGGCCTGTTCCATGGCGCCTTCGATGGCGTGCGCCAGTTTTTCCGGATTCTTGCTGCCGCCGCGCAACATGCGCAGTGCTGCCTCGCTGTAGGCAGACACTGAAACCAGCGGCTGGTTCAATTCATGGGCGATGGCGGCCGCCGTCTGGGCGGCGACCTGCTGGCTGACCAGGACTTCCAGCGCGCTGCGCCGCTCCTGGACCTCCCGTTCCAGCTGCTTGCGCCCGGAAATGTCCTTGACGGTACCGACCAGGCGGACGGCGTAGCCGGCGGCGAACAACACCTGGCCATTGGTCTTCAGGTGGCGGTTCTCGCCGGTGTCGGGGCGGATGACCCGGTATTCGGCGGCGTATTCGCCGTTGCCCCGTGGGTCGGTGGCCCGCTCCATCGCCGCCTGCGTCGCCGGGCGATCCGCGGCATGGACATGGTCGAGGAAACTGCACCAGCCGAGCGCGGTGTCGGGGGCGATACCCCAGAGCTCGCGGGTCCGCTCATCGCATTCGACCGTGCCATTGGTGACGTTGTAGTCATAAATGCCGAGGCCAGCGGCATTTTTCGCCAGGCGCAGGCTTTCTTCACTGGCGCGCAGCTTGGCGATCATGCGCTGGCGCTCGGTGATGTCGGTCTTCACCGCGACATAGTGCGTGATCCGGCCATCGGCCTGGCGTAGCGGCGAAATGGTGGCGGCCTCGATGTAGTCGGTACCGTCCTTGCGACGATTGACGAATTCGCCGTCCCAGATCTGACCGGCCAGCAGCGTGCTCCATAGATGCCGGTAGCTTTGCGCCGGGGTCTGGCCGGATTGGAGGAGGCGCGGGGTCTGCCCCAGGATGTCGGCCGGGGAGTAGCCCGACACCCGCGTGAAGGCCGGGTTGACGTACTCAATGCGGCCGCCGAGGTCGGTAATGATGATGCTGACCGGACTTTGGGCGACGGCCAGCGACAGTTTGCGCAATTCTGCTTCGGCCTGCTTGCGTTCGGCAAAGACGATGGCCAGCGAAATGCCGACAGCCGACAGCGTTATCATGTAGGTCCAGAAATTGACCGGCAGCGCCCGGCCGAGATCGTTGCCGAAGACGTCGAGCCCGCCGGCAACGCCGAACAGGGCCTGCACGGTGCTGAGCAGCAGCACGGCGAGGACCGCGTGCATGCCGAGGCGGACGGCTGCCCAGGAAACGATCAGGTACATCCAGTAGCCGTGAATGACCTGGCCCAGGCCGGTAACGAACCAGTCCACGAAGACGATCTGCCCGAGCAGGAAGGAAGCGGCGACCAGGGCCGCGCCTTCCAGCCGGGAGTGGCGCGGCAGCCATGGCGGCTTGCGCCAGACCAGGATCAGGGGCGTGACGACGACGATGCCGAGCAGGTCGCCCATTCCGTGGCGGGCGAATTCGCTCCACGCGGCGCCGGCTTCGATCCGGCCGCTCAGCAACAGGCCGGCGACGCCGATCGTGGCGGCTGCGAAGGCGCTGAGTGCGGCGGCCGGGCAACACAGGCGGAAGTAGTCGCGAGCCGAGCGCAGGTCGCGGTCGAAACCGTCGCTTTTCGATAACAGCCAGCTGGCGAACAGGGCTTCGACGACGCTGCCGAGGGCATCGAGGGTTGCCGCGACGGGCGTCGCGCCGGCCCACAGCGTACCGGCCGCGATGCCGATGAAAATCGCCACCGCGAATTTGCGACCGCCCAGCAGGACGGCCGCCAGCGACACCCCGGCAACCGGCCAGAACACCGCCGCCATGTCGTTGGCCGCGTAGAAGGCGAGGGCGATCCTGACCAGCAGCAATTGGCCGATGGCCGTCAAGGCCAGCCCGGGCAGATCTGTCCGGTAGCGGGGAGTAGCGTTTTTTGGAGTCATCGGCGGGGGTGAGGCGACGTCGGACGACAGCTTGGCGTTCGGCCGATGCGCGGACCCGCACCCTAAGGCATCACCGGCGGAGCGTCAAATAAGGGCAAGCCCTTATCCGCTCCGCCTTGGCCTGCCCTTGCCGGGAAGTCGGTGCGGCTAGTTGGCCGGCGCCGTGCGGTCGCCGAAAACGCTGCGCCACAGGGCATCGACTGCCGCGATGTGGCGGGCGACCGCTTCGCGTTCGACATGCGCCCTGGGCGTGGCCGAAAGGCGCTTGGCGTGCTGCAGGCGGCGGTACTCGCGGTAGGCGTTGCCGACCGCTGCCGCCTCGTTGGCCGGGATCAGGCCGAGTCCGGCGGCCATGCCGAGCAGGGCGATATTGCCGAGATTGCCGGTCAACTGCCGGTGTTCGCTGGCATGGCCGAGCACCAGGTACTGGACGATGAACTCGACATCGATGATGCCGCCCGGGTCCTGCTTGAGATCGAATTCTTGCTCGCTGTTGGAAGCGTGCGCCTCGAGCATTTTTCGCCGCATGGCGACGACTTCGTCGCGCAGCGTCGCGAGATCGCGCGGCTGGCAGAGGATCTCGTTGCGGATTGCCTCGAAGCGGGCGCCGACCGCCGGATCGCCGGCGACGAAGCGGGCGCGGGTCAGCGCCTGGTGTTCCCAGACCCAGGCGTGCTTCAGCTGGTAGTCGCGGAAGGAATCGACCGAGACTGCGAGCAGGCCGGAGTCGCCGTTCGGGCGCAGGCGCAGGTCGGTTTCGAACAGGATGCCGGCCGGCGTCTGGCTGGACAGCCAGCTATTCAGGCGCTGGCCGAGGCGGGCGTAGTTTTCCTCGGCTTCCGGCGCCGGGTCGTCAAAGAGGTAAACCAGGTCGAGATCGGAGGCATAGCCGAGTTCCTTGCCGCCCATCTTGCCGTAGCCGATGACGGCGAATTTCGGCGTCGGGCAATGGCGCTTCTTGATCGCCTGCCAGCACAGGGGCAAGGTTTCCTGGACGATGGTGTCGGCCAGTTCGGTGAGGTGGTCGGAGAGGTGCTCGATGGTCTGCAGGCCGGCCAGGTCCTGGGCCAGCAGGCGGAAGATCTGGGCATGGTGCATTTCGCGCAGGATGTCCATCTCGCGCTCGGTGTCGTCGACATTTTCGGCCAGGCTGCGCTGCAGATTGGCGCGGAAAGCGGCCCAGTCGGTAGCCATGTCGTAGAGGCGCGGATCGAGCAGTTCGTCGAGGAGCAGCGGGTGGCGGTTCAGATAGTCGGCCGCCCACGACGAGGCGCAGATCATGTCGGCGACACGGCGCAGCGCCATCGGATATTGCTGCAGCAGCGCCAGGTAGGCGCCGCGCCGAGCGATGCCCTCGAGGAAGCTGAGGCCGCGCGTCAGCGTCGTGTCGGGGGCGGCGGTGGCGCTGGCCGCTTCGATCAGGCGCGGGCCGACGGCATCGAGGCGCGAGCGGTTGCTGGCCGGCAATTGCTGGTAGCGGCCCGAGGCGCGCAGTTCATTGAGGCGGGCGATCGCTTCGCGCGGCTGGCGGAAGCCGAGATTGCCGAAGGCCTCGATTGCCGTTTCGTCGTCGAGTTGCCCCATCCACAGGCCGGTCAGGGCATGTTCGCCGGCTTCCGGGTCCGAGAAGACGGCTTCGAAATGCCGGCTGACGCTGTCGCGGTGGGCGTCGAGCACGGCGAGCAGCGAGCCCCAGTCCGGGAAATCCATGCTGTGGGCGATGCTGGCGCAGGCGGCGGCGTCTTCCGGCAGCATGTGCGTCTGCTTGTCCTCGACATACTGCAGGCGGTGTTCGAGGCGGCGCAGGAAGACATAGGCTTCGCGCAGTTCCTGTTCGGTGGCGGCCGGCAGCAGCTTGCGCTCGACGAGCAGCGCCAGCACCGACAGGGTCGGGCGGATTTGCAGCGCCGGGTCGCGGCCGCCGCGGATCAGCTGGAAGACCTGGGCGATGAATTCGATTTCGCGGATGCCGCCGGGGCCGAGCTTGATGTGGTCGACCATGTCCTTGCGCGCTACTTCGCGGCGGATCTGGGCGTGCAGGTCGCGCATCGCGTTGATGGCGCCGAAGTCGAGATATTTGCGGAAGACGAAAGGACGGGCGATTTTCTGCATCGCCGTCACCCATTCCGGCTGCAGGTTGGCGCCGGCATTCATGGTCCGCCCCTTGATCCAGGCGTAACGCTCCCATTCCCGGCCTTGGGTGATGAAGTAATTTTCCAGCCCATCGAGCGAGCAGACCAGCGGCCCGGAGTCGCCGTTCGGGCGCAGGCGCATGTCGACGCGGAAAACCTGGCCGTCGCCGGTCAGTTCGCCGAGGGCGGCGATGACGCGCTTGCCGAGGCGGTTGAAGAAGTCGAAATTCTCGATACGCTTCGGGCCGGCGGTGTCGCCTTCTTCCGGATAGACGAAAATGTAATCGACGTCGGACGAGACATTCAGCTCGCGCCCGCCCAGCTTGCCCATGCCGATGACCAGCAGGCGCTGCGGCCGGCCGGCCCGGTCGAGCGGCTCGCCGTAGCTGGCGACGAGCTGGCGGTGATAGTAGTCGAGGGCGAAATTGGTGGTGACGTCGGCGAGAAGGGTCATGCTCTCGACGATCTCGGCGAGCGGTGCCAGGCCGCCCAAGTCGCGCAGCACGAGGTGGGCCATGGCGCGGTGGCGCAGGCGGCGCAAGGTCGACTTGACCGCCTCGTCGTCGGCGAAGTCGCGGCGCAGCGATGTCTGCAGCAATTCTTCGTCGAGCGGCTGTTGCCAAGTGGCCTGCAGTTCGGGAATCAGTTCCGGGTGCGCCTGCAGCTGCTGGTCGAGATAGCGGCTGTGGGCGAGGGCGGGGTGCCAGGCGGCGGGGAGGTTGGGGGACATGATCGATTCGAATCGGCACGAATACCGAAAAGGTTAGAATGCTCGTTTCGCAGACTTTCGATTGTAGTGATCTATTACCCATTCTGGCAAAACGGTTTGACGCGTGAATAGCCCCGAGCATCGTCAGGACGTGCGGGCGGCTGCCTATCATCGACTGCACTGGTTGTGGCCCTGGTTGTTCCGGCCGGGCGCCCGGCGCGGCTGGCGACTGCTCGGCTGGAGCCTGTTCGCGCTGTGGCTGGCGTTTGCCGCGCTGGTGCTGGTCCTGCGTTACGCCATCCTGCCGCAGGTCGGCGACTACCAGGCGGAAATCGAGCGCGCCGCGTCACAGGCGGTGGGCCAGCCGGTGCGCATCGGCCGTATCGAAGCGCTCTGGCACGGCCTGAATCCCGAACTGGTGCTCGACGATGTGCTGGTTTCCGACCGCCAGGGGGCGCCGGCCTTTTCGCTGGCCCGGGTGGAAAGCGTGCTCTCCTGGCAGTCGCTGTGGCGTCTGCGGCCGATGCTTTCACTGCTCGCCTTCGATGCGCCGGTGCTGCATGTGCGGCGTGAAACCAACGGCAAGATCAGTATCGCCGGCATGGAAACCGAGACGGAAAGCGATCCGTCCTTCGCCGAGTGGGTGCTCGAGCAAAAGCACATCCGCGTCCGCAATGCGACCATCGTCTGGGACGACCGCTTGCGCAACGCGCCGCCGCTGGTCCTCGAAGACCTCCAGTTCGGCCTCGACAACAGCGGTCGCCGGCACCGTTTCGGCCTTTCGGCGGCACCGCCGGCCAGCCTGGCGTCGCGCATCGACATCCGCGGCGAAGTGACGGGCGGCCTCGGCGAACTGCTGGAAAATCTCTCGGGAAAACTCTTTGTCGAAGTCGATTACGCCGATCTCGCCGGCTGGCGCAACTGGCTCGACTACCCCATCCATCTGCCGCAGGGACGTGGCGCCCTGCGCGTCTGGGGCGATCTGGACAAGGGCAGCGGTGCCCTGACCACCGATTTTGCGCTGGAGGAGGTGCGCATCCGTCTCGGCCGCAACCTGCCCGAACTGGAGTTGGCCAGCATGCGCGGCCGGCTGGAAGGCCATTACCAGGCCAACGAGTGGGCGCTGAGCGGCCACAAGGTCGAATTGCTGACCGTGGACGGCAGCCGGGTGGCGCCCACCGATTTTCGCGCCGAATGGCGGCAGAATCAGAAAACCGGCCTGGTCCGGGGGAGCGCCAGCGCCAGTTTCCTCGATCTCGGCGTGCTCGGCCGCCTGGCCGCCCACGTGCCGCTCGACGCGAAAAGCCGCGAATTGCTGCAGAAGCATCGGCCACAGGGGCGGATCACCGAATTGCGCGCCACCTGGGGGCTGGATGGCGACGAACTGAAACGCTATTCGCTGAAAGCCGGCTTCGATCAGCTCGGCCTGGTGGCGGGCGGCTATTTTCCCGGCGCCAGCGGCCTTTCCGGGAAGCTCGACGCGACCGAAAAGGGGGGCGACCTTGTGCTCGATTCCGGGGTCTCCGGCCTGTCGCTGCCCGCCGTCTTTCCGGAGCCCGACATCGCCCTCGACGCGCTGAAGGCGAAGGCCAGCTGGAAAGTCGGCCAGACGGTCGATATCAAGCTCGACAAGCTCGAGTTCGCCGGCCCGGATGCCGCCGGTTCGGCCCGCGGCACTTACCGCTACAGCGGCCAGGGGCCGGGCGAAATCGACCTGGTGGCCAATGTCGACCGCGCCGACGGCGCCGCCGTCTGGCGCTACATGCCGCATGCCGTTAATGCCAATGCCCGCGCCTGGCTGCGTCGCGGCATCGTCGGCGGGCGCGGCTACGACGGCAAGCTGGTGCTGCAGGGCGATCTCAAGGATTTCCCCTTCCGCGACGGCAAGGGCGGCAAGTTCCTGGTGACCGCCAAGGCGGCCGATACGAAAATCGACTACGCGCCGGGCTGGCCGGTGATCGAAAACATTGCCGGCGAGATGAGCTTCGGCGTCGGCATGAAAGTGAAAGCGAGCCAGGGCAGCATTCTCGGCGCCCGCCTGTCGGCGGTCAGCGTCGATATTCCCGATTTCGAATCGCATGAGGAAATCCTGCTCGTGCGCGGCGTCGCCCAGGGGCCGACCGCGGAATTCCTGCGCTTCATCGACCAGAGCCCGGTGACCGAGAAAATCGATCATTTCACCGAAGGCATGAAAGCCATCGGCAATGGCCGGCTCGACCTCGAACTCGACATTCCGCTGCGCCATGCGCTGGATACCCGGATGCGCGGCGACTACCGCTTCCAGAACAACCAGCTGCAACCGCTCGCCGGCCTGCCGCCGCTGACCCAGGTCAATGGCCGGCTGCTGCTCACCGAGAACAGCATCGTCGCCCAGGACATTGCCGGCCGGATTTTCGGCGGGCCGCTCAAGGTGCAGGTGAAGAGCGTCGCCGACAAGGTCGGCGTGCTGGCGACGGGGATGGCCAACATCGCCGAAGTCAGCCAGCATTTCGGCTTTCCGCTGACCAATCACCTGGTCGGCAAGAGCGCCTGGAAGGCGGATATCAATATCCGGCGGCGCAATGCCGATTTTGTCATCGATTCCGACCTGCTCGGCGTCAGCTCGCCCTTGCCCGAGCCGCTCAACAAGAGCGCCGGAACGCCGCTGCCACTGCGCATCGAGCGCACGGCGCCGGATGCGGCGCGCGAACAGTACCGGATCACGCTCGGCAAGGTGGCGCAGGGCCTGATCGTCCGCCGCCAGGGCAACTGGGAGCGCGGCGTCTTCGCCGTCGGCGAGGCCGACCTGCGCCTGCCCGACAAGGGGCTGGCGATCCGCGTCGCGCTGCCGCAGATCAATGCCGACGCCTGGCGGAACTACCTGCCGGAAGGGGCCGCCGGCGACAGCGGCAACGGTAACGGCGGCGGCCTGGCGCTCAGCCAGGTGACCCTGAAGACGGCGAAACTGCACCTGCTCGGCCGCGACTACAACCAGCTCGACACGACGCTGCGACCGCGCGACGGCGGCTGGCAGATCGGCCTCAATACCCGCGAGGCGGTCGGCGACATCTTCTGGCGCAGCGCCGGCGAAGGTTGGGTCGAGGGCAATTTCAAGCGCCTGGCGATTCGCCCGGCGAGCGAGGTCGGCGCCGGCGACGAAAACAGCAGCTTGCTCAATTCGCTGCCCGGGATGAGCCTGGTGGTCGATGATTTCTCGATCGGCGACAAGGCGCTCGGCAAACTCGAAGTGAAGGCCCGCAACGACAAGGGCGCCTGGCAGCTCGATCTGCTCAGCCTGCAGAACCCGGATGGCGCGCTGAAAGGCAAGGCGACCTGGCTGAATACCGGCAGCCACCAGACACGCCTCGATTTTGAATTGACCGCCCGCGATGTCGGCAAGCTGCTCGGCCGCCTCGGCTATGCCGATGCCGTGCGCCGCGGCACCGCCCGGCTGAGCGGCGACCTGCAGTGGAACGGGCCGCTGACCGGCATCCACTACCCGTCGCTGGCCGGCCAGCTGACGGTCAGTGCCGAGAAGGGCCAGTTCAACAAGCTGGAGCCGGGCGTCGGCAAGCTGCTCGGCCTGATTTCCCTGCAGTCCCTGCCACGTCGGCTGACCCTCGATTTCCGCGACATTTTCAGCGATGGCCTGGCTTTCGACAGCATCAACGGCGCCCTGACGGTGAAGAAAGGCGTCATGCGGACGACCGAGCCGCTGCGCATCAAGGGGCCGGCGGCGCAGATCGAAATGCAGGGCGAAACCGACCTCAAGGCGGAAACCCAGGACCTGCGGGTCATCGTCCGCCCGGAAATCGGCAATGCGGCCGCGGTCGGCGTCGCCCTGGTCCATCCGGTGGTCGGGGCGGCGACGCTGCTCGCCAATACGATGCTGCCCAATCCGCTCAATCGCCTGTTCAGCTACCGCTATCATGTGACGGGCAGCTGGAGCGACCCCAAGGTGGACAAGGCGGGCGCCGCCGGCACCGACAGCAAACCGAAAACGGAAGAGGAAACCCCGCCGTGAACAAGCAGAATTGCCGCATCGCGGCCTTGCAGATGGTGTCGGGGCCGCGTGTCGCCGACAACCTGGAAACCGCCGGGCGCCTGGTTGCCGAGGCGGTCGACCAGGGCGCGCAACTGGTCGCCCTGCCGGAATATTTCCCGATCATCGGCGCTGCCGATGCCGACCGGGTGCGGGCTCGCGAAGCCTACGGCAACGGCCCGATCCAGGACTGGCTGGCGGCCACGGCCGCCCGCCACGATGTCTGGATCGTCGCCGGTTCCATCCCGTTGGCCACCGCCCAGCCGCACCTGATGCGCAACAGCTGCCTGCTCTTCAACGACGGCGGCGACTGCGTGGCGCGTTACGACAAGATCCATCTGTTCGGCTTCAAAAAGGGCGAGGAGTCCTACAACGAGGCGGCCTTCATCGAGCCGGGCGATACCCCGGTCGCCGTCGAGACCCCTTTTGGCCGCATTGCGCTGTCGATCTGCTACGACCTGCGCTTCCCCGAACTTTACCGGGCGCTGGCGCCGGTCGACCTGATCCTGATGCCGGCCGCCTTCACCGATACCACCGGCCGGGCGCACTGGGAAATCCTGCTGCGCGCCCGCGCTATCGAGAATCAGTGCTACCTGCTCGCGGTCGGCCAGGGCGGCCGCCATGAAAACGGCCGCCAGACGCACGGCAACAGCATGATCGTCGACCCCTGGGGCGAGATTCTCGACCGCAAGCAGCAGGGGCCGGGTGTCGTCATCGCCGACCTCGATCATGCCCGGATCGCCGAAATCCGCGAGAGTTTGCCGGCGCTCGCCCATCGGAAATTGTAATGACGAATTTATTGACGCCGAGGCGCAACGACGCGGAGAACAGCAAAACTGCCTTGTTCTCTGCGACACTCCACGCCTCTGCGTTGAAAAGTCTTTTGGAGAACTCATGAAACACCCCAGCGCCCTGGCCCAGGCCGAATCCCTGCTGCTCGCCCCCTTTTCGCTGACGGAAGGCGACCTGACACGCACTTTCGGCCAGATCCTGACGCACCGGGTCGATTACGCCGACCTTTATTTCCAGTATTCCCGTTCCGAGGGCTGGAGCCTGGACGAAGGCATCGTCAAGTCGGGTAGCTTCAATATCGACCAGGGGGTCGGCGTGCGCGCCATTTCCGGCGAAAAGACCGCCTTCGCCTACTCCGACGACATCAGTGCCGGCGCCCTGGGCGATGCCGCCACCGCCGTCCGCGCCATCGCCGCCGCCGGGCAGAACGGCAACCTGCCGCACCTGAAACATGGGGCGGCGGCGCACCGGCTCTACGTGCCACACGATCCCATCGCCTCGCTGCCGGCCGAAGCCAAGGTCAAGCTGCTCGAACGCCTGGAAGGCTTCGTCCGCGCCATCGATCCGCGCGTCGTCCAGGTCATGGCTTCGCTGGCCGGCGAATACGAAGTCATCCTGGTGGCCGGTTCCGACGGCCGGCTGGCCGCCGACATCCGGCCGCTGGTCCGCTGCTCGGTGTCGGTCATCGTCGAGGAAAACGGCAAGCGCGAACAGGGCGGTGCCGGGGGCGGCGGCCGTTTCGATTTCGCCTATTTCACCGACGAAGTGCTCCAGCGCTATGCCCACGAAGCGGTCCACCAAGCGGTCACCAACCTGCATGCCGAAGCGGCGCCGGCCGGCCAGATGACCGTCGTGCTCGGTTCGGGCTGGCCTGGCATCCTGCTCCACGAAGCGGTCGGTCACGGCCTGGAAGGCGATTTCAACCGCAAGGGCAGTTCGACCTTCAGCGGCCGGGTCGGCCAGCGCGTCGCCGCCAAGGGCGTCACCGTGATCGACGACGGCACCATCGCCGACCGCCGCGGTTCGCTGAACATCGACGACGAAGGCAACACCACCCAGCGCACCGTGCTGATCGAGGACGGCATCCTCAAGGGCTACCTCCAGGACAGCCTGAATGCCCGCCTGATGGGCGTCGCCCCGACCGGCAACGGGCGTCGCGAATCCTTCGCCCACCTGCCCATCCCGCGCATGACCAACACCATGATGCTGGCCGGGCCGCACGATCCGCAGGAAATCATCGCCTCGGTGAAGAAGGGCATCTACGCCGCCAATTTCGGCGGCGGCCAGGTCGATATCACCAGCGGCAAGTTCGTCTTTTCGATGAGCGAAGCCTACCTGATCGAGGACGGCAAGATCACGCGGCCGATCAAGGGGGCGACGCTGATCGGCAACGGTCCGGACGCGATGACCAAGGTGTCGATGATCGGCAATGATCTCAAGCTCGATCCCGGCGTCGGTACCTGCGGCAAGGACGGGCAGAGCGTGCCGGTCGGCGTCGGCCAGCCGACATTACGGATAGATGGACTGACAGTGGGCGGAACGGCATAATTACGCCTTCTCGGGGGGACATGTAATGCGGGTATTCATTCTGGCGGCGGGGCTGTTGATGGCGTGTGGCGGTGCGGTGGCGGAGCAATCCGTCCAGGACAAGCTGAAGGCGCTGCAGGCCGACCCGGTGGCTTTGCGGGCGGCGATCGATGCCGGCAAGAAAGTCACTTTCTTCTGCTCCAACTGCCATGGCGAACAAGGCATCAGCAAGACGCCGGACGTGCCCAACCTGGCCGGCCAGAATCCCGCCTACCTGCTGGAGCAGATCCGCAAGTTCGGCGCCGGCGAACGCAAGGATGCCTTCATGCAGGGTCTGATCAAGGTGCTCAAGGACGACGAGCGCGTCCAGGCGGCCACCTATTATTCCAGCATGCCGGTGCCGCCGTCGCCGGCCAACGCCGCCCAGGCGGCGCACGGCAAGGAACTGTTCGGCAAGCTGTGCGTGCGCTGCCACGGCGAGCAGGCGCGCGGCAACGAAACCATCCCCCGCCTGGCCGGGCAGAAGATTCCCTATCTGCAGACCTCGATTACCCGCTACCGCGACATGACCGGCGTGCGCAACAGCCAGATGATGGCGATTGCCACGGCCGGTTTGAAGAACGAAGACATCGTCGCCATCACCAACTATCTGACCCAGTTGCCCTGAGCGACGACAGGGTTTGCGGCCGCGGACGACCTCTTGACGCAACCGTCCGCCATCTTGTCAAGTCGGACCGGGAAGCGGCAGGAAACGCCCGGTCAATGGCCGGGTAGCCCCCGGATTTTGGGGTAACTTGCTGCTTAGACTGATCGGCCTCAACAATGTCCCCCGGCCCGGTGCCACCGCCCGGGTCCTGCGCTTGCTGTCCGGGCTGATGGTGGTGCTGGCGCTGGTGGCGACCGGTATCCTGGTGCTCGACCTGCGCCAGCGGGAGCTGGCCCATGCCAGAGGCGAGATTTCCGGTCTCAATCGCATTCTTGCCGAGCAGACGACACGCACTTTCGAGGGCGTCGCGCTGGTCCTGAAAGCCGCGCAGGAGCGGCTGTCCGACGATCTCGGGAGCAGCCTCAGTCTCGAAAGTTTTCCCGTGCAGTTGCTGCTGCGGGCGCGCGCCTCGGGCCTGCCACAGGTCAAATCGATCTTTGTCGTCAATCGCGACGGCCTCGGCGTCAATTCGTCGCGCGCCGACTTCGTGCGCGGACTTTCGATGAGCCGGCGCTCCTTTTATCGACACTTTGCCGAGGGCGCCAGCGACGAGCTGTTTATCTCGGTGCCGGAACGGGCGCGCGTCGATGGCGAATGGACTTTCTATGTCAGCACCCGCTTGCTCGATCCGGATGGCCAGTTCCGCGGCGTTCTGGTGGCGGCAATCAGCATCGAATATTTCGAGTCGCTGTATGGCAGCATCAGCTTCGATACCGTCAGCCGTATCCAGCTTCTCAACAATGAAGGCCTGCTGCTGGCCGGCCAGCCGCACGGGGAGGCGGAGTTCGGCCGGCCGGGGATCACGCCGGCAGCCTTGGCAGAACTGCGCAACGGCACCGAAGCGGGGATCACGGTCAGCCAATCGGTGGCCGGGGAAACGCGCTACATCGCCTATCGCCAGGTCGACAAATATCCCCTGATGATCGGCGCCGCGGTGGACGAGCCGGAGGCGCTTGAGCCATGGCGCCGGGTCGCCCTGCCGATTGTCGTCGGTGTCACGCTGTTCATCGTCGCCGTGCTGTTGGCCACCTTCTTCATGGCGCGCAACCTGTTGCGGCGGGAAGCGCTGGAATCCGATCTCAAGGAGCGCGACGAACAACTGCGCCGCATGGTGCAATCGGTCCACGATGCCATCGTCACCATCGACGCCGGCGGACGGCTGGTACTGTTCAATCGTGCCGCCGAAAAGATGTTCGGCCTCTCGGTCGAGACCGCGATCGGCTGCAGCGTCACCGAATGGTTGGCGCGCTCGGCACGTCGGCCGCACGGCAAGGAGTTGCAACGCTACCTGCATGAAGCGGTACAGGCGCCGGCCGGCATGGTGCTGTTGGGGCTGCTCGAACTGGTCGGCGACGAGCAGGAGTTTCCGGTCGAACTCAGCTTGTCGACCACCCTGGTGCGCGGTCAGGTCCTGGTGACCGCGATATTCCGCGACCTCGCGGAACGCCGGCGGGCCGAGCGGGAGCTGGTGGCGACCAATCGCCAGTTGCAGGATCTCTCAGCATCCTTGCAGAATATCCGCGAGGAGGAGCGGGCACGCATCGCCCGCGAACTGCACGATGAACTGGGACAGTTGCTGACCGGGATGCGAATGGAGGTTTCCTGGCTGGGCGGGCGCCTGGCGCCGGAACAGGCGACGCTGGCCGGCAAGATCGCTTCGATCAAGGGCATGATCGACCAGACCATCGTCTCGGTGCGCCGCATCTCGTCCGAACTGCGGCCGTTGGTCCTCGACGATCTCGGGTTTGCCGCGGCCGCCGCCTGGTATGTGGACCAGTTTTCGGCGCGGACCGGCTTGCCGGTGACCCTGGAACTGCCCGCCGACGACCCGCGGCAGGACGATGCGGTGGCGACGGCGCTGTTCCGCATCCTGCAGGAATCGCTGACCAACATTGCCCGGCATGCGCAGGCCGGCAAGGTCGAGGTCCGTTTGCTGCTGCGCGGTAACGACTGGGTTCTCTCAATCAGCGACAATGGCCGGGGTTTCACGCAGAATGCCTCGAGAAGCGGCGGCATCGGCCTGATCGGCATGCGCGAACGGGCGCATATACTGGGCGGCAGTTTCTGCGTGAACTCGACTCCCGGTCAGGGGACGGTGATCGAAGCCGTCATTCCGCAGAAGTCCAATACGAGGTGACGATGGAAAAGTTCAAAGTCCTGCTGGCCGACGACCACGCCATCATCCGCGACGGTCTGAAACAGATTCTCGCCGACACCGACGATCTCGAGGTGGCGGGCGAAGCCGCCAACGGCATCGAAGTCCTGCAACTGGTCCGCCAGAGGAAATGGGATGTGCTGGTGCTCGATATCTCGATGCCGGGGCGCAACGGCCTCGATCTGATTCATCTGGTCAAGGCCGAACAACCGGACCTGCCCATCCTCATCTTCAGCATGCATCATGAAGAGCAGTACGCCGTGCGCGCCCTGCACGCCGGTGCCTCCGGCTACATCACCAAGGAAAGCGACAGCGACCTGCTGGTCGCCGCCATCCGGCGGGTGGCCGGCGGCGGCGTCCATATCAGCGACAAGGTTGCGGAGCTGATGGTCCGGGGCATCCGGCCGAGTTCCCAGAACCTGCCGCACACCTTGCTGTCGGACCGCGAGTTCCAGGTTTTCAACATGCTGGTGAACGGTGCCGGCCTGACCGAAATCGGTGCCGAGCTTTCGCTCAGCGTCAAGACCATCAGTACCCACAAGAGCCACATCCTGCAGAAGATGAACATGGCCAATACCGCCGAACTCATTCGCTATGCCATCGGCCATCAACTGGCCGAACCCGGGCAGTATTGAGTAGGCGAATAGGAATCTTCCTATAGTCGCAATCATCCGCTTCCGATATTGACGGAAAGTCGGCTTCGTTACACTTCCTACCCAAAGACCGGATTGTAAATTCCGGTTAAGAAAGCGCCGGGACCCTTGTCCCGCGCAGGGTTCAGGAAAGGTACGAAAAATGAAATCCGGGTTCCTTCGCATTCCCGTGCTGACCGCTTCGGCGATCGCCCTCCTTCTCTCCACGTCCGCTTTCGGCTTCGACGAAGATGCCGCCAAGGCCCTGGCCAAGAAGAACGACTGCTTCAAGTGCCACGCCATCGACAAGACCAAGAAAGGTCCGGCCTACAAGAAGATTGCCAGCAAGTACAAGGGCAAGGAGGCCGAAGGCGAGCAGAAGATCATGAAGAACATCACTACCGGTCCCAAGGTCAAGCTTGAGGACGGTACCGAGGAAGATCACAAGATCATCGATACCAAGGATCCGGCGGAGTTGAAAAACCTGATCCAGTGGATTCTCTCGCTGTAAGAACGGATTTGTAGGGCCGCTTCCCGCGTCGGGGAGAGGGGGAGTGGAAACAGGGGGTCATATGAGTATTTTGCGTCAGTTGCTGGCAGCCGTTGCGTGCGTCAGCTTGTTGAATGTGGGGGCGGCTTTTGCGGCCGATGCGCCGAAAGCCAAGGAGGCGCCGAAGGATCTCGTGTTGAAGGGCGACGCGAAATGTACCGGCTGCCACGACGAGGCGGACGACACCAAGCCGACCATGCTCGACCTACATCCCTCGGTGCTTTCCATTGCCCGGACCCGGCACGGTGTCAAGGGCGATCCGCGGACGCCGACCTGTACCGACTGTCATGGCGAAAGCGACAAGCACATCGGCTACAAGGGCAGCGACAAGCCGCCCAAGCCGGATCGCTGGTTCAGCAAGAATACGGATACGCCCGCCGCCGACCGCAATGCCGCCTGCCTGACCTGTCACAAGGGCGACAAGCGGACGCGCTGGGAGGGCAGCCAGCATGCCGTCAATGACGTTGCCTGCACGACCTGCCACAAGGTTCACGCCGAACACGACAAGGTGCGCGAGAAGAAGACTCAGGCGGAGGTATGTTTCACCTGCCACCAGAGCGAGCGCGCCCAGACCCACAAGATTTCCACCCATCCGCTGGCGGCCGGCAAGATGATGTGCTCGGACTGCCACAACCTGCACGGGTCGGCCGGTCCGAAGCTGCTGAAGAAGAACACGCTGAACGAAACCTGCTTCATGTGCCACGCCGAAAAGCGCGGTCCCTTCCTCTTCGAGCATCGGCCGGCGGTCGAAGACTGCTCCAACTGCCACATGCCGCACGGCTCCAACCTGACGCCGCTGCTCAAGTCCCGGCCGCCCTTCATGTGCCAGGAATGCCACGACGGTACGCATGCTTCCGCAACGCCAGTCGGCCCCAATGTCGGTGGCTTCCAGGCCGGGCTGTCGCGGACGAATCCGTCCGGAACAGCGCAGTTCCCGAGCACCAACAACGTCGGTTCCGCCTGCATGAACTGCCACCGGCAGGTGCATGGCTCGAACAGCCCGGCCGGCGGCTACTTCCAGCGCTAACGCTTGAGATTTGGAGAATGTCATGAGAGTTCGCGAGGAAGAAATCAAGATCAGCCTGGTCTGCGCCGCGGTGCTGGGCGCGCTGGCCGCCCTGTCCGCCGCTCCGGCCTTTGCCGCCGATACGTCCGACGATGAGATGGCCGCCATCCGTCGCCCTGAAAACTATGTCGAAATCGGTGCGGTCAATGTCGATCAGGCGTCGGCCAAGTTCGGCGAATACAACGGCTTGAACAAGGACCGTGTCGAAGGCATCGCCAATTTCGGTATCAAGGGCGGCGACGCTTACGAAGGCGGTGACGGCACCATGCGCTGGGGCGTCAGCGGCAGCAACCTGGGAACGACTTCCCGGGAGTTCGATGCGACGGTGGGCAACCAGGGCAAATGGAACGTTGGCATCGGCTACGACGAGTTGCGCCACAATCTGTCCGACACCTATCAAACCCCCTACCAGGGCAGCATGGGCGGCAACAGCTTCGTGCTGCCGGCCGGCTTTGGTGCTGTCTCGACTTCTGCTCCCGGTACGAACGGACTGACACCCGGCCAGCAAGCCGCGTTTCACAAGGTGGATATCGATTCGACCCGCCGCAATACCTTTGCCAACGCCAGCTTGAATCTGGCGCCGCACTGGGATGTGAAGCTCGAATACAACCATCTGGATCAGTCCGGTGCAAAACTGATGGGCTTCGGCTCACAGTTGCTCGGTGGCGCCAGCACCGGTGAAAAGGTGGCCATCCTGGCGAATCCCACCAACTACCAGACCGATACCGTCAATCTGTCGCTCAACTGGGCTGGTGAAAAAGCCCACATGACGACTTCGTATTTCGGCTCCTTCTTCCGTGATGGCTATGACCGCGTGACCTGGACCAACTTTGTCGGGACAAATGCCGTCAATACGATGACAACGCCACCGGGCAACGATTTCCACCAGTTCAATCTGGCCGGTGGTTACAACCTGGCGGCAAAGACCAAGCTGGCAGGCGGACTCTCATACAGCCGCAATACGCAGAACGATCCGTTTGTAGACAGCGGTTTGATGGTGACTCCCGCCTCGGTTTCGTCGCTCAACGGCCTGGTGGTGAATACCCATGCCGACCTCAAATTGACCGATCAGACCTTCAAGGATCTGGCGCTGTCAGCCGGTATCAAGTACGACAAGCGCGACAATCGGACGCCGTCCAATATCTATAACTTCAACGCGATCAGCGGTTCGGCTGGCAATATTGCCAACTATCCCAATACGCCGCTCAGCACCAAGAAAACGCAGCTTGAGCTGGCGGCGGATTATCGCCTCGACAAGAGCCAGAATGTCCGTCTGGCACTCAACCACGACGATACCGACCGCTGGTGCAACAACTATGCGGTATTGTCGACTCGCACTCAGGTTTCTCCTTTGCCGGCTGGGGTTCTCGGATATCCGGCAGGAACCAACTGCGTGGTCGCGAAGGAGAGCAGGGAAGACAAGGCGACGCTGAGCTATCGACTGAAGGCCAGCCAGAACCTCAATCTCAATGCCGCCTATGCCTACGGCGAGCGGCGGACCGATTTCGATCCCCTGGCCCGGACCGCGATGATCGGTACCAATGGCGGCATCGTCACCGGCAACCCGCTCGGCCAGAATGCCGGTGACTTCCTCGGCTTCCATCCCTATCTCGATGAAAACCGCAATCAGCAGATGCTGAAGGTGGGTGCCAACTGGCAGGCCAACGATCAGTTCTCCCTGGGTTTTAACGCCAAATATACCGATGACGTCTATGACACCCAGTATGGCTGGAAGAACGGCCACCAGTGGAGTGTGAACCTGGATGCTTCCTACAATTACCGCGAAACCGGCATCGTTTCGGCCTATGTGACGCAGCAGAGCCGCTACCGGAAGCGTACGGATCTGCGCAATCTTAATACCTCCACCGCAGCCGGCCCAAATACGCTGAGCTTCCCGCAATACTCGACGAACACGGGAACACTGACCGATGACGACTTCACTGTGGGTCTCAGTTTCAAGGAAGCCGGCCTGCTGAAAGGCAAGCTGGAACTGGTCGGCGATCTCAGTTATTCGCTGGGCAAGACCGACTACGGCACGACATTGAATTATGTGGCCCTGACCAGCGGTGGCCTGACCTGCGACTCGGCCGCTTTCCTAATCTGCGGCAATACGCCGACCGTCAAGAATGCGCTGACCCAGTTCAAGCTGACCGGCGCCTATCAGGTCGACAAGGCTTCGAAGGTTGCGCTCGGCTATCTTTACCAGCACCTGCAGAGCAACGACTACTTCTACAACGGTCTGCAGACTGGTTCGACGCCGACCGGGCTGCTGCCGACCAACCAGCAGTCGCCGAATTACCGGGTCAATCTCCTAATGGCAAGTTATATCTACACTTTCTGATATACGCGTCATGAACGCACGCTGAAGACTCCGGGGCCGGCAAGCGCGGCCCCGTTCTTTTTTGGCCGGGATGCAGGTCCCGGTTTCCTGTTCCAAAGGGTTAAAAAAATGCACGCCTTGATGCAAGACTACCCAAAGCTGGTCCGCCTGATGGTTTTGGTCGGCTTTCTGGGCGCCGGCGCGGCCGCGACGGCCGCCGATGTGCCGGCCAGGCTCGACAATGCCACCTGCCTGACCTGTCATGAGACCGGCAAGCACAAGATCGAAGTGACCGGAGCGGACGACGAAAAGCGCGCCCTGGCACCGGTCAATCCCGGCAAGCTCGCCAAGGGTGTGCACGCCAAGATGGAATGCGTCGCCTGTCACGCCGACATCGTCGATGCCAAGGCGCCGCATGCCAGGGCGGCGAATGTCGCCAAACCGGATTGCGTCACCTGCCACGAAAAACTGTGGGAGCAGGCCAAGAAGGACAACCAGACCGCCGCGAAAGCGCGGCTCGGCGTGGTGGTCGAGAATGTCGCGGCTTACAAGGCCTCCTTCCATGCGCGTCCGGACAGCGATCACCCGAATCAGCCCAAGGCGTACTGTTCCGATTGCCATGCCACCCACGACTTTGCCGTGCCGGCCAAGGGCACGCCGGAACGCGACCAGTGGCGCCTGACCATTCCCAAGACCTGTGGCGAGAAATGCCACGACGAACAGCTTGAGGACTACGAAGGTTCGGTGCATGGCGCGCTGACCATGGGCAAGGGCGACCCCAAGGGAGCGGTCTGTATCGATTGCCATACCAGCCACGAAATCCGTGGAGCGTCGTCGGACCCCTTCAAGCTGAAGAATGTCGAAGCCTGCGGCGATTGCCACAAGGCCGAGCTGCATAGTTATCGCGACACCTACCATGGCCAGGTCAACAAGCTGGGCTACACCTATACGGCAAAATGTTCCGACTGCCACGGCAGCCATGGCATGAAGAAGGTCGATGATCCGGACTCCAAGGTCAGCCCGAAGAATCGCCTGAAGACCTGCCAGCAGTGCCACAACGAAAAGAAGCCCGGGATGATGCTGGCGACCGCTGGGTTCGTGACTTTCGGGCCGCACGCCAATGGCCACGATTTCAAGAAATATCCGCAGATGTGGATCGCCACCAAGTTCATGGTCGGCTTGCTGATCGGCGTCTTCGCCTTCTTCTGGTTGCATTGCGGCCTGTGGTATTACCGCGAGTGGAAGGAACGCGGCGGCCATCTGGTCAGCTCGCACGTCGATACCGCGGCGCTCGGGTTGAAGCCGGAGAAACACTTCGAGCGCTTCACCTGGGGCTGGCGTCTGGCCCATCTGGTTTTCGCGTTGGTCACCATGACGCTGGTGCTGACCGGAACCTCGGCGATGTTCTCGGGCAGCAGCTGGGCGCCGGCGGTGGCGGCGGCGGTCGGCGGGCCGAAAGTGCTGGGCATCATCCACCGCACGGCGGCAGCGATGTTCGTCAGCATCTTCCTGATCCACTTCGTGGTCGTCATGCAGCGCCTGCTGCGCGACAAGAACTTCCGCTGGTTCGGGCCGGATTCGCTGATCCCGAATTGGAAGGACTTCCGCGACTGCTGGGGCATGTTCGTGTGGTTCTTCGGCAAGGGTCCGAAGCCGCAGTTCGACCGTTGGGCCTATTTCGAGAAGTTCGACTACTGGGCGGTGTTCTGGGGTGTGAACATCATCGGCTGGAGCGGCCTGATGCTGGCCTTCCCGCATGTCACGGCGACTTACCTGCCGGGCTGGGTGTTCAACGTGGCGACCCTGGTGCACGGTGAAGAAGCCTTCCTGGCGGCCGTCTTCCTCTTCACGGTGCATTTCTTCAACAACCACTTCCGGCCGGACAAGCTGCCGCCGCCCGACGTCGTGATGTTTACCGGCACGCAGTCGATCGCCGAGTTCCGCGCCGACCACCCGGCCCACTACCAGCGCCTGGTCGACAGCGGCGAACTGGAGAAATACCTGGTCGATGCGCCGTCGCGGCAGATGCATGTCAGCTCGGTGATCCTTGGCCTGGTCCTGATCACCTTCGGCATGACACTGCTGGTGCTGGTCGCCATCGGCTTCTTCGGCGGCTGACCGGATTAGGCGGCTGCACCCGAAAGGGGGAGGGATTGTTTCCTCCCCCTTTTTTCATGCGCGGCTGCCGTGTGCAGGGGGAGGCGCAATGATCGGGGCATCCGGTAGAATTCCCCGTTTCTGTCATTTTCAATGGGGCCGGCCATGACGCCGCAAGCAACGCAAACGAGCAAACCGAATACCGACGACGTACGCATCAGGGAGATCAAGGAACTGGTGCCGCCGGTTCACGTTTTCCGCGAATATCCGGCCTCGAGCCGCGCCGCACAAACCGCCTATAACGCCCGCCAGGCGATTCACCGCATCCTGCACGGCGCCGACGACCGCCTGCTGGTGGTGATCGGGCCCTGTTCCATCCATGATTACGACGCGGCGCTCGAATACGCAAAGAAATTGAGCCGGGAAGCCGAGCGCTACCAGGACGACCTTGTCGTGCTGATGCGCGTCTATTTCGAAAAGCCGCGCACCACGGTGGGCTGGAAAGGGCTGATCAACGATCCGCGCCTCGACAACACCTTCCGCATCAACGAAGGCATCCGCCTGGCCCGCCGCATCCTGCTCGAAATCAACGAACTGGGCCTGCCTTGCGCCACCGAGTTCCTCGATACCATCACGCCGCAATACACCGCCGACCTGATCGCCTGGGGCGCCATCGGTGCCCGCACCACGGAATCGCAGGTGCATCGCGAACTGGCGTCCGGCCTGTCCTGCCCGGTCGGCTTCAAGAACGGCACCGACGGCAACATGCGCATCGCCGTCGATGCCATCCGCTCGGCCAATTCGCCGCACCATTTCCTGTCGGTGACCAAGTCGGGTCACACCGCCATCGTCTCGACGATGGGCAACGAGGACTGCCATGTCATCCTGCGCGGCGGCAAGGAACCGAACTACGATGCGGCCAGCGTCGATGCAGCGGCCAACGAGATCGCCAAGGCCGGCCTCGCCGCCCGCCTGATGGTCGATTTTTCGCACGGCAACAGCCGCAAGCAGTACAAGCTGCAGATGGAAGTCAGCGACAGCGTCGCCGCCCAACTGGCCGCCGGCGAGGAGCGCATCGTCGGCGTCATGGTCGAGTCGCATCTCGTCGAAGGCCGCCAGGACATCGTTCCGGACCGGCCGCTGACCTACGGCCAGAGCGTCACCGACGCCTGCATCAACTGGGACGACAGCCTGAAAGTGCTCGACCAGCTGGCCGCGGCGGTGCGCGCCCGGCGGGTCGCCGAAGCGGAGGAGTAAGGCGCGTCCGGGTTGGCTACTCGGAGTAGCTGATCAGGTCGACGTCGGCCGCCTGCTGGCGGAGCGGGATCAGCGCCTGATAGGCGGCCGACTGGTTCCAGTCATCGACGGCGGCCCGGTCGGTAAAGCGGATGACGACGGTGTCGCTGTGTCGGTGTTCGCCGGCCAGCACCCGGTCGCATTGGCCGCGAAAGACCAGTTCGGCGCCCCAGGGGGTCAGCGTCGCCGGAACCTGGGCGCGGTATTGCGCCCATTTTTCCTCATCGCGGACCGTGATATGGCCGATGACCAGGGCGCTCATGCCGCGTTCTTGGCTTTTTGCCAGAGCACATCGCCGCGCCCGCCGACACGATTGAGCGTGCGGCCGAGGATGAAAAGCAGGTCGGAAAGCCGGTTGATGTAGCGCCGCGCCGCTTCGGACAGCGCTTCGGTGTTGTGCAGCCGGACCATGGAACGTTCGGCGCGGCGGCAGACGGTACGGCTGAGATGGGCCAGCGCCGCAGCGCGGGTGCCGCCGGGCAGGATGAATTCCTTGAGCCGTGGCAGATCCTGGTTGAATTCCTCGGCCAGCGCTTCCAGCCGGGCAACCTGGGCATCCTTGATGATGTTCATGCCGGGCAGGCAGAGTTCGCCGCCGAGATCGAAGAGGTCATGCTGGATGTCGAGCAGCGCGGCGCGTACCGTTTCCGGCAGTTCCTCGCACAG
Source organism: Bacteroidota bacterium (assembly GCA_050259955.1). Lineage (GTDB taxonomy): Bacteria > Pseudomonadota > Gammaproteobacteria > Burkholderiales > Rhodocyclaceae > Azonexus. Next base: position 52,493 of record JBLNBM010000023.1, read on the forward strand.
CAGCACGCCGAGGCCCGAATTCAGTTCGTCGATTTCGCCGATGGCGTCGATGCGCAGGCTGTCCTTGGCCGTCCTGCTGCCGTCGCCGAGGCCGGTGGTGCCGGCATCGCCGGTCCGGGTGACGATCTTCGACAGGCGGTTGCCCTGGCGTTCCTTCTTTTCACTATCGCTCACGGTGCGCTCTCCTTGTGGTGGGCGGATTATACTTTTGGCTCACCGCAAAGACCGTCATCCCCATGCCAAAGTTCGCCGCCAACCTGAGTTTTTTATTTTCCGAGCTGCCTTTTCCCGAGCGCTTCGCGAAAGCGGCAGCCTGTGGCTTCAAGGGCGTGGAATACCTTTTTCCGTATGCCTACCCGGCCCACGATGTCGCCGACTGGCTGCGCGACACCGATCTTGAACAGGTGCTGTTCAACCTGGCGCCCGGCGACTGGGCTGCCGGCGAGCGCGGTCTGGCCTGTCTGCCGCACCGCCAGGGCGAGTTTGCCGAAAGTGTCGAGCAGGCGCTGGATTACGCCATGGTCCTCGATTGCGAGCGGGTGCATTGCATGGCCGGCCTGCACCCAGGCGGCGTCAGCGAGGCCGAGCTTGAGAAAACCTATGTCGCCAACCTGCGCCATGCCGCCGACCGTTTCGCGACGGTCGGCGCGACGGTGACGATCGAGCCGATCAACAGCCGCATCGACATGCCCGGCTACTGGCTGGACAACGTCGCCCGAGGTTTTCGCCTGCTTGACGTCATCGACCGCGACAACGTCAAGTTGCAGTACGACATCTACCATGCCCAGATCATCGGCGACGATCTGGCGCGCACGCTCGAGGCCAATATCGGGCGCATCGGCCACATCCAGGTCGCCGACCATCCCGGCCGGCATGAACCGGGCACCGGCGAGATCGCTTATCCCGTCCTCTTCGAACTGCTCGACCGGCTCGGTTACGCCGGCTGGGTCGGTTGCGAGTACAAGCCGCTGACCAGCACCGAAGCCGGCCTCGGCTGGCGGGCGAGGTGAGTCGGCGACAACTGCCGGGCCGGCGGCGGTTTGGCGTCGACGACCGTGCGATCAACGACTTTAGCGCTGTGGTCATCGGGTTAGAATGATCGCCATGCCGAGTCGCGAACCGACCTTTTCAACTGATCGCCAGAAACTGGCGGCCAGTCTCGCCCAGATCCTGCCGGCGCGCTGCCTGTTGCTCGACGATGAGGAACTGCGTCCCTACGAGTGCGACGGCCTGACCGCCTATCGCGAATTGCCGCTCGCCGTCTGCCTGCCGGAGAACGAGGCGCAGGTGGTCGACGTGTTGCGGATCTGCCACCAGCTTGGCGTGCCGGTGGTGGCGCGCGGGGCCGGCACCGGGCTATCCGGCGGCGCTATGCCGCATGCCCAGGGCGTCGTGCTGTCGCTGGCCCGCTTCAACAAAATCCTGCGCCTCGATCCGCTGGCCCGCTTGGCCGTGGTGCAGCCCGGTGTGCGCAACCTGGCGGTCTCGGAAGCGGCGGCGCCGCATGGCCTCTATTACGCCCCCGATCCCTCGTCGCAGATCGCCTGCACGCTGGGCGGCAATGTCGCCGAAAACTCGGGTGGCGTGCACTGCCTGAAATACGGACTGACCGTGCATAACGTCCTGCGCCTGCGGGTGGTCAGCATCGAGGGCGAGATTTTCGAAATCGGTTCGGAAGCGCCCGATGCGCCGGGTTACGATCTGCTGGCATTGCTGATCGGCTCCGAAGGCATGTTGGGCGTGGTCACCGAAGTCACCGTCAAGCTGGTGCCCAGGCCGCAGCTGGCGCAGGTGGTGATGGCCTCCTTCGCCGATGTCGGCCAGGCCGGCGACGCGGTGGCGGCGATCATCGCCGCCGGCATCATCCCGGCCGGCCTGGAGATGATGGACCAAGCGGCGACGGCGGCGGTCGAACCCTACGTCAAGGCCGGCTACGACCTCGCAGCGGCGGCCATCCTGCTCTGTGAAGCGGACGGCACGCCGGAAGAAGTGGCCGAGGAAATCGCCCGCGTCACGGCGGTGCTGACGGCGGCGGGCGCCCGCGGCATCCGCGTCTCGCAGTCGGAAGCCGAGCGTCTGCGCTTCTGGGCTGGGCGCAAGGCGGCGTTCCCGGCGGTCGGCCGCATCACGCCGGATTACTACTGCATGGACGGCACCATTCCGCGCCGGCGGCTCGCCGAAATGCTCGGCGCCATCACGGCGATGGAAGCGAAATATGCCCTGCGTTGCGCCAATGTCTTCCACGCCGGCGACGGCAACCTGCATCCGCTGATCATGTACGACGCCGCGCAGCCGGGCGAATGGGGGCGCGCCGAAGCGTTCGGCGCTGAAATCCTCGAACTGTCGGTCAGGCTCGGCGGTTCGATCACCGGCGAACACGGCGTCGGCATCGAAAAGATCAACCAGATGTGCGTCCAGTACGCGGCGCCGGAGCTGGAAACCTTCCATCGCATCAAGGCGGCGTTCGACGAAACGGGGCTGCTCAATCCCGGCAAGGCGGTGCCCAGCCTGCACCGTTGCGCCGAGTACGGGCAGATGCACGTGCATCGTGGCGAACTGAAATTCCCCGAACTGGAGCGCTTCTGATGCGCCTCGACGACCTGGTCGCGCTGCTCGCCGAGGCCCATGCCAGCCAGACACCGTTGCGCCTGCGCGGTAACGGCAGCAAGGATTTCTACGGCGGCATGCTGGCCGGTGAAATCCTCGATGTGGCGGATTATCGGGGCATCGTCGCCTACCAGCCGAGCGAGTTGTACATCACGGCGCGCTGCGGCACGCCGCTCGCCGAAATCGAGGCGACGCTGGCCGAAAAAGGGCAGATGCTGGCTTTCGAGCCGCCGCACTTCGGTGGAGCGACGCTGGGCGGCTGCATCGCCGCCGGACTCTCGGGGCCGCGCCGGCAGCAGGCGGGCGCCGTGCGCGATTTCCTGCTCGGCGTCAAACTGATCGACGGCAGCGGCCAGTTGCTCGATTTTGGCGGCCAGGTGATGAAGAATGTCGCCGGTTACGACGTCTCGCGGCTGCTCGCCGGCAGTCTCGGCACCCTCGGCCTGATCGCCGAAGCGACGCTGAAAGTGCTGCCGCGGCCGGTCGCCGAACAGACCCTGGTCTTCGACATGGACGAGGCCGAGGCGATCGCCCGCCTCAACGCCTGGGGTGGCCGGCCCTTGCCGATTTCCGCCTCGTTCTGGACGGCCGGGCAATTGTTCCTGCGCCTGTCCGGTGCCCGGGCTGCAGTCGAGGCGGCGGCCCGCCAGCTGGGTGGCACGTCGCTGATTGATGGCGGCCGCCTCTGGCGCGAAGTGCGCGAGCAGCAGCACCCGGCTTTTCTGGCGACGACGCTGTGGCGCCTGGCCCTGCCGTCGACGACACCGCCGCTGGGTGTGGACGGCTTGCGCGCCATCGAATGGGGCGGCGGCCAGCGCTGGTATGGCGGCGACTTCGAGGCCGCCGAGCTGCGCGAAATCGCGCGCCGAACCGGCGGCCACGCCGTGCTGTTTCGCGCACCGGAATCGCTGCGCTGCCAGGAAGGTGCTTTCGCTCCCTTGTCGCCGGCCCTGCTCGCCCTGCACCGGCGCCTGAAGAAGAGCTTCGACCCGCGAGGCATCCTCAATCCCGGCCGTTTGTACGCGGAGCTCTGATGGATACCCGTCTCGCCGATTCCATTCGCCATACCCGCGCCGGCCAGCAGGCGGAGGAGATTCTGCGCCAGTGCGTGCATTGCGGTTTCTGCACGGCGACCTGCCCGACCTACCAGTTGCTGGGCGACGAACTGGACGGGCCGCGCGGGCGCATTTACCTGATCAAGCAATTGCTGGAAGGCAAGGAAGTCACCGAGAAGACGCGCCTGCATCTCGACCGCTGCCTGACCTGCCGGGCCTGCGAAACGACCTGCCCCTCGGGAGTGGACTATGGCCATCTGCTCGATATCGGGCGCCAGGTGCTGGAAGAGAAATTGCCGCGCCGCGGCCGCACCGCCCTGATCCAGCGCGTGTTGCGCGAAGCGCTGAGTCGGCCGGCGATCTTTGCCGCGGCCCTCCGCCTGGGCAGGGTGCTGCGCCCGCTGCTTCCCTCCGGCCTGGCCGACAAGCTGCCGCGTCCGGCACCGGCCGATCACCGGCCGACCCTGGTCCACGGAACGCATGCCCGGAAAATGCTGATGCTGGCCGGTTGCGTGCAGCCCTCGCTGGCCCCCAACATCAACGCCGCCACGGCCCGCGTCTTCGACCGGCTGGGCATCGAACTGAGCGAGGAAGGCAAGGCCGGCTGCTGCGGCGGCCTGCGTTTCCATCTCGACGACCAGGCCGGCGCCCGTGCCGACATGCGGCGCAATATCGACGCCTGGTGGCCGCAGGTCGAGGCTGGCATCGAAGCCATCGTCGTTACCGCCTCCGGCTGCGGCGTGCAGGTCCGTGACTACGGCCATGCGCTGGCCGAGGACCCGGCCTACGCTGAAAAGGCGGCGCGGATCAGCGCCCTGTGCCGCGATCCCTCCGAAATTCTCTGCGCCGAGCGCGAGCGCCTGTTGTCCCTGTTGCCTCCGGCCAGGGCAGGGCGCGGCAAACTGGCTTTCCATGCGCCATGCACGCTGCAGCATGGGCTGCAGATCCGCGGCGTGATCGAGGAATTGTTGCAGGTGGCCGGTTTTCAATTGACGGCCGTGGCCGATGCGCATCTGTGCTGCGGTTCGGCCGGAACCTACTCGCTGCTGCAGCCGGAATTGTCCACCCTGCTGCGCAACAACAAGCTGGCGGCGCTCGATGCCGGCGGTCCGGCGCAGATCGCCACCGCCAACATCGGCTGCCTGACGCATCTGCAGGCGGGCAGCATGCTGCCGGTGCGGCACTGGATAGAATTGATCGACGAGGTGATGGTTTGAGTGGCATGTCGGTAGGGGAAGCGATCCGTACGCTCGGCGATGACGAGGCGGGAAAAATCAGGCTGCTGCTTGAACGGGGCGTCAAGATTCCGCCGCAGCCGCGGGTCCTGCAGGAGTTGTACAAGCTGTTGCAGCGCAAGGAATTCGACGTTCGGGTGCTGGCCCGGGTCATCAACCAGGATCCGGGAATCACCGCCTTGCTGTTCAAGGTGGTGACCAGCGCCGCCTACAAGCAGCACCAGCCTTTCGAGAGCGTCGAGCAGATCCTGCACGCCGTCGGCGTCCGGCAGACCGCCAATCTGGTGCAGGCGGTGGCGCTGGCCGGGACGGGCGATGTCCGGAAGAATCCGCAGGTTTACGAAGCTTTCTGGGCCCGCTCGCAGGCGGTGGCCCAGCTCGCCATGCTGATTGCCGACGACCGCATCGCGGTCTGCAACATCTTTCCCGACCAGGCCTATCTGGCCGGCATTTTCCACGATTGCGGCGTCCTGCTGCTGATGCAGCGCTTTGCATCGTACGGTGCCGAAATGCGCCTGGGCCAGCCGGGGAGCTGGGGCGACCTGGTTGAAGAAGACCGGAAATTCAATGCCGATCACTGCGTCGTCGGCTATCTGGTGGCCCGCCACTGGCACCTGCCGGACTTCATCTGCGACGCCATTCGCTACCATCACGAGATCCGGGAACTCGGCATGCATGCCTCGCGCAGCATGGTGGCGATCATCCAGCTGGCGGTGGAAATCCACCAGCGCGAGCAGCGTATCCGCAATACCGAGTGGGATCGCATCAAGCTGGAAGTGCTGCCCGAACTCGGGTTGGGCGAGGATACGCTGCCGGAATTCGTCGATGTCATACTCGAGCGATTCCAGGCGGCGCCTGGCTGAGCGCTTTGACTTTTGAGCGGGGGGCAAGGCGAGCGCGCTTAAGGTTGGGATAACTCTTTCGTGATAACCTTGCGCACCTCAGGGGGGAAAATGCCGTTAACAATTGATGCGTGCGCTGCACAGCACCAGGGGGACCGCAAGGAACAACAGGATCGCGTCGCGATCCTGCCGCATGCCAGGAAAAAAGGCGTCGCGCTGGTCGTCGTCGCCGACGGCATGGGCGGCCATACCGGTGGCGCGCTGGCCGCCGAGCAGGTGCTGCATACGGCGAGAAACAATCTCGACCATTTCTCGCCGGCAGAGGAATGTCCGCGCCGGATGCTGGAAAGCAGCATGCGCGAGGCGCATACGATGATCAAGGCCTCGCGCTTCATCAATGAAAAGGACCCGCACAGCACGGTCGTCATGCTGCTCGTCCAGCCCGGCAAAGTGACCTGGGCGCATTGCGGCGACAGCCGGCTCTACTGCTTTCGCGGCAATCAGCTGCGCCAGCGCACGGTCGATCATTCCTATGTCGAACACCTGCTGGCCAATGGCCGGATCACCGCCGAGCAGGCGCTGACCCATCCCAACCGCAATGTCCTGCTCACTTCGCTGGGCGGTATGGACGAACCGACTTTCGATTTTGCGGAAGTCGACGACATGGTTGGCGGCGATGCCTTCGTGCTCTGTTCGGACGGGCTGTGGGCCTATTTCGACGACGCCGAGCTGGGCCGTATCGTGGCCGAAAATTCGGCGCGCAACGCCTGCGAAATCCTTATCGACCAGGCCCGCCTGCGGGCCGGTGGCAACGGCGACAATGTGTCGCTGGCCATCATCAAGCTGCTCGAAGTCGAAGCCGTCAAGCCCAAGGCGCCGGCCGGGTTCGTGCCGCGCCCGACCTACAACTGAGCGGCCGGATCGGCCAATGGAAAACGGCGCCCGCGGGCGCCGTTTGCTTTAGTGCTTGCGGCCGAGACCGCCGAGCAGGGCCGCTACCGGCCGTTTCGGCTTGTGCGGATCGACCTTGGCCGGGGCCTGCGACGAATCGGGCAGGTCGGCGCGCGGGCCGTTGTCTTCATAGGGCTTGCTGAAATCGAAGCCGTCGGCGGCGATCATCGGATTGCGGCGTGGCGGGCGACGATCGGTCCGTTCCGGGCGTTCGTGACGCTCGCCGCGTTCCGGACGTTCGTGACGGTCCGGGCGCTGGGCGACGGGTGCCTTGGCGGGCGGCGCGGCACGTTTCTTCTTGTTGCCCGGCGGGTATTCGTATTCCGCTTCCGGCTCGAAGCCGACCACTTCGACCTGTTCGATCGGCCGTTTGATCAGCTTCTCGATATCGACCAGGTAGCCGACTTCATGGGCGCTGACCAGCGAAATGGCATTGCCCAGCTTGCCGGCACGGCCGGTGCGGCCGATGCGATGCACGTAGTCTTCCGGCGTGTGCGGCAGTTCGTAGTTGATCACGTAGGGCAGGTCATCGACATCGAGGCCGCGGGCGGCAACGTCGGTGGCAATCAGGGCATCGGTTTCGCCGCTCTTGAAGGACTCGAGTGCCTTGATGCGCTCCAGTTGGCTCTTGTCGCCGTGGATGGCGTCAGCTTTGATGCCGGCGCGCTGCAGTTCGCGGGTCAGGCGCGAGCAGCCCTGCTTGGTGCGCATGAAGACGAGACACTGGCGGATTTCGCTGGATTTGAGCAGCTTGATCAACAGGCCACGTTTGCCGAATTCGGAAACCGGATGCACGCGATGGGTGATGTTTTCCGAGACCTGGTTGCGGCGGGCGACTTCGATCAGCACCGGCGACTTCAGCATGGTGTCGGCCAAGCGCTTGATCTCTTCCGAGAAAGTGGCGGAGAACAGCAGGCTTTGCCGTTGCGCCGGCAGCATGTTGAGGATGCGCGTGACGTCGGGCACGAAGCCCATGTCGAGCATGCGGTCGGCTTCGTCGAGGACCAGGGCCTGGACCGAGTTGAAACTGACACTCTTGTTTTCGACGTGATCGAGCAGGCGGCCGGGGGTGGCGACGAGAATTTCGACGCCCTTCTTGAGCTCGGCGATCTGCGGCCGGATATCGACGCCGCCGAAAGCGCACATCGCACGGATCGGCGTGTGCTTGCTGTAGGTTTTGACCGACTCATAGACCTGCATGGCCAGTTCGCGGGTCGGGGCAAGGATCAGGGCGCGCACCGGATGCTTGGCGGGCGACGGGCTGCTGCTCGCGAAAGGCAGGATGCGTTGCAGGATGGGCAGCGTGAAGGCCGCCGTCTTTCCGGTGCCGGTCTGGGCGCCGCCCATGATGTCCTGGCCGCGGATGACCAGCGGGATGGCCTGGGCCTGGATCGGCGTCGGCTTGGTATAGCCTTCGTCGAGCACGGCGCGCAGCAATTCGGGCGCCAGGCCGAGGTCGGCAAAAGTGATTTCGGGGGCGGCGTCGGCGGGCAGGTCCGCGGCCGGGATGCTGGGCACGTCGCCAGCTAACGTATTGATTTCAGACATGGGCCGGAATTATACGCCTAGCCGCCGGCGGACAGGCGGAACACGTGCGGTCCAGCCAGCGGCACAGGGTGGCAAAAAGAACATCGGGATCGACCGGCTTGGCGACATGGTCGTCCATGCCGGCCGCCAGGCAGGCGGCGCGGTCCTCGTCGTAGGCGTTGGCGGTCATCGCCAGGATGGGCAGGAAGCGCTCGGCATCGAGACACTGACGGATGATGCGGGTCGCTTCCGTGCCGTCCATCAGCGGCATCTGGATATCCATCAGGATCAGCGCATAGTCGGTGGCGGTCGCCAGTTCGACCGCCTGTTCGCCATTTTCCGCGGTGTCCACCCGCAGGCCGACGCTTTGCAGCAGTTCGCAGGCGACTTCCCGATTGATCGGATTGTCTTCGGCGAGCAGGATGCGTTTGCCGGCGTGGCGCCGGCGCAACGTACATTCCGCATTTTCGCCGCGCATCCCAGCCGGGGGCGGCACGGCACGGGCAACTTTGCCCAGGCGGGCGGTAAACCAGAAGGTGCTGCCCTGCTGCAGGGCGCTGTCGACGCCACTGCTGCCGCCCATCATTTCGGCCAGGCGGCGGTTGATGGCGAGGCCCAGCCCGGTGCCGCCAAATTTGCGGGTGGTGGTGTTGTCGGCCTGCTCGAAGGCAGCGAAGACCCGATCGGCCTGTTCCGGACTGAGGCCGATGCCGGTGTCGGTGACGCTGAAGCGCACCAACAGGTCCTCGGCCTGCTCGTCGACGACCTGGCCAGTGATCCTGATACTGCCGCGCTCGGTGAATTTGAGGGCATTGCCGGTGTAGTTGATCAGCGCCTGGCCGAGCCGCGTCAGATCGCCGCTCATTTGCGCCGGCAGGCCGGAGAAGTCGATGCTGAACTGCAATCCCTTGTGCCTGGCCTGTTCGGCGAACAGGGCGCCGAGTCGATGGGCGAGATCGGCCGTCGCGAAACGCAGTGCGCTGACATCGACCTTGCCGGCTTCGATTTTGGAGAAGTCGAGAATGTCGTTGAGGATATTGAGCAGGTGCTCGGCCGCAGTCGAGATCTTGCCCAGACGGTCCACCTGGTCCGGCCGCGCATCGTGACGCTGCAGGATGTGGGTGAGGCCGATGATGGCATTCATCGGCGTGCGGATTTCGTGACTCATGTTGGCGATGAAGGCACTTTTTGCCTGGTTGCCCTGCTCGGCCGCTTCCTTCGCCTGGATCAGGGCCGTATTGGTCCGGATCAGATCGCCGGTGCGCGTGGTGATTGTCTGTTCCAGTTCCTCGCGGTGTTTCTGCAGCGTGCTTTCGGCCTGGCGTAAGGCATCGAGGGCGCCTTGCTGTTTCACGGCCAGTTGCGACTGCTGGCGCAACGAGCGCAGCAGCAGGAAGATGAGGCACCCGAGCAGCAGCGCCAGGCTCCAGCCGGCGATCCGGGCCAGCGTCAATTGCGGGCCGCTGGCGCCGGGGATCTCGGCCGCCAGTTGCCAGCTGCCGCCGGGTATCTGAATGTCGACCAGGACGGCATCGGCGGCGAACAGGCGGGCGTCGCCGTAGAAAGTGTCACCCGCGGCGCCCGTGCCGTCATGCCCGCGCAACGCGATGCGCCCGGCCTGCTTGGCGACGAAGGGCGCCATCACCTTGAACAGGCTGGAGGTGTCGATGGCGGTACTGATCATGCCCCAGTATTTGCCGTCCAGGAAGATCGGCACCCGATAGATCAGGGCTTCGCCGCCCTGCACCAGCTTGACTGGACCGGCCATGCGGGCCTTGCCTTCGCGGATGGCGCGCTGGACAGCCGGCCACTGGGCCGGTTGGTCGGGGTAGTAGAGGCCGACGGCCTTTTCGTTGCCGGCCAGCGGATAGACGTAGGTCATCCGGTTGCCGGGGGCGATGCCGAGGTTGCGGAAATGGCGGCCACGGTCATAGAGCAGGGCGAGCATCGGCTCGACCTCGGCGGCCCGGATCGCGCCCCGCCGGGCGACGATGTAGGACTCGACGCCGCTGGCCAGGTAGGCGGTGGCATTGACTTCCGATTCGAGCACGGCGCGGATGGCGCCGGCATTGTTCAGTGCATCCTGGCGCTGCTCGCTGGCTCGGAGCAGGCGTTGCTCGCGGGCGAAGAATTCCGTCGATAGACCGAGGAAGGCGACGACCAGGAAAGGGATCAGCGTCACGCCAAAGGCCGGGAGTCTGGAGAGCGGTGTTTTCATGGCCGGTTCAGCGATGCGGGGCGGTTGGCCGGGAGGCGGGAGGGCCGGCGCGACTGGCCCGGGGAGAGGTCTGGCGAACTGCCGTCGCCGCCCTTGAACGGGTGGATCACAGGCCGGCGACCAGTTCTTCGAGGCGCTGGCGGTTAATCGGCTTGACCAGGATGTCGTCGAAGCCGGCGGTGAGAAAGCGTTCCCGCTCCTCCGGAAAGGCATGGGCGGTATACGCCAGGATGCGGATGTCCGGTCCGTTGGCCGCCTGCCGCAGGCGCATGCAGGTCATCTCGCCGGACAGCCCCGGCATGCTGATGTCGAGCAGGATCAGTTGCGGCGCGAGGTCGGCCGCCAGGGCAATGGCGGTTTCCCCGCAGTCGGCCTCGTGCACCGTCCAGCCGAGTTTTTTGAGCAGGGCCATGGCGAGCAGGCGGTTGGTGGGATGGTCATCGACCACCAGGGCGAGATGTTCAGACATGCTTGGCCTCCTGCGGCAGGAAAATGGTGAAGATGGAACCGATACCGACCGCCGATTCCAGCGTCACCCGGCCGCCCATGTGCTCGACCAGTTGCCTGACCAGCGCCAGGCCAAGACCGGTGCCGCCGTGCTGGCGGGTCAGGAAGTGTTCCAGTTGCTTGAACTTCTCGAACACGGTTGCGAGATGTTCGGGCGGGATGCCGGGGCCGGTGTCGCTGACCGCGAAGGCGATTTCGTCGCCGACCGGGCGCACCGCCAGGGTCACCCGGCCGTGGTCGGTGAATTTGACGGCATTGTTGAGCAGGTTGTTGAGCAACTGGCGCAGGCGGGTGATGTCGGTATGCAGCGTTGCCGGCAGATCGTCGGCCAGTTCCAGGTGCAGTGCCAAGCCCTTGGCCTCGGCCGAACTGCGGTGGCCGGCGAGGCTTTCGCGGACGATCGCGGCAAGCGGAATGTCGCCGTAGTTGAAGGTCATTTCGCCGGATTCGATCTTGGCCAGGTCGAGAATTTCGGAAACCAGTTGCAGCAGGTGCTCGCCGCTGCCCTGGATGATCCTGGCGTATTCCAGCTGCTCGGGATTGCTGAGCTCGCTTTTCAGCAGTTCGGCAAAGCCGAGGATGCCGTTGAGCGGCGTCCGCAGTTCGTGCGAGACGGTGGCCAGGAAAGCGGATTTCAGCCGGCTGGCTTCTTCGGCCTTTTCCTTCGCTTCTTCGAGGCGCCTGAACGATTCCTCCACCGAATCGGCCATGCCGTTGAAGGAGCGGGCCAGTTCGCCCATTTCATCGGCACTCCGGGCATCGAGTCGGCGTTTCAGATCGCCCTGCTGGAAGGCGTGGATCCCGGAAATCATCCGGGTGATGCGGCCGGTCAGCAGGTTGGCGAGCCAGACAGCAATGGCGATCACCAGCAGGATCATCACGATGGTCGAGCCCCAGAGGCCGATGGCGGTCGAGGTCAGGCTGTGCTGGATGTCCGCCAGCATGTCGCCGCGTTCGGCCTTGAAAATGGCATCCTTGTCGGCGACCAGGGCGTTGATCTTGCCGGCGGTGTCGGTGGCCGCCTTGTGGAATTCGTCGACATTGGCGCCGATGGTCACGAAGCCGAAACCCTGCTCGGTCCTGCCGTACTGGCCGGTGTAATAGGGAATGGCAGCAGCGGTGGTCAGCTTCCACAGCCCGGAGAAGAAGATCGCGAAGGAACCGGAGCCGCCGTGTTCGGTGACGGCATTCCAGCCGTCGCATTGCGGCGAGAAGTTGAGGTAGCGGCAGTCGAGACCGACGGTGCCGGCCTTGACCAGCGCCTTGGCTGGCTTCTTCTTCAGGTTCTGGTCCTTGAAGGGCGGCACACTGGCCAGGAAATCACTGGACGACTTGCCGCTTTTCTGCCATTCGGCATAGAGCTCCTCGTCCAGCCACGGTGTGGCCGGCAGGCCGGTCTGCGGGTCGTAGCCGACGATGAAATAGTCGCGCGGATGGGAGATGGAACGGCTCTTGTAATCCCAGAGGAAAGCGTAATTGCCCTTGATGGCATCGGCGATCGGCGTGTAGCGCTCATCGGTCGGCATCAGGCGGTCGGCGAACTGGCGGATGTGATCGTGGTCGAGAGCCAGCGTCACGTAGCCGGCGACCTGGCCATTCCTGACCACCGGCATCGCCCAGCGGACGATGCCGCGAAAACGCTTGCCGACCGGATTTTCGGTACCGGCATAGGCCGATTCCTGCGGCTGGAATGGCTTGCCCGCCTTTTCCAGCGGCGCCGGCAGGTAGGGGCCGATGATCTGCGTCGGCACGTAAGCGCCGATGACGTCCGAAACGTAGATTTCGCCCGGCTTCAGCTTCTTCAGTTCGGGGAAATAAATCTCCGCCCGGACGAAGGTGTTGCGGCGGTCGGCGACGTTCTTCAAGGCCGGCTCGGTCAGCTTGCCGCTGGTCACCTTGATTTTTTCCTGGCCGTTCAGGTCGACGTAGGTCATTTCGACAAAAAGCGGCCGTTGCTCGGTTTCACCGAAATATTCCGGCGGCCGGGCATGGAAATCCTTGGCATTGTCGGGCAGCACCGGGCGGGTGACCCGGGCTTCGCGCTTTTGCGATTTTTCCGGCACCCAGGATTTGCCGTCGTCGGCAAGTTTCCACGGCCCGTGCTGGTGCAGGGCGCGGCTATGTTCGGCCAGGAAGCGGCGGAACGCGATTTCGGAAGGCTCCAGCGCGGCGGCCTGCCGGATGTCGCGGTCGCGGTCGTAGAGAAAGGCGGCGATTTCCTTGGCGGCATCGGTGGTCAGCGTTTCGATCGCCTCGCGCGAACGCTGGTCGAGGGCGCGGATTGAGTCGTCGGTGACGGTCTGGCCGACCGCCTTGATGCTTTCCAGCATGGCGTCGGCCATGCCGCCGGCCTTGACCGACACGTCCTCGCCGAGTTGCTGCGCGGCGTGCCAGGCAAACCAGGCGAGCAACAACAGCGGCACCACCTTGATCAGCACGAAAAGAGCAATCAGCTTGCCGCGAATGCCGCCGAAAAAGGTCGCCAGCTTCATCTTTCCTCCTCCGTGTCGGCCGCCTGCGGGTGATCAGCGATCAGTGTTTGGCGGGGCTTTTCTCTTCGGCCTTGGCGGGTTTTTCCTCTTCCTTGGCAGCGTGTTTGTCGCCTTCCCTGGCCGGAGTTTTTTCGCTTTCCGTCTCGCCGGCGGCTTCGGCTTTCTTCCGCTTCTTGGCGGCGGTCGGCGATTCCGGCGGCGGCAGTTGCGGGGCGACGGTCTCGAGCTGGTTTTCGCGCATGTAGGCGTCCATCTCTTTCCAGCCTTCGTAAATCGAAGCCTTGGGCAGCCAGCTGTAGATCGAGTAGCAATCCTCGATGGCGCGGCCGGACTGGCGGCAGGCGCTGCCCACCGCCTTGCCTTCCGCCTGCTGGGCGGCTTCCTTCTTGGCGGCGTCTTCCAGGCCGAGTTTCTGGCTGACCTGGTCGCAGCCGGTCAGGGTAGCGACGGCGAGGAGAATTATGAAAAGGCGCTTGCTCATGGCTGCTGATTTTCGCACAGGTTGGCGACAACACAAGCGCCAACCGCGCCGCCGCCGCGCCGTTTACGCGTCTTTTTGCGGAATCCGGTCGTCCGCTGCGGCGAGACCGCGGAAATAGGCGTCGAGCAGCGGCTGGGCGTAGCTGGCGAGCGGGAACATCGCCGGATTCTTGGTCCAGTTGAAGAGCAGGCCGTCGAGCAGGCTGATCAGACCGATCGTCGCCTGGTGCGGCGTCAGCTGGCGCCCGATCTGACCTTCCTGCTGGGCCAGCGTGAAGGCGCGTTGCAGGATGTCGATATGATTTTCGCCTTCGTCGAGATGGCTGTCGCGGATGGTCGCCATGTCGCCGACGTATTCGCACTTGTGCCAGAAAATCTCGAAAACCTTGCGGAAATTGACGTCGCTCAGCATCTTGCCGAGGAATTCCTGCGTCGCATCGCGGACGAAGCGCAGCGGGTCGGCCTTGATGCGGCTTTCGCGATCCTCGGCGTTGATCATCAGCGGGCAGACCAGGCGGGCGATCATCGCGTCGAACATGTCCACCTTGTCGGAAAAATGCCAGTAGATGGCGCCGCGCGTCACGCCGGCTTCGCGGGCGACATCGTTGAGCGAGGTATGGGCGACGCCCTTGTGGCTGAACACTTCCACCGCCGTGTCGAGGATGTGGTTGCGCGTGACCTGGGCATCTTCCTTGGTGCGTCTGACCATTTTTTTCCTTCGCCGAGTCCGCTCAGCTGGCCGACGGCTGCCAACCGCCACCGAGCGCCTTGAACAGGTCGACGGCGGCGCCCAGCCGGTTGCGCCGGCTGACCAGATACTGCAATTGTGCGCCGTTCGCCGTGCGCTGAGCATCGAGCACATCGATGAAGGCCGTGTAGCCCGCTTCGTAGCGCGTCTGGGCCAGTTCGAGGGCGCGGCGGGCGGCCTTGACCTGGGCGGCGTTGGCTTCTTCCTCGCCGGCGTATTCGCGGAGGCCGGCCAAGGCGTCGCTGACTTCCTTGAACGCCGTCTGCAGCGTCTTGCGATAGTTGGCCAGTGCTTCCTTCTGGGCGCCGCTCGCCTGATCGACGCGGGCGCCGGTGCGGCCGGCATCGAAAATCGGCATCGATAGGCCGATCGCCGCCGACCAGATGGTGGCCGGACCGGAGAACAGGCTGGACAGTGCCGCGCTTTCGCTGCCGTAGAGGCCGGTCAAGCCGATGCTCGGGAAATAGGCGGCCTTGGCGACGCCGATACGGGCGTTGGCGGCGATCAGCCTTTCTTCGGCCTGGCGCACGTCGGGGCGGGTTTCGAGCAGGGCGGACGGCAGGCCGGTCGGCGGCACCGGTGGCAAGGGCAGGGCGGCGGGGCCGGCGGCGGCGATTTTGAGACCGGGCTGGCCGGTGAGTAGGCCGAGCTGGTTTTCGGACAGGGTGCGCTGGCGTTTCAGCTGGTTCGACTGCGCCTGGGCGGCGGCGCGGGCGCTTTCGGCCTGCGCCTGTTCAAGCGGCGATGCGGCGCCGGCTTCAAGGCGGGCATTGACGATGGCCAGCGATTTCTCGCGCGAGGACAAGGTGTCCTGGGTGACTTCGAGTTGGGTGTCGAGGCTGCGTAGGGTCAGGTATTCGTTGGCGACCAGGCCGGCGAGGCTGAGGCGCAGCGCATCGCGTCCGAAACGGCTGGCCAGCGCTTCGGCGCGGGCCGCCTCGGTGCTGCGGCGGACGCGCCCCCAGAGGTCGATTTCGTAACTGAGCGAGGCGGCGATGCGCTGGTTGTTGTAGGTCGCGGCGCCGACTTTCTGGCCGTTGAAGGTTTCGCCGCTCGACCGGCTGCGTCCGCTGTTGGCGCCCAGGCCGACGCTCGGCAGGACATCGGCCCCGGCTTCGCGGGCGGCGGCTTCGGCGACTTCCTGGCGGGCGATGGCGGCCTGCAAATCCTGGTTGGCGTCAACCGCCTGCGCTTCCAGCTGGTCCAGCGCCGGGTCGCCGAACAGCGTCCACCATTGCGGATTGATCGGCGCTTCGGCGTGGGCTTCGGCGACGGCTTCCTTGGGGGCTTCGGGAAACCAGAAGCTCGGGCGCAGGTAGTCGGGGCCGACCGCGCAGCCGCCGAGCAGCAGGCCGGCGGAGAGGGTGGCGGCCAGCCGGAGGGCCGGCAGTTTCGGCTTCGTGTTATGCATCGTGGTTTTCCTCCGCGTCGGCGGCGTGGTCATGGCCGGCGACTGCTTGTTGTTTGCCGCGTTCGAGCCAGGTGAAGAAGAGCGGGATGAAAATGGTGGCGATGAAGGTGGCGGCGAGCATCCCGGCGAAAACGCCGGTGCCCATCGACTGCCGGGCCGAAGCGCCAGCCCCGGTCGCCTTGACCAGCGGGAAGACGCCGAGTACGAAGGCGAGCGAAGTCATGATGATCGGTCGCAGGCGCAGGCGGGCGGCTTCCAGCGCCGCATCGACCGCGCTCATGCCGTCGGCGTACTTCTGGGCGGCGAACTCGACGATCAGGATGGCGTTTTTCGAAGCCAGCCCGATCAGCACGACGAGGCCGATCTGGAAGTAGATGTCATTCGGCATGCCGCGCACCCAGACGCCGGTCAGGGCGCCCATCAGCGCGAAGGGCACGGCCATGACGACGGCCAGCGGCAGCGACCACTTTTCGTACTGGGCGGCGAGGATCAGGAAGACCATGACGATGGCGAAGATGAAGGCATTGATCGACGAGCCGGAGCTGCGCTTTTCCTGGAAGGCCTGACCGGTCCAGGAGATTTCATAGCCGGAAGGCAGGGTGGCGGCGGCGACTTCCTCGACAATCTTGATGGCGTCGCCGGAACTGATGCCCGGCTTCGAATCGCCCATGATCTTGGCGGCGACGAAGCCATTGAAGCGTTCGACCTGTTCCGGACCGACGATGCGCTTGATGGTGCTGACCGCGGACAGCGGGATCATCGAATTGCTGGTCGCGCTGCGCACATAGACCTTGCCGAGGTCGTCCGGCTTCATCCGGTAATTGGCCTCGGCCTGCAGCTGGACGCGATAGACGCGGCCGGCCTTGTTGAAGTCATTGACGTACAACGCGCCCATGGTGCTTTGCAGAGTATTGTAGATGTCGGCGAGCGGAATGCCGAGCGCCAGCGCCTTCGGCTCGTCGACTTCGACGAACAGTTGCGGCACGGTCGGCCGGAAGAAGGTGCTGACCCGGGTGAATTCCGGATGCTTCTGCAATTCGGCGATGAAGCCCTGGACGACTTCGTTGAGTTTCTTGGCGTCGC
This sequence comes from Bacteroidota bacterium, assembly GCA_050259955.1. Classification (GTDB taxonomy): domain Bacteria; phylum Pseudomonadota; class Gammaproteobacteria; order Burkholderiales; family Rhodocyclaceae; genus Azonexus. Next base: position 69,649 of record JBLNBM010000023.1, read on the forward strand.
CATCGACCCGGTTCTGGACATAGACCTCGAAACCACCGGCGGTGCCGAGACCCATGATCGGCGGCGGGTTGAAGACCAGCGCCAGGCCGTCGGCCTGCATCATGCCCATGCCCATGAACTTGCCGGCCAGGTCCTGCGCCTTGGCGGCGCGCTCGCTCCAGTCCTTGAGCGGGATGAAGATGGTGCCGGCATTGGGCTTGTTGCCGCCGCCGATCAGATCGAAGCCGGAAACGACGAAGGTGTGGGCCACCGCCGGGTCGTTGGCGACCATCCGGCGCATGTTTTCACCGGTGTTCTGGGTCCGCTTCAGCGTTGCGCCATCGGGCAGCATCAGCGCCGAAATCAGGTAGCCCTGGTCTTCGGGCGGCACGAAGCTGCCCGGAATGACGCGGAAGAACAAGGCGACGACGCCGATGACCAGCACGAAGACGATGCCGCCGATGATGCCGTGCTTCATCGTCAGGCCGACCGTCCGGGTGTAGTTGCGGGTCAGACGGACGACCATGCGGTTGAAGGGGGCGAAGATGCGGTGTTCGGTGTGCTGCGCCTTCAACAGCAGGGCGCACAGCGCCGGTGTCAGGGTCAGCGCGACGACGCCGGAGAGCACGACGGCGACGGCGACGGTGACGGCGAACTGCTTGTAGAGCTGGCCGGCGATGCCACCCAGGAAGGCGACAGGAATGAAGACGGAGCAGAGCACCAGCACGATGGCGACCAGCGCGCCCTGCACCTCGTGCATCGCCTTGATGGCGGCCGCCTTGGGCGGCAGCTTTTCCTCGGCCATCAGGCGTTCGACGTTCTCCAGCACGACGATGGCGTCATCGACCACGATGCCGATTGCCAGCACCATCGCGAACAGCGTCAGGGTGTTGATCGAGAAACCGAACAGCCACAGGCCGGCGAAAGTGCCGATCAGCGAAATGGGCACGGCGACCATCGGGATCAGCGTGGCACGCCAGCTTTGCAGGAAGATATAGACTACGGCGAGCACCAGCAGCATCGCCTCGATCAGGGTGTGGACCACTTCGTGGATGGAGGCGGAAACGAAGCGCGTGGTGTCGAAGGGAATGACGTAGCCCATGCCTTCGGGGAACTTGGTTTTCAGCTGCTCCATCTTGTTGCGGACCAGTTCGGCGACTTCCAGCGCGTTGGCGCCGGTCTGCAGGAAAACGCCCATCGCGATGGTCGGTTGGCCGTCCAGGCTGACCGACTGGTCATAGCTGTAGGCGCCCAGTTCGATGGTGGCGATGTCTTTCAGGCGTAGCACGCCGCCCGGGCCGGTGGCGCGGATGACGATGTTGCCGAATTCCTCGGGCGTCAGCAGGCGTCCCTTGGCCGTCACCGTATAGACCAGTTGCTGGTCGGACGGCGCCGGTTCCTGGCCGATCTTGCCAGCGGCGTTCTGGGCATTCTGGGAGCGGATGGCGCTGGCCACGTCGCTGGGCGTCAGGCCGAGCTGGGCCAGGCGGTCCGGCTTCAGCCAGATGCGCATCGAATAGTCCTGGGCACCGAAAATGGTGACGTCGCCGACGCCCTTGACCCGTTTCAACTCGTCGGCGATGTTCAGGCTGGCGTAATTGGACAGGAACAGCGTGTTGTACTTGCCTTTGTCCGACTCCAGCGCGACGACCTGCAGGATGTCGTTGGAACGTTTCTGGACGATCACGCCGTTGTTGCGGACGTCGGTCGGCAGGCGCGGCTCGGCAGCCTTGACGCGGTTATTGACATTGACTGCGGCCATGTTGACGTCGGTGCCGACGTCGAAAGTCGCGGTAATGGTCACCGCCCCGTTGGCCGAGGCGGACGAGGTGAAATAGGAGAGGTTCTCGACGCCGTTCAGCTGCTCCTCGATCGGCGCGGCGACCGTCTTGGCCAGCGTTTCAGCCGAAGCGCCCGGGTAGCTGGCGGTAATCAGCACGGTCGGCGGGGCGATTTGCGGGTATTGCGCGATCGGCAGCACCTGCGAGGCAACCAGCCCGGCAATGACGATGATGATGGAAATCACCGACGCGAAAATCGGCCGGTTGATGAAGAATTTCGACATGGCGGCTCCTTAACCCTGCTTGGCCGGCGCCGGGGCGCCTTCCTTGGCGGGAGCGGCACCTTCCTTCGCCGGCGCAGCACCCGGCTTTTCATCCGGGCCATGCGGGGCGACCGGGGCACCGGGCTTCAGCTTCATCAGGTTGTCGACAATCACCTTGTCGCCAGCCTTGAGGCCGCCGAGCACCACCCAGTCCTTGCCGAACCAGTCGCCGGTCTTGACCGGACGCGGCGCCACCTTGTTCTCGCCGTCGGCGACCATCACCAGGTTGCCCTGTTCGGTCTGCAGCACGGCGCTCTGCGGCACCAGGAAGACGTCGGCCTTGTCGCCCGCGAGCAGCCGGACACGGACGAACTGGCCGGGCAACAGCCGGTTTTCGCGGTTGGCGAATTCGGCGCGCAATTGCTGGGTGCCCAGCGTCGTGTCGATGGTACTGGCCATGAAATTGAGCTTGCCGGCGACCGGATAGACGCTGCCGTCCGGCAGCACCAGTTCGACGCTGGTCACCGTCTTCGGCGTCAGGCGGCCGCCCGGCAGCTTGGCGGCTTCACTTTCTGAAATGCTGAAGCGGACCCACATCGGATCGTTCTGGTAAACCGACGTCAGCAGGCTGTCGGCGCCGACGCTGATCAGGTTGCCGACCGACTTGGCGGCCCGCCCGCTCACGCCATCGACCGGTGCGTTGACCGTGGTCCACGACAAATTCAATTCGGCCTGGCGCAGCGCCGCCTGCGCCAGTTCATTGGCGCTGACTGCATCGTCGTACTCCTTGCGGCTGACCGCCTGGGCATCGACCAGCTTCTTCATCCGGGCCAATTCGCGGGCGGTCTGGTCGGCCCTCGCCTTGGCCTCGGCGTGGGCGATCTCGTAGCTCGACCGGTCGATCTGGAACAAGGGCTGGCCGGCCTTCACCAACTGGCCTTCCTGGTACAGCTGCTTGACCAGGATGCCGCCGACGCGGGCGCGGACTTCGGCTTCCTTGGCGCCTTCGGTCTGGGCGACGATTTCCACCGAATTCGGCACGCTGCGCGGCTGCATGTCGAGCACCGTTACCGGCAGCGGTCCCATGCCCGGCTTGCCCTGCGGCGCCTCGGAGCCGGAACAGCCGGCAAGGGCCAGCGCGGCGCCGACCAGCAGGGGAAGCAGCAGAGGTTGGGCGTTACGAAGCGGCAGTCGGGGGGCGAGAGGCATGGCGGTACTCCGGAGCGGGAATGATTAATGAAGCGAATTATAGATACATCCGTGTATGTATGTAAATAAATGAGGCGACCGCCCTTTCTTTTTGGGGGTATTTGCATTAACTCGACATTTTAAATAAATATCGAGATATTATTTTAATATCGGTGAATTGGTCGTCGCTTGCGGCGAGCGCCAACGGTCAGCGACCAAATCAACACGATGACAAAAAACCAAAGGAAAAACAGGAGGAGAACATGAAAAGACGGCTTGGCATTACGGCCTGCTTGCTCATCGCATTACTGGCCGGCGGCATCCCTTTGCTGGTCGATTATCCGGTCGTGGCCAGCGCCACATGGCCCGGGTTGGCGCTGCTCGGCATGGCGCTTGGCCTGGCGTGGTGGCAGGTTTGGCGGGGGGCGGCGGATGGTGAGGCGGCAAGTCCGGCAAATCAGCACAACGATATGGTGGCCAGCAGTCAGGCGGTGTTGCGCAGCGTCTGCCGCAAGAGCCGGGATTTCATCAGCGACAACGCGACCCTGGTGTCGCGCTTCACCAAGGTGGCCAGCGCCGGCAGTGCCTTGAGCGACAGCGTGCGGCAATTAAATGCCTCGGCGCATGAGCTGGCGGCGCAAAGCGAGCTGATCGACCGGATGGCCGGCAATGTCGTGCAGCACGTTCAGTCCTCGCACGATCTGGCGAGTAGCGGCCAGCAGTGCGTGATCGACGCTTCGCGTGCGGTTGCCCAGGTCGCCGCCTCGGTGAATCATGCGGAAGAAGAGTTTCGCGAGGTGGTCCGGCAATCGGACAGTATCAGTTCGGTGGCCAGTATCATCCAGGGCATTGCCGGCCAGACCAATCTTCTGGCGCTCAATGCCGCGATCGAAGCGGCCCGCGCCGGGGAATCCGGACGCGGCTTCGCCGTGGTTGCCGACGAAGTCCGCAAACTGGCGGAACGCACGGCGAGCGCGACCGTGGAAATCCACGCGATGATCGAAGCGATCATTAACAGCACGGCGACGGTGAATCGGCAATTGTTGGTTTCCCGGCAAGAAGTGGCGCAGGCGGCCGACCTGGCATCGACGGCGGTGGGGCTGATCGGCGATATCCGGAACAAGTCGACCGAAGCGCTGAGTGCGACGCAGAGCATCGCCCAGGCCGCTGCCAGCCAGCTGGCGACGAGTGGCCAGTTGCAGGCGCTGGCCAATCAGGGCGTCGTGCTCAACGAGCAACTGGGCAATGAAGTCGGCGAGTGCAACCGCGCCTTGCGGGCGACCGTGGCGGTCGCCGAGTCGGTCAAGGATGCCGCCAACAGCAACGTCACCGGCCTGCATCCGTTAGAGCGGATGCTCGACGCCATCGAGGAAATCCGCGCCAGCAACGTTCTGGTGATGAACTCGCAGAATGTCGCGGAAGCGCAGCCGGCGGTCAACCGGGCGCGCAATATCGATGCCGGCATCCAGGGAATCTGGAACGAATACCTGAGCGGGCAGGATGCGCGCCCGGGCAATCTATGGGGAAGCTACGAGGAGTGGCGCAAGCGCTGGCAGTTTGCCCAGGAACTGGCCTTGAAAGGCGATTTCTCGACGGTCCGCAGTTATATCCCGCAACAGGTGCGGCCGGCCTACGATGTTCTGAAAGGCGAACTGAATCCGCTGCTCTCCATGGGCTGATCTATGTTGCCGCCGGCGCCTTGGAGGCTCGTGCAAAACGGCCTTCGGGCTGAATGCTGTCTGGCCATTGTCCATACCGGCGGTCGCGTCCAAAAATCACTAGACGACCGGTCTAATTGTGGGCATGATTTGGCGCATGAACATTCGTCACGACAACACGCGTCAGCACATACTCGACACCGGCCTCGGCATCTTTGCCGGCAAGGGCTTTGCCAGCGTCGGCCTCAATGAGCTGCTGAAGGCCGCCGGCGTGCCCAAGGGGTCGTTCTATCACTACTTCGAATCCAAGGAGCAATACGGCCAGGCCCTGCTCGAGGATTATTTCGAACGCTATCTCGGCGATATCGACAGCCTGTTCGCCACCGAGGCGGCATCGGCCCACGAACGCCTGATGCGCTACTGGCAGCGCTGGCTGGACATGCAATGCGCTGAATGCGCCGAGCAGAAATGCCTGGTCGTCAAGCTGGCCGCCGAAGTCGCCGACCTTTCCGATGCCATGCGCCTGACCCTGCGCGATGGCACCGACCGTATCGTGGACCGCATCGCCGCGGTGATCGAAGCCGGCATCGCCGATGCTTCGCTGCCGGCGCTCGATGCCCGGCCGACCGCACAAATGCTTTACCAGCTCTGGCTGGGCGCCAGCCTGCTTGGCAAACTGCACCGCAACAGCCAGGCGCTCGAAAACGCCATGCGCTTTACCCGGCAGTTGCTGATGCGCTGAGCGCCGCGCCATTCAATCGAGGCCGTGCTTTGCCCGGCCAATTTTTAACGCCTCAACCTAGACGACCGGTCTAATTTTTGACGACTACCTGCCCACAAGGAGACGCAGCATGACTACCCTGTTCGATCCCATCCAGATCGGCGACATCGCCCTCGCCAACCGCATCGTCATGGCGCCGCTGACGCGCAACCGTGCCATTGCCGGCAATGTCGCCGGGCCGCTGACGGTCGAGTATTACCGCCAGCGCGCCAGCGCCGGCCTGATCATTTCCGAGGCCAGCCAGATCAGCCCGACCGCCCAAGGCTACCTCGACACCCCGGGCATCCATTCGGCAGAGCAGATCGCCGGCTGGCGCCAGGTCACCGATGCCGTGCATGCCGCCGGCGGCAAGATCGTGCTCCAACTGTGGCACGTCGGCCGCATCTCGCACACCTCGCTGCTGCCCGATGGCGTGGCGCCCGTCTCGTCCACCGCCAGGGCCGCCGACGCAATGACCTATACCGCCGAAGGCTTCGTGCCGGTATCGACGCCGCGTGCCCTGCGCGACGATGAAATCCCGGCGCTGATCGAGGATTACCGGATCGCCGCCCGCAATGCCATCGCCGCCGGGTTTGACGGCGTCGAAATCCACGCTGCCAACACCTACCTGATCGAACAGTTCCTGCGCGACAGCGTCAATGACCGCAGCGGCCCCTACGGTGGCAGCATCGCCAACCGTGCCCGCCTGCTGCTCGAAGTCGTCGAGGCGGTAAGCGGTGAAATCGGCGCCGGCCGCACCGGCATCCGTTTGAGCCCGATGACCACCTTCACGGCGGCGCTCGACAGTGATCCGCAGGCGCTTTACGGCTACGTCGTCGACCAGCTGGCGCCGTTCAGCCTCGCCTATCTGCACGTCATCGAGGGCGAAACCGGCGGCACGCGCACCCCGGAGGGCAAGTCTTTCGACTACGAAGCGCTGCATCGCGCCTTCCCCGGTCCGTGGATGCTCAACAACGGCTATTCGCGTGGCCTGGCTATCGACAACGTTGCCACCGGCAAGGCTGACCTAATCGCATTCGGTCGCCCTTTCATCAGCACGCCGGATCTGGTGCGCCGCCTGAGGGACGACCTGCCTTTGAACGAATTGCGCGCCGACAAGCTCTATGGTGGTGGCGCCGAAGGGTATACCGACTACCCGACGCTGGCGGCGTAATTCCTGATCCGGACACCGTTCGACGCGGATTTCTTCGATGGCAAGCGATGGTGCTTCCCGGCCGGATCGTTGAAGAAATCTGCGCCATTCGGGTATCCGCGTGCAAACCGTCTTTTCAAGCGTCAATTGATCCATGGTCTCCGCCGGCCGACTGTCCGGCCGGAGGCTTTTCCCGGAAGTTCCATGTCTGAATATCGTCGCTGCTTGCCAGCGCTCGCCCTGATCGTCCTTTCCCTGACCTGGGGCTACACCTGGGTGCTCGCCAAGCAGGGTCTGGCCTACGCGCCGCCCTTTGTCTTCGCCGCCGAACGCTGCGTCGGCGCGGCGCTGGCACTGGTCCTGGCGGTCAAGCTGAGCGGCCGTTCGCTGAAACTGGTGGCGCCGCGCCAGACCATCGCCATCGGTCTGGCTCAGGTTTCCGGCTTCATGATTTTCCAGACCTGGGCGCTGGTCGAAGGGGGGCCGGGCAAGACGGCGGTGCTCATCTTCACCATGCCGATCTGGACGCTGCTGCTCGCCTGGCCCATCCTTGGCGAACGCGTGCGCGGCAAGCAGTGGCTGGCGGCGGCAAGCACGCTGGGCGGCCTGCTGCTGATCATCGAACCCTGGGACATGCACGCCAGCCTGTTCAGCAAGTTCCTCGGCCTGATGGCGGCGCTGTGCTGGGCGACCGGCACCATCCTGATCAAGCGCCTGCGCTCGGCGACGCCGGTTGATCTGTTGACGCTGACCGCCTGGCAAATGGTTTTCGGCGCCGTGCCGCTGGTCCTGCTCGCCTGCGTCGTGCCGGAGCGGGCGACCGAGTGGGGCGCTTCCTACATCGCCATCCTCATTTTCATGTCCATCGCCAGCACGGCGATGTGCTGGTGGCTGTGGATCTACATCCTCGACCGCGTGCCGGCCTGGGAAGCCAGCCTGTCGGTGCTCGGCACGCCGGTCGTCGCCATTCTGTCCTCCCGTCTGACTTTCGGCGAAGCTTTCAAGAACACCGAAATCGCCGGCATCCTGCTGATCGGCAGCGGCCTGGCGCTGTTGTCGTTGATCGGCTGGGCGGCCAGCCGGCGCAGCCCATCGGCGCGGAAGGAGAAAAACACGTGAATACGCTCGCCCATACCCGGTTGTCGATGCTCGATCTGGTTGCCATCCGCGAAGGCGGCACGGTGGCCGAGGCGCTGGCCATTGCCCGGACGACGGCGCGCCATGTCGAAACCCTCGGCTTTACCCGCTACTGGCTGGCCGAACACCACAACATGCCGGGCATCGCCAGCTCGGCCACCGCCGTGCTGGTCGGCCATATCGCCGAGGCGACGGAGCGCATCCGCGTCGGTTCGGGCGGCATCATGCTGCCCAATCATGCGCCGCTGGTCGTCGCCGAGGCTTTCGGCACGCTGGCCGAACTCTATCCCGGGCGCATCGACCTCGGACTGGGCAGGGCGCCCGGGACCGATCAGGCGACGATGCGTGCCCTGCGCCGCGAGCGCATCGAGACGGAGGCCGATTTTCCGCGTGAAGTCGCCGAATTGCAGCAACTGCTCGGTCCGCGCCAGCCCGGGCAGAAAGTGGTCGCCGTGCCCGGCAACGGCACCGAGGTGCCGATCTGGCTGCTCGGCTCCAGCCTGTTCTCGGCCCGGCTGGCCGCCGAACGCGGGCTGCCTTACGCCTTCGCTTCGCATTTCGCGCCGGCCATGCTGATGCAGGCCATCACGCTCTACCGGATGAATTTCCGGCCGTCGGCCTGCCTGGCGCAGCCCTATGTGATGATCGGTGTGCCGGTCATCGCGGCGCCGACCGACGAGGAGGCGGAGTTTCTGGCGAGCAGCACCTACCAGCGCGTGCTCGGCATCCTGTGCGGCGACCGGCGATGCCTGGCGGCTCCGGTCGATGGCTTTCTGGCCGGCCTGCAGCCGGAGGAGCGTTCGGCGATCGGCGATTTCCTCGGTGCCGCGGTGATCGGTTCGCCGGAGCGCGTGCGCGACGGTTTGCTAGCCTTGCAGCAGGCAACGGCAGCCGACGAGATGATGCTTGTCTGCGACATTTTCGATCCGGCGCTACGCCTGCGTTCGCTCGATATCACCGCCGCCTGCTTCGCAAAATGACGGCGGCAAGGCAGAATTCCCCATCCGTTCAAGCGCCAGGAGCCCCGCGATGACCCACGTTTTCGATTTCAGCTACCACAACCCGACGCAGATCCACTTCGGCCCGAACAGCTTCGCCAAACTGGGCCAGTTGATCCCGCGCGACGTGCCGGTGCTGCTGCTCTACGGTGGCGGTTCGATCAAGCAGAACGGCATTTACCAGCAGGTGACCGAGGCCCTGGCGGCGCATCGAGTGGTGGAATTTGCCGGCGTCGAACCCAACCCGACGCTGGAAACGCTCACCCGGGCCGTCGAGCTGGTTCGCGAGCAGCAGCTTGGCTTCATTCTGGGCGTCGGCGGCGGCTCGGTGTCCGACGGCGCCAAGTTCATCGCCTGCGCCGCGCTTTACGAGGGCGACGGCTGGGATATCGTCGCCGGCACGCATGTGCCGAGTCAGGCATTGCCGGTCGGCATCGTGCTCACCCTGCCGGCCACCGGTTCGGAATCGAATGCCGGCGCCGTCGTCACCCGCCGGGCGACGCAGCAGAAAAAAGTGTTTTACGTGCCGCCGGCCCGGCCGCGTTTCGCCATCCTCAATCCCCGGGTGATGGCCAGCCTGCCCGACCGCCAACTGCAAAACGGCGTCGTCGATGCCTTCGTCCATGTCTGCGAGCAATACCTGACCTACCCGGTCGGCGCCTTGGTCCAGGACGGTTACGCCGAAGCAGTGATGAAGGCGCTGAAAACGCTGGCCGATACCTTCGCCGAACGGCGGACCATCGCCTGGCAACAGAACCTGATGTGGGCCGCCAACCAGGCGCTGTGCGGTGTCATCGGCCTCGGCGTGCCGCTCGACTGGGCGACGCACCGCATCGCCGTCGAACTGACGGCGCTGTATGGCATCGACCACGCCCGCACCTTGTCGATCATCCAGCCCTGGCTGCTGCGCGAACTGATCGACGCCAAGCGCGCCAAGCTCGAACAGATGGGCCGCAACGTCTTCGGCCTGACCGCGCCGAGCGCCGAAGAAACGATTGCTGCCATTGAGGCTCTGTACCGCAGCCTGAACATGCCGCTGCATCTTTCGGAAGCCGGCGTTGCCGACGCTGCTGCCGCAAGCCGCGTCATGGACGCCTTGCGCCAACATGGCAACGCGGCGCTCGGCGGCCATGCCGGGCTCGATGCGGCAAAAACCGAAAGGATCGTCGGCGCTGCCTGTGCTACGGCCTAGGCAAGCAGGCGAGTGTTCGGGAAGGAAGCCGCGTTTGCGGCCTGATGTCGCGGGATAACCCGAATTCCTGAGCGGCGCGGTCGCCTGGACGTCTGATACCGGGCCGCATGAATGCGGTAGCCGGGCTTGCGATGTCAATTGGCCGAAACGTCGGTCTTCTTGATCAACTCGACGACGGAGCTTGCTTCGAATTTTTGCAAGGCCGCGCTACGGGATGGCCGGGGATTGCACACCCGGCCGAAACTTATGAAGCGCCCAGCGCCGCCGTTTTACTGCTAATCTCGGCCCGCGATACCCTGCAAACTCGATTCCCTTTATGGCTAGCGATCTAAGTACTGCTCAACAAATCCGGCATCTGGAGGCAGAGAATGCTCGCCTGCGGGCGGAGTTGCAAACGCGCCCCCGGGTTTCCCGGCAAGATGCGGCACCGGCCCGCGTCAGCGAATTGGAGGCCCGCCTGCGGGATCGCGAACGTGATCTGCGTTCGATCCTCAACCACATGCCAGCCATGATCGGCTACTGGGATTGTGATTTGCGCAACCTCTTTGGCAACCACGCCTATTTCGACTGGTTCGGCCATGATCCGGCAGGGATGCCGGGCAAGCATATTCGGGAAGTCATCGGCGAAGAGCGCTATCGCCTTAATCTTCCGTATATGGAAGCCGCCTTGCGCGGCGAGGCGCAAACTTTCGAACGTGCGATCCCGACACCCGACGGCAAACGGGTCCGCCATTCGCTGGCCAATTACATTCCGGATATGGTCGCTGGTGAGGTCCGGGGATTCTATGCCCTGGTCACCGACATAACGCCGCTCAAGGAAGTCCAGTCGGCCCTCCGCGCCAGCGAAGAATGCCTGCGCGCCAGCGAGGAGCGTTTCCGGGCGATCGTCGAAGACCAGACCGAGGTTATCAGCCGTATCCGCCAGGACGGCACGCTGATCTTTGTAAACAATGTTTATTGCCGCTTTTTCGGCCGCACGGCCGAGGAGATTATCGGTAGCCGCTGGATGCCGGCTTGTCATCCCGACGATCTCTGTCGTGTCGAGCAGTTGTTGCTCTCCTTGTCGCCGGCGCAGCCCGTTGTCGTGATCGAGAATCGGGTTTATGCGGGAAATGGTGCCGAACACTGGATGCAGTTCGTCAACCGGGCGTTTTTCGATGACGCCGGAAACCTTCTCGAAATCCAGTCAGTCGGTCGTGACATCACGGCGTGCAAACAGGCCGAATTCGAGCTGCAATCCGTGCTCGTCGGACTCGAACAGCGGGTTGCCGAGCGAACCGAAGATATCCGGCGCCTGACCGTCGAGGCGGTGCTCGCCGAAGGGCGGGAACGTCAGGCGATTGCCCGTGATTTGCATGATGATCTCGGTCAACTGCTGCATGTCGCCAAAATCAGGCTGGATACCCTGCTCAAGGCGAACGCCACAAACGAGCAACGCGCCCTGACTCTTCAGGTGGACGACATGTTAAGCAAGGCCAGTCAGCGTCTCCGCTCGCTGACCGCACAACTCAGCCCGCCGGTGCTTGAATCGCTCGGTTTGATACCGGCACTCTCCTGGCTGGGCGAAAACATCGAGCAGACCTACCATCTGGCCGTCGAAGTCGAGGATGATGGCGAATTCAAACCGTTGAGCATGGCCCAATCCCTCATCTTGTTCCGGGCGGCGCGGGAGTTGCTGATCAATGTTTTCAAGCACGCCAACTCGCCCCTGGCCAGCCTGCAAACCTGGCGCGACGGCAATTGTTTTGTCCTGCGGGTCAGTGACGCCGGGGTCGGCATTGACGATGTTGCCGCTGCGCTTTCCGGCAGCGGCGGCTTCGGCATGGCCAGTCTGCGCGAACGAATCAGCTACCTCAACGGGGAAATGACCATTGAAACCAATCCCGGGAACGGCACGGCAATCAGCTTGCGCCTTCCGTTGGCGAGGGCAGGGGGAGGGCAGTCAGCATGAGTATCCGTATCGTGCTGGCCGACGATCATCGCATGTTCCGCGAGGCCTTACTCGGCCCGCTGGGTAATGAGCCGGATATCTGCGTCGTCGCCGAGGCGGGCACCGGCGGGGAGGCGCTAGCCGCCGTGCTCGGCGCTTGCCCCGACGTGCTGGTGCTCGACATCAACCTGCCGGATATGAGTGGAATCGAAGTTGCGCGCCAGGTTCGCCAGCAGCAGCCGGCAACGCATGTCGTCATTCTTTCGGGATACGCGGAACGCGTTTTCGTCGAAGAATCGTTCAAGGCGGGCGCCCAGGCCTACGTTGTAAAATCGGCCGGTGCCGACGAACTGGTCATGGCCATCCGGGCGGCGGCGCAAGGAAGCACTTTTCTCAGCGGCGAAATCAGCTCGATGCTGCTGCGTAACCTTGGTGCGGACCAAAAAAGTCCGCCGCCGATCAGTGCGCTAACCCAACGGGAAATGGAAATCCTGACCCTGATTGCCGCCGGCATGCGTGCGGCCGGCATTGGCGTCCGCCTCGGAATCGCCGCCTCCACGGTAGAAGCGCATCGACGAAACCTGAAACAGAAGCTCAGCTTGCGTACGGCGGCCGATCTCACACGCTACGCAATACGCGCGGGTTTGCTACCGGCATGAGGTGCTAAAAGTACCTGGAAACAGGTAGGTCAAGCTACCTGTTTCTTGCAATTGGCGGCCGATAAGCCCGCCGCTACAATCGTTTCCACCAAAACGGCATTCGGTGCCTGTCAATCTGGCGCTCGGTATGCGTCAACAAAGAAATCGCTACGGCGATCGTTCTCCGGAAAAGCCATGACCGGGATTGCTGACTGCGCCAACCGAAGCCAAATAATCAGGGGAAATGGATGCTCAAGAATCTCAGTATCAGCAAACGGCTGATCGGCGCTTTCGCACTCCTCGTTGCGCTTCTCGTGCTGACCAATGTGTTGGCCATGGTGCGGATGGCAGCGATCATGGATGACCTCAATTCCCTGGTCGACGATCGCGTGGTGAAGGTCAATGAAGCCAATCGAATTGTCGACAGCGCCCTCGCCAACGGGCGTGCCCTGCGTGGCTTGCTGCTGGTCGATACTCCCGCCGAACGGCTAAAGATCAAGGCCGAAGTCGCCAAGCACCGGCAGGACAACGCCGATCTCCTGACTAAACTCGAAGGACAATTATTTACTGAAGATGCCAAGGCGCTGATCGTCAAGATCAAGGCCCGGCGAGCCGCCATTCAGGATCTCTACCAGCGTTATTACGATGCGGCGGAAAGAAGCACGGCAGAAGCCAAGCAAATTCTCTTCAATGAATTCATTCCGGCGAACAATACATTCGTCGACTCGCTTGAAGAAATGGTCGAACTTCAGGAAAGCCACATGCGTGAATCCGTCCTTGCCGACCGCAAGAGCTATGCCGAGGCCAGAACGACAAGTATTGTCCTGCTTCTGGTCGGCATCGGAATATCGGTTATCGCTGCCATCTGGATCATCCGTTCGATTACCACGCCGCTGAATTCGATTCGCGATGTCATTACCCAGGTCTGCAACAACAACGACTTCACCAAAACCGTCAACGTCTCGAGCGATGATGAGGTTGGCGAGACGGCGCAGGCCTTCAACAAATTGCTGGATACCCTGCGGCAAACCCTGCAGCAGCTGAAGCAGTCCATCGCCCGGGTCGCCGATGCTTCCAATGATCTGGTGACGACCTCCGGCCAGTCTGCCCAGGCTTCGAACTCGAGCAGCGAATCGGCATCCGCCATGGCGGCGTCCGTCGAACAGGTCTCGGTCAGCATCAACCAGGTCTCCGACAACGCTCGTGCCGCCGCTGACCTGGCCCATCGTGCCGGACATTTGTCGAGCGAGGGCAGCAAGATTATCGGCGACACGGTGACCGAAATGGAGCATATCGCCAATGCCATCGACCGGGTCGCCGAAGCCATCAGCAAACTCGGCACGGAGTCCGACCAGATTTCCGGCATCGTCCAGGTCATCAAGGATGTTGCCGACCAGACCAATCTGCTGGCCCTGAATGCCGCGATTGAAGCCGCCCGCGCGGGTGAAACCGGCCGTGGCTTTGCCGTCGTCGCCGACGAAGTCAGGAAGCTGGCCGAGCGCACCACCAAGGCGACGGGAGAAATTTCGCTGATGATCAATAGCGTTCAGTCGAGTTCGCACTCGGCGGTCGAGGCCATGCGCGAAACGCTGGTGCAGGTCAAGACCGGTCGGCAACTCGCTGAAAAAGCCGGAAATTCAATTGTTTCGATCCGGCAGGCGGCGGACGACGTGGTCAATGTGGTCGCCGACATTGCCGATTCCATTGCCGAGCAATCCACCGCTTCGCAATCGATTGCCCAGCAGTTGGAGCATGTGGCGCAAGCGACCGAGGAAAACAATGCGACTTCCAGTGAAACCGCCAGCTCGGCGCATCAACTCGGACAACTCGCGGTGGAAATGCGTAATGCCACGGAGCGCTTCAAGATATAAACGCTGCTCCGGCAAGGTATTGGCGAACTCGACCTGGCCGCCGGCGAAGGTCGGTAATTGCCGATGATGCTCAGCCGTTGATCATGGTGAGCTTCCTCACTTCCCTTTTGCCAGCCACCTGAAGATTGTCGCAAACAGTTTTTCCGGATCGACCGGCTTTCCGATGTGGTCGTCCATGCCCGCGTCGATGCAACGTTCGCGGTCTTCGTCGAAAGCATTGGCCGTCATCGCCAGGATCGGGGTTGCAGCGTAACCCTTCAGCGCCCGTATGGCGCGGGTCGCATCAAAACCATTGAGAATGGGCATCTGGAGATCCATCAGGACCAGGTCGTAGGCATTTTTTTCGGCAAGCGCCAGCGCTTCGGCGCCGTTTGCCGCAATATCGACATGGAGGCCGACTTCGTCCAGCAGATCGCGTGAAACCTCCTGGTTGACCGGTTCATCTTCGGCCAGCAGAATCCGCGCCCCGGCAAACCGGGCTTTCAGCTGGCTTTCCGCTGATTCCTTGCCGACCGTCTGCTCCGCCGAAGGCAGGTCTGGCGATTTGTTCAGGCGGATGGTCACCCAGAAGCAGCTGCCGCGGCCGGGTTCGCTATTGACGCCGATATCGCCTCCCATGTGGTTGACCAGTCGTTTGGTAATCGCCAGCCCCAAGCCCGTGCCGCCATACTTGCGGGTCGTCGAACTGTCGGCCTGTTCAAAGGCAGTGAACAGGCGTTCCTGTTCCTCGGCTGAAATCCCGATGCCGCTATCCTGTAGTTCGAAGCGCAACAGGACGTCGAGCGGCGTTTCTTCGATCAGCTCAACCCGCAAGGCAACATAGCCGGTTTCGGTGAATTTGACGGCATTGCCGGCGAGATTCAGCAGGATCTGCCCGAGCCGAAGCGGGTCACCGCACAGGGAAAGCCTCGCCAGAGCGGGTATCAGGCCGATGTGGAGTTGCAAGCCTTTTTCCCGGGCTTTGTGGCCGACCATGCTGTTGAGGTTTTCGATGACCTCGCCGAGCACGAAGTTGCGTTTTTCCAGGGTGAGGCGTTCGGCCTCGATCTTGGAAATATCCAGGATGTCGTTGATGACGGCGAGCAGATGCTGGGAGGCCTTGTCGATCTTGGCCAACTGGCTTCTCAGCGCCGGATCCTCGGCGCGGCGCAGCGCGAGGTTGGTCATGCCCATGATGGCATTCATCGGTGTGCGGAACTCGTGGCTCATGTTGGCGAGGAAGGTGCTCTTCGCACGGCTTGCCGCTTCCGCCGCTTCCTTCGCCACGGAAAGCGCGGTGGTGCGTACGTCCACCAGTTCTTCGAGGTGATGGCGATACTGGTCAAGCTCCGCCTCGGCGCATTTGCGTTCGGTAATGTCCATGATGAAGCCGTGCCATACCACGGAACCGTCTTCCCCCCGTTCGGGAAGCGCACTGCCCAGCAGCCAGAACGGCGCTTCGTCGCCGAATTTCACCCGGTACTCATTGTTCCACGGGCTGAGATCCTTGGCCGATGCGGCAATCGAAGCGAGGTGAGCCGGCAGGTCATCGGGGTGAACGGCGGCAAAGATCGGCGAGGCATCCTCGCGAACTGCTTCCGGGCTGACCCGGTAGATGTCATTCAGGGCGTCGCTGGCATACGGCACGCAGGAACTGCCATCGGCGCGCAAGCGGAACTGGAACACCACGCCCGGCACCCGGCTGGCAATCTTGTTCAACAAATTCAAGGCCTCCGCCTTCGCTGATTCCCGTTTTCTCATGATCTCCAGCAGGCAATTGAAGCTGGCGATCAGTTGCCCGATTTCATCCTCGCTGCCAATGGGCAGGGGTGCGATGGGATGGGAGTGATCCGAAATGGAGTCGATCAATTTCGTGGTCGTGATCATCGGGGCGAGTTGGTATTTGAGCATCCGCCAGGTCATCAGCCAGATCAGGCAGCCGGCCACCGCCGTAAAGAGCAGGATGGCGATCAAGATGCGCTGCTGCATGGCGTCAACCGGTGCCAGTGCTTCTCGGGCGGGAATTCTGCCGACCAGCAGCCATCCCGCGAGGGGGACCCCTTTGGCTGCCGAAAGCACCCCGACCCCCCGGGAATCGGTGGTGCTGCCGTAGCCTTCGAAGCCCGCCAGATAGCGATCGAGCAAGGGATTGACGCCGGCAGCGGGTAGCGGCTTCATCGTGTAATACTTGTCGGAACTGGTGATGCCGAGTTTCAGCTTGGGCGCGATCAGCAGATAGCTGCCGGTTTTGCCGACCTTGCTTTGCGTGACCTTGTCGAGGAAATTGGGCAAGCCGAGGTCGTTTACGCCGGCCAGGACGCCGATAACCTTCCCGTTCGCATCCCGTATCGGCGCTGTCATGACAAACAAGGGGCTTTTCAGCACCCGGCCCATGACCGGGTTGCCGATCGTCGACTTGCCGTCCGCGAGCGTCGTCCGGATGACGTCGCTGCTGCTGAAATCGACGCCCAGCCGTCCGGTCGTCCGTGGAACGTCGGCAATCGCGATGCCGTCGGCGCCGGTGATAAAAATCCCGCCATTGAACAGTTGCCGGAAAAGTATGCGTTGTTCCAGTATTCCCTGCAGGGCCGAAGGATGGTCCTGCATGGTCGATGCCGTGCCCGCGGCAATCGATTCCAGGGCTTTCAGGCGCTCGGTAAGTTCGGAATTGATGTTGGCGGCCAGCATAGATACCGTCGAAAACTCCTGCTCGCCCAGTTGCTGCTCCATTTCGGCGCGCAGGAAGGCGGTCGCGTACCAGGCCAGCGACCAGACGCCGATCAGGAAGATGACCAATGTGAAAAGCGTCAGGCGGGTCTTCAGGGACATCCGCTGAAAGATATTGAGCTGCAATCGATTGTTCACGCCAGTGGCCCCGTGCGTTGGATATCGATATGCACACCCGGACCCGGAATGCCGGACGGGAAACGGTATCGATGTACCGTCAATTCTCCATCAAACGGACAATTATCACTAATGGCCTAGTTTCTTGTCGCTGCAGGCGGCCGGCTTGGTGGACTTTTTTGGCAGTCAATCAGCCGATCAGCGGCAAGGGAATGGCGGCTGTCGGCGACGACAGCCCTCGGTTCATCAGCCTACCGCTCACCAGATGATGGGGCGCCGACCAATGGTGTCATTCAGGCCGGGCTGGTCGATGCGACCTGCTCGGCATCGTTTTCCAGGCGCAGCCCGGCGGTGATGCCGCCGACCGAAAACTCTTCACTGTTGTGTTCGGTGATCAGCAGGCGGACCTGTTCGGACTTGACGCCGAGGGTGCGGGTGACGGCTTCGCAAACTGCCTTGGCAACGGCTCGCTTCTGTTCGCGAGTGCGACCTTGGAGCAGGTGCATTTCGATTATGGGCATGTGTATTCCTTGTTCTCTGGGATGAGGTTGTAGTCTTTGCCGGCCGGCGTTTCGCGATCGATCACCGGCCGGTCTGCGATGTCTTTCAGGCATCCGCGACCCCGGGCAGCGGGTTTGTCCTGCTGCCCGGATGACAGATTTCAGGTCACGACACTCAGGAAAGTCTCGTGCAACTTGCGTTGCGGGTAATCCAGGCCGCCGCCGGCGCCCAGGCCGTCGAAACTCCAGGTCGTCGGTTCGTAGTCCGGGTAGGGCTGATAGCCGCCCATGAAGGTTTCGAAACGGTTGCCGGACGGATCCCAGGCGTAGATCGTGCAGCCGCGGGTAATGCCGTGGCGGGTCGGGCCGATGTCGATGGGAACGTTGTTCATCGACATGATGTCGCTGGCGCGCAGCACTTCTTCCCAGCTTTCCAGCATGAAGGACAGATGGTGCAGCTTGCCCGGTTCCGGGTGTTCGACGAAGGCAATGTCATGGACCTTGTGCGAGCAGGAAAGCCAGATCGCTGCATTATTGGCGCCATCCGGGGTCAGGACGCGCTCCACCAGGTAGAAGCCGAGCACCTCGGTGAATATTTTCTGGACGGCCGCGATGTTGGGACCGTAAAGCAGGCAGTGGTCGAGGCGAACCGGGGCGATGCCGTTTTCCGAGGCCTTTGTCCACGGTGCCGGATTCTCCACCTGCAGGCCGTTGCCGACGGCTTTCTTCTCGGCATACAACTCGATCAGGTGACCGGAGGGTAATTCGAAGCGCACGCGTTCGCCGGTGGCCAGCATTTCGCCGGCGGGAATGCGTTCGGTGGCCAGGCCGTAGGCCTGCAAATCGGCCTCCAGCTTGTCGAGGGTTGCGTTGTCGAGAACCTTGAAGCCAAAGAAATCGATGCCGGCACTATCCGCCTCGCGGAGGATCACGCTGTTGTGGTCGCGCTCGTCCCAGCATTTCAGATAGACCCGACCTTGTGCGTCGCGGCCGGTTTCCACCAGGCCCAGTACATCGCGATAGAACTTGACGCCTTCTTCCAGGTCGAGGACCCGGATGGCTCCGTGTCCGGGCCGTAAAACTCCTGTCATTGCCATGTCTCTTCACTCCTTTGTTTGTCGAAATGGGCCATTCGTCGATGGCTTGTTTTTTTGATATGAATCTGTCAGGGGCTATCTTGAAGGTCGTAGTCGTCCAAAATCGATCACGCGGAGGGCACCGCTAGGTGCGGATAACCCATTGATCGCCATAATCCGGGCCGCGATCGTCGGTTTCCCGCGCTTGACTGGATTCGTCGGGATTTTGATCGGCGTCATCTGCGTTCAATGCCTTTTCCGGGTCAGTAGGAACCGGTGACCCCGGCGGCCGTCGCATCCGGCTTGTAAATCCGGCACAGCGCCGTGGTTGCCGCGGTGAGCAGGAGCGCGTCGACGCCGACCGCGACGAAACGAGCACCGGCCCGCATATAACGATCGTTCAGCGCCTTGTCGCTGCACAGCACGCCGCCTGCCTTGCCGGCGGCGGCGGTGCGCCGCAGGCCGTTTTCAATGGCGGCGACGATTTCGGGATGGGTCGACTGCCCGAGGTAGCCGTAGGATGCAGCGAGATCGGCCGAGCCGAAAAACACGCCATCAACGCCATCGACGGCCAGAATTTCATCCAGTTGTTCATAGCCGGCACGCGTTTCGACCTGGACGAGCAGACACATCTGCTCGTTGGCCAGGTGGGCGTAATTGTCGATCCGCCCCCAACGCGAAGCACGCGCCAAGGCGCTGCCGACGCCGCGAATGCCGGCCGGCGGATAGCGCATCGCCTCGACCAGACCGCGTGCCTGTTGGGCCGATTCGACCATCGGGATGAGCAGGGTCTGGACGCCGGTTTCCAGGAGTTGCTTGATCAGCACGTGATCGCCCTGCGGCGGACGAACCACCGCTTGCGATGCGTAGGGGGCGATGGCCTGCAATTGGGAAAGGATGCTGCGCAGGTCGTTCGGGCCATGCTCGGAATCGATCAGCAGCCAGTCGAAGCCGGCGCCGGCACAAATCTCGGCGCTAAAGGTTTCGCCCAGTCCGAGCCACAGGCCGAACAGCGTATCGCCGGCCGACAGGCCGTTCTTGAACAGGTTTTGTGGAATTTCCATGGGCAGTCGGATTCAGCGGAGCGATGCGTTGATCGAATGCTGTCGGGCAGCATGTCCGTTGATTAAACTGGAGCCTGTTGGATACCGTCCAATACTGTTTTTGGTGGTGTGTCATACCCGAAGGGTATCGGTTTGCCAATTCGCCCAGGCCGGCGCCGGCCAGCAGAGGACTCCTAATGGCTGGCGCGCTTGTCGCGAAAATCGCGGATGACTTCGAGAAATGCCTGCAGGATCGGGGAGTTGTCATCACTGCGATAAATGCAGCTGAGATCGACGACGGCGTCGGGGGCGTGGTCCAGGGGGCGATAGACGACGCCAGGAACGCTCAGGCCGCTGGCCGATTCGGGCACCAGACTGAGACCGAAACCGGCGGCAACCAGCGCGACACTGGTCGGCGCATCGCCGACTTCCTGGGAGACGGTGGGCTCAAAGCCTTCGCCGGCGCAGAGCGCCCAAATCTTGTCGATGAAACTGGGCCGGGCGCCGCTCGGGAAAAGGATCAGCGGCTGGCCTTGCAGTTCGCCCAGCCGGATGGCCGGTTTGGCGGCCAGGGGGTGCGTTTCGTTGACGGCGACCATGACGGACTCCATGGAAACCAGTTCCGAGGCAATATCCGGCAGCGGCGCCAGCATGCGATTGAAGCCGGCGACGATGCGGCGCTGGCGCAGGGCTTCGATCTGTTCCTTCTTGGTCATCGTGTGCAGCATGATCTGCACTTCCGGATAACCGGCGCGAAAGGCGTGCAGGACCTTGGGAATGACGTCGAGAATGCCCGAGCCGAAGATGCCGATATCCATTCTGCCGAGTTTGCCGCGCCCCGCCTGGGCGGTGCGTTCGCTCGCCTGCTGCATCAGGTCGCGGATATTCACGGCGTCGCGCAGCAGCGTTTCGCCGGCCTGGGTCAGCTCGACGCCGCGCGGCGTGCGCAGGAAAAGCTGGGCGCCCAGCTCTTCTTCCAGCTGCTGCATCTGCCGGGTCAGCGGCGGTTGCGAGATGTGCAGCCGGGTCGCGGCGCGGCCGATGTTCAGTTCCTCGGCGACGGCGATGAAATATTTGAGCTGGCGAAATTCCATGGCCTAGGGCGCATCTTTCTTCTTCAGGCGATATTGCAACTGCGGCCGGGTAATCCCCAACTGGCGAGCGGCACCGGCCAGGTTGCCGGCGGATCGGCGAACCGCTTCTTCGAGCAGCCGGGTTTCCAGTTCCTCAAAGGGAATGCCGCTTTTCAGGATGGTATCGAGCAAGGCCTCGGTCTGGCAGGGTTCGGGCTTGTTTTCGAGGTTGCCGGCCGAGGAGATCTGGCAGGTCCAGTTGTCGATTTCGCCGACATGAGTGAACAAATGCTCAAGGTCGATCCAGCCGCCTTGCGGCGCCAGGATGACGCCGCGTTCGATCATGTTTTCCAGCTCGCGAATATTGCCCGGCCACTGGTAACGGGTGATCGCCTGCATGGTCTTGTCGCTGACGCCGAGGAGCTTCTTTTCGTAGAGCGTACAGAAGCGGGTGAGCATGGCATCGACGAGCAGTGGAATGTCGGCCAGCCTTTCGCGCAGTGGCGGAATCTGGATCGGATAGACGTTCAGCCGGTAGAAGAGGTCGGAACGAAAGCGCCCTTCCTTGACGGCGGTTTGCAGATCGACATTGGTTGCTGCGACGATGCGGACATTGATCTTGCGCACGCGGTCGTCACCCAGGCGTTCGATCTCGCCTTCCTGCAAGACGCGCAGCAGCTTGGCCTGGGCGGCGAGCGGCAGTTCGCCGATTTCGTCGAGGAAGATGGTGCCGCCGTCGGCGCGCTCGAACTTGCCCATGCGCGAAGTCTGGGCGCCGGTAAAAGCGCCTTTCTCGACGCCGAACAATTCCGATTCGATCAGGTCATTGGGCATCGCCGCACAGTTGATGGCGACGAAAGGCCCCTGCTTGCGCTGGCTCAACTGGTGCAGGGTGCGCGCGAAACGCTCCTTGCCGACCCCGGTTTCGCCGAGCAGCAGCACCGAAACCTGGGTGCCGGCGGCGCGCTGCACCAGGTCGTAGGCATGGCGGAAGCCGGTCGAATTGCCGACCAGGCTGGGCGTCGCCGTTTGCTGCGTGATGGTCGTGCGCAGGTAATCGACCTGGTTGCGCAGTTCCAGCAGGTGGGTGAGCATCGAATCGGATTCGAAGTAATTGGCGTGCTCGGCGGCATCCTCCCATTCTTCGAGCGGCTTGCCGACGATGCGGCAATTGTTGTGGCCGCAGGCGACGCACTCGACTTCCTTGAAGAGAATGAAGCGGCCGAGGAAGGCCGAGGTGTAGCCCGACGCATAACCGATCTGCGACCAGCAGACGGGTTCGTCCGACTGGCCGAATTCGCGCATGTGCACTTCCTGTTCCCAGGAGTTTTCCCAGAGGAATTCGCCGGCGAATTCGCCGCTCTCGATGTCCATCTTCATGTGGATCGGCGTCACCCGGACGATGCCTTCGAGCATGTGCAGTTGGGGGCCGGTGAAGAAGGCGTCGGTCAGCGGCTGGCCGACGCGGATGCGCTTGGCCAGTTCGGCGTCACGGGCGCCGGCGGCGTAGCCCATGCGGGTCAGGATGCGCCGGGTGTGCTCCTTGCCGACGGAACCGATCAGTTCCTTGCGCAGAGCGCCCAGCGCCGAAGTATGCATGAGCACCATGCGATGGTCGGCGAGCCAGATGGTGCCGTCTTTCTCGGAAAAGCGGACCAACTCGCGCAGGTCGTTCGACGCCGGATACTGAATTGTCGTCATTTTGTCTCACTGTCTTATGTGCCGGCGAGGGAGATCGTCCGGCTATTTGATGCCTTCATTCTACTTCCCCTGGCCGACTAGCGGGCCTGAAAAATCTCGGCGGCAAACTCATGTTATCGAGATTTTTAGTTTGCTCATAAATTTTTGCTGGCGATTGATCAATTGGTTAATCAGCCATGAATCAGTTCATCAAATCGTAATTAACGATAAGGAAAGGGCTTGCTGTGAATTTACAAGTAATCAATAAAAACAGGGTGTTGAGATGGTGGCACGCTCCTTGATTAAGGGTAGTCCTCGACGCCGTACCTGCGGAGTCGTTCTCAGGAGGAATTCAGCATGGGGCAACAGGAAACTACCCGGTCGGCCACGGCTATCGATGCAACGCGGCGCTATGTCCGCGTGTGTCGCCAGCGCCCGGATGGCTTCGTCGAATTCGAATTCGCTATCGGCGATCCGGCGCTGGCGGTCGAGCTGATGCTTCCCGAAGCGGCTTTTCACGAGTTTTGCCTGACCAACGAAGTCATCGTTCTTGACGCTCTGGAGCCCGGTTCGGGCGACTGGGTGTCACGCCTGAATGCGCTTTCGCGGCAGGAAATTTAAGACGCTGTTTGAACATCCCGGTCACGGGAATAACAAGAGGAGACATACATGCAGATCGATCTGCGTACGGTAGCAATCAAGCCGTTGCGAAATACCTTCGACCACCTGGTGGAACGTTTCGGCGACAAGCCGGCGAGCCGCTACCAGGAGGGCAGCTACAACATCCAGCAGGAAAGCATCTTCCACTATCGCCCGAGCTGGGATGCGGATCGCGTGCTGTTCGACAAGAAACGCACCCGGATCCAGATGAAGGACTGGTACGCGCTGAAGGATCCGCGTCAGTTCTACTACGGCGCCTACACCATTGCCCGGGCCCGGCAGCAGGAAGCTGCCGAGTCGAGTTTCGAGATGATCGAGGAACGCGGCCTGGCCGACCTGATCCCGGCCGAGCAGAAGCAGATCGCCCTCGACATCCTGGTGCCGATGCGCCATGCCGAGTGGGGCGGCAACATGGGCAATGCCTATATTTCCGCCTACGGCTACGGCACGGTGATGACCCAGGCCTGCCTCTATCACTCGATGGACCACCTGGCCGTTGCCCAGTATCTGACCCGCATCGGCATCGTGCTCGATGGCCCGGAAGTGCTCGACAAGGCCAAGGACGACTGGATGAACGCCGCGCTGTGGCAGCCGATGCGTCGCCACGTCGAAAACCTGCTGGTGCTCGAGGACTGGTTCGAGATTTTCGTCGCCCAGAACCTGGTGCTCGAAGGCCTTTCCTATCCGCTGTTCTACGACCACCTGGACAGCGAATTCTCGGCCAATGGCGGCACGGCAATTTCGATGATGACCCGCTTCATGGGCGAGTGGGCCGCTGAAACCAGCAAGTGGGTCGATGCCCAGATCAAGGTCGCCGCCGCCGAATCGCCGGAAAACAAGGCCGTGCTCAGCGACTGGGTCAAACACTACAGCAGCATCACGCTCGATGCCCTGGCACCGCTCGCCAAGCGCGCCTTGGGCGACAAGGCCGCCGGCGTCATGGACGACGTCATCACCGAATTCAACGCCCGCTGCGCCAAGCTCGGCCTGGCCGTCTAGGAGATCACATGTCTACCGTTTTCATCGCTTTTCAAACCAACGAGGACACCCGTCCGATCATCGAATCGATCCTCGCCGACAACCCGCATGCGGTCGCCGACGAGCAGCCGGCCATGGTCAAGATCAACGCCGAAGGCTCGCTGGTCATCCGCCGCGAATCGATCGAGGAACGCATCGGCCGCGATTTCGACCTGCAGGAGCTGCAGGTCAACCTGATCACCATCTCCGGCTACCTGGACGAAGACGACGACACCTTCACCCTGGCCTGGAAGAACTGAGGAGTACACCGACATGGATATGAAAGCCACCAAAAAGAAACTGGGCCTCAAGGAAAAATACGCCCACATGACGCGCGGCCTGGATTGGGAAACGACCTACCAGCCGAAAGACAAGGTGTTTCCGCAAGCCACCTTCGAAGGCATCAAGGTGCACGACTGGGACAAGTGGGAAGACCCCTTCCGCCTGACCATGGATGCCTACTGGAAATACCAGGCCGAGAAGGAGCGCAAGCTCTACGCCGTGCTCGATGCCTTCGCCCAGAATAACGGCCACCTCGGCATTACCGATGCGCGCTACCTGAGTGCCGTCAAGCTGTTCCTGACCGGCATTTCGCCGCTGGAATACATGGCCCACCGTGGTTTTGCCGCGGCCGGCCGCAACTTTCCGGGCGTCGGCCCGCGCGTCGCCTGCCTGATGCAGTCGATCGACGAAGTGCGTCACGCCCAGACCCAGATCCACGCGCTGTCCAACTACAACAAGTACTACGAAGGCTTCCATGCCGGCGCGGCCCACCAGATCGAACGCCTCTGGTACCTGTCGGTGCCCAAGTCCTTCTTCGACGACGCCTTCAGCGCCGGCCCCTTCGAATGGATGATCGCCATTGGCTTCTCCTTCGAATACGTGCTGACCAACCTGCTGTTCGTGCCCTTCATGTCCGGTGCCGCCTACAACGGCGACATGGCGACCGTGACCTTCGGTTTCTCGGCGCAATCGGACGAAGCGCGTCACATGACGCTCGGCCTCGAGTGCATCAAGTTCATGCTCGAACAGGATCCGGACAACCTGCCCATCGTCCAGAAGTGGATCGACAAGTGGGCCTGGCGCGGCATCCGCGTGCTGAGCCTGGTGTCCACGATGATGGACTACATGCTGCCGAAGCGCGTGATGAGCTGGAAGGAAGCCTGGGAAATCTACTTCGAGCAGAACGGCGGCGCGCTGTTCAACGACCTGGCCAAGTACGGCATCAAGGTCCCCGACTGCATCGCCCAATGCACGGTCGACAAGGAACATCAGTCGCACCAGCTGTGGCTGACGCTGTGCACCCACTCGCACGCCATGGGCCTGCACACCTGGCTGCCCAGCGCCGAGGAGATGGACTGGCTGTCGGCGAAATACCCGAACACTTTCGACCAGTATTACCGTCCGCGTTTCGACGAGCTGCGCGCACGTGCCGACAAGGGCGAGCGCTTCTTCGCCAATACGCTGCCCATGCTGTGCCAGGTCTGCCAGATTCCGATGCTCTTCACCGAGCCGGAAGACCCGACCAAGATCTGCTATCGCGAGTCGGAGTTCCAGGGTGAGAAGTACCACACCTGCTCGGACGGTTGTAAGCACATTTTCGACGACGAGCCGGAGAAGTACATCCAGGCCTGGTTGCCGGTATATCAGCTTTATCAGGGCAATTGCTGGCCGGAAGGCACCGATCCGACGGCCGAAGGCTTCAATCCGGTGGCCAAGTATCTCGAATGGTGCCACATCGACGCCAAGGATACCGGCGATTACGAAGGCTCCGGCGACCAGGCGAACTTTGCCGCCTGGCGTGGCGTGGCAACCCAAAACACCTGATCGATCAGCATCAACGGAGGGCAGCTTTGCCCTCCGCACAAAAATTTAGGAGACGAACATGGCTGTCAAAGCCCTCTACGATTATCAATATCCTGCCGCCGATACCCAGGACAAATTCCATGGCAACCAACTGCTCTTCGTTGGTTGGGATGACCATTTCCTGTTTGTCGCACCGCTCGCTTTTTCGGTGTCACCGAATGCCAAGTTTTCGGAACTCGTCGAGCAGAACCTGACGTTTGCTTACAACCGTCACCCCGACTGGGCCAAGATCGACTTCAGCAAAGCCGTCTGGCTGAAGTCCGGCAAGCCGTTCCAGCCGGACTTCAACAAGACGCTGGCCGAGCAGGGGATCAAGCACAAGGATGCGCTGCGTTTGCAAACCCCGGGCCTGAACGGCAACGGCACCAACTTCTGATTCGAGGGCGTCATGGCTTACGAACTGACCATTGAACCGCTCGGCCAGACCATCGAGGTCGAGGACGGCCAGACCATTCTCGACGCAGCACTGCGGGCCGGCATCTACCTGCCGCACGCCTGTTGTCACGGCCTGTGCGCGACCTGCAAGGTGCAGGTCACGGACGGCGAGGTCGATCACGGCGAGGCCTCCACCTTTGCCCTGATGGATTTCGAGCGCGAGGAAGGCAAATGCCTGGCCTGCTGCGCCCGTCTGGAGTCCGACACGGTGATCGAAGCCGAGATCGAGGACGATCCGGACTCCGAAAACCTGCCGGTCGAGGATTACAGCGGCGAAGTGGTCCGCATCGAAAGCCTGACGCCCACCATCAAGGGGATCTGGCTGAAACTGGACCGGTCAATGCATTTCCAGGCCGGCCAGTACATCAACCTGGAAATTCCCGCGCTGGGCGGCCAGTCGCGGGCCTTTTCGCTGGCCAATGCGCCGCAGGACGACCTGATCGAACTGAATGTGCGCATCGTGCCGGGCGGCCAGGTCACCGGCTGGTTGCACAACGAGCTCAAGGTCGGCGAAAAGCTGAAGCTGACCGGTCCTTACGGTCGTTTCTTCGTGAAGAAATCGGCCAACCTGCCGCTCGTTTTCATGGCCGGCGGTTCCGGGCTGTCCAGCCCGAAATCGATGATCGCGGACTTGCTGAACAATGGCTGCGAACTGCCGATCACGCTGGTCTACGGCCAGCGCAACCGCGACGAGTTGTACTACCACGACGAATTCACGGCGCTGGCCGACCAGTACCCGAATTTCTGCTACGTGCCGGCCCTGTCGCATGAGCCGGAAGGCTCGGACTGGAACGGTGCCCGCGGTTTCGTGCATGAAGCGGCGAAAGCCCATTTCGGCAACGACTTCCGCGGCAACAAGGCCTACCTGTGCGGGCCGCCGGCGATGATCGAAGCCTGCATCACGACCCTGATGCAGGGCAGGCTGTTCGAGCGCGACATCTACATGGAGAAGTTCTTCTCCGCGGCCGATGCTTCGCAGCAGCTGAAAAGCCCGCTGTTCAGGAACATCTGAGGCGGGTCATGGGAATGGGCGCGATCTATTTCAACGTCGTCATCGAGGAAACCGGCGAGAGCTTCCGCTGCTCGCCGCAGGAGTCGCTTTTGGTCGGCATGGAGCGCCTGGGCAAGAAGGGCATTCCGGTCGGCTGCCGGGGCGGCGGCTGCGGTGTCTGCAAGGTGGAAATCACCGCCGGCAGCTTCGAGAAAAAGGTGATGAGCCGGGACTACGTCAGCGTCGAGGATGAAGCGGCGGGCCGGGTTCTGGCCTGCCGGGTCAGGCCGACCAGTGACATCCGGCTGCGCGTGCTCGGCAAGATGGCCAAAAACGTCTGCCGGTCGCCGTTCGTGGCGGTCGCCAGCGCCTGAGAGGGCGCTGCGGGGAAGCCTACTGGCCTTTCAGGAGCTCCTCCGGGAGCGCCTGGATGGACTGGAAGGTGAGTTCGATGTGTTCGGCCATGATCGCCGTCGCCTTGTCGGCATCGCGCGCCATCACGGCATTGAACAGGGCTTCGTGTTCGGCGTGGATGTTGCGGGGAATCGGGTTCAGCGACAGCGACAGGTGTCGGTAGCGACCGGCCTGCTGGTAGAGGATGGAAAGGAAATGCTTGATCCAGCGCGACGGACAGGCAGCGATCAGCACCTCATGGAAGATTTTGTTGCGTTCTTCCCATTCCTGCTGGCCGGCCGTCTTGCTGAGCTTTTCCTCGGCCTTCGACAGGCGGTGGAAAGCGACGATCAGTTCGCCTTCCCAGGCGTCGTCGCCGGCCGCGATCGACTGGCGCAGGGCTTCGCATTCGAGCAGGACGCGGGTGCGGGTGATGTCGGCGAAATCGTCGAGCGACACCGGGGCGACGCGAAAACCGCGCTGCCCCTGGCTGATGACGAGGGCGTCGGAGATGAGCAGGGACAGCGCCTCGCGCAGCGTGCCAGCGCCGACGCCGTAGTCGTCCTTGAGGTGCTCGACGCGCAGCTTGGTGCCGGGGGCGAGATGGCCTTCGATGATGTCGCGACGCAGCGCGTGGTAGGCGGATTCAACCAGGGTCTTCGGTTCGGAGGCTTTGGCTTCGCCGGCCGGATTGGCTTTTTGCATGACAGATTGATTTTGAGAAGTGGTTTGACCAGAGCGTCGATTCTACCCGAGCGGTGAAACTTTCAAAATTTATTTAAAATCTCGAGAATTGATGTTGACATCGAGATTGCTAATAAATATCGTGATGGTAAATCGGTTGCATGGATTTCTGAAATAAACAAAGGAGACAAAACATGGCAATGAACGGCGTACTTCGTCCCGGACACATTCAGTTGAAGGTCCTGGATCTGAAAGAAAGTGTGGATTTCTATTCGAACGTGCTGGGCCTGATCGAAACCGGTCGCGACCCCCAGGGCCGCGTCTATTTCAAGACCTGGGACGAGCGCGATCACCACAGCGTCATCCTGCGTCAGGCCGACTCGGCCGGCATCGACTTCTTCGCCTTCAAGGTCGACAGCGATGCCACCCTCAAGAAGCTGGAAAAGGATCTCAACGCCTACGGCGTCGCCACCCGCCGCATCGAGGCCGGCGACCTGCTGGAAACCGGCGAACGGGTCCGCTTCACGCTGCCCACCGGCCACGACATCGAGCTCTATGCGCACAAGACCGCCGTCGGCAACGACATGGGCGAACTCAATCCGGAAGCCTGGTGCGCCGCCGCCGAAAAGGGCATCGCCCCGATCCGCCTCGACCACTGCCTGCTCTACGGTCCGGATATCGAAAAGGCCCAGGCCATTTTCCAGGACGTGCTTGGTTTCTACCTGGTCGAACACATCGCCCTCGATGACAACCAGGATCTGGCGATCTGGCTGTCGTGCTCGACCAAGGCCCATGACATCGCCTTCGTTCGTCATGCCGAACCGGGCAAGCTGCACCACGTTTCCTTCCTGCTCGAAAGCTGGGAAAAGGTGCTGCGCGCCGCCGACATCATGTCGATGAACCGCGTCTCCATCGACATCGGCCCGACCCGCCACGGCGTTACCCGCGGCACCACCATCTATGCCTTCGACCCGAACGGCAATCGCTTCGAGACTTTCTGCGGCGGCAACTATGCCTACCCCGACATCAAGCCGACCAAGTGGACGATGGATGAAGTCGGTGCTGCCGTCTTCTACCACGACCGCAAGCTTAACGACCGCTTCCTGACGGTGGTCAGCTGATGCAGGTCGCTGCCACGATTCCCGGCATCACGGCACAGGCGGCCGCGGCCGCCTGTGCGGCGGCGGTCGGCCACGCCGAGCAGAACGGCTGGAAGATCAACGTCGCGGTCGTCGATCGTGGCGGCAACCTGATGGCCTTCCTGCGCATGCCGGGTGCCTTCATCCACTCGATCGATCTCGCCATCGACAAGGCTTACACCGCGGCCAGCTTCGGCTTTCCGACCAAGGCCTGGATGGCGGCGATCGGCCACGATGAAGGCATGAAGCTCGGCTTCGCAGCGCAGCCCCGGCTGATCGTCTTCGGCGGCGGACTGCCGGTAGGTGAGGGCGACTGGCTGGGCGGCATCGGCGTCTCCGGTGCTTCCGAAGCCGAAGACGAAGCATGTGCCCGGGCTGGCCTGGCTGCCATCGGCCTGGCTTAACAACAGCAAACCAAAAAAGGGAAACCAGCAATGAAGCAAATTCTCAACTTCATCAACGGCGAATTCGTCGCCACCGGCAAGACTTTCGAAAAGCGTACGCCGCTCGACAATTCGCTGATCGGCCAGGTCCATGAAGCCGGCAAGGCCGAAGTCGATGCCGCCGTCGCCGCCGCCCGTGCCGCCCTGAACGGGCCATGGGGCAAGATGACCGTGGTCGAGCGTACCGACATTCTGAACAAGGTGGCGGACGAGATCACCCGCCGCTTCGACGAGTTCCTCGAAGCCGAATGCGCCGACACCGGCAAGCCGAAGAGCCTTGCCTCGCACATCGATATTCCGCGCGGTGCCGCCAATTTCAAGATTTTCGCCGACGTCATTAAGAACGCGCCGACCGAATTCTTCGAACTGGCCACCCCGGACGGCCGCGGCGCCATCAATTACGCGATGCGCCGCCCGGTCGGCGTGGTCGGCGTCGTCTGCCCGTGGAACCTGCCGCTGTTGCTGATGACCTGGAAAGTCGGCCCGGCGCTGGCTTGCGGCAACACCGTCGTCGTCAAGCCGTCGGAAGAAACGCCGTCCACCGCCACGCTGCTCGGCGAAGTGATGAATGCCTGCGGCGTGCCCAAGGGCGTCTATAACGTCGTGCATGGTTTCGGCCCGAATTCGGCCGGCGAATTCCTGACCACCAACCAGGGTGTCAATGCCATTACCTTCACGGGCGAAACGCGTACCGGCGCGGCGATCATGAAGGCTGCCGCCGACGGCGCCCGCCCG
This sequence comes from Bacteroidota bacterium, assembly GCA_050259955.1. Classification (GTDB taxonomy): domain Bacteria; phylum Pseudomonadota; class Gammaproteobacteria; order Burkholderiales; family Rhodocyclaceae; genus Azonexus. Next base: position 100,755 of record JBLNBM010000023.1, read on the forward strand.
GTGTCGCTGGAAATGGGCGGCAAGAACCCGGCCATCGTCTTCGCCGATGCCGATCTCGACGTCGCCATCGAAGCCACGCTGCGTTCCTGTTTCTCCAATTGCGGCCAGGTCTGCCTGGGCACCGAGCGCGTCTATGTCGAGCGCCCCCTGTTCGACAAGTTCGTCGCCGCCCTCAAGGCCGGGGCCGAAAAGCTCAAGCTCGGCCTGCCGTCCGACCCGAGCAGCAACATGGGGCCGCTGGTCAGCCAGGAACATCGCAACAAGGTGCTGTCGTATTACAAGAAGGCGGTCGAGGAAGGCGCCACCGTCGTCACCGGCGGCGGCGTACCCGACATGCCGGGCGAACTGGCCAACGGCGCCTGGGTGCAGCCGACCATCTGGACCGGCCTCGGCGACGACGCCACCGTGGTACGCGAGGAAATCTTCGGACCGTGCACGACGGTGATGCCCTTCGATAGCGAGGACGAAGTCGTCCGTCGCGCCAACAACACGACCTACGGCCTGGCCGCCTCGGTGTACACCCAGGACGTGACCCGTGCCCACCGCGTCGCCGGCAAGATGGAAGTTGGCCTGGTCTGGGTCAACAGCTGGTTCCTGCGCGACTTGCGGACGCCCTTCGGCGGCGCCAAGCAATCCGGCATCGGCCGCGAAGGCGGCGTGCATTCGCTCGAGTTCTACACCGAACTCAAGAACGTCTGCATCAAGCTGTAAGGGCGGAGCGTGACCATGTCCACCCATAGCCCGGAAATCGGCCGCAGCATCAGCGCTGCCGGCATCATGACCAACGTCCATGACCAGGGCGCGGGGCAGCCGGTCTTGCTGATTCACGGCTCCGGGCCGGGCGTCACGGCATGGGCCAACTGGCGTTTGGTGTTGCCGGACCTGGCTGTCTCCCGGCGGGTGATTGCCCCCGATATGCTGGGTTTTGGCTACACCGAGCGGCTGACCGACGCGGTTTATGACCTGGATCACTGGGTCGCCCATGCCGTCGGCGTGCTCGATGCGCTCGATATCGAGCAGACCGATCTGGTCGGCAATTCCTTCGGCGGCGCCATTGCGCTGGCCCTCGCCATCCGCCATCCCGAGCGGGTGCGTCGCCTGGTGTTGATGGGTAGCGTCGGCGTGCCCTTCGAGATCACGCCGGGGCTGGACGCGGTCTGGGGCTACCAGCCCTCGCTGGCGGCGATGCGCGGCCTGCTCGACATCTTCGCCCACGACCGCAGCCTGGTCACCGACGAGCTGGCGGAACTGCGCTACCAGGCGAGCATCCGGCCGGGTTTTCAGGAGTCCTTTGCCGCCATGTTCCCGGCTCCGCGCCAGCGCTGGGTCGATGCCATGGCGAGCAGCGAAGCCGATATCCGGGCCATCGCCCACGACACGCTGATCATCCACGGTCGCGACGACCAGGTCATTCCGCTGGCCAATTCGCTGACCCTGCACCGGTGGATCAGCCGCTCGCAGCTGCATGTCTTCGGCCAGTGCGGCCACTGGGCGCAGATCGAACACAACCGCCGTTTCAATCAACTGGTCGGGAATTTCCTGGCCGAATAGAGAGAGCACCCCAATGGAACAATCGCAAATCAACGAACTGGGCGACGAGCTCTACGAAGCCCTCGCCAGCTGCCGGACGATCAGCCCGCTGACCTCGCGCGGCTTCGACATCACTGTCGAGGACGCCTACCACATCCAGCAGCGCATGCTGTCGCGCCGCCTGGACAAGGGCGAGAAGGTCGTCGGCAAGAAAATCGGCGTCACCAGCAAGGCGGTGATGAATGCGCTCGGCGTACATCGCCCGGATTTCGGCTACCTGCTCGATGGCATGGTGTACAACGAGGGCGAATCGATCCCGATGGATACCCTGATCCAGCCCAAGGCGGAAGGCGAGATCGCTTTCCTGCTGAAGAAGGACCTGAAGGGGCCGGGCATCACCGCGGCCGACGTGCTGGCTGCGACCGAAGGCGTCATGGCCTGTTTCGAGATCGTCGATTCGCGCATCACCGACTGGAAAATCAAGATACAGGACACCGTGGCCGACAATGCCTCCTGCGGCGTTTTCGTGCTCGGCGACAAGCTGGTCAGCCTCGACCAGGTCGATCTGGCGCTGTGCGGCATGGTGCTGGAAAAGAACGGCGAAATCGTCGTTACCGGCGCCGGCGCAGCGACCATGGGCCATCCGGTCAATGCCATGGTCTGGCTGGCCAATACCCTGGGCAGCCTGGGCATTGCGCTGAAGGCCGGCGACATCGTGCTTTCCGGCGCGATGGGCGCCATGGTTCCGGTGCAGAAGGGCGACAGCCTGCGCGTCACCATCGGCGGCATCGGCGGCTGTTCGGTGCGTTTCGTCTAGGCACCGGCCATGGATCTGCAAATTTCCGGCAAGCGCGCTCTGGTCAGCGGTTCGACCAAGGGCATCGGCTTCGCCATCGCCGTCGAACTGGCCCGTGAAGGCGCCCGTGTCGTCATCAACGGGCGCAGTCCGGCCGGTGTCGCGGCGGCCGTCGAGCGCCTGCGCTCGCTGGTCGGCGGTGCTGAGGTCAGCGGTATCGCCGCCGACCTGGCGACCCCCGCGGGTGTCGCGGCTCTGGTCGCTGCCGTGCCGCAGGTCGACATCCTGGTCAATAACCTCGGCATCTTCGATCCCAAGCCGTTCGCCGACATTCCCGACAGCGAATGGCAGCGTTTTTTCGACACCAACGTGATGAGCGGCGTGCGCCTGTCGCGGCATTACCTGCCGGCGATGCAGGCTGCCAACTGGGGGCGCATCGTCTTCATCTCCAGCGAATCCGGCATCAACACGCCGGGCGAGATGGTCCATTACGGCATGACCAAGTCAGCCCAACTGGCGGTGTCGCGCGGTCTGGCGCAAAGCTGCGCCGGCACCGGCGTCACGGTCAATGCCGTGCTGCCCGGTCCGACGCGCTCGGAAGGCGTCGGCGAGTTTTTTGCCAAGCTGGCCGCCGAAGCCGGCATTCCCAACGAGGAAATGGAGCGCCGCTTCTTTGCCGAGGGGCGGCCCAGTTCCATTCTCAAACGCATGATCGAGCCGACCGAAGTCGCCGCGCTGGTCGCCTATGTCTGCAGCCCGCGGGCCGCAGCCACCACGGGGGCTGCGCTGCGTGTCGAGGGCGGCATCGTTTCCACCATTTGTTGAACACTTTCCAACAAGGACTCCAACATGAGCAAAAAAATCAAATGCGCGCTGATCGGCCCCGGCAACATCGGGACCGACCTGCTCTACAAGCTGAAGCGTAGCCCGGTTCTCGAACCGGTCTGGATGATCGGCATCGATCCGGAATCCGAAGGCCTGAAGCGGGCCGCCGACATGGGCCTGAAGACCTGCGCCACCGGTGTCGATGGCTTCCTGCCTCACGTGCTGGCCGACAACGTCCAGATCGCCTTCGATGCGACGTCTGCCTACGTCCATGCCGAGAACAGCCGCAAGCTCAACGAGCTGGGCGTGCTGATGATCGACCTGACGCCGGCCGCCATCGGCCCCTACTGCGTGCCGCCGGTCAACCTCAAGGAACATGTCGGTCGCCGTGAAATGAACGTCAACATGGTCACCTGCGGCGGCCAGGCCACCATCCCGATGGTCGCTGCCGTCTCGCGCGTCCAACCGGTGGCCTACGGCGAAATCGTCGCCACGGTGTCTTCCAAATCGGCCGGCCCCGGCACCCGCAAGAACATCGACGAATTCACCCGCACCACGGCCGGGGCTGTCGAGAAGGTTGGCGGCGCCAAGAAGGGCAAGGCGATCATCATCATCAACCCGGCCGAACCGCCGCTCGTCATGCGCGACACCGTGCATTGCCTGACCGAAACGGAACCGCAGCGCGATGCGATTACCGAATCCATCCACGCGATGATCAAGGAAGTCCAGAAATACGTGCCGGGCTACCGCCTGGTCAATGGCCCGGTCTTCGACGGCAACCGCGTCTCCGTCTATATGGAAGTCACCGGTCTGGGCGACTTCCTGCCGACCTACGCCGGCAACCTCGACATCATGACCGCCGCCGGCGCACGCACTGCCGAGATGTTCGCCGAAGAAATGATCAAGGGCACGCTCAAGCTTGAGCCGACCAAAAACGCACATACGGCAGCCTAAGGAGAATACGAAAATGAGTTTGCGCGGCAAGAAAATCACCGTTCACGACATGACCCTGCGTGACGGCATGCACCCCAAGCGTCACCTGATGAGCCTCGATCAGATGATCGGCATCGCCACCGGCCTCGACGCCGCGGGCGTCCCGCTGATCGAAGTCACCCATGGCGACGGCCTGGGCGGTTCGTCAGTCAATTACGGCTTCCCGGCCCACACCGACGAGGAATACCTCGGCGCCGTGATTCCGAAAATGAAGCAGGCCAAGGTCTCGGCGCTGCTGCTACCCGGCATCGGCACCGTCGATCACTTGAAGATGGCCCGCGAATTGGGCGTCAACACCATCCGCGTCGCTACCCACTGCACCGAAGCCGACGTTTCCGAGCAGCACATCACGATGGCGCGGAAGCTCGACATGGACACCGTCGGCTTCCTGATGATGGCCCACATGAACAGCGCCGACGGCCTGGTCAAGCAGGCCAAGCTGATGGAGTCCTACGGCGCCAACTGCATCTACGTCACCGACTCGGCCGGCCACCTGCTGCCGGAAGGCGTCAAGGAACGCCTGGCTGCGGTGCGTGCCGCGCTGAAGCCCGAAACCGAACTCGGCTTCCACGGCCACCACAATCTGGCGATGGGCGTTGCCAACTCCATCGCCGCCATCGAAGTCGGCGCCAACCGCATCGATGCCGCCGCTGCCGGCCTTGGTGCCGGGGCCGGCAACACGCCGATGGAAGTGCTGGTCGCCGTCTGCAGCCTGATGGGTATCGAAACCGGCGTCGATGTCACCAAGATTACCGACGTGGCCGAAGACCTCGTCGTGCCGATCATGGACTTCCCGGTCCGCATCGACCGCGACGCGCTGACCCTCGGCTATGCCGGCGTCTATGGTTCCTTCCTGCTCTTTGCCAAGCGCGCTTCCGCCAAATACGGCGTGCCGGCCCGCGACATCCTGGTCGAACTGGGCCGTCGCGGCATGGTCGGCGGTCAGGAAGACATGATCGAGGACACCGCCATCACCATGGCCCGCGAGCGCGGTTTGCTGGCTTGAAGAAGCGTTGACGCGGATGGCGCCGATGAAACGCGGATGAACGCCGATAAGGCGAAGCACTGACTGATCAACTTTATCTGCGTTTATCCGCGGCATCTGCGAAATCCGCGTCGCAAACAAAAGGACACAAATCATGAAACTGAACCAACAAGCCATCGCCCAGCTGGCCGAGCATCTAGAAAACGCCGAGTTGCTGGCCCATGACGTGGTGAAGATCACCAACGACTTCCCCGACATGGACTGGGACGATGCCTATGCCATCCAGAACGAAATCCTGCGCCGCAAACTGGCGCGCGGCAGCAAGGTGGTTGGCCTGAAGTGTGGCCTGACCTCGCATGCCAAGATGAAGCAGATGGGCGTCGAGACGCCGTGCTTCGGTTTCCTGGTCGATTATTTCAGCGTGGCGGACGGCGGCGAGATCAAGATCAACGAACTGATCCACCCGAAAGTCGAGCCGGAAATCGCCTTCGTGCTGAAGCGCGCCCTGAAAGGGCCGGGCTGCCACATCGGCAACGTGCTGGCGGCGACCGATTTCGTGATGCCGGGCATCGAGATCATCGATTCGCGCTACCGCGACTTCAAGTTCGACCTGAAGAGCGTCATCGCCGACAACTGCTCGTCGTCGCGCTTCGTGCTCGGCGGCCAGGCCGTCCCGGTCGGCGAACTCGATCTGCGCACCCTGGGCGTCGTCATGGAGAAGAACGGCGAAGCCGTGGCGATCGGCGCCGGGGCGGCCGTGCTCGGCCATCCGGCGGCCGCCATCGCCATGCTGGCCAACCATCTCGGCGCCCGCGGCGAAGAAATTCCCGCCGGCACGATGATCCTGTCCGGCGGCGTTACCGAAGCCGTGGCCGTGCAGGCCGGCGACAGCGTCAACCTGCGCATCCAGGCCCTGGGCAGCGTCGGCGTGCGTTTCATCTGAGCGACGGGAGGACACATCATGCCATTTGCCCAGATCTACCTGATCGAAGGCCGGACCGACGAGCAGAAGAAGGCGGTGATCGAGAAAGTCAGCGCCGCGCTCAGCGAAGCGGTCGGCGCCCCGCTGCAAAACGTCCGCGTCTGGATTCACGAAGTGCCCAAGACGCAATGGGGAATCGGCGGCCAGACCGCCAAGGACCTCGGTCGCTAGCGCCCGCTATGGCCCGGCCGGGCTGACCGGCCCATTCCGCTCGGAGAAATACCGCCCTCTCGGGGGTAGTGGGACGCGCTTTGCCCGAAAACCGGATTTCATACCTATAAGGTATTGATCTACATGAAATTTGGTATTGGACGGTATTTCGCTTCGGGATGCATAGTTGGCGCTGACAAAAAGTTAATTCGTTCACCTAATCGTAAATCGATGCAGGGAGGACGAAAAAGTACCGCAAAAGGTACGGACAGAAGGAGGAAATGTATGAAGTTGGCAAAGAAAATTGCGCTGCTTCCGGTCTGGGCTTCGCTCGCCGGCGGCCTGCTGGCGGCCTGCTCGCCGGAACCGGAAATGTCCGGCATCGCAGCCGAGCGCCAGCGCCCGGTACATCGCTACGACATCGCCCAGGCGATGGCGAGCAACGGCAAGGTTGCCGTCGTCGGCACCCAGGACGGGGCGGCACTGATCTCCGACGATCAGGGCAAGAGCTGGCGGCGCACGGCGCTGGGCAACGCTTCGCTGGTCGATATCACGACCTGCGGCGGAGACGGCTTCATCGCCATCGACCATTACCACAAGCTGTGGTCGGCCGACGCGACCGGCAGCAACTGGCACTCGGTGCCGCTGGACATGCCGCGTACGCCGCTGGCCGTGACCTGCGATGCGCAGGGCGGCTGGTGGGTGGCCGGCACCAATTCGGTCATCGCCGGCAGCAGCGACCAGGGTAAGACCTGGAAAACCACCGATCTTGGCGAAGACGCCCAGATCACCGGCATTCACTTCCTTGGCGACAAGAAAGCCATCGCGCTCGGCGAATTCGGCCTCACGGTATTTTCCGAAGATGGTGGCGCGACCTGGAAGAAGGGCGCCCGGATTCCCGGTGACTTCTACCCGTACGCCGCGCTGTTCCGTAATGCCAGCGAAGGCTGGGTCAGCGGCATTGCCGGCCAGATGATGCACACCACGGATGGTGGCCGGACCTGGCAGAAGCAGGCCAACGAGGCGCACGCCGCCTTCTACCGGCTGTTCCTGCATGACGGCAAGCCCGTCGGCGTCGGTTCGGGCGGCGTCATTGCCCAGCTCGAAGGCAATGCCTGGCGTGTCCTGCCCTATACCGATCCGCTGCCCGTTTTCCTCGGCGGCGGCGCCTCGCTGCCCGGCCAGTCCGCTGTCGTCATCGGCGGCCCGGGCGGTTTGCTGCGTGCTGTCAGCACCGTCACCCAACGTTAAGACCACGGAGAGAGCAACACCATGGTTAGCCAATTTCGCCACAGCATCACTCACGCCCTGCATCGCGGCGAGGAATGGATTTTCCGCAATCCGAAAATCGTTCTTTCGCTGGTCCTGTTGATTACCTGCCTGTTCGGCGCGGCCCTGCCGAGCCTGCGCGTGTTTACCGACTTTTCCGACCTGCTGCCGCAGAACCACCGCTACATCAAGGTCTACAACCGCCTGAAGGAAAACTTCGGCGGTGCCAACATGATCGTCATGTCGGTCGAAGTCGACCGCGGCACCATCTTCAACGATGAAACCCTGAAACTGATCCACGAAGCGACGCTCGGCGTCGACAACCTGCCCGGCGTCAATCACAACCTGGTGACCAGCCTGACGCACCGCACCGCGCGCAAGGTCTTCCTCGACGACCAGGGCGGCTTCGCTTCCGAGTCCTACTACGATCCGCTGAAGCCGACGCGCACCGTCGCCGAACTCGAGCAGCTGCGTAACGACGTCATCGCCAACCCGACCATTTTCGGTCTGCTCGTCTCGCCGGACATGAAGGCGGCGTTGATCAAGGCCCAGTTGAACGAGGGCGACATCGACTACCCGGCGACTTTCGCCGCGCTGCAGAAAGTGCGGTCCAGCCTGGAAAGGCCGGGCCACCACATCTACGTCACCGGCAATCCGGTGCTTACCGGCTGGGTCTATACCTACCTCAACCAGATCGTCGAGATTCTGGCGTGGACCCTGCTGCTGCTCACGGCTCTGCTGATTCTCTATTTCCGCCGCTTCTACGGCGTGGCGCTGCCGCTGCTCGGTATCGCGCTGTCGTCAATCTGGGGCCTGGGTTTCATGGCGATGATGGGCATCAATCTCGAGCCGCTGTCGCTGCCCATTCCCTTCCTGATCGCCGCCCGCGCCACTTCGCACGGCGTGCAGCTGGTGGTCCGCTACTACGAGGAACTGGCGACCGTCCATAACGGCCCGAAAGCCGCCCGCAACGCGCTTGACGCGCTGTTCCGGCCGGGTTCGCTGGCCATCATCGTCGACGCCATCGGCATTGCCGTGCTGATGCTCGGTGCCGCGCCGTTCAACCACAAGCTCGGCCTGGCCGCCGGCTTCTGGGGTTTCTCGGTGATCTTCACGGTGCATTTCATGGTGCCGTTGGCGCTGACCATTCTGCCGGCGCCGAAAAAGCACGCCAACGGCAACGAAGGCATCCGCAATTTCCTCGGCAAGGCCATGGCGCTGACTGGCGGCACCGACGGCGGCGCCCGCTCGATCCTGATCCTGACCCTGATCGGCGCCATCGGCGGCACCTATTTCGTCAGCAAGGTGCAACTCGGCGAATCCGAGCCGGGCTCGCCGCTGCTCCATCTCAACCACGACTATAACGTGTCGACCAAGGCGATCAACACGCGCTTCCCGGGTTCCGAGGAACTGCATGTCGTGGCCCGTACCGAGGAGCCGGGCGGCATCAAGCGCCCTGACGTGATGGCCGCCATCGAGCGTTTCCAGGCGCACATGCTGGCCGACCCGACGCTGGGCGGCACCAAGGCCATGCCGGGCGTCGTCCGCGTCGTCAACAAGCTGACCCACAACGACGATCCGCGCTGGATGCAGCTGCCCGACACGGCGGCCGAAATCGGCGGCCTGATGTTCGCCTATATGGCGTCCAGCCCGATTCCCGGCGCCCTCAAGGAGTTCGTCAATGCCGACGAGAGCGAAGCCAACATGGTCTTCTACTACAAGGACCACCAGGCCGAAACCATCAGTCGCATCGTCAAGCTGGCGGAAGAGGGCATCCAGCAGATCGAGAAGGAAGTCCCCGGTCTGCACATCGAACTGGGCGGCGGCATCATCGGCGTCACCGCGGCTGGCAACCAGGCGCTGCACAGCGACCACATGATCATCATCCCGGCCGTGATGGCGCTGGCTTTCCTGATCGTCACCATCTACTACAGTTCGCTGCACGCCGGCTGGCTGATGGTGCTGCCGATGCTGTTCTCGACGCTGATGACCTATGCCTACATGGGGGCGCTCAATATCGGGATCAGCGTCAATACGGTGCCGGTGATCGCCGTCGGCGTCGGCGTCGGCATCGATTACGCGGTCTATTTCATGGACCGCATCCGCGAGGAATTCGCCCATCTGCACGACATCAAGAAAGCGGTGATCACCGCCGTGGCGACCACCGGCTACGCCGTCAGCTTTACCGCGGTGACGCTGATCGCCGGCGTCGTGATGTGGATCTTCATGTCCGACCTGCGCTTCCAGTCGGACGCCGCGATCCTGCTGTCCTTCATGCTCATCGTCAATGCGATCGCCGCCGTGCTGATCGTGCCGTCGTGGTGCGTCGTCTTCAAACCCAAGTTTGTCACGGCCATCCACTTCGACGAGGACGGGGTGCTGGAAAACGATTAACAACACAACCCGGAAGACCGGGGAACAGCGAGCACTTCCTTTTTGAACTTACCAATGCGTTTGGGGGAAACATGAGTGAGACAAAGCAACACCAGAAAAAGCGGCTGAGCCTGCTGGGCAGCGCCCTGTGCGCCGCCTTCGCCGGCCCGGCCCTGGCCGACGGCCTGCCTTCGATGGGCGAGGATGCCTCGCCCTGGCAGGTCGACGTCACCTACGAAAATCATACGGCGCACCGAGAACATACGGGGTTATCAAAGTTCCGTAACACGCTGCAGGCCGAGTTCGACAAGAAGGCGGGCGACGGCTGGACCATCCACGGTATTACTCGTGGCACCTGGGATGGCGTTTACCGGATGAACAGCAGCGAATACGGCAAGGATGCGGGCGGGGCGGTCAATCTGCAGTCGACGACACCGGGCGGCTATGTTTCCGTACCGAATGGCCAGGGGATTGGCCATACGGCGGTTGATCTGGGACTGGGGGTGCCGACCAACGTTTTCGTGGATAGCTATACGAATAATCCTAACTCGGGTGTTCGCGTCCTCGGCGATCGCTGGCACGGCATCGACGGTGGCGTCGCCTTCGCCGTTCCGGTACGGCCTTGTGACGTCGATAGTCGCGGTTGCCGCGATTTCGGCGGCTACGGCAACCAGAAGATGAACGAACTGGAAATGCCGGAATTCAACGATCGTCTCGATTTTATTCGCGAGCTGTACATGAAGAAGACGTTCGGCCTGAGCGACGGCAAGGACTTGTTCGTCAAGGTCGGCAAACAGCAGGTGGTGTGGGGCCGGACCGATCTGTTCCGCGTTCTCGACGTCATCAACCCGGTCGACTATTCGCGCAACAATATTTACGACGAACTCTCCGATATCCGCATCCCGATGTGGATCGCCCAGGCTGAATACCGGATGGGGGCGAGCGACACGATGCAGGATCGGAACTTCCAGATCGTCTGGAATTTCGACAAATTCCGCGCCAACAACCTGGGTCAGTGCGGCACGCCGAACGTCATTCTCGACGCCGGCTGTTTCTTCCGCGGCATGGCCAACCTGTGGGATAACGGCGGCACGGTGGCCAATTTTGCCAACGTCGCACCGGGTACGCTGCTGGCGACCAACTTCGGTCCGGGTCAGATCGGCCTGAAGGATGTGCATCTGCCGGACTGGAGCCTGGCCAACACGCAACTCGGCATGAAGTACGAAGGGGTGACCATGGACGGTCTCTCCTTCTCGCTGAATGCGCTGACCTACCGTTCGCAACTGCCGTCCTTGCATGGCGGCAAGCGGGCTACCAACTCCTTCACCGGCGAATACCGGAACGCCTGGCCGTACCTTATTTCCTTCGACATGGAATTCCCCCGCGTCAACCTGATCGGCGGCTCGATGGACTTCCAGCTGCCGGCGGCCAACGCGGCGGTGCGTGTCGAAGCGGCGGTGACCGACGGCGAGGAGTTCTCGAACACGGCGCGCGAGCAGCTGTATTCGAAGAACAACGTCTTCCGCGCCGTGGTCGGTATCGACCGTCCGACCTTCATCCCCTTCATCAGCGAAACCTCGGCGACCCTGATTTCCGGGCAGTTGTTCTATCAGCACATATTCGACCACGAATGGCATCAGGGGGCTTTCGGTCCGGTGGGCATGCCCGACTGGCAGGACAATTTCATCGGCACCCTGCTGGTCAAGGGTTTCCTGAAGAATGGCACGGTCAGCCCGCAAGTCATCCTGGCGCATGACTTCCAGGCCCGGGCGACGGCCATCGCGCCGCAACTGGAATGGAACTACACCAACAACCTGAAACTGACCATCGGCGCCAACTACAAGCTGGCCGAAGGGCGCTCGCACTGGAATTTCGACGATTGCCGTTCGTGCAACCCGTTTGCGCCCTTCACCGCACCGGCCGGCGATGCCGATCCGTTTACCAGCTACTCGCGTGGTCTGGGCGGCATGGAACCGCTCGGTCGCTTCCGCGCCGGCCCGATCGGGTCAGCCTTCAAGGAAAACGATTTGTTCGTCAAGCTGAACTACAAGTTCTGATTAAAACAGGAGACATCACATGAACAAGAAACTGATTGCACTGCTGCCCCTGCTGGCCGCCGGCCTGGTCGGTGTCGGCCACGCCGCCACGGAAGCCGATGTGGACAATTCCTTCAACCCGTACAAGGCCGGCATGCCGTCCTTCCCCGGCCTGGCGGCGGGAACGGTCATCAACAAGGCCAACGTCGACCAGTTCAAGGATGCGCTCGGGGCTGGCGTCTACAAGCTGATCAAGGACGGCCAGTTCGAGATCAAGGTCGGTGCCACGACGCAATTCACCATATCGAAGGCCTATGTCGACGCCACCAAGGCCAACCTGAACAAGGCCAAGCTCGGTGCCAAGACCGGCGAACTGACCGGCTATGTGGCTGGCCGCCCCTTCCCGGAAGAGCCGGACGCCAAGGATCCCCACGCCGGCGACAAGCTGGCCTGGAACTACAAGTACGGGGTGAACTGGGGCGACGGCGCGATCATCTCGCCGTTCTACTGGAAGTACCGCAACCTGCAGAGCGGCCAGGTCGAGAAGACCCTGAAGTGGGACTTCCATTTCCTGAATTTCATGCATCGCACCAAGGATACCCCGGTGCCGGAAATCACCCCGAATCCGTCGGGCATCTTCCGGGCCATCTACACCAAGGCGCATGAACCCTCCGACCTGAAGAACACGCAGTTGCTGATCCAGCGTTTCGAGGACGACAACAAGCTCGACGACGCCTATCTCTACCTCGGCTTCCAGCGCCGCGTCCGCCGCCTGGCGCAAGGCCAGGCGACCGATGCTTTCCTCGGCTCCGACCTGATGATCGAAGACTTCGAAGGCTACAACGGCCGCGTCTCCGACATGAAATGGACCTACAAGGGCACGAAGAATGTGCTGCTGCCGATGTGGAACCACGATGAACTGAAGCTGGCGTCCGACATGCCGGCCGAAGCCGATGGGTTCAGGTACGTGAACTTCGCCGGACAGGGCGCCTGCTACTTCGATGGCACCTGGCAGTTGCGCAAGGTGTATGTGCTGGAAGCGGCCCCGGTCAATACCAACCATCCGGTCAGCAAGCGCGTCTTTTACATGGATGCTCAGCTCGGCAACCTGAATGGCGCCAACGAGATCTACGACCGCAAGGGCGAACTGTGGAAAGTGTTCATGGTCGGCAAGTCGCAGGCCGATCATCACTTGCCGGTCAACAAGGGCGCCGGTATCGGTATCGACGATGCCTTCACCATGGTCGATCTGCAGTCCAAGCATTGCACCACCGGCCAGTTCAAGGGTCAGGTCGATCCCAAGAAGAACCCGCCGGCCTTCTTCCAGGTGCAAAACCTGCGTGGCGGCGACTAAAGCACGGTTTTTCCTTACACCCCGCTAGGGTGTCCTGCAGGTGGGAGCAAGAACCCCTTGGTCTCCCGCCAATTCGGGGGGCGTAATGCCCCCCATTTTTTTTGTCCGCGAAAAGTTGAATCAAAACTTTGTCCCGTCGGTGGCAATGGCCCGGAAATACCATAGCCGCTCGGCTGTGAAAGGCGCATGATCGCGTCAGGTCCGCGATCAGGTTGCGGCCGTTGAGGAGCGAATGGGACATGACAACAAGGATTAGCGTCGCCGCCGGCGATATCCGGATCGGCGATTTGATCTACAACGGCCTGGGCACCAGCAAACACCCGACCGATACCTGGGAAACGATCACCCAGGTCAATACCGTGGATGGACTGATCCAGGTGATTACCGGCCGTCTTGATTCGCCGCACGGTGAATTCTGGTTCGAGCCGGACGAAACGGTGGTCGTCGTCCGTCACCCGCCGGCCGAGCCCGAACCGGTCATCGTCAAGCCACACAACAAGCGTCACCACGGCCACTAGAAAAATCCCGTTAGGGTTTGGGCAGGAATTTCAGGCCCAGCCAGGCGACGATAATGATCGAGCAAACCGACGTGGTCACCGAAAACAGGATGTAGAGCGGGGCGCAAACCCAGTGTTCGCCGAAAAGCAGCGAACAACTGGCGGCAATGCCGAAGAGCAGCAGGCTCAGTCCGATCCAGCGCCGCAGGTAAGTGGGCAGCCACCGCGACTGCCAGCGGTTGTGCTGCCACGCCGCACTGCGCTCGAACAACGTCCCGGCGGCAACGTCGCGAAACAGCCAGTCAAAGAAGAAATATCGGTAAAGTAGCGAAGGGGGGGCGTCGGTCCGCATGGCTGAGTCCGGTGAAGCTCCTTTAAAGACAACGGCCGGGTGCAGACGTTCAGCGACTCGTGCCGACCACGCCACCGCCCGGCATCCCGTCGAAGCCGGGGCGACGCATCGGATCGCCAAAAGGAGGACAACGTGCTGCACGCCATTCTCGAAAGTCATCTGCTGCTTGCCGCCAGCGTCCTCCTGTTCCTGTTTCTGGTAGTGCTGGTGATCATGCGCGGTCACAAATTGCGTAATGGGTTGGGTACCGACCGTCGCAAACGCCCGCGACCTGGTGTAGACCGCCGGGCCTGAGCGTGTTGCGGGAAAGCGGCCGCGCCGTAGCCCGGGACTCAGGCCAGGGTGCGGCGCAGCCGGGCGCTGCTCTGGTCGACGGCGATGGAGAGCAGCAGCATCGCGATGATCACGGTGGCAGCCTGGGCATGGTGGAACAGCGACAGCTCGAAATAAAGCAGCTGGCCGAGGCCGCCGGCGCCGATAAAGCCGAGGATGGCGGCCATCCGGATATTCATTTCCCAGCGGTAGAGGGTGTAGGCGATCAGTTGTGGCATCACTTCGGGCAGCGTGCCGTATAAAAAGGCCAGGCTGCCCGAGGCGCCGGCCAGGCGCAGCGCACCGGCCGGCTGGGGCGGCGCATTGTCGAGGGCTTCGGCATAGAGTCGGCCGAGGACGCCGGCCGTATGCAGGGCCAGCGCCAGCACGCCGGCGAAAGGGCCGAGGCCGACGGCGAGGACGGTGATCGTCGCCCAGACCAGTTCCGGCACCGAGCGCAGCGCATTGAGGATGAAAGCGCAGGGCAGCCGCTGTTTGGGCAGGGCGAGGAGCAGCCCGGCGATGGCGGCGAGCAGGGTGCTGATCACCGAAATGGCCAGGGTTTCCCAGCTGCCCTTGATCACTTTGCCGAGCCATTCCGGCCCCAGGTCGGGCGGTAGGAAGCCGGCCACGAACTGGCCGATGCTGCGCGCCGAATCCAGGCTCAACAGCGCCGAGAATTCGATGTCCAGCATCCGGAAACTGGCCGTGATGCCGAGCAGCAGCGCGGCGCCGGCCAGCCGGCTGCGCCAGCCGAAGGGCGAGGCGCGTGGCGAAGGCGGGACGTCGAGCGACCGGCGCAGCCAGCCGGAGATGCCGTCGGCGGCGAAGACCAGGACCATGAAGGTGAGCAGGATGCTGGCCGCTTCGCCGCCGTTGAGCATCTTCATCGCCTGGTCCATCAATTGCCCGAGCCCGCCGGCGCCGACAAAACCCATGACCACCGAGGCGCGGATGGCGCATTCCCAGCGATACACGGTGTAGGAGGCCAGTTCTTTCGCGGCCAGCGGCAGCAGCCCGTAAAGGATGGCCAGCGGGCGAGCCGCGCCGCTGCGGCGCAGCGCCAGCGCTGGCAGCGGGCTGACCGATTCGAGGATTTCGCCATAGACCTTGGCCAGCATGCCGCCGTAGGCCAGGCCCAGCGCCAGCACGCCGGCCGCCGGGCCGAGCCCGAATATGCGGACGAAAAGCAGCGCCCAGACCAGTTCCGGGATGCCGCGCAGCATCGTCGACAGGCCGCGGGCGAGCGGATTCAGCGTCCGCTCTTCGCGGCCGGCACTGCTCGCCAGGTAAGCCAGCGGCACGGCGATCAGGAAAGCCAGCGCCATGCCGGCACTGGCGATGGCCAGCGTTTCCAGCGTCGCCTTGCCAAGGTAGGAGAGGAATTCGGCGCTGCGCTCGGGGGGCAGGAAGCCGGCCAGGAAATGGCCGATCACTTTCAGGTTTTCGGCCTCGAAGAGCAGGCCGGGCTTGACGCCGGCGCCCTGGTAGAGCGGCCAGAGGACGAGCAGGGCGGTGAGGGCGCCGAGCAGGCGGCGACGCGTCGCCGGGTCGCGCTCGGCCGGGTTCAGCAGCATGCGGCGCGGGTCATCTTGTCGTCGGCCGGCCTTTCCATGGTCCGGCGCGCGTCGTCGGCCAGCATGGGCAGGGCGGGGCCTTCGCTGGCGTAGAGGTCGTGCAGCAGCGCCTCGCTGACGGCCTCGGCAGGAAGGTCGAAGGCGATGCGGCCGGCCTTGATGCCGACGATGCGCGGGAAATTGGCCAGCGCCAGGTCGACGGCATGCAGACTGGCGACCAGCGTCGCGCCGCGCGCCGCCGATTCGCCTACGAGCAGCTGGACGGTGGCTTGGGCGAGGGCCGGGTCGAGCGCCGAAACCGGCTCGTCGGCGAGGATCAGATCGGCCTGCTGGTAAAGGACGCGGGCGATGCCGACCCGCTGCAACTGCCCGCCGGAAAGCTGGTCGGCGCGGGCGAACAGCTTGTCGGCGAGATCGACGCGGGCCAAGGCAGCGCGCGCGCCGGGCAGGTCGCAGGGCGAGAGCAAGGACAACAGCGCTTTCCAGGCCGGCCATAGTCCGAGTCGCCCGGCCAGCACGGCGCTGACCACGCGCTGGCGGCCGGGTATCGGCGGCGCCTGGTAGACGGCGCCGAGGCGCCGGCGCAGGCGTTTGAGGAGCGCCGGCGAGCCGCCGTCGAGCCGGCTGCCGAGCAATTCGACGCGGCCTGCGCTCGCCGGCAGTGCCGTGCCGAGCACGGCGAGCAGCGAGGTCTTGCCGGCGCCGGAGGGACCGATCAGGGCGATGCGCTCGCCCTGGGACGCCTGCAGCGAAATCTCGGCAAGCGCCGCAAAGCTGTTGCCGTGGGTCAGCCCGACGCCCTGCAGGGCAAAGCTCACTTCAGCAAGCCGGCGGCGTGGGCAGCCTTCTCGATGCCGTCGTAGTTCTCCTTCTTGGTCGGGATGAAGCGGGAAGCGCGCTGCAGGTCGAGAATTTCCTTGTGCTCAGGCTTGGCCGGGTCGAGTTTGAGGAAAGCGTCGGTCAGCTTTTTGACCAGGGCCGGATCGAGATCGCCGCGCACCGTCCAGTTATAGTCGAAGTAGGTCGGCGTCGTCGCGAAGACCCGCACCTTGTCGGTATCGACTTTCTTGGCGTCGACCAGCTTGTCCCAGACCGAGGTGTTGAGGACGCCGGCTTCCGCCTTGCCGGCCGCGACGAAGGCGACGGTGGCGTCATGGGCACCGGAGAAGGCGACGGCCTTGAAATCCTTTTCCGGGTTCAGACCCGCCTGTTGCAGGAAGAAACGCGGCATCAGGCTGCCCGAGGTCGAGGACGGCGCGCCGAAGGCGAAAGTCTTGCCCTTGAGGTCGGCCAGCGTCTTGATCGCCGGATCGGCGGTGATGAACTTGGAGGTGAAATGGGCATCCTCCTCGCGCTGGACGATGGGAATCGCCGTGCCGTTGGTACGTATCTTGGCCTGCACGAAAGTGAAGCCGCCCAGCCAGGCGAGATCGACTTTCCTGGTGGCCAGCGATTCGACGACGGCGGCGTAGTCGGAAACCGGCGTGAAAACGACTTTCATGCCGGTCTGCGCTTCGAGGTATTTGCCGAGCGGCGCGAACTTGCGTTGCAGTTCGGTCGGCGCTTCGTCGGGAATGGCCGAGACGCGCAGTATGGCGTCGGCGGCGAGGGCCGGCAGGGAGCCGGCGAGGGCGCAGGCGAACGCCGCCTGCAGCGCCTTGCGGCGCAGGTGGGAAAGGCTCATGTTGTCTCCGTCTTTTACAGCAGCCACCGTCGTGCGGATTTCACGGCGGTTTAAAAGGCGCCGGGGCGCCATCGTCAGATCAATGCGGTATGCGGACCGCAGCCGCAATTATAGGGAGAAGTCGCCACGCCGGACGAAACAATGCGCCGGGCCGGCAGCCGGCTGGTTGGAGAGAAGCGATTTATGGGAAACTGGCGAGCACGCTGTCCTCGGCCAGAAACCATCAACTAGAAGATCAGCCATTGACCAACTTAGCGCCTCCGCAGTATTCCGATTCCCCGGCCAAGAAGGATATCGCCGGTAGTGGCGCCGGGCGCCTGGCGCTGCTCGTCGTGGCCTATTTTTCCAGCGGCTGGCTGGGCTTGCAGCTGCCCTCCATCGAATCGCATATCACGCTGGTCTGGCTGCCGACGGGGATTGCCGTCGCCGCGCTGCTGCGCTGGGGGAGCGGCGTCTGGCCCGCCGTCTATGTCGGGGCTTTCCTGGTCAATCTCGCCATCGGTTCCGGCGCGCTGCTGGCCGCCGGCATCGCCATCGGCAATACGCTCGGCCCCTGGCTTGCTGCTCGCTGGCTGAAGCGCGCCGGATTCGATCCGGCGTTCCTGCGTCAGCGGGATGTCGTCGTCTTCATCGTCGCGGCCGGTGGCGGCATGCTGGTTTCCGCCCTGGGCGGCGTCACCGCGCTGCATGTCGCCGGCCTGTTGCCGCTGCCAACCCTGCTGCCGGCGGCGATGTCGTGGTGGATGGGCGATGCCGTCGGCGTCCTGCTCGCGGCGCCGCTGTTCCTGACCTGCAACCGGGACAGCCTGCGGCATCTGCACAGTGTCCGGCGCGAAGTCCTGCTTTGGCTGTTGCTGGCCGGTCCCGTCCTGTGGCTGGCCTTCATTCACGACTACGTCGACGTCGGCCGTTCCCTGCCGCTGGCTTTCTTTACCCTGCCGTTGCTCGCCTGGAGCGCACTGCGCTTCGGCAATCCCTGGTCACTGTTCGCCGGCTTGGGATTTTCGGTGGTGGCGGCCTGGAGTGCCGCCGAAGGGCACGGCACCTTTGCCTTGCGCGACGCGCAGGTCAGTCAGTTCCTAGTCTGGGCCTACATGGCCAGCACGGTATTGACCGGGCTGCTGATCACCGCGTTGCTCGCCGAACGGCGAGGCCTGGAAAACGACCTGCGCGAGAGCGAAGCGCGCAACCGTCGGCTTGCTTCGGCGACTTTCGAGGGCGTTGCGATTACCGAAAGCGGGCACTTCATCGATGCCAACGAGCAATTGCTGCAGATGCTGGGTTACCGGCGCGAAGAGCTGCTGCGCCTGACGATCATGGATCTGCTGCCCGAGGCCGAGCGCCAGCCGGTGATCGCCAACATCCTGGCGGCCCGCGAAAGCCGCTTCGAGCATCGCATGCTGCGCAGGGACGGCAGTCTGGTCGAGGTCGAGGTGCATAGTCAGGACTACTCGAATGGCGGGCCGCCCCGGCGCATCACGGCGGTGCGCGACATTACGGCGCAGAAACGGAGTCAGCAGCGCCTGGAACAGCTGCTCGCCGAACAGAAGGCCTTGCTCGACAATGACCTGGTGTGCATCGTCCGGGTGAAAAATCGACGCATCGTCTGGGCCACCCCGGCTTTTGAAAAAATGCTCGGCTATGGGCCGGGCGAACTGGCCGGCACGCCGACCAGCCGGAACTATCCGGACGAGGAAGCCTATCAGGCCTTTGGCGCCGCGGCTTATCAGGTGCTGACGAGCGGCCGGATCTTCCGCTCCCAGGTCGAACAGGTGCGCAAGGACGGTACGCGCATCTGGGTCGATATCAGCGGCGCCCTGCTCGACGCCGCAAGCGGGGAGTCGCTGTGGGGCTTCGTCGATATTTCCGAACGCAAGCAGGCCCAGGTCGCGCAGGACCAACTGAATGCGCTGCGCCGGGCCTTGCTCGACAACAGCGCCGTCGGCATTTTCCTGACCTCCACCGAGCGCCGGATTCTCGAAGTCAGCCAGCGCATGTGCGAAATGTTCGGCTACTCGCCGGTCGAGTTCGTTGGCCAGAGTACCCGCCTGATCCATGTCGACGAAGAAAGCTTCCTGGCCTTCGGCGAACACTATGCGCTGTTCAGGACCGAATCGAGGATCGCCTTCGAGTATCCCTTCCGGCATTGCGACGGCCGTGTCATCTGGTGCTCGGTGATCGGCACTCCGCTCGATGCCGACGATCTCGGCAAGGGCGTGATCTGGACCTTCCTCGACATCGAGGAACGGCGCCGGCTGGCCGAGGAAGCCGAAAAGGACAGGAAGCTGCTGAAGGACATCGTCGACAGTATCCCGGCCGCGGTCAGCTACTGGGATGCCCGCGACGAGCACGAAATCCGCAATGTCTTCAGCAACCGCAGCTATGCCGACCTGTACGAAATGACGCCCGACCAGCTGGTCGGCATGCATGTCCGCGATCTGCTCGGGGAGGAAATCTACCTGGCTAACTGGGGAAAGATGCAGGAGGCACGGCAGGGCGCACACGTCGTCTACAATCGTTACCAGCCTTCGGTGAATGGCAAGCCGCCCCGGCACGCGCAGGTCCATTACATCCCGGACATCCGGCGTGGCGAGCCGCAGGGCCTCTACGTGATGATGTTCGACACCACGGAACTGAAGAATTCGGAACTGGCGCTGGTCGCCGCCAAGGAGACGGCGGAACAGGCGACGCGCATCAAGAGCCAGTTCCTCGCCAACATGAGCCATGAAATTCGCACCCCGATGAATGCCATCATCGGTCTCACCGGCCTGGTGCTGGAAAGCGAACTGACCGCCCGGCAGCGCGACTATCTCGGCAAGGTCTCGAATTCGGCCAAGGCGCTGCTGCGCCTGTTGAACGATGTACTCGACTACTCCAAGCTCGAAGCCCGGCAATTCGTTCTCGAGCGCCTGCCTTTTTCCCTGGACGAAGTGATTCGCCATGTTGAGGATATTTTTGCCTTCCGCCTGGAAGAAAAGCGCCTCAACTGGCGCGTCGTCCGGTCGGCCGAGATTCCGCCCGCGCTGCTCGGCGACGCGCTGCGCCTGAGCCAGATCCTGATCAACCTGGTCGGCAATGCGATCAAGTTTACCGAGCGCGGCGAAATCGTGCTCGGCATCGCGCTGCTCGCCGAGAACGCATCCAGTGTGCAGTTGCGGATCAGCGTCACCGATACCGGCATCGGTATGTCGCCCGAGGAACGCAGCCGGATTTTTGCCGCCTTTGCCCAGGCCGACAGTTCGGTTTCCCGCAAATATGGCGGCACCGGCCTGGGCCTGACCATCACCCGGCAACTCGTCGAGCTGATGGGGGGAGAGCTCGAGGTGAGCAGCCGGCCCGGGGTCGGCAGCACCTTCGCTTTTGCCGCCACGTTCGATCGCGTCAGTCCGTCGGATACTTGCCCGGCGAGCCCGGCGGCCGGGCCCGAGGCCAGGCTGACCGAACCGCGGCGGGCGGCATTGCCGGATACGCCGCCAGCGCCCGGACCGGAACTCCACCTGCTGTCGGCGGCCGAACGCGAAAAGATCGGGCCGCTGTTGGCGCAGCTGGCGAACACGGTCGCCGACAACAATTTCGCGGCCCGTGAGATCGCCGAAAGGATCGAGGAAATGCTGGCCGGCTCCGCGCTGGCGCCGGATTTTGCGGCGGTGATCGCGGCCTTGCGCAAACTGCGCTTCAAGAACGCCGGCGAAAGTCTGCGCGCATTCTGTCAGAATCATGCCGACACCCTGGGGGAGAAATGACTCGGCAAAAGAACATCCTGATTGTCGATGACGTTGCGGAGAATATCGAAGTCATCGGCGAGGCCTTGTCGGGCATCTATAACGTCCAGTGCGCCTTCAGCGGCCGGGAAGCGCTGGAACTGGTGGAGCGGCACCTGCCGGACCTCATCCTGCTCGACGTGATGATGCCGGAAATGGATGGCTACGAAGTGCTGGTCGAGCTGAAAAGCCGGCTGGTGACGCGTGGCATCCCGGTCATCTTCGTCACCGCCAAGAACGACGGCGAGAGCGAATCTGCCGCCCTGTCGGCCGGCGCCGTGGATTTCGTGCACAAACCGGTCAATCGCGACGTCCTGCGTTCGCGGGTGGCCATGCAGCTAATGCTCCGGGAGCAGCAGGAGAGCCTGCAGTCGGTCAATAAAGAGTTGGAAGCCAGGGTTGCCGAACGTACTCGCCAGCTTGAACAAACCGTCGATGACCTGGTGCTGGCCAAAGAATCGGCGGAGGCCGCCAACAAGGCGAAAAGCGCTTTCCTGGCCAACATGAGCCATGAACTGCGCACCCCGATGAATGCGATCATCGGCTTGTCCGGCATCCTGAACCGGAAGCTGACCGACCCGGATCATCGGGACAAGCTGGAAAAAATCGGCCGTGCCGCCAACAATCTACTCTACCTGCTGAACCAGGTGCTCGACCATGCCAAGATCGAAGCGGCGCAACTGTCGCTCGATGACGGCGTGTTCCAGCTCGGCATGCTGCAGGAAAACCTGGAAAGCCTGTTCAAGGACCGGGCCAGGGCCAAGAATCTCGAATTCTCGATCAGCATGAGCGAGCAATTGCACGGCCAGGCCGTGATCGGCGATCTTATGCGCCTGCAGCAGGTGCTCAGCAACCTGATCGCCAATGCCGTCAAATTTACTGATAGCGGCTATGTGCGCGTCACCATCGATGCCCATGGTGAACAAGAAACCTGCCTGGATGCCTGGATCACGGTCAGCGACAGCGGGATCGGCATCGATCCCGAAGCGCAGAAGCGCATCTTCTCGCCCTTCGAGCAGGCTGACAACTCGATGACCCGACGCTACGGCGGCACCGGGCTGGGCCTGACCATCTGCAAGCAACTCCTGGAAGCGATGGGGGGGGCGATTTCGGTAACCAGCGCCCCGGGCGAAGGAAGCTGCTTCGTGTGCCGTCTGCCGCTGCGCAAAGCCGCGCTCACCGCCGAAATTCCCCGCTCGCCGGCAGCGCGTCCCCTGTCCACGACGGCGCTGGCTAAAATCGCCGACAAGTCGGTATTGCTGGTCGAAGACGAGGAAATCAACCGGGAAATCACCGTGGAATTCCTGCGCGACTTTGCCGGCATTCGGGTCAGCGCCGCGGCGAATGGCCAGGAAGCCGTCGAACTGGCCACCCAGAACGCTTTCGACCTGATCCTGATGGACATGCAGATGCCGGTCATGGACGGTCTGGCGGCGACGCGGATCATCCGCGGATTGGCCCGGCATCGGCAAACGCCGATCATCGCCCTGACTGCCAACGCCTACGACGAGGACCGCGATTCCTGCCTGGCCGCCGGCATGAACGCTTTCGTCAGCAAGCCGGTGGATCCGGACTTGCTGCTCGAAATGCTCGCCCGCTGGCTTTGAACGCGAAGGCGCTGCCTGGCCGGGCGCCGCGCCGCAGATTGACGGACTTTTTCCCCGCTTTGCCGGTCACACGCCAGGGGCGTCGAGGTGGCGACGCCGACTTTTCACCCTTGCCGGAGAAACCATATGACCGTTCATGTTAGCGATGCCGGCACGCCGTTGCGAACCGTCGAGCGCCTGGTGCACGGGACGCCGACCTCCGATGGCGCCGGCGTCCGCCTGACCCGCGTGCTGACCCAGCCGCTGCAGCGCCGGCTCGACCCCTTCCTGATGCTTGACGCCTTCCGCAACGACAATCCGGACGACTATATCGGCGGTTTTCCCGATCATCCGCATCGCGGCTTCGAAACGGTGACCTACATGCTCGTCGGACGACTGCGCCACCGGGACAGCGCCGGCCACGAAGGCCTCCTTGAACCGGGCGGTGTGCAGTGGATGACAGCGGGCAGCGGCCTGATCCATTCCGAACTGCCGGAACAGGAAGCCGGCCTGATGGAAGGCTTTCAGCTCTGGCTCAACCTGCGGGCCAGTTACAAGATGGTGGCGCCCAGCTATCGCGACATCCCGGCGGCGGCCATTCCGGAAATCACCACCGAGAACGGCGTCCGCGTCCGCATCATTGCCGGCGCCAGTCACGGCATGGCGGGGGCGGTGCGTCGCCCGGACACCGAGCCGCTCTACCTCGATGTCCATCTGCCGGCGGGCAGCCATTTCGTCGAAATGATCGAGCCGGGCCACAATGCCTTCGCCTATGTCTATCGCGGCAGTGTCGGCATCGCGGGCACCACGGTCGGCGAAGGCCAGATGGCGATCCTCGCCAATAACGGCGCGCCGGCCCTGGTCATCGAGGCCGTCGAGGCGGCGCGCCTGCTGGTCGTCGCTGGCCGCCCGCTGGGCGAACCGATCGCCCAGTACGGACCTTTCGTGATGAACACCGGCGCGGAGATCGAACAGACCTTGCGCGATTATCGCGACGGAAAATTCGAGGCGGCGGCCGTCCGGCAACTCGGAGTCGATTCGGCCTAGCCAAGCAAGGGTGGCCAAGATACTGCTGTTTCTGGCATTGAAGGCTGCAGCGGGCGTGGTGTGTGGTCGCCGATGAGATTTTGACTGGGCTGCGGTTCGGGGCAGTCAAATGAGGTTCGGCAACCCGCCGGGCGGGAGTTCGACTCATGTCCGGCGGCAACAATTTTCGGAAACAGGAACCCAAGGCGGCTATCGGCGTCGAAGGCTGGGCTTGGTTTTCCATATTGTCGCCCGGGTCTCGATTTGCCCGTTTAGCATTGTTTGTCGATCGGTTTGCCCTGCCCGGCTTCGAGTTTGGCCGCGGTTGCCGTTTCGATTGGGTTGGTAGTCATCAAATTGAATGGCGAGGCAAGCTTGTTCGGCGCAGGGACTGCATTTTCGTATTCTATGACTGACATAAAAATCCCCTTTGTTGCTTTATTAAAATTAATCTATAATCAAACAATTATGTATAAATGAACCGGGCTTTTGGCCGGTCCCTGTCTTCGCAAGACGCTTCGCTCCACGATTGGTAAATAACGGCAAGTTATTTGGCATAAATTTCATGGTGAAGCCGAGTTGAATATCAGGCGAGCGTTTCGGATTTGGAGGCGATGATGAATTCCAGTAACGTGCAAGAACTTTTCTCAAGACCAGAAGATGACTTCCGGATTCGCGAGTCATGGGAAAGTTTCTTGAAAAATGGTGGGTCGTCGCCGGATTCATTACGCTGCGTGGTTGAAGATTCATGGAAACGGTGCGCCGGCGCCAATGTCGATCCATCGATCAATCAGGCGGGAAGCCCACTGGCTGCGCCTGATGTATTCATACTCAAACACCAGCTGCGGGACCTGCTTGAGGCCAGCAAGCCCGTGATGGTGCTGGCCAGGGATTTTCTCTCCGAAACCGGGACGGTCATGGTGTTGACCGACCAGGAAGGCATCGTTCTGGAAGTTGAAGGAGACGGTTCGGCGATGGGGCCAGCCGAAAAAGTTCATCTTCTTCCCGGTGCCAATTGGAATGAAGTTCAATGCGGGACCAATGCGATTGGTACCGCAATTTCGCTTGGGCAGCCCGTCCAGATCCATTCCGAAGAACACTTCTGCGAGGGCATCAAGCGTTGGACCTGTTCGGCGGCGGTGATTCGCGACCCCGTGCATGGTCAGGTGCTGGGCGTCATCGACGTATCGGGCCTGAGCAAGAATTATTCACGGCACAGCCTTTCCCTGGTCGTTGCTACCGCCAACCGGATTGAATCGTTTCTGGCCAAGAATGAACTGAAATTCAGAATCCGCCTGATGGACCGCACCATTGCGCAATTGACTGCGGCGGATGGCTCGGGCGCCATCCTGGTCGATCGGCATGGATTCCCCATCAAGCTCAATGAAAATGCCCCTGCCTTGCTGACCTCTCTGGGGTGCCGGATCGACTTGAACATGCCGGATCGAATCCGGGGCATCGCGACCGACGGCGAGCCGGTTTCCAGCAAGGAAGCCCTGCCTGACTGGCTGAAGGCCGAATGGGTTGAACCGATCTTCGACAATGGGGAGCGGGTGGGGAGCGTGGTGCGGGTGCCGAACCGCTCGTCAAAATATCGCGTCACCAGCGCCCCGGTCAGTTCACGGCCGGAAACGGCGGCCAAGCTGGTCTTTCCCGGCGCCAAAGGCAGCAGTCCGGAACTTCGGCAGGCGATCGACAAGGCCACCCAACTCGCCAAATCGCGTGTTCCCATCTTGCTGCTGGGGGAGACCGGCGTCGGCAAGGAAGTTTTTGCGCAAGGAATTCACGCCCTGAGCAAGAACTGCGATGGCCCCTTCGTGGCCTTGAATTGTGGCGGCCTGAGCCGCGAACTGCTGGCCAGCGAACTGTTCGGTCACGTCGAAGGAGCATTCACCGGCTCCCGGCGGGGCGGCGTCGCCGGGAAAATTGAAGCGGCTGACGGCGGAACGCTGTTTCTCGACGAACTGGGCGAGATGCCTCTCGATATGCAGCCGCATTTCCTGCGGGTCCTCGAAGACGGCCAGATATTCCGACTGGGTGATACCAAGCCCCGCCAGGTTCGCTTCCGCCTGATTGCCGCCACCAATCGCGATTTACGACAGGAAGTGGCGGAAGGCCGATTCCGCATCGATCTGTTCTATCGCGTTTCGGTGACCAGCATCCGCATCCCGGCGCTCAGAGACCGGCAAGGCGACATCAAGGAACTGGCGAGGTCTTTTGTCCGGCAACTTTGCGAAGTGCATGAAGTTGACGAGAAGATGTTCGATCCGCAGGCTCTTGAAAGAATGGCGCAATATGCCTGGCCGGGCAATGTCAGGGAACTGCGCAATGCGATCGAGGGCCTGGTGCTGACGGTACCAGGGGACGTGATCGGCCCCGATGACCTGCCGCCAGAGTTCCTGCTTGAAGCAAATGAAGCGCGTGACCTCGGTGACGAAGTGCCAGTGGCTAATCTGAGCGGTCTTGCCAAAAGCGAATTTGAACAGATTTGCAAGGTGCTGCGGGAAACTTCCGGTAATGCAACGCTTGCCGCCAAGCAACTGGGTATTGCCAAGAGCACTTTATACCTGAAGCTGAAGAAATATTCCCTCGACGAATCGATGGATTCGTGGCGTTCGGATAAACAGTCAATTAATTGATGTCGATAATAACGGCACCGTCTCTTATTTAAAATATTGAGATCGGTGCCTTGTTATTTTAATAATATTAATGAGAACGCCGCATGGCGTAATGCCATATAAAATATTAGTTATCCCACTGCCGATTGACTCCGGCTAAAATCGATTTGCCGATTCAACTGTCGATAGGTCTCATCTAGCCATGCCGAAATAATCAGGCACGACAAATGACGGGGGATTTCGGTATCCGCTTGGCTTTCGATGCGCCGCTGCAGTGTCTGCAATAATTCGGAATTGTTACCCGACGATTGAATCGTGCTTTTAATAAGCGTGGTGCGTAAGTTCTCGAAGGCTGCCGGGTTGGTCGAAGCCAATAATGAAAGCCGATCGAAATCCAGTTCCGGGAAATATCCGGTCACTTGCTTGTTCATGTCTTGCTCCTGCAATCGTTCAGTCAGGCAGGGCGCAGCAGCCTGACTGAACGGTCCGCATGCCGGCTAGTTGGGCCGAGGACTCAGATCGGGGTGGATCGAAAAACTGGCTTCGGTATTCGCGATGATGTCGTCGATCGTGACGTCCGGCGCGATTTCGGTCAGCAACAGCCCGTTGGCCGTGACCTCGAAGACGCAGAGGTCGGTGATGATCATGCTGACGACTTCGCTCCCGGTCAGCGGTAGCGAGCACCGTTTGACGACCTTCGACTCGCCGCGCGCCGAATGCTCCATCAGCACCACGACCCGCGGTACGCCAGCGACGAGATCCATGGCGCCACCGATGCCCTTGACCATTTTGCCGGGCACGGCCCAATTGGCGAGATCGCCTTTTTCCGATACTTGAAGGGCGCCAAGGATGGAGAGCTGGATATGACCGCCCCGGATAATCGCAAACGAGGTGGCGCTGTCGAAGAAACTGGTGGTTGGCAGGGTGGTGATGGTTTGCTTGCCGGCGTTGATCAAATCGGCGTCTTCTTCCCCGTCGTAGGGAAACGGACCCATGCCCAGCATGCCGTTCTCGCTCTGTAGCTGTGTCGAGATGCCGGCCGGGATGTGATTGGC
The DNA here is from genome assembly GCA_050259955.1 of Bacteroidota bacterium. Classification (GTDB taxonomy): domain Bacteria; phylum Pseudomonadota; class Gammaproteobacteria; order Burkholderiales; family Rhodocyclaceae; genus Azonexus. The sequence goes on from JBLNBM010000023.1 coordinate 128,516, forward strand.
GACCAGCGTCGGAATGCCGATGCCGAGGTTGACGTAGTATCCGTCACGGACTTCCTGGGCTGCCCGGGCAGCCATCTGGTTTCGATTCCAGGCCATATTTACTCCACGCATTCCAGTGAACGAGCTCGCACCGTGCGTTGCTCGATTCGTTTTTCCACCCGGTCTATCCGGATAATCCTCTGGACGTAGATGCCCGGAGTAACGATGTGGTCAGGATCGATGCCGCCCGGTTCGACCAGTTCCTCGACCTCGGCAACGGTCACCCGGGCTGCGGTAGCCATCACGGGATTGAAATTTCGGGCGGTCATCCGGAACTGAAGATTGCCTTCGGGGTCTCCCCGCCAGGCATGGACGATGGCCAGATCGGCCTGTAGGCTTTTTTCCATCAGATATTTGATGCCGTCGAATTCCCGGACATCCTTGCCCTCGGCGATTACCGTGCCGACCCCGGTGCGGGTGAAAAATGCGGGTATGCCCGCACCGCCGGCCCGGATGCGCTCGGCAAGCGTGCCTTGGGGGTTGAACTCGACTTCGATTTCGCCGGCCAGATACTGTTTGGCGAAAGTCGCATTTTCCCCGATGTAGGAGCCGATCATTTTCCGGACCTGGCCCTTTCTTACCAGCAGGCCCAGGCCGAAGTCGTCGATGCCGGGATTGTTCGAAATGATGGTCAGATCCCTGACTCCCGAATCGCGGATGGCCTCGATCAGGGTTGAAGGGATGCCGCAAAGCCCGAAACCGCCTGACATGATGGTCATGCCGTCACTGAGCAAGCCGGCAAGCGCGCTGACCGCATCTGGATAAACCTTATTGACTGCCACCTGTTACCTCCTGATTGACGTTGGTTGTGTGGCAACTCAGGCCCGCAAGGGCTCAAGGATGCTCACGTAGTTGGCCACGGCCGAGCCGCCCATGTTGAATACGCCGGCCAGCTGAGCGTCCGGAATCTGCATCCCGCCTGCCGTACCGGTGACCTGCATTGCCGCCAGGGCATGCATCGAAATGCCGGTGGCGCCGATGGGATGGCCCTTGGCCTTGAGACCGCCCGATGGATTGACCGGCAGTACACCGTTCTTGTAGACCAACCCCTCATCGATGGCCCGCGCCCCTTCGCCGCGCGGGACCAGCCCCATGGCCTCGTAGGCGATCAGTTCGGCGATGGTGAAGCAATCATGGACTTCGACCAGCGACAGGTCTTTCAAGGAGAGGCGGGCCATTTTGAGGGCACGGGACCAGGCGATGTTGGCACCTTCGAACCAGATCGGATTGCGTCGGCTGAGCGGCATGAAGTCGGTGACCTGCTGCGCTGCGCGAAAAGCCACCGCTTTGCGCATCGACAAAGCGGTGTTGATGTCGGCCAGCACAATGGCCGCCGCGCCATCGGAGAGGGGGGCGCAGTCGGTTCGGCGGAGCGGCGCGGCGACATAGGGATTCCGGTCGGACACCGTATTGCAGAACTCGAAGCCGAGATCCTTGCGCATCTGGGCGTACGGGTTTTCTAGCGCATTGGCGTGATTCTTCGCCGCAATGCGGGCCAGCGAGGCGCTCTTGTCGCCGTAGGTGCTGAAATAGTGTTCGGCGATCCCGCCAAATACGCCGGCGAAGCCGCCGGCAGTCTCGGCTTCTTCCGGACGATAGCTGCAGCGCAGCAGATTCCTGCCGGCCAGTTCGCTCGGGGTGTCGGTCATCTTTTCGGCACCGGCGACCACGACGATGCGACCTTGGCCGGCCTTGATGAAGTTCATCCCGGCGTGCAAGGCAGCGGAGCCTGTCGCGCAGGCATTTTCGACGCGGGTCAGCGGTTTGAAACGCAGTCCTTCATTTGCCTGAAGCAGCAAGGGGGCAGGAAAGTCCTGTGGCGAAAAGCCGGCATTCAACAGGCCGACGTAAGCCGCATCGGCGTCTTTCGCCTCGACGCCGGCGTCCGACAGCGCATCCCTGGTGACCGCGCCGAGGAGCGATTCGATGCTCTCGTCCGGAAGTCGCCCAAAATTGCCATGAGCCCAACCAATAATACAGACCGTCATTTACTTAGCTTTCCTTTCGTCCAAGCCACCAGGCCAATAGGTCCAAACAATTGCCATCGGTGACCGATCCTGTGAATGGTGAGAAATGAAAGCGTCCTGGTGTTGCGCTGCGGGGGCTCGTTGTTCAACATCCAGCTTCGCCTCATTTCTCGGTTCCTCTACAGCAACTTGGATGCCAGTCCCGGATTCCCGGCGCAGGTTGACGCGGCGGATCGGGCTGCCAGTTCTGATCTGATCGCGTCGGCAATAAAAATGTTTATTTAAATCAATTGGATGGATCGCCGTCCTGGCGTCTTCAAGCACCCCCGCCGATGGCCGTTGTTCGCGACCCGCTCCGTCGTCGCTGATTTCGCAAGAGCCCGGGGCAGGGCTCGCCGTCCTATCGTCGTACGGCAGCTGGCGTCGCGTGTCCGAATTCCGGGCGCATCCGCGGCACGGTGATCTCCTCTCTCTTTTGGCCTGGGCAGACTGGGCGCCTCATCAACGGTCCGGAGATCACGATTTATCGCCCCTTGCAGCGTGGAATGCCGTAAATCCAGGATGCCGCCGGAGTGCTCGGCAAGTGATGCGCATGGTTTTTGCAACAGCTTCGCCAAACATGATGCTCACACAGGGAGGTTGCATGAATCTGGTCAATCTGCTTTTCCGTACGGCGAAGGTATTTCCCGACAGGCCAGCCGTGGCCTACGGAGCAAGAGAGCTTTACAGTTATCGGGAACTGGCGTCGCGGGTACTGGCCCTGTCCGGGAGCTTGCGCGGGTATTTCGGACTGCGCCGGGGCGAGCGGGTCGCCCTGTTCATGCCGAACAGCCCTCACTATCTGGAGATTCTTTTCGCGATCTGGCACGCCGGCCTGACCGCCGTGCCGATCAACCACAAGCTGCATCCGAAGGAAGTCGGTTTCATCCTTGACGATTCGGGGGCGACCTTGCTGTTTGTCGCGGGCATCGGCGGCGGCATTGCCTGGTCGAATACCGCCAAGCCCCTGCAGGCCATCGATACGGCATCGCCGGAGTACGCCCTGTTGTTCCAGGGCCGTGAAGCTTCCGCGGCGTGCAACGACCCCGGCGATCTGGCATGGCTGTTTTACACCTCGGGAACCACCGGCCGCCCCAAGGGGGTCATGTTGACGCATGCCAACCTGCTGGCGATGACGTTCTGCTACTTCTCCGATGTCGATACGCCGTCTCCGGAGGACAGCATTCTCTATGCCGCGCCCATGTCGCACGGTGCCGGCCTCTACAATTTCGCCCACGTCGTGGTCGGGGCTCGCCACCTGATCCCGGAATCGGCCGGATTTGATCCCGAGGAAATCTTTGCCTTGTCCGGAAAGTTCGGCCATCTGTCGATGTTCGCGGCGCCCACCATGGTGCGGCGGCTGGTCGAGCATTGCGCCGGCCACGACAGCGATCCTTCCGGAATCAAGACCGTGGTCTACGGCGGCGGCCCGATGTACCTGGAGGATATCCGGCGGGCGCTTGACGTGGTCGGCAACCGATTCGTCCAGATATACGGCCAGGGCGAATCCCCGATGACGATTACCGCCTTGTCGCGCTTCCATATCGGGAATGTCGGACATCCGCGTTATCTCGAGCGCCTGGGTTCGGTCGGGGTCGCCCAGACCGGGGTGGAGGTACGGATCGTCGATGGCAATGGCCAGCTGCTTCCCAACGGCGAAAGCGGCGAAATCATCGTGCGGGGCGATACCGTGATGAGTGGTTACTGGGGCAACCCGACTGCGACCTTGAACACCATTCGCGATGGCTGGCTCTATACGGGCGACGTCGGCGTCTTCGATGAGGATGGCTTCCTCACCTTGAAGGACCGCTCCAAGGACATCATCATCAGTGGCGGCTCAAATATCTATCCCCGGGAAGTCGAGGAAATACTCCTCCTCCACCCCGGTGTGGCGGAAGCCTCCGTGGTCGGCAGAACCAGTCACGAATGGGGTGAAGACGTCATTGCTTTCATCGTTTGTGAGCCGGGGAAGGTCGTCGATGCCGGAGAACTCGATGCCATCTGCCTTGAACACATCGCCCGTTTCAAGCGCCCCAAGGAATACCGGATCCTGCCCAGCCTGCCCAAGAACAATTACGGGAAAGTTCTGAAAACCGAACTCAGGCAATCGCTGGAAAGCGGCCACTGACCCTCGCTGGAAGGGGGCGGGGCGCGTCTCGGTCGCGGCGGGCGGTCAGCTCGCCGAGGGTCAAACCGGCCCCGTCAAATAACCCGGGCTGCGGGTTCAATAATCAGAATGGAGATCGTGATGTGGATCAGACGTAAAAGCGTGGCGATGGCATTGGAGGATGCTGCGCATGCACTGGCCCGGGAGACCGGGATTGGCTGGAAAATCGGTGGCAAGGATTTCGCCGGAGGATCCCGCATGCTCAGAGAAGCGTCCGACGATATCCTTGAGCGTCTGCGTGCCAAGAGCAGCCGGCTTGACGAAGCGCAAGCGCTCAATGCCTCATTGTCGGCGCAGGTGAGGGCGCTGAGCGCCGAAGTCGAAAGCCTGGGCAGCCGATTTGATCTCGTCCGCAAGGCAACCAGCGACGGCCTGTGGGACATGTTGAATCCGGATCAAGCGATTGGCCTGGACCACGAAATCTGGTGGTCGGAGCAATTTCGCTATTTGCTCGGTTTCGAAAGTGAAGCGGAATTCCCCAATGTCCTGCGCAGTTGGGCCGAGCGTTTGCATCCGGAGGAGCGGGAGGGCGTGCTCGCCGCTTTTGCGGCCCACTTGAATGATTATTCGGGGCGCACGCATTATGACGTGACTTACCGGCTGGCTTGCAAGAATGGCCAATTCCACTGGTTCAGGGCACGCGGCGAAACGCTCCGCGACAGTAGTGGCAAGCCGCTGCGGGTGGCCGGGGCAATGACCGATATTACCGATGAACTGGCCGGCCAGCGATTGCTCGATACCGCCCTGACCCGTTTCGAGTTGTCGCTGGAAATGCTCAATGACGGGCTATGGGACATGGAGGTCGTTGCCGGAGATCCCCTCAATCCGATGAACGCCTTCTGGTGGTCCAACCAACTCCGTCGCCTGTTGGGTTACGAGACCATCGAGGAGTTTCCGGATGTCCTTGATAGTTGGGCTTCGAAAGTTCATCCCGACGACAAGCCGCAAGTGATGGAGGCCTTCACCCGGCATCTCGCCGACCGGACCGGACGGAGTCCCTACGACATCGAGTATCGCCTGCGTTGCAAGAATGGCGAGTACAAGTGGTTCCGGGCCAAGGGGCAGACCCGCCGGGACGCGGGAGGAAAGCCGCTCCGTGTGGTCGGCGCCCTGACCGACATCGATGCCACGAAACAGCGCGAAGAACTGGTCCACAGCGAGATGCGGCAGCGCATCCAGCTGGAGAACCATCTGTCGAAGGTTTCGGAAATCATGTTGACCATCAAGGACATTGCCAATCAGACCAATCTGCTGGCCCTCAATGCCGCCATCGAAGCGGCCCGGGCCGGTGAATGGGGGCGTGGGTTTGCCGTCGTCGCTGACGAAGTCCGCAAGCTGGCAGAACGCACCCGGGTGGCTACCGAATATGTTGCCAATATGGGGAGCACAAAGAACGGCTAGCCAGCTGCCCCATGGCCCTGCCGGCCATGGGGGCGGGCGGGACGGCTAGGTTTTCCTCCCCGGCAGCCCTTTGATCCGGATGTTCCAGCCGTCAACCCGGATGGCTCCCGAATCATTGCCGGTGGCGCCCGCCGGCAGGTCGTGCGTCAGCCAGCAGCGGGTGGGGAAGGGGCAGTCGGCAATCCTGGATTTCGCGAAAGCTTCGCTACTCAGCTCGGCCAGGGCAACCAGAATGGCGTCGATCTCGCTGTGCGACAAATCGCGGACGATGAATACCAGTCGCCCGTGATGATCCGCGAACGGGCTTTGCACTGGCCATTTGGCCAGATTGAGCGGCGGATAGGCCACGTCCTGGACGCAATGGATGACGCGGGGCAGGGGATCGCCGACGATGTCCATCAAGCCTTTGACTCGGAGAATCTGCGGGCCGTGTCTTTCCAGAATATGGCCCATGGCGACGGCAAAGCCGTACCAGGGAGCAGGGTTTGCGAAGCTGACCACAAAGCTGCTGACTGCAGAATCATGTCTTCCGGTGTGATGGTGGGGCGCATGCGATTGACGGGATACACCATCGTCGCCAACCGCTGCGCCGGTTTTCGGCTGCCGGCGAACATGTTCCGCACCGAGCCAGCTGGCGACATCGGGTACTTTGCCGGCAGTTGTGTAGATGCCGCAGCCGAACAGGGCTTCCGGATCGACCTGGCCGCCCTGTACCTCGATCCGGGTGGCGCCGGGGTTGAGCATATCCAGCTTGCGGTAAAGCGCCTGGCGGCTTTTCTGATCGGTCAGATCGCATTTCGTGATCAACAGGCGGTCGGCCATCGCGACCTGGCGTACGGCTTCCTGATGGGTGTCGAGCTGCTGCGCGGCATGGGTCGCATCGACAGCGGTGATCACCCCATCGCAACGGTAGCGGGCGGCAACGAACAATTCCTGCATCAGCGTATAGATCACCGGTATGGGGTCGGCGAGCCCGGTGGTTTCGATGAGGACGCGCGATACCGGCGGGATTTCCCGTTTTGAACTGCGGTCGGCGAGATTCCGCAAGGCCTTGAGCAGATCGCCCTGGACGCTGCAGCAAAGGCAGCCCGAGTCGAGGATCATCAGCGTTTCGTCGACCTTGTCGACCAGGTGGTGGTCAATGCCGACTTCGCCAAATTCGTTGATTAACACGGCGGCGCCGGCCATTTCAGGCAGGTGGACCAAGTGGTTGAGCAGGGTGGTCTTGCCGGCACCGAGGAAGCCGGTCAGTAAGGTCACGGGAATCCGTTTGTCGCTGTTGGAGAGCTGGAGAGTTTGGGTCTGGGTTCTTTCGGTCTGCATGGAGAGCCTTCGATCTCAAGCCAGGTCTTGCCTGGTTAGCAAAAAAGGGCCGGGGCCAAAGCCCCGGCAAAACTGCCATCGAACCCGCCGAGGGACGGACGGGAGGCGACAGAGGAGACAGATTCTGTGCGTGTGCCAATGGCTGGCTTCCTGTTTTAACAGTTTGCAAACGTCGTGCCAGAGTTGCGTTGTTCCCGTTGTATTTATTTAAGTTATTGAATTATTTAGAGAAGATTTCTTTCGGATAGTCGCTTTCCGCGTGTTCCGGATTTCCTCCTGCGTAGTGGTTCCGGACGTGCCCGTACGCTGGCGACCAGATATCAGTCGCTGGCGGAGTGGCTGAAAAGTGTCGGCCGGTTCGGGGATGTTTTCCGGATTCGGCATCCAACAATCGGACGCTTATCCGGAAATCGGACGCCTCCGATTTCGCTGATTTTCCCGTGTTTGCTTTTTAAAGTATTTAAATACAAAGCGTTGCGATTTGTTTGTCGCGTGGCACGCCCTTTGCAGAAGGGGTGCCTGAGCCGACCGGATGAATTCACCGGGGGCGAAGCATCCACACCCGAACCTTCACTTGACCCAGGCAACCCAGCTTGGGGGAGTGGGTAAAACGGGGAAGGAAATCAATTAGCAAACCTTGGTAGGAGGAAAGACAGGATGGGATTGCAAATCAACATAGATAACGGTGGGACGCTCACCGATATCTGCATTATCCAGGACGGAGCCGTCAGCAAGACGAAGGTGCTGACGACGCCCTATGACTTGAGCAAGTGCTTTTTCGAAGGGTTGCAGAAGGCGTCCGGCGTCATTTACGGCGAGCAGAATGTGGCGCGCCTGCTGGAAGAGGTCGACCTGATCCGCTATTCGACGACGCAGGGCACGAATGCCATCTGCGAGCGCAAAGGCTCGCGCCTGGGCCTGATTTATTGCGGGCCGGCCAAAGACCTGGCGGTTCGTCTGGCGGAGCAGGACGAAGAACTTTATGCTGCACTGGTCGGCGATCGCGTCGTGCATCTGGCGGCCGACGCCATGCAGCGTGACGATGCGCAAATGGTCGCGGTCAAGGCGATCAACGAACTGACGGCGGCGGGTGCCAACCGGCTGGTCGTCAGTTTCGACGGCAAGTCTTTCGTCGATGGCGAAAACCTGTTCAAGAAGATCGCCCTGCGCAAGTATCCGCGCCACCTGCTGGGAGCGGTGCCTATCCTTTACGGCAGCGATCTCGGTAGCGACAGCGATGTCGTGCGCCGGACCTGGACGGCGCTGATCAACTCCTTCCTTCACCCGGCGATGGAAGCCTTCCTGTTCAATGCCGAGAATCGTCTGCGGGCTTACCGGACCAAGAACCCGCTGCTGATTTTCCGTAATGACGGCGATTCGTCGCGGGTCGCCAAGACCGTCGCCATCAAGACCTACAGTTCGGGGCCGCGCGGCGGCATGGAAGGCATGAAGTCGTTCTCGCGGCTCTATGGTTTCTCCGACGTGGTGGCGATCGATATCGGCGGCACCACCACCGATATCGGCCAGTACGTGAATGGCACGGTCGCCGAGCAGCGGCGCGGTCATGTGGAAGGGATTTCCGTTTCCTTCCCTCTGTGCGAAGTGATTAGTGCGGGCGTCGGTGGCAGTTCCATCTTCCGCGCCCATGAAGGTCGGATCGTGATCGGTCCGGAGAGCGTCGGTGCGGTTCCCGGCCCGGCTTCCTTCGGTCGCGGCGGCAAGGAGGCGACGATTACCGACGCCAGCCTGCTCTGCGGCATTCTCGATCCGTCCTCCTATTTTGGCGGCGATCTGGCCCTTGACGTCGATCGGGCGGCAACCGCAGTTCATCTCAATATCGCCCAGCCGCTCGGGCTGAGCCTGGACGAAGCCCTGTTGCACATGGAGCACGCCTACGAGGAAAAAGTCGCCGTCGAACTGCATCGCTTTACCAAGATTTCGAAGGACACGCGTCTGCTGGCCTTCGGCGGAGCCGGCCCGCTCAATGCCTGCGGCGTTGCGGAAAAAGCCGGCATCGACAGCGTCGCGGTGCCAAAGATGGCCGCAGTCTTCAGTGCCTATGGCATTGGCGAGTGCGATATCTCGCATCACTACACCGTCACGTTGCACGACTGCAATGACAGCCTGTTGCAGGAAGCCATTGCCACGCTGAAAACCAAGGCGTCGCGCGACATGTTCGCCGAAGGCTTTGGCGAAGGCTGCTACGACGTCCGGACCCGCCTGGTCGCCGTCGTCGGCGGCGAGGAAGTGGAGTATGAGCTGGCCGAAGTAGCCGTGCTGCCGGCGGCCCTGAAGGGGATCGCGGCGGTCGAGTTGGGGCTGAGCGCGGTCAAGGTATTGCGCAGCGCGAGCCAGCAGACAGCCTGCTTCGAAGCGGCCGGCAAGGCCAAGGCGGACGGCAAGCGCACCCTCCTGACCAAGGGCCAGGGGCGTGTCGACGTGCCGGTCTACAAGCTGGCAAACATGAAGACCGGTGACTGCGGCGTCGGCCCGGCAATTATCGAAGAAGACTTCTTTACCTGCCGCGTGCTGGATGGCTGGAGTTTCGTCATCAGCAACGCAGGGGACATTCTGCTGAACAGGAAAGGCTGAAAAATGAAAGTACTGATGACTGAATATCTCCGGATCGACCTGGAGAAGGAGCAGTGGGAGTGCCGGGTGTGCAACCACGTGGTCGGCCCGGCAACCCGCAGCTACAAGGAAGGCATGCTGGTGCACAACCGCGATCCCCGGGAAATCCACCCGCCAATCATCGATCCCGACAAGTACCGTTTCACCTTCAGTCCGGATCCGGAATGGGTGCGCATCCTCGAGTACTACTGCCCGTGCTGCGGAACCATGGTCGAAAACGAATACGCCATTCCCGGCCATCCCCCGCTTTACGACATGGAAGTCGACCTGCCGGCCTTGAAGGCGCAATGGGCGACCCGCGAGGAAGTGCTGGAGCCGGTGGTTGGCCCCGAGGTCACCCGCGGCGCCGGGCATGGCAACCACTAATACAAAGCAGGCGGCAAACTTCCCCGAAGCCGGGGCGGGCGCGGCCTGGAGCGAGGAATCAAGGAGATAATATGAGGCGAGTTTCTGTTGATATCGGTGGCACGTTCACCGATTGTTTCGTGGTTTGGGATGGTAAGTACATCGAGGCCAAGGCCCTGACCACCCATCACAATCTGGCGCTGGGCTTCAACGAGGCCCTCAGCAAGGCCTACCACGTGCTCGGGCTGGAGCTGGAAGAAATCCTGGCCGAGGTGGATTCCGTCCGCTACGCCACTACGCTGGGCACCAATGCGCTGATCGAGCACAAGGGCCCGAAGATCGGCATGCTGGTGACCGCCGGTTTCGAAGCCACCGTCCCGCTCAGCCGGGCGCGCGGCTATGGCGAAGGCCTGGACGGCCTCGGTCAGTCCGACATGCCCAATGCCTGTCGTCCCGACCCGCTGGTCGAAGCGCACATGATCCGGGGAGTGCGCGAGCGCGTCGACTTCCAGGGCGATCTGGTGATGGCCCTGGATGAGGACGATGTGCGAGTCCAGATCCGTTCCCTGGTAGACAAGGGCGCCCAGATTATCGTGGTTGCCCTGGTCAATAGCGTGGTGAATCCGACGCATGAGCAGCGGATCGAGGAAATCCTGCTCGAGGAGTATCCCTCCCATCTGCTCGGCGCCATCCCGGTCATCCTGTCGCACCAGGTCGCCGGGCGGAAGGGCGAATATGTCCGTGCCACCTCGGCCATCGTCGACGGCTACCTGCATTCGACTATGTATCACGCCCTGTCGGCGCTCGAGCAGAATCTGCGGGCGCATCGCTACGAAAAGCCGATGCTGGTCATTCACAACTCAGGCGGTATGGCCCAGCTGAACTCGACCGATGCGCTGCAGACCATCCACTCCGGTCCGGTTTCCGGCATTGCCGCCTCCGAGCACCTGGCCATGCAGGCCGGCCTGGGCAATGTCGTGGCAACCGACATGGGCGGCACCAGCTACGATATCGGCATCGTGGTCGATGGCGGCATCAAGCACTACGACTTCAATCCGGTGATCGACCGCTGGCTGGTCTCGGTGCCGATGGTACACCTCGTCACCCTGGGTGCCGGCGGCGGTTCCATCGCCAGCTACGACCGCATGTACGACACGGTCAAATGCGGCCCGCAGAGTGCCGGCTCGGACCCCGGTCCGGCCTGTTACGACCGTGGCGGCATGAATCCGACGGTGACCGATGCCGATCTGGTGCTCGGCTATCTCGATGCCAAGAACTACGCCGGTGGCTCGATTCCCCTCAATGCCCGGCGGGCTGCGTCGGCCATCGAAGATGCGCTGTGCGACGATCTGGACTGTACGGTGATCGAGGCCGCCCAGCTGATCCGCGAGAAGGTGGACGACAACATGGCCAACGGCCTGTTTACCGAATTGCGGGCGCGTGGCTATGACCCCAAGGATTTCACCATGCTCGCCTACGGCGGCAACGGTCCGCTGCACTGCTGTGGCATCGCCCGCAACCTGGGGATCGAAAAGATTCTGGCGCCTCCCTTCAGCTCGGTGTTTTCCGCCGTCGGGGCCGGCAACATGCATCAGCTGCATATCCATGAGCAGTCGCTGTACATGGTGTTGTACGACTCCAATACCCGTCATATCTTTGACGATTACGACCGTTTCAACAACATCGTCGCCGACCTTAAGGAACAAGGGACCCAGGATCTGCTGCGCCAAGGCGTGCCGCGCGAGCAGATCTTCCACAACCTGGAACTCGATTTGCGCTACGGCAACCAGCTGGTGCAGACGACGGCGGTGATTCCGGCGCACGAGGTGCATGGCCCGGCCGACGTGCTGGCGATCATTTCCCAGTTCTCCAACGACTACGGCAAGCGTTTCGGAGAAGGCAGCCAGGCCCCCGAGGCGGGAATCCGCATCAACACCATCCGCGTTGCGGCGTTTGTCCGCCTGGAAACGGTGGAGTTCGAGGACATCAAGCCGATCGCCTCGCATGAGCGCCAGGCACCGCCGGCCCCGGCTTCAACCCGAAAGTGCTACTTCGTGGGCCACAAGGAGTCCTTCGATGTCCCGGTCTGGGATCGGGCTTCGATCGGCCCGGGCGTGCAGATTCCCGGTCCGGCCATCATTGCCTCCGAAGTGACTACCTATCTGGTTGACCCGGGCTGGAACTTCGTGTCCGCCAAGCAAGGTGCTTCCTGGTTCCTGCGTGCCTGAGCGGCGCCGGTCCAATGGATATTAAATAATTGCAAGGATTGAAAATGAGCGATATGAAAATACCGGCTGCAGCCAAGACGCTGAGCCCCGAGGATGTGAAGCTGGTCAAGAAGTTTCTCAGCGACACCACGCTGTTCCTGGGCCCCGACCCGGAAATCATGGCCAACCATGACCTGATGCCGCGCACCGAGATCGAAGACCAGTGCATCAAGAAGGTCAGCGAGACCCACACCATTGCCAAGATCCGTGACCGCATCCAGGCCGGCTGCGACGAAGGTTACGAAATGGTCGAGCAGATGGGGGCCGCTCCGGGCGCCAAGTGGGGAGATGTCATCACCGGCGTGTACTCGGCTTCCGGCGACCTGGCCATCGCCAGTGCCGGCGGTGTGCTGATCTTCTCCACCCTCGTGCACCATCCGATCAAGTTCATCATCAAGAACTGGATGAACGATCCGACGGTCGGCGTCCGCGAAGGGGATGGCTTCATCCACAACGACTCGCGTTACGGGAATGTGCACAATACCGACCAGAGCATGATCCTACCCATTTTCCACAAAGGGGAACTGGTGTGCTGGGTCGCTTCGACGGTACATGAAGGGGAAAACGGCGCCATCGAGCCGGGCGGCATGCCGTCGATGGCGGAAAGCCCATGCGACGAAGGCTTGAAGATGAGTCCGTTCCGGGTCGTCGAGAATTACCAGATCAAGCGCGACATCCTGACCTTCCTGCAGAATTCGGTTCGCGAACCGAAGCTGCAGTACGAAGACATGAAGGTGAAACTCTACGCCTGCCTGCGCATCAAGCAGCGGGTCGAGGAAACACTGAACACCGACGGTCCGGAGGCGCTGATTTCGACGCTGCGCCTGACCATGGAAAATGTCCGGGCCGAGGTCGTCCGCCGGGTCAGCGAATGGCCGGACATGACGGTGCGCACCTACATCATCCAGGACTCGACGCTGCGCGAGAACTGCGTGGTCAAGATCAACTGCAAGCTGACCAAGACCGGCGACCGCCTGATTTTCGACTTCCGCGGTTCCAGTCCGGAATTCACCAACCGCGCCACCAATACTATCGTCGCCGGCCTGAAGGGCATGCTGGCCCAGGTCTTCCTGTGCTATGTCTGGCCGGATCTGCCGCGCGGCCAGGCCGCCTTCGCGCCGATCGAAGTGATCACCGATCCGCATTCGATCGTCAATTGCTCGTACGACGCGCCCAACTCGCAGAGCCTGATGTCGATCTTCACCGGTTTTACGGCCGGCCAGCACGCCGTAGCCAAGTTCCTCTACAGCTGCCCGGAGAAATACACCAAGGTCCATGCGCCGACCTTCAACATGATCAACACCTTCATCTGGGGTGGCGTCAGCCAACACGGTGAAACCCTGGGCAACCTCTGCGCCGACTTGAACGGCATGGGCGCCGGCGCCCGTTCCGACATGGACGGCGAGCACGCCCTGGCCCCGATTTTTGCCACCATGGCGGATATCGGCGAACAGGAGCTGAACGAGGAAGATGTGCCTTTCCTCCAGCTGGTCTCCAAGAAGATGACCATGGATGCAGTGGCACCCGGCAAGTACCGCGGTGGCCAGGGCTACACCATGATGGTGTCGACCAAGGACAGCGAGCAGTGGGGCTTCATGACCGTCTGCCAGGGCGCCAAGATTCCGCCGATCCAGGGCCTGTTCGGCGGCTATGCCTGCGGTGCCTATCCGCTGTGCAAGGTCAAGGACGTCAACGTCTATGACGTGCTGTTGAACGAGCCGGAAAAGTTCAAGCACTCGATCGCCGAAATCATGAACGAGCAACCTTTCGAAGGGGCCAGTTACACTACCCATCACATGGGCATGGGCTTCGAGATTTCCAAGAAGGGCGAGTTGTTCATGATCTCCCAGGGGGCGGGCGCCGGTTACGGTGACTTGCTGGAGCGCAATCCGGCCGGCGTCATCAAGGACATCGAGGAAGGTCTGATTTCCCAGGGCGTTGCCGAGCGCCTCTACAAGGTGAAGTTCGATCCGGTGACCTTGTCGATCAATCACGACGCCACCCGGGCGGCGCGCGATCAGGAACGCAAGGATCGCCTGGCGCGCGGTGTGCCGTTCGGTGAATTCATCAAAACCTGGAACCAGCCCAAGCCGCCGGCCTACCTGCAGTACTTCGGCTGCTGGGGCGACGATGTCGATACCCTCTATGTCGGCAGTCCCGACATTACCCGCAAGGCCGACGCGCCGCGCCCCAACTACATGCGCAATCCGAAAGATGTCCGGATTGACGAGCTGGAGGCACGTCTGGCGGCGCTGGGAGCCCACGGAGACGAAAAGAAATGAGCCGCAGTCTCGCCGATCTCATGCCGGCTGACGGAGGCCCTGTCGGGCTCCGGCTCTGGCTAAAGTCTTCCGCTTACAGTCGCCGACTTCTTCTCGGCCAGTCTGGTGATCCCTGGGAGAGTGCCGGCAAATATCTGTCCTATTTCTCCCAGGCCCAGGGTTTGTTGAAGCCGGATGTGGCGGTGATCGAGGTCGGCGAGCTTTTCGATGCGTGGCTGGCCCGCAATCCCGGGGTGAAGCCCGAGCTGGCAGGGAAGCGCAAGCTTTCCTTCCCGCTGCGCAAGCTTCTCGAACAGGCGCCGCCCCGGGCCCTGCTCGCCGAAATCGTCGAAGCGGTGCTCGCCCATTTGCGGGGTCAGGTACCGCTGGTCCTCGCCATGCCGTCACCGCGGCACTGGCTGCAACACGCCAGCCGGCTGGCCGGACGCGAAGAGATCGAAATCGATTCCGACAGCATCGAAGATGCGGCCATGTACATCGCCGACCTGGCGCGGGCCGTTTCGGTCTATGAGGTCGGCGGACTGCTGCTTGAAGAGTCCGCCACCGACCCGGCGATCGATGTCGAGTTGTATCGACCGATCATCAACGTCGCCAGGCATTACCGCTGGCCGTTGGCGATTCGCCTCGGGCCGGCGGGCGGTGTCGTCAATCCGGCGCTTGCCGAGATCGAAGTCCTGATCGGGGAGGCGGTGCCGCCCGGGGCCGGTCTGGCGCAAGGGGTCGATGTCAGCGCCAGGCTATGGGGCGGCGAGCCGATGCCGACTTTGCTGCCGGGCCAGTTCTCTTTTGCCGAAGTGCCGAAAGACGAGCAACCCGAGCATGTGCTCGATTGTCTGGCCGGCTTGCGAGCTTAGGCTGATTTACCGGCGTTTGCCGCGCCTGCGGCGAGCGCCGCAGTTTGCGGTTTTAGCAATGCGTTGAGGTGCACCGTTCGGGGGGCTGTCATACAGCCCCCCTTTTTTTGTTCCGCACTCGTGGTGCGCGACGAAAAAGTTGTTCCGGGTAATGACAAGCGCCGGTCAACGATCGTCGGTTTGGCTTGGGCAAGCTCCCCCGCCCACTGCTTGATGCAGGCTTCCCGAGCGGTTTGCCTGGCACCTCGCGATGACCGGCCGGCGGTCCGTCCGGTAATCAAACGATTGAGCCGGCGAGCGTCCGAGTTACATCGGAATTGCTGCGACGCAAAAGATTTTTTCCGGCTGGCTTGCAATGCATTTGGAATTAATAAAGTCTAAATAAAACAATCATATATGGATATTTAACGTGTTATCCGGTGGGTGTGGCATTGCGGTTGCTATTGCTTGTCCACTGGCGCCCTGGCTGATGGTCAACGGGCGAATTTTTGACTTGCCGGCAAGGCGTCTTCGCATTCTGTTCGGACGCTGCCTAACAAGATTCTTGATGGGTCAGGAAGGGGAGGAAATGCTACCAAGGTTGGAGAAATTTGAGAGTCGGACCCGGGTCGGGGTGACGGTGGTGACATCGCTGATCCCGGTCGCGGTGATCGGGGTGTTGTTGTATGCCGCATTTTTCGTCAAGGCCACGGCCGAGGTTTCGTCGGTCAAGCCCCCGGAAATCGAGCGGCGAGATCGCTTCCTCGGAGTGGCGATGCCTAGCGAAAAGGTCATCTGGGCGGCGGGGAGCAACGGCAAACTGGTGCGTAGCGACGATGGCGGAAAGCGCTGGCAGGCTCAGGCATCCCCGACTATTGAAAACCTCCAGGGCATTGCCGCGTGGGATAGCGATCATGCCGTAGGGGTGGGTGGCAACGGCGTGGTCATCGCAACCGACGACGCGGGCAAGACCTGGAAGGAAGTCCCGGTTCCGAAGTCTGAGGTGGCCAACAAGCTGCTCAACGTTCGGGCATATGGCAACGGCGTTGCCTGGGCGGTGGGTGAGTTGGGGGCCGTGCTGAAAACCCGGGATTTCGGACATTCCTGGGAGCGGGCCTTGCCGGAAAAGGACCAGGCGTGGAACGACATCTGTTTTTCCGGACGCCATGGCGTGCTGGTCGGAGAGTTTGGTCAAGCCATGGTTACGGGTGATGGTGGTGCCACCTGGCAGGCAGTCAATAGCGGCAGCCAGTCCAGTCTGATGTCCGTCGCTCTGCGCGACGAAGTCAACGGGGTCGCTGTCGGATTGTCGGGCGTCATCCTGGTGACCCGCGATGGCGGAAAACAATGGAAATCGGTGGCGCCGCAAACCCGCGAGCATCTCAACAACGTGATCTGGGATGGCCGGCAATGGGTGGCGGTCGGTGACAAGGGCGTCATTGTCACCGGCGACCAGGATGGGCTTGTCTGGAAAGCCTCGCGTGTCAGCGAAGGCAACCTGGGCTGGAATACCCAGATTCTGCGGGTGCCCTCGACGGGGGCCGGGGACGACTACGTCCTCGCCGGTGCCGGGCTGGCTCGCCTGGCGTCCGGGCGTTTCATGGCTTTCGGCCATTCCGCAGACTGATCGACAGGGAATAAATCATGAAAAACAAAACTTTCAAAATGGTCGGCGGCGCCATCGAGTGGTTCATCCGCCATCGCATACTGGTCGTCTCCTTCGTCATGGCGATTACCGTGCTGATGGCCTATCTGGCGGCACAGATCGAGGTCAAGACGGTATTCAGCGACCTGCTGCCGCGCAATCACCAGTACATCAAGGTCAACGACCAGTTCAAGCAGACCTTCGGCGGCTCCAACATGATCAGCATCATGCTCGAGGTCGAGGACGGGGACATTTTCCAGATGAAGGTGCTGGAGCGTCTGCAGAAGATCACCAAGGAATTGCAACAGGTTTCCAACGTCGATAGCTATCAGATCGTCTCGCTGGCTTCGAAGAAGATCAAGGAGGTACGGGCGTCAACTGACGGCATCGAATCGCGGCCGCTGATGTGGCCGGATCTGCCGCGCGATGACAACGAGATCCGTATCCTCAAGGAATCGGTGCTCAACAATCCGCTGGTTTTTGGCGCCTACGTCTCGCTGGACATGAAGGCCACCCTGATCACGGTGGACTTTGTCGATGCCGGTATCAACTATTCGAAAATCTATGACCAGGTCAGCGCCATCACCGACGCCGCCCAGGGCGACGGCGTCAAGGTGCGTCTGGTCGGTGAACCGCTGCTCTACGGCATCGTCGGCCATTACCTGACGGAGACGCTGCATCTCTTCCTGATTACCGTTGCCGCGCTGGTTGCCTTGCTCTTCCTGATTACCCGGAGCTGGCACGGCACGCTGCTGCCCCTGTCGGCAGGCGCGCTGAGCGCGATCTGGGCGCTGGGCGCCGCCAAGCTGATGGGTTTCCATCTCGACCCGCTGGTCATCGTGGTGGCTTTCCTGATTACCGCCCAGGCCATTTCCAACTCGGTACAGCTGGTTTCGCGTTTCGACGATGAAATCGCCCATGGCATGTCGAGTGCCGCGGCCGCCGCCAAGGCCAGCTTGCAGAACCTTTTCAAGCCCGGCTTGCTGGCCGTGGTGGCCGATGCGGGTTGCGTTCTGGTGGTCGCCCTGACGCCGATTCCGATGCTCGAAAAGATTTCCTATATCGGGACCGTCTGGATCTTTTCGATTGTGATTTCCGCCCTGTTGATGACGCCGGTCCTTCTTTCCTGGTTTTCGACCAGCGGCAAGAAGGTGCATCCGGTCAATATTTCACCGGTGCTCGATGCCATTCTCAACGTCTGCATCCACATCGTTTCAACGCGCTGGCGCTACGTCGTGCTGAGCGCCACTGGGATCGCGTTCGTACTGACCGGAATCTACGCCTTCAACCTGAAGGTGGGCGATGCCAATCCCGGTTCGCCCATTCTCTGGCCGGATTCCCGCTACAACCAGGACGCGTCGGCGATCAACAGCAAGTTCCAGGGGTCGGACCGGATGTTCGTCGTGGTTGAAGGCAAGACCGAGGGGGCGCTCAAGGAGCCGGAAGTGCTGAAAGGCATGGAGAACTTCCAGAAATACATGGAAGCCCAGCCCGAGGTCGGCGGCAGCATTTCGCTGGCCGACGTCCTGCCGGCCGTGAAGCGGGTGGTCCGGGAAGGCAATTCGCGCTATCAGGAGCTGGGCAACAGCGCCAACGAAAACGGCGAGCTGGTCTACATGTTCGTCTCCGGCACCGACCCCGGCGACATGGATCGCTTTGCCGACCCGCAAGCCAAGAACGGCGCCATCACGCTCTTCTTCCGCGATCACCAGGGGGTGACGATCAGCACCGCGGTGCAGCGGATCAAGGACTATCTCGAGGCGCATCCGATGAAGGATGCCCAGATTCTCCTGGCCGGCGGCCTGGTTGGCGTGCTCGCCGCGGTCAATGAAGTGATTCTGTCGGGGCAGATCGAGGCAATTGCCTTGGCGTTGCTGGTCTTGGTCGCCTGCTGTGCCATCACCTATCGCTCCACCGTGGCCGGGATGTTCTTCATGATCCCCGTGCTGTTCTCCAATACCTTGACCTTCAGCTACATGGCATGGAAGGGGATCGGCATGAATATCAACACCTTGCCGGTCGTCGCCCTCGGCATCGGCCTCGGGGTCGACTACACCTTCTACATCGTTGATGGCATCCGCGAGGAACTGCACCACGGCAATTGCACCATCGAACAGGCCATCACCAAGGCTTTGCGCAGCGCCGGCCGTGGCGTCCTGGTTACCGCGATCACGCTGATCACCAGCGTCATCATCTGGAGTTTTTCCTCGCTGCGCCTGCAAGCCGACATGGGGATATTGATCGCCATCTGGTTGGGCATTTCAGCGGCATCGGCACTGTTTGTCATGCCGGCCTTGGTTTACGTGTTCAGGCCGGAGTTTGTTGTTGGTAGCAAGAAGCACCCGGTCGAGCTTGCCGAGGAGGCAGTTCAACCAGCGTAGCTAACCCGATGGCGTTTCTCGAAACGCTTTATCGAATGTTCTCGATGAGAAGAGAGGGTAAGGAAGATGAGACAAAAACAAAGAAATCTTAGTCGTAGCTTGCTGGGGATGGCGGTTTCGCTGGCCCTGGGGCAGTCGGCCGGGGTGCTGGCCGCCGATCAGCCGGGATCAACGGTGATCGACGATAACGGCAACAGTTTTCACCTGGGTGGATATGTCCGGGGCTGGGCATCGTTCAATATGCAGGAC
Source organism: Bacteroidota bacterium (assembly GCA_050259955.1). Lineage (GTDB taxonomy): Bacteria > Pseudomonadota > Gammaproteobacteria > Burkholderiales > Rhodocyclaceae > Azonexus. The sequence continues at coordinate 148,085 of JBLNBM010000023.1, forward strand.
CAGCCCGAAACCAAGGCGAACGACCGCTGGAAGGCCTCGATGATCCGCGGCTCCGTGCTGATGGATATGGACGCCCAGACCGGGCCGCTGAAGTGGAAGGCAATCGCCCGCGCCGATCAGGAAGTCAAGACCAGTTATCTGAAGGATCTGCAGGATCTGCGCTCGACCAATGGCACCGCCGTCGGTGGCCAGTCCGGCAATATCATGGACAACTACAACCAGGCTGACATCCGGGAATTGTGGACCGAGTTCAACGTCGGCGACCGGGTCAGCTTCCGCCTCGGGAAACAGCAGATCGTCTGGGGCGAAAGCGACTTTTTTCATGCCATGGACGTCGTCCATGGCTATGACCTGAGCTGGCGTCTGTTCTTCGAAGGCGAGAATGAAGAGTGGCGCAAGCCTCTTTGGCTTCTCGCCACCAAGGTGCAGGTTCCCGAAGCCAAAGGCCAGATCCATGCATTTGTCCGGCCGGGCTGGGATCGCTGCAAGGATATCGGCAATACCTACGACATTCGCGGCGGACGCTGGTTCTTCCAGCCCTACCGCGGCTATGACCTGACGGCCGTAACCGATAACGACTGCAAGCATCCGGATGGGGACATGCGGGATGTGACTGGCGGTCTCAAATGGTCTGCCGAGTTGGGTCCGGTGAATTACTCCCTGGCCTACATCCGGACCTTCGCCGCCGATCCGGTGGCCAATTCGGCCTTCAAACCTTACCAGAAGGCGCCGACCGGGGCATTTTTCGACCTGATTCACCCGGTCATCGATGTCTTTGGCCTGACGGTCAGCGGTTACACGCCGGCCATCGATTCCGTGATCAGCGCCGAAGTGGCCTACACCAAGGACCAGCCGTACAACATCGGCACCGGTCCGTTGGGGGCGCCTTATGTGCCTGGGAATGTCGGGATCGGTCTGGGCGGGATCAAGAAGAAGGACACCCTGACCATGATGTTGCGGGCCGACAAGAACCTCGACTTCCAGGGCCTTCTGGGCACCAACCGTCCGTCCTTCTCGTCGATCCAGCTCTTCGACACGATGGTGCTCGACTACAAGGAATCGGACGATCTCGCCCGCCTCTTCGCCTACGGCTCGAAGCTGAAGGAGCACAGCACGATCCTGACCGCCTTCACCGTTCTCAACTTCAAGAGCGACACCATCAATCCGTCCTTTGCCGTCGGTACGGACCTGACCAACGGCGGCGGCTTCTTCATTCCGGCGGTCGACTTCGTCCTCGGCGACAGCTGGCGGTTGAAAGTGGAAGCGGACCTGTTCTGGTCGCGGAAATCGAGCAAGGAGTTGTTTGATACCAGCGTTCCCGGGACTCAGTTGTTTGGGTATTTCGACAAGAACGACCAACTGGTCGCCCGCCTGACGCGGCAGTTCTAACCAAAGGAGAAGTAAATTGACAATCTGTAATCAGCATACCCAGCCTGGTTTGGGTGCCCGTTCCATCGCCATTGCCATCATGGCCATGGGCCTTTCGGCAGGTCTCGCCCAGGCGGCGGAACTGGCCGAGGGGACTGTGATCAGCAAGGACAATCTCGACAAGATCCGCAACGAGACCTTCGAAGGCAAGACCATCGGCAGCATGATTCCCGAGAAGATGGAATTGATGATCAAGAACGAGGGGCTGACCCTCAAGATCGCCCATTCCAAGAAGATCCAGATGGATCCGAAATATGTCGAGGCGACCCAGAAACTTTCGAAGAACGTCAAGTTCAATCCGGCCGACCGGACCATGAGCGGCTGGACGGCCGGGATGCCCTTCCCGCCGGAGTCGATCAAGATGGACGATCCGAATGCCGGCGACAAGGTGATCTGGAATCTGCGGGCAGCAACCTATGGCGCCACCATGGACCTGCGCAACATCTCCTTCACCTTCATTTCCGGCGACAAGGGCGTCGAGCGGGTGCAGCGCTGGCAATCGCAGCGTTACTACATGGAAGGCCGTCTGGATGGCGGACCGACCACGGTCGGCGATGGCAGCATTGCCCAGAAAACCTATCTGTTCGCCACCAGCCCGCAGGATATTCGCGGTCTCGGCACTTTCTCCATCCGCTACAACCAGCCGGATTCCGCCAAGCCGGACGATACCTGGGCCTATCTCAAATCCGTTCGCCGGACGCGCCGCCTTTCCGGTGGCGCCTGGATGGATCCGATCGGCGGGACCGATCAGCTTTATGATGACTGGGATATCTGGGATGCCTTCCCGACCAAGTATCGCGCCAACAAGCTGGTCGGCAAGCGCTGGGTATTTGCCATTGCCCACAGCCCGGAAGTCAGCGTCGATCTTAGCAAGAAGGACACCCTGGAAGAGTTTCCCTCCATCGGTCTGAAGGATGCCCCGTTCTATTTCCCGGCCAAGCATATCGTCTGGGAGCCCCGCGAGGTGTATGTGGTCGAGGGCACGCCGCCGGCGCAGCATCCCTACAGCAAGAAGGTAGTGTATATCGAGGTCGATTTTCCCCGTCCCTACCTGGGCGAAATGTATGACCAGAAAGGTGAGTTCTGGAAATACATGATCTTCCAGAACCGTCCTGATATCGGCGAAGACGGCTACAAGGCAGTGATGCCGGTGGTTGGGCACGTCATCGATGTCAAACGCAAACATTCGACGACCTGGTCGGCGAACATGAAGTCCAATCCCAAGGGCGTCAAGGAAACCGATGTCTCGCTCGAGAAGCTGGAGCAGGTGGCAACGGGTGGCAAGTAACTAGCACCTTGTCCGAGGTCCTCCCCGGGAGTTTGTCCCGGGGCGGACTGTGCTGCTTTCAATTGCGTACACCCCACGGCACCGCAAGCGCGGTCTGAAATATTGTTGCCGAGAGCCGATCTTCCCTGCGGCGTTGCACCTCGGTACTGAAGGAAAATATCCATGAATGTGTCGGCTGCACAGCTACGCTGGGATTTTGTTGGCATCTCGGCATCGCTGCTTTGTTTGCTCCACTGTCTTCTATTTCCCCTGGCTGCCTCCTTTTTGCCGGTATTGGGCAATGTCGTTTCCGGCGAAGAGATTACCCATCAAGTCCTGGCGCTGACGCTGGTGCTCCCGGCGGCATTTGCAAGTCTCAAAGCCTATCTGCGCCACCGTCGGCTGCTGCCCGTGTTGTTGATTGCGCTGGGCGTCGGCGAGGTGGCCTGGGGCGCATTCCTCGGGCATGAACAAGCGGGCCGGGGAATCGAATGGTCGATCACCGTAACGGGCAGTCTGACCCTGGTGCTCGGTCATTTACTGAATCACGTTTTCGGGCGCCGGCTGCGCGGCGCCCATCTCGTTTGCTGCTCGTACTAGAGGCGCACTGTCGATCGGCGCTGCCAACCCCTGCCGGATTGCCTATCGCCGTCGCCGGAACCTCTGGCTGAGCGGGACGTCTATCGTCGGTAACCGGCCGTGCCGGCCGGTCCCGGTTTTTCGCTTCACGGAATCATTTGATCGAACTGATGGGAGGCGCCATGTTGCGTGCTGTCGTGCTCATTTTGCTTGCCGCCGTATGCGCTCTGGCGCTTGCCCAGGCACCTGCCAATCCGCCGGTGAGAATCCGCGGCACCGTGGAACGGATCGAGGCGGGGATCTTGCTGGTCAAGGACCGCAATGGGCAAAGTATCGCGATCCGGCTGCCGGACAACTATTCGGTCATGGGGGTCGCCCGGGCGAGCCTGGCCGACATCGAGAGCGGCAAGTTCATCGGCACGACCACGGTCGGGGAGCGTGACGGCGCCCTGGTCGCCCTTGAAGTCCATATTTTTCCCGAAAACCTGCGGGGGACCGGCGAGGGCCACTACGACTGGGATCTGCGGCCGAGCAGCAAGATGACCAATGCCAATGTCGCCCAGGTAACGAAGATGGGCAAGGATCGCGTGCTGACCGTGCACTACAAGGGCGGCGAAAAGAAGGTGCTGGTCCCCGAAAGCGCCGTCATCGTCTCCTTTACCCCGGCCGAACGCAGCGAGCTGCGCCCCGGCGCCGCCGTCTTCGTGGTGGCGCAGCGCCAGCCGGACGGCACTTTGCTCGGATCGCGGGTGAATGTCGGGGTTGGCGGCCAGACTCCGCCGATGTAGCCGGCGGCCGCTCAGGCGGGCGGAAGTTTGGCGAAGTAGGGGAGGAGCGCCTTGGCCGCCTTGATCCGCCGCTTGGCGCTGGCCGAGCGGTCGTTGATGACGGCCAGCAGGAAAGTTTGCGGATCGCTGAAATTGTCGCCGAGGTTCAGTCGCTCGGCGGCCCGGCCGGCGTGGCGATGCTCACCCGAGGGTTCGCTGGCCGGCCGCTCGGCGTCGTCAGCCGATTCGGCCGGTTGCTGCAAAATGGTCAGAGCCCGGGCGAAGTCTTCGTCGCTGATGCTCCGGTAAGCAGCCAGCAGATCGGCCTGGCGGTCCAGGTTCGGCGCCATGTCGAGTCCCGGCTCGTCGATGAACATGGCGCCCAGGCCGGGGTCGATGAAGGCCGACCATTTCCCGGTCGTCGTCTCCAGGGCCGGCACCTGTTCGGCAAAGGCCGGCGCGGCGCTGTCCGGCAGGAGGCGCAGGTGCGTGGCGAGCAGGTCGGCCAGGTATTTGCGGCGCAGCGCGTCGAGAAACATCGTGGCGCGGGCCGCGGCGACCGGCTGGGCGAGGGAGAGCCAAAGGCGATAGCCGTGGCGCCCGGAGACGGAAATGGCCGGCGCCGGCAAGTCGAGTTCGTCCTCGATCTGCTGGTGCAGCCGGGCCACCAGTTCCCAGTCGCCGGCTTGCCGGAATTCGAGGATCATCGTCCGCACCATGCCGTCGGGGCCGACCAGTTGGAGCGGTGCGGCGAGCGCTGCGTCGGCGGCATCAAGGCCGGGCGGGCGTGGCTGGCCGTCGAGGAAATAGAGTCGTTGCAGTTCGCCTATCAGTTTGTTCATGCGTCATCACCCCAGGGTTGGCCGGTTCGGCCGGCTCCCCGCCATCCATGGCCGGGAGGCTGAAGATGGTACGCCATCTTTGACCGGCTCGATGCGCCTTGGCAACTGGTAAACTGTCCGGCCGGACGAGGATTGCCGGGCAATTCGCCACAACTCCGCCACATCTGCCGCAGTCGGGCGGCAAGGACCGCTTCCTTCATGAACATTACCCCATTCGCCGCGCTGGCCTGCCCGCTCGACGGCGCGCCCCTGCACTGCCACGGCGCCAGCTGGCGTTGCGCCGCCGGGCATAGTTTCGACCTGGCCAGCCAGGGCTATACCCACCTCTTGCCGGTCCAGCAGAAGCGTTCGCGCGACCCGGGCGACAGCAAGGAGATGGTCGCCGCCCGCCGGCGCTTCCTCAATGCCGGTCTTTACCAGCCGATCGCCGCCGCGGTCAGCCGGGCGGCGCTGGCCGACCTGCCGGCCGGCGCCATGGCGAGCTGTCTGGATGCCGGTTGCGGCGAAGGCTATTACCTGCGCCAACTGGCGGCGGCGCCATGGGCCGGCGAATTGTCGGTGCTCGGGCTCGATATCTCGAAGTGGGCCGTCCTCGCCGCCGCCAAGCAGGATCGCCGGCCGAACTGGGTGGTCGGCAGCAATGCCCACCTGCCGGTGCTGTCCGGCTCGCTCGATCGGGTGCTGTGCCTGTTCGGTTTCCCGGTCTATGGCGAGTTCGCCCGCGTTCTCAAGGCGGACGGCCAGTTGCTGCTGGCCGATGCCGGGCCGGACCATTTGCGGGAATTGCGGGAAATCATCTACCCGACCCTGAAGCCGGAACGCTCGGGCGAGGTGCCGTTGCCGGCCGGTTTTGGCGACTTGGGTACGGAGAGCGTCCGCTATGGCGTGGACCTCGTCGGCGCCGAGCAGATTGCCGACCTGCTGGCGATGACGCCGCATCTTTACCGGGCCAGCGCCGAAGGGCGGGCGCGGGCGGCGGCACTCACCGCCCTGAGGGTGACCGTCGATGTGCGCCTGACGCGCCTGGGCCGCCTGGCGACGCCCGTGTTGCCCTGAGCAACCGGGCGCGGCACGCCCGGCCCGTTGGCCGGTCTGGCGTGGCTAGTACCATAAAACCAAGGGCTGGCACTAGAAGCGCTGGGTGATGCCCAGCGCCGCCGACCAGCGGGCAGCGAGCTGCCCCGATCCCGGCTCGCCCGGGTCGCTGTTCATGTACTGGACGACCGGCAGCTGCAGATAGGCATAGACCTGGGTTTGCGGCGACAGGGCGTAACTCGCGCCGGGACTCAGGTTCACCGCATAGCCGCCGGAGGCCGGGTTGGCGTTGGCGCCGGTGTCGCGGCTGCGATGCTGGCCATTGAGCTGCAGCAACAGGTTTACCCCGGATGCCACTTCATGATGCAGGCCGATATCGAGCGTCGTTTCCCGGCCGGGACGATAGTCGTCCTTGGTCGCCACCGCCGACTGCACCTGGGCGCTGACAAACCAGCCCCAGTCGTTGCCCGGCGTATTGCGGAAATAATAGGCGCCGAGGATGGCGTCGGTACTGCCGGTGCCCGGCTGGCTGGAGCGCTCCAGCTTGTAGGGCGTCGTCGGGTTGGCCGGGTCGGGCGGCGACATGGTCTTGTCTGTGGCGCCGGTCGGCAGCTTCAGGCCAAAGCGGAGGCCGGCGCCGGCATCGGCCCCGGCGGCGAAATTGTAGCGACCGAGCAGGCGCACATCGCCTACTTCGTTGAATTTCGCCTGCTGGACGAAAGGTCCGGAGGCGATATCGAAGGTATGGCTGTGGTCGCGCATCACGAAGGGCAGGCCGAGGGTGACGCCCCATTGCCGGTTGATCGCGTAGTCGAGATTGAGGTTGAGCATCTGGTTGATGGTCCGCCGGTTCTCGATCTCCCTTCCCTCTGCCGGGCCGCTCGGCGTTTCCGCCGGCTGGCTCGATGCACCGGCCATCAGGCGGTCGGCCCGGGCGTAGGAGTAGCGCAGGTCGGCCAGCCAGCCCGATTCGTGCGACAGTCCCTGGACATCCCAGTTGGTATTGACGGTGCAGAATGCCGAGCCGCAGGAAGCGTGCGTCAGGCCGGCGTAGAGCAGGCAGGGGAGCAGTAGTTGATAGGGTTTCATCGAATCGGAAATGAGGGAGAAGGCGGCGGGAACTGTTTCGGCCAAGGATATAGCAAATCCCTCGCCGCTTGCCCCGCGCCCCTCTCCCGGGTTGCGAACGGACCTTACTTGGCCTGCGATACCATGTAATCGACAGCGGCCTTGACTTCGTCGTCGGGCAGCGCAGCGTTGCCGCCCTTGGCCGGCATCGTGCCCTTGGCGCCGGTGAAGCCCTTCAGTGCATGTTCGTAGAGCGTCGGCTTGCCCTGGGAAATACGCGGACCCCACTCGGCCAGCGACTTGAACATCGGGGCGCCGCCGGCACCGGTGCCGTGGCACATGGCGCAGGTGCCCTTGTAGACATGCTCGCCCTTGGCCAGGTTTTCATCGACGGCGGGAGCGGCCTGAACCTGCGGTGCCGGGGCGGCTGGGGCGCTTCCTTCGTTCTTGCCGCAGGCAGCGAGCAAGCCAAGGAGCAACAGCGGAAGAAGATTTTTTGTCTGCACTTCGATTACCTCGTGATTGAACCGGACGACAGGCGGACTGTCGTTCCGTGATATGACCGAAGCCGGTCGGTGATTCGGCGCTCCTTCTTGCCCGGCCGGAAAGGCGGAAAAGCGGGCTGGCGTCCAAGTTCGCATTGACTCAGAAAACCCCATCCGGTGGCCTTGACTGAAATCAATTTGCAAGCCGGGGAGCCGCAAAATAACCCGGCGCTGCCGGTTTTGATCTGGGATAAGGGGGGCGCCGCAAGGCTTGCGTAGAATTCCCGCCATTGAACATCGCCCGGCGTGGCGACCTGCACCAGCGGGTCGGGCCGGCTTACCGAACCGCAGATCGCCATTCACCCATGATCAAGAAGCGCCGTCTCTTTCTCGCTGCCCTGCCGGGCGTCCTGGCGCTGGCCTGCAGCCGCCAGTCGCGGACCGGCCCGGTCGATATCGACTGGGGGCACGACACCGACACGCGTTGCCACATGGTGATCAGCGACCGGCATTTCGCCGCCCAGATTCGCGAAGCCGGGGGCGCCGTCCGCAAGTTCGACGACATTGGCTGCGCCGTCTTCTGGCTGGCCCGCCAGGCGTTCGACGAGCAGATGCCGGGCCTGGAATTCTGGGTCGCCGACCATCGCACCGGAAAATGGCTCGACGCCCGCCAAGCCGCCTATCTCGAAGGCCCGAAGAGTCCGATGCGCTACTGCTTCGGCGCCGTCGCCGACATGGAGCCGGGGGCGGTTCCCTATGCGGCCATGAAAGAAAAGATCCTCGCCCTCGGCCGCTAATGCGGACCTGGCCGGCATTGTCGCGGTTACGGCGGGCCGGCAACTAATTCTTCCAGCCGGGGAGCGAAACTTAAGAAGCATCAATTTCACGGCTTGGCGAAATCGCTACTCTTCCGCCTCCTGCGACAACTTGTCGCACCGTACGTCTTGCCAGGGGGGAGGGAATGGTTCTCGACTGGGCTGGCAAGAATTTGCAAAAGCCCTTTTCCGGGAGAGTAAGCAATGAGCAAAGATGAACAGAACGGCACGCCAGTGACGCTGGCCGATCCGGCACGCCGGACCTTCTTCAACAAGGCAGCACTCGCCGGTGTCGCCGGCGCCGGTCTGTCGATGGGCCTGTCGGCCTGCAAGGATGGGGCTGCCCCGGCCGGCGGCGCCAAGCCGGCGGCCGAAGCGGCTGGTGGCTGTGGCGGCGAAGTCGCCCCCGGCCAGCTGGATGCCTACTATTCCTTCTCCAGCGGCGGCCACTCCGGCGAAGTCCGCATCTACGGCATTCCGTCCGGCCGCCTGTTCAAGCGCATCCCGGTCTTCAATACCGACGCGCTGGTCGGCTGGGGCATCACCAACGAATCGAAGAAGATTCTCGGCACTAAGGCCGACGGCAGCCTGCGCTACACCACCGGCGACACCCACCACGTGCACATGTCCTACAAGGACGGGCTGTACGACGGCCGCTACATGTTCGTCAATGACAAGATCCACGGTCGCCTGGGCCGCGTCCGCCTCGACACCATGGAGTGCGACAAGATCACCGAGCTGCCGAACGTCCAGGGTTTCCACGGCACTTTCCCGGACAAGCGTGACCCGGTCGACGAAAAGATCAACTACACCACCCGCGTCTTCTGCGGCAGCGAATTCCACATTCCGCAGCCGAACGACGGCCGCGACCTTGACGACGCCTCGAAGTACGGCTGCCTGTTCACCTGCGTGGACGCGGAAACCATGGAAGTCCGCTACCAGGTTCGCATCGATGGCAACATGGACCTGGTTGCCACGTCCTACGACGGCAAGCTGGCCGCGTCCAACCAGTACAACACCGAAGGCGGCGCCCATTACGAGGACATGATGTCCTCCGAACGCGATGCCTGCGTCTTCTTCGACATCGCCCGCATCGAGCAGGCGATCAAGGACGGCAAGTTCAAGACCATCGGTTCCTCCAAGGTGCCGGTCGTCGATGGCACCAAGGCCTCCAACAGCGATCCGAAGACCGCCGTCACCTGCTACGTGCCGATTCCGAAGAACCCGCACGGCGTCAATGCCAGCCCGGACGGCAAGTACTTCGTCTGTTCCGGCAAGCTGTCGCCGACCGCTTCGGTTATCGAACTGGCGCTGGTCCAGAAGTGGTTTGCCGGCGAACTGAAGGATGCCCGCGACGCCGTCGTCGCCGAACCGGAAATCGGCCTCGGCCCCTTGCATACCGGCTTCGACAACAAGGGCAATGCCTACACCACACTCTTCCTCGACAGCCAGATCGTCAAGTGGAACGTCGAAACCGCGATCAAGGCCTTCAAGGGCGACAAGGCTGCCAAGCCGGTGCTCGACCGTATCGACGTCCAGTACCAGCCGGGCCACGGCTTCACCTCGATGGGTGAAACCAACCAGCCGGACGGCAAGTACTTCCTGTCCGACAACAAGTTCTCGAAGGACCGTTTCCTGCCGGTCGGCCCGCTGCACCCCGAAACCGCCCAGCTGATCGACATCAGCGGCGACAAGATGAAGCTGATCGCCGACCACTCGGTGTATTCCGAACCGCACGACTCGATCATCGTCCGTCGCGACCTGATCAAGACCCGTCAGGTGTACAACCTCGACGAGTTCCCGAACGCGGTCAAGGATCCGAAGGAAAGCCGCGTCGAACGCAACGGCAAGAAGGTCACGGTGTACATGACCTCCCAGGCTCCGGCCTTCAGCCTGCGCGAGTTCAAGGTCAAGGTCGGCGACGAAGTCACCATCATCCTGACCAATCTCGACAAGGTGGAAGATCTGACGCACGGTTTCGCCATCCCGAAACACAACATCAACTTCATCGTCAATCCGCAGGAAACCAAGTCGGTGACCTTCAAGGTCGAGCAGCCGGGCGTGTACTGGTGCTACTGCACCAACTTCTGCCATGCATTGCACCTCGAAATGCGGACGCGGATGCTGGTCGAACGGTAAGACTTCGCAGTCGGAAGGCCCCGGGTTTGCCAAAGCCCGGGGTGGCAAGGAGCGACAACTTTGGGGAGACCTGGTCTCCCCTTTTTTTGTCCACGTCCCGGGTTCCGCCGGGCATTAATTCCCGAAATTGATTTTCGACAAATCCTTCTGGGCAGCGGCTTCCTAGAATGCCGTCTCCTAGTTTCAGTCTGGCCATTTTCCCCATGAAAGCCATACGCAGCCTGATTTTCCTCTGCCTGACCGCCTGCGGGCTGTTCGGCGCCGGTGTTGCCTGGGCGGTTGCCTACGAGGCGCCGCTGCCGCCGGAACTGCATGATTCGCCCAATCTCTGCGCCTACGCGCCGTGCCAGGATGTGCTGCCGGGCGCCGACAGCTTTTCCGAGCGCAAGGGCCGGCCGCCCTATGTCGAGGCCTATCGCAGCGAAAATGGGGTGAAGAAGCTGCTCGGCTATGTCTTCCTGTCCACCGACATCGTCGATATTCCGGCCTATTCCGGCAAGCCGGTGGTTACGCTGATCGGCATGGATACCGCCGGCAAATTCACCGGCGCCAAGGTGCTCAAGCATTCCGAACCCATCCTGCTGCTTGGCATTCCGGAATCGGAACTGATCCGCTTCATCGACCAGTACATCGGCAAGTTCGTCGGCGATCGTCTGGAAATCGGCAAGGCCGAAGCCGGCAGCGGCAGCATCGGGCTCGATGCCATTTCCGGCGCCACGGTCACCGTCATCGCCCAGAACCAGGTCATGCTGCGGGCCGGCGCCGAAGTCGCCAAGCAGGTTGGCATCCTGCAGCCGAAAATCCGGCCACAGGCCAAATTCACCGCCATCGCCGATCTGCCGGACTGGAAAACGCTGGTTTCGGAAGGCAGCGTCCAGCGCCTCACCGTGTCGCCGGCCGACGTCGGCCGCCCGGCCACCGGCCAGCCCTACATCGACCTCTGGTTCGGCTACCTGAACACGCCGGCCGTCGGCCGCGCCATCCTCGGCGACACCAATTACCAACGCCTGCTGTCTGAACTCAAACCCAACGAGCACGCCATTTTCATCGTCGGCAGCGGCATGGAGTCCTTCAAGGGGTCCGGTTTCGTGCGCGGTGGCATCTACGACCGCATTCAGGTCAACCAGGACGGCGACAGCTTCACTTTCCGCGACACCGATTACCAGAACCTCTACGATATCCGCGCCAAGGGCGCGCCGGAGTATAAGGAATCGGCCATCTTCATCATCCGCAGCTCGTCGTTCAGCGCCGCCTATCCCTGGAATCTGGCTTTCCTCGGCAACCGGGTGGATCGCGATACCGGCGCCAAGACCTTCGCCAGCTTCCAGCAGGAATACTGGCTGCCGGCGCGTTACCTCGACGGCGGCCGGCCGGCGGTGGAGCGGCCGGAGCCGACCTGGGTCAAGGTGTGGAAGGAAAAACGGCTGGAAATCGGCCTCTTCGTTGCCCTGCTCGCCTTCGTCGCCGTTGCCTACGCCAACCGCGACCGGCTGGTGCGCCGCGCCAGCAACAAGAACAAATGGCCGGTCAATGCCTTCAAATACACCGGCTGGATCGTCAGCATCGGTTTCGTCGGCTTTCATGCCATGGCCCAGCCGTCGATCACCCAGGTCCTGACCTGGTTCCACGCGCTGCTCTACCAGTGGCAGTGGGAGCTTTTCCTGTCCGATCCCTTCATCTTCATTTTCTGGCTGTTCATCATCGCCACCGTCTTCATCTGGGGCCGCGGCCTGTTCTGCGGCTGGCTGTGCCCGTTCGGCTCGCTGTCGGAACTGATCTACAAGATCGGCGAGGCGGTCGGCCTGCACCGTTTCCAGAAAAAGCTGCCGATGGTCTGGCACAACCGCCTGAAGTGGATCAAGTACGGCGTTTTCTGGGGTCTGCTGGCGGTTTCCTTCTTCTCCATGGGGCTGGCCGAGAAGCTGGCGGAAATCGAGCCCTTCAAGACCACTTTCCTGGTCGGCCTGCTCAACCGGGCCTGGCCGTACTCGCTGTTCACCGGCGGCCTGCTTGGCCTGTCGCTGTTCGTCGAGCGCCCGTTCTGCAAGTACCTATGCCCGCTCGGCGCGGCGCTCGCCATGCCGACCACCTTCCGCTGGTTCGGCCTGAAGCGCAAGGCGGAATGCACCAGTTGCACGGCCTGCGCCCGTGGCTGCGGTTCGCTGGCGATCGACGCCAAGGGCCACATCGACCAGCGCGAATGCCTGCTCTGCCTCGACTGCATGGTGCTCTACCATGACGACCACGCCTGCCCGCCGCTCGCCCAGGAAAGAAAGCGCCGCACCAAGGCCGGCCTGCCGCTGACGCCGATCGGCCAGGACGGCTATTTCATTCCCATCAAGCCGGTCAGCGGCGCCCGGGAGGCAACATGAATACGCATCGCCCCGAGGGGCTGCCAGCCTGGTGCGCTGAAGCGCGCGGCTTTTCCTGGCTGGCACATGAAATCGAACATCACCTGTTGCCGTGGAGCCGGGCCGGTTTCCGCCATCGCAAGCTGCTGCAGGTAGCGAGCCTGGCCATGGCCGCGGTCGTGACCGTGGTCTGGGGCCTGGCCGCCAATGGCCAGGTGCGCGGCAACCTGGTCATCGCCTGGTGGCTGGCCTGGAGCGTCATGGAAATCGGCGTCCGCCTGGCCGCCAAGCCCTACGTCAAGGAAGGTCCTTGGTGGGGACGCCACTACCGCGGGGCGGGGATGATGGACATGATCTGCTACGTCAGTTTCAAGAATTTGCTGATCGGCGCGGTGCTCTTCCTTGCCCTCAAGTCGCTGGGTCTGCTCAGTGTCTGATTTTCTCCGTTGCGGCTTGCTGGCGGTTCTCGCCCTGACGACATCGCTTGCCGGCGCCGCCGAATGGACGGTGCGCCCCGGCGAATCGGTGGCGGCCGCCGTGGCCCGCGCCGCGGCCGGCGATACCGTGTTCATCGAACGCGGCCGCTACGTCGAGCATCTGCGTCTCGACAAACCGTTGAAACTGGTCGGTCATGGCCGGCCGACCCTGTCCGGCGACAACCAGGGCGACGTCATCCGCGTCACCTCGCCCGATGTCAGCATCGACGGCCTGATCGTCACCGACAGCGGCGACGACCTGGGTGCCCAGAATGCCGGCATCTACATCCAACCGGGCGCCGACCGCGCCACCGTCAGGAATTGCGACATCGCCTACAGCCTGTTCGGGCTGTGGATCCAGGGCGTCAAGGATGTCAGCGTCGAGCACAACCTGATCACCGGCAAGCGCGATTACCAGTCGTCGCAGCGCGGCAACGGCATCGAGCTTTACAACACGCAGGGTGCCAAAATCGTCGACAACGAGATCAGCTTCGTGCGCGACGGGCTTTACGTCGATGTCTCGCACCACGCGCTGTTCAGCCACAACCGCATCCACCATGTGCGCTACGGCGCGCATTACATGAATTCCTACTACAACACCTGGGAATACAACGATTCCTACTTCAACCGCGGCGGCCTGGCGCTGATGGAAGTGAAGAACCAGGTGGTGCGCCACAACCGGGCCTGGGGCAATTCCGACCACGGCATCATGCTGCGCACCATCCAGGATTCGGTGATCGAGGAGAACGTGGTGGCCGGCAACGACCGCGGCTTTTTCATCTACGACGCCGTCTTCAACACCATCCGCGGCAACCTGGTGGTCGGCAACCATGTCGGCGTGCACTTGTGGGCCGGCTCGACCGACAACCAGGTCGATGGCAACGATTTCATCGAAAACCGCGAACAGATCCGTTACCTGGGCGCCAAGGACGAGCCCTGGGGCAAGCAGATGGGTAATTTCTGGAGCAATTACCTGGGCTGGGACCGCGACGGCAACGGCATCGGCGACGTGCCCTACGAGGCCAACGACGTGGTGGACCGCCTTTCCTGGCGCCACCCGATGATGAAGCTGCTGCTGAACAGCCCGGCCATCCAGACCCTGCGCCTGATCGCCCGGCAGTTCCCGCTGCTGCGCGCGACCAGCGTCGTCGACGGGCAGCCCCGCATGCAACCGTTCCATAAAGACTGGAGAAACTGGCTTGGCCAAGAACATCATTGAAGCGCGCCGGGTGGTCAAGGATTTCGGCGAAGTGCGCGCCGTCGATGGCGTCGACCTGTGCGTCCAGGCGGGCGAACTGTTCGGCCTGATCGGCCATAATGGCGCCGGCAAGAGCACCTTGTTCAAGATGATGCTCGGCCTTTTGCCGGCGACTTCCGGCGACATTTTCATCGACGGCGAAGCGGTGCGCGGCGCGGCTTTCCGCCGGGTCCGCCGGCGCATCGGCTACCTGCCGGAAAACGTCGTCTTCTACGACAACCTGAGCGGCCTGGAAACCCTGCGTTTCTTTGCCGACCTGAAAGGTGCCGACCAGGCGTCCTGCCCGGCGCTGCTCGCCAAGGTCGGCCTCAGCCATGCCGCCGACCGGCGGGTGCGCGGCTATTCGAAAGGCATGCGCCAGCGCCTCGGCCTGGCCCAGGCGTTACTCGGCCAGCCGGCGCTGCTCTTCCTCGACGAACCGACCACCGGCCTCGACCCGGAAGCCATCCGCGAGTTCTACCGCATCCTGCGCGAACTCAAGGAGGAGGGCGTGACGATGATCCTCACCTCGCACATCCTGGCCGAAATCCAGGAACGGGTGGATCGCCTGGCGATCATGAAAACCGGGCGCGTCCAGGCACTGGGCACCGTGCAGGAACTGCGCGAGCAGATGGACCTGCCGCTGCAGTTCCGCATCCGCCTCGCCAACCGGGAAACGGTGGAAACCTTGCGCGCGGCGCTCGCCCACCTGGCGGTCGAGAATCTGGGCATCGCCGGCGACGAGGTTTTCGTGCAGTGCCACCGCGCCGCCAAGATGCCGGTGCTGCAGATTCTCGCCTCGCTGAACGGCGAGGTCGCCGACATACACGTCCAGGAGCCGTCGCTGGAAGACGTCTTCCTCGGCTACGCAGGATAAAACATGGCCTTCGATATCGAATTCAAGCAAATCCGCGTCATCGCCGGCAAGGAATTCCGCGACCGCCTGCGCAACCGCTGGGTGCTGGCGGTGGCCGTGGTGTTTACCGTCTTCGCGCTGGTCATCGCCTATTTCGGCGCCGCCCAGCAGGGCGCCGTCGGTTTCCGCAACATCGACGTCACCATCGCCAGTCTGGTCAGCCTGGTCATCTACCTGATTCCGCTGATCGCGCTGATCCTCGGCTTCGACGCCATCGTCGGCGAACGCGAACGCGGTTCGCTCGATCTGCTGCTGTCGCTGCCGATCACCCGGCTCGAACTGCTGCTCGGCAAATACCTCGGCCTGGCGGCGGCGCTGACTACCTCGACGGTGGCGGGCTTCGGCGTGGTCGGGGTCATCCTGGCGGCGCAGATGCCGGCGGCGGCACTGTTCCACTACCTCGGCTTCATGGCCAGTTCCATCCTGCTCGGCCTGGTCTTCCTCGCCATGGCCGTGCTGCTGTCCACCGTCGCCAGCGACCGGACGCGAGCCAGCGGCGCCGCCATCGGCCTGTGGTTCTTCTACGTGCTGGTCTTCGACTTGCTCATTCTCGGCGCCCTGGTCGCCAGCGGCGGCCAGTACGGCGGCGACATTTTCCCTTACCTGCTGTTGCTGAACCCGGCCGACATTTTCCGCATCCTAAATATTTTCAGCATGGACGAGGTACGTACCCTGTACGGCCTGGCCACGGTTTTCCCCGAAGCGCTGGCCAACCCGTGGCTGCTCGGCGCCTTCATGGTGCTGTGGATCGTCGCCCCGCTTTATCTTGCCGCAAGGAGATTCAATCCATGATCACCACCTCGATTCCTGTCCGACGCCTCGCCGTCGCACTCGCCTCGGCGTTCGTGCTCACCGCTTGCCAGCCCACCGCCAAGACGGTGACGCCGCTGGAAATCGCCGGCGATACGGCGTGCAGCCTGGATGGCATGCTGCTCGGCGATTATCCCGGTCCCAAGGCGCAGATCCATTACGACCAGGGACAGCCCGAATTCTTCTGCGACACCCTGGAAATGTTTTCCCTCATCCTGCGCCCCGAGCAGCAGAAGCGTATCAACGCGGTCTACGTCCAGGACATGGCCAAGGCCGACTGGAATTCGCCGAAAGGCCACTGGATAGATGCCCGGACCGCTTTTTACGTCAAGGGCAGCAAGTTGCACGGCGGCATGGGGCCGACCATGGCGTCTTTTGCCCTGGAGCAGGAAGCCCGCGATTTCGCCGGGCGCAATGGCGGCACGGTGCTGCCTTTTGCGGCGGTGACCCCCGACATGGTGACGCTGGACGGCGGCATCCTGCATGATCAACGAATGTAGGCGAGGACATGGACAATTTTTTCCGCAATGTGGCGCTGGAAGATGCGCAAAACATCGAGCAGGCGGCGCGCCTGATTTTCGAACTGCGCGAGAACCGTGCTGCGCTCCTCATGCCCTACGCAGTGGCCGACGAAGCGGCGCTGCTGGTGGCCATCGCCGCCGGCCAGCAGCCTGAGCACCCGACTTACGAGCGCTACCTGTCCGCCCGTATCCTGGAACGGACCAGGCAGACGCTGCGCCGCGAACTCGCCGGCCAGGTCGCTCCCGGCAGCAGCCTGGCCCCGGCCAGCGGCGAGGCGACGGAGGATGCGGCGGTCCATCACTTCGAACTGAAGGAAGCGCTGGAAAAACGCTATGCCGATCGTCTCGACGGCGAGCCGCAACTGATGCAGGACGCGCTGGCGCTGTGCTTTGCCGGCGGCCTGATCGTCGAATTGCGGGTTGCCGCCGCCGACCACTATGCTTTCAGCTGGCTATGGGGCGACGCCGAACTACGTATCGATACGGCCCCCCGGCCTGGCGCCACCGGTGTGCCGGCCAGCCATTTCCACGATGCCGACGGGATGCTGCGCGACGATCCGGTGACGCAGCCAGGGCGGGCGCCGCTGGACAATATCGCGGCCCTGCTCGATGCCTTGCTGGTCGATCCCCTGCTCGAGCGGCGCGACCAGCCTGAACCAAATCCCTGAGCGGCAGGTCACATTCCTCAGCGATTGAGGAGAGCGGTAGCGAGTCGGCCGTCCGACGGCAGTGGAAGGCTGTCGAAGGGCCAGGATCGGTACGCTGAGGGCGGCTTGCCGCGGGGAAACACCTTATTCGGGAAAACGACATGCACGCCCTTTTTGCTCCCGCCACCCAACTGATGAACCGGCTGCGCTACGCCAGGAAGTTCTCGGTTCTCGGCCTGATTGTGGCAATCGTCCTCGCCACCTTGCTGGTCACGCTTTACCGCGACCTGGACCATGAAATCGGTGTCGCCGGGAACGAACTGGCCGGTGTCCAGATGCTCAAGCCGATGAACCGCATGGTCCAGTTCCTGCAACAGCATCGCGGCCTGTCGGCCGGCGTGCTGGGCGGCAATGGCGCGATGACCGACAAGATGCGGAGCAAGGAGACGGAAGTGGCCACTGCCCTGGCGGCGACCGATGCCGGGCTGGCGCCGAAGCTGCGCGAAACGGCCGAATGGCAGGCCATCCGTGCCGACTGGGAGGCGATTCGTAGCCAGGGCATGAACTGGACGGTGGGCGAAAATATCCAGCGCCATAACCAGGTGATCGACAAGCTGCTGCTCTTCATGGTCGATGTCGCCGATTTCACCGAACTGACCCTCGATCCGGCGATGGACACCTACTACCTGATGGACACCGTGGTCAGCAAAATGCCGGCCATGCTCGAACGACTGGGGCAGACCCGGGCCCGGGGAACCGGCGTCCTCGCCAAACGGGAAATCTCGGCCCAGATGAAGATCGATATCTCGTCGACCCTGGGCGATCTGACGGCCACCCTGCGCGGCCAGAACATCAATCTCGGCAAGGTCGTGCACAGCGCCCCGGTTCTCGACGCGGTGCTGACTCAGGCCAGCCGCGCCTTCTCCAGCGATGTCCAGGGCGTCCTCGCCCTGGTTCGCGACGACATCCTGTCGGAACGCTTTTCGACCGCCTCGCAGGATTACTTCAATACGACGACGGCGCTGATCGACAAGGGTTATCAGGTGATGTTCGACATCCTGCTGCCGCAGTTCGAGAGCCAGCTGGCCAAACGGGCCGCCGACGCGCGCACCAAGCTGTGGTTCGACATGGGGCTGGCGGGCGTCGCCATGGTGCTGGTGCTTTATTTCGCGGTTGGCATGTATTTTTCGGTACTCGACAGTGTCAATGTCTTTTCCGAGGGCGCCCGGCGCCTGGCTGCCGGCGACCTGACCGTGCAATTCCGGCTCGATGGCAAGGACGAACTACATGCGGCGAGCAAGGATTTCGACGATATGGCGAGTCGCCTGCGCCAGTTGTTGGGCGGCATCAAGACCAATGTCCAGCAACTGCATCAATCGGCCGAGCAGCTGGCCAGCTCGAGCCAGCAGATTTCGCGCGGTGCCGGCAGCCAGAGCGATTCCGCCTCCAGCATGGCGGCCGCGGTCGAGCAATTGACGGTCGGCGTCGACCACATCGCGCGCAATGCCCAGGATGCGCAAGCCTTCTCGCGGGAATCGGACAGCGTTGCGGCTGATGGCGGGCGGATCGTCAATCGGGTGGTCAGCGAAATCCAGGGCATCGCCGACACGGTCAATCACTCGGCGGCGGCCGTCGAGGCGCTCGGCCGGCAGTCCGACCAGATTTCCAATATCGTCGGCACCATCAAGGAAATCGCCGACCAGACCAATCTGCTCGCCTTGAATGCCGCCATCGAGGCGGCGCGGGCCGGCGACACCGGGCGCGGCTTTGCGGTGGTGGCCGACGAAGTGCGCAAGCTGGCCGAGCGCACCACCAAGTCGACCCAGGAAATTGCCGAAATGATCGCCGCCATCCAGTCGGGCACCGCAAATGCAGTCGCCAGCATGAAGCATGGCGTGGAGCGGGTGACGGCCGGCGTTGTCCAGGCGGAGCAGGCCGGTACGGCGATTCAGCAGGTTCAGGTCCAGTCGCAGCAGGTGGTGGCCTCGGTCGAGGAAATTTCCAGCGCCTTGCGCGAGCAGGCTGCCGCCAGTACCGAAATCGCCCGCAACGTCGAGCAGATCGCGGTGATGGCCGAACACAACAATTCGGTCGCTTCCGGCAATGCGGCGACGGCCGACGCCCTGCGCCGCTTGGCCGAAAATCTCGATACCGAAATGCATCGTTTCCGGACCTGAGTCCGCGGATCAGCTTTCGCGGCTAGTCGCCGGCAGCGCCGGCTCGACCCGCGCTTCGTAGACGCAAACCCGGTTGCGGCCGCCATTCTTCGCCTGGTAGAGCGCCTGGTCGGCCTGGCTGAGCAGCGTGTCGATACTGGCGGCGGTTTCGCTCAGGGTGGCGACGCCGATCGAGATGGTGAAATGGATCGGCTTGTCCAGATCGAGATCGATTGCGGCATCGGCCGTCGCCCGGCGCAGCCGTTCGGCAACGTCCAGCGCGTGCTCGCCGTCGGTCTGCAGCAGGAGGACGGCGAATTCCTCGCCGCCGATGCGGCCGATGACGTCGATGTCGCGCAAGACCTGTCGGCTCAGTTCCGCGAAGCGCTGGAGAACGACATCGCCGGTCTTGTGGCCATAGGCGTCGTTGATTTTCTTGAAGCGGTCGATATCCATCATCAGGATGGAGAGCGGGCCGCCGTAGCGCAGCGTGCGCGACAGTTCGAGCTCGGCCAGCATCATGAAATGGCGGCGATTGACGAGATTGGTCAAGAAGTCGGTCTGCGCCAGGCGCGCCAGTTCCTGCTCGAATTCCTTGCGCGCCGTGATGTCGCGGGCAACGCCGAGCAGGCCGCTGATCCGGCAGTTGATGTCGCGCATCGGCACGGCATGCATGTCGAGCCAGTGACGGCCGCCCTTGAGCCCGGCGATCTCGAATTCGAGCGATCCCGATTCGCCGGCATTGACCTTGTCGTTGAGGGCGACGAAAGCATCGCGATAGTGCGCGACGATCAGGTCGGTCAGCGGCCGGCCGCGGATCTGTTCCTCGCTATCGGCTTCCAGCATGTCGAGGCCGGCGCGGTTGATCTGCAGCACGCTGCCGTCGACGGCCAGGACATTGACGCATTCCGGTTCGGCCTCGATGATCGTCTTCAGCTTGCGCTCGCTTTCGGCCAGTGCAATTTCCGTTTGCTTCAGTTCGGTGATGTCGGAAACCAGCACGAAGAAGCCGCGTACCCGGTCGCCGTCGATATCAGGGATGTACTGCGCCCAGGTGTGGCGCACGCTGCCATCAACCCGTGTCAGGGTGCGCTCGAAATGCTGGCGTTCGCCGCGCAGCGCGGCGCGGATGTAGGGTTCGTTGAGATGGAACAGCGTCTCGCCCATCATGTCCTGGATACGGATGCCGCGCATCTGCTCGGGCGTCTTGCCGAACCAGTCGAAATAGGCCTGGTTGGCGAAAGCGCAGCGCAGGTCGCTGTTCCAGTAGGCGACCATGCCGGGAATGTTGTCGGTCAGCGTTTTCATGAAATATTCGCTGCTCGCCAGGGCTTGCGCCGCTTCGGCTTCCTTTTGGGCGTATCCGCGTTGCCGGCGCTGATGAACGGCCAGGCCGGCGATGGCGAGCGAGGCGGTGAGTGCGAGAAGGCCGCCCTGGCTGCGGGCGTCGTGACGCCAGGGTTCGAACACGGCGCCCAGGTCGCGGCTGACCGCGACGATCAGCGGCTTGTCCGGGTGCAGGCGGGCCGGCTGGATGGAGCGCATGGCGATCATGCGGCGATCGCCGGTGGCCTGGACGACGCTGGTCAGCATGTTGAGCTGCTGGCCGCTGGCCATGTGCCGGCTGAAGAATGAACCGGGATGCGCCAGATCGCGGCCGGGCTGGCCAGGCAGTTCGGGCACCGTCAGGAACTGGATGCCGTCGCCGTGGGCGATGGCCGTCCACATATCCGGTGCATACAGCACCGATGCCATCAAGGTTTTGAAATAATCCGGGTCGAGCGTGGCGACGACGAGGCCCGAGAATTCGCCGGCCGGCCCGCTGACGACGCGCGCCACATTGATCACATAGAGATCGGTCGCCGCCATCGAGGGCGGCGAGACGAACAGGGTATCGGGATCGGGCGTCCGGCGCGCCGTCCGGAAATAGTCGCGGTCGGCGAAAGTGGCGCCGAGCAGGGCCGGCTGGCTGGCTGCCGACACCGTGCCGTCGCCGGTCAGCAGCAAGAACGAGCGCACGCCGGGCATGGCGTCGGTGAGGATACCCAGATAATCGTTGAGGCGTGGCCTGGCGCCATGTTGCGGCAATTCCTGGCGGATATCGACCAGGACCCGGCTGACCGCAGCCAGCTGTTGTTCGAGATTTTCCTGGATGACGCGGGCCTGGGTCAGCAGGCGGGCCTCCTCACGGCTTTGCGTGCGCTCTCGTTCCGTGTGGAGATTGAAGCCGGTCGCGCCGCCCAGTGTCAGCAAGGCCATGACGAGAATCAGCCACTGGGTGGTGAAAGAGCTTTCTTTCAGGCGATGCAGCACGGAGAACTCCGGAATCAGGTCAATTGACGTGAAACGCCTGCCAACAATCCAATCATAGGCCGTCTCTGCCATTAGGCATAGTGCCAACCGGGTGCGATGGGCTGTCGCGGGGGCGAGGCCGACGCCTCCCCGAGTAAGCCATTGCCCGTGCCGTCGACCGCAGGTCTCCCTGGTTTTCGTCTCGTCCCCGCGTGCGGCAACGTCGCCGGAAAATTTTTTGCAATATGCTAAATTAATATCCGGTGTTCGACCGGTGATTTGGCTATACGTAAAATTCCCTATATGGCAATTGCCCCGATCGAGCGGGAAAGCGGTCAGTGCGTGGTCTCGCCGGTTGCCCCGTGGCAACCTTCAAGAGCCCAGATTAAAACTTGATGACGATGCCATGTCTTGGCGCCATCGGCCCGTCCTTGCGGCTTTGGGGGGCTATCAATTTTATTCTTTGTAAATAATCCGTGATGAGATAGTCTGCCGGGCAAGAGGCTGGGGTAGTTGCCTCATCAATAATCAGATTGGCTATCGTCATAGGGGTAATAACATGGGTCGTCGTTCCGTTCGGGGTTCGATTGCACTGGCTTGTGCCAGCGCGCTTTTCCTTTCCGCTTGTTCCAGTGTCCAGCCGGTGCCGCTGGCCAAGAGCGATATCTTGGCGCAGAGCAAGCTAGATCGGGCCGCAGCCCAGAACGATGTCGAGCCGGTGCAGAATGCGCTGGCGCTCGAAGAAGCCGTGGCCCGCGCCCTCAAGTACAACCTGGAGCGCCGTTCCAAGATGATGGAAGAGGCGCTGGCGATGAACCAGTTCGATGTCAGCAAGTACGACATGCTGCCCAAGTTCATGGCCAACGCCGGGTATTTCTACCGGGACAAGGAACGGATCGTCAATTCGAAGGATTCGGTCACCGGCCTGCCGTCGCTGGCTAACCCGGCGATTTCCAGCGAAAAGGAACATTACACGGCTGACCTCGGCCTGACCTGGAATCTGCTGGACTTCGGCGTCAGCTATATCGCTTCCAAGCAGAATGCTGACCGCGTGCTGATCGCCTCCGAGCGCCGCCGCAAGGCCATGCATATCCTGATCCAGGATGTGATCGGCGCCTTCTGGCGCACGGCCAGCGCCCAGAAGCTGAGCGACAAGGTCAAGACCTCCATCCTTTCCGCCGAAAACGCGCTGGCCGATGCCCGCAAGGCCGAATCCGAAGGCCTGCGTTCGCCGCTCGATTCCCTGAAGTATCAGCGCCAGTTGCTTGAGAATCTCAAGTTGCTGGAAGGCGTGGACCAGGAACTCGCCTCGGCCCGCATCGAACTGGCCAACCTGATCAACGTGCCGCTGGCCGTCGATCTCAAGGTCGTCGAACCGGCGGAAAACCTTGCCACCAAGGTGATGGCGCTGCCCATCGAGCAGCTGGAAGAAGTGGCTGTCTCGCAAAACGCCGATCTGCGCGAGCAGTTCTACGGCGCACGCATCGCTGCCGAAGAAAGCAAGAAGATCATCCTCAAGATGTTCCCCAGCCTGACCTTCAGCTATGGCGTGAAGTACGACAGCGATCGCTACATGATCAACAATCGCTGGCAGGAAGCCGGGGCGCAGATTTCCTTCAACATCTTCAATCTGCTGTCCGCGCCGGCCCAGTTGAAACTGGCTGAAGCCGGCGTCACGCTGGCCGATCAACGCCGGATCGCCACCCAGATGGCCATGCTGGCCCAACTGCACATTGCCCGCCTGCAATATGCCAACACCTTGCAGCAGTTCAATCGCGCCGATGCCATCTGGGTCGTCGACGAAAAGATCAACAACCACAGCGCCAACCGCCAACGCGCTCAGGCCCAGAGCAAGCTCGAAGCCGTCGCCAACAACACGGCGGCGATTCTCAGCCTGCTGCGCCGCTACCAGGCCCTGTCCCAGGTCCACGCCGCTTCCGGCAAGCTGCAGGCCTCGCTGGGCATGGAGCCGGAAATTTCCAGCGTCCGCGAAGCTTCGCTGGCCGAGTTGACCGAAGCTGTCCGAAAATCCTTCCAGAACTGGCAGTCCGGCAATCTTCCGGCACAAGCCGATTATCCGTTGCCGAAGGGGCAGCAAACTGCCGCGCAGCATGCGACGCCGGCCGAAGCCCCGAATGTCACCGCGGAAATGAAGGTTGAAGCCGCCAAGGTGGCCGATGACGTGAAACCGGTGGAAGTGCCGAAGGCGGCCGAAGAAGTGCCGCCGGCGGCTGTTGCCAAGCCGGCTGACGAAACGACCCCGCTCGCCGTGCAACCGGCGGTCGAGGAAGCGACCCCGGTCGATGCCGCCAAGCCGGCGGAAGCGGTCAAGTCGGCACAACAGCAACGGATCGGGCGTCGCGCCTGAGAGACATTTTCAGTTTGAAGGGTAAAAGCATCATCATGCATTTGCGGTATTTCCTGACTTCGCTCTGTCTCGGTGTCGGCACTTCGGTGCTGGCCGCCGATGCCGCCCGCCCGGCGCCCGTCGTCGCCGCTCCGGCTGCCGTGGTGTCGGCGGCTCCGGCAGCGCCTGCCGCTGCCAAGCCGGCCGCCGGCGACCGCCAGGAAATCCGCGCCCAGCTTTCCCCTCGGCGCTATACGACGCTGGCGGCGGAAATCGGCGCCAAGATCAGCCGCCTGCCGGTGCCGGAAGGCGAAGCGTTCAAGCAGGGGCAGACCCTGGTGGTTTTCGACTGCTCCGTTCCGGCGGCGCAACTGAACAAGGCCCGGGCCGCGCTGGCCGCTGCCCAGACCACCTATTCGGCCAACCAGCGTCTGATCGAGACCGGTTCCGTCGGCAAGGTGGAAGTCGATGTCTCCGGCGCCGAGGTCACCAAGAATCGGGCCGAAGTGGCCGCCAACGCGGCGGTGCTGGCCAAGTGCAGCGTCCCCGCGCCCTATGCCGGCCGGATCGCCGAGCAGAAAGTGCGCGAACAGCAATACGTCCAGCCCGGCCAGGCGCTCCTCGAAATCATCGACGACAGCGTCCTCGAACTGGAATTCATCGCCCCGTCCCACTGGCTGGCCTGGCTGAAGAACGGTTATGGCTTCCAGGTCAAGATCGACGAAACCAACAAGAATTACCCGGCCAAGGTGCTGCGTATCGGCGCCCGGGTCGACCCCGTCAGTCAATCTGTCAAGGTTGCCGCGGCAATCGACGGCAAGTTTCCCCAGCTTATTGCCGGGATGAGCGGGAAAGTCCTGCTTGTCCCTCCCCCCAGTCAATAAACCACGTTTCGCTCTATCAGTGAGGCTCGACATGAACCGCAAACACTCCGCTTCCCGGAACCAGACCAATTCCGCTCAAAAGTCCGGACTGAAACGCAGCAAGCCTGCGCCGCTGGCCCTCGAAGCCCGCCTGATGTTTGACGGTGCAGCCGTGGCCACCGCCGTGGCCGACGCCGCGCCAGCGCCGGATACGCATGTCGCCGAGCACGCGGCCGAGGCACCGGCTGCGGCGCAGACCGACGCCAGTCGCGAAGGGGCGCAGGTCGCCGAGCATGCCGTGGTCAAGGAAATCGTCTTCATCGATGCCGGCGTCTCCAACTGGCAGATTCTCGCGGCCGGCGTCAATCCCGATGCCGAAGTGGTCATGCTCGATCCGACCCGCGACGGCCTGACGCAAATCGCCGAAGCCCTGCAGGGCAAGTCGGGTTTGGATGCGATCCATATCGTCAGCCACGGTACCGAGGGCGGCATCATTCTCGGCGGAACGACCTTTACGGCCGATGCCCTGGCCCAACACCAAGGTGACCTGGCGGCCATCGGCAGTTCGCTGACGGAGTCCGGCGACATCCTGATCTATGGTTGCGATGTGGCGGAAGGCAGCGTGGGCGAGGCATTCGTTAGTGCGGTTGCTTCGGCAACGCAGGCCGATGTGGCAGCTTCGGATAATGCCACCGGTAGTGCGGCGCTGGGCGGTGATTGGAAGCTTGAATACAGCACGGGAAGTAT
The DNA here is from genome assembly GCA_050259955.1 of Bacteroidota bacterium. Lineage (GTDB taxonomy): Bacteria > Pseudomonadota > Gammaproteobacteria > Burkholderiales > Rhodocyclaceae > Azonexus. Next base: position 173,873 of record JBLNBM010000023.1, read on the forward strand.
TGACGTCGCTGCGCTACATATCGATAGATATCAAGGGTTGCTCGACAGCGTTAACGTGGCGGAGTTCGGGACAGTAACCGGTGATCTGGCACCTATATCTGCGCAACTTTATTCGTATCAGGATAGTAATGGTTCATTACATCAATTCAATAACAACAATCAAATTTCTATATCCGGCTCATACGGGTCGCTAACTATTCAACGAAATGGCGACTATACGTATGTTTCTAACGTTAATGTCACTGGAAATGTCACTGATACATTCCATTACAAGGCTACCTCTTCGGGTCCGCTATTGAGTTTGGATGTGCATATCACGGCGGCCTCCAACGTAGCACCGGTTGCGATTGCCGACACGGCGACGGTTGCCGAAGACGGCAGCGTAAATATCAACGTGCTGGGCAACGACTCGGCGGGGCCGGCCAACGAGGCCGGCCAGACGCTGACGGTGACGGCAGCGAGCGCGTTGCACGGCACGGTGGCGATCAACGCCGACGGCACGTTGAGTTATAGCCCGAACGCCAACTACAACGGCGCCGACACGATCAGCTATACGATTCGTGACAATGGCCAGACCAATGGCGTGAACGATTTCAAGACGGCCAGTTCGACGGTGG
>JBLNBM010000024.1:0-142675 GCA_050259955.1 Bacteroidota bacterium
CGACTCCGACTCCGACTCCGACTCCGACTCCGACTCCGACTCCGACTCCGACTCCGACTCCGACTCCGACTCCGACTCCGACTCCGACTCCGACTCCGACTCCGACTCCGACTCCGACCCCGACCCCGACTTCGACTTCGACCCCGACTTCGACTTCGACTTCGACCCCGACCCCGACCCCGACCCCGACTCCGACTTCGACTTCGACTTCGACTTCGACTTCGACTTCGACTCCGACTCCGACTCCGACTCCGACTCCGACTCCGACTTCGACCCCGACTTCGACCCCGACTCCGGCTCCGACTCCGACTCCGGCTCCGGCCTTGACCAGCTCCGACCCCAACTCCCAGCCAGCGGCGGAAAGCAGTGGCTGGACCGGTGCCGTGGGCGTTGGTCCTATCGTATTTCCGCGCTATACCGGGGGAAAAACCAGCCAGACATGGCTGATCCCCTTGATCTCGGCTGACTACAACAATGTTCTGTACATCGAGCCGTTGCGGGCTGGCATCTATGCTTGGGGCAGCGCCGACCGGAAGATGGGGCTCGGCCTGGCCATTGAGCCCCGCCTTGGTTTCCGGTCGAGTGACGGCGCCAGGCTGGCGGGGATGCGTACGCGCAGCAACAGCATTGAGGGCGGCCCAGCCTTTGACTGGGATTTCGGCTTGGCCTCCCTGAGCCTGTCGCTATTTACCGACCTGACAAACTCCAGTCGCGGTGAGTCGGGACGGCTCTATTTGTATCGTGAAGTCGTCAAGAACGAAACAGTGAAGTTCGGTGTATTCGGCGGTGTCGACTGGATGAGCAAGCAGGTCAGCAACTATTTCTTCGGCATCGGCGAGGCGGAGTCAAATGCATCCCGTTCAGCCTTTCATCCTGGCAGCGCAACGAACGCCACGGCAGGATTCGATGCCCACTATCGCCTGAGCCGCGATTATTCCGTTCTTTTCGGAGCGCAACTGAATCAACTCGGACATGCGGTGGCTGCAAGTCCGATCGTAGAGAATCGGCTGTCATTTGTCGGGTGGCTGGGTATGGCCTGGAATCTTTAATTGGGGGGCAAACACCGTTTGAATCGCCCTAGATTCAGAAGTCACCCCGTGGCTTGAGCTGAACGGCTGTCAAGTAGCTGATTGCTGTCCGGTTTAGCCACTCATGCAACGGCCACTATGGCCGATTTGCCGAAGGTCGATTTTTATTTGCAGGAAATGACAAAGGGGGCCTTTCGGCCCCTTCTGCTTACTTAGGCTCCGACCAACTTTATTCGGTAGACTCAACGGCCCGTCTGGCCGCTTACTCGACGGTTACCGACTTCGCCAGGTTGCGCGGCTTGTCCACATCGGTGCCCTTGACCAGCGCGACGTGGTAGGACAGCAACTGTAGCGGGATCACGTGCAGGATGGGCGACAGTTCGCCGTAGTGTTCAGGCAGGCGCAGGATATGGACGCCGGCCGATTCGGCGATTTCGGAATCGGAGTCGGCAAAGACGTAGAGCTCGCCGCCGCGGGCTTCGACTTCGCGGAGGTTGGATTTCAGCTTGTCCAGCAACTGGTCGTTCGGCGCCACCGAGATGACCGGCATGCTGGCATCGACCAGGGCCAGCGGGCCGTGCTTCAGTTCGCCGGCCGGGTAGGCTTCGGCGTGAATGTAGGAAATTTCCTTGAGTTTGAGGGCGCCTTCCAGGGCGATCGGGTAATGCCGGCCGCGACCGAGGAAGAGGGCGTGCTGCTTGTCGGCGAAGCGCTGGGCCCAGGCGGCGATTTCCGGTTCCAGGCTCAGTACCTTGTTCACCGCCACCGGCAGATGGCGCAGTTGGTCGATGTAGGTGGCTTCCTGCGCCGCGCTCAGGCGTTCACGGACCTTGGCCATGACCAGGGTGAGCACGAACAGCGCGGCGAGCTGGGTGGTGAAAGCCTTGGTCGAGGCGACGCCGATTTCCGGGCCGGCACGGGTGATGAAGCGCAGCGTGCATTCGCGGACGATGGCCGATTCCGGCACGTTGCAGATGGCCAGCGTCTTCGTCTGGCCGAGTGCCTTGGCGTAGCGCAGCGCGGCCAGAGTGTCGGCGGTCTCGCCGGATTGCGAGATGGCGACGATCAGCTGCCGGGGATTGGGCACCGAGGTCCGGTAGCGGTATTCGCTGGCGATTTCGACAGTGCATGGCACGCCGGCGATGGCTTCGAGCCAGTAGCGGGCGGTGTAGCCGGAGTGGCTGCTGGTGCCGCAGGCGAGGATCAGGATGGAATCGACATCGGCCAGCAGGTCGGCCGCGGCGGCGCCGAAGATGCCGGGCTGGATGCTCTTGCTGCCGCCTACGATTTCCAGCGTATTGGCCAGCGCTTCCGGCTGCTCGAAGATTTCCTTCTGCATGTAGTGCTGGTAGTTGCCGAGTTCGACGGCGGCGGCAGATAGCTGCGAGACATGCACCGGCCGGTCGACCGGCGTGCCGTCGAGGCGGGCGATGCGCACCCGGTCGGCGGTCAGTTCGGCGATGTCGCCGTTTTCCAGGTAGACCATGTTGCGGGTGACCTGGAGCAGGGCGGAGGCGTCGGAAGCGGCGTAGTTGCCGGTGTCGGACACGCCGAGCAGCAGCGGCGAACCTTCGCGGGCGACGACGACCTTGCCCGGTTGCTGCTGGTCGATGACGGCGATGGCGAAGGCGCCGACCAGGCGGCGGCAGGCGGTCTGCACGGCGGAGAACAGATCGGGTTCGCTCTGCAGCGTCGCCTGGATCAGGTGGGCGATGCTTTCGGTGTCGGTGTCCGAAGTGAAGACGTAGCCCTGGGCGCTCAGTTCGCGGCGCAGGCTTTCGTAATTCTCGATGATGCCGTTATGGACGACGGCGATATGGCCGGAGACATGCGGATGGGCGTTCTTTTCGCACGGCACGCCATGTGTCGCCCAGCGGGTGTGGGCGATGCCGGTGACGGCGGCGGTGCCGGTGGCGGCCGCTTCGAGTTCGGCGACGCGGCCGGTGGAGCGTACGCGTTCGATGGCGTCCGCCCCGATCACCGCCAGCCCGGCCGAATCATAGCCCCGGTATTCGAGTTTTTTCAGGCCTTCGATGAGGACGGGGACGATGTTGCTGCCGGCTGCTGCCGCGACGATGCCGCACATGGTTGATCCTTAAAGCTGGTAGTAATCGCGATACCAGGCGACGAAGCGATTGACGCCTTCCTGGATGGGGGTGGCCGGGGCGAAGCCGACCCAGTCATTCAACAGCGCGGTGTCGGCGTAAGTCGCCGGGACATCGCCGTCCTGCATCGGCAGCAGGCGTTTTTCCGCCTTTTTGCCGATGGCCGTTTCGATGGCGCCGATGAAATCGAGCAACTGAACAGGATCGTTGTTGCCGATATTGAAGACACGGTAGGGCACGTTGCTGCTTGCCGGATCGGGCTCTTCCGGCAGATAGGCCGGATTGGCTTCGGCGACGCGGTCCATGGAACGGATGACGCCTTCGACGATGTCGTCGATGTAGGTGAAGTCACGCTGCATGTTGCCGTGGTTGAAAACGTCGATCGGCCGGTCATTCAGGATAGCGCCAGCGAACAGGAAGGGCGACATGTCGGGCCGGCCCCACGGACCATAGACCGTGAAGAAGCGCAGACCGGTGGTCGGCAGGCCGTAGAGGTGGCTGTAGGTGTGGGCCATCAGCTCGTTGGCCTTCTTGGTCGCCGCGTACAGGCTGACCGGGTGGTCGACGCTGTCGTGCTCGGAGAAGGGCATCTTGGTGTTGCCGCCATAGACGCTGGAGCTCGAGGCATAGACCAGGTGTGCCACCTGGTTATGGCGGCAGCCTTCGAGGATATTCACGAAGCCGACCAGGTTGCTGTCGACGTAGGCGTGCGGATTCTTGATCGAATAGCGGACGCCGGCCTGGGCGGCGAGGTGGATGACGCGGTCGAACTTTTCGGCGGCGAACAGTTGCTCGATGGCCGGCCGGTCGGCGATGTCCAGCTTGACGAAGCGGAAGCCCGGTTGCGCCGTCAGCTGTTTCAGCCGGTCTTCCTTGAGCGCCACGTCGTAGTAATCGTTCAGGTTGTCGACGCCGACCACTTCGTCGCCGCGCGCCAGCAGGCGCAGGGCGGTGCTCATGCCGATAAAGCCGGCGGCGCCGGTGACGAGAATTTTCACGGAATCAGTCCTGCCTGGAAAGGCGCCATTTTACCGCAACGGAGCGCCGGACAGGCGGGCTTTAGGTCGATGGCATATTGTTGGGCCGAATCGGGACGCGGCCAGGCAAGTCGGCGCGGCCGGCAGGGCGCGGGCATTTATAATTGCGGCTTCGCAAAAACGTCATTCATCACCGATGCGCATCCTGCTCGTGAAAACTTCTTCGCTCGGCGACGTCATCCACAACCTGCCCGTGGTCAGCGACATTCGCCGGCATTTTCCGCAAGCCCGCATCGACTGGTGCGTCGAGGAAGGCTGCGCCGCCATCCCACGCCTGCATCCGGCGGTGGAGCAGGTGATTCCGGTGGCTATCCGGCGCTGGCGCCGGAAGCTGTTCGCAGCGGCTACCTGGCGGGAAATCGGCGCTTTCCGGGCGCTGCTGCAGGCCGGCACCTATGATGCCGTGATCGATACCCAGGGGCTTTTCAAGAGCGCCTTCATCGCCCGCCGGGCGCGTGGTCCGCGCTCCGGCTACGCCGCCGATTCGGTGCGCGAACCGCTGGCGGCCGGGCTCTATGATCGGCATTTCAGCGTCGCCAAGGATCTGCATGCCGTGCTGCGCAATCGCCAGCTGGCGGCAGCGGCGCTCGGCTATGTCGCCGATGGCCAGCCGGATTACGGCATCGCGGCGGCTCCGGCCGAATTCGCCTGGCTGCCGGAAAAGCCTTATGTCGTTTTCCTGACGGCGACCAGTCGCGACGACAAGCTGTGGCCGGAAGACCACTGGCTGGCTCTCGGCGCCGCCCTGCAGGCGCAGGGGGTGCGGGCGGTGCTGCCGGGCGGCACGCAAGTCGAACGCGACCGGGCTGCCCGTCTGGCCGCGGGCATTCCCGGCGCGGTCGCCGCCCCGCCGATGTTCCTGCCCGACCTCGCCGCGGTATTGGCCGGGGCCGCGGCCGTGACCGGCGTCGACACCGGCCTGACCCACCTCGCCGTCGCTCTCGGCATTCCGACCGTGGCGCTGTATACGGCCACCGATCCCGGCCTGACCGGCGTGCTGGGCGCCGGTTTTTGCCGCAATCTCGGCGGCAAGGCGCAGATTCCCACGGTCGCCGAGGTGCTCGCTGAATTGCGGGCAGCGCTCGCCTGATGACCCGCTTCGCCTACTCGCTGCTGCTCTACCTGATCGCGCCGCTGATCTGGCTGCGCCTGCTCTGGCGCGGCCGCAAGCAGCCGGAATATCGGCAGCACGTCGGTGAACGTTACGGTTTCTACCGTCAGCTGGCGCCGGCCAAACTGATCTGGGTGCATGCCGTCTCGGTCGGCGAAACCCGCGCTGCCCAGCCGCTGATCGAAGGCTTGCAGGCGCGCTGGCCCGATCACGCCATCCTGCTCACCGGCATGACGCCGACCGGGCGCGAGGCGGGGCGCCAGGTTTATGGTGGGCGGGTGATCCAGGCTTACCTGCCTTATGACTATCCGGGAGCGGTCGGCCGTTTTTTGCGGCATTTTTCCCCGGCCTTCGGCGTGCTGATGGAAACCGAAATCTGGCCCAACCTGCTGGCCGCGGCAAAGGCCGCCGGAGTTCCGGTGATCCTGGTCAATGCCCGTTTGTCGGAGCGTTCGGCGCGCGGCTACGGCAAATTCCCGGCCCTGCTGCGGCCGGCGTTTGCTGCGCTGCGCGGCGTTGCCGCCCAGACCGCTGGCGACGCCGGGCGACTGGCAGCGCTTGGAGCTCCCGCGGTCGAGGTTTGCGGCAACCTGAAATTCGATGTGACGCCGGTCGCTGAACAATTGGCCCTCGGGCAAAGCTGGCGGGCTGCGCTCGGTTCGCGTCCGGTCTGGCTGGCGGCGAGCAGCCGCGAGGGCGAGGAAGAACTGATTCTCGAGGCGCTGGCGCAACTTGCCGGGGGCGATGCCCTGCTCGTACTGGTGCCGCGCCATCCGCAGCGTTTCGACGCGGTGGCCGAATTGCTGCAGCGCCGGGGCCTTGCCGTGCAGCGCCGCAGCGCCGGCTTGCCGCAGGCGGATACCAAGGTCTGGCTGGGCGACAGCATGGGCGAAATGGCGGCCTATTATGCGCTGGCCGACCTGGCATTCATCGGCGGCAGCCTGTTGCCGCTGGGCGGCCAGAATCTGATCGAGGCGGCGGCCTGCGGTTGCCCGGTGCTGGTCGGGCCGCACACCTTCAATTTCCTGCAGGCCACGGAAGATGCCATCGCCGCCGGCGCCGCCCGGCGGGTCGCCGATGCGCCGGCTCTGGGAGCGGCCGTCGCCGCCTTGTTGCGGGAAAAAGAGGAACTGGCGGCGATGCGTGCCGCTGCCGGCCGCTTCGCTGCGGCCCATCAGGGCGCCGCGCGGCGTACCCTGGATCTTATTGCGCGGTGGACGGGTCGAGCAGGGCGTTGATCTGGGTGACGTCGTCGTCGCCCAGCGCACCGACCGTCGCCTTCAGCCGCAGTTGCGCCATCAGGGTGTCAAGCACGGCCTTGGCCAGGTCGCGGCGGGTGACATAGACCTGGTTTTCGGCATTGAGCACATCGATGTTGATGCGCACGCCGACTTCATACCCCAGCTTGTTGGATTCGAGCGCGGACTGCGACGAAATCAGCGCCGCTTTCAGCGCCTGGACCTGAGCCAGGCCATTGACGACGCCGAGGTAGGACTGGCGCGCCGACAAGGCGGCGTTGCGCCGGGTCGCTTCCAGCGTCGATTCGGCGGCGCCGCGATTGGCGGCGGCTTCGCGCTGGCGTGAATTGACCAGGCCGCCCTGAAAAAGCGGGACGTTCAGTTGCAGGCCGACGGTGGTGTAGTCGGTGTCGGCCACGCCGTAAGACGCGGCGAAAGACTTCGAGTGGCCCTGATTGGCCACCAGGTCGAGGGTCGGGTAGTGGCCGGCCCGCTGTTTATCGATCTCGCGGGCCGCGATGTCGGCATTGGCCTGCTGCACCTGCACGGCAAGGCTGTCCTTCTCGGCGGCGGCGACCCAGGTGGCCATGTTGTTCGGTTGCGGCGGCGTCAGCGGCGCTTCCTTGCCGATCATCGCCAGCGGCCCGGATTCCTTGCCGATGATGGCTGCCAGGGCGTGGCGCCTGACTTCGAGGTCGCTTTCGGCGGCAATTTCCTGGGCCGCAGCGAGGTCGAAACGCGCTTGTGCTTCGTGGGTGTCGGTGATGGTGGCGGTGCCGACTTCGAAATTCTTCTTGGCCGATTCGAGTTGCTGGGCGATGGCAAGCTTGTTGGCGCGTACCGCGGCCAGGCTTTCGGTGGCGTAATTGACGTCGAAATAGGCTTGCGCCACACGCAGGATGAGGTCCTGGCGGGCCTGGGCGAAATTGGCTTCAGCCTGCGCCACCTGGATTTCCGACTGCTTGTAGCCAACCCAGTTCTGCCAGCGGAAGAGTGGCTGCGACAGGGTCAGCTGGTAGCCGTTGGAGTTGTAGTTGGGCTTGGCGAGGGTCGGGCCGCCGTGGGCCGAGATTTCCGTCTCGTTCCACACCGTGTTGCCCGACAGGCTCAGGCTGGGCAGCAGCCCGGCGCGTCCCTGCGGCAGCTTTTCCTGTCCCGCTTCGCGCCCGTAACGGGCAGCGGCGAAAGTCGGGTCGTTGTCCTGTGCAGCGCGATAGACCTGGACGAGATCGGCGGCGAAAAGAGGCGAGGCAACCAGCGGCGAAAGGAGCAACCAGGCAAGTTTTTTCATGCTGACCTCAATAACGGCGCAGGCTGCTGTCGACTTCATTGGACCAGGCATCGACGCCGCCCGCCAGGTTATAAACCGCCGCGTAACCCTTGCGTTCCAGGAACATCGCCACCTGCATGCTGCGTCCGCCGTGATGGCAGATGACGACGATGTCGCGCTCGGCGGGCAGTTCGGCGCAGCGGGTCGGCACCACGTGCATCGGAATGTGCTGCGCGTCCGGCAAATGACAGTATTCGAATTCCCAGGCTTCGCGCACGTCAAGCAGCAACGGCCTGGGGCGGCTGGCATCGGCCAGCCATTCGGCGAGTTGGCGTGGGCGAAGCTGTTCCATCAGAAGCTGAAGCCGTCTTTGGCCGGGGCGCCGTCGAGCGCCGGGATGACCGTTTCGAACAGATTGACCGTGTTGTAGATGCCGTCGGCCGTGCAGGTAATCAGCTGGGCTTCCATGACCGGCGCTTCGCCGACGATGACCGCCAGGCGGCCGCCGACGCGCAGTTGCTTGAGCAGCGCAGCGGGCAGCACGGGGACGGAACCGGAAACGACGATTGCGTCGTAGGGTCCATTTTGCGACCAGCCGTTGATGCCGTTGGCGACTTCGACGACGACATTGGCGACGCCGGCGCGTTCGAGATTCTGGCGGGCGAACTCGGCCAGTTCAGGGCGGCATTCGACGCTCACCACGGTTTCGGCGCGAGCAGCCAGCAGGGCGGCCATGTAGCCGCTGCCGGTGCCGATTTCCAGCACCTTGTCGGTTTTCTTGATGCCGAGTTCCTGGAGCAGCTTGGCTTCGACACGCGGGGCGAGCATGACCTGGCCGCTGCCGAGCGGGATTTCCATGTCGGCGAAGGCCAGATTGCGGTAGGCGGCGGGCACGAAGTCCTCGCGCTTGACGACGAAAAGCAGGTCGAGAACCTGCGGATCCAGCACCTCCCAGGGGCGAATCTGCTGTTCGATCATGTTGAAGCGTGCTTGCTCGATATTCATTTAGGGGTCTCCGCAGGCGTAATATTAGCACAAGCTAATATATTGGTTCCGACAAAGCAAAATTATACCTGAGTCTCGGTTTCTCTCCTGCGCCGGGCGAGGGGGCAAGGGGCTGGGGGCGATGGTCGAAATGGACGCCGCCGATCGGTGCGGGCGCACGTCAGGCGGCCACGGCCCGGATTGGCGCGACGGGGGCGAATGCGTCAGCCGCCGCTTTGACGCCCCCGCTGGAGCCGGCTTAGCGGCCTTCCTTGATCAGGCGATTCCCGGTCGGCTGGATGGGGCGGGCGTTGTTGCGGTAGAGCCGGGAGAAGATGTTGATCTGTTCGGTCGAGACCTGGACCGGTTGTTTCATCACCAGCCACAGCACGCCTTCGGAACAGGGCGGCGTGGTCAGCGAACCCATATAGGTGTAGTAATTGCGCCCGGTCGGGAGCAGGGTGCTCGGGTCGATGGCCAGGGACGGCGGGGCGACCGGGGCATTCTTTTCGAGCGGCAGGTTGTTCCACAGGGTCTGGATGAAGGGGTTTTCGCTGCCCCGTTCGAGCAGCACGGCGACCACGGCGAGTTGCCCGTCGTCGGCCTTGTGCACCAGATGGGCGACCATGTCGAAGCGCTGGCCGTTGACCTTTTCCTCGGAGGGGCGATGGAAATGGAATTGCACCAGTTCGTAGGTCTTGCCGGTCAGGCTGATCGAGCTGTCGCCGACCGCGACCTGGACGGTGTGGCCGTTATCGACGATGCGGAAAGTCGACGGGCGGTAATTGAAAGTGATCGGTTCCAGATCGACCTTGATGCCGTCCCGGATGTCGATCGGCGACTGGCGCTGGCCAACGGCACAGGTGGTGTTTTGCGGGTCGAGCTTGGCCCAGTTCTCGGGCGCCCCTTCGCCTTCGTAGTCCCAGTGGATCTGGGCGTGCTGGATGGCCGGTTCGCTGTGCGCCAGTTCCAGCATGTAGCCGCCAGCACGCCCCGGTCTTTTCGCCCTGCTCGGGGCGGCTTCGGTGTGGACCAGGATGTTCGTCGCTTTCGGTACAGTGACGGGGGGCGGGGCGGGCGCCGGCTTGGGGGCTGGCATTTCTTTTGCGGACGGCAGCGTTTCCCTGTTCGCTTCCAGCGCTGCTTTCAGATTGGGGCGAATCGAGGGAATCGGAGCGCTCTCGGCGCCGTGGCCGGCATCGGAAGCCTTGACCGGCTTGGCCTGCTTTTCCTGCGTCGCCAGCTGTTTTTTGAGCAGCGCATCATTGGCCTGCTTCAACTGGTCGGCTGCCTCGTTGGCTTTTTGCGCGACGTCGGTGACGCTTTCCTTGCCTGGACGGCACACTTCGCGCAGCACCTTGTCGTCGAGGGTGCCGCTGCGCACCGGCAGGTCGGGGCCCTTGATGTCCTCTTCGCGAATGACGTCGTTGTCGTTTTTCTTGAAAATGCGCTTGATGGTGCTGGCATTGCGCGATGTGCAGTCGTAGCGTGTGATGGCTTCGATGAAGCGGTAGCCGCTGCCGGTCTTGGCGTCGATCAGCTCCTTTTCGAGGATGACGCGGGCCTGGGCCTGGACTTTGCCGCCATCCTCTCGCTTGATGCTGGTGCGGTCGAGTTCGATCTTCTTGCCGGGTTCGGAAGAAATGGTCTGCCAGGTCGGCGCAGCCGTCGCCGCCCAGGGCAGGCTGACCAGCAAGGCGGCAATGGTGAGACGACGCATCGGAAACCCCTTAATCTTTTTCATTTGAATTCTATTGCTTGGCAACGAGTTTTCGGCCAGTTTCGAGAAATCTTGAGGCCGGAATGGGCTTCCTTGCATTTTGCCTGTGTTTCCAGTAACTTGCAGCCCACTCGTTAGGGGTGCCCGGCATGGCTCGGGCTGAGAAAGACCCTTCGAACCTGACCGGGTCATGCCGTCGTAGGGAAACGAACTCCGCCGTTGCGGAACCAGATCGCTCCTTGCCCGTCTTACCCGCTGCCTCCACGCAAGGAAGAACAATGAACGCCACCGCCCAGTTTCTCGCCGCCACGGCCCAAGTCGACGCGGCAGCCGTGCAGCCGCTGCCCAATTCCCGAAAAATCTACGTCGAAGGCTCGCGCCCGGATATCCGCGTGCCGATGCGCGAAATTTCCCAGGACGACACGCCGACCGCTTTCGGCGGCGAAAAGAACCCGCCGATCTACGTTTATGATTGTTCCGGCCCGTACTCCGATCCGGCCGCCAGGATCGACATTCGCAGCGGCCTGCCCGCCCTGCGCGCCGGCTGGATCGCCGAACGCGGCGATGTCGAGGAGTTGGCCGGCCTGACCTCCGAATTCGGCCAGAAACGCGCCGCGGACAAGGCGCTCGACGAACTGCGTTTCCCGGGGCTGCACCGCAGGCCGTTGCGCGCCAAGGCCGGCAAGAATGTGTCGCAGATGCACTACGCCCGCCAGGGCATCATCACGCCGGAGATGGAATACGTTGCCATCCGCGAAAACAACAACCGCCGCGCTTACATCGAAAGCCTGAAGAATTCCGGCCCGATGGGCGACAAGATGGCCAAGCTGCTTGGCCGCCAGCACCCCGGCCAGAACTTCGGCGCCAGCATTCCGGAAGAAATCACCCCGGAATTCGTCCGTAGCGAAATTGCCCGCGGCCGCGCCATCATCCCCAACAACATCAACCACCCGGAAAGCGAGCCGATGATCATCGGCCGCAACTTCCTGACCAAGATTAACGCCAACATCGGCAACTCGGCCTTGGGTTCCAGCATCCAGGAAGAAGTCGAAAAGATGACCTGGTCGATCCGCTGGGGCGGCGACACCGTGATGGACCTGTCCACCGGCAAGAACATCCACGAAACCCGCGAGTGGATCATCCGCAACAGCCCGGTCGCCATCGGCACCGTGCCGATCTACCAGGCGCTGGAAAAGGTCAATGGCAAGGCCGAGGACCTGACCTGGGAAATCTTCCGCGACACGCTGATCGAACAGGCCGAGCAGGGCGTCGACTACTTCACCATCCACGCCGGCGTGCTGCTTCGTTACGTGCCGCTGACCGCCAACCGGATGACCGGCATCGTCTCGCGCGGCGGTTCGATCATGGCCAAGTGGTGCCTGGCGCACCACAAGGAAAGCTTCCTCTACACCCACTTCGAGGAAATCTGCGAAATCATGAAGGCCTACGACGTCGCCTTCAGCCTCGGCGACGGCCTGCGTCCCGGCTCGATCTACGACGCCAACGACGAAGCCCAGCTCGGCGAACTCAAGACCCTCGGTGAACTCACCCAGATCGCCTGGAAGCACGACGTCCAGGTCATGATCGAAGGCCCCGGCCATGTGCCCATGCACATGATCAAGGAGAACATGGACCTGCAGCTCGAATACTGCGACGAGGCCCCGTTCTACACCCTCGGCCCTTTGACCACCGACATCGCGCCGGGCTATGACCACATCACCAGCGGCATCGGCGCCGCGATGATCGGCTGGTACGGCACGGCGATGCTCTGCTACGTGACGCCCAAGGAACACCTCGGCCTGCCCGACAAGGACGACGTCAAGGAAGGCATCATCACCTACAAGCTCGCCGCCCATGCCGCCGACCTCGCCAAGGGCCATCCCGGCGCGCAGATTCGCGACAACGCGCTGTCCAAGGCGCGTTTTGAATTCCGCTGGGACGACCAGTTCAACCTCGGCCTCGACCCGGACAAGGCGCGCGAATTCCACGACGAAACCCTGCCCAAGGAATCGGCCAAGGTCGCCCACTTCTGCTCGATGTGCGGCCCGCATTTCTGCTCGATGAAGATCACCCAGGAAGTCCGCGAATTCGCGGCACAGCAGGGCGTCGACGAAACCGCGGCGCTGGAAAAAGGGATGGCAGTGAAATCGGTGGAATTCGTCAAGGCCGGGGCTGAGGTATATAACAAGGTCTGAGCTTCACCAAGCGACTGGCAGTACAAGAAAGGCGGCTGATTCAGCCGCCTTTTTGCTGCTTCGCCCAGCCGATCAGCCAACCTGGCGGGAAAGGCAATCGCCGCAGGCGCGGCAAAGCGAAAACGTATTTTTCTGGATTTCCTCGTTGAGCATCAATGACATCGGCCGATCCAGGCGGCGACGAGAAAGGCGCCGGTTTCAAATGCTCCGGCGATTCCCTCTTTACGTTTGCTTACAGCTGCTAACAGCGCTTGGCCGCCGATGGTGCGAGCATTCGTCCTGTCGGCGGCCCGCCGGCGAGCTCGCCTAACTGCCTGAAAGGAAAAAAACATGACGGAAATTTCTTCCCGCAATATCCAGCGTTTTCTCGCCGCGGCGACGCTGGCGCTGGCGATCCCGCTGGCGGTGGTCGCTGCGCCGGCAGCGCATGAGGTCGGGGCGCCCGACGACTGTATGGCGATGGCGGGCGGCATGCACGGCCGGCATGGCGACGGAATGGGCCGCCAGGCGATGGCTGGCGCGATGGGACCGCACTATCTGCATCGACTGAAGCTGACTGACGCCCAGCGCGACCAGGTGTTCGAGATCATGCACCAACAGGCGCCCGAGATGCGCGAGAAGGGAAAAGCGCTACACAAGGCCGAGGAGGAGCTGCGTCAGCTGACCGCGTCGGCCGATTACAGCGAAGCCCGGGCCAGGACACTGGCAGAGCAGGCCGGCAAGGCGATGGCCGACATCACGCTGGCGCGCAGCAAGGCCGATCGGCAAATCTTCGACGTGCTGACGCCGGAACAGCGCAAGCGCCTGAGCGAAATCAAGCCCGAGGGCGAGGCGCGCGACCCACGGGATTGAACGAGCGCTGCCCCGGCGCTTCGTCAGACGCCGGGGCGCCGGATGGTTCCCGCTTTTCCTCTTGGCCCCGCCGCCGTCTCGCGGCGGGGCCCTTTTCCTTTGCCGGCACGTTGCACCGCTGTGTTAACCCGAACTTGCATCTTGGCAATGGCGCTTCGTCCCGATCAGCGGGACAATGGGCCAATGCCACACAGATACCATCCATGAAATCCCCCTTGTTGCGCGGCGTGAGCGTATGGTTTGCCCTGGTCGCCCTCAATGGCTGCACATTGTTGCCCATGGTCGGCCCGGATTACCGGCTGCCGAGTTTCTCGTTGCCCGCTCTCTGGACAACGCCAGCGCCGCCGGCCGCGCCGGGCGCCGATCTCGCCGGTTGGTGGCGACAACTGGACGATCCGCTGCTCGATAGCCTGATTGACGAGGCATTGCTCGGCAGTGTCGACCTGAAACTGGCGCAATCGCGCCTGGAGCAGGCGCGGGCCGCGCGCGAACAGGCAGTCAGCGGGTTGTTTCCCAGTCTCTCCGCATCGACGGGCGCCAGCCGCAACAAGACTTCGCCGGCGATCAGCGCCCTGCCGGCCCGCACGCTTTACGATGCCGGCTTCGACGCCGCTTGGGAAATCGACCTGTTCGGCGCGACCCGGCGCGGCGTCGAGGCGGCGAAGGCCGAGCTGGCGGCCAGCGAGGCCAGCCTCAACAATGTCCGCGTCTCGCTGCTCGCCGAAGTGGCGCAGAATTATGTCGAATTGCGCGCCTACCAGCTGCGGCTGACGATCGCCCGGGACAATCTGGCCAGCCAGAGCGAGACCGTGCAGATCACCGAATGGCGCAACCAGGCGGGTCTGGTGGCGAGCAGTGACGTCGAGCAGGCACGAAGCAGCCGCGAACAAACGCGGGCCAGCATTCCCGATCTCGAAATCGGCCGGGCGGCGGCGGAAAACCGGCTCGCCGTATTGCTCGGCCGCAACCCCGGCGACTTGCACGGCCAATTGGCGGAAGCGAAGAATTTCCCGGAAGTGCCGGCCAGCGTCGGCATCGGCATCCCGGCCGAGGTGCTGCGTCAGCGGCCCGACCTGATCGTTGCCGAACGGAAGCTGGCTGCCGAAACGGCCCGGCTCGGGCAAAAGCAGGCGCAACGCTTTCCCAGTCTCAATCTCGGTGCTTCCTTCGGCTGGCAGGCCTACAGCTTCGGTGCGCTGGGCGGTGCCGACAGCCTGATGCGGGGAATCAGCGGCACGCTGGCGGCGACCTTGTTCGATGGCGGTCGCTTGCGTAGCGCCGTCGATATCCAGAGCGCGGTGCAGGAACAGGCGCTGCTCTCTTACCAGGGCAGCGTGCTCGGGGCGCTGGAGGAAATCGAGAATGCGCTGACCGCCTACGCGGCCAGTCGCGAGCGCCTCGCTGCCCGGCTGGCAGCGGCCGAGGCGGCGCGCAATGCGGCCGCACTGTCGCGCAATCTCTACCAGTCGGGGCTCGCCGATTTCCAGAGAGTCCTCGACACCGAACGCACCCGGCTGAGTGCCGAAGACAGCCTGGCGACGGCGCGCGCCAGCCGGCTGACCAGCCTGATCGCCTTGTACAAGGCGCTGGGCGGCGGCTGGAACGCGGCCGCGCCAGCCATCCCGGAAAACGGAAAATCATGAACGACAGCGCAGACAAGTCACGCGATGCCCTGCTGGGCATCCTCAACTCGGCGCCGCAGGGCATGCTCAAGGGCAGCCGGCGGCGCTGGCTGCTGATCGGCGGTGCTATCGCGCTGCTGCTGGTCCTGTGGGCGATCTTCTCGTCCGGCGGCAAGGGGAGCGGCGGCCAGTACGTCAGCGAGGAAGTTGGGCTCGGCAATCTGGTGGTCAGCGTTTCGGCCAGCGGCACCCTGCAGCCGACCAAGTCGATCGACGTCGGCAGTGAGCAGTCAGGTACGCTGGCCAGCGTCCTGGCGCAGGAAAACGATTACGTCAAAAAGGGCCAGTTGCTGGCCCAGCTCGATACCGCCAAGCTCAGCGACGCGGTGGCCAAATCGCGGGCCTCGCTGGCTGCGGCCAACGCGTTGGTTGCCCAGGCGCAGGCGACGGTGGCCGAGACCCAGGCCGCATTGGCCCGCATGCGCCAGGTGGCGGAAATTTCCGGCGGCAAGGTGCCGGCCAAGAGCGAGCTGGAAACTGCCGAGGCTGCCGTGCTGCGCGCCGTCGCCAACGAGGCCAGTGCCCGCGCTTCGGTGACGCAGGCGCAGGCCGTGCTGAAAACCGACGAAACCAATCTCGGCAAGGGCACCATCCGGGCGCCGGTCGATGGCGTGGTGCTGACCCGCAAGGTCGAACCCGGCCAGACCGTGGTCGCCGCGATGACCATCCCGGTGCTGTTCACGCTGGCCGAAGACCTGTCGCGCATGGAACTGCAGGTCAAGGTCGACGAGGCCGATGTCGCCAACGTCAAGCTCGGCCAGCCGGCGACCTTCACCGTCTCGGCCTGGCCGGGGCGCAAGTTCCCGGCGACCATCCAGCGCGTCGGCCTGGGTTCGACGACGACCGACAACGTGGTCACCTACAAGACCGTGCTCGAAGTGGCCAATGACGATTTGGCGCTGCGACCGGGCATGACGGCGACTGCCGCCATCATCACCGCCAATCGCGAAAACGTCCTGCTGGTGCCGAACGCCGCCCTGCGCTTCACGCCGCCGCTGGCGAGCGAGCCGAAGGCCGAGGGCAGCTTCGTCGCCAGCCTGTTGCCGCGTCCGCCGCCGGGGGCGAAGAAGCAGAATGGCAAGGTCGGGGGCGGCGCCCAGCAGGTCTGGGTGCCGGGCGAAAGCGGACCGCGGGCGGTGCCGGTGACAACCGGCGTCAGCAACGGCCGCCTCACCGAAATCACCGGTGGCGAACTGAAGGCCGGCATGGCCGTGATCACCGATTACGCGGAA
The DNA here is from genome assembly GCA_050259955.1 of Bacteroidota bacterium. Classification (GTDB taxonomy): domain Bacteria; phylum Pseudomonadota; class Gammaproteobacteria; order Burkholderiales; family Rhodocyclaceae; genus Azonexus. The sequence continues at coordinate 16,455 of JBLNBM010000024.1, forward strand.
GCGAAAAAGTGAGTGCTGACGGTGCTTCGCCGCTGATCGAACTGCGCGGCATCACCAAGAGCTACGGCGAAGGAGCGACGGCCTTTCTGGCGCTGGGCGGCATCGATCTCGCCATCGAGGCCGGCGAATTCGTCGCCGTCATGGGGCCGAGCGGCTCCGGCAAGTCGACGGCAATGAATATCCTCGGCTGCCTCGATACGCCGAGCGCCGGTCAATACCTGTTTCGCGGCATCCACGTCGAACAGCTCGAACGCAACCAGCGGGCGCTGCTGCGTCGCCACAGCCTGGGCTTCGTCTTCCAGGGTTTCAACTTGCTGGCGCGGACTTCGGCCCAGGAAAATGTCGAATTGCCGCTGCTTTATCGCGGCGAGGAAGCCGCCGCTCGCCATCGCGCCGCGCGCGCCGCACTGGCCCGCGTCGGGCTCGATGGCTGGGAAACGCACACGCCGGCCGAACTTTCCGGCGGCCAGCAGCAGCGCGTCGCCATCGCCCGCGCCATCGTCACCAACCCGCTGGTCCTGCTCGCCGACGAGCCGACCGGCAATCTCGACAGCAAGCGCAGCCACGAAATCATGGAACTGCTGGCGGCGCTCAATCGCGAGCAGGGCATCACCGTCATCATGGTCACCCACGAACCGGACATGGCGTCCTACGCCCGGCGCATCGTGCATTTCGTCGACGGTCTGGTGGCGCAGGACGAACGGCGGGAATCCGCAGCATGCTGATCAACGCGTTGCTGCTCGCCCTGCGCGAAATCCGCCGCAACCTGATGCGCTCCTTCCTGACCGTGCTCGGCATCGTCATCGGCGTCGCCGCCGTGATCACCATGGTGACCCTGGGCAATGGCGCGACGAAGATGGTTTCCGACCAGATTTCGAGCCTCGGCAGCAACCTGCTGATGATGCGCCCGGGCCAGCGCCTCGGGCCGGGCCGCGATAGCGCCGGGGCGCCGGCCTTCAAGCAGGCCGATGTCGAAGCCATAGAGCAGCAGATCAACGGCCTGCAGGTCGTGGCGCCGGTGGTCGGGCGCTCGGTGACGCTGGTCGTCGATATGCGCAACTGGTCGTCGACGGTCAATGGCACGACCAATGGCTATTTCGTCGCCGGCAACTGGAAATTCGCCGCCGGCCGCGAATTTGCCGATGATGAGGAGCGCGCCGGCAAGGCGGTCTGCGTCATCGGCAACACGGTGAAGAAGGAGCTGTTCGGCAGCCAGAGTCCGCTGGGCAGCGAACTGCGCGTCAAGGCTTTCACCTGCCAGGTGATCGGCGTGCTGGCCAGCAAGGGGCAGAGCGCCTTCGGCATGGATCAGGACGACATCGTGATCATGCCGATCAAGACCGTGCAGCGCCGGCTTACCGGCACGCTGGACATCGCCAGCCTGATGATCTCCCAGAAGAACGGCGCCAACACTGCGGTCGTCATGGCCCAAATCCGCAGCCTGATGCGCGAGCGGCGCAAACTGGCCGAGAACGAGGATGACAATTTCAACGTCATGGATACCCGGCAAATTGCCGAAACCCTGTCCGGCACCATCCGCACGATGACCGGCCTGCTCGGCGCCGTTGCGGCGGTCAGCCTGCTGGTCGGAGGCATCGGCATCATGAATATCATGCTCGTCTCGGTGACCGAGCGGACGCGTGAAATCGGCATCCGCCTGGCCATCGGCGCCCTCGAAAACGAAGTGTTGCTGCAGTTCCTGATCGAGGCGGTGGTGCTCTCGGCATTCGGGGGGCTGGTCGGCGTCGGTCTCGCCTTCTTTGCCTGCCTCGGTTTGTCGGCGCTGATGCACATGCCGTTCCTGTTCAATCCGGCGATCAATCTGACCGCCTTCGGTTTTTCCGCAGCCATTGGCGTCGTTTTTGGCTACATGCCGGCACGGCGGGCGGCACAGCTTGATCCGATCGAAGCGCTGCGCCATGAGTAAGCGGCAGATGGGCGACCGCCTCTGCGATAATCGGCAAGTCCGATGCCGCAGGGGCCGCCCGGCCCTTTTCATGGAGTATTCGCATGCGCCCGATTCTGCCCGCCCGCCGGGTTTTCCAATGACCGGTCAACCGGCTGTAGCCCGCTGATGGAGTGCCGGCCCGGTTGCGGCGCCTGCTGCATCGCGCCGTCGATCTCCTCGCTGGCCAAGCCGGCCGGGGAGCCGTGCCGGCATCTTGACGCGGATTTGCGCTGCCGCATCTTCGGCCGGCCGGAACGCCCGGCCTGCTGTGCCGGCCTGCAGCCATCGGCTGAAATGTGCGGCGAAACGCGCCAAATGGCGCTGCTCTGGCTGGCAAATCTGGAGGCGGCAACGCGCCCGGAATAGTAGAATGCGGCCTCCCCCTCCAGGCCGCATTCCATGGACGCCATCCTTCTCCTGAAAGCACTGATTCTCGGCATCGTCGAGGGTCTGACCGAATTCCTGCCGATTTCCTCGACCGGCCACCTGATCCTCGCCGGCGACCTGCTCGATTTCAACGACGAACGCGGCAAGCTGTTCGAAATCGTCATCCAGTCGGGAGCGATCCTCGCCGTGGTCTGGGAATACCGGGCGCGCATTGCCAGCGTGCTCCGCGGCCTGGGGCGCGAGCGCCTGGCCAACCGGATGGTGCTCAACCTGGCCATCGCCTTTATGCCGCTGGCCGTCCTCGGCCTGTTGTTCAAGAAAGGCATCGAGGCCCACCTCTTCAAGCCGGTACCGGTGGCACTGGCCTTCATCGTCGGCGCCTTCGTCATCCTCTGGGCCGAGCGCCGCCAGCATACGATCCGCGTTAATACGGTGGACGAGATGACACCGCTCGATGCGCTGAAACTCGGCCTGGCCCAGGCTTTCGCGCTGATTCCCGGCACTTCCCGCTCGGGGGCGACGATCATCGGCGGCCTGCTGTTCGGGCTGTCGCGCCAGGCAGCGACCGAATTCTCCTTCTTCCTCGCCATCCCGACCCTGTTCGCCGCCACCCTCTACCAGCTCTACAAGGAGCGCGCCCTGTTGAATGCCGACGATCTCGGCATGTGGGTGGTCGGTTTCATCGCCTCCTTCATTTCCGCCTTCCTTTGCGTGCGCTGGCTGCTGCGTTACGTCTCCAGCCACGATTTCACGCCTTTCGCCTGGTACCGCATCGTTTTCGGCATCGTCGTGCTGGCCACCGCCCACTTCGGCTGGGTGCAATGGGCGGTCAACTGAAAACGCCCGGCATCATCTATCTGCATGGCTTCGCTTCCTCGCCGGCCTCGTGGAAAGCGCGATTGCTCGCCGAGGCCATGGCAAAGCGCGGCCTCGCCGACAATTTCGCCTGCCCGCAACTGTCGCCGGTGCCCGATGAAGCGGTGGCGACGCTCAGTCGCCTGATCGAGGCGACCGGCGGGCGGGTGACGCTGGTCGGTTCCTCGCTGGGCGGCCATTACGCCAGCCACCTCGCGGAAAAACATGGCCTCAAGGCCGTGCTGATCAATCCGGCGGCGGTCGATCGGCTGGATCTGGCGGCTTTCGTCGGCGAACATGTCCACCACCATTCCGGTGAAGCGTTCAGCTTCAGCGCCGCGCATGCCGCCCAGCTGAAAGCCCAGGTCGCCCGGCCGACGCCGACCCGCTACTGGCTGCTGCTCGAAGAAGGCGACGCCGTGCTCGATTACCGGCAGGCACGAGACTTTTACGCCGCTTGCCGGCAAACCGTCCTGCCGGGCGGCGACCACGGCTTCACGAAGTTTCCCGACTTCATTCCGCAAATCATTGAATTCGCTGGGTTATAATCCGACGATGAATGTATTATTCGAAGAAGATGGCGGCTTCAAGGCCGGCAGTGTGATGGCCGACAACGACACTTCGTTGCAGGTCGAGATGCCGAGCGGCAAGCGCAGCAAGATCAAGGCGGCCACGGTGTTGCTGCGTTTCGAGAAGCCCTCGGCTGCGGCCTTGCTGGAACAGGCCGCGCCGCTGGCCGAAGAGATCGAACCGGATTTCCTCTGGGAGTGCGTAAACGATGGCGAATTTTCGTTTCTTGATTTTGCCCGTGATTACTACGGACACGAACCCACCCCGGTCGAAGCGACGGCGGTGCTGCTTGCCGTGCATGCCGCGCCCGTCTATTTCCACCGCAAAGGCAAGGGCCGCTTCCGCAAGGCGCCTCCCGACATTCTCGCAGCTGCTCTGGCCGGTCTTGAAAAAAAGCGTCAGCAAGCGCTGGCGATCGAAGGCTGGATCGCCGAACTGAAGGCCGGCCGCCTGCCGGCGGAAATCGGCGCCATGAGCGACGCGCTGCTCTACGCACCGGACCGCAACAAGCCGGAAACCAAGGCGTTCGAAACGGCCTGCCACGAAACCGGCCTGACCGCGGCGCAAATGCTGTTCCAGTGCGGTGCCATCAAGTCAGCCTATTTCCTGCACTATCGCCGCTTTCTGCATGAGCAGTTCCCGAAGGGGGCGGCTTTCCCGGCACTCGAAGCGCCCAAGTTGCCGCGCGACCTGCCGCGCGCCGATGTCCTGGCCTTCTCGATCGACGATGCCAATACCACGGAAATCGACGATGCCCTGTCGGTCGTCAGGTTGTCCGGCATCGGTTCGCGCATCGGCATCCATATCGCGGCGCCCGGCCTGGCCATCGAACACGGTTCGCCGCTCGACGGCGTCGCCCGCGCCCGGCTATCCACCGTCTATATGCCGGGCAACAAGATCACCATGCTGCCCGATGCCGTGGTCCAGAACTACACGCTGGCCGGCGGCGTCGATTGCCCGGCGGTGTCGCTCTACCTGACGGTCAATGAGTCGCTGGAAATTCTCAGCCACGAATCGCGGCTGGAAATGGTGCATATCGCCGCCAACCTGCGCCATCACGAAATCGAGCCCTGGTTCAATGCCGAAACGGTGGGCGGCGAGCTCGGCGAACATCGTTTCAAGGACGAACTGCTCCATCTCTGGCATTTTGCCAATGCCTGCGAAGGCCGCCGGGGCAAGCCGTCGGCGATGCAGGGCATCAACGACTACAACTTCGAAATCGACGGCGACCTGGCCGATCCCGACGCCTGCACCGTGGAGATCAGCGAAAGGAAACGCGGCAGCCCGCTCGACAAGCTGGTCGCCGAACTGATGATCGTCGCCAATTCGACCTGGGGCGGCCTGCTCGCCGAAAGGAACGTCGCCTGCCTGTACCGCGCCCAGACCCAGGGCAAGGTGCGGATGACGACGACGCCGCTGCCGCACGAAGGGCTGGGCGTCGCGCAATACGCCTGGATGACTTCGCCGCTGCGCCGCTATTGCGACCTGGTCAACCAGTGGCAGCTGATCGCCTGCCTGAAGGGCGAGACGCCGGCCTACGCCCAGAAATCGGCGGAGCTGTTCGGCGCGATGCGCGATTTCGAAATCACCTACGCTGCCTATGCCGATTTCCAGCGCCTGATGGAGCGTTACTGGTGCCTGCGCTGGCTGCAGCAGCAGGGCCTCAGTGAAATCGACGCCACCGTGCGCCGCGAACAGAGTGTCCGCCTCGACCATCTGCCGCTGCTCCTGCGCGTGCCGTCGCTGCCCGGCGAACTGGCGCCGGGAACGCGGGTCCGGCTGAGCATTGAAAGCATCGACCTGCTGGCCCCGGAACTGACCTGTCGTTTCCTGAAGCTGCTGGCTGACGACGTGTCGCTCGAAGCCGCGGAGGAAGAAGAGCAGTGATTTCCGCCCTGCGGCGCCAACTGGCCGGGCTGCTGCCGGCCGTATCGCCGCTGGCGCTGGGCATCGGTATTTCCGTTGTGCTGCATGCCGGCCTGCTCGCCGTCCGCTTCGTGCCGCCGGATTTCGCCAGCGCGCTGCGCGAAAAGGCACTCGACATCATCCTGGTCAATGCCCGCTCGGCGCGGAAGCCGCACGACGCCCAGGCGCTGGCCCAGGCCAATCTCGATGGCGGCGGCAATACCGACGAAAACCGGCGCGCCACGACGCCGTTGCCGCCGACGCCGCAACAGGTGGTCGGCAGCGACCTGCAACAGTTGCAGCGCCGGGTCCAGGAGCTGGAAGCCGCCCAGCAGAAAATGCTCGCCCAGGCCAAGAGCCTGCGCAGCGTGGCGGCCGCCCAGACGGCCAGCGAGCAGCCGAGTCCGGCGCCCAATATCAGCGGCCTCGACCTCGCCGAGTCGGCGCGCGCCATGGCCCGGCTGGAAGGCGAAATCAGCAAGAATTTCGACGAATACAACAAGCGGCCGCGCAAGAAATTCATCGGCACCCGCGCCGAGGAATACCGCTTCGCCCAGTACATCGAGGACTGGCGGCAGAAGATCGAGCGCATCGGCACCCTGAACTACCCGGAAGCGGCGCGCGGCAAGCTGTACGGGACGTTGATCCTGACCGTTACCATCACCGCCGACGGCCAGGTGGCGCGCATCGACATCAACCGTTCTTCCGGCCACAAGGTGCTCGACGACGCGGCCCGCCGCATCGTCCAGATGGCTTCGCCCTACGCCGCCTTCCCGCCGGATATCCGGCGCGACACCGACATTCTCGAAATCACCCGCACCTGGTATTTCACCCAGGGCGACCAGCTTTCCGCCAAATGACCGATCTCTACTGCGTGCTGGGCAACCCGGTGGCCCATTCCAAATCGCCGGCCATCCATGCCGGCTTTGCCGCGGCCTGCGGCCAGGATCTGCGCTACGAAGCCCGCCTGGCGCCGCTCGACGGCTTCCGCGAAACGGTCGCCGCTTTCGTCGCCGCCGGCGGCAAGGGGGCGAACGTCACCGTGCCTTTCAAGGAAGAGGCCTTCCGCCTGAGCACCCGGCTCTCGGAGCGGGCGGCGCGGGCCGGCGCAGTCAATACCCTGATTTTCGACGGGGCGGACATTTTCGGCGACAACACCGACGGCGCCGGCCTGGTGCGCGACATCGCGCACAACCTCGGCGTCCCGCTGACCGGCAAGCGCCTGCTGCTGCTCGGCGCCGGCGGCGCGGCACGCGGCGTCATCGCGCCGCTGCTCGCCGAACGGCCGGCGGCCTTGTGCATCGCCAACCGCAGCGCCGACAAGGCCCAGGCGCTGGCCGCCGCTTTTGCCGACCTGGCGGCCATCGCCGCCGGCGGTTTCGCCGACCTGGCGGGCCAGGCCTTCGATGTCGTCATCAACGCCACCTCGGCCAGCCTGGCCGGGGCCGGCCTGCCGTTGCCGGCCGGTATTTTCGCGCCGGGCAGCCTGGCTTACGACATGATGTACGGTAAGGGCGAAACGCCTTTCCTGAGCCTGGCTCGCGCCCAGGGCGCGGAGCAGCTGGCCGACGGCCTGGGCATGCTGGTCGAGCAGGCGGCCGAGGCCTTTTTCGTCTGGCGCGGCGTGCGCCCGGATACCGCGCCGCAGTTGGCCGAACTGCGCCGCGGACTCGCCGGGTGAGCCGGCTCGGCCGCTGGCTGAAGCGGGCGCTGCTCGCCCTGCTCGGCCTGTTTGTGCTGTGGCAGCTCTGGCTGTTCTGCTGGGTGCTGTTCTGGGGCTGGTTCAATCCCGGCACGACGCGTTTCATGGAAATCCGCCTCGCCGAACTGCGCCAGAAAAATCCCGAGGCCCGGCTCCAGCAGCAATGGGTGCCTTACGCGCGCATTTCGGTGCACCTGAAGCGGGCGATGATCGCCGCCGAGGATGCCAGTTTCGTCGATCACGAAGGCTTCGACTGGGACGGCATCCAGAAAGCCATGGAAAAGAACCAGAAAAAGGGACGTTTCGTCGCCGGCGGCTCGACGATCAGCCAGCAACTGGCCAAGAACCTGTTCCTGACGCCGACCAAGTCCTATTTCCGCAAAGCAGAGGAAGCCATCATTACCCTGATGCTGGAAACCCTGTGGAGCAAGGAACGGATTTTCGAGGTCTACCTCAACGTCATCGAGTGGGGCAATGGCGTCTTCGGGGCCGAGGCCGCCGCCCGCCATTACTACAACGTCGGCGCTGCCCAGCTCGGCCCGGAACAGGCGGCGCGGCTGGCCGGCATGGTGCCCAATCCGCGCTATTACGACAGGAACCGCGGCGCCCCGGGGCTGGGGCGGAAAACGGCAATCATCCTGGGCCGCATGGCAGGCGCTGAAATTCCCTGATTCGGCGTTTGGCCGCCCGAATCGGATGCTAAAATCGGGGTTTGATTTTGCACCGCACCATTGGCTGGCCATGGACGACGACAAGACGCTGAATGAAGTTGATGAGCTGAAGGACCAACTGGCCGAGGTGCAGAGTCTCCTGGCCAAGCATCATCTCGTCGAAGACATGGTGCGCCGCCAGGACATGCCCCGCCACGAACTGGTCGAAGGCATGGTGCACAATCAGCATATCGCCGAGTTGCGCAGCCTGTTCGGCCGCCTGCCGACCGTTTCCGTCGCCCTGATCCTCTCCGCGCTGTCCGAGGAAGACCGGCTGGTCGCCTGGAAGGAAGTCGGCGAGGAACACCAGGACGACATTCTGGAACTGCTTTCCGACGAAATCCGCGAAGCCCTGGTCGGCGACGGTCACCGTCCCAGCCGCAAGATCATGGTCAATGCCTTCGGCCTGCAGGGCGGCCGCCTGAAGCAGATCAACGTCGAGCGATCGACCGATTTCGCCCATATCAAGCCGATCTGGGTCGACCTGGTGGCGCCGACGCCGCGCGTGCGCGAATGGGTCGGCCAGCAGTTCGGCCTCGAACTGCCCGACCCGAAAAGCCTGACCGACCTGGAAGCCAGCGCCCGCTTCTATATCGAGGACAACGGCGAGCTGCACCTGCACTCCGACTTCCTGCTCGACATGGCGGACGAGTCGCGCAACGTGGCGGTGGCGTTCATCCTGCACGACGACATCCTGTTTTCTGTGCGCTCCGAGGAACTGCCGGTTTTCCGCCTGCAGCGCCACCGGGCCCGCACGCGGCCCGGTTATGTGACCGATGCCAAGGACGTCCTGCTCGACCTCTACGCTGCCGATGCCGAATATTCAGCCGATGCGCTGGAAGACGTTTACGCCTCCCTGGAAGCGGTCGCCAAGCACGTGCTGTCGACGCACCTGCCCGACGAGGCGGCCGGCGCCATCCTGGCCGACATCGCCAAGCAGGAAGACTTGAACGGGCGCATTCGCCGCAATGTGCTGGATACCCGGCGCGCCGTCTCCTTCCTGATGCGCGGCAAGCTACTGGCCGCCGCCCAGCAGGAAGACGCCCGTCAGATCATGCGCGACATCGAGTCGCTCGATGGCCACACCTCTTTCCTGTTCGGCAAGATCAACTTCCTGATGGATGCCGTCGTCGGCTTCATCAACATCAACCAGAACCAGCGCGTGTCGAAACTGACCAAGCTGTCGATCGTCTTCATGCCGATCAACATCGTCGCCGGGATCGGCGGCATGTCGGAATTTTCGATGATGACGCAGGGCATTCCCTGGCCCGTGGCTTATGGTGCTTTTACGCTGGGGATGGGTTTCGTCGGCTGGTTGACCTACCTGGCATTGCGCCAGGGTGAGCGCCGCGAAGCGCAACGCAAGCGCAACGAGGCCAGCCAGCTTACGACGAGCCGTCCGCCGTCAATACTTTAAGGCCGACGATGCCGGCGACGATCAGCGCTATGCTGATCAGCCGGGCCACTTCCCGCGATTCGCCGAAAAGCAGCATGCCGAGCAGCGCCGTACCGACGGCGCCGATGCCCGTCCATACCGCGTAGGCGGTGCCCAGCGGCAGGGTTTTCAGCGACCAGCCGAGCAGGACGACGCTGGCCACCATCGCGGCGAGCGTCGCGGCCGAAATCCCGGGGCGGCTGAAACCTTCGCTGTATTTCAGGCCGACCGCCCAGCCGACCTCGCAGAGGCCGGCTACCAATAGCACGATCCAGGCGTAGCCAGTGCTCACTTCTGGCTGGCGAAGTAGGCATCGGCGGCAGCGACGGTGGCGGCAATATCGGCTTCCGAATGCGCCGCCGAAACGAAGCCGGCTTCGAAGGCCGAGGGCGCAAAGTAATGACCGGCATCGAGCATGGCGTGGAAGAAGCGGTTGAAAGCCTCCTTGTCGCAGGCCAGCACTTCGTCGTAGGTGCCCGGGCATTTCTCGGCGAAATAGAGGCCGAACATGCCACCGATGTTCTGGGCCGAAAACGCGACGCCGTGTTTCTTCGCGGCAGCAACCAGGCCGTCGCACAGGGCTTTGGTCTTGGCGGTCAGGGCTTCGTAGAAGCCGGGCGCCTGGATCAGCTTCAGGGTGGCGAGGCCGGCGGCGGTGGCGATCGGGTTGCCGGACAGCGTGCCGGCCTGGTAAACCGGGCCGAGCGGGGCAATCTGTTCCATGATTTCGCGCTTGCCACCGAAGGCGCCGAGCGGCATGCCGCCACCGACCACCTTGCCGAAAGTGGATAGGTCGGGTGTGATGCCGAACAGCCCCTGTGCACTCTTCAGTCCGACGCGGAAGCCGGTCATCACTTCGTCGAAAATCAGCACGGCGCCATGCTGCGCGGTCAGTTCGCGCATCGCCTTGAGGAACTCGGCGGTCGGTGCGATCAGGTTCATGTTGCCGACCACCGGTTCGACGATGACGGCAGCAATCTTGTCGCCATGCCGGGCGAAGGCTTCGGCCAGTTCCTGCGGATCGTTGTAGGTGAGGACCATGGTGTTTTCGGCAACGCCGGCCGGGACGCCGCTCGACGAGGGGTTGCCGAAGGTCAGCAGGCCGGAGCCGGCCTTCACCAGCAAACCATCGGAATGGCCGTGGTAGCAGCCTTCAAACTTGATCAGGATGTCGCGGCCGGTGTAGCCGCGGGCCAGCCGGATGGCGCTCATCGTCGCTTCCGTACCGGAGGAAACGAGGCGGACCATGTCCATCGACGGGACCAGTTCGCAGAGCAGGTCGGCGATGTCGACTTCCTTCTCGGTCGGGGCGCCGAAGGACAAGCCGTCGACGACGGCGGCCTGGACGGCGGCGATGACTTCCGGATGGGCATGGCCGAGGATCATCGGACCCCATGAGCCAACGTAGTCGGTGTACCACTGGCCGTCGGCATCCTGGACTTTCGGCCCGACGCCCTTCTGGAAGAAGCAGGGCGTGCCGCCGACCGAGCGGAAGGCGCGGACCGGCGAATTGACGCCGCCGGGAATGTGGCGCTGGGCGCGCTCGAATAGTTGCTGATTGCGAGAGGTCATGATGTGGCTTCCTCGAAGAGGTGTTGATAGGCAGCGGCGCGGGCGGCAATGTCCGGCGCCGAGAACAGGTCGGTAATGACGGCGAGCAGGTCGGCGCCGGCGGCAATCAGCGCCGGTGCGCCGGCCAGCGTGATACCGCCGATGGCGCAGCTGGGCACTGGCAGTTCGGCCCTGGCCCGGGTAAACAGTTCAGGCGTGGCGCGGGCCGCCTGCGGTTTGGTTGGCGACGGATGGACGGCGCCGAAGGCGACATAGTCGGCGCCCGCGGCGCTGGCGCGTTCGGCGGCGGCGAAGTCGGCGTAGCAGGAAGCGCCGAGGATCTTGCCCGGACCGAGAATGGCGCGGGCGGCGAGCAGGTTGCCGTCATCGGCCCCGAGATGGACGCCGTCGGCGTCGACCAGCCGGGCCAGCGCGAGGTCGTCGTTGATCAGCAGCCGGGCAGCGAAGCGCCGGGTCAGGTCGCGCAGGGCGTGGGCGCGACGAACGCGCTCGGGCATGGCACTCAGCTTGTCGCGGTATTGCAGCAGGCGGCAGCCGCCGGCCAGGGCGGCTTCGACCTCGGCCAGCAGCCGGCTGCCGTCGGCCTGCTCGGGCGTGATGGCGTAGAGGCCGCGCAACTTAGCGGCCATCGTCGGGCTGGCCGTCGCCGCTCCCGGCGGCTTCGTCCTCGCCGCCGCGCGCCCAGAAGAAACGATCGGGAATGAATTGCCCCATGCCGGCGCGAAAGCCGTTTTTCAGCGTCTGCCAGGTGTAGTCCTGGGCGTCGCCGACCGCTTCCTCGATATCGGCGCCGCGGGCGACGCAACCGGCAATCGCCGAGGCCAGCGTGCAGCCGGAGCCGTGGTAACTGCCGGGCAGGCGCTCCCAGTTGTCGCGGCGGATGACGCCCTGCGGCCCGTACAGCGTATTCACCACCTGCGGCGTGCTTTCGTGGGTGCCGGTAATCAGCACGTACTGGGCGCCCATCTCGATCAGGCGCTGGGCGCAGACGTCGATCGACGGTTCGCCTTCGTCGTCGTCGCTTTCGGCCAGCCGCCGCGCTTCCGGGGCATTCGGGGTGAGCAGCGTGGTTTGCGGCAGCAGCAGTTCGCGCATCGCCGAAATGATGTCTTCGCCGGAAAATTCGTCGCCGCGCCCGGAGGCCAGCACCGGATCGAAAATCAGCGGGATATTCGGATAGTCGGCGAGGATTTCGGCGACCGTCACGACATTTTCGACACTGGCCAGCACGCCGATCTTGAAGGCGGCCACCGGCATGTCTTCAAGCACGGTGCGCGCCTGCTGTTCGAGCAGATCGGCGCCGACCGGGTGTACGCTATGGACGCCGGTGGTGTCCTGCACGGTCAGCGCGGTCAGCGCCGTGACCGGATGGCAGCCGAGACTGGCCAGGGTCAGCAGGTCGGCCTGGATGCCGGCTCCGGCCGACGGGTCGCTGGCGGCAAAGACGAGGACCAGGGGCGGGCAGGGGGGGGCGGAGGGGCTGGAATTCATGAAAGTCGCGCCCTTGGCGGACGCGAAGGGGATTGGGTAAGATTGTTTCGATTTTAGCCGAATCTTGCGCCGCCAGCCGTCGCCATTCGGTATGCTGTACGCTGTAACTGCACGATGATGGCGAATTATTACTTCCGTAGTATCATGCGAAAACAGTAAAAGTGCCCTTACAAGGGTCCAGGGGACAGGAATTGGCTGATTTATCCAGACTGCGCGGCGTCAGGGTCATGGTCATTGACGACAGCAACACGATACGGCGCAGCGCCGAGATTTTTCTCGTGCAGGCCGGCTGTCAGGTTGTTCTCGCCGAAGACGGCTTCGATGCCCTCGCCAAGATTGCCGATCACCAGCCGAATGTCATTTTCTGCGACATCATGATGCCCCGTCTGGACGGCTACCAGACCTGTTCCCTGATCAAGAAAAACGCCCGCTTCAAGTCTACGCCGGTGATCATGCTGTCTTCCAAGGACGGCCTGTTCGACCGGGCGCGCGGCCGCATGGTCGGTTCCGACCAGTACCTGACCAAGCCTTTCACCAAAGACAGCCTGCTGCAAACGGTCGCCACCTTTGCGCTGCCGGCCGAACCAGAAACCAAACCGTAGTCCAGGAGTAACGATGCCCGTCAAGAACATCCTCGTTGTCGACGATTCTCCCACCGAGCGCTTTTTCGTCGTCGACCTGCTCACCAAGGCCGGTTACCAGGTGACCACCGCCGAGAATGGCGAAGAAGGCATCGCCAAGGCCAAGGCCGGCAAGCCCGACCTGATCCTGATGGATGTCGTGATGCCCGGCCTCAACGGCTACCAGGCCACCCGGACCCTGACCCGCGACGAGGAAACCAAGGGTATTCCGGTCATCGTCTGCACTTCCAAGGGCCAGGAAACCGACAAGATCTGGGGCTTGCGCCAGGGGGCGGTGGATTATCTGGTCAAGCCGCTCAATCCGGATGAGTTGTTGCAGCGCGTTGCCGCGATTCCCTGAATCGTATGGCCCGAAAAACCAGTCTTCGCGATTTCCAGGAATACCTGGCCGGCCGCCTGAAAACGGCGGCGCAGGGCAAGGGCGGCGCTTCCTGGCTCGGCATCCAGGCCGGGGAAGAGGCCTGGCTGGTGGATTTGTCCGATAGCGGCGAAATCGTCCAGGCGCCGCAACTGACCGGCGTGCCGCTGGCTCGGCCGTGGTTTGCCGGGATCGCCAATATCCGCGGCAATCTGCATGCGGTGACCGATTTCTCGTTGTTCGGCGGCGGTCCGCCGACCGTGCGTAATGCCAGCACCCGCCTGTTGCTGGTCGGCGTCAAACATGGCTCGAATGCCGCACTGCTGGTGTCGCGCATGCTGGGCCTGAAAAATCCCGAGGATTTCACGCCGCTGCCGCCGGATCGCCAGGCGCATCCCTGGGCGGCGGCCTGCTACAGCGACCGGCAAGGCCGCATCTGGCGCAAGCTTTCGGTGCGCGACCTGCTCGTCGATCAAGATTTCATGAATATCGGGGTTTGATTCAGGGGCTTGCCCTGAACCCCTTGCGGAGGAATTCCATGGCTCTCAGCTTTAAATTTCCGAAATTCGGCGCTGGCGCCAAAAAACTGACCGAGGCGCCGATGACGGTGCTGAGCGGCCTGACGTCGGGGGACGTGGTGGCGGTCGGCAAGACGCTGCTCCCCGAATCCTTCGCACAACAGCCGGTGATCCAGCAGATGAAGATCCTGGGCGGGATCTTCATCGTTCTCTTCCTGCTGATTGCCGCCCTGGTTTTCCACGATAACCGCGAATCGACCTACGGCACGGCCTACGTCGCCGCCTCGGGCGAAATGCGCATGCTGTCGCAACGCCTGGCCAAGGCCTCGTCGCTGGCGCTGCTCGGTAACCCGGTGGCCTTTACCCAACTCAAGGAGTCGCGCGATACCTTCGCCCAGTTGCTCGATCGCCTGACCTCGGGTGGCGAAGTCAGCGGCGTCAATGTGCCGCCTTCTCCCGATGCGGTGAGCGCCCAACTGGCGGCGCTCAGCGAGCGGTGGGCGGCCACCGACAAGGACGCGGTGACGGTGATCAGCCAGGAAAAAACCCTGGTCGAGCTGGGCAAGAACGTCGCCACCATCGATACCCGGAATGCGGTGATGCTGGAGCTGACCGAGCAACTGGCCGCGCTGAAGCTGCAGTCCGGCGGTTCGGCCCGCGAAATCGCGGCGGCCAACCAGCTGGTGATGCTGACCCAGCGCATCGCCAAGAATGCCTCGGCGCTGCTGGTCGGCGATGAAATCAATCCCGAAGTTGCCTTCCTGCTCGGCAAGGACACCAACGCCTTCCGCGACCTGCTGCAGGGCCTGGGCAAGGGCAGCGATGCCTTGCGCCTGTCGGGCAGCAACGATGCCGCGGCACGCGACAAACTGAGCGAACTCGACGGCGCCTTCAAGGAATACCAGGCGGCGATCGGCAACATTCTCGGCAACATGCAGCCGCTGGTCCTTTCCAAGCAGGCCGGTTCGCGCATCTTCCGCGAGAGCGAGGACCTGTTGAAGGCGACGGACAACCTGGCGGTCGGCTATCAGTCGGCGCTGGCCGAACGGGCGCTCTACATCATCCTGTTGGTCATCATGACCGTGCTGGCGCTCGGCACCCTCGGCCTGCTCGCCAAGATCTACCTCGACGACACCAGCCACCGGGCGGTCGATGCCGAGCAGCAGCGCCAGGCTTCGGAACAGACCAACCGCGAAAACCAGGAAGCCATCCTGCGCCTGATGAACGAACTGGGCGACCTGGCCGACGGCGATCTGACCGTCACCGCGACCGTGTCCGAGAACATCACCGGCGCCATCGCCGACTCGATCAATTACACCATCGAAGAACTACGCGTGCTGGTCGGCCGCATCAACGATGCGGCGAACCGGGTGACGGCGGCGACGGAAATCGCCCGCGTGAACTCGGCCGAACTGCTCAGCGCCGCCGAGCGCCAATCGACCGAAATTCAGGAAGCCGGTCAGTCGGCGCTGGAAATGGCGCGTTCGATGAGCGAAGTTTCCGGCAACGCCACGCAGTCCGCACAGGTTGCCCGGCAGTCGCTGATGGCCGCCGAAAAGGGTACGCAGGCGGTACATGACTCGATCAAGGGCATGAACGAAATCCGCAACCAGATCCAGGAAACCTCGAAGCGCATCAAGCGCCTCGGCGAAAGCTCACAGGAAATCGGTGAAATCGTCGAACTGATTTCCGACATTACCGAGCAGACCAACGTGCTGGCCCTGAACGCCGCCATCCAGGCCGCTTCGGCCGGCGACGCGGGCCGCGGCTTCACGGTGGTTGCCGAGGAAGTGCAGCGCCTTGCCGAACGTTCGGCGGAAGCGACCAAGCAGATCGCGGCGATTGTGAAGACCATTCAGACCGACACCCAGGATGCGGTGTCCGCCATGGAAAAATCGACCCAGGGCGTGGTCGAGGGCGCCAAACTGTCCGATGCGGCAGGTCAGGCGCTGACCGAGATCGGCCAGGTGTCGCGCGATCTCGCCGAGCTTATCCAGGATATTTCGACTTCGACGGAAACCCAGGCCAGTACCGCAACCCAGGTCGCGACGCTGATGCAGGACATCCTGCGCGTCACCGAACAAACGACGGCCGGCACGCAACGCACGGCCGAGGCGGTGGACGAACTCACCGCCCTGGCTTCCGAACTGAAGGGTTCGGTCGCCGGCTTCAAGGTGGACTGACCGAGAGCGATCGCGAGAGACTATGAACGCGGCAACTGAATTCGATTTGGGCCCCCTGACCTGGGTCAAGAGCGAGATAGACCTCGCGCTGGAGCGCGCCGCCGAGGCGCTCGCCCAGTCGGCCGGTGGCGGGGATGTCACCCAGCTCAAGTTTTGCCGTACCCATGTGCACCAGGTGCATGGCGCCCTGGCCATGGTCGGCCTGGACGGCGTCACCCAGGTCACCGAGTCCCTCGAAACGGTGCTGCTCGCCATCGAGGAAGGCCGGCAGGGCGTCGACGAAACGGTCATCGGCACGCTGCAGAAAGCGCTGGCGGCCGTCCGCCTTTACCTCGACGAACTGATGGCCGGCGAGCCTAACCAGCCGCTGCGCCTGTTGCCGGTGCATCTGGCCCTGGCCGACATCGGTGGTGTCGCCCGGGCGCAACCCAGCGACCTGTTCTTCCCCGATCTTTCCCGGCGCCCGCCGCGGCGCGAACTGGCGGCCAGCCCGCTGGCCGCGGCCGAATTGCAGAAAGTCCTCAAAAGCGAGCGCATGCGCTACGAAAAAGGCCTGCTCAACTGGCTGACCCGGCCGGCCGAAGCGGAAGCAGGACGCCGCTTGATGCTCGATGCCCTGGCTCGCATCGAGGCGACCCAGGAAACGCCGGCGGCGCGTTCCTTCTGGTGGACGGCGCAGGCTTTCGTCGAAGCCCTGGCCGATCCCGGCGTCAGCGGTGCCGCCGGCATCAAGCAGATCACGTCCCGCATCGACCTGCAGATTCGCCGCCTGCTCGAAGGCTCGAACAATGTCGCCGAGCGCCTGATGCGCTCGGCGCTCTATCACGTCGCCCAGGCCCCGGCCGGCCTGACGCCGCTGATCGCCGAAGTGCAGGACACTTTCGCCCTGCCCGCGCTGGTCCCGCCGGTCGCCGTCGATGCCGGTCAGCAGCCGCGCGACGCCGTCTTGCGCCGCCTGCGCGAAAGCCTGGCCAGTGCCGAGGAATTGTGGAACAAGGTCTGCGTCGGCAGCACCGCCAGCCTGCCGCCTTTCGCCGAACAGGCGCGCCATGTCGCCGCCTACACCGAAGAAATCGGCCACACCGATCTCAAGCGCCTCGGCCAAGGGCTGGGCGCCATCGCCAACTGGCTGATCGACGATGCCACCCGCTATGCCGACACGGTGGCCATGGAAGTGGCGACCGCCATCCTGTTGCTGCAGAACGCCCAGGAGAATTTCCGTCATCTGGGCACCGATTTTGCCCAGCAGGTCGATTTGATGGTCGCCCGTCTCTACGCCTGCATCGCCGGCAAACCGGCGGCCGCCGACGCGGAAATTCCGCTGCTCGACGAGATGACCCGCCGGGCCCAGGAAAAACTGCTGATCGGCCAGGTGGCGCGGGAAATCCAGAACAACCTGGCCCAGGTCGAGCAGGCGCTCGATGCCTTTTTTCGCGATCCGGCCAAGGGCCACGACCTGCCGGCGCTTGACGCTTCGCTCAAGCAGATCGGCGGCGCCCTGGCCATGCTCGGCCACCTCGGCGCGGCGGCCAGCCTTCGGGCCTGCAGCGAGCAGATCCGGCGCTTTGCCGCAGCCGACTATGTGCCGGCCCAGGAAGATTTCGAGGCGGTGGCCGGCGAACTCTCCGTGCTCGGCTTCTTCGTCGATGCCCTGACTTCGGGCGAAAAGGATTTCGATACTTTCGTCCGCCGCCTGCACGGTGGCGATGCGGCCGAGGATGACAGCGCCGCGGTGGCCAGCGAGCCGGCCAGCGTCGAAACCCAGCTCGCCCAGCAGGCGCGCGACACCCATGCCCTGGTCGAGGCGTTGATCGACGCGCCGCAGGACAGCCGGCTGCAGGAAGAACTGCGTCAGAACCTGCAGGCCATCCAGAAGGATGCCGACCTGGTCGACGACCAGGCGCTCGGCGACACCGCCAAGGCGGCCCTGGAAGCCCTGCAGGCCGGCGATCTGGCCGAGATCGACGTCGATGCCGCGCTTTCCGGCCTCAAGCCGCTGAGCGCCGAGGCGCCCCCGCCATCGGCCGCGACCCTGCAACTGGCCCAGTCCAGCCACGAAGAAATCGACGCCGAACTGCTTGCCATCTTCCTCGAGGAGGCCAACGAGGTGCTGGCCGCGATCGGCGCCCAGTCCGCCGTGTTGGCCGGCGAACTGCACAATGTCGACGCGCTGACCAACATCCGCCGTGCCTTCCATACCCTGAAAGGCAGCGGCCGCATGGTCGGCCTCAAGGAACTCGGCGAAACCGCCTGGGAACTGGAGCAGACCCTCAATCTCTGGTTGCGCCAGGATCAGGCGGCGACGCCCGAATTGTTGCAGTTGATCGGCGACGGACATGCGCTGTTTACGAGCTGGGTCGCCCTCCTCGAATCCGATGCCGGCGAAGCGCCCCGGACGCAGGCCCTGATTGAGGAGGCCCGGCAATTGCGCGCCAGCGACAGCCCGGCGCCCGCCCCGGCAGTAGCAGCGGTCGACGCCCGCCCGGCTGAAGAACAGTCCCTGCTCGTCGACGATCTGCCCATCGTCGAAGAATTCAGCGCCAGCCAGTTGGTCGATCTGCCGCTGCCCAGTTTTGCCGACGAGGCGACGTCCCTGGTCCTCGATCTGCCTTTCCTGGCCGATTCGGTGCCGGAGAGCGAAGCGATGCCGGCACCCGCGGCCGACGACCAGCCGATGGATCAGATGGCAGCCGAGTCGGCGCCGGAAGCCGAAACTCCCGAAACGCGAGAAACCATCGAAGCGGTGGAAGCCACCGAAACCACCGAGGCTATCGAGGCCGCCGAACCAGCCGAACCAGCCGAACCAGCCGAACCAGCCGAAGCGCTTGCCGCAAGCGAGTCCCTGCCGCCGACGGTCACCGCTTCGCCGACCCTGTACGACATTTTCCGCGAAGAGGCGCGCGGCCATTTGCAGACTCTGGTCGAAGGCCATGCCCGGCTCGAAGCCCAGCCGGGCAGTCCGACCACTTTCGAAATGACCCGCGCCGCCCATACGCTGGGCGGCATTGCCGCCACCGTTGGGCTGATGCCGCTCAATCACCTGGCTATCGCGCTCGAACACGCGCTGTTGCGGCGGGACGGTTCGGCTCACCCGGACAGCATCGAAGGTCTGGAAACGCTACGCCAGAGCATCATGACGCTGGAGGAAATGTTTGTCGCCCTGGCCGCCCAGCAGGCACCGGTCGAACAGCCACAACTGGTTTCCGCCCTCGGCGACATTTACCCGGCGCCCGCCGCCGTTCCCGAACCCGAAGCGGAAGCCGCTCCACACAGCGCCGAAATCATTGCGCTGCCCGGCCTTGCCGAATTGCAGCCAGCGCCGCCGGCCGCGGCGCCGCCCGAGTTGCCGCAGCTGACCGATGAACTCGACGAACAGCTGCTGCCCATCTTCATCGAGGAAGCCAGCGACCAGTTGCGCGACCTGACCGTCCAGTTGCGCGCCTGGCGGGTCGATCCGGCCAGCGCTGAGCCGCCGCACGCCATCGCCCGCCTGCTCCACACCTTCAAGGGCAACGCCCGGATGGCCGGGGCGATGAACCTCGGCGAACTGACCCACCTGCTGGAAACGCGGGTCCAGGAAGCGGTGCGCGCCGGACAGCCGACCCCGGCTTTCCTCGACGAAATGGACAGCGGTTGCGACACCCTGGCGCAGGCCGTCGAAAAACTGCGCGCCGGCCCGTTGGAAGCCGGAACGCTTGAAGCCGGTCCGGCGGAGCCGCCGGCGAACGTGCCGGGCGCTGCGGCGCCAACCGTCATGGCGATGCCGACGGACAGCGAGGCCGAGGCCGAAACCGGCCAGCGCGCCACGCTGCGCGTCCGGGCCGACCTGATCGACCGCCTGGTCAATGATGCCGGCGAACTGTCGATCGCCCGCGCCCGGATCGAAGGCGAAATGCTCGGCCTGAAAGGCTCGCTGCTCGAACTGACCGAAAACGTCATCCGCCTGCGCCGCCAGTTGCGCGAAATCGAAATCCAGGCCGAAGGGCAGATCCAGGCCCGCGTCGCCCACACCCCGGAAGGCGAGGCCCAGTTCGATCCGCTCGAACTCGACCGTTTCACACGCTTCCAGGAACTGACCCGCTTCATGGCCGAATCGGTCAATGACGTGGCGACGGTGCAGCAGAACCTGCTCAAGAACCTCGACGACGCCAATGCCGCCATCCTCGCCCAGGCCCGTCTCAACCGCGGGCTGCAGCAGGACCTGATGGGCGTCCGGATGATTCCCTTCGCCAGCCAGGCCGAGCGCCTCTACCGCATCGTCCGGCAGACCGCCAAGGACGTCGACAAGCGCGCCAATCTCGACATTGTCGGCGGCCAGGTGGAAATGGACCGTTCGGTGCTGGACAAGATGCTGGCCCCGCTCGAGCACATGCTGCGCAATGCCGTCACCCACGGCATCGAACGCCAGGCCGACCGTGTGGCGGCCGGCAAGCCGGAAGTCGGTGAAATCACCGTGACCCTGGCCCAGGAAGGCAACGAAATCATCCTGAGCATGGCCGACGACGGCCGGGGTCTCGATGCGGCGCGCATTCGCGCCCGGGCCGAGGAACTGGGCCTGCTGCAGCCGGGGCAGGCCATCGACGAGGCCGGCCTCTACGACTTCATTTTCCAGCCCGGTTTCTCGACCGCCCAGGAACTCAGCCAGGTCGCCGGCCGCGGCGTCGGCATGGACGTCGTCAAGACCGAAGTCGGCGCCCTCGGCGGGCGCATCGAAATCCTGTCGCAGGCGGGAGCGGGAACGACGTTCCGCCTCTACCTGCCGCTCACCCTGGCGGTGACGCAAACCCTGCTGACTCGGGCCGGGGCGCAGCTATATGCGGTGCCGTCGACGATGATCGAGCAGGTCCAGGAACTGAAGGAAAAGTCGCTGACGGCGATCCGCGAAAAAGGCGTCGTCGAATGGCAGAACAACCGTTACCCGCTGCATTTCCTGCCGCATCTGCTGGGCGATCCCGACGCCGTGCCGGAAGCCCGCCGGCGCTACTGGATCCTGCTGCTGCGTTCGGGCAGCCAGCGCGTCGCGGTGCAGATCGATGAACTGAAGGGCAACCAGGAAGTCGTCGTCAAGAATATCGGCGCCCAGCTCGCCCGCGTCGTCGGTATCGCCGGCGCCACCGTGCTGGCCGATGGTCAGGTGGTGCTGATCCTCAACCCGGTCGCCCTGGCCAGCCGCGTGACCGCCGCCAGCGTACATACGGCGGTGCCCGTCGCTGTCGTTCCGGAAAGCGGCGCGGCGGCCGCGCCGACGGTGATGGTGGTGGACGATTCGCTGACCGTGCGCAAGATCACCAGCCGCCTGCTCAACCGCGAAGGCTACCAGGTGGTGTTGGCCAAGGATGGCGTCGACGCGCTGGAGCAACTGCTCGAGGTGATGCCGGACGTCATCCTGTCCGATATCGAAATGCCGCGCATGGACGGTTTCGATCTGCTGCGCAACATCCGCGCCGACGATCGCCTGAAACATCTGCCGGTGATCATGATCACCTCGCGGACGGCCGACAAGCACCGCAACTATGCGGCGGAAATCGGTGCCGACCATTATCTCGGCAAGCCTTACGACGAGGACGAACTGCTCGGCCTGATCGCCGGCTACGTGCAGGCGAAAGCGGCCGGCTAAGCCTTGACGACCGCGTAACGGGCCAGGGTTTCCTCCCGGGCCCGGGCGTGGACGACGATGGGTGCCGGATAGTCGCGGCCGATCACCACCCCGATGGCTTCCTGTTCCAGTCGCCCCATCTGCCATGGCGCATGGATGTGGCGGTCGGGGACGGCGGCCAGTTCCGGCAGGTAGCGGCGGATGAAGCGGCCGGCCGGGTCGAATTTCTCAGATTGGGTAACGGGGTTGAAAATGCGGAACCAGGGCTGGGCGTCGCAACCGCTCGATGCCGCCCACTGCCAGCCGCCGTTGTTGGCGGAAAGGTCGAAATCGAGCAGCTTTTCCGCGAAATACCGCTCGCCGAGCCGCCAGTCGAGACCGAGATCCTTGCTCAGGAAGGAGGCGACGACCATGCGCAGGCGGTTGTGCATCCAGCCGCTGTAGTTGAGCTGGCGCATCGCCGCATCGACCAGCGGGTAGCCGGTCCGCCCTTCGCTCCAGGCGGCGAAGCCGGCCGGCCAGTCGGCCCAGCGGATGCTGTCATAGGCCGGCTTGAAGGCCTGCTCCACGACCTGCGGGAAATGGTCGAGGATCATGAAATAGAAATCGCGCCAGATCAGTTCGTTGAGCCAGGCGGCCGCCTCCGGCGCCTGCGCCGCGGCCACCAGTTGGCGGATCGACAGCGTGCCGAAGCGCAGATGGACCGACAGGTAGGAAACGCCTTTCACTGCCGGAAAGTCGCGACGGGCCGCGTAGTTTTCCAGGCGCCCGCCACGGAAGTCGTCCCACAAGGCACGGGCGCCGGACATGCCGGGACGGGGGCAGACTCCCGCTTCCTCGCCCGCCGAAAAGCCGAGCTCGGCCAGGCTCGGGACGCCGGCCAACTCGGCGCCGGCCAGTTTCCCGTCGCAGCGGTAGGCGGCGTAGTCGCGGGCCGTCAGCCGCTTCAGCCAGGCTTTTTTGTACGGTGTGAAAACCGAGTAGGGCTGGCCGGCCTGGCTCAGCACCTCGTCCCCATCAAAGATCGCCTGGTCCTTGCAGTCACGGAAAGGGACGCCGAACTCCCGCAGCGTGGCGGCGACCTCGGCATCCCGTCGCTTGGCCGCCGGCTCGTAGTCGCGATTGGCGAACAGCACGCTAATGCCGAGCTCGCGGACGAGCTGGGGAATTTCCTGGCGCGCTCTGCCGTGGCGGACGATCAGGCCGCCGCCTCGGGCGCGTAGTGCGGTATCCAGTTCGCACAGCGATTCGCGGATGAAATGCAGGCGCCGGTCCGCCCGCGAGGGCAGGGCATCGAGGATTTCCGTATCGAAAACAAAGGTGCAATAGACATGGCGCGCCTCGGCGAGTGCCGCGCTGAGGGCGGCGTGGTCATGGTCGCGCAGGTCGCGGCGAAACCAGACCAGGGCTTTTTGTTCGTTCATGGTTGGTTTGTACCCCGCTGGCGATTAAAATTCCAGCATGGACAGTGTGAACCTCACCGATAATTTCCTGATCGCCATGCCGGCGCTGGAAGACTTCTATTTTTCCAACGCGCTCGTTTATATCTGCGAGCACAACGAAAACGGCGCGCTGGGGATCATTGTCAATCGCCCGCTCGACATGACCCTGTCCGGACTGTTCGAGAAAATCGACATCGCCCTCGACGCCAAACAGATGGCCGACCTGCCGGTCTATTTCGGCGGCCCGGTGCAGCTGGATCGCGGTTTCGTGCTGCATCGGCCGCTCGGCCAGTGGCAATCGACCCTGACCATCAACAGCGAAATCGGCCTGACCAGTTCGCGCGACGTGCTGTCGGCGGTGGGCAGCCTGGGCCTGCCTTCGGAAATCCTCGTCTCGCTCGGCTACGCCGGCTGGGAAGCCGGCCAGCTCGAAGCCGAACTGGCGCAGAATTCCTGGCTGACCGTTCCGGCCCAGGCCAGCATCCTGTTCGATCTGCCGGCCGAGCAGCGGCTGCCGGCGGCGATGCAGAATCTGGGTATCAGTTTCAGCCAGCTTTCCGACCTGAGTGGGCACGCCTGAGCGTGGGTACTGTCCTCGCCTTTGATTTCGGCGAAAAGCGGATCGGTGTCGCCACCGGCGAAAGCATGCTCGGCACGGCCCATCCCTTGACGGTAATCCATGCCGAATCGAACGACGACCGCTTCGCCGCCATTGCCAAGCTGGTCGCCGAATGGCAGCCGGTACAACTGGTCGTCGGCCTGCCCACCCACATCGACGGAACGCCGCACGAAATGACGCGGCTGGCGACCAAGTTCGCCGAACGCCTGAAGCGCCGCTATCACCTGCCGGTCGGTTTCGCCGATGAACGCCTGACCTCGCTCGATGCCGAGCGGCGCCTGCGCGAAACCGGCCGCAACAGCAAGTCCGCCAAGCCGCTGCTCGACGCGGTGGCGGCCCAACTCATTCTCCAAACCTGGTTTGAAAGTCCGCATGTCCCAACTGCCTGAACCGCTGCCCGACGCCGAAGCCCAGTGCCGCAAACTGGCCGACCTGATCCGGCCGCAATTGCCCAACCGGCCCGCCTTGGTCGGTATCTACAGCGGCGGCGCCTGGATCGCCGAGCGCCTGAAGGAACTTCTCGATCTGCCGGAAGATATCGGTTTGATCGACGTTTCCTTCTACCGCGACGATTTTGCCGAGAAAGGCCTGCACCCCCAGGTCAAGCCGACCGTCATCCCCTTCGATGTCGAAGGCCGCCACCTGATCCTGGTCGATGACGTCCTGTACACCGGCCGGACCACCCGCGCCGCGCTCAACGAGCTGTTCGACTACGGCCGCCCGGCCTCGGTCAGCCTGGCGGTGCTGGCCGATCGCGGCGGGCGCGAATTGCCGATCGGCGCCACCTACTGCGTCTGGGACGTTTCCTTGGGCGACGGCCAGAACCTGGTTCTCGCCCGTCGCGACGATGGTCAACTCGCCTGGAGGCTGGAAAATGCATAACCCGCAGTTGAACAAGGACGGCGAGCTGATCCACCTGATGTCGATCGAAGGCCTGCCGCAGCGTATCCTGACGCAGATCCTCGATACCGCCGCCTCCTTCATGGAAGTCTCGGCCCGCGAGGTCAAGAAGGTGCCGTTGTTGCGCGGCAAGAGCGTCTTCAACCTGTTCTTCGAGAATTCGACGCGCACGCGGACGACGTTCGAAATCGCCGCCAAGCGCCTGAGCGCCGACGTCATCAATCTGGACATCAACAAGTCGTCGGCCAGCAAGGGCGAAACCCTGCTCGACACCATCGACAACCTGTGCGCCATGCACGCCAACCTGTTCGTCGTCCGCCACGCCTCCTCCGGCGCCCCCTACCTGATCGCCGAGCACCTGCGGCGGATCGGTCGCGACGACATCCACGTCGTCAATGCCGGTGACGGCCGGCACGCCCACCCGACGCAGGGCCTGCTCGATATGTATACGATCAGGCATTACAAGAAGGACTTCACGCAACTGCGCGTCGCCATCGTCGGCGATATCCTGCATTCGCGCGTCGCCCGTTCCGACATCCATGCCCTGACCACGCTGGGCGTGCCGGAAGTGCGCGCCATCGGCCCGCAAACGCTGTTGCCCAAATACATGGACAAGCTCGGCGTGCAGGTCTTCCATGACATGAATGAAGGCTTGAAGGATGTCGACGTGGTGATCATGCTGCGCCTGCAGAACGAACGGATGACCGGCGCACTGCTACCGTCGGCCGGCGAGTATTTCCGCCACTACGGCCTGACGCCGCAGAAGCTGGCGCGCGCCAAACCCGACGCCATCGTCATGCACCCGGGGCCGATGAACCGCGGCGTAGAAATCCACTCGGCGGTGGCCGACGGACCGCAGGCCGTGATCCTGCCCCAGGTCACTTTCGGCATTGCCGTGCGCATGGCGGTGATGAGCATCGTTGCAGGAAATTGAGATGAATATTGAAATCAGGAACGGCCGGATTATCGATCCGCAAAATGGCATCGACCGCCATACTTCCCTGTTCGTGGCCGGCGGCAAGATCGCCGGCCTGGGCGATGCGCCGGCCGGTTTCTCGGCCGAACAGAGCATCGATGCCGCCGGCTGCGTCGTCTGCCCCGGCCTGATCGATCTCGGCGCCCGCCTGAACAGTATCGAAGCCGAGCTGGCCGCTGCCGTCGCCGGTGGCGTCACCGCCGTGGTCGTGCCGCCGGATGCCGATCCGCCGCTCGACGAACCGGAACTGGCCGACCGCCTGGTACATCGCGGCGCCGAAATCGGCAAGGCGCGCGTCCTGCCGCTCGGCGCCCTTACGCTGGGCCTGAACGGCGAACGGCTGGCCGAACTGGCCGGCCTGAAGAAAGCCGGCTGCGTCGCCTTCTCGCAGGCCAACAAGCCGGTGGTCGATACCGAAGCCCTGTTGCGGGCCATGGAATACGCCGGTACCTTCGATTTCGCCATCTGGCTGCAGCCGCAGGACTACTGGCTGTCGCGCAACGGCATCGCCCATGAAGGCGAAGTCGCCAGCCGGCTCGGCCTGGCCGGCATCCCGGTCGCCGCCGAAACCATCGCCATCGCCACCATCGTCCAGCTGGTGCGCGATACCGGCACCCGTGTGCATTTGACCCGCCTCTCCTCGGCGGCCGGCGTGGCGCAGCTCAAGTCGGCGCAGGACGAGGGCCTGCCGGTGAGTTTCGATATCGGCGTCCACCATCTGCTGCTCACCGAAAACGACATTGGTTTTTTCAATCCGCACGCCCGTTTCTTGCCGCCGCTGCGCGCCCAGTCGGATCGTCAGGCCTTGTCGGACGCCGCGGCCGGCGGTTTCGCGGCCATCTGTTCCGACCACACGCCGGTTGCTGCCGACGACAAGCTGTTGCCCTTCGGCGATGCCAAGCCGGGCGCGACGGGACTGGAACTGCTGCTGCCGCTGACCCTGAAATGGGCGGCCGCCGCCGGTGTGCCGCTGAGCGATGCCCTGGCCAGGATTACCGCTGCGCCCGCCGCCGTGCTCGGTCTGCCGCTCGGCACGCTGACCACGGGCGCCGTGGCCGATGTCTGCATCTTCGATCCGGAAGCCATCTGGCAAGTCACACCGGAAGCCCTGAAGAGCCGCGGCAAGAATTCGCCCTGGCTGGGCTACCAGATGAGCGGCAAGGTCAGGACGACGCTGGCCGCCGGACGCATCGTCTATACCGCCTGAGCGGAATTGGCCGGCCGTAGGTGGCGTTTGCCGCCGGCGGCCGGGGGTGTTACAAAAATTGACAAAATAATGACAGGCGTGTTGGCGTTCCGCTTACTAACATGTCATTGGCATTGCCGCTACCCGGCGGCGATGCCCGTCAATCGATCAACGCGACCAAACCGGAGGTGAACATTCATGAAACATATTCTTGCGCTGCTGCTCGCCCTGCTCGCCTGCATCAATCTGGCATTTTCGGCCGTCAATATCAACACGGCCAGCCAGGAAGAGCTGGATACCGTGAAAGGTATCGGCCCCAGCAAGGCCAAGGCCATCATCGATTACCGCAACAAGAACGGCCCTTTCAAGTCGCTTGATGACCTGAAAGGCGTCAAGGGTTTCGGCGAGAAAAGCCTGGCCAAACTGAAAGGCGAATTGACGGTTGAGGGAACCGGTGAAGCGCCCGCCAAGGCGGCGGCCAAGCCGAAGAAATAGCCGCTCCGGTCGACTCCAGGCGACGGCGGGAATTCCCGCCGTTTTCAGGTATATCCGGGGCTAGACCGTTGCCAGGGCGGCGACGGCTTCGGCGCTGGCGCCGACCACTTCGAGCACCTTGCGCCGCGAAGTCTGGCCGCTTTTCAGGGTGACCGCCGATTTCGGCAAATGTAGCACCTCGGCCAGGAATTTGACCAGGGCCTCGTTGGCCTTGCCATCGACGGGCGGTGCCGCCAGGCGAATTTTCAGCGCATCGCCGTGCCGTCCGGCAAATTCCGTCTTCTTGGCGCCCGGCTGGATGTGCAGCGTCAGGCTCAAACGGCCGTCGGCCGACTGGCGGAACCAGTCGTTCACAGGAACATCAGCGCCGCCTGCAGCAGCAGGATGGCGATCAGCGGCGACAGGTCGATACCGGAAATCGGTGGCACCAGGCGGCGAATCGGATCGAGCAGAAAGCGGGTCAGTTGCTGGGCGGGCAGCGCCAGCGGCGAGAAGGGGCTGACCCAGGAAAGGACAGCCTGGAGGATCAGGGCGCCGATCTCGATGTAGACGGCCAGGCGCAGCAGTCCGCGCAGCGAGAACCAGAGTGCCATCAGGGCGACGGTGCCGCCATCGGCGCTGGTATCGTGTCCCGAAAGCACGACGAGCAGTGCCGAGAGCAGCAATTGCAGACCGAGGGCGGCGAACAGGCTGGCCCAGTCGAAACCGCCGGCGCCCGGGATGATGCGACGCAGCGGCTTGACCGCCCAGTTGGTCAGGGTGACGACGAAATGCCCGATCTGCCCGCCGAAGGAAACACGCATCGCCTGCATCATGAAGCGCAGCAGGAAAAGTGTGCAAAAGAAGCTGACCACGGCATCGATCAGGAAAAAGATGGCTTGCATCAGGCGGCTCCAAGCAGCTTGCCGAGTTCACGGCCGCGTGCTTCGGCAGCCATGACGCCCGCTACCAGGCCGGCCTTGACGCCTTTCTCGGCCATCGTGTTGAGCGCGGCCTCGGTGGTGCCGCCTTTCGAGGTGACGCGTTCGCGCAGCACGGCCGCCGGCTCGCTCGACTGGGCGGCGAGGGCGGCGGCGCCCTGGACGGTTTCGATGGCCAGCTGGCGACCCTGTTCCGGTGTGAAACCGAGTTCGGCGGCTGCCTGCTGCAGTGCCTCGATGAACAGGAAGACGTAGGCCGGGCCGCTGCCCGAGAGCGCGGTGACGCCATCCATCTTGCCTTCGTCGTCGATCCATACCGTGCTGCCGACGGCGCGCAGTACGCGGTCGGCAGCGGCGCGTTCCGCCTCGCCGACTTCCGGCAGCGGGCACAGACCGGTGATGCCGGCGCCGATCAGGGCCGGGGTGTTGGGCATGCAGCGGACGATGCGGCGGTGGCCGCCAAGGAAGCGGGCCAGCGTTTCCAGGTTAAGCCCGGCGGCGATGCTGACGACCAGCGCCTGGCCCAGCTTGCCGACCAGCGGCACGACAGCTTCCTTCATCTGCTGCGGCTTGACCGCGAGCAGCAACAGATCGCCGACATCGTCCACCGCCGTACCGGATTCAACACAGCGGACCGCATAGCTATCGACCAGCTTGGCGCGGGCTTCGGCGCCCGGATCGATGACGGTGATGTCGCCTGCGGCAAAGCCCTGTTTCAACATGCCGCCGATCAGTGCGTTGGCCATGTTGCCGCCGCCGAGGAAGGTAATTTTCATGAGTAATTTCTTTCACCAAAAATGGCCGTGCCGATGCGGACGATGGTCGCGCCTTCGGCAATGGCAGCTTCGAGATCGTGGGACATGCCCATCGACAGGGTGTCGAGCGGCAGGCCCGCCGCCCGGATCGATTCGTAGAGGTCGCGTAGTTGCCGGAAGGGCCGGCGCTGTGCGGCCGGGTCGTCAGCCGGCTCGGGAATGGCCATCAGGCCGCGCAGGGACAGTTTCGGCAAAGCGGCGATCGCCCGGCACAGGCCAAGCGCCTGTTCGGGGGCGCAGCCGCTCTTGCTGGCTTCGCCGGAGACATTGACCTGGACGCAGACCTGGAGCGGCGGCAGCGTCGCTGGACGCTGGACGGACAGGCGTTCGGCGATCTTCAGCCGGTCGATTGAATGGACCCAGGAGAAATGCTCGGCGACCAGACGGGTCTTGTTGCTTTGCAGTGGCCCGATGAAGTGCCATTCGAGATTCATTCCGGCCGTCGCCAGCGCCTTGTCGGCGCCTTCCTGGACGTAGTTTTCGCCAAAGGCGCGCTGTCCGGCAGTGGCCGCCGTCAGCACCTCGGCCAGCGGCTTGGTCTTGCTGACGGCGAGCAGGCGGACACTTTCCGGCGCGCGCCCGGCCGCCGTCGCAGCCGTTGCGATGCGGTCCCGGATTGCTTGCAGGTTGGTGGCGATTGCGCTCATAATCCTTTTGGAATTAGCTCTGTTCCCAGTATACACGCGCCCCAAGGACGATCTGCATGGACATTACCGAACTACTGGCCTTTGGCGTCAAGAACAAGGCTTCCGACCTCCACCTGTCGTCCGGCCTGCCGCCGATGATCCGCGTGCACGGCGATGTTCGCCGCATCAACCTGCCGGCGATGGAGCACAAGGACGTGCACGGCATGGTGTATGACATCATGAACGACGGCCAGCGCAAGGTTTATGAAGAAACGCTGGAGTGCGACTTCTCCTTCGAAATTCCCAACCTTGCCCGTTTCCGGGTTAACGCCTTCAACCAGCAGCGCGGTGCCGGTGCGGTTTTCCGGACCATTCCTTCCAAGGTGCTGACCCTGGAGGAACTGAATTGCCCGAAGATCTTCAAGGATATTTCGGAATACCCGCGCGGCATCGTGCTGGTCACCGGCCCGACCGGTTCCGGCAAATCGACGACGCTGGCGGCGATGGTCAATCATGTCAATGAAAATAGCTACGGCCACATCCTGACCGTCGAGGATCCGATCGAATTCGTCCATGAGGCGAAGAAATGCCTGATCAACCAGCGCGAAGTCGGGCCGCATACCCTGTCTTTCAACAACGCGCTGCGCTCGGCGCTGCGCGAAGACCCGGATGTCATCCTGGTCGGCGAGCTGCGCGACCTGGAAACCATCCGCCTGGCGCTGACTGCGGCCGAAACCGGCCACCTGGTGTTCGGCACCCTGCATACCTCGTCGGCCGCCAAGACGGTGGACCGCATCGTCGACGTCTTTCCGGCAGCCGAAAAGGAAATGGTTCGTTCCATGCTCTCGGAGTCGCTGCGCGCCGTCATTTCCCAGACCCTGCTGAAAACCAAGGATGGCACCGGCCGCGTCGCGGCGCATGAGATACTGATCGGTACCCCGGCCATCCGCAACCTGATTCGCGAAAACAAGGTCGCCCAGATGTATTCGGCCATCCAGACCGGCCAGAATTACGGCATGCAGACGCTCGACCAGAACCTGCTCGACATGGTGCGGCGCAATCTGGTGTCGAGCAACGAAGCCCGCAACAAGGCAGCCAACAAGGACGCCTTCCCGGCCTGAGCGGGCAGCGCCAGAAAAAAGGACAAGCAATGGAACGCGATCAGGCGATGAAGTTCATGCACGACCTGCTGCGCCTGATGGCGCAGAAAAAAGGGTCGGACCTGTTTATTACCGCCGGCTTTCCGCCGGCGATCAAGATCGACGGCAAGATCACACCGGTTTCCAACCAGGTGCTGACCGCCTCGCATACCGCCGAGCTGGCGCGTTCGATCATGAATGACCGGCAGGCCACCGAATTCGAGGCGACCAAGGAATGCAATTTCGCCATTTCACCGACCGGTATCGGCCGCTTCCGGGTCAATGCCATGGTTCAGCAGGGCCGGGTCGGGGTGGTCTGCCGTACCATCAACATGAGTATCCCGACGCTCGATGAACTGGGCCTGCCGCCGGTGCTCAAGGATCTGGCGATGACCAAGCGCGGCCTGGTCATTTTCGTCGGCGGCACCGGCACCGGCAAGACGACCTCGCTGGCGGCGTTGGTCGATTACCGCAACGAAAATTCCTACGGCCATATCATCACCGTCGAGGATCCCATCGAATACGTCCATGAGCACAAGAACTGCATCATTACCCAGCGCGAAGTCGGGGTCGATACCGACGATTGGGCGACGGCGCTGAAAAACACCCTGCGCCAGGCGCCGGATGTCATCCTGATGGGCGAAATCCGCGATCGCAATACCATGGACTACGCCATCGCCTTCGCCGAAACCGGCCACCTGGCGCTGGCCACGCTGCATGCCAACAGCGCCAATCAGGCGATCGACCGAATCATCAACTTCTTCCCGGAAGAGCGCCGCCAGCAGCTGCTGATGGACCTCTCGCTGAACCTGCGGGCCATGGTTTCGCAACGCCTGTTGCCCAAGAAAGACGGCAAGGGGCGCGTCGCTGCGATCGAGGTGATGCTCAATTCGCCACTGATTTCCGACCTGATCTTCAAGGGCGAAGTGCAGGAAATCAAGGAAATCATGAAGAAGTCCCGCGAACTCGGCATGCAGACTTTCGACCAGGCGTTGTTCGACCTCTACGAGGCCGGCAAGATCACCTACGAAGACGCCCTGCGCAATGCCGATTCGCTGAACGACCTGCGCCTGCAGATCAAGCTGCTCGGCAAGGATGCCAAGGATCGCGACCTGACCAGCGGTCTCGGCCATCTCGATATTGTCTGAAGAGGAGAACTCCATGCGCCGCCTGCTCAACCCGATCTGTGGCCTGTTCCTGCTGCTGGGTGTCACCTTCGCCCAGGCCGGGGCGCTCGATGCCATTTCCACCGGCGACGCCAGTGCCGGGGTCAAGGAGGCGCTGGCCAAGGGCGCCGATTACGCGGTCGCCTCGCTGGGCAAGGACGGCGGTTTTCTCGGCAACAGCAAGGTGAAAATTCCCTTGCCCGGCTACCTGCAAAAGGCGGAAGGCGCGCTCCGCATGTTCGGTCTCGGCAAGCAGGCCGATCAACTGGTCGAAACCATGAACCACGCGGCGGAGCAGGCGGTGGCCGAAGCCAGGCCGATCCTTGTCGATTCGATCAAGAAGATGAGCGTGCAGGACGCCAAGGGCATCCTGACCGGTGGCGAAGATAGCGTGACGCAGTACTTCAGGCGGACCTCGACCGAGCAGCTGACCCGCAAATTCATGCCCATCGTCAAGGCTTCGACCCAGAAGGTTCAGTTGGCCGACAAGTACAACCAGTTTGCCGGCAAGGCGGCGAGTTCCGGCCTGATCGACCAGAAGGACGCCGATCTCGACAGCTACGTCACGCAAAAGGCGATGGATGGACTGTTCCTGATGATCGCCGAGGAAGAGAAGAAACTGCGCGACAACCCGCTGGGCGCGGGCAGCGACCTGCTGAAGAAAGTGTTCGGCGCGCTGTAGATTAAAGTTTGGCACCGGTCGTGCCGTTGAGCGGTTCAAGGAGCTGATCGCGATGAAACTGAACCGTCTTGAAT
Organism: Bacteroidota bacterium; assembly: GCA_050259955.1. Lineage (GTDB taxonomy): Bacteria > Pseudomonadota > Gammaproteobacteria > Burkholderiales > Rhodocyclaceae > Azonexus. The sequence continues at coordinate 49,366 of JBLNBM010000024.1, forward strand.
CGACGACGCCGCACCCCGCCACCGAATCGGTGGAGCCGGCCAGGCCGGCGGCTGGCGATCAGGTGTGCCGGGTCGAAGCGCTGCACGGCACCAGCGACCGCCAGCGCAGCCTGCAGCAGGAAATGGCCGAACTCGACCCGAATGCCGTCGGGCCTTTCGCGGGCGGCGAGCGCATCCTGCAGGATGCCAAGGCAGTTGCGACGCAACTCGCGGCGCTCGGGGCCGACGGCCAGGCGCTGTTGATCAAGCCGCTGCCGGGCGATCTTGGCCTCGGCCGGGTCGACGACGAGGCCTGACCGGCCAGGCGGATTCCCTGGCCGGGAAGGGCTGGGTTAAAATCAGCGCATCCAATCCAGTGCGCCCCGCCTCGGCGGGGCGCTGCTTTTTGCAGAGACATGTCCGGCCTCAATACCCCGCAGCGCGAAGCGATCCACTACCTTGACGGCCCCTTGCTGGTGCTGGCCGGGGCCGGCTCGGGCAAGACCCGGGTGATCACCCAGAAGATCGCCTACCTGGTGCAGGACTGCGGTTTTCAGCCGCGCAACGTCGCCGCCATCACCTTCACCAACAAGGCGGCGAAGGAGATGCAGGAGCGCATCGGCAAGATCCTGTCGAAGCCCGTGGCCGACCAGCTGCAGATATCCACTTTCCACTCGCTCGGCGTGCGCATCCTGCGCGAGGAGGCGAAGGCGCTCGGCTACAAGCCGCGCTTCTCGATTTTCGATTCGGCCGATTGCGCCGGCATTATCGGCGAGGTGGCGAAGACGGTCGACAAGGCGACGCTGCGCATCCTGCAGTCGATCATTTCCAACTGGAAGAACGGGTTGGTGACGCCGGAAGCCGCGCTGCACAAGGCGCAGGACGAGCACGAAAAGCTGGCGGCGCACGCCTTCCTGTCCTACGAGGCGACGCTGAAGGCTTACCAGGCGGTCGATTTCGACGACCTGATCGGCCTGCCGGTGGTGCTGTTCAGAGAGCATCCGGAGATTGCCGAGAAATGGCAGAACCGGCTGCGTTACCTGCTGGTCGATGAATACCAGGACACCAATGCCTGCCAGTACCAGCTGCTGAAGCTGTTGACCGGCGTGCGTGCCCAGTTCACCGCGGTCGGTGACGACGACCAGGCGATCTACGGCTGGCGGGGCGCCGACATCGAGAACCTGAAAAAGCTGCCGGCCGAATTTCCCGGTCTCAAGGTTATCAAGCTGGAGCAGAACTACCGCTCGACGGTGCGCATCCTGAAAGCCGCTAACAACGTCATCGCCAACAACGAGAAGCTGTTCGACAAGAAACTCTGGTCGGAGCTCGGTCACGGCGAGCAGATCACCGTCACCGCCTGCCGCGACAACGATGCCGAGGCCGAAGGCGTGGTCATGAAACTGCAGGCGCACCGTTTCGAGCAGCGCGGCAAGTTCAAGGATTACGCCATCCTCTACCGCTCGAATCACCAGGCGCGCGGTTTCGAGGAATATCTGCGCGATCACCGCATTCCCTACCTGCTGTCCGGCGGCAAATCCTTTTTCGACAAGGCGGAAATCAAGGACATCACCGCCTACCTGCGCCTGCTCACCAACGAAGACGACGACCCCGCCTTCATCCGCGCCGCCACCACGCCCAAGCGCGGGATCGGCGCGGCGACCCTGCAGGTGCTCGGCACCTATGCCGGCGAGCGCCATATTTCACTGTTCGCCGCCGCGTTCGAAGAAGGCTTCGCGCAGCGCGTCCAGGCGCGGCAGCTCGAACCGCTGCTCGAATTCTGCCACTTCATCAACCGTATCCAGGAACGGGCCATTCGCGAACCGGCGCAGCAGGTGCTGCCCGACCTGCTGAAAGCCATCGACTACGAAACCTTCCTTTTCGACCAGGAAGAGGAACGCACCGCCCAGACGCGCTGGGCCAATGTCTGCGAATTCGCCAACTGGCTGAACCGGAAAGGCGAACAGGACGGCAAGACGCTGATCGATCTGACCCAGAGCATTGCGCTGATCAACCTGCTCGACAAGCAGAACGACGAGGAAGTCGATGCCGTCCAGCTGTCGACACTGCATGCCGCCAAGGGCCTGGAGTACAAGCATGTCTTCCTGGTCGGCGTCGAGGAGGGCATCCTGCCGCACCGCGAGTCGACCGAGCCGGCCAAGATCGAGGAAGAGCGGCGCCTGATGTATGTCGGCATCACCCGCGCCCAGCGCTCGCTGCACATTTCCTGGTGCGAACGGCGCAAGCAGGCCCGCGAGTTCATTCCCTGCGAGCCGTCGCGCTTCATCGACGAAATGGGCCGGGACGACATCCGCTTCGCCGGCGGCAAGGATGCGGCGCCGGCCGACAAGGCCACCGGCAGCGCCCGGCTGGATGCGATGAAAGCCCTGCTCGCCGGCAACAAGCGCTAGGGGTGCCGCGCCAGGTTTTCCCGCCGGGAATTCATGGTCGACAAAAAAGGGAGGCCGCAGCCTCCCTTGTTTCGCCCCGCTTGTGGACGAATTACTTGGCCAGGCCGACCATGTGATCGACCGCTGCCTTGACTTCGGCGTCCGACAGGCCGGCGGCGCCGCCCTTGGCGGGCATGGCGTTCTTGCCGCCCAGCGCGCTCTTGTACAGCACTTCCTTGCCCTGAGCGATACGCGGGCCCCAGGCGGCCTTGTCGCCGGCCTTCGGAGCACCGGCGGCGCCGGTGGCGTGGCAGGCGGAGCAGACGGTATTGAAAACGGTGACGCCATCCTTCGGGCCGCTGGCGACCGGCGCGGCCGCCTGGGCAAGTTCGAACTTGGCGATCGGCTGGATGCGGATTTCCGTCGCGTCATCGGCATTGCCGGCGCTGGCGGCCGAGCCGGGATGCTTGACGGTGAAAGGAACGATCACGGCAATCAGGATGACCGCTGCAGCGATCGTCGCCCACATGATGCCTTTGGAAGAATGCTGCTCAGCCATGCTGATAACCCCATGCAAAAATATAAAAGTCCGCGATTATAACGGCTTGGCTTGATGCGCTGCGCAAAAAAAACCCCGCGCTGGGCGGGGCAGGAATTCTCGAAACGGGGATTTCGAGAGGAGGGGTTCAATGCACGCTTGCAGTGTAGAGTCTGCCCCTCTCCCCGTCTGTCGTCCTTTCGTAGCCTTCTGTAACCGAATGTAGTATCGGCGGCGCCTCTTTGCGGCACCCCGCCGACCAGGCCGGCGGCCGTCGACCTAGCCCTCGATCCGGCAGATTTGAACGGCGCTCGGCGGAATCTGGTAATCCGCGGCCAGTTGCGATCGGGCCAGGTCTTCGACGGCCTGGCCGTCGTTGACGACGAAGTGGCGCGCTCCGCAATAATCCTGTGGAATGCCGGCCCGGTCCTGGGTGATGCGATAGTGAATTTTGACCTTCATTGCTGTACTCCGATTATGGCTTTTGATCTTGCGCACGAACTATAGCCAGATGGCGCGGCGCCGCCATATCGGTTTTCCACAGGTTCAGCATGCCTCCCCGAGCCGGGCTCGCCTTCCGCTCCCAGCTTCGGGCACAATCCGTTGCTGCCGCACGGCATCCAAAAATTCGGATCAGGAGAGATAGAGCATGAGCGTGCTGTTTTCACCCATTTCCTTCGGCCATCTGCGTTTGCCGAATCGCATCGTGATTGCGCCGATGTGCCAGTACTCGGCCGAGAACGGCGAGGCGAGCGACTGGCATCTGATGCATTACGGCAACCTGGCCTTGTCCGGGGCCGGGTTGTTGATCATCGAGGCAACCGCCGTCGAGCCGGTCGGCCGGATTTCCCCGGCCGATCTCGGCCTCTGGTCGGACGCGACCGAGGTGGCGCTGGCGCGGGTGTTGCGTGCGGTACGGAAATATTCGGCGATGCCGATTGCCATCCAGTTGGCGCACGCCGGTCGCAAGGCATCGCAGCAGGTGCCATGGGCCGGCAGCGGCCAGTTGCCGGCTACTGCCGGCGGCTGGACAACGCGGGCGCCGTCGGCGCTACCTTTCCTGGCCACCGAAGCGGCACCGCAGGCCCTCGATGCGGCCGGGCTGGAGGGCATCTTGCAGGCTTTCGTCGAGGCGGCCCGGCGCGCCCGGCGGGTCGGCGTCGATGCCATCGAGATCCATGCGGCGCATGGCTATCTGCTGCACCAGTTCCTGTCGCCGCTCGCCAATGTACGGACCGACGAATACGGCGGCTCACTGGAAAACCGCATGCGCTTCCCGCTGGCCGTTTTTGCCGCGGTACGCGCGGCGGTGCCGGAACTGACTGTCGGCATTCGCATTTCGGCGACCGACTGGGCGGAGGGCGGCTGGGATGCCGAGGGCAGCGTGCAGTTCGCCCAGGCCTTGCGCCAGCTCGGCTGCGATTTCATCCATGTCTCCAGCGGTGGCCTGTCGCCGCAGCAGAAAATCGCCCTCGGCCCGAATTACCAGGTGCCGCTGGCCGAAACAATTCGTCGGGAAAGCGGCTTGCCGACCATGGCGGTCGGCCTGATTACCGAAGCCGAACAGGCCGAGGCCATCATCGCCGCCGGACAGGCCGACATGGTGGCCCTGGCCCGCGGCATCCTGTTCGATCCGCGCTGGCCCTGGCATGCCGCCGCCCGGCTGGGCGCCCAGGTCGAGGCGCCGCCGCAATACTGGCGTTCGCTGCCCACTGGTCAGGAAGCGCTGTTCGGCGATATGAAAACCGTCGCCCGCCGCCCCTGATCCGACGGTCAGGCGCTGGCGCCTAGCGGGAGTGGGCTGGCGCTTTCCTGGGGCCGCTGGCCGGGCGCTGCGGTGCACTCCGGCCGGCGCCGCGGCGTCCCGGGGCGGCCGGAATGTCGTCGAAGCCGACCCAGTTGACCGGGACATTCCTGGCCGAACGGCCGCCACCGACCTTGGGTTTTTTGGGTTTCTTGATCAGTTGCCCGGCGCCATTGGTCATCGGTACGCGATGATCGGGCTCGAAACCGGGTTCCTCTTCCCGACTCAGGGTCTGCTTGGTCAGGGTTTCGATGGCGGCGAGCAGCGGCGCCTCGTCGGCGCAGACCAGCGAAATCGCTTCGCCGCTGGCGCCGGCCCGGCCGGTGCGGCCGATGCGGTGGATGTAGTCTTCGGCGACGATGGGCAGATCGAAATTGACCACCTGCGGCAGGTCGTCGATGTCGAGGCCGCGCGCCGCGACATCGGTGGCGACGAGAATCTGCACCTCGCCCGCCTTGAAGCTGTCGAGGGCGCGCTGGCGGGCGGCCTGCGGCTTGTCGCCGTGGATGGCATCGGCCTTGATCCGTTTGGCGAGCAGGTTGGCGACCAGTTCGTCGACGCCCTTGCGGGTCTTGACGAAAACCAGCACCTGACCCCACTTGCGGTCTTTCAGCATGCTCAGGAACAGTTCCGGCTTGCGTTTCTTGTCCACCGGCACCACCCACTGCTTGACCGCCTTCACCGTGCTGTTGCGCGGGCTGACTTCGATCGACAGCGGGTCGCGCAGCCGGCCCTTGGCCAGGGCGCGGATTTCGTCGGAGAAGGTGGCCGAGAAGAGCAGGGTCTGCCGCTGTTTGGGGATGGCGGCGAAAACGGTGGCGAGTTCCTGGGCGAAGCCGAGGTCGAGCATGCGGTCCGCTTCGTCGAGGACCAGCGTCTGTACCTGTTTGAACTTGAGGGCGTTCTGCCGGAACAGGTCGAGCAGGCGGCCCGGCGTGGCGACCAGCACATCGACGCCGCGGCGCAGGCGCATCATCTGCGGATTGATGCTGACCCCGCCGTAGGCCGCGTAGGTGCTGACCGCCAGGTGCTCGCCGTACTGGCGGAAACTGGCATGGACCTGTTCGGCCAGTTCGCGGGTCGGCACCAGGACCAGGCAGCGGATCGAGTTGGTGGCGACCTTGTTCTCCGCTTCGCTCAGGCGTTGCAGGATGGGCAGCGCGAAACCGGCCGTCTTGCCGGTGCCGGTCTGGGCCGCCGCCATCAGGTCGCGGCCGGCCAGGACGGCCGGGATGGCCTTCTCCTGGACTGGCGTCGGCGTCTGGTAGCCGAGGCTGTCGAGAGCCTGGAGGAGGGCGGGGGCGAGGCCGAGGCTGGCGAAGGTCATGGTCTTGAGGCGAAAGGGAAAAGGCGGAGTTTACCCGCTTCGCCCGGCGCCGACCCGGCTGATGTTGTCGGGCGGCTAATCGGCCAGTTCGATTTCGCCGCTGACCGTGGTCGAAATCAGGCTTTCACCGGCTTCCAGCGGCACCGGCGACAGTTCGGCGGCCATCGCCAGCGGCGCCGAACGCAGCATCGGCATCGCCGGCGGGGCGGCCTGCTGGACATTCAGGCGCTTGATCCGGTAAGTCCGGCCCAGCGTCCGGGCGACCAGCGTCGCCCGACTTTCGAAGGCCTTGAGGGCATCCTGCGTCACCGCCGCCTCGACCTCGCGCCGGGTGGCCGGCGACGGCATCTGGGCGACATTGCCGAGCGCCAGTTTCATCTGCTGCAGGCGGGCCAGCAGTTCGGCGATTGCGCCGCTGTCCGGGGTTTCGAGGAGCAGTTCGGCACGCATCCGCCAGCTTTCGATCTGGCGGCTCTTACCATAGACCGGAAAGGTCTGCTGGTTGCCGCTTTTCACGGTCACCGCCGGTCTGGTCTTGATCAGGCGCAGGGCTTCCCCGATGTCCTGGTTGATGCGCTTCGCCAACTCGGCCGGATCGGGGCCGCTGGCTTCGGCAAAGACCACGGCCCGGATCAGGTCGTTGGCGGCCGGGCGGCTGGCCTCGGCGGACAGTTCAACGAGCGTGCCGGCCAGGGCGGGCGGCAGAACCAGGCCAAGAGCAAGGAGCAGCGCGAGGCTGGCAGGGCGCATGATGAGTCTCCGCATGAGGTCAGGAACGGCCATTATGATCTTTTTAGCGGCGGCCACCGTCACTCGGGGCGGTGATAATATTTGCCGGATGAATGAACTGGAAATGCTTTCCCAACGCCTCGGCCAGGCATTGTCGGCACGGAGCGAATGGCTGACCGCCGCCGAATCGTGCACTGGCGGCTGGCTGGCCATGTCGGTGACCGCGATTGCCGGTAGCTCGGGCTGGTTCGAACGCGGTTTCGTCACCTATTCCAATGCCGCCAAGGTTGACATGCTCGGGGTGCCGGAGACGACGTTGGCCCGCCACGGTGCCGTGTCCGAGGCGACGGCGCGGGCAATGGCGCAGGGCGCGCTGGCCCACAGTCGGGCCGACTGGGCGGTGGCGATCACCGGCATCGCCGGGCCGGGCGGCGGCTCGCCGGACAAGCCGGTGGGTACTGTCTGCTTTGCCTGGGCGCAGCGGGCCGGCGGTTGTCAGGCGCAGACCGTTCAGTTTGCCGGCGATCGGGCGGCCGTCCGCGAACAATCCGTACGCCATGCCTTGCTGGGCCTGCTCGCCCGTCTTGAAGCGACGCCTTTTCTGGTCTGACGCCGGTAGCCCAAAGGCGGCAATCGCTCTACAATCGAAGCGGGGGAAATTGCGATGCGCCATATCGAGCTGAACGCCGTAGCCATTGAGCAGGCCTTGCAGGCGTGGCCTCTGGAAAATATGCGGGGCGGGATATTCGCCCTGCTGCCCGAGGCGGAAAAGGATCAGTTGCCATTGCTGCAGGCCGCCTGCCGGGCACAGGGCATTGCGCTGGTCGGGGCCATTTTCCCGGCTCTGGTCGTGGAGCAGCGTTTCGTGGCGGACGGCGCCTGGCTGCTGCCTTTCGACGTCATGCCGCCGCATTTCCTGCTGCCCGCGATCAATGATGGCGCGGGAGCGGGCGTCGAGCGTATCGTGACCGCGGTTCGCGACGGCCTCAAGGCGCTGCCGGCCGGGGCGGCGAAACCGACCCTTTTCCTGGTCTTCGATAGCATGGTGCCGAACATCGCCAGCTTGCTCGACGGCCTCTATCTCGAATTGTCCAATCGCGTCGACTACGCCGGTGTCAATGCCGGCAGCGAAACTTTCCAGCCCATGCCCTGCCTGTTCGATGGAGAGCGGGCGGTCGGCGATTGCGTGCTTGGCCTGCTGCTGCCGGGTAATGTCGCGGTCGTGCTGGAACACGGTTTTGCCCGGCCGGAGCGGGCGATGAGCGCGACCTCGACCGACGGTAACCGGATCGCGATGATCGACTGGCGGCCGGCTTTCGCGGTCTATCAGGAAATCATCAAGGCCGAATACGGCATTGAACTGACCCGCGACAATTTCTACCAGCATGCCGTGCATTTTCCTTTCGGCATCCTGCGCGCCAATGGCGACGTGGTTGTCCGCATTCCCGTGGCGATTGCCGAAGACGATTCACTGTTCTGCGTCGGCGAGATTCCCGAGAACTCGGTGCTGGTCCTGCTCAAGGCGCCGGCGGCCGGGGGCAATGGCTGCATCGAGCGGCTGGCCGGCAAGTTGAACGATGAAAATGGCAGCCTGCAGGGAAAGCCGCTGCTGACTTTCTATTGCGCCGGCCGGCGCATGCATCTGGGCGACGCGGCGCCGAGCGAACTGCAAGCGCTGAGCGCCGCGACCGGCGTGGCGGAAATGGCCGGTGCGCTGTCGCTGGGCGAAATTGGCAGCACCGTGCGCTGGGGCTACCCGATGTTCCATAACGCAACGCTGGTCTGCGCGCCCTGGCGGGAACCATGAACCGCGAACAGATACTCAGCGTCCTCTACGACCTGTCGCTGACCATCGGCAGCGAAATTCGTCTCGACAGCCTGCTGAAGAAGACCCTGCAGCGCCTGCTTTTCCATACCTCGTTTCCGGCCGGCGTCATCTTTGTCGAGCAGGAAGATTCCGAATTCGGTCACTCGGCCAGGCTGGCCGCGGCGATCGGCGATTACCTGCTGGTCGAGCGTTGCGGCGAGCGTTTCAACCTGCCGCCCGGCCTGGTGGACGGCAAGGTCGAATTGTTGACGGACGCCGCCCTGCTGGCGCCGCTGTCGCTCGATCAGAACTATGCGCATTGCCTGCGCCTGCCGATCGACGGGCAGTCGACCATCCTGCTGTTGTCGCTGGCGCCGGCCGACCACGGCCTGCCGCTGACCCAGATTTTCCAGCCGGTGCTGGCCAACCTGGCCAAGGCGATCATCCTCTGCCGTAACAACGAACGCCTGACCCAGGCGCTGGCAGCCGACCGCGACGATGCCCGGGCAGAACTCGCCGTGGCGCTCGCCCAGAGTGAGCGCGAACGGGCTTTCCTGGACAGCCTCTACGGGGCCATTCCCGACCTGGTCTGGGTCAAGGACCAGGATGGCGTCTACCTTTCCTGCAATCCGACATTTTCGCGTCTGTTCAACGCCAGCGAATACGATATCGTCGGCCGCACCGACGACGACTTCATGGGCGGCGAACAGGCAGAACGCTTCCGCCAGAGCGACCGGGCGGCGATGGAGGCGAACGGCCCAAGCCTCAACGACGAATGGCTGACCTTTGCCGACAACGGCTACCGCGGCCTGTTCGAAACCATCAAGACCCCGATGCGCGGCGACGATGGCCATCTGATCGGCATTCTCGGCATTGCGCGCGAAATCACCGAGCGCCGGCGTATCGAGGAAGCGCTGCGCGCCAGCGAGGCGGAGCTGGCGCAACATCGCCAGCATCTCGAACGCCTGGTCGGCGAACGAACCCGCGATCTGGCGACTGCCAACGCCCGGCTCGAACAGACCGAATTTGCGATGGACCGGGTCGGCATCGGCATTCACTGGATCGATTGCGCCAGCGGCCGGCTGGTCTATGCCAATCGCGCCGCCGCCGAGATGTTGGGCTACAGCCCCGAGGAGATGCAGGCTTTCAGGATCGCCGACATCGATCCGAATTTCGCGGCCGACACTTTTGTCGAAGCGACGGCGGCCATGCGCCGCCAGGAGAGTTCCAGTTTCGATACCGTGAACCAGCATCGCGACGGTCGCCTGCTGCCGGTCAATGTCACCCTGTTCTATCGCCCCGCCACCTTGCTCGAACCGGCCCGCTTCATCACTTTCGTCCGCGATATCAGCGAACGCCAGCGCATCGAGCGGCAGTTGCGCGAAGCCAAGGAAACCGCCGAGTCGGCGACGCGCGCCAAGAGCAGTTTCCTGGCCAACATGAGCCACGAAATCCGTACCCCGATGAACGCCATTCTCGGCACCGTGCATCTGCTGCGCCGCACCGGGCTGAACGTCGAGCAGGGCGAGCAGGTCGAGCGCATCGAGAATGCCGGGCAGCACCTGCTGGCGCTGATCAACGACATCCTCGACCTGTCGAAGATCGAGGCCGGCAAGTTCCTGCTCGAAGAAGCGCCGCTGGCGCTCGATACCCTGGTCGGCGAAGTCGCCGAGATGCTGGCGCAGGGCGCCCAGGCCAAGGGCCTGGCGGTCGACGTCGATGTCGCCGGCCTGCCGCACTGCCTGCTCGGCGATGCCACTCGCCTGAAGCAGGCTTTGCTCAATTACGCCAACAATGCGATCAAGTTCACCGAACATGGTTCCATCCGCCTGCGCGCCCGCGTCATCGACGAAGATGCAAGCGGCGTGCTGGTCCGCCTCGAAGTGCGCGACAGCGGCATCGGCATCGAACCTGCCGTGCTGGTGCGGCTGTTCAATCCCTTCGAGCAGGCCGACAGCTCGAGTTCGCGCAAATACGGCGGCACCGGGCTCGGGCTGGCCATCACCCGCCACATCGCCCAGTTGATGGGCGGCGAATCCGGCGCCGACAGCACGCCCGGTGTCGGCAGCACATTCTGGATCACCGCCCGGCTGCGCCGCCAGGCCATCGAGCAGGCAGTGCCGCCCGAAATCGTGGCGCCCGAGGATGCCGAACTGGTTCTGCGCCGTGATTACGCCGGCACGCGGATCCTGCTCGTCGAGGACGATCCGGTCAATCGCGAAGTGGCCAGCATGCTGCTCGAAGATGTCGGGCTGGCCATCGACAGCGCGGTCGATGGCATCGAGGCCATCGAGCAGGTGGAACGCAACACCTATGCGCTAGTCCTGATGGACATGCAGATGCCGCGCCTGGATGGCCTGGCGGCGACGCGGCGTATCCGCCAGTTGCCGGCCGGCCGTTCGTTGCCCATCCTGGCGATGACGGCCAATGTTTTCGCCGAGGACAAGGCTAACTGCCTGGCTGCCGGCATGAACGATTTCGTCAGCAAGCCGGTCGATCCGGCGCTGCTTTACGCGACGCTGCTCCACTGGCTGCGTCGCGCGCGCCTAGCCGGGTAAAGGCTCGAACAGCGCCGCCAGGTCGTCGTTGCCGAACTTGATGTCGACGCTGCGGTCTTCCGACAGGATGCCAGCCGCCAGTTCCGCCTTGCGTTCCTGCAGGGCGAGAATCTTTTCCTCGATACTGCCGCTGACGATCAACTTGTAGACGAACACCGGCTTGTCCTGGCCGAGGCGGTGCGCCCGGTCGGTGGCCTGGTTCTCGACGGCCGGGTTCCACCACGGGTCGTAATGGATCACGGTGTCGGCGGTGGTCAGGTTGAGGCCGACGCCGCCGGCCTTGAGGCTGATCAGGAAAATCGGCACTTCGCCGTTCTGGAAGCGCTGAATCGGCTTTTCGCGGTCGTCGGTGCTGCCGGTGAGCAGCGCGTAGGGAATGCCGATGGCGTTCAGTTCGTCCTCGATCAGCGCCAGCATGCTGGTGAATTGCGAAAAGAGCAGGATGCGGCGGCCTTCGTCGACCAGTTCCGGCAGCATCGCCATCAGCAGGTCGAGCTTCGCCCTTTCCTTCACCCGTTGGGCGGCGGTGGCCTTGACCAGGCGCGGGTCGCAGCAGACCTGGCGCAATTTCAGCAGGGCGTCGAGGATGACGATCTGGCTGCGCGCGAAGCCCTTGCTGGCGATTTCGTCGCGCACCTTGGCATCCATCGCGGCGCGCACCGTTTCGTAGAGATCGCGCTGGCTGCCTTCGAGTTCGACGCTGCGCACGATGATGGTCTTCGGCGGCAGTTCCCGCGCCACGTCTTCCTTCTTGCGGCGCAGGATGAAGGGCCGGATGCGGCGGGCGAGCAGGCTGCGGCGCTGGGCGTCGCCCTGTTTCTCGATCGGCGTCCGCCAGTGCTTGGTGAATTGCTTGCTGGTGCCGAGAAAGCCGGGCAGCAGGAAGTCGAACTGGCTCCACAGCTCGCCGAGGTGGTTCTCGAGCGGAGTGCCGGTCAGGCACAGGCGATGCCGGGCGTCGATCTTGCGCACCGCTTCGGCGCTCTGGCTCTGGGCGTTCTTGACGGTCTGCGCCTCGTCGAGAATGAGCAGGTGGTAGCTGTGCTGCATCAAGACTTCGGCATCGCGCCAGAGCAGCGGATAGGTGGTGAGCACGACGTCGTGCTCGGCAATTTCGGCGAAGCGGTTCTTGCGTTCCGGGCCATGCAGCGACAGCACCTTCAGCGCCGGGGCGAAACGCGCCGCCTCGTTCTTCCAGTTGAAGATCAGCGAAGTCGGCAGCACGATCAGCGACGGCCGGTCGAGGCGGCCGCTTTCCTTTTCCAGCAACAGGTGGGCCAGGGTTTGCGCCGTCTTGCCGAGGCCCATGTCGTCGGCCAGGATGCCCGACAGGTTCTGTTCGCGCAGGAATTGCAGCCAGGCCAGGCCTTCCTTCTGGTACGGACGCAGTTCCAGCCCGAGGCCGGCCGGCGGTTCGATGTCTACGATGCCCTGGGCGGCGCGCAGCTTGTCGGCCATGGCCAGCACGTCGCCCTGGCCGCGGAATTGCCAGCGGCTGGTGTCGTTCAGTTCGGCCAGGCGCGGTGCGTCGAAGCGCGACAAGCGCAGGGTTTCGCCGCCAGTGAAGCCATCGAAAAGGTCGATCAGCGTCGCCGCCAGCGGCTTGATGCGGCCGGCCGGGACGCGCAGGCGCTTGCCGTGGGCGGTTTGCAACTCGATCGGCTCGTCGTCCGGGATGAAAGCCAGTTGCAGCGCTTCCAGCCAGCGCGCGTCGCGCCGGAAAAGCCCGGCCAGCAGCGGCGCCAGCGGCAGGCGCTGGCCTTCGACGATGATCCCCATGTCGAGGTCGAACCAGCCGCCTTCAGCTTCGACCAGGTCGGCTTCCCAGCCGTCGACGTCGAGCACGTGGTGGCGAAAATCCTCGGGGAATTCGATCTGCCACCCGGCCGCCTTCAGGCGTTCGACGCCGCCCTGCATGAAGGCGCTCCACTCGTCCTCGCCGGCCAGGCCGTAAACGCCTTCCGGCGGGCTGCCGAAGGTATAGAGGGTGTGGCCGGGGATTTTTTCCAGGCCGCTGCCGACCAGCGCCTTGAGGGCGGCGGCTTCGGCGTCCGGCCGGCGCTTCAGGCGAACTGTCTCGCCTTCCGGCAGGGTGATGAATTCATGCCGTTCATCCGGCCTGATCTCGGCGTCGGCATAGCGGAAAATGACCCGCGCGACATCGATCGGGCCACCGCTGAAACTCTGCGGATAACCGCGCCAGGCGCGGTAGCCGTGGGTGTGGATGGTGTCGAGCTGGAGGATGGCCTGCAAGGGCGCTTCGATCAGGCGCAGCCGGGCATTGGCGTCCTCGGCCGGCGGCGGCAGTTCGGGGGCCAGTTCGGACAGGGCTTCGGCGACCAGCGCCGCTTCCTTGGCGGAGAGCGGCGGCAGGCTGAACAGCTTGTTGACCATGGCCGGATTGCCGGTCACTTCGAGCGGCCCGATTTCGCCGCCGTCGGCGTCGAGATACCAGGGCGGATCGACCGGCACGATCATCTCGGCCGCCGGTTCGGGCTTCAGATAGGGGCGCTGGAAGCCGGCGGCATCGACCTGCCAGCCGATGCCGGCCGGCCGGGTCGCACCGAGGTGCAGCGGCAGACCGAGGTCATCCTCGGGGTAGAGGCGCTGGCTTGCCGCCATCCGCTGCAGGGCTTCGGCGCCGTGCTTCTGGCCGAGGGCGAAGGCGCGCAGGCCGCTTTCCTGGCCGCGGTCGGCCCAGATCAGGCGCAGGATGCCGAGATCTTCCTCATTGACGAATTGCGGCGGCGTGACCAGGGCGCGGTCGATTTTCCACCACTCCTCGGCACTTTCCGGGAATTTTCCCTTGCGGATCTCGATGCCGAAATGCCGGCGATCCACCGTCCATTTCAGGATGTAATAAATCTGCTGGCGGGCGCCGGACGGTCGCGCCTTCTTCTTGGCGACGGCGACCGAAGCGCGGCGCAGGTCCTCGACCCAGGACAGGACGCCGGGGCTGACCCGTTCGACCGGGTTGCGCTCTTCGATCGCCTTGAGCAGCATCGCCGCGACATGCTTGCAATCGACGCCGACCGGGCAGGTGCAGCCGCTGATCAGCGAGACATTGCCCGTCTTGTGCTGCACGAGGCGGGCGATGGCGGTATAGGGTTTGCGGGCCGAGCCGGGAACGATGGCGCGAATGCGCTCGCTTTCGACATCGAGTTCCTGCACCAGGTCGACGTAAGGCCGGGCTTTGGCGATTTCGTCATGGCCGAGCCAGTCGACGATGTCGTCCTCGGTGAAGGTATCCAGTGTTGCAGTAGTCATTCGGGCTTAGCGGAGCAGGGCGGCGACCAAGCCGGCGAGCAGCAGGGCGATGATGACCAGCCAGCGGTTCTGCTGTTGCTGGGCGGCGATCAGGCGCTCGAGTTGCGGTTGCAGGTCGGCCTTGGCTGGCCGGGCCAGGGCCTGGTGGACGAGGCGCGGCAGTTGCGGCAGGCTGCGCGCCAGGTAGGGCGCTTCCTGCTTGAATGTCTTGACCAGGCCGCGCCAGCCGATCTGTTCGCTCATCCAGCGTTCTAGGAAGGGCTTGGCGGTTTTCCACAAGTCGAGTTCGGGGTCGAGCTGGCGACCGAGGCCTTCGATATTGAGCAGCGTCTTTTGCAGCATGACCAGCTGCGGCTGGATTTCGACGTTGAAGCGGCGCGAAGTCTGGAACAGCCGGAGCAGGATCTTGCCGAAGGAAATATCCTTCAGCGGCCGGTCGAAAATCGGCTCGCAGACGGCGCGGATGGCGGCTTCGAATTCGTCGACGCGAGTATCTTTCGGCGCCCAACCCGACTCGATGTGGGCTTCGGCGACACGCTTGTAGTCGCGGCGGAAGAAGGCGAGGAAATTCTGCGCCAGGTAGTTCTTGTCGGAATCGGTCAGCGTGCCGACGATGCCGAAATCGAGCGCGATGTAACGGCCGTCGGCGGCAACGAAAATGTTGCCGGGGTGCATGTCGGCATGGAAGAAGCCGTCGCGGAAAACCTGGGTGAAGAAGATTTCGACGCCGGCCGCCGACAGTTTCGAGAGGTCGATGCCGTCGGCCCGCAGCTTGTCGATCTGCGAAATCGGCGTACCGGTCATCCTTTCCATCACCATCACCGTCGAGGTGCACCAGTCCCAATGCACTTCCGGCACGATCAGCAGTTTCGAATCGACGAAATTGCGGCGCAGTTGCGAGGCATTGGCCGCCTCGCGCATCAGGTCCAGTTCGTCGCGCAGGTATTTGGCGAATTCAGCGACCACTTCCCGCGGCTTCAGGCGCTTGCCGTCGGCCCACAGGGTTTCGAGGAGCAGCGCGAAATTGTCCATCAGCGCCAGGTCGTGCTCGATCACCGACAGCATGTTGGGGCGCAGAATCTTGACCGCCACTTCATGGCCGCCGTCCTCTTCGCGCAGTTTGGCGAAATGGACCTGGGCGATGGAAGCCGAGGCGATGGGAACCGGGTCGAATTCGGCGAATACCGCGCTGGCCGGGCGGCCGTAGGCTTTCTCGATTTCCGCCAGGGCGAGCTCGGAAGCGAAAGGCGGCACGCGATCCTGCAGTTTGGCGAGTTCATCGGCAATGTCGGCCGGCATCAGGTCGCGGCGGGTAGACAGCACCTGGCCGAACTTGACGAAAATCGGGCCGAGGGCTTCGAGGGCCAGGCGCAGCCGTTCGGCGCGCGGTGTCGACAGGTCGCGCCAGAATTGCAGCGCGTTGGCTAGGCGGGCCAGGCGGCCGCTCGGCTCATGTTCGAGCACCATCTCGTCCAGTCCGAAACGGCTGGCCACGGAGGCGATCTTGAGCAGACGAAGGAGGCGCATGGCGGCAGGCAATGCCGGACAGACCGGGCAAAAAAGCTAAACGACGATGTTAACACGGGGGCGGCGGTTGTGGCCGTGCCATTTGCGCTTTTGGACATTCGGTAAACGGGCGTGGTAGCCGCCTGTCTGTTGCGTTAAACTGCAGCGAACGCCTCCCTGACTGTGGTGCCCGCCGCGAAAGCTCTGCCGCCAGCATGAATGAAAACAAGATTCCCTCCGAGATAGCCCGGGAAGCACTCAAGCTGCTGGCGGTCCGTCATCTGGCGCCGACGCCCGGCAACTACCAGGCCTGCTACAACGAAATTGCCGATCTGCCCAACGTCGCCTCCTTCCCGGATCAGCCGTTGCGGCAGATCGCGGGCGAGCTGACGGCGCGCAATGATATCCAGGAAAAACAGCTGGCCCAGCTCGATGCCGCCATCGGGCGACGCAGCTGGATCGGCGTCCAGGAAGCCTTGCTGGCTTTTCTGGCGGCGGCCGTACCGGCGCCGCAGGCCGCCAGTCCGGTGGTTTTGCCGCTGCCCGCCAGCCTGGCACAACGGCTGGCGCGTTTCGTCGAGTCGGTGCTGCCGGCGCTGGGCGACGACAACGAGCGCCTGCTGGCGATGGGGGCCGAGTTCCTGCAGGCCCTGCGGCAACCGGTGGTCGACGTCGCCGAGGTCGAGCGCCGGCTGGCCAGCCTCAGCCATCAGGCGCTGTTTGCCGCCGAGGAGCAGGTCGAGATCAGGGAGTCCCTGCTCAAGCTGCTGCATCTGATTATCGAAAACATCGGCGAGCTCAGCCTCGACGACAACTGGCTCAAAGGCCAGATCGACGGCCTGCTTGCCGCCGTGGCGCCGCCGCTCACCCTGCGCCACCTGGACGACATGGAGCGCCGCCTGCGCGACGTGATGGTCAAGCAGCACGAGGCAAAGAGCCGCACCATCGAAGTCCAGGAAGAAATGCGGCACATGCTGGGCGCTTTCATCGAGCGGCTGGCGACGATGAACGAGTCGAGCGCCAGCTTCCAGAACAAGATCGAGGAGAGCGCCCGGCAGATCGAGCAGGTCAAGCGGATCGAGGATCTGGCGCCGCTGTTGAATGAGGTGATTGCCAGCGCCCGGGCCATGGCGGAAGAGTCGTCGACTTCCCGCGAGCAGCTGAAATCCCTGCAGGAACGCGTGCTGGCGACGGAACTCGAGCTGGTTCAGCTGCATCGCGAACTCGACAGTGCCAGCGCCCTGGCCCGCCACGATCCGCTGACCGATGCCCTCAACCGCAAGGGGCTGGACGAGGCTCTGGCCCGTGAAATCGGCGGCATGGTGCGCAAGGAAACGCCGCTTTCGCTGTGCCTGCTCGACATCGACAATTTCAAGAAGCTCAATGACCGGCTGGGACATGAAGCCGGCGACCATGCCCTCATCCACCTCGCCAATGTCGCCCGTCGCTGCATGCGGCCGTCCGATACGCTGGCCCGCTACGGCGGCGAGGAATTCATCATCGTGATGCCGGATACGCGGCTGGACGAGGGCGTCGAGGCCATGGTCCGCCTGCAGCGGGAATTGACCAAGGCCTTCTTCCTGTCCGGCAAGGACAAGGTGCTGATCACCTTCAGCGCCGGCGTCGCCCAGCTGGCGCCGGACGAGTCGGGCGCCGACGCCATCAAGCGGGCCGACCAGGCCATGTACATGGCCAAGCGCGCCGGCAAGAACCGCGTCATGGCGGGCTGAGCGCGGGCGGTTGCGGGATTGTCCGTGGTCCACTGCTTTCCGCCCGTCGCCGATGCGGCGGCGTGCCGGCTGATCCTCGGCAGCATGCCGGGGCGGGCTTCGCTGCAGGCCGACCGCTACTACGCCCATCCCCGCAACGCCTTCTGGCGGATCATGGGCGACCTGCTGGGGGCCGGCCCTGACCTGCCTTATGGCGAGCGCCTGGAAAAGCTGCAGGCGGCGGGCATTGCGCTGTGGGACGTGATAGCCGCCTGCCGGCGCGACGGCAGCCTGGATGCCGATATTGTCGGGGGCTCGGTGGCGGTCAATGATTTTGCCGCCTTTTTTGCCGCCCATCCCGCCATTTCCCGCGTCTATTTCAATGGTGCGGCGGCCGAGGCGGCGTTCCGGCGGCGCGTCCTGCCCGGCCTGGCCGGGATGCCGCTGCAACTCTTCCGCTTGCCGTCGACCAGCCCGGCCCATGCGGCGCGCAGCTACGCCGAAAAGCTGGCCGCCTGGTCGACGCTGCTGATGCCGCCCGATATGTAGCGCCGGGCAGCGTATAATCGCGCTTTTGCTTTTTTAGCTACAAATCAATGGCCCTCGACGTCAAATCCCGGCTGACCGCGCTGCTGCAACAGGCGCTCGACAGCGTTGCCCCGTCTGCAACCAATACTCCCATCCAGCTCGAACGCCCGCGCGACCCAACACACGGCGACTTCGCGACCAATCTGGCCATGCAACTTGCCAAGGCGCTGAAGAAGAATCCGCGCGAAATCGCCCAGCAGCTGGTCAGCGAACTGCCGCCCTCGACCCTGGTCACCAAGGCCGAAGTGGCCGGCGCCGGCTTCATCAATTTCACTCTCGACGCCGGCAGCAAGACCGATGCGGTCAAGCTGGTGCTGATCGAAGGCGAGAATTTCGGTCGCTCGACCCAGGGCGGCCGGCAGAAGGTGCAGGTCGAATTCGTCTCGGCCAACCCGACCGGTCCGCTGCACGTTGGCCATGGCCGCGGCGCGGCCTACGGCGCTTCCCTGTCCACGCTGCTGGCCTTCGCCGGCTGGGATGTGACGCGCGAGTACTACGTCAATGATGCCGGCCGGCAGATGGATATCCTCGGCCTGTCCACCTGGCTGCGCTATCTCGACCAGCATGGCATTGCCGTGCCCTTCCTGCCCAACGCTTACCAGGGCGACTACGTGCGCGAGATGGCCAGGCAGATGACGGCGGCGCATGGCGCCAAGTTCGTCCGCCAGGCCGCCGACGTGCTCGCCGGTACGCCCGGCCTGCCCGACGCGGAGCGGGCCGATGACGAGGCCAAGCGCCAGCGCGACCAGCATCTCGATGCCCTGATCGCCAATGCCAAGACCCTGCTCGGCCCGGACTGGACCTATGTCCATCAGCACGCGCTGTCCGAGCAACTGGCCGACTGTCGCGACGATCTGGAAGAGTTCGGCGTCCATTTCGACGTCTGGTTCTCCGAGCAGGCGCTGTTCGATACCGGCCTGGTGGCGCGTTGCGTCGACCTGCTGGAAAAGAAGGGCCACCTCTATGTGCAGAACGGCGCCCGCTGGTTCAAATCGACCACTTTCGGCGACGAGAAGGACCGCGTCGTCCAGCGCGAAAACGGCCTGTACACCTATTTCGCCTCCGACATCGCCTACCACCTGAACAAGTACGAACGCGGTTTCGACAAAGTCATCAACATCTGGGGGGCCGACCACCACGGCTACATCGCCCGGGTGAATGGCGCCATTTCGGCGCTCGACCTCGATCCCGCCAAACTGCAGGTGGCACTGGTCCAGTTTGCGGTGCTCTACCGCAACGGCCAGAAAGCCTCGATGTCAACGCGTTCCGGCGAATTCGTCACGCTGCGCGAACTGCGCCGCGAAGTCGGCAACGACGCCTGCCGTTTCTTCTACGCGCTGCGCAAATCGGACCAGCATCTCGATTTCGACCTCGACCTCGCCAAGAGCCAGACCAACGAGAACCCGGTCTATTACATCCAGTACGCCCATGCCCGCGTCTGTTCGGTGATCAACCAGTGGGGCGGCGACCTGGCCACTTTGGCCGAGGCCGACCTCAAGTTGCTCGATAATCCGCGCGAACTGGCCCTCGCCAGCAAGCTGGCCGAATTCCGCGACGTCATCGAAAGTTCGGCCCGCGAACTGGCGCCGCACCTGATCGCCTTCTACCTGAAGGATCTGGCTGGCGAATTCCATGGCTGGTACAACGCCGAGCGCATGCTGGTCGACGATGCCGCCCTGCGCGATGCCCGCGTCGCGCTGGCCGCCGCCGTGCGCCAGGTGATCCGCAATGGCCTGGCCATCCTGGGCGTCAGCTGCCCGGAATCGATGTAAGGAAGAACGATGAGCCGTGACATGAAACCCCGCAAGAATGCTCCGGCCAAGAAGAAGGCGGCCGGCGGCACGCTGGTCGGCATGTTCATCGGCCTGGTGGTCGGCGTTGCCGCCGCTGCCGGGGTCGTCTGGTACATGAACAAGTCGCCGCTGCCCTTCGCCAGCAAGCCGCAAGGACAGGCACCGGCCCGGCCGGAAGTCGCCGCCGCCAACGGCAAGCCGGCCAAACCGGTCGCGCTGCCGGGCAAGCCGGGCGATCCGGTGCCCGAGAAGCGCTTCCAGTTCTACGACATCCTGCCCGGCAAGACCGACGCCGTGCCGGACAAGGCCGGCAAGCCGGAAGTGAAGAAGGAAGAAGCGAAGAAGGAAGAGAAGAAAGAGGACAAGAAAGAAGAGTCCAAGGAAAGCAAGACGCCGCTCTTCCTGCAGGCCGGTTCCTTCAGCACGGCGCAGGATGCTGACAACCAAAAGGCCAAACTGGCGTTTATGGGTGTGGAAGCCGTCATCCAGCAGGTGATGATCCAGGACAAGACGCTGTACCGCGTGCGGGTCGGCCCTTACACCAAGATCGAAGAACTGAACAAAGTGCGTGCCGAGCTTGCCAAAGCCGGCGTCGAAGCCCAACTAGCCAAGAACAAGGAGTAATCCATGAATTTTGCCCGTCGTAGCCTCCTCGCCGCCAGTTTCGCCCTCGGCGCCGCCCTGTCCTTGCCTGTGCTGGCGCAAACCGCCGGCAAGGATTACACGGCAGTGACGCCGGTGCAGGCCACCGACGATCCGGGCAAGATCGAAGTGATCGAGTTCTTCAGCTACGGCTGCCCGCACTGCAGCGACTTCAATCCGCTGGTCAGCGCCTGGGCCGCGAAGCTGCCGGGCGACGTGGTCTTCAAGCGGGTGCCGATCACTTTCGGTCGCGCCGCCTGGATGGGGGTCGCCAAGCTGTATTACACGCTGGAAGTGACCGGCGACCTGGCGCGGCTGGATGGCGAAGTGTTCAAGGCCATCCACGGCGAAGGGATCAACCTCTTCGACGACAAGGCGCTGACCGGTTGGGTGGCCAAGAAGGGCGTCGATATGAAGAAATTCAACGATGCCTTCGCGTCCTTCGGCGTCATGAGCAAGGCCAAGCGCGGCGACCAGCTGGCGCAGGCCTACAAGATCACCGGTGTGCCGGCGATTGCCGTCGACGGCAAGTACCTGGTCGGCGACATGAGCTTCACCGACAAGCTGGCCGTCACCGACAAGCTGATCGCCAAGGCGCGCGCCGAGAAATCCGGCAAGAAATAATTGGCATTGAAGGTCTTCATCACGGGCGCCTCGTCGGGTATCGGCGAGGCGCTTGCCGTTTACTATGCCGGGCAGGGCGCCCGTCTCGGCCTGGCGTCGCGTCGCGGCGATGCCCTTGAGGCCCTGAACCGGCGTCTCGGCGGCGGCCATGCCTGCTATCCGCTGGATGTCTGCGACGCCCCGGCGCTGCAGGCGGCGGCAGCCGACTTCATGGCCCGTGTCGGCGTCCCGGATATCGTGATCGCCAGCGCCGGGGTGTCGGCCGGCACGCTGACCGAGTGCGCCGAGGATCTGGCGGCTTTCCGGCGGGTCATGGACATCAATGTTTTCGGCATGGCGGCGACGTTTGCGCCATTCATTCCGGCCATGAAACTGGCCGGCGGTACGAAAAGGCTGGCCGGCATCGCCTCGGTGGCCGGCATTCGCGGCCTGCCGGGGGCGGAAGCCTATTCCGCCTCGAAAGCGGCGGCCATCGCCTATCTCGAAAGCCTGCGCCTGGAAATGCGACCGGCCGGCATCAAGGTGGTGACCATCGCCCCCGGCTACATCGCCACCCCGATGACGGCGATCAACCCTTACCGCATGCCTTTTCTGATGCCCGCCGAACAGGCGGCGCCGCGTTTCGCCCGGGCCATCGAACGCGGTGTGAGCTACGCGGTGATCCCCTGGCCGATGGGCATTGTCGCCAAGCTCCTGCGCCTGCTGCCCAACTGGCTGTATGACCGGCTCTTTACGAGCGCGCCGCGCAAGCCGCGCGGCTTGTTAAAATAGCCCGATGCTAGACATCAAGATCAATGGCGAATCCCGCCAGTTCCCCGCAGCGCTGACCGTCGCCGGCCTGGTTGAAGTCCTGGGTTACGCCGGCAAGCGCATCGCCGTCGAAAAGAACGGCGAAATTGTCCCGAAAAGCCAGCACGCGACCACGCCGCTGGCTTCGGGCGACCAACTCGAAATCGTCGTCGCCGTCGGCGGCGGCTGAACCGGAGAAAGCTCCATGCATCAACTGACCATCGCCGGCAAGGCGTACCGTTCGCGCTTGCTGGTCGGCACCGGCAAGTACAAGGATTTCGCCGAAACGCGGGCGGCGCTCGACGCTTCCGGCGCCGAAATCGTCACCGTCGCCGTCCGCCGCGTCAACATCGGCCAGGACGCCAGCCAGCCCAACTTGCTGGATGCGGTACCGCCGTCGCAATTCACCATCCTGCCCAATACCGCCGGCTGCTATAGCGCCGACGACGCGGTGCGCACGCTGCGCCTGGCGCGCGAACTGCTCGACGGCCATCCGCTGTGCAAGCTGGAAGTGCTCGGCGACCCGACCAACCTCTTCCCGAACATGCCGGAAACCCTGAAGGCCGCCACCACGCTGGTCAAGGAAGGTTTCCAGGTGATGGTCTACTGCGCCGACGACCCGATCCAGTGCAAGATGCTGGAAGACATCGGCTGCGTCGCGGTCATGCCGCTCGCCTCGCTGATCGGTTCCGGCATGGGCATCGTGAACCCGTGGAACCTCCGTCTGATCATCGACAACGCCAAGGTGCCGATCATCGTCGATGCCGGCGTCGGCACCGCGTCGGATGCGGCGATCGCCATGGAACTCGGCTGCGACGGCGTGCTGATGAATACCGCCATCGCCCACGCCAAGAATCCCGTGCTGATGGCCAGCGCCATGAAGAAGGGCGTCGAAGCCGGCCGCGAGGCTTTCCTGGCCGGCCGCATGGCCCGCAAATACTACTCGGCCGACCCTTCGTCGCCGACTTCCGGACTGATCGGTTCATGAGCGACACCCCGTTGATCCAGCCCGCCATCGAAGGCGACGGCACCTATAGCGAAGGCCGTGAAGGCCACGGCCACATCAAGAGTTACGTGCGCCGGGCCGGCCGCATGTCGGCGGCGCAGGAAAACTACTACGCCGAGATGATGCCGAAGATCGGCGTCGTCTATCGGGCCGCGCCCGTCGACCTGGCAGCAATCTATGGCCGCGCCAATCCGAAGGTGCTGGAAATCGGCACCGGCATGGGCGAAACCACGGCCAAAATCGCCGATGCCAACCGCGACATCGACTACCTCGGCGTCGAAGTGCATGTGCCGGGCGTCGGTGCGCTGTGCAAGCAGATCGCCGTGCGCGAACTGGACAACCTGCGCATCTGCCAGCACGACGCCGTCGAAGTGGTCCGCGACATGCTGCCGGAAGGCTCGCTGGACGGCGTCCATGTCTTCTTTCCCGATCCCTGGCACAAGGCGCGCCATAACAAGCGTCGGCTGATCCAGCCGCCGTTCGTCGCGCTGCTCGCCTCGCGCCTGAAGCCGGGCGGCTATTTCCACTGCGCCACCGACTGGGAGGAGTACGCCCACCAGATGCTGGAGGTGCTGTCCGGCGAAGCGGCCCTGGAAAACACCGCCGACGGTTTCGCGCCGCGCCCGGATTACCGCCCGCTGACCAAGTTCGAAAACCGCGGCTTACGCCTCGGGCACGGCGTCTGGGACGTTATTTTCCGAAAAAAATAGGCGGCCGGGCCGGCGCGGCCTGAGTAAAATACGAATTGATATTCATCAAGACAACAGGGGTCCACTGTGAAAAAGACAAAAATGGTTTTCGCCGGCTTGCTGCCTTTCGCCACCATGCTGCTTTGTTCCGGTCCGGCGCAGGCCGCCGACCGTAGCGGCAAGGAGGTCGTGGAAACAGTCTGTGCCGGCTGCCACGCCACCGGCAAGGACGGCGCACCGAAGATCGGCGACCGGGCTGCCTGGTCCGAACGGGCCGCCAAGGGCATGGACAAGCTGACCGGCAATGCCATCACCGGCGTGCGCAACATGCCGGCCCACGGCGGCCAGGCGGCGCTGAGCGATGTCGAAATGAGCCGTGCCGTGGCCTACATGGTCAGCGGCGGCAAGGCGGCCGATACCGCCAAGCCGTACAGCGCGCCGCACACCCACAGCGGCGCCCAGATCGTCGAGGAACGCTGCCAGGAATGCCACGCCACCGGCAAGAACGGCTCGCCGAAAATCGGCGATGTCGAGGCCTGGACGCCGCGCCTGAAGAACGGCGTCGAGCCGCTGGTCAAGTCGGCGATCAATGGCCATAACGCCATGCCGGCCCGCGGCGGCATGGCCAACCTGAGCGATGCCGAAATGCGCTCGGCGGTCGAAGTCATGATCGGTAAGCTGGGCAGCACCAGGAAATAACAGCCGCGGGCCCGGCCCGCCTCCACCAAACCGGACCGGCAAGCTGCGGTCCGGTATTCCGTTTACAGGGCGCCCGGCGCCTTGCCGGTCTTCCGCTTTCCGGAGGCCGATTTCCGATCCGGCGTTGCCGGGTCCTTCAACCTCTTTCAGGTATTCATATGTGGTTCAAAAACCTCCAGCTTTATCGCCTGCCGGCGCCGTGGGCCATCGACCTCGCCAAACTCGAAGAGCAACTGGGGCGCGGCCCGTTCGTCAAATGCCCGAGCAACCAGGCGATGAGCCGCGGCTGGGTGTCGCCGCGCCGCGATGGCGCCCTGGTCTTCTCGCTCGGCCAGCAGTATTTGCTGGCCCTGGCCGCCGAACAACGCCTGCTGCCGTCGTCGGTGGTCAATGAGGAAGTCAAGGAGCGGGCCGAGGCGATGGAAGCCCAGCAGGGCTACGCGCCGGGACGCAAGCAGTTGAAGGAGTTGCGCGAGCGCGTCACCGAGGAATTGATGCCGCGCGCCTTCACCCGCCGCCGCACCACGTTCGTCTGGGTCGATCCGCAGGCCGGCTGGTTCTGTGTCGATGCCTCCAGCCCGGCCAAGGCCGAGGAAGTCATCGAGCACCTGCGTCATTGTCTGGACGACTTTCCGCTGACCATGCTCCACACCCAGCTTTCGCCGACTTCCGCGATGGCCGACTGGCTGGCCGGGGGCGATGCGCCGGCCGGTTTCACCATCGACCGCGATTGCGAACTGAAGGCGGCCGGCGAAGAGAAGGCCGCCGTGCGCTACGTCCGGCATCCGCTGGACGGCGACGTCATCGCGGACGAGATCAAGGCCCACCTGGCCACCGGCAAGCTGCCGACCCGCCTGGCCCTGACCTGGGACGACCGGATTTCCTTCATCCTGACCGAGAAGCTGGAAATCAAGCGCCTCGCCTTCCTCGACCTGCTCAAGGAAGAGGCCGAGAAAACGGCCGAACATGCCGACGAACAGTTCGATGCCGATTTTGCGCTGATGACTGGCGAATTGTCGCGCTTCCTGCCGCAACTGCTGGCCGCCCTGGGCGGCGAGGTGGTCGAGGAAAAATGAGCGCCTGTCCCTGCGGCAGCGGCCAGGCCTACGCCGCCTGCTGCGGCCGCTGGCATGGCGGCGCCGCGGCGCCGAGCGCCGGGGCCCTGATGCGTTCGCGCTATTGCGCATTCGTACTCGGCCTGGAACCTTACCTGCTCGCCACCTGGCATGTCTCGACCCGGCCGCCGGCGCTCGATCTGGCGGCCGACGCCGCCACCCGCTGGCTGGGCCTGGAAGTCAGGCGTTGCCTGCTGCAGGACGCAGACCATGCGACCGTCGAGTTCGTCGCCCGCTACCGGATTGCCGGGCGCGGCCACCGTCTGCATGAAATCAGCCGCTTCGTCCGCGAGGACGGGCGCTGGTTTTACCTGGATGGCGATATCCGATGAACGGTGCGTGCTTTAGTGTGCAAACCCTGGGCCGGCCGAGACTTTGATGCGCCCGCCCAGGCCACGGGCGGCGAAGGTCGTTTTTGCGCCGCCTGCCGAACGCGACCTGATCCGACGTGCGCCATGCGCGGCGCGGTGCGGTTCCGCCGCCGCCAGCAAGGGTTGCTCGCCGGCCAGGTAACGCCGGACGTTCATCGCGTCGAGCATGCGCGAGGGTACGTTGATCGCGTTGAGCAGCACGACGACGACCGTCTGCGCGCCCGACTTCAGGCGCATGATCAGGCAGCGTCCGGCCGGTGTCGTGAAACCGGTCTTCGAGAGCAGGATCTCCCAGCCGGCCTGGCCGACCAGGCGGTTGGTGTTGTGGTATTCGAGATTGCGTCCTTCGACCTCGACGGTCGTCCCGCTGGTCGTCGTGATGCGCACGATTTCCGGATAGCCTGCCGCCGCCTCGGCCATCCGGGCGAGGTCTTCCGCCGTCGAGCGATTTTTCGCCGACAGTCCCGTCGGTTCCTCGATATGGGTGTGGGTCATGCCGAGCTGCTCAATCTTGGCCGCCACTGCCTCGACGAAAGCGTCGATGCCGCCCGGATAGGCATAGGCCAGCGACACTGCCGCATGGTTGTCGGAGGACATCAGCGCAAGTTCGAGGACGGTCCGCCGCGGCAGGCGGCCGCCGTCGGTCAGGCGGGTGCGGGAGTGGGCTTGCGTCAACAGGCTGGGATCTTCGACGGTGATCGCCTCGTCCATGTCGGGGTTGGCGTCGAGCACCACCATCGCCGTCATCAGCTTGGTCAGGGAAGCGATCGGTACTTCGACATCGGCGTTTTTGGCGAGCAGCACCTTGCCGCTGTCCGCCTCGACGACGAGCGCGTGGCGTGACGCGAAAGGCAGCGCCATGGCGGATGCCGCATGGCAAAGCAAGAGCACGGTGAAGAATCGTCGCAGCATGTGGGGAACTCCTTATGGCCAGTTTCGGCCGACTGCCGGAACGATGGAACAGGGCGATTGTCCGATTGCCGGGGTGCGGAGTGATGCGACGCGAACTATGGAAAGAGATGTGCCATCTATTCAATTCGGCGAGTGCCGGGACGCGTCGCCGTGGCGCGACACCGCCGCATGACCGGCACCTCGGGGATCGACTGGCTGGTCGATCCGTCGCTCGGTAGCACGGCGGGCGCGGCGCAGCCGGATTTGTCGCTGGCGTCCGACGCTGCCGACCCGGCCAGCGCTCCGGGCTGGCATGACGAACTGCTGCTGGCCGATGGCTGGCGTGTTTTCCGCGCCGTGCATCGCGACCGGCCCGCCACGGTCGGGCACCTGTTGCAGATCGGGCAGTTTCCCCTTTTCGACGGTGAAGCCACGCTGGTGGCGGAGGTGCTGCACGACGTCGATGGGCGCCATCGCGAGTTCATCGGGTGCGGTGAAGTGATCTACCGCCCGGGGGCGAACTTTTTCCGGCACGCCGCCCGCGGCCACGACGTGACGCCGATTGCTACCGATTCGGCCGGCGAAATGGCCGGGATTGCCGTCGCCGACAGTGCGCTCGACCGGTTGCTGGGCGAGGAGCTGGCCGGGCAGCTACTTTGCGGCCTGGGCCTCGAACCGGCGCCGGTCGCCCGGGTGGTGGGTATCCCGCTGCATGTCTCGGCGCCGCTGCGGGCCATCGTTTCCTCGGCGCTGGAAGGACCGCTGATGCGCCTTTTTGCCCAGGCGAAGGCGCTCGAATACCTCTGCGCGCTAGCCGTCCACGTCACCGTTCATCCCAAGACCCGGCCGCGCCAGGTGCGCAAGCGCGACATTGTCCGGCGCCTGCACGACGAGCTGGCCCACCTGCAGGGCAAGGTGCCGACACTCGACCAGCTGGCCCGGGAATGCGGCATTTCACCGAAGACGCTCAACGAACAGTTCATCGAGGCTTTCGGGCAATCGATCTATTCCTTCATCACCGAATGCCGGCTGCGCGATGCCCATAGCGCGCTACAGGAAAGCGACGTGCCGATGAAAGTGCTGGCGGCGCGCCTCGGCTATTCGCACGTCAATAATTTCATCAACGCCTTCGGTCGCAAATTCGGCTATTCGCCGGGCAGCCTGCGCCGCGGACGGCGGGCGGACGATGCCTGAGCCGGGCCGCTCAGCCTTTCTTCAGCGATCGAGAAAGCGTTCGAGCAGGACGTTCAGAAAGCGCCGCCCTTGGGCAGTCGGCCGGATTCTTTCCGGACCGACGTCGAGCAGCCCTTCCGCGGCTGCCGCTTTCAGCTGCGGCAAGATGCGGCTCAGCGGCCGCGAGGTGCGGGCCTCGAACAGCGAAGGCGGGAAGCCGTCGGCCAGCCGTAGCGCATTCATCATGAACTCGAAAGGCAGTTCGTCGGCCGTCACTTCGCTCGATTCCTGCAGCGGCTGGCCGGTGCGCATGTTGTCCAGGTAGGCCTTCGGGTGTTTCCAGCGCATCTGGCGCAGCACGCGGTCGTGCAGGGTCAGTTTGGAATGGGCGCCGGCGCCGATGCCGAGGTAGTCGCCGAAATGCCAGTAATTCAGGTTGTGGCGGCATTCGCGGCCGCGTTGGGCGAAGGCCGAGGTTTCGTAATTGCCGTAGCCGGCGCCAGCCAGCCGGGCTTCGATGGCGTCCTGCATGTCGGCGCAGGTGTCGCCTTCCGGCAATTCGGGCGGGAAGGCGGCGAAGCGGGTGTTCGGCTCCAGGGTCAGCTGGTAGCACGACAAATGACCGGGCCCGAAAGTGAGCGCCGTCTCGACATCGTGCAGGGCCTGGGCTAGCGTCTGGCCGGGCAGGCCGTACATCAGGTCGAGATTGAAGGCGTCGAAATGTTCGCCGGCCAACTGGGCGGCGCGCCGGGCTTCAGCGGCGCCGTGGATGCGGCCGAGCGCCTTCAGATGCTCGTCGTTGAAGCTCTGGATGCCGAGCGACAGGCGATTGACGCCGGCGGCGCGGAAACCGGCGAATTTCTCCGCCTCGACGGTGCCGGGATTGGCCTCCAGCGTTATTTCGGCTTCCGGGGACAGCATGGCCAGCGCCCGGAAGGCGGCGAGCAGTTCGTCGACGGCGGCCGGCGAGAGCAGGCTGGGCGTGCCGCCGCCGAAGAAGACGCTCTGCACCGGCCGCCCCCAGATCAGCGGCAGTGCGGATTGCAGGTCGGCGATCAGGGCGTCGACGTATTCGCGCTCGGGAATGGCGCCATTGGCTTCATGCGAGTTGAAATCGCAGTACGGACACTTCTGGACGCACCACGGCACATGCACGTAGAGCGCCAGTGGCGGCGAGACGCGGAATTCGAGCGCGGCGGAAACGGGGGCCGGCTGGGCGGCGAAGATCGGGATGGTGCGGGCCATGGGCTGTTCAGAGCAATGCGATGGGACGCAGAGCGGCGGAATCGCCGAGAAGTTCAATAAGGATTTTCTCGGCGACGCCGCGTCCCGGCGTTGAAAAGGAATTCCTACAGCGCCGGCAGGCGTTCGATCAGTTGCTGCATGGCGCGGCCGCGGTGCGAGACGCGGTTCTTGGTCGCGGCATCGAGTTCGGCGGCGGTCTGGCCGAACTCCGGCACGAAGAACAGCGGGTCGTAGCCGAAACCGCCTTCGCCGCGCAGCGCCGGCAGTATTTCGCCGTGCCATTCGCCTTCGGCGATCAGCGGTTGCGGATCGTCGGCATGGCGGACCAGCACGATCACCGAGACGAAATGGGCGCGCCGGTCGGTGTTGGCGCCCAGTTCGGCAAGCAGCTTTTCATTGTTGCGGGAGTCCGCTTTCGGTTCGCCGGCATAGCGCGCCGAATAGACGCCGGGCGCCCCGCCCAGCGCTGCGACGCAGAGGCCGGAATCGTCGGCCAGCGCCGGCAGGCCGGACAGTTGTGCGGCGTGCCGCGCCTTGGCCAGTGCGTTCTCGACGAAGGTGCAGTGCGGCTCTTCGGCTTCCGGGATGCCCAGCTGCCCTTGCGGAATGACCTCGAAGCCGAGCGGCGCCAGCAGCGCATTCAGCTCCTTCATTTTCTTGGCGTTGTTGGAGGCGAGGACGAGCTTTTTCATGAAGCGAGGGCGCTTTGTTGGGCGGCGATCAGCTGGCGGATGCCGGCTTCGGCGAGGTCAGTCAGGGTGTTCATCTGGGCGCGGCTGAACGGTTCGCCTTCGGCCGTGCCCTGGACTTCGACGATGCCGCCGTTGCCGGTCATCACGACATTCATGTCGGTGTCGCAGCCGGAATCCTCGGGATAATCGAGGTCGAGCACCGGCGCGCCCTGGAAGATGCCGACCGAGACGGCGGCGACGTGGTCCTTGACCGGATTGGCGGGGAGCTTGCCGGCGGCGACCAGCTTTTCGCAGGCTTCGTAGAGGGCGATCCACGCGCCGGTGATCGAGGCGCAGCGGGTGCCGCCATCGGCTTGCAGGACGTCGCAGTCGAGCGTGATCTGGCGTTCGCCGAGGGCTTTCAGGTCGACCACTGCACGCAGCGAGCGGCCAATCAGGCGCTGGATTTCCTGGGTGCGTCCGGTCTGCTTGCCCTTGGCCGCTTCCCGGGAGGTCCGGGTGTGCGTCGAGCGCGGCAGCATGCCGTATTCGGCGGTGACCCAGCCCTGGCCCTTGCCGCGCAGGAAGGGCGGCACGTTTTCCTCGACGCTGGCGTTGCACAGGACGCGGGTGTCGCCCATTTCGATCAGCACCGAGCCTTCGGCATGGCGGGTGAAATTGCGGGTGATGCGGACAGTCCGCAACTGGTCGGACTGGCGTTGGCTGGGGCGCATGGGAATTTCCTTATTTCTTCGGGTTGTATTTGTCGATGGCGTTGCGGATTTCGGCAATCGCCTTTTCGATTTCGTCTTCGGTCAGGTCGCTCTTGTAGCTCGGGTTGCGGCCGAATTCCTCGAGTCTCGTCGTGACTTCGGTCTGCGTCATGGTCTGGGTCGAGATGGCGCTGGTCGCTTCCTCGACATAGCTTTGCTCCCAGCGCACGGCGACCACGGACAGGTTGTCGCCGTGCGGGCCGCCCTTGATTTCGGCCTGGCGCATCAGGGTCGGCACGGCCTGCAGCAGGTTGGCGCCTTTCAGGGCGACCGCCATCTCTTCGCCGGGCGTCACGCCCCACAGGCCGTCGGTGCACAGCAGCAGGATGTCGTCGTGTTCGAGCGGCGTCTTGCGGGAAAATTCGATTTCCGGCGGCGTCGGGCTGCCCAGGCAGCTGTAGATCTTGTTGCGGTCCGGGTGCTCGGCGGCCTGGGCTTCGGTGATCAGGCCTTCGTCGACCAGCAGGCGGACGCGCGAATGGTCGCGCGTCTGGGTGATGACCCGGCCAGCGCGCATCAGGAACAGCCGCGAATCGCCGGTATGCGCCCAATAGGCGACATTGTCCTGGACCAGGCAGGCGACGCAGGTGGTGCGCGGCGAATCCTTCAGGTGGTGCAGCGTCGTGTAGTCGAGAATGGCGTGGTGGGCGTTGGTCAGGCTTCTTTGCAGGAAGCGGAAGGGGTCGGCGATCAGCGGCCGGGCTTCCTGCTGGAAAGCGTCGGCCAGCGTCTGGATGGCGATCTGGGCGGCGATCTCGCCGTAGTGATGGCCGCCCATGCCGTCGGCGACCGCCATCAGCAGCGCGTCGCGCGAATAACAGTAGGTGGTGCGATCCTCATTGTTGTTGCGCCCACCCTGCAGGCTGTCCTGGTAAATGGTGAATCTCATTTGCTCGGCTTCCTGAATTTGTCGACAAAGCGTCCCAGCCAGTGGGCGTTATCCTTGGGGGTGGGCGGGGTGACCGTTTCGACCAGCGCCTTCTGCAGCGTAAAGACGCTCTGCGGCCGATAAAGATGGTTGAGGTTCAGGCACCAGTCGATGATTTCTAGCAGGCGGTCCGAATACTGGCCTTCCCAGCGCAGCATGGCTGGTCCCAGGGTGTCCTTCTTCATCCGCTCGTCCGCCGCCAGCGGCGCACTGCCGGCCAGGCAGGCGTACATCGAGGCGCCGACGCTGTAGATGTCGCTCCACGGCCCGAGATCCTTGCGCGAGCCGTAATGTTCCGGCGAGGCAAAGCCGGGGGTGTACATCGGCTTGAGGATGGGCTGGTCGGTGACCAGGGTCTGCCGGGCGGCGCCGAAATCGATCAGCACCGGCGTATTGTCGCCGCGCAGGTAAATGTTCGACGGCTTGAGGTCGAGGTGGAGCAGCTTGTGAGCATGCACTTCGCGCAGGCCGTTCAGCATGCGGGTAAACACGCCGCGGATGAAGCGTTCCGAAATGTGGCCCTGGTGCTTCTGGATGAATTCCTGCAGCGTACGGCCGTGCTCGTACTCCATCACCATGTAGACGGTGTCGTTGGCGCGAAAGAAATTGAGCACGCGGATGACGTTGGGGTGCGACAGCCGGGCCAGCGAGCGGCCTTCCTCGAAGAAACATTTCATGCCGTAGCGGAAAGCGCCCAGATGCTCGGCCGAGATCGCCGGCTTGACGTCGCCGTCGTTGCGCAGCGCCAGGCTGTTCGGCAGATATTCCTTGATGCAGACTTGGTGGCCTTCCGGATCAGTGGCCAGATAGACGATGGAAAAACCGCCGAGCGAAAGCTGGCGGTCGATCGTGTACTCTTCCAGCTGGTAGCCGTTGGGTAAGGGCTGATTGGCTTGTTGCGCCATTGAGCTCGCGGTTATGATGCGGTGTCAGGCATTTTCGGGCGTGTTGCCCGGCCTGTAAAGCGGAGACACGCCAATAATGATTTTTAGCATGACCGGTTATGCAGTCAAAACGCGCGATGTCGAACGCGGTTCGCTGCAGCTTGAACTGAAAAGCGTCAATTCGCGCTACCTCGATTTCCATTTTCGCATCGGCGAAGAGTTGCGGGCCCTCGAAATTCCGCTGCGTGAACTGCTCGCCGCCAAGCTGTCGCGCGGCAAGGTCGAATGCCGCCTGTCCTTCACGGCGGCGACGGCCAAGGCGGAACAGCTGGAATTGAACGACGGCCTGCTCGCCACGCTGCAGGCGCTGAGCGCCCGGGTGCGCACCGAAATGCCCGATGCCCGGCCGCTTTCGGTCAATGACGTGCTGCGCTGGCCGGGCATGTTCGGCGATCAGTCGATCGACTTCGCGGCGCTCGCCCCGCAGGTGCTGGCGCTGGCCCGCGAAGCGCTGGACGACTTTGCCGCCACCCGCGGTCGCGAAGGCGACAAGCTGGCGGCGATGATCATGGAGCGGGTGGCTGGCATCCGCGACATCGTGCGCCGGGTGGCGCCGCGCATTCCCGAAGCGCAGGCCCTGTTCGCCGACAAATTGCGCCAGCGTCTGCAGGACGCCCTGGGCAATGCCAGCGACGACCGCATCCTGCAGGAAGTGGCGGTCTTCGCGACCCGTATCGATGTCGCCGAGGAACTGACCCGCCTGAACGCCCATCTCGACGAAGTCGAGCGCGTGCTGAAGCAGGGCGGTGCCTGCGGCAAGCGCCTCGACTTCCTGATGCAGGAACTCAACCGCGAAGCCAATACCCTGGGTTCCAAGTCGGCGATCACCGAAGTTTCGCAGGCCGCCATGGACCTCAAGCTGTTGATCGAGCAAATGCGCGAGCAGATTCAGAACCTGGAGTAAGACGCCGCTGAGTCTCGGCCGGTGTTGCCGCCGGCCCGCTCGCGGTCCTTGGAGGCCATTTCGGCGCTGCGCCAGCCCTTGTTCCGGGCCGGTCCGGGCGTGAAAGGGGAGCGGACATGCCATATGCCAATCTGAGCGCCCGGACCGTGGCGCCGGCCACGCTGGCCCTGCAATTGCTCGCCGGCTGGCTGGCTGTCGTCCTCTGCGCCGTCGGCTTCGCCGCCTATTTCCTGCAGAGCAGCCTCGCCCATCACGAGGAGCGCACCCGTCTGGAAGCGGGAAACCTGACCCAGGTGCTGGAGCGCGACGTCGCCGCTTCGCTGGAGAAAGTAGACCTGCTGTTGCGGGCGGTGGTGGACGAATACGAACGTCGGGCGGCAGGCGGCCGTTTCGCGCCGCGCGAAATGAACGCCTTCCTGTCCCGCCTGCAGGCCCGGCAGGCGGCGCTGCAGGTGCTCAGCATCGCCGATGCCGGCGGCAATACGGCGGGCGGCACATCGGTGGCGGATCGCGCTTATTTCATGACCTTGCGCGACCATCCTGAGACCGGGCTGATCATTTCCCCGCCCGTGCTCGGCAAGATCAGCGGCAAATGGGCCATTATCCTGGCCCGCCGGCTGCAGGACCCGGCCGGCAATTTCGCCGGCGTTGCCTACGCCAGTCTGAGCCTCGAGTATTTCGAGAAACAGTTCGCCTCCCTGCAACTCGGCACGCGTGGTGCGGTATCCCTGCGCGATGCCGATCTCGGCATCATCGCCCGCTTGCCCAAGCGGGGCAGCGCCACCGATTACGGTTCCCGACAGATTTCCGACGATTTCCGCCAGGCCCTGGCGGTCAGCCCGGCGCTGGGCACCTACACTTCGGGCGCGAGCAGTATCGATGGCGTCGAACGCCTGCATGTCTACCGCCTCAATCCGGTCTATCGCTTCTATGTCAATGTCGGGGTGGCCAAGGAAGATTACCTGGCGTCCTGGTTCAGCCAGTTGCTGACCATCGGCGTCCTTGTTCTCGCCTTCATGTTGCTGAGCGGTGTCGCGATGTTCATGCTGCATCGCTATGCTCGCCGCCTGGCGGATCGCGAGGGCATGCTGCGCACCTTGTTCGATACTTCGGATGGCGCCATTTTCATGGTCGACAACGACGGGCGGATTGCGCTGGCCAACGAACGCATGGCGGTAATGATGGCCTGTCCGCTCGATCAACTGATCGGCGCTGAATATGTTTCCCTGGTCCATGGCGGGGAACAGGCGGCGGCGCGGGAGCGCATGGCGGCGCTGCTGGCCAGCGAAATTCCCTTTGTCCGGCATGAGCGCGAATACCAGCGGCGCGATGGCAGCGTTTTCTGGGGCTTCCTCTGCGGTCGGCCATTGCGTGATGCCGGCGGTCGTTCGATCGGCCTGGTCGGCCTGATTACCGACATCGACGATCAGAAACGCAATGCCCTGGAACTGGAAACCTACCGCCAGCACCTCGAAGGCCTGGTGCGCCGGCGCACGACCGAACTGGAACAGGCCAAGGAAGCCGCCGAGGCGGCCAGCCGGGCCAAGAGCAGCTTCCTCGCCAACATGAGCCACGAAATCCGCACGCCGATGAATGCCATCATCGGCCTGACCCATCTCTTGCGTCGCGATGTCGTCGTCCCCAGCCAACTCGACCGGCTGAAGAAGATCGCCGATTCGGCGCAGCACCTGCTGGCCGTGATCAACGACGTGCTCGATATATCGAAGATCGAGTCCGGCAAGCTGACTCTGGAAGCGGCGCCCTTCCGGCTCAGCGAAGTCATCGAGCAACTCGCCGCACAGCATGGCGAACGGGCGCGGGCCAAGGGGCTGGCCTTTCGCTGCGACATCGCGGGGCTGCCCGGCGTGCTGGTCGGCGACCGGACGCGCCTCGCCCAGGCCCTGCTCAATTACCTGGGCAACGCCATCAAGTTCACCGTTGCCGGCTGCATCACCCTGCGGGCCAGCGTTCTTGAAGACGACGAACGTTCGCTGCTCGCCCGTTTCGAGGTGCAGGATACCGGCATCGGTGTCGCCGCCGAAGCGCTGCCGCGCCTGTTCGAGGTTTTTGAACAGGCCGACAATTCGACCACACGAAAGTATGGCGGGACCGGCCTCGGTCTCGCCATCACCCGGCGCCTGGCCGAGTTGATGGGCGGCAGCGCCGGTGTCGACAGCACGCTGGGGGAGGGCAGCACCTTCTGGATTACCGCACGCTTCGGCAAGCCGCCCGCGGCTGCCGCCGTGCTGCCGGCCGCCATTGATCACGCCGCGGATGTCGAAAGCGCGCTCCGGCGGCAGTACGCCAGCGCTCGCCTGTTGCTGGTCGAGGATGACCAGGTCAATCAGGAGGTGGCGCTCGAATTGTTGCGGGAATTCGCCGGCCTGCAGGTCGACCTGGCGGAGAATGGCAAGCGGGCGGTGGAAATGGCCCGCCAGACCCGTTACGACCTGATCCTGATGGATGTCCTGATGCCGGAAATGGACGGTCTGACTGCGACGCAGCTGATCCGCGCGCTGCCCGGCTATGCCCGGACCCCGATCCTGGCGATGACCGCCAATGCGTTTGCCGAAGACCGCAGCCGCTATCTGGCGGCGGGGCTCGACGATCATATTGCCAAGCCGGTCAATCCTGACCTCCTTTTTAGTACACTATTGTGCTGGCTGCCGCAGGGGGTGGTCGAAACGGTAATCTCTTCACGGGAATGAATGCATGGCTGGAAATCTCTATGTAGTGGCCGCGCCGTCGGGCGCCGGCAAGACCACCCTGGTCCGCATGCTGCTCGCCAGCGAGCCGGAAGTGCATCTCTCGATTTCCTTCACGACACGGGCGCCGCGTCCGGGCGAGGAAAACGGGCGTGAATACCATTTCGTCGACGAGGCGACTTTCCGCGCCATGATTGAGCGCCAGGAATTCCTGGAGTGGGCCGAGGTGCATGGCAATTTCTATGGCACCTCGAAAAAGTGGATCGCCGACCGACTGGCGGCCGATGCCGATGTGCTGCTCGAAATCGACTGGCAGGGCGCGCAACAGGTGCGCCAGCTGTTCCCGCAGGCGATCGGTATCTTTATCCTGCCGCCCTCGATGGCTGAACTGGAACGGCGCCTGACCGGCCGCGGCACCGATGCCGCCGACGTCATCGCCCGTCGCCTGGCCGCTGCCCAGGCCGAGATGCGCCATGTTGGCGAGTTCGACTATGTTATTATTAACAACCAATTGGAAGAGGCATTGCTTGATCTGCGCGCCGTCGTGCGGGCATCCCGACTGCAGTTTGCCGCGCAAGCCGCCCGGCATGCCGCTCTCTTCGACCGAATGATCTGATTTTCCGAGGTTTTACATGGCCCGCGTTACCATTGATGATTGCCTGAAACGAATCCCCAACCGCTTCCAGATGACCCTGGCTGCCGCCCATCGTGCCCGCCAGCTGGCCAACGGCGCGACGCCGCTGGTCGATGGCGGCAAGCACAAGCCGACCGTCGTCGCGCTGCGCGAAGTCGGCGCCGGCAAAGTGGGCGTGGAAATTCTGAACCGCGGCCAAGCCTGAGTCCGGGGGCGGTGAAGGCTGATGGGTTCCCTGCCGTCGTCTCAGCCGCCTGCCATGGAAGAACCGGCCTACCTGGTTTTTCTCGATAGTCTCGACTATCTTTCCGCTGAAGAAATAACCCGCATCAAGGCCGCCTACGCCTTTTCGGCGCGGGCGCATGCCCAGCAGAAACGGATGTCGGGCGAGCCCTACATCACCCATCCGCTGGCTGTCGCCGGTGCAGTGGTCGAGTGGCGGATGGATGCCGACGCCGTGATGGCGGCGCTGCTCCACGATGTACTGGAAGACACCGGTACCAGCAAGCGCGAACTGAGCGAACTGTTCGGTCGCGAAGTCGCCGAACTGGTCGATGGCCTGTCCAAGCTCGACAAGATGGAGTTCGCCTCCTACCAGGAGGCGCAGGCAGAAAATTTCCGCAAGATGCTGATGGCCATGGCGCGTGACCTGCGCGTCGTGCTCATCAAGCTCGCCGACCGCCAGCACAACCTGCAGACCATGGCGGCCATGCGCCCGGACAAGCGCCGGCGGATCGCCACCGAAACGCTCGACATCTACGCGCCGATTGCGCTGCGCCTGGGGTTGAACAAGCTTTACCGGGAAATGCAGGATGTCTGCTTTCGCCTGATCCACCCGCATCGGGCCGAGGTGCTGGCCAAGGCCATGAAGGCGGCGCGCGGCAACCGCAAGGAATTGCTGACCCGGATTCTCGACGGCATTCGCGACAAGCTGAAGGCGGCGGGCCTGAAGGCGGAAGTGTTCGGGCGGGAAAAAAGCCTGTATTCGATTTTCCGCAAGATGAAGGACAAGCATCTCTCCTTCTCGCAGGTGCTCGATATCTACGGTTTCCGGGTCGTCGTCGACAACGTGCCGACCTGCTACCTGGCGCTTGGCGCCCTGCACGGCCTGTACAAGCCGGTGCCCGGCAAGTTCAAGGACTACATCGCGATTCCCAAGGCGAATGGCTACCAGTCGCTGCATACGACGTTGATCGGGCCGTTCGGCACGCCGGTCGAAGTGCAGATTCGCACCCACGAAATGCATCACGTGGCCCAGGAAGGCGTCGCCTCGCACTGGCTGTACAAGGACACCGAGGAAAGCGGCGCCGACCTGCAAATCCGCACCCACAAGTGGCTGCAGTCGCTGCTCGAGATGCAGAGCAGTGATTCCTCCGAGTTCTTCGAAAACGTCAAGATCGACCTCTTCCCGGATGAGGTCTACGTCTTCACGCCCAAGGGCAAGATCATGGCCCTGCCGCGCGGCGCGACGGTCGTCGATTTTGCCTATGCGGTGCACACCGATGTTGGCCACCACTGCTCGGCGTCGCGCGTCAATCACGAACTGGTCCCGCTGCGCAGCGAACTGCGCAATGGCGATCTGGTGGAAATCATCACTTCGCCGCAGGCTAGCCCGAATCCAGTGTGGCTGACCTACGTCAAGACCGGCCGGGCGCGCAGCAAGATCCGCCATTTCCTGCGCACCATGCAGAACGAGGAATCCTCGCGCCTGGGCGAGCGCCTGCTCCGTCAGGAACTGCTGTCGCTCGGCGTGGTGCCGATTTCGATCCCGACCGAAGCCTGGGAGCAGATGGTCAAGACGAGCGGCCAGAGAAGCCTCGAAGAAGTCTATACCGACATCGGGCTGGGTAAGCGCTTGCCCTCGGTCGTCGCCCGGCGCCTGCTGGCGCGCGAGGACATGGGCACCGATGGCCCGGGTAACATGGCGCTCGCCATCCACGGCACGGAAGGCATGGCCATCCAGCTTGCCCGCTGCTGCCAGCCGATTCCCGGCGATCCGATCATCGGCTCCATCCGCAAGGGCAGCGGTCTGATCATCCATACCCACGACTGCCCGACCATCCGCAAATCGCGCTCCTCCGAGCCGCAGAAGTGGATTGATGTCGAATGGGAGCCGGAAGAGGGCAAGCTTTTCGACATCCGGATCAAGGTCGAGGTCAAGAACACCCGCGGCGTGCTGGCCCAGGTCGCCTCGGCCATTGCCGAAGCCGGCTCGAATATCGAGCATGTCGCGATGGACGCCGACCCGGAGCATCTGTTCACCCTGCTCCGCTTCACCATCCAGGTTGCCCACCGCAACCACCTGGCCGCCGTCATGCGCGGCATGCGCCATATTCCCGAAGTCACCCGCATCGTGCGCGAACGCGGGGGCGAGGTTTGAGGGTTCTGGTCCTCGGGGCCGGTGTCGTCGGCACGACCAGCGCCTGGTATCTCGCCCGCGCCGGGCATCAGGTGACGGTGGTGGACCGCCAGCCGCTGGTCGGCAAGGAAACCAGCTTCGCCAACGGCGGCCAGATTTCGGTCTCGCACGCCGAACCCTGGGCCAATCCGCATGTCTTCCGCCACCTGCTGCACTGGCTGGGGCGCGAAGATGCGCCGCTCCTCTGGCGCTGGCGGGCCGATCCGGCGCAACTGGCGTGGGGTCTGCGTTTCCTGCGCGAATGCCTGCCCGGCAGGACTCGCCGCAATATTGCCGCCATCGTCGCCCTCGCGCTCTACAGCCGTAGCCAGCTGCAGGCCCTGCGCCGCGAACTGGCGCTGGAATACGATCAGCTGGAGCGCGGCATCCTGCACATCTACACCGATCGCCGGGACTTCGCGTTGGCCACCGAAGCCGCCCGCCTGATGCGCCAATTCGGGCTCGACCGCGACACCGTCGATGTCGAGCGCTGCCTGGCCATCGAACCGGCCCTGGCCGGCGCCCGGCATCTGCTGGTCGGCGGCGACTACACGCCGTCCGACGAATCCGGCGATGCCCACAAATTCACTCGGGCGCTGGCCGAGCGGGCGCAGGCGGCTGGTGTCGAATTTTGCCTGCAGCAGACGGTCGAGCGCCTAGTCGCCGCCGATGGAAAGATTTCCGGCGTCATGCTCCGGAGCGAGGCCGGGCCGCAACAGCTGACGGCCGATGCCTACGTCGTCGCGCTCGGCAGCTATTCGCCCTTGCTGCTCAAGCCGCTCGGCATCGCGCCGCCGGTCTATCCGGCCAAGGGCTATTCGGCGACCCTGAAACTCGTTGAAGGAACGCTGGCCCCGAACGTCAGTCTGACCGACGATGAACGCAAGATCGTCTTCTCACGCCTCGGCGACCGCCTGCGGGTGGCCGGCACCGCCGAGTTCAGCGGCTACAACCTGGAACTCAATGCCGTGCGCTGCCAGGCGCTGGTCGAGCGCACCCGCCAGCTTTTCCCGCAACTCGAGATGGTCGGTGAGCCCGAATACTGGACCGGCCTGCGGCCGGCGACGCCGTCGAACCTGCCTTATATCGGCCGCACTCGCTATGAAAATCTGTGGCTCAACACCGGCCACGGTACGCTGGGCTGGACGCTGTCCTGCGGCTCGGCGGCAGCGCTCGCCGATTTGATCAGCGGGCGCCAGGCCGAACCGGAATTTCCCTTCCTGCGATGTTGATCGACACTCACTGCCACCTGGACGCGGCCGAGTTCGACGCCGACCGCGCTCAGGTGCATGCGACGGCACTGGCCGCCGGGGTGGAAAAGATCGTCGTCCCGGCCGTGGCCGTGAACAGCTTCGCGCATGTGAAGGACTGCGTGGCCCGTTATCCCGACTGCCGGGCAGCTTACGGCATCCACCCGCTGTTCGTGATGCAGGCTGCCGACCACGATCTCCAGATGCTGGGTGACTGGCTGGTCGCCGAAAAGCCGCTGGCGGTCGGCGAAATCGGTCTCGATTTCCATGTCGAAGGGATCGAGCCGGCGCGCCAGGAATATTTCCTCGTCGAGCAATTGAAACTCGCCCGGGATTTTCATCTGCCGGTATTGCTGCATGTCCGGCGCTCGGTTGATCAGGTGTTGAAATGCCTGCGCCGCATTCCGGTGGTCGGCGGCATCGTCCATGCCTTCAACGGCAGCCGCCAGCAGGCAGATGCCTTCATCGGACTGGGTTTCAAGCTGGGTTTCGGCGGCACGCTGACGTTTGACGGTTCGCGGCGCATCCGGCAACTGGCGACGACGCTGCCCCTTGAATCGATCGTGCTGGAAACCGATGCCCCGGACATTCCACCCGCCTGGCTGGCGCGCGGCCGGAATTCACCCGGTGAATTGCCGCGCATTGCGGCCGTGCTGGCCGGTTTGCGCGGCATCGGCATCGAGGAATTGGCGGCGGCGACCGCCGCCAACGCGCGTAGCGTGCTACCCGGCCTTTGAGGCCGGCCGGGTTCAGGCGACGGCCAGCACGCCGCGCATTTTTTGCAGCGCCTTGACTTCGATCTGGCGGATGCGTTCGGCCGAAACGTCGAACTCGCTGGCCAGGTCGTGCAGCGTGGCGCCTTCGCCGTCCTCGTGCAGCCAGCGAGCTTCGACGATGCGCCGGCTACGCGGATCGAGGGCGGTCAGCGCTTCCTGCAGGCCTTCGTTCTGCAGGCGGGCCAAGGCCTTGTTTTCGATGACGCGGGTCGGCTCGTAACGCGAGTCGGCGAGGTAGTCGATCGGTGCGAAAGCTTCTTCGCCGTCGTCCGGATTGCCGTCTAGCGCCACGTCGCGGCCGCTCAGGCGGGTTTCCATCTCGACTACTTCGTCCGGCTTGACGCCCAGGCGTGCCGCCACTTCGCCGGCCTGCGTGCCGG
Source organism: Bacteroidota bacterium (assembly GCA_050259955.1). Lineage (GTDB taxonomy): Bacteria > Pseudomonadota > Gammaproteobacteria > Burkholderiales > Rhodocyclaceae > Azonexus. The sequence goes on from JBLNBM010000024.1 coordinate 90,965, forward strand.
ATAGCGTATCGACGCCTTCGTAGTCGTTCTTCAGGCTGCGCAGGTTGAAGAACAGCTTGCGCTGGGCCTTGGTGGTCGCCACTTTGACCAGCCGCCAGTTCTTCAGGACGTATTCGTGGATTTCGGCCTTGATCCAGTGCATGGCAAAGGATACCAGGCGCACGCCGCGCGCCGGATCGTAGCGCTTCACCGCTTTCATCAGGCCGATATTGCCTTCCTGAATCAGATCGGCATGCGGCAGGCCGTAGCCGAGATAGCCGCGGGCAATCGAAATGACCAGACGCAAATGCGACAGCACCAACTGGCGAGCCGCCTCGACGTCGCCTTCGTTATGGAAACGCTCGGCCAGCCGAATCTCTTCCGCCTCGGAAAGCATCGGATAACGGTTCGCCACCTGGATATAGGCGTCGATATTGCCGACTGCTGCGGGAATGGGAAGGGTCATGGCGTGGGTCATAGCGGAAGTTCTCCTATAACGGTTACGATTGCATTCTAGCACTCGCGGTTTGAGAGTGCTAACCCGCAAAATAGTTTCCTGGGCGCTATTCTTTCCATGGTCTGCGGCGGTCGCTCGGCTTTAGTGCGTGCCCGAAACGCCGGAGAAGTTCTGTCCGGTAGTTGGCTTGGCAGGCCATCCAGCGATCAGTAGGTGAAAAATGCCAGGAGGCCGCCACCCCAATCGGGGCTTGCCCGGGAAAATCCGGTGACGGCATAGGCCTGGATTTTCCAGTTGGCATCGAGTTTCCGGGTCGCGAAAGCGGTCGCCTCGCGTAGCGGTGCGCCACCCTCCTGAATCTTCTGCCGAAAATCGTAGCTGACGCCAAACGATGTGTCCGGAGCAACTCGCATCGACCCGCCCAGCGACAAATAAAGCGGATCCTTGAGATCGATGCCAGCCGGGTCCCCCATCTTCTTGATACCCAGCGTGCCGAACAGCGTGTGTTTGCCCTGCGAACGATAGACCTCGGTCTGCAGGGAATAGTCCGGTTCCCCCGTTCCCAGACCGTCGCTGCTCTTGCCGGTGGGCAGCTTGAGCTTGGCGCCGATTTCGACGAGCCAGTGTTCATGCTGCAGAGCGGTCCAGTTGGCGGAAATGACCATGTCGCCAAAACCGGTCACCGTCCGGTGGACGTTTTGTCCGCTGTTCAAAGTAATCCGGTCGGCGCCCTGGCCGACGACGTTGGCCGGGCCACTGCTGCGCACATAGGGGATGCTCGCCCGTAGGGTCCATTCCGAAAACTCGTATTTCAGGCCGAGAGGGATGCTGTAGGTCTCGGTTTTCTCGCTGTCGCCGTACTTGCCCGATGAGTAGTCGGCGCCGCTACTGAAGGTCAGGTTGCTTTCGGCGTGGCAAGGGAGGGCGGCGATGGTCAACCAGAGGAGGCTGGGTAGGAATTTCAACTGTATTACTCAGGCATTTTTGTAAAGCCATTATCGCAGCAAGGTTATTGTTGGCCAAGGGGAGATGGTTTTCGACACTTAATGTCGTTCAATTCGCTCGATCCGTTCGATCCTCGTGATCTTTTCAGGCTTCTCAACCCTCTCAACCCTCTCGACCTTCTCGACCTTCTCGACCTTCTCGACCTTCTCGACCTTCTCGACCTTCTCAACCCTCTCGACCTTCTCGACCTTCTCGACCTTCTCGACCTTCTCAACCCTCTCGACCTTCTCGACCTTCTCGACCTTCTCAACCTTCTCAACCTTCTCAACCTTCTCAACCTTCTCGACCTTGTCGGCCTTCTCCGTCGTAATTGCCGGCTCCGCCTCGGGTAATGGAGTGATAACCCGCTGCTTGCCCTCCGGAAGGTGTTCAAGTTCGATCTTGCCCGTTTCCAGAGACTCGACAATCAGAGCGCCGGAGCGGTCAACGCGCGCGTTCACAAAGATGCGCTGGTTTGTCTGCAGGTTTCTGGTCGGTTGGCCACCTTCCCTGGCGACAGAGAGTTCAATGCCGGCCGTGGTGATTTTGCCAAGGCCGTCATTGCCTTGCAGCAGCCCCTCAACGAGGATTCGGCTGATCTTCTCCTTGAAGCGGAAGGTGGGATCGGGGCTGACGCTGACCGCCACCAGTGCTTCCCCGTTCCAGTGGCCCCTGACCAGGCTGGCGTCGGCGCTGACGGCGCCGACGATGGGCACGCCGTTGACACTTGGGTGCTTGTTAAGCAAGCCTGCCGCAGTGCCGAGCGCCGCCGACAGCTTGAGGTCGGGCGCCGGGTCGATACGCGTCGCCAGCAAGTCGCCGCCCGCACCAATCAAGCCGCTGACCCGGACCTGTTGGCCAACGGCGTAGCCCTTGCCGCCCAGTCGCGTATCGGCGCTGATGCTGACGGTCTGGCCCATCACCTGAATACTCTTGCCGAGATGGCCGAGGCCGGTGATCGGACCTTCGAGCAGATGCAGAATGGCGATGTCACGGGCTTGCAGGCCTCGCGGGCCGTTGCTTGCCTCGACCGAGACGACCTGACCAACGGCCAGTTTCTCGGCGGAACTTGGCGTGCCATTGTCGCTAACCGGGGTGCCGGCGGAAAAATGGACTTCGACGCCGTTGACGCAGACCGAAGCAAAGCCGCTGACGACACCGACGATTCCGATCGACGAAGCGTCGGCAACCGGCATGCCGGTGCCGCCGATGCCACCGCTGCCATTGGCAGGCATGCCGGTGCCGCCGATGCCGCCCGTGCCACCGGTGCCGCTCTTCCCGGTGCGGTGCGTCGCGGCGAGCGGGCTGCCGGTGCCACCGATGCCGCCTTTGCCGGCTGCGGGGGCGGAAGGAAGTGGATTGCCGGTGCCGCCGATACCGCGTGCCAGATGGTTCCGCTCCGGTTGTTCGGGGTCGACGCAAACCGGCGCCGACCAGCCGGCAAGCGGCAACATCGCAAAAAAGAGGGCCAGTAGGTGGCGTTTCATTTTTCTTTGTCCGGTCCCGTGCTGTCGGCGCTGTAGAAATAGATGCCACAGGTGAATCGCTTCCCCGGCGCGAGGCCCGCTGCCGGTTCGTCAGCGGGTGGCTTGCCGGCCATCGAATGCAGCCGGGTCAGCATTTCCATGCCGAGTTTTGCCGCTTCGGCTCTTAATTCCTCCACCTGGGCTTCGGACAGCAGGCTGTGGTGAACGCTGCGCTCAAACCACGGCGGCCCGATGCCAAGAACGTTGTCGGCCGCCGCCGCGGCATGGTCGCCGAGATTGTGGCTGTAATAGGCGAGTTTCTGCTCCAGACCCTCTTTCGGCACGAAGGCATTGGTCACCAGGACGACCTCGTCGGCCTCGTTGATCCGGGCCACGCCCAGGCGCAGCCATTCATCGAGCACCGAGCGTGGGCGAATGTCCTGGCTGATGCTGGCGACCAGCATTTCGAACGAGACGTCGGTGCCGCGTCTCGCCAGGCGGGGCAGGGGGCGCGGCTGACCTTGTTCGTCCAGCCAGGGCTTGGCGGTTATCCAGGAGGCAACGATCTGGGCGCTGAGCGAAACGTTGGGCGGCAGGTTGGCCTCGACGTCGGGCAAGTCGCGCAAGCGTTTGACGTCTTTTCGATGGACGCCGGTCAACAGGCTGATGCGGCTGTCGGTCGACGGCTTGTTCTCGAGTTGGAAGTCGCGTCCGGCCACTTCCACGTAAACCCGTTTCAGAAGTTCGACGGCCGTCGGCAGGGTGATGCCGTGGGCGAGCATGACCCGCACCAGAGGCGCCAGGATGCGGTGGATGGCGGAGAGAAGAACCGAACTGAGCGGCGAATCTGACATCGGCAGGGTTGCTTTGGTCTTGGCTAAAAGAGGTAGTCGCGCGTTATTTGCCGGAATGGTCGGTCAAGTCCGTTTGCCGTGATCGGCGTCGATCGACGCGGGATCGACGATCGACCGGCACCAGGCCGGCCTCGGTGACGCAAGGCGGGGAACGATGGTCGGACATTCTACGGTCTTGGCTGAGCTTTAGTAACAGGTTGCGCGCCCAGTTCTCGGGAATTTTTCGCCCATTCATGCTTGCCCTCGTGTTGTCTTGTGTCGCGCAGCGGCGAGTGTCGAGATTGCCGGATGCGTTTGAAGAAGATTTTTCCGCTTGCCGTTCATGTCGTCGGGGCGGGCTTGCCGGTCAGTGCTCGCCGTAGTGGGTGTCCACCCGGATGCCGATCTTTTTGAGCATGGGGCTGGGCAATTCGCCGCCGGCACAGACGATGACGGCGTCGTTGGCCTGTTCGAGCAGCCCATCATTCTTCTTGAGCACGACGCCGTGGCTGCTGATTTCCTCGACCGTGCTTTCCAGCAACTGTTCGATGCGACCGGTGCTGATGGCTTCGGCCAGCCGGGTCCGGTTCTTGGGTTTGACCCGATCAAAAGCCTTGCCGCGATAACTCAGGGTGACCCGGGTACCGGGCTGGTTGCTGATGTCGAGAGCGGCTTCCAGCGCGCTGTCGCCACCGCCGACGACGAGAACCTTCTTGTCCCGGTATTGCTCGGCCTCGATCAGGCGGTACACCACTTTCGACTGTTCTTCGCCCTTGGCGCCTAGCTTGCGCGGCGTTCCCCGGCGGCCGATGGCGAGCAGAATGCTGGCCGCCGTGTAGGTCGACTTGTTGCTGCGAATCGAGAAATGCTCGCCGAGCGGGGTGATCTCCTCCATCCGTTCGCTGAATCGTATGTTGGGCTGCGCCTGGTCCAGCACCGAACCCCAGATCGTCATCAATTCTTCCTTGCTGACTTCGCGGACCTTGATTTCGCCGATCAGCGGCAAGCGCATCGGTGCAGTCATGACCAGCTTGTTGCGCGGGTAGTGATAGGTCGTGCCACCGAGCGAGTCCTCTTGCTCGATCGCCAGGTAGTTCAGCCCCGCTTCCTTGGCAGCCAGCGATGCCGCAATCCCGGCCGGGCCGGCGCCGACGATCAGCAGATCCAGTTCGGCCTTGCCGCGCGGACGGGCGGTGATGCTGCGGACAGCCTCGACGCCTTGCCGGATGGCATTGCGAATCAGGCCCATGCCGCCCAGTTCACCGGCAATGAAGATGCCGGGTACGTTGGTTTCGAAATCGGAATTGACCAGCGGAATGTCGACACCCCGTCTGGCCGTGCCGAAAACCAGCTTGATTGCCCCGACCGGGCAGGCTGCAGCGCAGGCGCCGTGCCCGATGCAGTGGGATGGATTGATCAGGACGCCCTTGCCCTTGATGATGCCCAGGGCTTTTTCGGGACACACCCGGGCACAGGCCCCGGAACCCATGCAGATCGAGAGGTCGAGAACCGGGTGGAGTGATGGCGGCTCGGTCAGTCCGGACTCCTGAGCCTCCTTGAGGATCGCATGGTGTTTGGCCGAAGCCTGTGCCTTCGATCGCAGATGAAAGATCGCCGGGACCAGGATCAGCAGGGCCGGAACGGCGTAGTAAATCAGTTCGCGCATCTTGAGGCGATCGGCAATCTCGGGAAAAGGGATGTACTTGGCATGGTGAACTTTGTTATTCTCCGCTCCGTGTGAAATTTTACCTCGCCAATGGGTGGTGCAGGAAGCTCATTTTCATTGATCTGCGAGGTGGGCCGCCGTCGGCGGTCGGGCAGGATTTTTTCGGGAATCACGTGAGAACAGATGCAAGCGGTCGAATGACGGATATTTCCATGGATGGCGTAGAGGAAGCTTCGCCGGCCTGGATGCTGCGCGCCGTCTGGCGAATTGCCATCCTGTTGCTGGTCGGCTTGCTGGTTTTCCTGACCTGGCTGGTCCGGGTTGGCGATCTGTATCGGCCGGGTTCGGATTTCGGCTATAACCTGGGGCTGGTTGGCGGCTTGCTGATGCTGGCCCTGCTGCTCTATCCGCTGCGCAAGCGCTGGGTCATTTTCGACGATCGCTTCGGGAAAATGGAGTCGTGGTTCAAGTTCCACATGGTCGCCGGCATTACCGGTCCCCTGCTGGTTCTTTTTCACTCCACTTTCCGGACCGGTTCAATCAACGCGGCGGCGGCGCTGTATTCCATGTTGCTGGTGGCGGCCAGCGGGATTCTCGGGCGCTTCATCTACCGGCATATTCACCACGGCCTGTACGGGAAGCAATTGACGCTGGCCGAGGCGACGGCCGACGTCGAAGCGTGCACGCAGAGCATGGGCTCGGTTTTCGAATTGCGCCCCGACATCGAACCGCGGATGAAAGCCTTTTGCGAGCGAGCCTTTGCGCCGCAGGCGGCATCCTTGCCGGCGCGGATGTGGAAATTCGTCAGCCTGCGCTGGAAGAGCCGCCGCTTGGCGAAGGAAATCCGCCACGATGCCAAAAATGCCCTCATCGTGCGCTGGCGCGCCGAACGCGGCCCGCGCCGGGAACTGGTCCTTAACTATCGCCTGGCGCGAGATCAGGTCGATCACTATCTCGACGCCGTGGTGACCGCTTCCCAGTTGACGGTATGGGAACGCCTGTTTTCCTACTGGCACGTCATCCACGTGCCTTTCCTGTACTTGCTGGTGTTCAGTGGAGTCGTGCATGTCATTGCCGTCCACATGTATTAGGCAGTTGTTGCGCGGCCTTTTCCTGCTCGCCTGGCTGCTTGGCGCGGGCAGCGCCATGGCGCAGTCGGTCGAGAAGATGTTGTCGCCCGGCGAACTGATCGAAGGTCATGCCAAGTACGAGCAGGACTGCAACCAGTGTCACCAGCGCTTTGACCGCGCCGCACAGACCCGACTGTGCCTCGAATGCCACAAGGACATCGCCAGGGATGTCGCCGCCCGGGGGCACCTGCACGGCAAGCTCGAAGACAAGGCGTGCCGCGCTTGTCATACCGAGCACAAGGGCCGGAAAGCGAAGATCGCGACGATCGACAAGGCAAAATTCGATCACGGCAAGACCGATTTCCGCCTCAACGGGGCGCACGCCGAGATCCGCGAGAAGTGCGAAAGCTGTCACAGGCCGAAGGCCAAATTCCGTGCGGCGTCGAGGCTTTGCAACGATTGTCATGCCAAGGTCGACCAGGAAAAAGGCCACAAGGGCAAGCTGGGCAGCAAGTGCGAAAACTGCCACAGCGAAAGCAAATGGATACCGGCGCGCTTCGACCATGAAAAGACCAAGTTCTCGCTGCTTGGCGGCAAGCACGCCGACGTCAAGTGCAAGGAATGTCACGAGGACAAGACCTACCAGCAGACGCCGCTGACCTGTAACGGCTGCCACAAGAAGATCGACCAGGATAAGGGCCACAAGGGCCGTTACGGCACCAAATGCGAATCCTGCCACAACGACAAGGGATGGAAAGAGATCGACTTCGATCACGACCACGATACCCATTACGGGCTCAAGGGCAAGCACCGGCAGGCCAAGTGCAATACCTGCCACCTGCCGGAAAAAGGACCGATCTACCTGGCCAAGCTGTCGACCAAGTGCGTCGCCTGTCACAAGAAAGATGATCAGGACAAGGGGCATCGTGGCGAACTGGGTGAGAAGTGCGAGTCCTGCCACAACGAACGCGGCTGGAAGAATTCCAGTTTCGATCACGACGACACCAAGTTTCCGCTGCGCGACAAGCACAAGGACGCTAAATGCGAGACCTGTCACAAGGGTGGGGTTTCCGGCGCGAAGGCCAATCTCAAGCTGGAAATGACCTGTATCGCCTGCCACAAGAAGAATGACGATGAAAAGGGTCACAAGGGCCGCTACGGCAACAAGTGTGAAACCTGCCATACGGCCAAGGAATGGAAGAAAAGTATCTTCGATCACGACAAGGACACCAAGTACCTGCTCAAGGGCAAGCACAGTGAGTCCAAGTGCGATGCCTGCCATCTGCCGGCGATCGGCCAGATCTACGGCAGCAAGATCGAGAAGGCCTGCGTTGCCTGTCACAAGAAGGACGACAAGCACAAGGGGCAACTCGGTAACAAATGCGAGAGCTGCCATAACGAAAAGCGTTGGCAGGACGCGCCCTATGACCACAACAAGGCGCGCTTTGTCCTGACCGGTAGTCACGCCCGGGTCGAATGTAAGAAATGCCACCTGACGCCGGCTTACCGCGATGCGCCGATGAGTTGCAATGGCTGTCACGAGAAGGAGGACAAGCACAAGGGGCGTTTCGGGCAGAAATGCGAAAGTTGTCACTACACCGGCACCTGGAAGTCCTGGGATTTCGATCATGCGAAGACCCGCTTCATCCTCGAGGGCGGGCATCTCAAGGTGGCGTGCGACGGTTGCCACAGGGATGGCGGAGGCGCTTCGCCAAAGTTGAGTCGGGCATGTGTCAGTTGTCATGTGAAGGACGATGTGCATAACGGCGAATTCAGCAGCCAGTGCGAACGTTGCCATGTCGCCGCAAGCTGGAAAAAAGTTCGGCGCTAGCCAAATGAATATAACGTGTGATAAATTCCCACTTAATTACCGGGTGTCGGATTATGCGCGCGGCAAGATCTTGAACGTGACCCTATCTATCCAGATTGACCGACACCACGGGATGCCGCTTCCTTGAGATACCTGCTCCGCCTTCTTTTTGTTGTCCTGGCCACCGCCCTGGTCTTCCTCGGGCAGTGGGGGACGGCATTCGGGCAGGCGGCGGGGCCGGGCGCGGCGCCAAGCCTGAGCTTCGATCACAACAGCACGGGTTTCATTCTCGATTCCACGCACAAACTGGTGCCGTGCGAAACATGTCACACCTCGGGAGTCTTCCGGGGCACGCCGCGCACCTGTGCGACCTGTCATGCCGGCGCGGGCGCCCGGGCGCCGGGGAAGCCGGCCACGCATATTCCGACAACCGCCGCCTGCGATGCCTGCCATCGGTCGGGGGCGGCCAACTGGAGCGAGCCGCCGACCGGATTTACCCAGGGCAGCACCGGTCACCCGATCAATCCACTGCTCGGCGTTACGGCAACTAATTGCCAGACCTGCCATAACGGCGCCTTTCTCGGCGCCAATGCGCTGACCAAGCCGGCGACGCATATCCAGACCTCGGCGGCCTGCAGCACCTGCCACAACACGACGGCCTGGATTCCGGCGACCAATCCGCACGCCGGGGTGGCCGCCGGCAGTTGTGCCAACTGCCATAACGGCATCAATGCGCCGGGCAAGACCGCCGTTCATATCCCGACCGGCGCATCCTGCGATACCTGCCACCGCAATTACGTCGCCTTCGTGCCGGCGCAGATGGACCACACCGGCCTCAACGGCCAATGTTCGACCTGTCACGCGGGCGGCTATGTATCGCAGAATGCCCAGGCCAAGCCGACGACCCACCGGCTGACGACGGCGCAGTGCGACACCTGCCATAACTCGACCTCGACCTGGGCGACCGGGACGTTTACCCACGCCAATCCGCCGGGCATCTGTTCCAGTTGCCACAACGGTACCGATGCCATCGGCAAGCCGACCAACCACCTGCCGACCTCAGCGACCTGCAATACCTGCCACACCAATTTCACCGCCTTCAAACCGGCGCAGATGGACCACAGCGCGACCGCCGGCCAGTGCGCCTCCTGCCACAACGGCGCTTACGTCTTTGCCAATGCGCTCGGCCGCTCCGGGCGGCACATTCCGACCACCGTTTCCTGCGACTCCTGCCACAACAAGGGTTTCGTCGCGTGGTCGCCGGCCGTGATGAATCACGCCGGCCTCAACGGCCAGTGCGCCAGCTGCCACAGCGGCGGCTATCTGCCGCAGAATGCACAAACCAAGCCGGCGACGCACATCGCGACTTCGGCCCAGTGCGATACCTGCCACTCGGCCAGCGTTTCCGGCAACTACACGACATGGGCGACCGGCACCATCAACCACGCGACGGTTTCCCCCGCCGTCGCCGGGCGCTGCTCGACTTGTCACAACGGTAGCAATGCGCTGGGCAAGCCGACCAATCATGTGCCGACCACGGCCCAGTGCGACAGTTGCCACAAGACCTTCGCCGCCTTTACCTCGGTGACCATGGATCACACGGGCAGTGCCGGCAAGTGCATCAGCTGCCACAACGGCAATTTCGTCTTTGCCAATGCGCTGGCCAGGCCGCCGCTGCACATCCCGACCGTCGCCCAGTGCGACACCTGTCATAGCGCGGGCTTTACGTCCTTTGCGCCGGCCGCGATGAACCATGCCGGGATGGCCGGCCTGTGTTCGAATTGCCACGGTGGCGGCTATACGGCCGTCAATGCGCTGGCCAAGCCCGGCACCCATGTCAGCACGACGGCGCAATGTGATGCCTGCCATGGCTCGACCAGCAGCTGGACCGTGGCCAGCTATGTCCACGACGCCACGGCGGCCGGCACCTGCGATACCTGCCACAACAGCAGCACGGCCCTCGGCAAGCCGGTCAACCACGTGCCGACGACCGCCCAGTGCGACAGTTGCCACGGCAATTTTGCCGCCTTCAAGCCGGCGCAGATGAATCACGGCAGCGTCAGCGGGCTTGCCTGCGCCACTTGCCATGGCGGTGCCTATGGTGCACAGAACGCGCTGGCCAAGCCGACAACCCATATCCAGACCGCCGCCGACTGCGCTACCTGCCACACGACGGCCGCCTGGAAGCCGGTCAGCTATGTGCACCCCAGTGGCACGGCCGGAACCTGTGCCACCTGCCATAACGGCGTTGCCGCCATGGGCAAGACGATCGGCCATATTCCGACGACTGCTTCCTGCGATACTTGTCACGGCAATTTCACGGCGTTCAAGCCGGCGCAAATGAGCCATGCCGGACTGGCCGGACAGTGCGCGACCTGCCACAACGGCAGCTATGTCTCCGTCAATGCCTTGTCGAAGCCGGCGACGCACATCCCGGTGACCAGCCTGTGCGACAGCTGTCATACCGGCGGCTTCGCCAGCTTCTCGCCGGCCGCGATGAACCATAGCGGGCTGACGGCATGTTCGACCTGCCACGGCGGCGCCTATGTTTCGCAGAATGCGCAAATCAAGCCGGTCACCCATATCTCAACCACGGCCGAGTGTTCGACCTGCCATAACTCGAGAACCTCCTGGGCAACCGGGACCTTCAACCATGTCACGGCAAATCCCGCGGTCACCGGCCGCTGCTCCAGCTGTCACAACGGAGTCACGCTGCAGACCAGCAACGGGAGTATCGGCAAGCCGACGACGCACATCCCGACCGGCGCCGAATGCGATACCTGCCATACCAGTTACATCGCCTTCAAACCGGCCCAGATGAGCCACGCCGGCACCAACGGCCAGTGCGCGACCTGCCACTCCGGTGCCTACATCGCGATGAATGCGCAAACCAAATCGGCGACCCACGTCAGCACGACGGCGCAGTGCGACACCTGCCACGGTTCGACCTCCTCGTGGACGGTCGTCAGCTATGTGCACGCGCCCTCCGCCTACGGCAATTGCGCAACCTGCCACAACGGCATCACCGCCCTCGGCAAGCCGGCCGGTCTCGGCCACCTTCCGGTCGGCACCCGGCAGTGCAGCGACTGCCACAAGAATTTCGTCGCCTTCAAGCCGGCCCAGATGAACCACGTCGGTACCACCGGCAGCTGTTCGACCTGCCACAACGGTTCCTTCGTCGCCCAGAACGCCCTGAGCAAGCCGACCAGCCATATCCAGGTCGGCACGGAGTGCGACACCTGTCACGTCAATGGCTTCACCAACTGGGCCCCGCCGGTGATGAACCATAGCGGCCTGACCGATTGTGCCAGCTGCCACAGCGGCGCCTACCTGTCGCAAAACGCGCAAATCAAGCCGGCGACCCACCAGCTGACCTCGGCGCAGTGTTCGGGCTGCCATACGTCGACCCAGTCGTGGGCGACGCACACCCAGGATCACGCCGTGCTGAGTCCGCCCGCCACCGGGCGCTGCAGCACCTGCCACAATGGCACGACCGCTCTCGGCAAGCCGACGACGCACATTCCGACTGCCGCCCAGTGTGACAGCTGTCACTCCGGTTATGTCGGCTTCAAGCCGGCCCAGATGAACCATGCCGGTACCACCGGCCAATGCGCGACCTGTCACTCCGGCGCTTATACGGCCCAAAATGCCCAGGTCAAGACCGCTACCCACATTCCCACCGCGCAGTCCTGCGACACCTGCCATGCGACGACGGCCTGGAAGCCGACCAGCTACAGCCACCAGGGGGTTGTCGCCGGCTCCTGTTCGACCTGTCATAACGGCACCAACGCGCTGGGCAAGAACCTGACCCATATTCCGAGCTCGGCAGCCTGCGATTCCTGCCACAAGAACTACACGGCTTTCGCGCCGGCGACCATGAACCATGCCGGTACGACCAGCCAGTGTTCGTCCTGCCACAACGGCAGCTACGTTTTGGTCAATGCGCAGACCAAGCCCGCCACTCATGTCCTGACCAGCAACCAATGCGACACCTGCCACAGTTCGACCGTCAGCTGGGCGACGGCGACCTACGTGCACACGGCGACGGCGGCCGGAACCTGCAGCAACTGCCATGGCACGACCGCCCTAGGCAAGCCGACCAACCACATCCCGACGACGGCGCAGTGCGACACCTGCCACGGCAATTTCACGGCCTTCAAGCCGGCCCAGATGAACCATGCCGGAACGGCCGGCAAGTGCAGCTATTGCCACAGCGGTGCCTATGTTTACGCCAATGCCCTGGCCAAGCCGGTGAGCCACGTGCCGGTGACCAGCCAGTGCGATACCTGCCACACCAACGGTTTCGTCGCCTGGCCCCCTTCGGTGATGAACCACACCGGCCTGGCCGGGTGTTCGACCTGTCACAGCGGCGCCTACCTGACCCAGAATGCGCAGACCAAGCCGACGACCCACGTCGTGACGACGGCGCAATGCTCGACCTGCCACAACTCGACGAGCACCTGGGCGACCGGCACCTTCGACCATGCGACCGCCAGTCCGACCGCCACCGGGCGTTGCTCGACCTGCCACAACGGTACCAACGCGCTGGGCAAGTCCACCAACCACGTTCCGACGACGGCGCAGTGCGATACCTGCCACGTGACCTACACGGCGTTTGCGCCGGCGGCGATGAACCACACCGGCACCACCGGCCAGTGCGCGACCTGTCACGGCGGCGCCTACGTCTCGCTGAATGCCCAGGCCAAGCCCTCGACGCATATTTCGACGACGCAATCCTGCGATACCTGCCATGGGACGACGGCCTGGAAACCGACCACCTACACCCACAGCGGCGTCGTTGCCGGCAGTTGCGCCACCTGCCATAACGGCAGCAATGCGCTGGGCAAGAACGTCTCCCATATTCCGACCACGGCCGCCTGTGACAGCTGCCACAAGAACTATGTGGCCTTCGCCCCGGCTCAGATGAACCATACCGGCACGACGGGGCAATGTACTACCTGTCACGGCGGTGCCTACGTCGCGGTCAATGCGCAGACCAAGCCGGCTACCCACGTCAGCACGGCCGCGCAGTGCGATACCTGCCACACTTCGACGACCAGCTGGGCGAATGCGACCTTCGCCCATGCCGCCTCGGCGACCGGCGCCTGTTCGACCTGTCACAACGGCTCGACGGCGCTCGGCAAGCCGACCACCCACATTCCGACCAGCGCCCAGTGCGATTCCTGCCATAACAATTATGTCGCCTTCAAGCCGGCCGTGATGAACCATACCGGTACGGCCAACCTGTGTTCGACCTGCCACGGTGGCGCCTACGTTGCCGTGAATGCCCTGGCCAAGCCGCTGACCCATATCCCGGTGACCAGTCAGTGCGATATCTGCCATAGCCGGGGCTTTGTCAGCTGGTCGCCGTCGGCGATGAACCACACCGGGCTGACCGCCTGCTCGACCTGCCACGGCGGCGCCTATCTGGCCCAGAACGCCCAGATGAAACCGACCACCCACGTCGTGACGACGGCACAATGCTCGAGCTGCCATAACTCGACGACCACCTGGGCGACCGGCACTTTCAACCATGCGTCGGCCACTCCCGCCGTCACCGGCCGCTGCTCCACCTGCCACAATGGCACCAACGCGCTGGGCAAATCGACCAACCACATTCCGACCACCGGGCAGTGCGATACCTGCCATACCAACTTCACGGCCTTCGCGCCGGCGGTGATGAACCACACGGGAACGGCCGGCGCGTGTGCTTCGTGCCACGGCGGTGCCTACACGACGCTCAACGCCCAGGCCAAACCGTCGACCCATATGCCGACCAGCCAGTCGTGCGATGTCTGCCATACCACCGTCCAGTGGAAGCCGACCAGCTTCGCCCATACCGTCGCCCAGGGCGTCAGTCCCGGCGGCTGCACCAACTGTCACAACGGGGTGATCGCCTCTGGAAAACCGGCACTGCACATTCCGACCAGCCAGTCCTGCGACGTCTGTCACCGCACCGGGCTGGCCTGGTTGCCGCTGATTCTTCCCTACGCCCATAGCGGCGTGGCAGCAGGAAGCTGTTCCAGTTGCCATGTGGTCAGTTACCCGAGCATGGATTACAAACCGGCCAATCACCTGCCGACCACTGCCAGTTGCGATGCCTGTCACAACAAGACCTTGTGGACCGGCAGCTACACCTTCAATCACATTGGTGCGGTGGCCTGTCAGAGTTGTCACGATGCCAAATACAGCGGCATCGTCGCCAAGCCGTCCAACCATATTCCGACCACGCTGACGGGCCTGCCGGGCAATGAATGCTCGAATTGCCACTCGAGCACGACCTCCTTCTCGACCGAAAGAATGAATCACGGCGCAGCCGCCGTCACCGGCCTCGTTTGCAAGACCTGTCATCTGAGCGGCACCAGCTACCTGGGCAGCATGGACAAGAAATCGCTGACCCACGACAACAGCAGGACGACCGCGACCGACTGTTCGTATTCCGGCTGCCACCGGCCGGCAGGCTCCAAGGGCCAGCTCTTTACCGCCTGGAAATAAATGTTGAATGCACCCGTAGTTGGACAAATCTTTCGAAACATCCTCGTTTTTGCCAAGAAGATCGTTTTCAGCCGACTGCTGCCGGTTTTTTTCCTGCTGACCAGCACCAGCGTTTTTGCCAATATCATCGACTCGATCGATATCGTCCGGGCGGGTGAGCAGGCCCGGGTCACCATCCGCTTTACGACGGAAATCCAGTACACCCGCCACACTCCGGACGACGAAGGCAGGTACCTGCGGATTTTCTTTCGGGTCACCAAGCCAGGGTTTTCCGAGAGCGAATTGATGCAGGAATTCCTGCGTTCGCCGAATAGCGAACTGGTTCCCCGCTTCACCGTGGCCTATCCCGAACTGATCAATGGGATGCTGGTCACCTTCGCCCGGAGCACGCCGTTTGTGGTGCAGGGCGGCGATGACAGCCGCAGCATCGTCATCCTGCTGCCGGCGCCGGTTCGCAAGGGCAAGGAAGCCGTCATGCCGGGCAAGGGACCGGCCAAGGAGTTGCCGGCGCCCGTCCCGGCGGCAGCGCTCCCGGGCGCGGTCGTTGCGCCGACGCCGGATGCCGACAAGGCTGACATCGCCCCGGCCTTGTCGGCCGACAAGGTCGAGACGATGGCCCTGGCTTTCATGAAGGACGGCCGGGAGGCCTTGGAAAAGGGCGATTTCGCCAAGGCCATCAATCGCATGAACCGCATCCTGAGCCTGCCCGGCAACGCCCAGACGATGCCGGCCCAAGCACTGATCGGCGAGGCGCGCGAGAAAAACGGGGAAATTGCCAAGGCGCGGGCCGAGTACGAACTGTTCCTGAAACTGTACCCGACCGCGCCCGAAGCCGCGGCTATCCGGCAAAGACTGGTTGCACTGCCGGCCGTCGACAGCGTCCGGCGCCCGTCGATCCGCCTGGCCCGCGACGACAAGCCGGCCGCGTGGACCCTCAACGGCAGCCTGTCTTCGTATTATTTTTCGGGGCGATCGCAGCAGGATTCAGGGCCGATGAAGCGGGACCAGGAGTCGCAGATTTCCTCGGTCAATTTCAATGCCCGGTTGCGCGATTCGGTCACCGACACCCGTTTTGTGTTCCGCGATACCGACAGCCGGAACTACATGCAGCCGAGCCGGAATTACAACCGGGTCTATGCTGCCTATGCTGAGCGCACCGACCGCGAGGCCGGCTATTTCCTTCGCGTCGGCCGGCAAAATCCCAACGGCAGCGGCGTTCTCGAGCGTTTCGACGGCATCACCGGCAACTACAATCTGAGCCCGGACTGGCGGGTAGGGGCGGTTTATGGCGACGCCATCGAATTCGGTTCGCCGTTCAAGAAAAAATTCTACGGCGGCAATCTGGAGTTGCTGCCTCAGGTCGGGCGTCCCGGAGCCAGCCTCTATGCCATCGAGCAGAATATCGATGGCTTTCTGAACCGCCGGGCCGTCGGCTCCGAATTCCGTTACTTCGATGGCCAGTTCACCGGCTACGGCATGCTCGATTACGATCTGCTCTACAAGGGCATGAATATCGGCATGGGCCAGGCCAATTACCTGGATGCCTGGGGCAACAACTATTTCGTTTCCTACGATTATCGCAAGAGTCCGTCATACAGCCTGACCAATGCGCTGTCGACCGCCGGTTATACGACGGTCGCCGATCTGGTCGGCAATGTCGGCACCACCCAGGCCCGCCAACTGGTGGCCGACAGCACGGCGCTGTCCACGATGTTTGCCACCGGGGTGACGATACCGGTCGGCGAGAAATGGCAGTTCGGCCTCGATTACCGGATGTCCGAGATTTCCGGAACCAGTGCGACCATTCCCCTCAACCAGATGTGCAAGGAACTCCAGGATGGCGCCAATCCGACCGACCCGCTCTGTATCGACGGGCCGCGCGGCACCTTGCGCATTTCCGAAATGGGCATCTGCCAGCTCGACAGCTATGACATCGTGACCAAAACCTGTCGAGCCACCTCGGAAGCTTCCGGGCGCACCCAAATGTATTCGGCCCAGGCAATCGGCACCAACCTGTTCGTGCCGAACGGCGTCGGTGTGGCAAATTTCGGCTGGGTGGCGGGGCCGACCTACACTGGCCAAAACCTTGGTCTGAGCTACATCTACCCATTCATTGAAAACTGGCGCCTGGAAAGCAATCTGCGCTATTACATGCAGAAAAGTGAGGCCGGACAGAATTCGAACCAGTTTTCCCCGAGCATGAAGTTGGTCCATCAGTGGGGAAGCAGCCTGTTCCTGGAGGGCGAGGTCGGCTACAACGAGTCCAAGAACACCGGTACGATGGTCAGCCAGAACCGGCGCGAATATCTCTATCTTGGCATTCGCTGGGACTATCGGTAGGCTGTGCCCGACGGCGTTATGAACAACTATTCCGGCGTGGTCGATACCTTGACCCGATCCCGGACAAAAAAACGGAAAATGGATGATGGTTGTATATATTGGTGTCGCAAGTGTCGTGATTTCCCTCCTCGTGCTTTGGGGGCTGGACAGGTTTGCCGGGCGCCGGGCGGCGAATTCGAACGTCGAGGCCGACTTGCGGGAGTTGCTGATCGCCCGCGCCGAAGGGCGAATCGACCCGGATGAATATGAAAAACGCCAGGCCGCCTTGCATGCCCAATTGCTGCAGGCGCCGCCGGCATCGTCGAAGCCGGCTCCGGCGGTTTATCGGCGCTGGATGCTGCCGGCATTGGTGCTGCTGACGGCGGCCATCGGATTCGCGGTTTTCTGGTCCTATCAGGGCCAGCCGGCAGGCGGTGGCGCGATCGATATTCCCAGCTTGCCGGACATGGCACAAAAACCCCAGGCCAATTCGGGCGGTGACCTGAATACCGTGGTCAAGCGGCTGGCCGACAAGATGGCCAGTGATCCGGGTAACGGCGAAGGCTGGCTGTTGCTGGCCAAGACCTATGGCGAACTCCGGAAATACGCCGAGGCCGCCAGTGCCTATGAAAAGGCGGCGGCCATCCTGCCGGCCGATGCCGGCATGCTGGCCGATTGGGCCGATGCCCATGTGATGGCTAACGGCCAGAAGTGGGACGATACGGCACGCAAGATCGTCAAGCGCGCCCTCGCCAGCGATCCGAAACACGTCAAGACGCTCGCCCTTGCGGGCAGCGAAGCTTTTGACCGGGGCGACTACAAGGCGGCGATCGCTCTCTGGAAGCGGATGAAGGCGGCTGCACCGGTCGATTCGATGGACAGCAAGCTGGCCGACGCCAATATCGAGGAGGCCAACGCCCGTCTTTCGGGCAACAAACCCGTCGCCGCGGCGCCGGGCGATGCCTCGGCGATTAGCGGCACGCTCACGGTCAGCCCAAAATTGAAGGCAAAAATCGCCGCCGACGACACCGTCTTCGTTTTTGCCAAGACGCCGGAAGGCAGCGGCCCGCCCTTGGCCGTCAAGCGTTTCAAGGGGGCGGATTTGCCGCTTCAATTCCAGCTCGACGACAGCGCGGCGGTGATGCCGGGGCGTAGCATTTCCCAGTTCGCCGACGTCCAGGTGAGCGCCAAGGTCTCCAGGGGCGGCGACGCGATGCCGCAAAAGGGCGATATTTTTGGCGCGGCGGTCAGCGCCAAGCCCGGGTCACGGAATCTGACACTGGAGTTGAACCAGGAACGCTGAAATTTCAGCCGCCCAACAAACCGGTAAGTTCCGATGACAAAAAATGTGATTCAGGCAATTCTGCTCATTGGCTTCATGGTGCTGTGTTTCGCCCTGGGCGCCTGGTTGACCGGCGTATCCGGGAAACGGAAGAAGACGAAGCAGCGCAGCCGTTCCCCGGATACGCTGCCGCTGTCGGCGTTTTCAACGTTCGATCATCCTGCGCTGGCCGACGATCCGAAGGATTTCGATCCCCTGGCCGAGGCTGAAGTGTTCCTGGCCTACGGCAAGAAGGCGAGGGCCCGGGAAGCGCTCGAGGCGGCCCTGGCCCAGGGCCGGGTCAGCCAGGAGGCGATTGATGCCTTCTGGGCCCGACACTGACGTTGCTGCAGGCCCTCGGTATCGCTGGCCTGGTCAGGGCCGATGCGCTTCCGACTCTGCTGGATGCATTTGCGGCGGCAGTTGGGATGGATACCGGCTTCCCGGAAAGCCCGTTTTGCGCCATTGTTCGTTCCTTCGAGATTAGTGTTGGAGCACCATGCCGCAAGCGCTTGCCGGGGCGCGCCCCGATGTTGATGGCCTGACGCTGCCCAGCGAGCAGCGCGATTTCGTCGCCTGGCGCCGCGGGCGCCAGCGCTATGCCGTCTGGGCGCTCGATGTCGATAGGCCGGCCTTGCGGGCGATCAGCGAGCGCTATCAGGCGTTGCTTGCCGACTGCCTGTTGCCCGGCTACTGCCGGCAACCACATGTCACCGTTCATCTGTGCGGTTTCCCGGCGGCCCGGACCGGGCTGGCCGACGACTATGCCGCCGCCGCTTTTTCCGCCCAGGTCGCCGCCCTGACCGCGGTGCGGCCGGCGCCGTTTGTCATCGAAATCGGCGCGCCGGCCAGTTTCTCGTCGGCGGCATATCTTTCGGTTCGCGATCGCGACGGCGGCATCGCCGCTTTGCGCGGCGTGCTGGCCGGCGGCTCGGCGAGCGACGATTTTCCCTATGTGCCGCATGTCAGTTTCGGCCTCTATCGCGGCGCTTATCCGCTGGCCGGCGTGCTCGCCCGCTGCGCCGCCGTCGCCACCGGCGAACTCCTGCGCCTGTCTCTCGGCAAGCTGTCGTTGATGAGCTATGAAGCGGCGCTGATCGGCGGTCCGCTGAGCACACTGGCCGAGTTCGATCTGCACCAGGGGGGCCTGCAGGTGCCGGATGAGCGGGCAATGAGCGACCTGTTCGGCGAGGCGTGGCGGCCGCGGGCTTTTGCATGAGAATGACACGATGAGTAAACGCTATCGTGGGCGCTTCGCCCCTTCGCCGAGCGGGCCGCTGCATTTCGGCTCGCTGGTGGCGGCGCTCGGCAGTTGCCTCGATGCCCGGACGCAGGGCGGCGAATGGCTGGTCCGCATGGAAGATGTCGATACGCCGCGCAACGTGCCGGGGGCGGCGGATAACATTCTGGCGACGCTGGACGCTTTCGGCTTCGAATGGGACGGCCCGGTACTCTGGCAGAGCCGTCGGCTGGCCGCCTATGACGAGGCGCTGGAACGTTTGCGGGCGGCCGGGCTGGTCTATGGTTGCGCCTGTTCTCGCCGTGAAATTGCCGATTCGGCGCTGCAGCCGGCTATCGATGGCGGCCTGGTTTATCCGGGCACCTGTCGGGGCGGCTTGCCGCCGGGGCGTCCGGCGCGGGCCTGGCGCCTGCGGGTGGATAACCAGGAGACGGCCTTCATCGACCGTTTGCAAGGCCGGCTCGACCAGCGCCTGGAGCGCGATGTCGGCGATTTCGTGTTGCGCCGTGCCGATGGCCATTTTGCCTACCAGTTGGCCGTGGTGGTGGACGACGAATTTCAGGGCATCACCGATATCGTGCGCGGCGCCGACCTGCTCGCGTCAACGCCGCGCCAGATCTGGCTGCAACGCTGCCTCGGCTACGCCACGCCGAGTTACGCCCATCTGCCGGTGGCGAGCAATGCGGCCGGCGAGAAACTATCGAAGCAGACACTGGCCCCGGCGCTTGACGCGGCGCAGGCCAGTCGCAGCCTGGTGCTGGCCCTGCGTTTTCTCGGTCAGGCGGCGCCCGGAGAACTGGCGGCAGCCCCGGTCGCCGAAGTCTGGGCCTGGGCGCGGGCGCACTGGTCGTTTGCCGCCATTCCGCGGCAGCGCTCGGTTATTCCGGCGAATCCGGCCTGACGCCCGGCGTCTCCTCGTCGGCCTGCCAGTGTTTGGGGCCGTAGCCGGTCAGCCCGACGAGCAGGCGGACGATGCCGTAGCTCAGCCAGCGCAGCAGCCGGGAGTGGAAATGCTGGCGGGCGAAAGTTTCCGTCAGGATTTCCTGCGCCCCCTGGCGCAGCGCATCGAGCAGGCTGCTGCGCAGTTGCCCGGCGAATTCGGCGTCGCGGACCACCAGATTGGCTTCCTTGGCGAGCAGCAGGCTGAACGGGTCGATGTTCGAGGAGCCGACGGTCGCCCATTGGCCGTCGATCACCGCCACCTTGGCATGCATGAAACTCTTCTCGTACTCGAAGACGCGGATCTTGCTTTTCAGCACTGCCACGTAGAGGGCCTGCGTCGCGAAGCGAAGCAGCGGATGGTCGGTCTTGCCCTGCAGCATGATGGTGATCTTCACGCCGCGTTTGGCGGCGGCCTGCAGGGCCAGGCCGAAGCGGACGCCGGGAAGGAAATAGGCGTTGGCGATGAGGATTTCATGTTCCGCCTCGCCGATCGCCGCGATGTAGGCGTTGAGAATGTCGTTGCGATGGCGGATGTTGTCGCGGACCAGAAAGGCGGCATCCTGGCTGCCCAGCGCCGGCGCGACCGGGACGGCATGCCTGGCGAGGCGGAAGCGACGCTTGAAATTGACCCAGGCGACGACTTCCCACATCCGCCGCACCGCAGGATAGATCTGGGCGAGGACCGGTCCTTCGGCGCGGACGGCGTAGTCGTAACGGGGCCGCATGTCTTCCGGCGCGTTGTTGTCGTCGACGATATTGATGCCGCCGACGAAAGCGATGCGGGCATCGATGACGACCAGCTTGCGGTGCAGCCGGCGCAGGCGGTGCCGGCGTAGATGAAAAGGGCCGATCTCCGGCCGGTAGAGCATGGCGCGGACGCCGGCGGCGCTCAGCCGGGGCAGGAAATCGGCGCGGAAGTTGCGGCCGCCGTAGCCATCCACCGTGACATTGACCTGGACGCCGCGCTTCGCAGCTTGGCAGAGGGCGTTGGCGACTTCGTGGCCGATGGCGTCGTCGGCAAAAATATAACTTTCGAGGAAGATCTCCTTTTCTGCGGCGGCAATATCGGCGAGCAGGGCCGGGAAGTATCCGCTGCCCGAGTTGAGCAGTTGCAGGCGGTTGCCGGGAAGGAACTCAGTAGCCATGCCGCGTCAGCAGGGCCGACAAGGCTGCGTGGTCGGAAATGGCCGACCATGGCTGACCGTGGTGTACCTCGGTGCGCTGGACATTGAAGCCGCGCACGTAAATGCGGTCGAGACGGAACATCGGCATGGCGGCCGGGAAGCTGCAGGCGGGCGCGCCGTTGGCATGGCTGAAAACTTCGTTCAATTCCAGGCGTTGCGCCAGGTGCCGTGCCGCCCCGTTGCTCCAGTCGTTGAAGTCGCCGGCGATGATCAGCGGTGCATTCGGCTCGACCAGCCGGTCGAGGTAGTCGGCCAGCGCCGCCATCTGCCTGCGGCGGGAATAGCCGAACAGCGACAAGTGGACACAGACGCAATGGACGGCCGGCCCGCTCGGCAGTTCGATGCGGCAATGCAGCAGGCCGCGTTTTTCGAATTGCAGGTGGGTGACATCCTGGTTGTGCGCATTGAGAATCGGGAAGCGCGACAGGATGGCGTTGCCGTGATGGCCATGGTCATAGACCATGTTGCGGCCGTAGGCGGCGGCCGGCCAGACGTCTTCGGCCAGAAATTCGTGCTGCGGCTCGTCCGGCCAGCTGGCGTGGTTTTCGGCATGGCCGAGGTGCAGGCCCTGCACCTCCTGCAGGAAAACGATGTCCGGGTTGAGGTCGCGCAGACGGTCACGCAGCTCGTGCACCATCATCCGCCGGTTGAATTGCGAAAAGCCCTTGTGGATGTTGAAGGTCGTGACATGCAGGACGGGCTGGGTCATGGCTCAGGAAATCGCCAGCATGCGGTCGAGCGCCAGCTTGGCCAGCTTGGCCTCGTGTTCCGGCACGCTGATCTGGTTGACCGCCTTGCCGTCGATCAGGTTTTCCAGCGTCCACGCCAGGTGCTGCGGGTCGATGCGCTGCATCGTCGAGCACATGCAGATGGTGGTGGCCATGAACTGGACGATCTTGTTCTGCGGCAGCACTTCCTTGGCCAGGCGGTCGACCAGGTTGAGTTCGGTGCCGACCAGCCAGCGCGTGCCTCCCGGCGCTTCCTTGATGGTCTTGACGATATGCTCGGTCGAGCCGACGTAGTCGGCTGCGGCGCAGACGTCGAAATTGCATTCCGGATGGGCGATGACCTTGCCTTCCGGGTACTTGGCGCGGAAGGCGTCGATGTGCGACTTCTGGAACATCTGGTGCACCGAGCAGTGGCCCTTCCAGAGCAGGATTCTGGCTTTCTTGATCTGCGCCGGCGTCAGGCCGCCGAGTTCGAGATCCGGGTCCCAGACCACCATCTCGTCCATCGCGATGCCGAGATTATGGCCGGTCCACCGGCCGAGGTGCTGGTCGGGGAAGAACAGCACCTTGGGCCGGCGTTCGAAGGCCCATTTGGCGATGGTGCCGGCGTTCGACGAGGTGCACACGATGCCGCCGTGCTCGCCGCAGAAGGCTTTCAGGTCCGCCGCCGAATTGATGTAGGTGACCGGCGTGACTTCCTCTTCGGCATTCAGCACCGAATTCAGTTCGCGCCAGCAGCGTTCGACCTTGGCCAGATTGGCCATATCGGCCATCGAGCAGCCGGCCGCCAGGTCGGGCAGAATGGCTTTCTGGTGCGGCGCGGTCATGATGTCGGCGACTTCGGCCATGAAATGCACGCCGCAGAAAATGACGTATTCGGAATCGGTCTGCGAGGCCAGCCGCGACAGTTTCAGCGAATCGCCGGTCAGGTCCGCGTGCTGGTAGATGTCGGCGCGCTGGTAGTGGTGGCAGAGGATGACCGCCTTCTTGCCGAGCTTGGCGCGGGCAACGCGGATGCGTTCCTGGCAGGCTTCGTCGGACAGATTGTTGAAGGGGGCGAAGGAAAGGGGGGCTGTTGACATGCGCTTCTCTGTGAAATTGGACTCTGCGGTCCGGCTGATCCTGGTTTAACCCTGCATCCAGGGCAGGCCGGCATGGCGCCAGCCGCCGACCGCGTTGCGATGGCCGAGGGCGTCCTTGTCGCCCTCGAAACCTTCAAGGATATTGTAACAATCGCCGTAGCCGGCAGCCGTCGCCGCCTCGGCGGCGGCGTCGGAACGGGCGCCGCTGCGGCAGAGGAACATCACTGCCGCCTGCGGGTCAACCTGGCGTTTCAGTTCGGCCAGGAAGTTGGGATTGCGGGTGCCGCCCGGATACTGGTTCCACTCGATTTCGACGGCGCCCGGAACGCGACCTACCCAGTCCCATTCGGCACGTGTCCGGACATCGACCAGTTTGGCGCCGGGGGCCAGACGCAGCAGTTCATGCGCTTCCTGCGGCGTCAGGGCGCCCTTGTACGACAGTCCCATGGCCTGGGCGCGTTGCTGGGCGAGGGTGACGATTTCGTTTAGCTTTCCCATGATTTTGGCGTCTCCAATGCAATACCCGCAGTATAAGCCAGACACTTCGGACCGGCGACGGTCGCCTCCCGTGCCGGTCGGCAGGACGGGCTCCGCGGCACGCATTCGCCGTGGCGACTAGTGCGTGCACCATATTGGTGCTTTATGGTGTTGCGATGCACGGTATCGGTGCGGAATATCTTTGCTTAAATGCCGCATCGCCTTGTGGCAAAATAGAAAGCTTAGTCGCTGATCTTTGGCACAATTTCTGCTAAATTCCTCGCGTTTCGATTTTTGATTGTCGCCGGATCGTCCGGCAACTTGTTTAGTTAGGAGACTGACGCATATGGCAACCCCGCAAGACGTGATCAAGCTGATCAAGGAAAACGACGCAAAGTTCGTCGATTTCCGCTTCACCGACACCCGTGGCAAGGAACAGCACGTCACCGTGCCGGTCTCCGCCTTCGACGAAGACAAGTTCGAAAACGGTCATGCTTTTGACGGTTCCTCGATCGCCGGCTGGAAGGGCATTCAGGCTTCCGATATGCAACTCAACCCGGATCCGGATACCGCCTACATCGACCCGTTCTTCGATGAAACCACCGTCGTCCTGACCTGCGACGTCATCGACCCGGCCGACGGCCGTGGTTACGACCGCGATCCGCGCTCCATCGCCAAGCGCGCCGAAGCCTACCTGAAGTCCACCGGCATCGGCGACACCGCCTATTTCGGTCCGGAACCCGAATTCTTCATTTTCGACGGCGTCGAGTGGAATGTCGACATGTCCGGCTGCTCCCTGAAGATCCATTCGGCCGAAGCCGCCTGGGGTTCGGGCGAAAAGAACGACGGCTCCGGCGCTTCCGGTCACCGTCCGACCGTCAAGGGCGGCTACTTCCCGGTTCCCCCGGTCGACAGCCTGCATGACATCCGTTCCGCCATGGTTCTCGCTCTCGAAGCCCTGGGCGTGCCGGTCGAAGTCCATCACCACGAAGTCGCCACCGCCGGCCAGTGTGAAATCGGCACCGTGTTCTCCACCCTGGTCAAGCGCGCCGACTGGACCCAGATCCTGAAGTACGTGGTGCATAACGTTGCCCACCAGTACGGCAAGACCGCCACCTTCATGCCGAAGCCCATCGTTGGCGACAACGGCTCGGGCATGCACGTTCACCAGTCCATCTGGAAGGACGGCTCCAACCTGTTCGCCGGCGACGGCTATGCCGGCCTGTCGGAAACCGCGCTCTTCTACATCGGCGGCATCATCAAGCACGCCAAGGCCCTGAACGCCATCACCAACCCGGGCACCAACTCGTACAAGCGCCTCGTGCCGCACTACGAAGCCCCGGTCAAGCTGGCCTACTCCGCCAAGAACCGTTCCGCTTCGATCCGCATCCCGTACGTCGCCTCGACCAAGGCTCGCCGTATCGAAACCCGCTTCCCGGATCCGATCGCCAATCCGTACCTGTGCTTCTCCGCCCTGCTGATGGCCGGTCTGGATGGCATCCAGAACAAGATTCACCCGGGCGATCCGGCTTCCAAGAACCTGTACGACCTGCCGCCGGAAGAAGACGCAGCGATCCCGACTGTCTGCGCCTCCCTCGAAGAAGCGCTGGCCGCCCTGCAAGCCGACCACGAGTTCCTGACCCGTGGCGGTGTCTTCTCCAACGACTGGATCGAGTCCTACATCGAACTGAAGATGGACGAAGTGAACAAGGTTCGCATGACCACCCACCCGGTGGAATTCGACCTGTACTACAGCTGCTAAGCATTCTGGCTGCCAAGGGGCGGGGATATTCCCCGCCCTTTTTTTGTCCACCGTCCGGCTGTCCCGGCGTTAAGTTCGATACACTTCCAGCCTTGCGAGGAATGACCAAGATGACACGTAGCGCGCTTGCCCTGATTTTTGCGACCCTGGCCCTGCCGGCCGCGGCGCAGACCATCTATCGATGCAGCGACGCAAACGGCGGCGTGGTGATTTCCAATACGCGGCTTGAAAAGAGTTGCAAGGCCATTGTCAGTGGCCCGGATTCGTCTCTCCCGGCGCCCAAGCCGAGAGCGGCCGGCGCGGCGGCCACGCCGACGCCGGCCGGTTTCCCGAAAGTCCAGGACGAGACGCAGAAGTCCCGTGACGGCGACCGTCGGCATATCCTCGAGCAGGAACTGGCCGCCGAACAACGCAGCCTGGAACAGTCGCGCAAGGATCTCGCCGAGCAGGAGCGCCTGGCCGGCGGCAATGCCGAACGCCTGGCCCCATTTAAGGACAGCGTTGCCCAGCACGAACGCAATATCGCGGCGGTGCAGAAGGAATTGTCCGGCCTGCGCTGATTCTGCGAAGCCGCTACAATCCCTGCCATGGACGCTTCCTATGCTTCTTTCGCCGGCCTCGATCTGCTGGCTTCCGCGGTGCTGCTGCTCGATGAAGGCCGGCTCATTCGCTACATCAATCCGGCCGGCGAAAACCTGCTGGCGGTCAGTTCCCGCACGGTCGCCGGCAAGACGCTCGACGCCGTGTGCACCTGCTCGGCGACGCTGCGTTCGGCGCTCGATAACGGGCTCAACAACAACTGGGGCTACACCGGCCAGAATGTACAGCTCAAGCGCAGCGACGGCGAAACGCTGCACGTCAATTGCACGGTCACCCCGTTGCGCCCCGAACTGGCGGCCGGCGTCCGTCTGCTGCTTGAACTGCAGCCGATCGAACACCATCTGGCGGCGACCCGCGAGGAAAAGCTGATCGAACAGCAGCAGGCCAGCCGCGAACTGATCCGCAATCTGGCGCACGAAATCAAGAATCCGCTGGGCGGCCTGCGCGGTGCGGCGCAATTGCTGGAGCACGAGCTGGCCAATCCGTCGCTCAAGGAATATACCCAGGTCATCATCAAGGAAGCGGACCGCCTGCAGGACCTGATGCAGCGGCTGCTCACGCCGCACCGGGCGATGCTGCCGACGACGGTCAATATCCACGAAATCCTCGAACGCGTGCGCAGCCTGCTGACCGCCGAATTCCCAGGTTCGCTGGCCGTGCGGCGGGATTACGACACCAGCCTGCCGGAACTGGTCGGCGATCGCGAACAGCTGATCCAGGCCGTGCTCAATATTGCCCGCAATGCAGCGCAGGCGATGGGCGGCGAAGGCGAGATCATCCTGCGCACGCGGTCGTTGCGCCAGATCACCTTGGTCAAGAAACGCTATCGCCTGGCCATGGAAATCAAGGTCATCGACAACGGGCCGGGGATTCCCGACAGCATCCGCGAACGCATGTTCTATCCGCTGGTTTCCGGGCGTGAAGGCGGCAGCGGCCTGGGGCTGACCATCGCCCAGAACTTCATTCAGCATCACCATGGCACCATCGACTGTTCCAGCCGCCCCGGCAATACCGTGTTCACGCTGCGCCTGCCGGTCGAGCCGGCTGAACAGGCCTGAGTCTTGCTTTTGTTATGGCCATTCCAACCAGCATATGAGCCAAACAAAAAATGAAACCGGTCTGGATTGTTGATGACGATCGTTCCATCCGCTGGGTTCTAGAAAAGACCCTGTCCCGCGAGGGTATCCCGTTCAAGAGCTACGCCTCGGCCAGCGAGGCGATTTCCCAGTTGGAGCAGGGCATCGAGCCGCCGCAGGTGCTGCTCTCCGATATCCGCATGCCTGGTCAGTCCGGGCTGGAACTGCTCCAGGAAGTGAAGAGCCGTTTTCCGTCGGTACCGGTCATCATCATGACTGCCTACTCCGATCTGGAAAGCGCGGTTGCCGCTTTCCAGGGCGGCGCTTTCGAATACCTGCCCAAGCCTTTCGATGTCGACCAGGCGGTCGAACTGATCCGCCGGGCGATCGACGAATCAATGCACCAGAGTGGTGCAGCGGAGGAGGAAGGCCTGGTGCCGGAAATCCTCGGCCAGGCGCCGGCCATGCAGGAAGTCTTCCGGGCCATCGGCCGGCTGGCGCTGTCGCATGCCACCGTGCTGATTACTGGCGAATCGGGCTCCGGCAAGGAACTGGTGGCGCGCGCCTTGCACCGGCACAGTCCGCGGGCCGACAAGCCTTTCATCGCCATCAACACGGCAGCCATTCCGAAGGACTTGCTGGAATCGGAACTCTTCGGCCATGAGCGCGGCGCCTTTACCGGCGCCCAGGCGCAGCGGCGTGGCCGTTTCGAACAGGCCGAAGCGGGCACGCTGTTCCTCGATGAAATCGGCGACATGCCGTCCGAGCTGCAGACACGACTGTTGCGCGTGCTGTCCGATGGCCATTTCTACCGCGTCGGCGGCCATTCGCCGATCAAGGCCAATGTCCGTGTCATCGCGGCAACCCACCAGAATCTCGAAACCCGGGTCAAGGACGGCCTGTTTCGCGAGGATCTGTTCCATCGCCTCAACGTCATCCGCATCCGGCTGCCGTCGCTGCGCGAACGGCGCGAAGATATCCCGTTGCTCACCCGCCACTTCCTGCAGAAGAGCGCCCGTGAACTCGGCGTCGAAACCAAACGGCTGTCCGATAGCGCCATCAAGTATCTGAGCGGCCTCGATTTCCAGGGCAATGTCCGGCAACTGGAAAACCTCTGCCACTGGCTGACCGTGATGGCTCCCGGCCAGCAGGTCGAAATCGGCGACCTGCCGGGCGAACTGCGCGAAGCGGCGCCGAGCATGCTGGTCACCGACTGGGAAAGCGCCCTGGAGGGCGAGGTCGACCGCATGCTGGCGCGCGGCGTCGCCGATGTGCATGGCGTGCTGACCCAGGTTTTCGAGCGCATTCTGATCGCCCGGGCCCTGGCCCATACCGGCGGCCGGCGCATCGAGGCGGCGCAGGCGCTGGGTATCGGCCGCAACACCATTACCCGCAAGATCGCCGAACTCGGTATCGACGGCAGCAAGGAAACGGCGGCGGAGTAGTTCCCCCGCCATTCCGGGTGCGGGGCTTTGGCATACAATTCGCCGCATGCCCCTGATCGATCCAATTCTGCTCAAGTCCCGGCTGGGTGCGCTGGCCGGACGTTTTGACGTCGATGCGCTCGACGAGTGCGATTCCTCTAGCAGCGAACTGTCGCGGCGGGCCGACCATGGCGCGCCGGCCGGCACCGTCATCGTCGCCGACCGCCAGACTGCCGGTCGCGGGCGGCGCGGGCGCAGCTGGCTGTCGGCGCCGGAAGCCAGCCTGACCTTTTCGCTGCTCTGGCGTTTTGCCGGATCGCCGGCGGCGCTGGCCGGGCTGTCGCTGGCCGTCGGCGTCGCGCTGGCCCGCGGGCTGGAAGGACTGGGCGCCCGCGATATCTGCCTGAAATGGCCGAACGACGTGCTGCTTCGCCAGGCCGGCGGCTATGGCAAGCTGGCCGGCATCCTGATCGAACTCTCTTCCGACCGGCGGGGCACGCAGGTGGTGATCGGCATCGGTCTCAATCTGCTGCGTCCGGCCGGCGATCTGTCGCAGCCGGCGGCCGGTCTCGACCAGGCGCTGGCCGGCGGCGCCGACCGCCATGTCGTGCTCGCCGCCATCCTCGCGGCGCTGGCCGGCATGCTCGATACTTTTGCCCGCGCCGGCTTTGCCGGCGTCCGCGGCGACTGGCAGGACAGGCACGCCTGGCAGGATCAAGACGTCCTGTTGCTGGGCGAGGGCGAGGCGTCTGTGGCGGGTCGTTGCCTGGGCGCCGATAACGATGGCGCCTTGCTGCTGCAAACGGCGAGCGGCGTGCAGCGCATTTTTTCCGGCGACGTCAGTCTGCGCATAGCAGGCAGTCTCCCTGGCGTACGCGGCGCATGATCGTCTGTATCGACAGCGGCAACAGCCGCATCAAATGGGGTGTGCTCGAGGCTGGCGCCTGGCTGGAACAGGGCGCCCTGGCACATGCCGAGATCGGGCAACTGGCCGCGCTGTGCCAGCGCTGGCCGCAGCCGACGTGCCTGCTGCTCGCCAATGTCGCCGGCGAGGCGAGCTTGCTGGCGCTGCGTCGTGTGCTGCAACCCTGGTCGGGCGTCATCCGCGAAGTCAGGTCGGAAGCATGCCGTGGCGGCGTCACCAACCTTTATGCCCATCCGGCGCAACTCGGCGTCGACCGCTGGTGCGCGCTGATCGGTGCCCGTAGCCTGGGAACGACGGCCCGCCTGGCGGTCATGGCCGGAACGGCGACGACCGTCGACAGCATCGATGCCAGAGGCAATTTTGTCGGCGGCCTGATCCTGCCCGGCATCGACCTGATGCGACGGGCACTGGCCCGCGATACGGCGGCCCTGCCGTTTGCCGATGGCCACTATGTCCCCTTGCCGCGCTGCACCGACGACGCCATCGTGACCGGTTGCATCGAGGCGCAGGTCGGCGCGATCGAGCGCGCCTTCGCTCGACTGGGCGACAAGGATGCCTGTTGCGTCATTTCCGGCGGCAATGCCGAACTGCTGGCATGCCGCCTTGATATTCCCTACCTGCTGGCGCACAATCTTCCCTTGGAGGGCCTGCGGCAACTGGCCCTCGAAACCTAGCAACCCCGGGAAGCGCGCATGGAGATCGTCGCTGTCGCCAATCTGAAGATTGGCATGTTCGTCGCCGAACCGGACTGCGCGTGGACCGACTTGCCCTTCGCCCTGCAGGGATTCGTCATCTCCAGGCCTGACCAGGTCGACGTCTTTCAGAAAGCCTGCCGCTTCGTTTACGTCGACCGTAGCCGTTCCCTGAACGAATATTACCTGGCGCCCAAGCACGGCCACGATCGCGCCCTGCGCGGACCGGCTTTTGCCGCCCGGGCCGGCGACGGCGAAGTGCCGGTCGTCCGCCATGCGGCCGTTTTCGAGGCACATCAGGATACCGACCGGCGCCAGGCCCGCCGCCGGCGTTTTCTCGATTTTCTGCACCGCCAGGCCGACTCCGAGCACGCCATCGCCCTGGCGCATGAACTCGGCTACATGGAGCCGCGCTTCGACGATCTGCAAAACGCCCTGCAACACAGCTTTCAGGCGGTGGTCGCGGAAAAGGAAATCGATCTGGGCTCGGTCAGGGAAGGCGTGCGCGACATGTCCGGCAGCCTGCAGCGCAATCCCGACGCCCTGCTCTGGCTGCTCCGACTAAAGCGCATGGATCAGTACAGTTTTGACCATGCGATGGATGTTTCAGTCAATCTGCTGATGCTCGGCACGCACATCGGCTGGCGCGGCACGCGCCTGATCGAACTGGGCATGGCCGGCCTGTTGCAGGATGTCGGAAAGACCCAGTTGCCGGTCGATATTCTCGCCAAGACGGCGCCGCTAAGCGATAGCGAAA
This sequence comes from Bacteroidota bacterium, assembly GCA_050259955.1. Taxonomy (GTDB): domain Bacteria; phylum Pseudomonadota; class Gammaproteobacteria; order Burkholderiales; family Rhodocyclaceae; genus Azonexus. The sequence continues at coordinate 122,254 of JBLNBM010000024.1, forward strand.
AGACGCTGATCAAGTCGCATGTCGCCAGTTCTCTGGAGATCCTTGTCGCCCAGGCCACGCTGCCGCCCGAAGTACTGGTCATCGTTTCCCGCCATCACGAGCGCTGGGATGGCAGCGGTTATCCGCGCGGGCTGGAATTCAACAAGCTGGGCCTCGCCGCCGAAATGGCGGGGCTGGTGGACTCCTTCTGCGCCATGCTGAAAAACAAGCCATATCGCAGTGCGCTCGGCCACCAGGAGGCGCTGGAAGAACTCTACAAGATGCGCGACCAGCAGTTCAGTCCGGCCCTGATGGAGCAGTTCGTCCAGTGCGTCGGGCTTTATCCGGTCGGCACCCTGGTCGAACTGAGCAGTGGCGAAGTCGGCGTCGTCATCCAGCAGAACCGCGTCCAGCGCTCGCGACCGCGCGTGCTCGTCATGCTCGATGCCGACAAGCAGCAGGTGCGTGGCTACCAGGTGATCGATCTGCATGACGAGCGGCACCGCTCTTGCCGTGTCGCCCGTGCCCTGCCCCACGATGCCTACGGGCTGACGACGCATGACTACTACGTCGGCTGAGGTCGCCTACATGGACCTCGCCGCCTTCGGCCTGGGGGCCGAGGAACTGGCGTCGCTCGCCTCGCTGGGGACGACCTGGCATCTGGCGCTCGAGCAGATTCTGGCGGAAGGGCCCGAGCATCGGGCGGTGGCCGAATTTGCCGGCGTTTCGGTCGACCTGGTCACGGCGGTCGGCGATCCGGCGTGGCAACAGCGGTGGCTGAGTGCCTGGCATCGCTTGCACGGCCAGGGGTTTTCGCTGGCTGATACCCTCAATTTCTTCTTCCGTGTCGTCGAAGCCTGCGAGCGGCGGATATTCGGCGAAACGGCGCGAATCGGGCCCCTACACCTCGAACTGTTGTCCATCCTGCGGCGCAGCGTCTTCGCGGCGGTCAACAGCGCCATCGAACTGGGTGAGGAGGCGAAGAGCGTCGAGTCCGGCATTCCCGGCGAAGTGGCCGCCCTGCAGTGCCTGCGCCGGCTGCTCGAAAGCGGCGAACCGGTTGCCGTCCTCTCGCTGGTCCTGGTCAATCGCAATCATTTCGGCCATCTTGCCGCCAGCGATTTGCAAAGTTTGCCCGGCCTCCTTCTCGAGCGCTTGCGCCGGCTGCTGCAAGCCCAGGACATGATTTTCCTGGGCCGGGAAGGGGAGTGGCTGTTGCTGCTGCCCCGCATTCGTTCGATGGTGCAGCCGGCCCTGGTCGCGACGCATATCCAGCGCGCCTTCGCCAACCCGGTCGGTTTGTTGAGCGGCGGCAGCCTGCCTTTCGACGTCCTGATCGGTGCTGCCATGCTGCCCGACGACGGCCTGGACCCGGAAACCATCGTCCATGCGGCGCGTCTGGCACGCTGGCGGCTGTTGCCGGGAAGCGAATGCTTCGGCTGGTTCCATGCCGACATGCGCGCCGATTGGCAGCGGCGTTTCGAGATGGCCGAAGAGCTTCGTCAGGCCCTGTACGGCGAAGCGCTCGAGCTTTTCCTGCAACCGCAGGTCGATGCCACTTCCGGCGTGTGCACCAGTGCCGAGCTGTTGCTCCGCTGGCAGCGGGCCAGTGGCGAATGGGCAGCGCCGACGACGATGATCGAGATGATCGGGGAAAACGGCTGGCGGCCGCAATTCACCGACTGGCTGATCCGCTCCGCGCTGCAAGCCGCCTCCGAACTGAGCGCGGCCGGCATCGACATTCCCTTGTCGATCAACCTGACGGCGGCCGATCTGCTCGATGCCGACCTGCCGGAAATGCTCTCCCAACGGCTGGCCACCTGGCAGTTGCCGGGCAGCCGTTTTACCATCGAATTGACCGAGTCGGCACTGCTCGCCGACTCGACCCGCTGTCTGGGCATCATGCGGCAATTGCGGGCGCTCGGTTTCCGCCTGGCGCTGGACGATTTCGGAACGGGCTACTCGTCGCTCAGCTATCTGGTCAGCCTGCCGGTCGATGAAATCAAGATCGACCGTTCCTTCATCGTTGCCATGCTCAATTCGCAGGAGCACCTGCGGGTGGTGCGCACCATCATCGATCTTGCCTGGGACCTCGAAATGATGCCGCTTGCCGAAGGCGTCGAAGACCCGGCGCAGGTTGAGCAATTGCGGCAACTGGGCTGCCATCGCATGCAGGGTTTCCTGTATGCCGAAGCCATGCCGCTCACTGCCTTCGTTACCTGGTTCCGGAATCGTCCATGAGCGGGCAGTGGCCTCGCCCGGCAGGCAAAGTTCCGACTCTTGCCCGATTCGCCGATAATCACGCCATGCGCAGTCTTGCTTTCCTCTGTCTGGTCGTCCTGGCCGGTCCCGTGCTGGCGCTGGAAAAAATCAGCGTCCAGCTCAACTGGAAGCACCAGTTCCAGTTCGCCGGCTTTTACGCCGCCGTCGACCAGGGCTATTTCCGCGATGCCGGCTTCGAGGTCTCCCTGCGCGAACTGGCGGAAGGGCATGATCCGGTCAGCGAAGTGCTCAGCGGCAATGCCGATTACGGCGTCGCCGCTTCCGAGCTCGCCCTCGAGCGGGCGCGCGGCAAGCCGCTGGTCGCTCTTGCCGTGATCGTGCAGCATTCGCCGCTGGTCCTGCTCGCCAACCGACGCCGGATCTCCAGCATCGACGCACTGAACGAGCGGCGCATCATGTTGCTGCCGCACGAAGCCGAGCTGATCGCCTATTTGAAGCGCGAGGGCATCGAGCGCTATATGCCCGTTCTCCACAGTTTCGAACTGGCCGACCTGATCAGCGGGCGGGTCGATGCCATTTCCGCCTATGCCACCGACGAGCCTTTCCTGCTCCGCCAGCAGGGCTTCCCTTATGTCGCCTATAACCCGAGCGCCGTCGGCCTCAATTTCTACGGCGATACGCTCTTCACCAGCGAACAACATGTCCGGGCCTCGGCCAGGTCCGTCCGCGCCTTCCGCCTGGCCGTGCTCAAGGGTTGGGAATACGCCATGGCCCATCCGGATGTCATCGCCGACCTGATCATCCGGCGCTATTCGGCACGGCACAGCAAGGCGCATCTGCTGTTCGAGGCCGGCGAAATGCGGCGCCTGATGCAGCCGGAACTGGTCGAAATCGGCCAGATGTCGGCGACGCGCTGGCAGCAAATCGCCGAAACCTATGGCGAACTGGGCATGCTGCCCGCGGTTTATTCCCTCGATGGCCTGGTCTATGAAAGCGAGCCGCGGCGCCTGCCGGAGTGGGTTTGGCCGGCTTTCGTCTTCGGCGTTGTCGGGCTGGCCGCCGCCGCGCTGCTCGCCGCCTATTTCGCCCGCCTCAACCGGCGCCTGCAAAAGGAAGTCGCCACCCGGCAGGCCACCGAACTGGCCCTCGGCAACAGCGAGGAGCGTTATCGCCGGCTGGCCGAGCAGAGCAAGGACGTGATCTGGACGCTGGACCTGGCCAGCCAGCGTTTCACCTATGTCAGCCCGGCCGTGCACGGCGTGCGCGGTTTTACCGCCGAGGAGGTGATGGCCCAGCCGCTCGCGGCGGCCCTGACGCCGGACTGCTACACGCAGATGATGGACCTCTTGCAGCAGCATCTGCGGCGCCTCGCCGAAGGCGACCTGACGGCGCTGTCGGCGATGGTCGAGATCGAACAGCCGCACCGGAATGGCAGCCTCGTGCCGTCGGAAGTGGTGGCCAGTTTCATTCTCGACGACCACGGTCAGCCCGCCACCCTGCTCGGCGTCGCCCGCGACATTTCCGAGCGGCGCGCCGTCGAGGCCCAGTTGCGGACCGCCAACGAGCGCCTGCGCAAGCAGCTGGACGAAATCGAACATTTGCAGGTGGCGTTGCAAGAGCAGGCCATCCGCGACAGCCTGACCGGCTGCTTCAACCGCCGCTATCTCGACGAAACGCTCGAACGCGAACTGTGGCGCGCCCGCCGCGAAGGCTATCCGCTGTCGCTGGTTTTCCTCGATCTCGATCATTTCAAGTCGATCAACGATACCTATGGCCACCAGGCGGGCGATGAAGCGCTGAAGGAACTGGCCAAGACGCTGGTCGCCGACATTCGCCACGAAGACGTGCTCTGCCGTTACGGCGGCGAGGAATTCGTCGTCTTGATGCCGCGCATGCCGCTCGCCGTGGCCGCCGAACGCGCCGAAAACTGGCGGCGGATGATTGCCGACATCCGCGTCCGCTTCGGCAATTTCGAACTCAAATTCACCACATCGGCCGGTGTCGCCGCTTACCCGGAACACGGCAAGATGGCGGACGATCTGACCCAGGCCGCCGACCTCGCGCTCTATATCGCCAAGCACGAGGGCCGCAATCGCGTCGAGGTCTATGCCCCGCCGGCGCGCTGAATTCGGCTGGAGGCTCAGCTCTTGATATCGAAACAGAGGTACTTGATTTCGAGGTAGTCCTCGATCCCGTACTTCGAACCTTCGCGGCCGACGCCGGACTGCTTGATGCCGCCGAACGGCGCCACCTCGTTGGAGATCAGCCCGGTGTTGATGCCGACCATCCCGTACTCCAGCGCTTCGCCGACGCGCCAGCAACGGCCGATGTCGCGGCTGAAGAAATAGGCGGCGAGCCCGAATTCGGTAGCATTGGCCAGTGCGATGGCGTCGGCCTCGGTGTCGAAGCGGAAAAGCGGTGCCACCGGACCGAAAGTTTCTTCGCGTGCCATCTGCATCGCCGGCGTCACATCGACCAGTACGGTGGGCTCGAAGAAATTGCCGCCCAAGGGATGGCGCTGGCCACCGCAGAGGGCGCGGGCTCCCTTGCCAAGGGCGTCGGCCACATGGGTTTCGACCTTGGCCAGGCCGGCGGCGTTGATCAGCGGCCCCTGCACGACGCCGGATTGGTCGCCCGGCCCGACTTTCAGGTCGCGCACCCGGGCCGCGAAGCGGGCGGCGAATTCGTCATAAACGCCGGCCTGGACCAGGAAGCGGTTGGCGCAGACGCAGGTTTGGCCGGTGTTGCGGTACTTGGCGATGAGGGCGCCGTCGACGGCGGCATCAAGATTGGCATCGTCGAAAACGATGAAAGGCGCGTTGCCGCCCAGTTCCAGCGACAGTTTCTTGACGGTCGGCGCGCACTGCGCCATCAGCAGGCGGCCGACGGCGGTCGAGCCGGTGAAGGACAGCTTGCGGACGACCGGATTGGCGGTCAGTTCGCCGCCGATGGCGGCCGGGTTACCGGTCACCACGTTGAAGACGCCGACCGGGAAGCCGGCCTGTTCGGCCAGCACGGCCAGCGCCAGTGCCGTCAGAGGCGTCGCTTCGGCCGGCTTGACCACCACCGGACAGCCGGCGGCCAGCGCCGGAGCGACCTTGCGGGTAATCATGGCGAGCGGGAAATTCCACGGCGTGATTGCCGCGCAGACGCCGATTGGCTGCTTGATGACGAGCAGCCGCTTGTCGGCGGCCGGGCTGGGAATGCTCTCGCCGTAGGCGCGCTTGCCTTCTTCGGCAAACCATTCGACGAAGGAAGCGCCGTAATTGACCTCGCCCCGCGCTTCGGCCAACGGCTTGCCGCCTTCGGCAGTGATCAGTTGCGCCAGGTCTTCGGCATTTTCCAGGATCAGCCGGAACCAGGCTTGCAGGATGCGGCCACGCTGCTGGGCGGTAAGGGCGCGCCAGGCCGGCCAGGCGGCGTCGGCCGCGGCGATGGCGCGCCGCGTTTCGGCGGCGCCGCAGCGCGGCACTTCGCCGAGTCGTGCGCCGTCGGCCGGATTGACGACGGCCAGCGTGGCGCCGTCATCGGCGCCGATCCAGGTGCCGGCGATAAAGTTGGCCGACTGCAGCAATCGCTCATTCTGTAATTTCATGGCCTTGAAAAATCCTGTAAAAACGGTAAGTTATAGGCTGTTCGTAGAAAACACGTTAACTCAATGCGTCAGCCACTCCTGTTTCCTGTTGTCCTCGTCGCGCTCGCCCTGGCTGCCTGCGGCAGTCCGGCCCCGAGGCCGTCCGCGTCGTCGGAAACTATAGCGCAAGAGCAATTGCCGGTCAGCGAGAAAGGCAATGAGGTGGCGATGTATGCGCTCGGCCTGATCGACACCGGCTACCGCTTTGGCGGCAAGAACCCGGAAGCCGGACTGGATTGTAGTGGCATGGTCAGCTACATCTACGGCCAGGCGCTGGGCATCCGGCTGCAGGGCAGCGCTTCGGACATTGCCCGGAGCGCCCGCGCCATCGAGCGTAGCTTGCTGCGGCCCGGCGACCTGGTGTTCTTCAATACGCGCCACCAGTCTTTCTCGCATGTCGGCATCTATATCGGCGACGCCCGCTTCGTGCATGCGCCGTCGACCAACGGCCGGGTGCGCATCGACCGGCTCAGCGACCGCTACTACGCCCAGCGTTTCGAAGCGGCGCGCAGCTTCTTCGACTGAGGCCGCCTGGTCCCATGAAACCGGAAGCGGGCATTAGTTCCCGGCGTCGGCGGTCGCATCGGCGATCCGGATGCGCAGGTCGTCGAGATCATTTTCGGAAATTCCGAGGTAGCGCAGCGCCTTTTCGAACAAGTGGCCGCCGACTTCGAAATCCTTGTCTTCCTCGGCCAGCAGATGTTCGGCGATCTGGGTAATGGCGATCAGTGACAGCGCGGCACCGGGCAGGGAACTGTCCGGCAGTTCATAGGCATCTTCTTCGTGGTGGAAGCGAATCGCCTGGCCGAGGGTGGGCGGCAAGCCCCAGTTGCGGACCAATAGCGAGCCGACGATCGGATGCGTGCAAGGGAAATAGTCGCCTTCCGCCTTGGCCAGCAGCAGGCCCTCGTTCCGACATTTTTCGAGCAGGTCGCCGTATTCGGGGAAGCGACGCATCATCACGGGAATGGCGGCATCGTGGAACAGCGAATAGGTGTAGGCGACGTCGGGAGAAATGCCGTACTGGCGCCGGGCAATCAAGCTGGCGGCGATGGCGAGCAGCGTCGTCCGCTTCCAGAACTGTTCCAGCCAGGCGGCGGGCAGTCCGGTCATGCTGGCGCGCAGGGCGACGGAGGCCACGACGCAGACGATATTCTTGGTGCCCAGGCGGTCGACGGCCTGGCGAACGCCGGAAATTCGCGTACTGGCGCCGTAGAGCGGCGAGTTGGCCAGTTTCAGCGCGGCGGCCGACATGCCAGCGTCGCTGGTGATGATCTTGGCGAGACGGTTCAAATCGGGCTCGTCCTTCTGCGCTTCCTGCATGGCCTCGATCACCACGGCCGGGCAGGCCGGAATATCAACGGTAGACATCACCTTCTTGACGTCGTCGTGGGATAGTTCGCGATTCTTTTCATGAGGCACTTAAGGGCTCTTTTCTCGGTGTGGCCGGAGGCCGACAGCATATTGGTTTTGATAACATGGACGCAAGTGCCGGCAAAAGGTAGAATCCGTCCTCCCAAGCGCCCGTAGCTCAGCTGGATAGAGTGCTACCCTCCGAAGGTAGAAGTCGCACGTTCGAATCGTGTCGGGCGCACCAAGAATTGCGAAAGGGCCGATTCCTCCGGGGATCGGCCTTTTTTTCAGTCGAGACGTTGGCGAAGCAGACAGGGATGGGGCTGCAAATGCGAAGATTGCTCGGATTCTTGATGCTCGGTGCGGGTTTGCTGCTGGCCGCTGTGGCTGGGGCGGACAGTTCCCCCCCGGGCGGCGCCGAGCCGGCGAGCGGGGAGGGCTGGGCCTTCAAGCTGACCCCTTCCTATTACAGCACGACGCACGAGAAGGATGCCGCCGACCTCAATCTGCGCGCCAACAATGGTCCCCATGCCTGGTGGATCGGGTATTACCAGCGGCCTCGCGAATTCGAGCAAACGCGGACCGGTTACGAATACACGGCGCAATTTTCGGTGGTGCAGCTGGTTCCCTCCATGCAGCTGGCCTCGCACGGTTTTGTCGGCGGCTCGCTCAATGCGCGGGTCGGCGATACGGTCTATGCCCTGCTCGGCCTTGGCCGGACCAATGCCCGGGACTACTACAACCTCAATTTCGATCCCAACGATTCCGTAGTCTATGGTTTGGGTACCCGACTGCTACCCAGGTCGGAGCTTTCGCTATTTACGGTCAGGGACGATCGCCTGCACACCGGCCAGCGGGTCAGCCATCTGGTCTGGCGCATGTCGCCGGGTGATGGCCAGCGGTGGACCGTGGACCTGTCGAGCAAGCATGGCCGGGCCAGCCCGGAAGACGAGGTTGTTTCGGGCCGCGCGCTGTCCGTGACCTATGATTATCGCGACGTCTTTGTCCGCCTGGCGCGCGACCGGAAGGTGAATTTCACCATGGATGACCAGACGCGGGCCTCGCTCGGTTTCCGTTTCTAGGGCGGTTTCGCCATGGCTATACTGTTCGGCCGCCGTGCCGCCTTTATCCGGAATGGATCTTGAACCGATGGACGACAAACTGATTCGACAGACCCAAATCGCCTCCTGGCTGCTGGCCGGTCTCGGCCTGCTGGCGGTCATGTTGCTCCATCTGCTGCCGGCGCTGCTGGCCGGCCTGCTGGTTTTCGAACTGGTGCATCTGCTGGCGCCGCAACTGCAGCGGCGTTTGGCCAGCGAACGGGCCCGGCTGGTCGCCCTATTCCTGCTCGCCACGCTCGTCGTCGGCGCGACGACGGCCGGGGTGGTCGGCACGGTCGCCTTTTTCAAGAGCGATGCGGGAAACATCTCCTTCCTTTTCGGCAAGATGGCGCAAATCCTGGAAGACGCCCGCGCCAGTCTGCCGGCCTGGATTATCCAGGCCTTGCCCGACAGCGCTGACGGTCTGCAGACGACCAGCATCGAATGGTTGCGCGAGCATGCCACTGAGTTGCGGACCATCGGCAAGGAGGCGGGCCTGACCCTGGCCCATATCTTGATCGGCATGATCATCGGCGCCATGATTTCCATCCAGGAAGCCCATGAGCGGCGCACGCCGGGGCCGCTCGGCCTCGCACTGGTCGAGCGGACTGGCCGCCTGGCCGACGCCTTCCGGCGGATCGTCTTCGCCCAGGTGCGGATTTCGGCGCTCAACACCTTATTTACCGCGCTCTATCTGGTGGTGGCCTTGCCGCTGTTCGGTGTCCACCTGCCGCTGACCAAGACGCTGGTTGCCGTGACCTTCATTGCCGGCCTGCTGCCGGTGGTCGGCAACCTGATGTCCAACGGCGTGATCGTCATCGTCAGCCTGGCGCATTCGCCGCAGGCGGCGCTTGCCTCACTGGGCTTCCTGATCGTGGTGCACAAGCTGGAATATTTTCTCAATGCCCGCATTGTCGGCAGCCAGATCAATGCCCGCGCCTGGGAGCTGTTGACGGCGATGTTGCTGATGGAAGCGCTGTTCGGCCTGCCGGGAGTGGTGGCGGCGCCGATCGTCTATGCCTGGATCAAGCGCGAATTGCTGGCAGCTGGCTTGTTGTGAGGCGCTGCCGCGTGAAAAACGGCCGGCCCGGGCGTTTCCCGGGCCGGCCGTACGGTGTTTACTTCACCGACGACAGATAGGCGATGACATCGGCGCGTGCCGCGGCGTCGTCCAGGCCGTCGTATTTCATCTTGCCGGCCGGAACGACCTTTTTCGGGTGGGTAATGTAGGCATCGATCCGTTCGGCAGCCCAGACAATGCCGCTTTGCTTCATCGAGTCGGAATAGCCCGAAAAATCGGCCACCGACCCGGCCTTGCGGCCGATGACGCCGGCCAGGCTCGGGCCCTTCTTGTTCTTGCCCGGGGTCACGCTGTGGCAGTCGCCGCATTCCTCGGCAAAGACGTCAGCGCCCTTCTTGGCATCGCCGGCGGCGATGGCGTGCTGCATCGACAGCAGGCCCAGCATCAGGAAGGCAGTGCCAAGGGAGTATTTCTTCACGGTCATTTTCGATTGTTCCTTAGATGGAGGTCCACAGGAAAAGCATCAGGGTGTTGTTGTCCCTGGCCTTGCGTTCGACCGGATTGCCATCAGCGTCAAAGGCGGTGTAGGTCGATCCGCCCATGAACTTGTTGTAGCCGGTGTACTGGGCACCCAGGCGAACATTGGCAAACGGTGCTCCCCAGGAGCCTTCCTTGCCCCAAGGCGTCCAGTCGGCCTGCAGCATGTAGCCCGAGGTGGTGGGACGGGCGTTCAGGGAGTCCGGGTTGGCGGTGGCGTTGGCGCTGCCGCGCGTATCGAAGACGCCGGCGGTGACACCCCAGGTCTGGTTGTAGTGGTAGGAGCCGGCCAGGCGGAACTGGTTGATGCTGTTTTTTGACTCGTCTGGCGCCGTAGCGTTGAGTTTCTGCCATTCCTTCACATAGCTCGTGGTCATCGTGAAGATATGCTGGCGATTGCCGAGGAACTGATAGGACGCGTCGATGCCGAGGTCGGTGTAGCGATCGGCAGGTCCAAGTGCCGCGCGATCCTGGATGCTGGTGTTAAAACCGAGCAGGCCGACCGAGAAATTCTGGCGCTTCATGTCCTTGAAATAAGCCACGCGCCCGTAAGTGCCCAGGCCCTTGAACTTGCCGATGTCGTCCGTATTGGCGATATTCAGCGCCGCCTTGGTCATGCTGTCGTAAAGGCCGAACTCGGCATAGACGCTCTTGTCGAGGAAGGCATAGGCGTTGAGGCCGAGGACGCTGCCGCCCAGACTTTCAACCATCGGCGACGGGCCGAAGCCGGCATTGAAATCCGACGAGGTATAGGGGAAACGCCAGGCGCCGAGCGTATTGAACGGATCGGTCAGGGTCGGGTTGTTGTTGAACGAGAGACCGACGGTGGCGTCCTTGCCGCCCAGTTGCAGGCTGCGGGCGTAACGGATGTCGACCTGGTCGAGCACCGATTTGCGATCGACGCCGGAGTAGGTGGCCTGGACGAAGCTGCCGATGTTGTCGGTCATCCGGCCGGCCACGAACAGCGAGGCTTCCTGCATGGCGCCATTGTCATTGGCCGAAAAATGCGGCTTGACGTCGGCACCGGCCGCATCTTTGGCGGTCCGCGTCCAGTTGGCGACAAGCATTGCCGACAGGGGAACCTTGCCGTCCTTGCCATCGGTGTCGGTATAGCCGCCGAGCTTGAACTGGATGCCATAAGGCGTCAGCTGCGGGCCGTAGCCGCCGACGTGGCATGAGGCGCAGTCGGCGCCGGTTTGCCGGGCATAACTGGGGACGGCATTGGCGACCGAAGCCGAGAGACCGAAGAGGGCGGCGATGCCGAGCAGGTTCCTGCCGAGTTGCCGCAGTTTTGAGTGGCCGGTGCTGCCGGCCGTCCACATAAATGTATCAAGCATGATCATATTCCTGAGATAAAGGCCGCTCGATTGTCATGTGTCGAGCCTTGCGGTTTCCTGACGTTCGGTCGGGTGGCTTTTGTCAGGCTTTCTTCAGCCTTGTGCGGCGATCATGGCGCGCTCATTGTCGGGAGTAAAAGATGCGTGCATTTCGTGATTGGATATTCAGCTGGAAAATTTGGGCCACCCTGTTGGGCATCGAGTCGTTGCTGCTCATACTGTTGGGTGCGCTGGTCTTCGCCGGCGGCATAACCGCCGTTAATCACACCAATACGCTTGAATTTTGTACTTCATGCCATGAGATGAAGGACAACAATTACGAGGAATACAAGGACACCATCCATGCCCGGAACCGCACCGGCGTCAAGGCGATCTGTTCCGATTGCCATGTGCCCCACGGTTTCGTTGATACCATGGTGCGCAAGGTCAAGGCGGCGAACGACGTGTTCCAGCACTTCACCGGCAAGATCGATACCAAGGAGAAATTCGAACAGCATCGCCTGGAACTGGCCAAGCGGGTATGGTTGCGGATGAAGGAAACGGATTCCAAAGAATGCCGGAGTTGCCATGACACGACGGCGATGGACCCTGAAAAGCAGGGGCCGACCGCTCGCAAGCAGCACCGGAAACTGGCCAGCGGTGAAAGAACCTGCATCGACTGCCATTTCGGCATCGCCCACAAGGAACCGGCTGGGGGCGCCGAACCGGCAGATGCGCTGGTCAAGGGCGCCGAGTAGCATTCAGCCTTGGGGCATTGGGAGGGAGTATCGATGCGGGTTCTGGTGGTCGAGGATGAGCCCCTGGTGGCACAGGGACTGAAGCAGGGGTTGGTCCAGCAGGGCTATGTGGTGGATGTCGCGGGGAGCGCCGAAGAGGCCGAAACTTTCGTGCATTTCGAGAGCTTCGACATCGCGCTGGTCGACATCGGCCTGCCCAAGGCCGACGGCCTGCAATTCATCCGGCAGTTGCGGGCGGCCGGCAAGAAATTGCCGGTTCTCGTCCTGACAGCCCGGGATGGCATGGAAGATACCGTTCGCGGCCTGGATGCCGGAGCCGACGATTACCTGACCAAGCCTTATCGACTGCCCGAGGTGGCTGCCCGGATCCGGGCCCTGGTCCGTCGCTCCAATGCCATTGCCGACGCCTGCCTGCGCCACAACGGATTATGTCTCGATACGCGTAGCTATCAGGCAACGCTGAACGATTTGCCGCTCGAACTGACGCGCCGGGAATGGTCCATTCTGGAATTATTGCTGATGCTTTCGCCGTCCGTGGTCAGCAAGGATAAACTGGTCAAGAACCTGGCAGGATGGGACAAGGACATCACTCCCAATGCCATCGAAGTCCATGTTTCCCGGCTGCGCGGCAAGTTGCTGCCGGGAAACGTGATGATACGCACCATTCGCGGTATCGGTTATCGGGTCGATGCGCCGGAGAATTGAAATGTTCACCGGAAAAATACAGCCCCCGGGTTTGCGCCGGCGGCTGATTGTCGCGCTGTCGATACCGCTCATTCTGATCCTCTGTGTCAGTTCCTTGCTCGACTATCGGCTGGCCAGGGAAACGTCGGATTCGGCCAACGACCAGGCCTTGGCTGACGCCGTGTTCGATCTTGAATCACATATCCGGAGCCAGCCGTCGCTGGCCGCCGGTATGGACCTGACCCAAGAAAGCGAGGCGATGCTGCGCAGCAATGCGCCGGACAAGGTCTATTTTTCCATTCGCGACAGTAGCCAGCGGCTATTGGCCGGCGATGCCGATATTCCGGAATTCGCCATGCCGTCCGGCGCCGGAGTCGCCTTCGCCGATGCGCTCTATCATGACGAGACGGTGCGCGTGGCGGTGCGCCGGGTCAGCCTGCCGGAGGCACCGATCTTCATTACGGTGCTGGGCACGACGCAGAAACGGATGCTCTCCCGGCAGAAGATCCTGACCGCCATGCTGCTGCCCAACCTCGCCGTCATCGTGGCTGCCCTGCTGGCGGTTCTGTTTGGCGTGCGCCAAGGCTTGTTGCCGCTGGAACTGGTCGAACGGGAAATTGCCTCGCGTTCGCCCAGCGATCTGTGCCGGATCGATCTCGCAACTTCGCCGCGCGAAATCCATCCCATGCTGCAGCGGCTGAACGAACTCTTTGCGCTGCTTGACGAAGCCTATGCCGCACAAAACCGTTTTATTGCCGATGCCGCCCACCAGTTGCGGACGCCGCTGGCCGCCTTGCAGACCCACATCGACCTCGCCGTCGGCGAAGGCGCTTTCGCGGGCAACGCCGGCCGTCAGCAGAGCATCGAAGAAGCGACGGCGCGTCTCGAACGTCTGCTCGGCCAATTGTTGTCGTCGGCCCGCGCCGAAGCGGCCGGTTCGGTGGCCGAAAGGATGGAGCCGGTCTGGCTGGATCGCGTTGCAGAAAAATCGGCCTCCGATTTTTTCGATGCCGCCCTGGCCAAGGGAATCGATCTCGGTTTCGACATTTGCCCGGTGGCCATTATCGGGCAGCCCTGGTTGCTGCAGGAGGCCCTGGCCAATCTGATCGACAACGCGATTCGCTATACGCCGGATTGCGGAGTCATCACCGTGCGCTGCGGCGAAACCGGCGGCAAGCCTTTTCTCGAGGTCGAAGACGATGGCCCGGGTATTGCCGAAGAGCATCAGGCAAAGATTTTCCAGCGTTTCTATCGCGTCCCCGGTTCGCCGAGCAACGGTTGCGGCCTGGGCTTGCCTATCGTCAGGGAAATCGCCGAATTGCACGGGGCAGCAGTTCTGCTGGTGCGGCGAGACAGCGGTGGCTTGTGCGTGCGCCTGCAATTTCCCGCGGCAATCCATCTCGCCGACGATTCGACCGTGGTCAGTGGCAGCCTGAAATTTCAGCCCGGCGCGCCCGGACCGGGTTCGGGTAGCCAGCGTTCGAGCATGGCGGCCAGCACGTCCAGCGAAATGGGTTTCGACAGGTAATCGCTCATCCCGGCGGCGAGACATCGTTCGCGATCACCGGTCACCGCATTGGCCGTCATCGCAATGATCGGAATCTGACAACCGCCGGAGCGCAGCGCCATGGTGGCGGCGTAGCCGTCCATGCCCGGCATCTGGCAGTCCATCAGAATGGCATCGAAATTGCCTGCCGCGAACCTGCTCAGCACGGCATGGCCATCGACGGCAACGGTGACGTCGCGATATCCCAGCTTGTGGAGAAGGCCGATCGCCACCATCTGGTTGATCGGGTTGTCCTCGGCGAGCAGCAGGCGGCTAGACCTGATTTTCCGCGCCGTCGTCGCTGTTCCGTCCGGCGCCGTGGCACCGCCTATGTCGGCGCTCTTGGCGATACCGAACGGGACTTCGAGCCAGAAGATCGAGCCGCGCGGCTCGTTCGGCCGCATGCCGATGTGGCCGCCCATCAGTTCGCTCAATTGCCGGCTGATCGCCAGGCCGAGGCCGGTGCCGCCAAATTGGCGGGTGGTGGAGGCGTCGGCCTGGGTGAAGGGCGAGAACAGCCGGCTTTGGGCGCCGCTGGAGACGCCGATGCCGCTGTCCGATATTTCGAAGGACAAAGTGACGCTGCTTGCCCCGGCGTCGACCACTGCAACGTTGATGCCGATGGCGCCCGAGCTGGTGAATTTGAGCGCATTGCTGAGGAAGTTGCCGAGAATCTGCCGCAGGCGGGTCGGGTCGCCATTGACCCGGAGCGGGACGGCTGGATCGATTTTTTTGTTCAGCACCAGGCTTTTCTCGCTGGCCCGGATCGAGTAGAGGCGGGCCAGTTCGTCGATCAGTTCGTGCAAGTTGAAATCCAGGCATTCCAGTTCGAGCTTGCCGGCCTCGATTTTCGAAAAATCGAGAATGTCGTTGATGATGCCGAGCAGGGATTGGGCGCTGTTGGCGACGACCGTTGCGTTATGCCGTTGTTGCGGCGACAGTTCCCCGTCGAGGAGTAGCGAAGTCATGCCGATGACGCCGTTCATCGGCGTCCGTATTTCATGCGACATCGTCGCCAGGAAGCGGCTTTTGGCGATATTGGCCGCTTCCGCCTGCTCCTTGGCCTGTTCCAGTTGCCGTCGCACTTCTTCGACGGTGCCGAGCGAACGAATCAGCATGAAGAACAGGAAAATGGTGAAGGCACTGAGTGCGGCGGCAATCCCGACGACCATCCGGCGGTAGGAATAATAAGGTTGCAGAATGTCGTGGGCCGCTTCGCCGACCACGAAATTGAGGCCGTATTCGGGCAACTTGTAATAGCCGTAAATGCGTTCCGTGCCATCGATCGCGGCAATTCGCCGGAAGTTGCCGGAAACCGGCGCTCCCGGCTTGAGATAGGGGTTGTCGTTGATGATCAGGCCGTAGCTCGATTCGACGATCGGATAGCGGGCCATCACTTCGCCGGAATCGCGGGCCAGGGTCAGTATGCTGGCGCCGCCAATATGCAGCTTGGCGTTAAAGCCGGCAAATAGCTCGGGGCTGACCGAAATCACTTCCACCCCGTCAAAACGGGAGTTTGAGAAGATCGGGCGGGTGAACTGGATCGACCATTTGCCGGAAACCTTGCCCTTGAGCGGTCGGCTGACGAAAAGGCGATCTGCCGTGCCGCCTTCCTTGTGGATACGGAAATGTTCGCGCTGGCTGAGGTCGGTCCGGTCGCTGGCCTTGGCGAGATTGGAAAAGGCGAGGCGGCCATCGCGATCGATGATCGCTACCTGGAAGCTCAAATCCTCGATGTTTTGCTGGCGTTGCTGGATCAGCTGGGCGAAAGCCTTCCAGTCGCCATGCCAAAAGGTACGGGTATCGACCAGCAATTCGTCGATCCGCTTGATCGTCGAGCGCGAATACTCGGCAAAGACATGGGCCTGGACAGCCATCCGAACTTCGGCTTCGTGCAGGTAACTTTGCTGGCTGCGGCCGAGTTCGTAGAAGGCTGTGATCCAGACCAGCAACAGGCTGAGGGCACCGATCAGGGCGATCTGGATTCGGAGGAGGGAACTGGATTTTTTCATCGATGCCGCGGGCTGCCCTGTTTTTGCGATATTACCTTATGCATAGCCAGGCTTGTTCACCGGCTAGAGAGAGATGAATCGACTTCGGCCCCGCAGGCGGTATGGCGCCACGGGCGCCCAAGCGCCTGGTCCCAGAATGCAAAAAGCCCCGCCGGTTCGGCGGGGCTTCGGCTGGGCGGTTGGGCCGAGCTTACTTGGACTTCTTGGCGGCGGCAGTGGCGGCCTTGGTGGCGGCGGCGACATTGGCTTGGGCGGCATCGGCAAATTGCTTGGCAACCGAATTCATGTTGCCGAAAGCGGAGTTGGCGGCGGCGATGGCATTCTGGATGGCGGCAACAGCACCTTCCGAACCGGCCGGGGCGGACTTGGCGGCTTGCTCGATCAGGCCGGCAACCGACTTCTGGAAACCGCCGAATTGGGCTTCAACCAGCTTGGCCAGTTCTTGCTGGGTTTGCGTGGTGATTTCGTAGACCGAGCGCGAGTAGGCGACGGCCTTTTCGACCGCCGGCTGGGCCAGCGAGGACTGGGCGGCAAGTGCTTGCTGCGGGTCCTTGGCACCGAGCACGGCCTTGACACCTGAAACGGAGTCTTCCAGGGCGGCGCGGGCGGTGTTCAGGTTCAGGGCGGCGATGCGCTCGGCGGAAGCCAGGGCCGTGTTGGCGACGGACAGCAGGGAATCGACGGTTGCTTTGTTGGCGGCGGCGAATTGTTCGGGATTGAAGGACATGTGGGTCTCCGGGTGTGGTGTTTCGTTCGTGGTGCTCAGGGTACAGTATAGCGGATTAATTTGGAATATGCTGCACTGCAGCAATGATTGTTCTGGCGGCCCGGCATTGGCGCCGGAATGCGATCTTCCACCACCTGCTCAGCCTGTCGCCGGGCAATTGAAAAACCTTTCCGGTGCGGACCGTTGGCATGTCATGCGAGAAATTCGCGCCGCGCAGCATCCGCCCGGGAAAACGGCTCGCACTTTCGATGGCGGCGACGGCACGAGAGCCCTTGTCGACAGCATGGTTTTTGCTAACATGCACCCAAAGCGGGTAAGTGGTTCTGCGCCCCGACGCCACTCCGTCCGGTCGTCTGCGCCGAAGCCGTTTGCATTGCGCCTTGGCAATATAGAATCCTTCTCAAACTCGTCAGGCCGTACAGGTTGAAATCGAATGCACAACATCACGATTGCTGAATCCGAAAATCACAAGTTCATTCTGCTGAACGAAAGCGAGCCCGGCGAAGAGGACGGAGTCCGATCCAATCAATACCTGATCCTGCACCAGGAGCATGGCGTCCTGCTCGATCCCGGCGGTTTCGGGGTAATGCCGCACGTGCTGGCGGAGATGTTGCGCCACACCAGCCCCGATATGCTGAAAGGGATCATCCTGTCGCATCAGGATCCGGATATCGTCGGCGGTCTGTCGACCTGGCTGGAAATGACCGAGGCGCCGGTTTATGTCTCCAAAATCTGGCTGCGCTTCCTGCCCCACTACGGCATCCGGTCGGTGCATCGTTTTGTCGGCGTGCCGGACGTCGGTATGGCGTGGACCGTTGTCCCGGGATTCGAGCTGACCATGGTTCCGGCGCACTTCCTGCATTCGGAAGGGCAGATCAATGTCTATGATCCAGTCGCCAAGGTGCTGTTCACCGGGGATATCGGCGCCGCGATGTTGCCCAACGACGAAGACTATCCATTCGTCGATGACTTCAAGGCCCACCTGCCTTACATCGAGGGCTTCCATCGGCGCTACATGTGCGGCAATCGCGCCGCCCGGCTGTGGGTCGAGGCAGTCTCCCAACTCGATATCGAGGTTCTCGCCCCGCAGCATGGGCCGGTATATCGCGGGCCGGCAGTCAGGGAGTTCCTGGACTGGTTCAGGGAGCTTGAATGCGGCATGGATCTGCTGACAGCCAATGGCGTCTTCAGAACGGGCGCCGAGTAATGAAGGCCGGGGTGCACACGCTTCTGGACTCCCAGGAGGAAATGCGCCGCGATGTGCTGCAGCGCTTTGCCTCGCTTTTTGAAGAGCAGGTCCGGAGCAATCGGTTCACGGAAAGCATCGGTGATTTGGTCAAACGCATTCATGGCGAACTGCTTGCCGGGCTGCAGACTTCCATTCAGGAAGTTGAAAAACTCGATCTCGACGCCTCGGAAAGACAGCGTCTGAGCGCCCGCCTGGGTAGCGTTGGGGCGCGCTGCCAGAGGCTCGATGCCACCCTCGACCTGCTGCTCCGGGAGCGGCAAAGACGCTGGGTACAGAGCGGTGCCGATCTCAAGGAAGTCATGCTGGTGTTTAACCGCACGGCCCGCTCGTTGGCCGGCACTTTGATCGAGAAGGACTTGCTGGAACGGCAAAGCCAGGTGCTCGAGTCCATTGTCCTGTCGCACGAAAAAGTGACCCGCTGGAAAGAGTTTGTGCAGGAAATCCTGTCTGGCTTTCACACGGTGTTCCCGTTCAATTTCTTCTTCATCGCTTTTTCGGAAGGCAACTCGCTGTCGCTGTACATTTATTACCTCGGCGAATACGGCGAGCAGGCCAAGCATATGGCGCGGACCAAGCTGGCTGAGGAAATGATCGGGCACCTGAATCTGCCGCTTGATGCGCCGCTCGATATCGAGGAATTCCAGGTTGGGAATCGCGAGATTGCGGGCGAGGTCAGGGACTCGGCCAAAGCCAGCCTGGTCACGGTGGCCGTGCCCGATCTCGACGCCTCCAATCTGGCCGGGGTGCTCGGCATTGCCCATGCCTCGGAAGAAACGCTGACCGTCCGGGAGGTTAGCGTCGTCCGCTCCATTCTGGCCATCATGGTGATGGTGGTCGGGTCGAGCAAGGCGCTGAGCCGCACCCTTTCCGAGCTGGAGTATTACTCGGCGCACGATCCCTTGACCGGACTGCACAATCGCCGTTATTTCAATGAAATGCTGGAATACGAGGTCGGCCGTTCCGGTCGTCACAACCATGAATTTTCCATCCTGATGCTGGATATGGATGATTTCAAGGACGTGAACGACACCTATGGCCATCCTTGCGGGGATGCCGTTTTGAAGGGCGTTGCCGACACCATGCATCGCATCATGCGCAAGGGTGATCTGGCGACACGCATCGGCGGTGACGAATTTGCCATCATCCTGACCGAAACCGGGCGGGAAGGGGCGGTGTTCGTCGCCGAGAAAATCCGCAACGAACTACGCAACATCAGTTTCGAGAGCGGCGACGGCAAGCGCTTTCACATTACCACCTCGATCGGCGTCGTGACTTATCCGGGGGATGCGCAGAGTATTTCCGACCTGATGGCCGGGGTCGACCTCGGGCTGTACCGCGCCAAGGCGCTGGGCAAGGACGGGGTTGGCGCTTTCGATACGGTCAAGGAACGCATCCAGGCCAGCCGAGAGAACCGCGATTACGCCGAGACCCTGCGCGACTCGTTGAAGCAGGGGCGGGTGATCCCCTATTACCAGCCGATTTTCGATTGCCGGAGCGGCAAGGTCTTCGCCCACGAAACCCTGGCCCGCATCGTCGAGCCTGACGGGCGGACCATTTCGGCCGGCATGTTCATCGAAACCATCGAGAAATACGGTCTGGGTCGCGACCTCGACCGGACCATCATCGAGCAGGCCCTGCACGCTACCCGCCTGAGTATCGATCGGCATGAAACGCCGTCCCGCTTGTTCATCAACCTTTCGGCCCAGGAAATCCAGGGGCGCGGCATCATCGGCTATGCCGAAAAGATTTGTGACGAACTGGCAATTCCGCCGGCCAGCGTCGTCTTCGAAATCCTTGAACGGGATGCGATCAGCGACATGACCAATATGCGCAATTTCCTGGCTGACCTGCGGAAGAAGGGTTTTCTCTTTGCGTTGGATGATTTTGGCAGTGGCTATAACTCCTTTCACTACCTGCGCGAACTGTCCTTCGACTTCGTGAAGATTGACGGTGCCTTCGTCAAGAATATCCTGGCTTCCAGGATCGACTACGCATTGGTCCGCAACCTGACCCATCTTTGCCGGGACATCGGAATCCTCACCGTCGCCGAATTTGTCGAGTCCTCGGATATCCTCGCGGCGCTGAAAGATATGGGAGTCGACTTCGTGCAAGGCTTCCATCTTGGCATCCCGACATCGACGATGCATTCCGTCGACTAAACTATTTCCATCTTTCCTATTGACGTCGTTCAGGAAGTCTATACAATGCGCCCCTCCTTGCAGCGCCGGGTTTTCGGGGCGGTGGAGGGAGGGAGTTGAAGGTGTTGGAGAGGAAGCGGTGTTG
>JBLNBM010000025.1:0-54340 GCA_050259955.1 Bacteroidota bacterium
AACAGGACCGTGAAACAGCAAAGCGCCGATGATAGTGAGCTTCCGCTCGCGAAAGTAGGTCACCGCCAGGCTCCCCATGCAAAGCCCCGTTAGCAATCGCTAACGGGGCTTTTTGCTTGGCGCAGCCGTCACCCGTACCGGGGAAAATAATGGCCAGGTTCGCCTCTCGGCGGTAAGCCCCCGGCAAACCCACCTTGTTTTTCAGGCTGAGGTATCTGGCAGCCAGCGCCAACTCGACCAGATTGCCTGGAGTCTAAATACGAGGACTTGTGTCCCCTTGGCTTTAGAACACCACCGTCTTTGAAGATTGCGTAAAGCAAAATGCCAAGATCCCAACCGGTGTTGCACTTGATGTTTGCGAGCGCCAACCTATGAAAAAGCCGGCCAGGTTTTATCCTGGCCGGCTTTTTTGAGCTAGGGCGTGGCCGCAGTGAGTGCCTTTAGGCGGGGAGCGGCTCAGCGTTTCCAAGAGCGACGGTGTTCATGCCGCCATCGACGTACATGATTTCGCCGGTGATGCCGCTAGCCAGGTCGGAGAGCATGAAGGCAGCGGCATTGCCGACTTCTTCGATGGTCACGTTGCGGCGCAGCGGCGCATTGTGCGAGTTGTAGGCGAGCAGTTTGCCAAAATTGCCGATGCCGGAGGCGGCCAGCGTCTTGATCGGGCCGGCGGAAATGGCGTTGGCACGGATGCCTTCAGGGCCGAGGCAGAAGGCAAGGTAGCGGGTCGCCGCTTCCAGGCTGGCTTTGGCCAGACCCATGGTGTTGTAGTTCGGCATGGTGCGTTCGGCACCCAGATAGGAGAGGGCGAGAGCGGCGCTCTTGCGGCCCTGCATCATCGGGCGTGCAGCCTTAACAAGGGCAGGGTAGCTGTACGAAGAAATCTCGTGGGCAATGCGGAAAGCATCGCGCGAAATGCCGTTGAGGAAATCGCCTTCGATGGCTTCGGTAGGCGCGTAGGCGATGGAATGAACCAGGCCATCGAGACCATCCCAGTGCTTGGCGAGTTCGGTGAACAGATTTTCGATCTGCTCATCGCTGCTGACGTCGAGTGGGAAAACCAGCGTACTGTCGAATTCGGCCGCAAATTTGTTGATGCGGTCGAGAAAGCGCTCGTTCTGGTACGAGAAGGCGAGCTGGGCACCTTCACGGTGGCACGCCTTGGCGATGCCATAGGCAATGGAATGCTTGGACAGCAGCCCGGTAATCAGAATCTTCTTGTTGGCGAGAAAGCCCATGTGTTGTTCTCCCTAAGGGGTTTAGCCGCCGAATTATAAAGCATCACATGTTCGGATAGGTTGGTCCTTCACCGCCTTGTGGCACTACCCAATTGATATTTTGCGTTGGATCCTTGATGTCGCAGGTTTTGCAATGCACGCAGTTTTGCGCATTGATCTGTAGACGCGGGTTGTTGCCGTTTTCGTCACGGAGGATTTCATAAACGCCGGCCGGGCAATAGCGTTGTTCCGGTGCATCGTATTGCGCCAAATTGACACTGATCGGGACGCCGGCATCCTTGAGTTGCAAGTGGCAGGGCTGGTCTTCCTGGTGATTGGTACTGGACAGGAAGACCGAAGAGAGTCGGTCGAAAGTGAGGACGCCATCCGGTTTCGGATATGCAATCGCGGCGCATTCGGCGGCCGGTTTCAGCTTGCTGTTGTCGGGAGTCCGGTTGTGCAAGGTCCATGGCGCCTTGCCGCCGAATACCATCTGGTCGATGCCGAACATGATGGAACCGAGTTTCAGGCCCTTGTTCATCCAGGGCTTGAAATTGCGGCTTTGGTGGAGCTCTTCGTACAGCCAGCTTTGCTTGAAGGCCTCCGGATAAGCCGTCAGTTCGTCGTGTTGCCGCGCCGTGGTCAGGGCCGAAAAACATGCTTCGGCGGCCAGCATGCCGGACTTGATGGCACAGTGCGAGCCCTTGATGCGTGCCGCATTGAGGAAACCGGCATCGTCGCCGACCAGCACGCCACCGGGAAAAACCAGCTTGGGCAGCGATTGCAGGCCGCCGGCGGTCAATGCCCGGGCGCCATAGGCGATGCGCTTGCCGCCTTCAAGGAAGCGGCGAATCTCGGGATGGGTCTTGAAGCGCTGGAATTCCTCGAATGGCGACAGATAGGGATTGCTGTAGCCGAGACCGACCACGAAGCCGACCGCGACTTGATTATTTTCAAGGTGATAGAGAAAACCGCCGCCGTAGGTGTCCGGCTGCATTGGCCAACCGCCGCTATGCACGACCAGGCCGAGCTGGTGATTTTCCGGCCGGATTTCCCAGAGCTCCTTGAGACCGATGCCGTAGGTCTGCGGATCAACCCCGTCCCGCAACTTGAATCGCGCTTCGAGTTGCTTGCCGAGATGGCCGCGGCAGCCTTCGGCAAAGAAGGTGTATTTGCCGTGCAGTTCCATGCCCGGCTGGAAGTTGGGACCTTCCGAACCATCATGCAGACGGCCCATGTCGCCGGTAGCGACACCCTTGACGGCGCCGGTTTCATCGAACAGCACTTCGGCGCCGGCAAAGCCCGGGTAAATCTCAACGCCTAGCGCTTCGGCCCGTTCGCCGAGCCAGCGGCAAAGGTTGCCCAGTGAGATGACGTAATTGCCTTCGTTATGAAAACACTTCGGTAGCAGGCTGTTCGGTACGCGGGTGCCGCCCGTTGCGGAGAGAATGAAAAAACGGTCTTCGCTGACCGGTGCGTTGAGTGGCGCGCCGTCTTCTTTCCAGGTCGGCAGCAGTTCAGTCAGGGCGCGCGGGTCCATGACCGCTCCCGAAAGAATATGGGCGCCAATTTCAGCGCCTTTTTCAATCAGGCAAACCGAAAGTTCGCTGCCGTTTTCCGCCGCCAGCTGTTTCAGGCGGATGGCCGAGGCCAGCCCGGCCGGGCCGCCGCCGATGATGACGACGTCGAATTCCATGGCTTCGCATTCCATGCTGTCTCCTCATTTTATTGTGACGTTATTTGCAATACGCTACAGTATGGAACGGTATAGATCAATCCTTATGGAATTTCAAACCTATGGAACACCCCAAGAAGCTGATTCACGTCACGCGCATGCCCATTCGCTGGGGCGACATGGATGCCTACGGTCACGTCAATAACACTGTCTATTTCCGCTACATGGAGCAGGCACGGGTCGAGTGGATCGAGGAATTGAAAGTGCCGGTGCGCCCCGGCGGCGAAGGACCGGTGATCATCAACGCCAGTTGCACCTTCCTGATCCCGATGACTTATCCCGGCGTGGTCGAGGTCCGGACATTTACCGGGGCGCCGGGGCGTTCCAGCGTGCAGACTCACGTCGAAATGCGCCTCGAAGGCGACGACCGCATCTATGCTGAAGCAGCCGCCAAGGTGGTGTGGATGGACACCCGGACCGGAAAATCGGTTCCTTTGCCCGATCATGTGCGGGCGGTACTCGAAGCGGAGTAAACTCGTAGCCCATTGCATCGCCAAGCTTGAACACTATGGGCAAACGAAAAATCTGGGAAAAACTGCTGTCGGCCGAACGACCGGGCGCCGGCAAAGCGCCCGGTACGCCGGAGCGGACGGCATTCCAGCAGGATTACGACCGCATTGTCTTTACCTCTGCTTTCCGGCGGATGAAGGACAAGACGCAGGTGTTCCCTCTGTCGAAGAGCGATTATGTCCGGACGCGCCTGACCCACAGCCTGGAAGCGAGCTGTGTCGGCCGTTCGCTGGGCGCTGTGGTCGGCCGCGAGATCATTACCCGGCACAGCTTGCAGCACGTCGAATCGGGTGATTTCGGGGCGATTGTCGCCGCTGCCTGTCTGGCCCACGATATCGGCAATCCGCCTTTTGGCCATGCCGGCGAGGATGCCATCCGCGAATGGTTCCGGAATTCCGGCCTGCTCGAGCGCCACCCATTCACGCCCGCCCAGCGCGCCGATTTCGAGCGCTACGAAGGCAATGCCCAGGGTTTTCGCATTGTCACCCGACTGCAGAACCCGGCCAATCCCGGCCTGCAGCTGACCAGCGCCATGCTGGCGACCTTCACCAAGTATCCGCGGCCATCGCATCTGCAAACGGAACTGGCGGGCAAGAGCGGCAAGAAATTCGGTTTCTTCCAGCAGGATGCCGAGGCCTTTCGCCAGGTGGCGCAGTCGACCGGCCTAGTCGAACGCCTTCCCGGAACGGCATGGCGCCGCCATCCGCTGGCTTTCCTGGTGGAAGTGGCGGATGACACCTGCTACCTGATCGTCGATCTCGAGGATGCATCCAAGCTTGGTTTCGTACCTTATCGTGATGCCGAATGCCTGCTTGCCGATCTCGCCGGCAATACGGTGAACGGCGGCCGCCTGGAGCGCCTGCATGATCCGAAGGAGCGCCTGGAATATCTGCGCGCCAAGGCCATCGGCCGGCTGCTGGAAAGCGCCGCCAGCGTCTTCCTGGAAAACGAGGAGGCCATTCTCCAGGGCGAATTCGATGAAGAACTACTCGACCAGTCGCCGGTCGCCATCCCGCTGCAGGCTGTGCTCAAGCTGGCCAAGGAAACCATCTACACTGCCCGCCCGGCGCTGGAAATCGAAACTGCCGGTTTCGAGGTACTCGGTGCCTTGCTCGGCCTGTTTACCAATGCGGTCGAGGCGAAGGCCGGGCATGGCCGATTTACCACCCGTGAGCGCATGCTGCTCAAGCTGTTGCCGGCACAATTTCTCGGCCATGGTGGCGAACCGGATGCCGATCCCTATGTTCGCCTGTTGCAGGTAGCCGACTTCGTGGCCGGGATGACGGATTCCTACGCGGTCGATATGTACCGCAAGCTGAAGGGCTTCGATCTGCCGACCTGAATCCGGATTACTTCAGCCTGTTCAGGAATTCCTGCCGAGCTTTTTCCAATTCCGGATGGGCGGATGCATCGAGCAGTCGGTGGCAGGTCTGGTAAAACTCATGGAAAGCCGCTTGCACGGCATTCTCGTCGAGTTTTCGGCGAGAACTGCTGCGGCTTTCGGGAGGTGGCAGGTCAAGCGGCCAGAGGTTTGCGTAACGCGGAATCATGCACTGGCCGCCCTGTTCCGAGGTGGCGGTGAGTGGCCCGGTCTTGACGAAAATCTTGCCCTCGTATTCAAAGCGGGCGCCGACGGAAAAATCTTGTAACTTCATGGCGATGGTCAGGTAAAGATCGGGCAATCATAGCAGCGCCCCCGCCACGCTCCGATTCTTTGCTTGCCAAAAACCGGTTGCTGTATAAAAATACAGTTATTGGTTCTTAGTGGAGCAGGCCATGAAACTCACCCCACGGCAGCAGGAAATCCTCGATTTCATCAAGAGCACCCTGGAAGTGCTCGGCGCGCCGCCGACGCGCATGGAAATTTCCCACGCTTTCGGTTTTGCCTCGCCCAATGCCGCCGAGGATCACCTCAAGGCGCTCGCTAAAAAAGGCGCCATCGTGCTGGAACCCGGTTCGGCGCGCGGCATTCGCCTGGTCGAACAACTCGGCCTGCCGCTGATCGGCATGGTGGCCGCGGGTTCGCCCATTCTGGCGGTCGAAAACGTGCAGGGCCGCTACGCGCTGGATGCCCAGCTGTTCAATCCGCGGGCCGACTTCCTGCTCAAGGTGCGTGGCCTGTCGATGATCGACGTCGGTATTTTCGACGGCGACCTGATCGCGGTGCACAAGACCAACCAGGCGCGCGACGGCCAGATCGTCATTGCCCGGGTAGACGAAGAGGTCACGGTCAAACGCTTGCAGCGGCGCAACGGCCTGATCGAACTGATTGCCGAAAACCCCGATTACGAGCCGATTATCGTCAATCCGGCCGAGGTCGAGTTCGCCATCGAAGGCATTGCCGTCGGCCTGATCCGCGGGGCGATCAGTACCTTGTCATGAGTGCCATGCCGTTGCCGGCGACTTTGGCGGACGTGCTGGCCAGGGGCGATATTTGGCGCGGCGACACGCTGGCCGGTCTGCCGGAAAGCACTATTGCCAGCGGCTATCCCGAACTTGATGCCGAATTGCCGGGTGGCGGCTGGCCGCGTGGCAATTTGACCGAAATACTCAGCGAGCGTCACGGTGTGGGGGAAATCAGCCTGCTGCTGCCGGCGCTGGCCGGGCTCTCGGCTGAAGGCGGCTGGCTGGCCCTGGTTGATCCGCCTTGTGTGCCGCATGCCCCAGCCTGGGCGGCGGCCGGGCTGGCGCTGGAACGCCTGCTGGTGATCCAGGCTGGGCGGGATGCGCAGTGGTGTTGCGAACAATTGCTGGCCTGCGGTGGTTTTGCCGGTGTGCTGGCCTGGCCTGCTGCCGGGGTCAAGGCCGCTGCCTTGCGCCGTCTGCAGGTGGCGGCGGAAGGTCGGCCGACGTTCGCCTGTTTGTGGCGTTCTGCCGCAGCAGCGGCGATGCCGTCACCAGCCCCTTTGCGTATCGCCCTGGCGGCCAGCGAAAACGCCCTGGCGGTGCGCATACTGAAACGACGTGGCCGACCGGCGGGGCGACCGCTCCATCTGTCACTTCCCCGTCCCGGGAGATCGCTGCGTGCTCTGGTTGGCCCTACACTTTCCCTTGCTGGCGCTCGAGGCGCTGCCGCTGCGGCACTCGCCTAGCGCGGTGGTCAGCCGAGGGCGGGTGCTGTGCTGCGACCAGGCGGCCGCTGCGGCCGGTATAACGGGGGGGCTCAAATTGTCGATGGCGCTGGGCTTGCAGCCCGGCCTAGTCGTCTTCGAGCGCAATGTCGGGCGGGAAAGCGCCGCGCTGGAAAGCCTGGCCTGTTGGGCCGGTCGCTTTACGCCAACGCTCAGCCTGCGGGCACCGGATAGCCTGTTGCTGGAAATTGGTGGTTGCCGACGCCTGTTCGGGGGAGCCGCGGCCATCGTTGCGGCGGTGCAGAAAGGTTGCCTAGAACAATCTTATTCCCTGTCCTGGGCGGCAGCGCCGACGCCGTTGGCGGCGCTCTGGCTGGCGCGGGCCGGTCAGGCCGAAATCCATGAAGAGCAGTCAGCCATGCAGGCGGCGCTGGCGGCCTTGTCTTGCGCTGTTCCCGGCTGGCCGGCGGAAAGCCTGTCCCGCCTCGAAGCCTTCGGCCTGCGCTGCCTGGGGGATTTGCGCAAAATGCCCGGCGCCGGTCTACGGCGGCGTATCGGCAACGCGCCGCTCGATGATCTGGCGCGGGCCTGGGGCGAATTACCGGACCCGCAAATTCCCTTCGTGTTCCCGGAAAACTTTCAGCTGAAAATCGAATTGCCGGCCCGGGTCGAACATGCCGAAGCCCTGGCTTTTGCCGGCCAGCGCCTGTTCGCGGCGCTGGCCGGCTGGCTGCAGGGGCGCCAGTTGCTGGTTCGGGCCTGCACGCTGCAACTGACTCACGACGATGCAACGAGTTCTGACCTTATGCTGCGTTTTGCCGAGCCGGCCGCCGACGAAGCGCGCTTCGCCCGCCTGTTGCGCGAACATCTTGGTCGTCTGCAATTAAAGGAGCCGGTCGAGGCCCTGACGCTGCTGGCCGACGAAGTGACGAGTCAGTCGGGGGCAAGTGCCGGCCTCTTCGATCGGGCGGTGCCCGGTGAAGGCCGGGCACGCTGTGTCGAGCGCCTGCAGGCAAGGCTGGGCGCCGGGGCGGTGCGGGTCCTCGGCGAAAACCCGGATTATCGGCCGGAAGCTGCGACTCGCCTGGAAGAACCGGTGACGACCAGGGGGGGCTCGGTCAGCGGCGCCTCCTTCAAGGCAGCCCGGCCGCTTTGGCTGCTGCCGGCGCCACAGGCGCTTGCCGAACGAGGTGGTCAACCGCAATGGCACGGCCCGCTGCAGTTATTGACGCGCGGCGAGCGCCTGGAAAGCGGCTGGTGGGACAGCGGCGAAAGCGGCGCCGTCGGTGACGTCCGGCGCGACTATTTCGTTGCCCGCAATCCGCTCGGGCAAAGAGCCTGGGTGTTCAGAAACGCGGAGGGCTGGTTCCTGCATGGCCTCTTTGCCTGACTACGCCGAGTTGCACTGCCTGTCCAACTTCAGCTTCCTGCGCGGCGCCTCGCACCCGGAAGAACTGGTCGGGCGGGCTGTCGAGCAGGGCTACGCGGCGCTGGCGCTGACCGACGAGTGCTCGCTGGCCGGCGTCGTGCGCGCCCACCAGGCGGCGCAGGCGGCCGGGCTGAAACTCCTGATCGGTAGCGAAATGACGACGGTCGACGGCCTGAAGCTGGTTTTTCTGGCACAGAACCGCGAGGGCTACGGCAATCTGTCGGCGCTGATCACGCTGGCCCGACGGCGTGCCGACAAGGGCCGCTACGCGCTGCATCGCCACGATCTCAATGCCGTGTCGCCGAATGGCGCCGTGCCCGATTGCCTGGTTGTTTGGCTGGCAGGCGAGGGCGCCACGGCCGACGAGGGACGCTGGCTGGCGACACGTTTTCCCAATCGCCTCTGGCTGGGCGTCGAACTGCATGCCGGGCCGGACGATGCGGCGAAGCTAGCCGATTTGCAGGCGCTCGGGGTGGCGGCCAGTTTGCCGCTGGTCGCTGCAGGGGACGTGCACATGCATGTCCGGGCCCAGCGTCCGGTGCAGGACGTGCTGACCGCGCTGCGCCTGAAGACGACGGTGTTCGACGCCGGCTACGCGCTGTTCCCGAACGGCGAGCGTCACCTGCGTTCGCGGCTGCGGCTGGCGCGGCTTTATCCGCCGGCGCTGCTGGCGGAAACGCTGAACATTGCCGGACGCTGCAATTTCTCGCTCGACGAACTCCGCTACGAGTATCCGGAGGAAATCGTCCCGGCCGGCCACACGCCCACTTCATGGTTGCGTCGAGAAACCGAACGCGGTTTGCGTCAGCGCTACCCGGAAGGCGAACCGGCTGACGTTCGGAGCCGCATCGAGCACGAACTGGCACTGATTGCCGAACTGCGTTACGAAGCCTATTTCCTGACTGTCTACGATATTGTCTGCTTCGCCCGCGACCAGAAAATTCTTTGCCAGGGACGCGGCTCGGCGGCCAATTCGACGGTCTGCTACGCGCTGGGTATCACCGAGGTCGATCCCGCGCGAGCCGGCATGCTGTTCGAGCGTTTTATCTCGAGGGAGCGGGGCGAGCCGCCCGATATCGACGTCGATTTCGAGCATGAGCGGCGACCTGAGGTCATCGCCTACATCTATCGTAAGTACGGCCGCGAACGGGCGGCGCTGACTGCCGCGCTGATCACCTACCGGACGAAAGGCGCGCTGCGCGATGCCGGCCGGGCGCTCGGTTTCGGCCAGGCGCAGATCGATGCGCTGACCGCGTCGCTTGCCTGGTGGGACAAGCGCGAACAGTTGCCCGAGCGTTTTGCCGAACTGGGTCTCGACCCCGCTTCGCCGCGCGTTGAGAAATGGCTGTGGCTGGCCGGTGAACTGCGCGGCTTCCCGCGCCACCTGACCCAGCATGTCGGCGGCTTCGTGATGTCGCGCGGGCCACTTGCCCGGCTGGTGCCGGTCGAGAACACAGCGATGCCCGAGCGCACGGTGATCCAGTGGGACAAGGACGATATTGACGCGCTAGGCCTGATGAAGGTCGATGTGCTGGCCCTCGGCATGCTCTCGGCGCTACGCCGGACGCTGGCCATGCTCGCCGAACGTGATGGTCGATCGTTCGGACTGCACGATATTCCGCCGGAAGACCCGGCGACCTATGCCATGCTCGGCCGTGCCGACAGCATGGGCGTCTTCCAGGTCGAGTCGCGGGCGCAGATGAGCATGCTGCCACGGCTGAAGCCGATGGATTACTACGATCTGGTGATCGAAGTGTCGCTGGTCCGCCCAGGGCCGATCCAGGGTGACATGGTCCATCCCTACCTGCGGCGGCGGCAGGGAAAAGAAGAAGTCGAGGAAATTTCACCGGCGGTGGACAAGGTGCTGAAACGCACCTGCGGCGTGCCGATCTTTCAGGAGCAGGTGATGCAACTGGCCATCGTTGCCGCCGATTTCACGCCCGGCGAAGCCGACCAGCTGCGTCGTTCGATGGCCGCCTGGCGCCGCAAGGGCGGGCTCGAACCCTTTCAGGACAAGCTGCGCGCCGGCATGGCGAAAAACGGCCTGCCGGCTGCCTTCGCGGAGCGCATCGTGCAGCAGATCCAGGGCTTCGGCGAGTACGGATTTCCCGAATCGCACGCCGCCAGTTTCGCGCTGCTGGTCTATGCCTCCGCCTGGCTGAAATGCCATGAACCGGCCGCCTTCCTGTGCGGCCTGCTCAATAGCCAACCGATGGGTTTCTACTCGCCCTCGATGCTGATCCAGGATGCGCGCCGCCATGGCGTTAGCGTGTTGCCGCCGGATGTCGCGGCCAGCGACTGGGATTGCGCTCTTGATGCCGAGGGTGTGGTGCGCCTTGGGTTGCGCGAAATCAGCGGTTTTTCAAAGCCGGTCGCCGAAAGGATCGCGGCACAACGACTGGTGCGCCCGTTTGCCAATGTCGCCGATCTGGCGGCGCGCACCGGTTTGGCGCGAGGCGATCTCGACCGCCTCGCCGCAGCCGATGCCCTGGCCAGTCTGGCCGGCCACCGCCGGCTGGCGGCCTGGGCGGCGACCGCGACAGCCCGCGGGGCACGCCAGCGCCAGGGCGACCTGTTCGACGGTTTGCCGCCGGTGGAAACGACCGCCGATCTGCCGGAGCCGGGCGAAGGCGAAAATCTGGTGGCCGATTACCAAAACCTCGGTCTGAGCCTGCGCCGTCATCCGCTGACGCTGCTGCGCCAGGCGTTGAGCGAGCGGCGTTTCATCTTGGCGGCTGATCTGAAGCGCGCCGGGCAAGGCGCCACGGTCCGCGCCGCCGGCATTGTCGTCGGCCGCCAGCGGCCGGGCACGGCGAGCGGTGTCGTCTTCGTTACGCTGGAGGATGAAAGCGGCCTGGTCAATGTCGTCGTCCAGTCGCAACTGGTCGAAAGACAGCGCCGCGAACTCCTTGGTGCGAGCTTGCTTGGCGTCTACGGACAATTGAAGAAAGAGGGGGAAGTGATGCATCTGCTCGCCCGGCGGCTGGTCGATCTGTCGGCTTGGCTGGGGCGACTGGAAACGGCCAGCCGGGATTTCCATTGATCGCTTGCCCGGCGCCGCCAGCATCCCTTTGGCCAAAATAGCTGACAAATTAAGTCGAGTATTTTAAAATTCTCCCTCGTTTCAATAGGGAGATTGGCCTTCATGTTCCGGCATCTGCGTGAGGATATCCGTGCGGTCTTCGATCGCGACCCGGCGGCGCGCTCCTTTTGGGAGGTGCTGACCTGTTATCCGGGCATCCACGCGCTGTTCATGCATCGCCTGGCCCACTGGCTGTGGGGGCATCGCCTGCGCTGGCTGGCCCGCTTCACGGCACATATTGCCCGCTTCCTGACCGGCATCGAAATTCATCCGGGCGCTACCATCGGCCGCCGTTTCTTCATCGATCACGGCATGGGCGTGGTGATCGGCGAAACCGCCCAGATCGGCAACGATGTCACGCTTTATCACGGCGTGACGCTGGGCGGCACGTCCTGGAACAAGGGCAAGCGCCATCCGACGCTGGAGGACGGCGTGGTAGTTGGCGCTGGCGCCAAGGTGCTGGGGCCGATCACCATTTCGGCCGGTGCCCGGGTCGGTTCCAATGCCGTGGTCAC
This sequence comes from Bacteroidota bacterium, assembly GCA_050259955.1. Taxonomy (GTDB): domain Bacteria; phylum Pseudomonadota; class Gammaproteobacteria; order Burkholderiales; family Rhodocyclaceae; genus Azonexus. Next base: position 11,560 of record JBLNBM010000025.1, read on the forward strand.
CAAGCCGATACCGGCCGGGGCCACGGCAGTCGGCAATCCGGCCCGCATTCTCGATCGTTCCGAGCAAAGCCGGCAACGCGAAGCACAGGCCGAGAAAATGGGTTTTTCCGCCTATGCCGTCGGTCGCGACCAGGACGACCCGCTGGCCAAGGCCATCCACGGTCTGCTCGATCATGCTGCCGAGACCGATCGGCGTTTTGCCTCGCTAATCCGCGAACTCGATGCCCAGGGCGTCAAATGCGATGCCGAAGTAGAGCCGGCCGACGTTTTCGATGCCAAATATCTTGGCAAAATAGTTGACTGAATTTGTCTGGTTTATGTATAGTTGACTGTAATACTGGGTTATTAGCGGGAGGCAGGAAATGCGTTTGACCACCAAAGGACGTTTTGCCGTCACGGCCATGATCGACCTCGCTCTGCGCGGCGAGGCCGGGCCAGTGGCGCTGGCCAGCATCAGCGAACGGCAGAAGATTTCCTTGTCTTACCTGGAGCAACTGTTTGGCAAACTGCGCCGCCACCAATTGGTCGACAGCGTGCGCGGTCCTGGTGGTGGTTACTGTATCGCCCGGCCTCTTGCCCAAGTGGCGGTGGCCGACATCATCCGGGCAGTGGACGAACAACTCGACGCCACTCAGTGCGGCGGTCGGGAAGATTGCCTCGACGAGCATCGCTGCATGACGCATGACCTGTGGTCCACGCTCAATGCCAAGATGTACGAATATCTGTCTTCGGTATCGTTGGCCGACCTGGTTGATAGCCAGAAGCACAAAGCTGCCGGTCAACTGGTGGTTCTCGAAGACAAGCGCCCGGCATCCCGAGGCCGTAACGGTCGCGACAAGGCGGTTGCGGCTGCCTGAGTCTGCCATGTTCCAGCCCGTCTACCTCGACCACAATGCGACGACGCCACTGGCGCCGGCGGTGCTGGCGGCCATGCTGCCCTGGCTGGAAAGCCTGTTCGGCAATGCCTCCAGCCGCCACGAATACGGCCGGGCGGCGCGGCGGGCGATCGATCAGGCGCGCCAGCAGGTGGCGGCGGCCGTCAATGCCCACCCGACTGAAATCGTCTTCACCAGCGGCGGCAGCGAAGCCAACAACCTTTTCCTGAAAGGCGCGGCCGCTGCACTGAAGCCCGGTCTGCTCGCGGTCAGCGCCATCGAACATCCATGCGTGCTGAAGCCGGCGGCCCAGTTGGCGAAACAGGGCTGGCGGGTCACGCAAATCGCCGTCGATCCCTCCGGTGTGGTCGATGCCACGGATTACGCCGAAGTGCTGCTCGGCAAGCCGCAATTGCTTTCCGTGATGACCGCCAACAACGAAACCGGGGTCGTCCAAGATGTGGCGGCGCTGGCTGCTGCCGCCAAAGCCGGCGGCGGCTGGTTTCATACCGATGCCGTACAGGCGCTCGGCAAGTTGCCCATCGATTTTCGCAACCTCAATGCCGCAGGTGTGCATGCCGTGACATTGTCGGCGCACAAGGCCAACGGCCCGCAAGGCGCGGCGGCGCTGGTCCTCGACAAGCGCGTCGAGTTGCAGCCGCTGATTGCCGGCGGCGGCCATGAGCGTGGCCTGCGTTCGGGCACCGAAAATGTGGCAGCCATCGTCGGTTTCGGCGTCGCCGCGGAACTTGCGGCACAACGCGTTGCCCAATGCTCGGTTCATTGGAAAGCCATGCAGGCCAGGCTGGAGGCGGGGCTGGTGAGGCTGGGGGCGCGCATCTTTGCGGTGGACGCGCGGCGTTTGTCGAATACCACCTATTTTGCCTTTCCCGATATCGACGGTGAAACCCTGGTCGGCAAGCTCGATCGTGAAGGTTTTGCCGTCGCCAGCGGCGCCGCCTGTTCCAGCGCCAATCCGGAACCCTCGCATGTGCTGCGGGCGATGGGCGTCGGCCCGGAACTTGCTCGTGGCGCAGTGCGCGTCAGTGTCGGTGCCGGCAACAGCGACGCCGAAATCGAACAATTCATCAACGCCTTGCAGGTTACAGTCGGACGCCTGCAGGGACTGACGGCGCTTGCCGTTTGAACAACCCGACTTAGCGAGAATAACGATGAAACTTCCCATCTACCTGGATTATTCGGCAACGACCCCGGTCGACCCGCGCGTCGCGGAAAAGATGATTCCTTACCTCTGCGAGCATTTCGGTAATCCGGCTTCGCGCTCGCACAGCTTCGGCTGGGTGGCCGATGCGGCGGTCGAAGAAGCACGCGAGCAGGTCGCCGCGCTGGTCAAGGCCGACCCCAAGGAAATCGTCTGGACCTCCGGTGCCACCGAATCCAACAATCTCGCGATCAAGGGCGCCGCCAATTTCTATGCCGGCACCAAGGGCAAGCACATCATCACGGTGAAGACCGAGCACAAGGCTGTGCTCGACACCGTGCGCGAAATGGAGCGCCAGGGTTTCGAAGCGACGTATCTCGATGTCAGGGAAGACGGCCTGCTCGACCTCGAAGTCTTCAAGGCGGCGATTCGCCCGGATACCGTGCTCGCCTCGGTGATGTACGTCAATAACGAAGTCGGCGTCATCCAGCCGATCGCCGAACTGGGCGAAATCTGCCGCGACGCCGGCGTCATCTTCCATGTCGACGCCGCCCAGGCGACCGGGAAGGTCGATATCGACCTGAGCAAGCTCAAGGTCGACCTGATGAGCTTCTCGGCCCACAAGACTTACGGTCCGAAGGGCATCGGCGCCCTGTACGTGCGCCGCAAGCCGCGTATCCGCCTGGAAGCCCAGATGCACGGTGGCGGCCATGAACGTGGTTTCCGTTCCGGCACGCTGGCGACGCACCAGATCGTCGGCATGGGCGAAGCTTTCCGTCTGGCCCAGGAAGAAATGGCCGAAGAGAATGTCCGCATCGGCAAGTTGCGCGACAAGTTGCTGAAAGGCTTGCAGGATATCGAAGCGACTTTCGTCAATGGTGACCTGACGCAGCGCGTGGCGCACAATCTGAACATCAGCTTCGCCTATGTCGAAGGCGAATCGATGATCATGGCGATCAAGGATTTGGCGGTCTCGTCCGGCTCGGCCTGCACCTCGGCCAGCTTGGAGCCGTCCTACGTATTGCGCGCTCTCGGTCGCGACGACGAACTGGCGCATAGTTCCATCCGCTTCAGTATCGGTCGGTTCACGACTGAGGAAGAGATTGACTATGCAATCAAGCTGTTGCATGAGAAAGTTGGCAAGTTGCGCGAGCTTTCGCCGCTATGGGAAATGTACAAGGACGGGATCGATCTCAGTACCGTCGAGTGGGCCGCCCATTAACAAGAATTAAGGAGAAACAACATGAGCTATAGCGTAAAAGTCATTGATCACTATGAAAATCCTCGTAACGTCGGTTCCTTCGGCAAGGAAGACGACGGGGTCGGTACCGGCATGGTCGGCGCCCCCGCCTGCGGCGACGTGATGAAACTGCAGATCAAGGTGAACAAGGCCGGCGTCATCGAAGATGCCAAGTTCAAGACCTACGGTTGCGGCTCGGCCATTGCCTCGTCGTCGCTGGTTACCGAATGGGTCAAGGGCAAGACGGTGGACCAGGCGCTGGCCATCAAAAATACCGAAATTGCCGAAGAACTGGCGCTGCCGCCGGTTAAAATCCATTGTTCGATTCTGGCCGAGGATGCCATCAAGGCAGCCGTGGCGGATTACAAGAAAAAGCACGGAGAATAAGCATGGCTGTGACCTTGAGCGACAAGGCGGCAAAACACGTCGCCGCTTACCTGAGCAAGCGTGGCAAGGGCGTCGGCCTGCGCCTCGGTGTGCGGACCAGTGGCTGTTCCGGCATGGCTTACAAGCTGGAATTTGTCGACGAGGTGGATCCCGAGGATGTGGTTTTTGAAAGCAATGGCATCAAGGTCTTTGTCGACGCCAAGAGCATGCCGTACCTCGATGGGATGGAACTGGATTTTGCGCGGGAAGGTTTGAACGAAGGTTTCAAGTTCAATAATCCCAACGTCAAGGACCAGTGCGGCTGTGGCGAATCCTTCAATGTCTAATGCTCGGCAGGGCGGCGTCGTTGAGCTCCGCCTGCCGTACTGAGCGTACTGTCGGCGCGGGGCGTCCTGGTTCTGCCTTCGCCTTGCGGCTGGTCGCATTTTGAACGGCCGGCCATTTTTCGAGGTTTCAGGTGGATCTGACCGCTGATTTCTTCTCCCTGTTCGAACTGCCGAAAAGCTTCCGACTCAGCCTGTCGGAGCTCGATTCGCGTTATCGCGACATCCAGGCGCAAGTTCATCCGGATCGCTTCGTCAATGCCGGCGACGCCGAGCGGCGCTTGTCGATGCAGTGGGCGACGCAGGCCAATCAAGCCTATCTGACGCTGAAAAAGCCGCTGGAGCGGGCCAAATACCTGCTGCATCTGGCCGGTCACGACATCCAGGCGGAAAGCAATACCGCGATGCCCGTCGATTTCCTGATGGAACAGATGGAATGGCGCGAAGCGGTGATGGATGCGCGCGGCGGTGGTGATCATCATGAGTTGGAACACCTGCATAACCGCCTGCGCGGCGATATCGCCGAGCGTTACGACGAACTCGCTGAACTGTTTGATCAGGACGATCACGCCGCCGCCACGGAGTTGGTGCGCCGCCTGATGTTCCTCGAAAAACTCCTTTACGAAATCGACGACGCGCTGGCGTCGCTGGAAGAATAAAAATGGCCTTGTTTCAAATTGCCGAACCCGGTGAGTCGGCGGCACCCCACGAGCACAAGCTCGCTATCGGTATCGACCTCGGCACCACCAATTCCCTGGTTGCCACGGTGCGTAGCGGCATTGCCGTCTGCCTCAACGACGAGCACGGCCGGCCCTTGCTGCCTTCGGTGGTACGCTACCACGCCGATCTCAGCACGGAAGTCGGCTACGACGCGCAATTGCGCCAGGCAGTCGATCCACACAATACCATCGTATCCGTCAAGCGCTTCATGGGGCGCGGCCTGAAGGATATTTCGCACGTCGAAGCGATGCCCTACGACTTTATCGAGGCACCGGGCATGGTCAAGGTCAAGACCATTGCGGGCATCAAGAGCCCGGTCGAAGTCTCGGCCGAAATCCTGAAAAGCCTGAAGCATCGCGCCGAAGCGGCATTGGGCGGCGACCTAGTGGGGGCCGTGATCACCGTACCGGCCTATTTCGACGACGCCCAGCGCCAGGCGACCAAGGATGCCGCCCGCCTGGCCGGTCTCAACGTGCTCCGCCTGTTGAACGAGCCGACCGCGGCGGCCATCGCCTACGGTCTGGATAACGGCGCCGAGGGCGTCTATGCCGTTTACGACCTGGGCGGCGGCACCTTCGATATTTCCATCCTGAAATTGACCAAGGGCGTTTTCGAAGTGATGGCCACCGGCGGCGATTCGGCGCTCGGCGGCGACGATTTCGACCACCGCATTTTCTGCTGGGTCATCGAACAGGCCAAGCTGCAGCCGCTGTCGCCGGAAGACGGCCGTCTGCTGATGATGCGCTGCCGCGAAGCCAAGGAATACCTGACCAACAACCCGGAAGCGCAGATCACCGTGCGCCTGACCTCGGGCGAAATGGTCGATATCAAGCTCGACGTCGCGACCTTCGCCGATATCGCCCAGACCCTGATTTCGAAAACCATGCAGCCGGTCAAGAAGGCGTTGCGCGACGCCGGCCTGCGCGCCGACGACATCAAGGGCGTCGTCATGGTCGGTGGCTCGACGCGCATGCCGCAGGTGCAGAAGGCCGTCGGCGACTTTTTCCGCCAGGAACCGCTGACCAATCTCGATCCGGACAAGGTGGTGGCGCTTGGCGCCGCGACCCAGGCCAACCTGCTGGTCGGCAACAAGACTGGCCAGGATGACTGGCTGCTGCTCGATGTCATCCCGCTGTCGCTCGGCCTGGAAACCATGGGCGGCTTGACCGAAAAAGTCATTCCGCGCAATGCCACCATCCCGACCGCTCGCGCCCAGGAATTCACCACCTTCAAGGACGGCCAGACGGCAATGGCCATCCACGTCGTGCAGGGCGAGCGCGAACTGGTTGCCGATTGCCGCTCGCTGGCCCGTTTCGAATTGCGCGGCATTCCACCGATGGTGGCCGGCGCGGCGCGCATCCGCGTCACTTTCCAGGTCGATGCCGACGGTCTGCTGTCGGTGGCGGCGCGTGAGCAGACGACCGGCATCGAAGCCAGCGTCACCGTCAAACCTTCCTACGGCCTGTCTGATGATGAAATCGCCGGCATGCTGAAGGATTCGATGGAGCACGCCAAGGACGACGCCATCAACCGGGCGCTGAAGGAAGCACAGGTCGAGGCGCAACGCATGATCGAGGCAACCGAAGCGGCGATGAAGGAAGATCCGCATCTGCTCAACGCGGCGGAAACTGCCAAGATCGCGGCCACCATCGCCAAGCTGCAGGCGACCATGGCCGGCGACAATCGCCGCCTGATCAACATCGCGATGGACGATCTCGGTTTCGAAACGCAGGAATTTGCCCATCGTCGCATGGACCAGAGCATCAAGAAGGTGCTGTCCGGGCGCAAGGTGGATGACATCAAGGTTGGTGCTGAAGGGGAACAGGCATGACACAACTCATCGTATTGCCGCATGTCGAAAATTGTCCGGACGGCGCTGTCATCGAGGCGGAAGAGGGCAAGTCGATTTGCGAGAACCTGCTCGACAACGGCGTCGAACTCGACCACGCCTGCGAAATGTCCTGCGCCTGCACGACCTGCCACGTCATCGTCCGCGAAGGCTTCAAGTCCCTGGCGCCGGCCGAGGAGGAAGAGGAAGACCTGCTGGACAAGGCCTGGGGGCTGGAACCGAACTCCCGCCTGGGCTGTCAGGCGATTGTCGGCAAGACGCCGCTGGTGGTCGAAATTCCGAAATACAGCTTGAATATGGCGAAGGAGGGGCATCGCAAATGAAATGGACCGACATCAACGATATCGCCATCGAGTTGAGCGATGCGCATCCGGCGGTCGACCCGCTGAAGCTCAATTTTGTCGACCTGCGCAATTGGGTCATGGCGTTGCCCGATTTCAACGACGATCCCAAGCACTGCGGCGAGAAGATCCTCGAAGCCATCCAGCAGGCTTGGATCGACGAGGTTTCGTAAGGGGCAAGCCATGAAACCCCGCGATTTCCCCGGCAGCGGCAGTCAATTGAATGTCCTGGGCGGGCCGCTACTGCCTTGCAGCGAGCGGCCGATGACCGGCTTCTTCCGCGATGGCTGCTGCAATACGTCGGATGAGGACTTGGGCAGCCATACCGTGTGCGTCCTGCTCACTGCCGAGTTTCTCGAGTTCTCCAAAGCGATCGGTAACGACCTGTCCACGCCGCATCCGGAATTCGACTTCCCCGGCCTGCAGCCCGGCCAGCGCTGGTGCCTGTGTGCGGCGCGCTGGTTGCAGGCTTACCAGGCCGGCAAAGCGCCGCAGGTAATGCTCAACTCGACCAACCAGGCGGCGCTCGAAATCGTGCCGTTGGCGGCGCTGAAGCAGCACGCTGCCGATTTGCACTGAGTTTGTCCCGCCCCGATCCAGTAGCATGGGACAATGTCGCCGATGAGTGACACGCCCGTTTTCGACCCTGAAGCGCCCGTCCTGTGCAGCAACTGCGCAGCCTGCTGCTGTCGCCTGGAAGTCATGCTCTTCGGCGATGCTGCGGTGCCGGCGCGATACACCGTCGAAAACCGCTGGGGCGGCTGGGTCATGCGCCGTCTCGAGGACGGCTGGTGCGCCGCGCTGGACCGCAATACCATGCGCTGTACCATCTACGAACGACGGCCGGACGTCTGCCGCGATTACGAAATGGGCGACAGCGACTGCGTTATCGAACGCGTCAAATTTTTTGCCCGCCATACGACAGAGTAAGAGAATGACCTACGAAGAACATCTCGACGAAGTAACGACACTGATTACCGAGAAATACGACGTTGCCGACGCAGCTGCCATCAAGATGGTGATGCGCGCCCAGGCCGACGATTTCTTTAGCGGCCACGATGACGACGAGTCGATCTGCACGCTGGATCGCGCCCATCTCGACGCCAAGGCCGTGTTCAAGAAGTACAAGTAGGTGATGCGCTCGACCCGTGCCACCGCCGCCGTCGCCCGCCTCAATCAGCGCAGCGTCGGCCGGCACTACCTGATGGTGATTACCGGCAGCAGCCAGTTCGTGTTGCGTGAGCGGGTCGCCGGCGTTGACCAGGAAGTCTCCGAACCGCTGGACCTCGACGATTTCGTGCACTTCGTCAATGCCCAGGGGCCGCAAACCGTTCCCCGAGTCAGCAAAAACGATGCGGCGTTCGCCAAGCAGTTGGTGAGAAAGACCTGAGTCTCGGAAAGGCTCGGCTGTCGGCTCCGGGATCGAGCGCCGCCTTGCGGGTGCGCCGCGCTGCATCTTCGATGGTCGCGGCATCAATGACCTTCATGACTTCATCGAGATCGGCCTGCACTTCCAGCGGCGTGAAGATGCCCGTCAGTTCGCTATCCGGCAGCAGCTTGCCGGTTTCGTAGAGCGCCCAGATTTCCTTGCCATAACCGGTTTTCAATAGTTCGGCGGCAATCTGGCATGCGGCCAGGCGCAACATCTCCTTACAACTGGAGGTCAGTCGGCGGACAGCCTGATGCGTTATCCGGATATCGAAGTTCCTCGCATCGGAAGCGTCATGAAAAAGACTCTCCTCGCCATCCTTGCCGCACTCACCGTCGTCAGCCTGGGCGGCTGTTTCCCGGTTTTCATCCCGGTCGGCGACCATTACCACGACCATGGTTATTACCATGATCGTGGCTATCACCGGGGCTGGTAAGAACTGCCTTGTTTACTGGCTGGCGCCGTTCAATCGAACAACTTGAGCAAGGCATCCAGCCCGCCAAAATTGATCGCCACGTCGGCCTTGGCGCGGGTCGCCGGCTTGGCGTGGAACGCCACGGACAGCCCGGATTGCGCCATCATCAGCAGATCGTTGGCGCCGTCGCCGCAGGCGATGACCTGTTCCTTCTTCAGGCCCAGTTCGTCGGTCAGGCGTGCGATGTGATGGGCTTTGGCGGCGGCATCGACGATGTCGCCGACGACCCGGCCGGTCAGCTTGCCGCCGGAAATTTCCAATTCGTTCGACGTGGCGAAATCGAAACCGAGTTCGATGCGCAGGCGCTCGGTGAAATAGGTAAAGCCACCGGACAGGATGGCTGTGCGCAAGCCGGCCTGCTGTGCCGCTTCGAGCAATTCGCGGGCCCCCGGCGAGAGCAATAGCCGTTCGCCGAAGACACGGGCCAGCACCCGGGCATCCAGCCCGGCGAGCAGCGCCAAGCGCCGGCGCAGGCTTTCCCGGTAATCGATCTCGCCGCGCATCGCCGATTCGGTCACCGCCGAGACTTCGGCCTTCTTGCCGGCGAAATCGGCCAGTTCGTCGATGCACTCGATGGTGATCAGCGTCGAATCCATGTCGAAGCAGATCAGACCGAAGTCGGAGAGCTTTTTGCCGGCCGGGAAAAAAGCCCAGTCCAGCTTTTCCGCCTCGATCAGCGGAATCAGCGCATCGAATTCTGCCGTGCGGCAGGCATCGTGCAGGCGTACCACCTGCGGCGGGTGGGGTTCGACGGCGCGGGCGCCGGTGGCGGCAAGCAGGCGTTCGAGCAGGAAGGTTGGCAGGGCGCCGCCCTGGATGATGAGGTTCATGTGGTGTTCGGCCAGTGCTGAAGGGGGAGGCGATTTCCGGATCGGACTACTCGCCGCGCGCCCGGCGCACGGTGATCGATTCGCCGCCAACGCCCCAGTTGTCGGTGTCGACTTCATCGATGACCACCACTGTGGTCTTCGGGTTCTTGCCCAGCACATCGACTAGAAGCTGCGTGGCGCCCTCGATCAGGCGGGCTTTCTGCTCGGCGGTCGCCCCTTCGCGGGTGATCTTGATATTGACGTAAGGCATGGTCTTCTCCGGTGCCGGATCCGGGCAATCCGGCCGGCATCATGGCGCCGGAAGGCCCGAAGGCCGTTCCGGCGGGCGTTTCTTTACAGCCGATCGGGCAGGATATCGCGCAGCAGCACGGCGGCGTCGCGGATCATTTTTTCGGTGCTCTCCCAGTCGACGCAGCCGTCGGTCACCGAGCAGCCGTACTTCAATTGCGACAAATCGGCCGGAATCGGCTGGTTGCCGGCTTCGATATTGGATTCGATCATCACGCCGAGCAGCGACTTGTTGCCGTTGCGGATCTGGTTGACGACGTCGGCCATGACCAGCGGCTGCAGTTCGGGCTTTTTGGAACTGTTGGCGTGCGAGCAATCGACGACGATGTTGGCCGGCAGCTTGGCCTTGGCCAGGGCCTGTTCGGCGACGGTGACGGAGACGGTGTCGTAGTTCGGCTTGCCGTCGCCGCCGCGCAGCACGACGTGGCCGTAGGCATTGCCGGTGGTGCGGACGATGGCGACGCGGCCTTCGCTGTTCAGGCCGAGGAAGGAGTGCGGGTTGGAGGCCGACAGGATGGCGTTGGTCGCCACCGTCAGGTCGCCGCTGGTCGCATTCTTGAAGCCGACCGGCGTGGACAGCCCGGACGACATTTCGCGGTGCGTCTGCGATTCGGTGGTGCGGGCGCCGATGGCGGTCCAGGTGATCAGGTCGCCGTAGTATTGCGGGCCGTACGGGTCGAGCGCCTCGGTGCCGGCGGGCAGGCCGAGTTCATTGACGGAGAGCAGGAATTCCCGTGCCTTTTCCATGCCGACATTGACCTGGAAGGAATCGTCCATGAACGGGTCGTTGATGTAACCTTTCCAGCCCACCGTGGTGCGCGGCTTTTCGAAATAGACGCGCATGATCAGTTGCAGCGTGTCGCCGACATCGTCGGCCAGCGCCTTCAGGCGACGGGCGTAATCCAGCCCGGCGACCGGATCGTGGATGGAGCAGGGGCCGACGACGACGAATAGGCGATGATCCTTGCGGTCGAGAATGTCGCGCAGCAGCTTGCGGCCGTGCGTGACGGTCTTGGCGGCCTTGGCCGAAAGCGGCAGGCGGGCGTTGATTTCGTCCGGCGTCGGCATGGCGTCGAAGGCGGTGACATTGATGTTATCGATGTTTTTGGTGGTCATATTCTCAGTGGGTCAGCTGGCGAATCATGTCTTTCACTGCGGCAACCTTGTCGTTCAGGGTCGGGCAGTGGCGCAAAAGGGAAATTTTATCCTGTCCAGCCAGCTTATAGCTGCGGTTTTTCTGGATCAAATTGATAATCTTGATCGGCTCGATAGGTGGGTTCCGGGTGAATTCCGGGCTGAACTGGATGGTCACCTGGTCGTTGGTGGCGTCGAGCTTCTGGATCAGCAGCGGTTTGACGAGCAACCGCAGGCGATGCGTCGCCAGCAGCGACTGCCCTTGCAGCGGCAGTTCGCCGAAACGGTCGATCAGTTCTTCCTGCAGCGCGTCAATGTCTTCGGCCGTTTCGCAATTGGCCAGGCGCTTGTAGAGCGTCAGGCGCTCGTGCACATCCGGGCAGTAGCCATCGGGCAGCAGGGCCGGGGTGCGCAGATTGATTTCTGTGCCGATGCCGAGCGGCTGCGTCAGGTCGCTGGCGGCCAAATGCTTGCCCTGTTTCAACGCGGCGACAGCGCGGTTGAGCATGTCGGTGTACATGTTGAAGCCGACTTCCTGCATCTCGCCCGACTGGTTGTCGCCGAGCACTTCGCCGGCGCCGCGGATTTCCAGGTCGTGCATGGCGAGGAAGAAGCCGGAGCCGAGTTCTTCCATCGCCTGGATGGCTTCCAGGCGCATCTTCGCCTGCTTGGTCAGCGCCTTCTCGTCCTGCACCAGCATGTAGGCGTAGGCCTGGTGGTGCGAGCGGCCGACCCGGCCGCGCAACTGGTGCAACTGGGCGAGGCCGAATTTTTCGGAACGGTTGATCAGGATGGTGTTGGCGTGGGGGTTGTCGATGCCGGTTTCGATGATGGTCGTGCACAACAGCACGTTGGCGCGCTGGCCGGTGAAGTCGCGCATGACCTTTTCCAGCTCGCGTTCGTTCATCTGGCCGTGGCCGATGACGATGCGCGCCTCAGGCACCAGTTTTTCCAGTTTCTCGCGCATGTTGTCGATGGTGTCGACTTCGTTGTGCAGGAAATACACCTGGCCGCCGCGCTTCAGCTCGCGCAAAACCGCTTCACGGATGATGCCGTCGGAGAAGCGGGAAACGAAGGTCTTGATCGCCAGACGTTTCTGCGGTGCGGTGGCGATCACCGAGAAGTCGCGCAGGCCTTCCATCGACATCGCCAGCGTGCGCGGGATCGGCGTCGCGGTCAGGGTCAGCACGTCGACCTCGGCGCGCATCGCCTTCAGGGTTTCCTTCTGGCGCACGCCGAAACGGTGTTCCTCGTCGATGACGACCAGGCCGAGCTGCTTGAAGCGCACGTCCTTGCCGATCAGCTTGTGCGTGCCGATGATGATGTCGATCTTGCCCTCGGCCAGTTCCTGCAGCGCCTGCGTCGTTTCCTTGGCGGTCTTGAAACGGGAGATTTCGGCGATCTTGACCGGCCAGTCGGCGAAGCGGTCGGTGAAGGTCTGGTGATGCTGTTCGCAGAGCAGCGTCGTCGGGCAGAGCACGGCGACCTGTTTGCCGCCAGCCACGGCGCAGAAGGCGGCGCGCAACGCCACCTCGGTCTTGCCGAAGCCGACGTCGCCGCAGACCAGGCGATCCATCGGCTTGCCGGAACGCATGTCCTCGATCACCGCGGCGATGGCCTGCGCCTGGTCGTTGGTTTCCTCGAAGCCGAAACCGTCGGCGAAAGCCTCGTAATCGGTTTCCTTGAAAGCGAAGGCATGGCCCTGGCGGGCGGCGCGCGCGGCATAGAGCGCGAGCAGTTCGGCGGCCGTGTCGTGCGCCTGTTCGGCCGCCTTGCGCTTGGCTTTTTCCCACTGGCCGGAGCCCAGCGTGTGCAGCGGCGCACTTTCCGGATCGGCACCGGAATAGCGGGAAATCACGTGCAGTTGGGCGACCGGCACGAAGAGCTTGGCTTCGTTGGCGTAATGCAGTTCGAGGAATTCCTGCTCGCCGAGGCCGAGGTCCATGCGGACCAGCCCGCAGTAGCGACCGATGCCGTGACTTTCATGGACCACCGGGTCGCCGACCTTGAGTTCCGTGAGATCCTTCAGCCAGTTGTCGAAACTGGCCTTGCGGGCCGCTTCACGCCGGGTGCGGCGCGGCGTGCCGGCGAACAGTTCGGTTTCGGTAACGAAAGCCAGGTTGTCCAGCGTAAAGCCGGCCTGCAGCGGCCCGATGCCCAGCGCCAGCGTGGCGTCACTCGCCAGGAAGCCGGCCAGGTCGGCGCTGGCGGCGGGTTTCAGGTTGTGCTCGCCGAACATCGCGGCCAGCGTTTCCCGGCGGCCGGCCGTTTCAGCGATCAGCAGCACGCGGCCCGGATAGCTGGCGAGATGATTTTTCAGGGCGGCGAGCGGATCTTCGCTGCGCCGGTCGACGGCGATGTTGGGCAGTTTGCCGCTCGCCGCATCCGGCCGGCTCAAGGCCAGCCGGCCGTAGGCCTTGGCGGCGGAGAAGAAGGCTTCGTCGGTCAGGAACAACTCTTCCGGCGCCAGCAGCGGTCGTGCCTTGTCGCCCTGCAGCAGGTTGTAGCGCGACTTGGTGTCATTCCAGAAGTTGGCAATGGCGGCCGGTGCGTCGCCGTGGGTGACGAAGATGGCGTCCTCGGGCAGGTAGGCGAAAATGCTCGCCGTTTCGTCGAAGAACAGCGGCAGGTAATACTCGATGCCGGCGCTGGCGATGCCGGTCGAAATGTCCTTGTAGACGCCCGACTTGGCCGGGTCGCCTTCGAAACGCTCGCGGAAGGCCTGGCGGAAATGGGTGCGGCCCTTGTCGTCCATCGGGAATTCACGCGCCGGCAGCAGGCGGACTTCCGGTACCGGATAGACGGTGCGCTGGGTATCGACGTCGAAAGTCTTGATGCTTTCGATTTCGTCGTCGAACAAGTCGAGCCGGTAGGGCAGTTGCGAGCCCATCGGGAAAAGGTCGATCAGGCCGCCGCGAATCGAGTATTCGCCGGGCGACACCACCTGCGTGACGTTGGCGTAACCGGCCAGCGTGACCTGGCTACGGAATTTCTCGGCGTCGAGCTTCTGGCCCTTCTTGAATTCGAAAGTGTAGGCGGCCATGAATTCCGGCGGCGCCAGCCGGTTCACGGCGGTCGAAGCCGGCACCAGCAGGATGTCCACTTCTCCCTGCAAGGTGGCCCACAGGGTGGCGAGGCGCTCGGACACCAGATCCTGGTGCGGCGAGAAATGGTCGTAGGGCAGGGTTTCCCAGTCCGGCAGCAGGCGCACTTTCAGCTGCGGGGCGAACCAGGGGATTTCCTCGAGCAGGCGCTGGGCGTCGGCGGCGCTGGCAGTGACCACGGCGAGCAGACGTCTGCTGCTCCGGCCGGCCAGTTCGGATAGCGCCAGGGCGTCGGCGGAACCGGCGAGCAGCGGCAGGTCGAGACGGGCGCCGGGCTTGGGCAGGGCGGGCAGGGACAGCAGATTTTTTGGGGCGGACACAGGGGCGCGGGTGCAGCGTTGCGGGGCTGGAATTATAGCCGCTTCGCGCTGGCACATTTTTGCAATGCACCTGGCCGAGGCGGCATGGCGTTGAGCGGCGCACAAGGCGCCGACCGCCGGCGCTTATTTGTGCAAGCCGATTTCCCGGGCGGTTTCCGGGCCGATCAGGGTGGCGGCGAGGCGGGCCGGCATTTCGGCATGCGTTTCGTCGAGCGGTGTGCGGCCGCCCATGATTTCCGCCAGTTCCTGCGGCAGGCGGGGCTGGCGTTGCGGTTCGGCGTAGCCTTGCGGGTAGATCGGCTGGCCGGTGGCGAGGTCATACTTGTCGCTGGCGCCGAAGGTGTGCAGCATTTCGTGGGCGATGACGATGTTGTTCTGGCGGCGTTGCAGGCGGCTGGCATAGGCGTGGATCAAACCGAGCTGGCCGCGGCTGAGGCCGGTGGAGTGCGGGACGGCCGGGTTGCGCTCGGGATCATGAAAAAGGACGAAAAGCCGGATTTGCGGTTTCGGACCGCCGATCGCATCGTGCTGCGCCGCCCACCAGCGCAGCTTGAGGCTCCACTGCATGGCGTCGAGGGCGCTCGGGTGGTCCGGCGGCAAGGGCGGCTGTCCGCTGACCGGCGGCGCCACCTGGATGGCCACCGGTTGCAGCAGCGCGCGGCCGTATTGCTTGCTCTGGCCCTGCAGCCAGTCGCCGATATCGGCAAAACTGTCGCCGTTCAGTTCGCTGATGAAGCGGGCAGTGGCCGGCGAGTCATCGGCAGCAACCGGGTAGATGGCGACATGGACGGTATGTTCCCAGGCGGTCAGCCGGCTGTTGGCTCGCCAGGCGCCGACGCCGACGCTGGCGAGGATGAGCAGCAGGATCAGGATGCGGAATTTCTTGAACATGGTCGGGACGGGTTGTGGCCGGGGACGGCGCTTGGATGGGCGGTGGCGCTTTAGCCGCGATCGTCGGCTTCCGGTGACTGGACGTCAGCGGACTCGGCGGTGGTGAGGGCACGACCATGGAATTTCACGTATTGCAAAGCCCATTCGAAATAGGATATTTCGCTGACGCTGGTCTGCCGCCGTTCCGGCGAGTTGCGGCGCTCGATGCCGTTGCGTGGCGGCCGGGCTTCCTGTCGCCTGTCGTGGCCGGTGCGCTTGTTCTGCTGTTGGACGCTTTGCTGCTGATCTGGCATTTCGCGGTGATTCCCGACGGTCGGTTCTTGATGTTTGCTGCCCGGGCGAAAAATACACCGGGAGCCGATATATGTCACGTGCTTACCCGGATGACGTTCGGCGCGGTCATCGATTCGCCCGGCGCGCCGGTGGCGGTGGTGACGACGATAGCGCGGCAGCGCAGGTAGAATGGCGGCCCTGGCGCCGCAGTCGGCGGCGCAATGTTGGGAGATGGCGTGGTCCGCAGAGTTTCGAGTGATGAACCGTTCTTCGCCTGGGAGGGCGACACCCTGGTGCTGAATATTCTCGGCCAGCCCAATGCCCGGCAAGATGCCATCGGCAAGCTCAAGGGGCATCAGCTCCTGGTCAGCGTCACCGCGGCACCGGTCGCCGGCCGGGCCACCGATCACATGCTGCGCTTCCTGGCGCGGGAATTCGGTGTCGCGGTGCCGGCCATCGAAGTGGTTTTCGGTCGCTTCAATGTCAACAAGCAACTACGCATCAAGTCACCCGGCCAACTCCCCGCCAACGTCGCCCGGGCCATTGCCGAGGCCGGCGCGAGCTGAAGGGTTCGGCGCGACGCGGGGGCCGTTTAGCTGCCCAGTTGTCGGACAAACCACCCCGTCGCCGGCATTACCGGATCTTCGCCGAGTTCCAGGACATGCGTTTGGTGGCGGCAGCCCAGGTGGGAGGCAGCGCGCTGGAAAGCCGCCTGGCCGATCGCGTCGTCGGCATCGAAGATCATCAGCAACGGCGCCACTAGCAGGTTCAGTGCCTGCAGGCCGGCGCGGTCGACCAGGCCGCCATGGCAGGCCAGGGCCTTGATCTGGGTGTCACGCTGGGCGGCAGCGCGGATCGCCGCCGGGGCGGTGTCGCCGTTGGCGAAGACGGCGAGCGGCAAATCCTGCATGTCGCCGTCGTGGCGAATGAGGTCGAGGATGTCGATCAGGCGCTGGCTGAGGCGCGGCACATTTTGCGTGGCGTCGGCGAAATGCGCTTCCTGGCTGGTCAGCAGTTCGACGCCGAAAACGGCATAGCCGCAACTGACCAGATGGGTGGTGATGATGGTGTCGGCCGGGGCATGGTGGGCGCGAACGAGCAGGATCAGGCCGCGCGGCAAGTCCGGACGTTCGAGCAGGCCGTGCAGGGAGCCATGTGGCATTGGCAGGGTGAGCGTCCGTGTCATGGCGCCAGGCGAACCGGTATGCGGCGCGGGCCGAAAGCCTTGCCATCGTGGCCGAGTTTCGCGCCGAAACGGCCGGCGATAGCGGTCTGGCAGTGCGGGCAATGGCCTTCGGGCGTCAGGTCGTAGCGGCTGATGTCGTACCAGTCGCGGACGATCAGCGCTGCGTGGCAACTCGGGCAGAAGGTGGTGCCGCCTTCGCTGTCATGGACATTTCCGGTATAGACGTGATGCAGGCCGGCATCGAACCCGATGCGTCGGGCCTGGGCCAGCGTTTCGGGCGGCGTCGGCGGGATGTCGCTCATCTTCCAGTCGGGGTGGAAGGCGGTGTAATGCAGCGGCACGTCGGGGCCGAGTTCGCGGTGGATCCAGGTGGCGAGTTCATTGACTTCGGCCGGGCTGTCATTGTGGCCGGGAATCAGCAGGGTGGTGATTTCCAGCCAGCAATCCGTTTCGTGGTGGAGATAGGCCAGGGTATCGAGTACCGGCGTCAGGTGGGCGACGCAGAGCTTGTGGTAGAAATTTTCGGTGAAGGCCTTGAGATCGATGTTGGCGGCATCCATCACCGCGAAGAATTCGCGGCGGGGCACCGGATGGATGTAGCCGGCACTGACAGCGACATTGCGAATGCCCTGTTCGCGGCAGGCCAGCGCCGTGTCGATGGCGTACTCGGCGAACACCACCGGATCGTTGTAGGTGTAGGCCACGGCATCGGCACCGCTCCGCCGGGCAGCCGTCGCGATCGCCTGCGGACTGGCTTCATCCATCAGGCGGTCCATGTCCTTCGATTTGGAAATGTCCCAGTTCTGGCAGAAACGGCAGGCCAGGTTGCAGCCGGCGGTGCCGAAGGACAGGATGCTGCTGCCGGGGTAGAAGTGATTGAGCGGTTTTTTCTCGATCGGGTCGATGCAAAAGCCAGACGAGCGACCGTAAGTGGTCAGTTGCATCGCGTCATTGACCCGCTGGCGGACAAAGCAGGCACCGCGCTGGCCTTCGTGCAACTGGCAGTCGCGCGGGCAAAGATCGCATTGCACCCGGCCGTCGGGCAGGGCATGCCACCAGCGACCCGGGAAAAGAGTGTCAGTCGGCGTCATGCGGTGTCTTCCTTCCATTTCTCGACCGTGTAGCGTTCCAGCCGGACATCGCTGCCCCAATAATTGGCGGGCAGGCCGGCCTTTTCTTTTAGATGGCGCATGAAGTCTTTCGGTTCGGGCAGTTGTTCCCAGACTTGCGGCAGGAAGGTGGAGCGGCGGGCACCGGCCGTGAAAATCACGCCGTCGGTCAACGGTCGCAACTGGGCGAGAGCCTCATATTCGCTGCTGAAGGGAATCGGCGCCGGCGGCGTCAGCAGCGACACTTCGACGCGGATGCCGGCCAACTCGCCGGCGGTCAGCGGCGCGAAGCGCGGATCGCGGAAGGCGGCGGCACAGGCGTTTTCCTGGACATCGGCGAGCAGCGGTCGCCAAGCCTCGAGACTGCCGATGCAGCCGCGCAGTCTGCCGTGTTCGGTCAGCGTCACGAAGGTGGCGCCGGGGGCGTGCAATTCCGGGAGGTCCGGGGGCGCCACCGGCGTCAGGCCGAAGCGGGCGGCGATGGCGTTGCGGGCGAGGACCAGCAGTACGTTACCGAGTTCAGGCATCGCTCGCCTCGGGCAAGGCAAAGGCGGCATAGCCGACGACGCGTTGCCGGTCGCCGGCAGTGTCGCCGGAATTGCACAACTCCAGCAGTTCCGGCGTCAGGCCGCGGCGGCGGGCGGTGAGCAGCAGGCCGTTGAGCGGGTAGGCACCACAGGCTTGCTCCGGCCGGATATCGGTGGCCAGCTTGACGATCTGCCGGCAGGTGCCGAGATCGGTCTGCTGGGCAGTGGCGTAGGACTGGAAATGCGAGAGGTCGGAACTGATGACGATCAGCGTTTCCGGGCCACCCCACAGCAGGTCCAGCACTTCCGCCACAGCGGCCGGCCGGGCGTCGCCGACGGCCAGCGGCACCAGTTGGAAGTCGTCCAGCACGCGCTGCAGGAAGGGCAGATGCACTTCCAGCGAATGTTCCTGGGCATGCACGCGGTCGCTGAAAATGATCTGTGGCATGGCGCGCAGTTGGGCGATGGCTGCGGCATCGAGGGGAATATTGCCGAGCGGTGTCGCAAAGGCGGAGCATTCGGGTAGCGCCAGACCTTCTACCGCCACCCGGTGCGTCGGGCCGAGCAGGACGACGCGGCGGATCAGCCGGCGGACCGACGCCAGCCGGGCGTAGGCCGTGGCGGCGGTCGCCCCCGAGTAGATATAGCCGGCGTGCGGCACGATCAACACCTTGGGCGGCGTTCCGGCCGGCGTGCCGGCTTCGCCGAGCAGTCGATCGACGGTGGCGGCCAGGATGGCCGGGTCGCCGGGGTAGAAAGTGCCGGCCACGGCGGCGGGACGAGTCGGGTTCATGGGACGCCTTTCCACCTATGAGACGTGATTGTTTAACGCGGATTGCACCGATAGACGCGGATAAAACCAAGCATCGGCGATCTCCCGGATGACAATGCTCGGCTTTTCCCGCTTGACCAGATTTGATTGGATTTGATCAGCGCCATCTGCGTTCATATGCTTTTTTCCAGGTTCAAATCAGCGCCAGGCCGGCGGCCATGCCGCAGCCGATGGCAAACAGGCCGGGCAGCGCGTGGCGGGCCAGTTTGGCGCCGCCGATGCTGAGCACCAGGCCGATCTTGAAAATCAGGTTGGCCATCAGGGCCAGCGTCACGGCCATTACCGCCTCGCCGCCCGAAACTTTTTCCAGGTTGAACATGCGCAGGGTCGACAGCACGCTGGCGTCGGCATCGGTCAGCCCGGAAACCAGGGCGACGATGTAGAGGCCGCTGTTGCCGGCGATATCCTGCAGCCAGGCCGAGGCAAGCAGGACGACGGCGTAGAGCAGGCCGAAGGAAATGGCGGTGCGCAATTCGGTCGGGTTCTTGACTTCCGGCATCGGCAATTCGCCGGCGGCGGTGAGCGCTTTCCAGCCGTATAGCGCCATGACGACACCGGGTACGATGCCGCAGGCGAAGACAATGGCGATCTGCGCCCACAGGGCCGGCGCGACGACGCTGGAGACCAGGCCGATACGCAGCATCACCATGACGTTGGCGATCAGGATGACGATGGCCGACATGCGGATCAGGTGGGCGTGAGCATGGGCGTGCCGGGAAAACATCATGGTCGTCGCCGTGCTCGAGGCGAGGCCGCCGAAAATGCCGAGCAGGGCGGCGCCGTGGCGGGCGCCGATGATGCGCAGGGCGAGATAGCCGGACAGCGCCAGGCCGGAAATCAGCACCACCATCCACCACACCTGGCGCGGGTTGATCGCGTTGTAGGGGCCGAAATCGGCGCTCGGCAGGATGGGCAGGATGACCAGCGAAAGCACGGCGAACTGCAGGATGGAATTGATGTCCTTGGGCGTCGTCCGCTCGCTGAACTGGCGCAGTTCGGCCTTGAAATAGAGAAGCACGGTGGTGGTGATGGCGAGCATGACGGCCAGCGTCGCATAGCCGAACCAGACCGCGGCGCCCAGGCCGTAGGTGATGATGATGGCGGCTTCCGACGTGAAGCCGCGATACTGCTCCTCCTGCTGCGTCGAGAAGTTGGAGGCGATCATCGCGCCGGAAATGACCAGCAGGCCGACGACGAGCAGCCAGGGGCCGCCGCTTTTCTCGCCGAGCAGCGCGAACAGGCAACCAAGCATGGCGACCAGCGCGAAAGTGCGCAGGCCGGCCGCCGAGTCGGGGCGGCGCTCGCGTTCCAGGCCGACCAGCAAGCCGATACCGAGCGCGGTCGAGAAAGCTTCGACCGGGGCGGCCAGTTCGGGGACGACAAAGCTCATGTGACTCCTCTTTTCTGATCGTTATTCAGTAAAATTAAGCCATGCCACGCTATTACGCAATCGTTCCCGCTGCCGGCAGCGGCTCCCGCTTCGGCGCCGAGAAACCCAAGCAGTACCTGACTCTCCTCGGCCGTCCTCTTATTTATCATACGCTGGCCGCTCTGGTTGCCTGTCCGGAGATCGATCGTGTCTGGGTGGTGCTCTCGCCGGACGATCCCTGGTGGAGCCGTTACGACTGGTCCGATCTCGGCGCCAAGCTCGAAACCGTCCGCTGCGGCGGGGCGACGCGGGCCGCCAGTGTCGGCAACGGTTTGCAGGCGGCGGCCATGGTCGCCGCCGAGGATGACTGGGTGCTGGTTCATGACGCAGCGCGGCCCTGCCTGAGCGCCGACATGCTGGCCGCGTTGCTGGCGGAACTGGCCGATGACCCGGTCGGCGGCATCCTCGCCGTGCCGGTGGCCGATACGCTGAAACGCGCCGACGCCAGGCAACGGGTAGCCGCTACCGAACCGCGCGACGGCCTGTGGCAGGCGCAGACGCCGCAGATGTTCCGCTACGGCCGCTTGTGCGAAGCGCTGGAAAAATGCCGCGAAGTGACCGATGAAGCCGGTGCCGTCGAAGCGCTCGGCCTCAAGCCGAAACTGGTGTGCGGCGACGCGACCAATCTTAAAGTGACTTATCCGGCAGACCTGGCGCTGGCGGCAATGATCCTGAGGGGACGAAAATGAATTTCCGCGTCGGGCAAGGCTACGATGTGCATCGCCTGGTCGAGGGCCGCAAACTGATCCTCGGCGGCGTCGAAATTCCCCACGCTACCGGCCTGCTCGGCCATTCCGATGCCGACGCGCTGTTGCATGCGATCACCGACGCCCTGCTCGGTGCCGTGGCACTGGGCGACATCGGTCGCCATTTCCCGGATACCGATCCGCGTTACCAGGGTGCCGACAGCCGCGTGCTGTTGCGGGCGGCGGTGGCGTTGCTTGCCGAGAAAGGCTGGCGGGCCGTCAATGTCGACGCGACGCTGATCGCCCAGCAGCCGAAACTGGCGCCGCACGCGGCGGCGATGGTCGCCAATGTCGCCGCCGATCTCGGCCTGCCGCTCGATGCGGTCAATATCAAGGGCAAGACCAACGAGCGCCTGGGCTACCTTGGCCGGCAAGAAGCCATCGAGGCTCAGGCCGTGGTCCTGGTGGAACGTGCCGGCTGAGGCCGCAGCGGCGACCAGCAACATACCGCCGGCCCGGCCGCGGACAGCGCGGGTTTTCTTCGCGCTGTGGCCGACGCCGGAACTGGCCGGGCAACTGGCTGAGATTGCCCGCACTGCCGCCGAACGGCACGGCGGCCGGCCGACCCGGCCGGAAACCATCCACCTCACTCTGGCTTTTCTGGGCGGCGTTCCCGAGGAACTGTTGCCGGGACTCATTCAACTGGCCGCTGACATCGCGGTGCCGCCATTTACTCTGGCGATCGATCGGCTCGCCTTCTGGCAGCACAACCACTTACTGTGGGCGGGCTGTTCGGCGCCGCCGCCGGCCGTGCGACAACTGGTCGATGCCTTGCGCGCCGGTCTCGGCCAGGCCGGTGTCCGGGTCGATGCCGGTCGCCGCGACTTTACGCCGCATGTCAGCCTGGTGCGCCGGGTACCCGAGGCCAGCGCACCGGCGCCCGGCCAAGTGCCGCTGCCGCTGGCCGGGCTGGACTGGTCCTGTCGCAGTTTCGTTCTGGTCCGCTCACGACCGTCAGCGGCCGGCTCCGATTACCAGATACTTGCCGAGTTCGCGCTGCGTCCATGATCGCGACAATGCCGGTCGATTCACCGGCGCCGGCATGTCGGTCAGCGATTTCAAGGCCGTCTGACTGAGCCATCCCGCCGGCTTCAACGCTTACTGCATCGGCGCCTGGGCAGAGCAGACGGCATCGTTGGCGACGAAATGCCGGAAGAAACGGACACCGCTGTTGCCGATTTTCAATAGCCGGGCGTGGGCTCAGCGCCGCAACGGCAGGATCAGCCGGGCGAGGAGGCCGCCGCCCCGATTGGGCAGCAGTTCAAGGCGGCCGCCGTGCAGTCGGGCAATGCGTTCGACAATGGCCAGGCCCAGTCCGGTGCCGCCGGCATTGGTGCGCGCCGTCTCCAGGCGGGCGAAAGGCCGTTTCAGGCGCTCGGTTTCGCTCTCGGGAATCCCCGGTCCGCGATCACCGATCTCGATATGAACTTCGCCATTGACCACCGCCGCTGCCAGCGTGACTTCGCCGCCGCCGTATTTCCAGGCATTGTCGAGTAGATTGGTCAGGGCGCGGTTGATCGCCTTCGGGCGCAATTTCATTACCGGCAGCGGGGCGAGTTCGAGCTGCAGGTCGCGGCCGACGTAGCCCTGGTGTTCGGCCAGGGCGAGCAGCAAGGCTGCGGGATCGGTCGGGCCAGGTTCTTCGCCGCTTTCGGCCCGGGCGTAATCCATGAACTGCGAAATCACCGCTTCCATCTGTTCGATATCGGCGACGATGCCTTGTCGGGCGCTGTCGTCGGCGATGCTCATTTCGGCTTCCAGGCGCAGACGGGTCAGTGGCGTGCGCAGATCGTGCGAAATGCCGGCCAGCACTTCGGAGCGGTCCTTCTCATGGCGTTCGAGGTCGCTCGCCATGGTGTTGAAGGCGCCGGCCAGGCGACTCAGCTCTTCGGCCCCGTCTTCGGGCAGGGGGGGCGGCGTCTGGCCACGGCCCACCGCTTCGACCGAGCGGGCCATCGCTTTCAGCGGCCGGCTGATCCGCGAGGCGATCAGCCAGGCGACGACCAGCGCCAGCATTACGGCGAGCAGGCCCCAGCTCAACCAATGGACGGCGAAGCTGCGCGCCGCCCGTTCGCGGGGAAGGACCAGCCAGTATTCTTCGTCGTCGCGCTCGTCGAGCCGGAAGCTGACCCAGAAACCGGGCACGCCATCGACGCTGGCGGCGATCCGCGTGGTGCCGCCCAGGCGGCTCTCCAGTTCGCGCTGCAGCAGGTTGTGGAAACGGTTGTCCGGCATCGCTTCGACCTGGTCTTCGGCTTCGGCCGGCAGCAGGCGGATGCCTTCGTGGGTCGAGAAGTCGGCAAACAGCGCCAGGCGTTTTTCCGGTGCAGCTGCGAACAGCGAGGCGCGGATCAGGTTCACCGCCGAGGCGGCAAGCTGCGCCGTCTCACGAGCTCGCGGCTCGGCCTCCAGGTAGCGGAACAGGCTGAGCCAGGCCGCCGTGGTCAGCAGCACGAGCAAGGCAAGCAGCAGGAAGGTGCGCGCCAGCAGCGAGCGCGGCATCATGCGTCGCGGGCGGCGCCGTCCGGCACGAAGACATAGCCGAAGCCCCACACCGTCTGCAGGTAGCGCGGCTGGGCCGGGTCGTTTTCGATCAGCTTGCGCAGCCGGGAAACCTGGACGTCGATGGCGCGGTCGAACGGACCCTGTTCTCGGCCGCGCGCCAGGGTCATCAACTTGTCGCGCGACAACGGCTGGCGCGGATGCTGGAGCAGCACTTTGAGGACGGCGAATTCGCCGGTGGTCAGCGGCAGTAGGTCGTTGCCGCGCCTCAGGGTACGGGCAGCGAGATCGACTTCGATGTTGCCGAAACTGACCATTTCGCTTTCTTCGCCCGGCGCCCCGGGCGGCCGGTTGCCCTGGCGGCGCAGCACGGCATGGATGCGGGCGAGTAGTTCGCGCGGGTTGAAGGGCTTGGGCAGGTAGTCGTCGGCGCCCATTTCGAGGCCGACGATACGATCCACCTCGTCGCCCTTGGCGGTCAGCATGATGATCGGCGTCTGGTCGCCGGTGCCGCGCAGGCGCCGACAGATGGTCAAACCGTCTTCGCCGGGCATCATCAGGTCGAGGATGATCAGGCTGAAATGTTCGCGGCTGCGCAGCTTGTCCATTTGCTGGCCGTCGGCGACCGCCTTGACGTCGAAGCCCTGTTCGCCGAGGTAGCGGCTGAGCAGGTCGCGCAGGCGGGCATCGTCATCGACGACCAGAATATGTGTATGTTGTTCGTTCATGTGGCAAGGATAATTGCTGACGGTGAATGAAGCGCGGCAAATGGTAACAAGGATTTGCGGCGGCCCCCGGTGAAACATTCATTTACAACTCCGGCGGCGGTGCGGCGCCGCATCGTTGGACAATGATCGCATCGAAATTCCTTGCCTCGCGTCCTGCCCGTCCTCATGAAACGCCGCACTCCCCTTGTCCTGTTGCTGCTCCTCGGCCTGTCGGGCTCGCTGGGCAGCGCGTGGGCGCAGGGCCGCTGGCGTGAACTGCCGCCCGACGAGCGGCGACAGATGCGTCAGCAGATGCGCGAACACTGGCAGCAGGACCGGGAAATGCGTCGCGAGGAAGGGCCGCGGCGCTGGGCCGATGTGCCGCCTGAGGACCGGCGGCGCCTGCGCGAGGAAATGCGCGAGCAGCGCGGCGCACCGCCGCCTTACGAAGGCCGGGGCTGGCGACGGGACTGATTGTCGCTCGGAGCGCCGCAGCAGGCGCCGGCTCCGGTAAAATGCAGCCCCATGCTGATCCTTGCCCTTGAAACCTCTACCGAAATCGGCTCCTGCGCACTCTGGCATGACGGCCGGGTGAGCGAACGCCTCTGCCCGGCTGGCCGGTCGCATTCCGAAACCCTGCTGCCCTTGGTCGGCGAATTGCTGGCCGAAGCCGGCGTCGGCATCAAGGCGGTCGATGCCATCGCCTTCGGGGTCGGTCCCGGCGCCTTTACCGGCTTGCGGGTGGCCTGCGGCACGGCGCAGGGCCTGGCCATGGCGGCCGACACGCCGCTGATTCCGGTGACCAGTCTGGAAGCGATGGCCGAGGCGACGGGCGCCGAGCGGGTACTGGCGCTGCTCGACGCACGGATGGGCGAGGTCTATGCCGGCGCCTATCTTCGGACGGTCGACGGCTATGCGCTACAGGGTGAAATCCGCGTTGCCGCACCCGATGCCGTGCTGATTCCGCAAGACGCCGGCTGGCTGGCCTGCGGCAATGCGCCGGCCGCTTACCCTGCGCTCGGGCAGCGCCTGGCCGACGCCGGCATCGCTGTCCGCGCGGACATCTGGCCGACGGCCGCGGCGCTGGCCCGCCTGGCGGCACCGCGTGCCGCACACGGCGCCGGCATCGACGCGGCGCTGGCGGCGCCACTCTATGTCCGCGACAAGGTGGCGAAAACGGTGGCGGAACGTCTGAGCGAAGGCGGGCGGGCGTGAGCGGCTTCCCCCTCGACGCTGAATTCTTTCCGATGAACGAACGCGATCTCGATGGCGTGACCGCGCTGGAAGCTGCACTGCAGGCTTTTCCCTGGTCGAGGGGTAATTTTGCCGACTCGCTGGCCGCTGGGTACAGTGCCTGGGTCTGCCGGCTGGGGGGCGAATTGATCGGTTTTTCGGTGGTCATGTCGGTGATCGACGAGGCACACCTCCTCAATATCGGTGTCGGCCCGCGTCATCAGGGCCGGGGCTACGGTGCCCGCCTGCTGCGCAACGCCATGACCAGTGCCCGACTGGGCGGTGCCGCCAAGTTGTTTCTCGAAGTCCGCCCCTCGAATGCGCGGGCCGTCGACTTGTATCGCCATTTCGGCTTTCGCCAGATCGGCTTGCGCAAGGGGTATTACCCGGCCCCGGCCGGGCGCGAAGATGCACTGATTTTCGATAAGGAACTGGCATGAGTCTGAGCCGCGAGCAAATGCTGGTCGAGATGGGAATTTCCCCGCTCTGGGTACAGCGCGACCGGGCGGTTCCGGTCGTTGAGGCGCCGCCGGCTGCCGTCGCGACCGCTTCAGTCGAGGCGGCAACGTCCGTCGCGCCACGGCCGGGGTGCCGGCCGGCGACGGGGAATGACGTGCAATCGCCACGCTTGGCGGTCGACACGCTGGACTGGCCGGAACTGGCCCAGCAGGTGGCCGGTTGTCGTGCCTGTCCCTTGTGCGAGCAGCGCCGCCAGGCAGTTTTCGGGGTTGGCGACCGGCAGCCGGACTGGCTGTTCATCGGCGAAGGACCGGGGGCGGACGAGGATGTGCAGGGCGAACCGTTTGTCGGTCAGGCCGGCAAGCTGCTCGACAACATGCTGGCGGCGCTCGATATCGCTCGCGGCAACAAGGTCTATATCGCCAATGCGGTGAAGTGCCGGCCGCCCGGCAACCGGACGCCGGAAGCCGCCGAAATGGCGGCCTGCCGGCCTTACCTGGAGCGCCAGATTGCGCTGCTCAAGCCGAAGATCATCGTGCTGCTCGGCAAGGCGGCGGTGCATTCGGTGCTGCACGAGGACAAGTCGCTCGCCTCGTTGCGCGGCAAGCGCTTCGAACATGCCGGCATTCCGGTGGTGGTGACCTATCACCCGGCCTATCTCTTGCGCAATTTGCCGGATAAGGCCAAAGCCTGGGAAGACCTGCTTTTTGCCCGTCGCGTGCTGTCCGAACAGGCGGTGCCCGAACTGCCGTTCTGAAGCGGGCAGATCAGTGGTGCGCTGAATCCTCGAGGTGTACGACGTCGTCCCGTTCCGCCTGGTTGGCGATGTGGCGCTGGCGGATCAGGTACATGATGCCGCTGACGAAAAGGCCGAATAGCGTCACCACCCAGTAGATCGACATGTCGACCCGGATCATCAGGTAGTAGACGCCGGTCATGATCAGGATGGACAGGTTTTCGTTGAAATTCTGCACGGCGATCGAATGCCCGGCACCCATCAGGATATGGCCGCGGTGCTGGAGCAGGGCGTTCATCGGCACCACGAAGAAGCCGGAGAGGCCGCCGATCAGGATCAGCAACGGCACGGCGAGCCAGATGCTGCCGACGAAATTCATGATCAGCACGATCAGGCCCATGGCGATGCCGAGCGGAATGACCTGCACCGATTTGCGCAGGGTGATCAGGCGGGCGGCGAAAACGGCACCGGAGGCGACGCCGACGGCGACCACGCCCTGCAGCATCGACGACTTGGAGAGATCGAGGTGGAGTGCCACTTCCGACCATTTGATGACGATGAATTGCAGCGTCGAGGCGGCTCCCCAGAACAGCGTCGTTACCGCCAGCGAGATCTGACCGAGGCGGTCGCGCCAGAGCAGCGCCAGGCAATGCTTGAATTCGTGCGCCAGGTAGATCGGGTTCTTCTTCAGCGGCTTGTGGTCGACGCCGGTGTCCGGCACGTAGAGATTGAAGACGGAAGCCAGCACATAAAGCACGGCAACAATGGAAATGGCCATTTCGCCGACCGTATCGACCCCGGTGTCGATCAGCGGGAAATCGAAGGCCAGCAGGTGCTGGGCAATATCCGGCTTGATCAGGGTGCCGCCGATCACCACGCCGAGAATGATGGCGCCCACCGTCAGGCCCTCGATCCAGCCGTTGGCAACGACGAGCAGGCGGTGCGGCAGGTATTCGGTCAGGATGCCGTACTTGGCCGGGGAATAGGAGGCGGCGCCGAGGCCGACCACGGCGTAGGCGAGCAGCGGATGGGCACCGAAGAACATCATGCCGCAGCCGACGATCTTGACCATGTTGCTGATGAACATGACCCGCCATTTCGGCATCGAGTCGGCAAAGGCGCCGACAAAGGCGGCGAGCAGGACATAGGAAACGGTGAAGAAAGTCTTGAGCAGCGGCTCGTATTCCGCTGGCGAGTGCATCTCGCGCAGGGAGGCGATGGCGGCGATGAGCAGGGCGTTGTCGGCGAGCGCGGAGAAGAACTGCGCCGCCATGATGATGTAGAAGCCAAATGGCACTTGGACTCTTTTCTTGTCTCTTTTATAAACTTTGGACGAGGTTTATACCACGTATTGGGCGGGGCGCAAGGCTTGCGGAAGGCCGTGAGTTGTGCATGAATCCGGCGTTGCAGGGGGTGGGAAAGACCGTCCGGCAGGCCGCATCGGCGCAACCGGGATGGCGGGGCCGCTCGGGCTGCGGCGGTCCGTTTGGCCGAAGGCGTTAAATTTCGCCCGAATCGCCGGCGACCGGGTCGGAATGTGATTGAATATCGGCCGCGTATCTCTAGGGAGAATAATCATGGCTGACCGGCGCCTGCAGGTGTTTCATGCCGTAGCCAAGCAGCTGAGTTTCACCCGGGCAGCCGATGCCCTATTCATGACCCAGCCGGCGGTGACTTTCCAGATCCGGCAATTGGAAGAACAATACGCGACCCGCCTGTTCGAACGCCGCCATGGCAGTATTTCACTGACGCCGGCCGGCGAACTGGTGCTCGGTTACGCCGAACGCATCCTGGCGCTGTCCGACGAAATGGAAACCCGTCTCGCCGAAATGACCGGTGAAATGCGCGGCCCGCTGCTCGTCGGCGCCAGCACGACCATCGCCGAATTCATGTTGCCGCGCATTCTCGGCGAATTCAACGCTCTTTACCCGCAGGTGCGAGCCCGGCTGACTGTCGCCAATTCGGAAAGCATCGAAAGCCGGGTTGCCGAACACACGCTCGACGTCGGCCTGATCGAAGCGCCGGCCAGGCAGGCCGGCCTCGACTGTCAAATCTGCTGCGACGACGAATTGCAGGTTATCTGCGCTCCCGACTATCCGCTGGCCAGTCTCAAATCGGTGGCGCCCAAACAGTTGGTGGATTACGAATATATTTCCCGGGAGCCGGGCTCCGGCACGCGGGAAGTCATCGACGCCTATTTCCGGGCTCATCAAGTGCCGGTTGAAAAGCTCAAGATCCAGATGGAACTGGGTAGCCCGGAAGCGCTCAAGGGCGTCGTGTCGACCGGTCTGGGCTTTGCCATCGTGTCGCGCGCCGTGGTTGCCAAGGAAACGCAACTGGGTGCGCTGGTCGCCTTGCCGCTCAATCCGCCGCTGACGCGCAGCCTTTACCTGGTCCAGCCGCAGGATCGATTCCGCACCCGGCTGGCCGCCACTTTTACTGATTTCGCCAAGAGCAAGCTGCGAGAACTCGTTTTATGAAAACTTCCCGTCCCATCCGCGTCCGTATTTCGCCGGCGGCCATCCTCCACAATTATCGGCAAGCCAAGCGGCACGCCGCGGGCGCCCGGGCATGGGCGGTGATCAAGGCCAACGCCTACGGCCACGGCCAGTGGCGGGCGCTCGACGCACTGCGCGACGAGGCGGACGGCTTTGCCATGCTCGAGACGGAAAATGCGGTTGCCTTGCGCGAAGCCGGCATCACCCAGCCCATCCTGCTGCTCGAAGGCGTCTTCAGCCCGCGCGACGTCCGGGCCGTGGTCGCGCACCGGCTGACCACCGTCATCCATTGCCAGGATCAACTGGACATGCTGTTGCGTTCCGGATGCAGCGGCGAACCTCTGTCGATCTGCCTCAAATTGAATACCGGGATGAATCGCCTGGGCTTCACGGCGCGAACCCTGCCCGCGGCGTGGCAGGCGTTGCGTCAGTTACCGCAGGCGGAGATCACGCTGATGACCCATTTCGCCGAAGCCGACGGCGAGCGCAGCATCGCCTGGCAACTGGCGCGTTTCAATACCCTGGCCGGCGACTGGCGCGGGCCGCGCTGTCTGGCCAATTCGGCGGCCATCCTGCGCCATCCGGAATCTCACGCCGACTGGGTGCGGCCCGGCATCATGCTCTACGGTGCCAGCCCGTTTGCCGGACAGAGCGCCGCCGAACTCGGCCTGCAGCCGGCGATGACGCTTTCCAGCGCGATCATCGGTGTCCAGGAAATCGCCGCCGGCGAGCGGGTCGGCTATGGCGGCACCTTCACCGCCGAGCGGCCGATGCGCATCGGGGTGGTCGCCTGCGGCTATGCCGACGGTTATCCGCGCCACGCCCCGAGCGGCACGCCGATTGCGGTGCAGGGCAGGCGGACGCGCACCGTCGGCCGGGTGTCGATGGACATGCTGGCCTGCGATCTCACCGATATTCCGGAAGCCGGCATCGGCTCGCCGGTCGTCCTCTGGGGCCGGAGTGTCGCCGGCGAAGTGACGGCCGACGAGGTGGCGGCGGCAGCCGGCACCATTTCCTATGAACTGTTCTGTGCCGTGGCACCGCGTGTGCCGGTCGAGATCGGAGAAATCTGAATGGCCAGGATCAAGTCAGTTTACAGCTGCAGCGAATGCGGCGCCACCAGTCCGAAATGGCAGGGCCAGTGCCCGGGCTGCGGCGAGTGGAACACGCTGGTCGAAGGCGTCGCCGAGAAGGCGAGCGGCCACCGTTTCGAATCCCTGGCGCCGACGGCGCGCCTGCAGAACCTGTCGGAGATCGAGGCCAGTGAAACCGAGCGCATTCCGACCGGGATCGGCGAATTCGACCGGGCCTTGGGCGGCGGCCTGGTCCCCGGCGGCGTCGTGCTGATCGGCGGCGATCCCGGCATCGGCAAGAGCACCTTGCTGCTGCAGGCCCTGGCGCTGTTGTCCCAGGAGCAGAAAGTGCTCTACATCAGCGGCGAGGAGTCCGGCCAGCAGGTCGCGCTGCGTGCCCGCCGGCTCAGCCTCGACACCCGCCGGCTGCAGCTGATGGCCGAGATCAACCTGGAACGCATCCTCGCCACGCTGCAGGCCGAGATGCCGCAGGTGGCGGTCGTCGACTCGATCCAGACCCTGTGGTCCGACCAGCTCTCCAGCGCGCCGGGGTCGGTGGCCCAGGTCCGCGAATGCGCCGCGCAATTGACGCGGCTGGCCAAGCAGGCGGGCATCACCATCATCCTGGTCGGCCATGTGACCAAGGACGGCGCGCTGGCCGGGCCACGCGTGCTGGAACATATCGTCGATACCGTGCTTTATTTCGAAGGCGACACCCATTCCAGCTTCCGGCTGGTGCGCGCCGTCAAGAACCGTTTCGGCGCGGTCAATGAGCTCGGAGTCTTCGCGATGACCGAGACCGGACTGAAAGGGGTCAGCAATCCGTCGGCCCTGTTCCTGTCGCAGCATGGCCAGGAAGTGGCGGGTTCCTGCGTGATGGTGACGCAGGAAGGGACGCGCCCCTTGCTGGTGGAAATCCAGGCCCTGGTCGATGCGGCGCACGGCAATCCGCGCCGGCTGACGGTGGGCCTGGAGGCGCAGCGCCTGGCCATGTTGCTGGCGGTCCTGCACCGGCATGCCGGTATCGTCTGCTTCGATCAGGATGTCTTCGTCAATGCCGTGGGCGGCGTCCGGATCAGCGAGCCGGCAGCCGATCTGGCGGTGTTGCTGTCGATTACATCATCATTGAAAAACAAGCCCTTGCCATCGAAACTTATTGTATTCGGTGAAGTCGGCCTGGCCGGCGAAGTCCGTCCGGCGCCGCGCGGCCAGGAACGCCTGAAGGAAGCCGCCAAGCTGGGTTTTACGCGCGCCCTGATCCCCGAGGCCAACCGGCCGAAACAGGCGATTGCCGGCATGGAGGTGATTGCCGTCAAACGGGTCGAGGAGGCGGTAGCCCGGATACGCGAGATGGAATAAGCTGGCGGCATCGATGCGTGGGCTGCCATGTTCAATCTTTCCCGTTACTTCTCGACTCTCAGCTTCATCCTGATCGTGCTGGCCGCAGGCGGGCTCGGTCTGCTCTATCGCCAGCTTTCGCTGAAACAGATGAGCGAGCAGGCGGAAAGCCGCAATGTCTCGATGGTGCAGGTTTTCGAGAATGCCCTGCGCCAGCCGTTGGAGCAGTTGATCGACTCGTCGCTCGGCCGCGAGGCGGGCCAGGCGGAGGCGGCGGCCGACATCCGGCAACTCCAGGCCAGCGTGCGGGCTCTGATGCACGACACGGCGGTGATCAAGGTCAATGTCTTCAATCGCCTCGGGGTCATGGTCTTTTCGACCGATAGCCGGCAGATCGGCAACAAGGAACTGGACAATCCGGGGTTCCGTTCGGCCATCAACGGCCGGGTGCTCAGCGAACTGAGTCGCCGCGCTGCGATGGACACCCCGGCCGGCGGCAGCGGCGACCTCGACCTGCTGGCCAGCTACGTGCCGATCATCGGCAAGGAGCGAATGATCGAAGGGGTATTCGAGCTCTACCAGGACGTCACGCCCTTCATGGCCCAGTCCCGGCGCAGCCTGTGGTGGGTGATGGGCGGCGTGTTCGGTGTCTGTGCGGTGCTCTACATGATGCAATTCCTGGTCGTCCGCCGCGCCCAGCGTATCCTGCAGGAGCAGGAGCGGCGCATCGAGGAGGCGCGCGACACGCTGGAAATTCAGGTCGAGGCGCGCACCGCCGAGCTAAAGCGGACCAATCGTCAGCTCGAAGCCGAAATCGCCGTTCGCCGGCAGGCCGAGAGCAAGCTGAATTACCTGGCTTACCATGACCCGCTGACCGGATTGGCCAACCGTCGCTGCTTCATCGAGCGGCTGGCCGAGAGCCTGCGCGAAGCGGAAGGCAAGGACCAGCGCCTGGCGGTACTGTTCATCGACCTCGACCAGTTCAAGCAGGTCAATGATTCGCTCGGCCATGCCATCGGCGATGAACTGCTGGTCGCGGTGGCCGCCCGCCTTTCGGAAAACGTCCGGCTGATCGACATGCTGGCGCGCCTGGGCGGCGACGAATTCATCTGCCTGATGGAAGGCGTGCGCAGCGAAATCGAGGTGGCGACCCTGGCCCGCGAAATCGTTGCGACTTTCGAAAGTGCCTTCAACCTGGGCGACCACGAGCTCTTCCTTTCGGCTTCGGTCGGCATCAGCCTGTTTCCCGGCGACGGCCAGAGCGTGCTGGAGCTGATGCGTAACGCCGATACCGCGATGTATCGCGCCAAGGCCTTCGGGCGCGGCCAGTACCATTTCTATACGCCGGAAATGACCCGCGATGCCCGCGAGCGGATCCGGATGGAAAACCTGTTGCGACGCGCCCTCGACAACCACGAGATCACTGTCCATTTCCAGCCCCAGGTCGATGCCCAGACCGGCCGCCTGGTCGGTGCCGAGGCGCTTGTCCGCTGGCACAGTCCGCGCTTGGGCGACGTTTCACCGACCCGCTTCATCCCGATGGCCGAGGATTCTGGTGTCATCATCGCGCTCGGCAACTGGGTGCTGCATGAAACCTGCGCCCAGATGATGCGCTGGCGAGCCGGCGGCTTCATCCTGCCGCAAGTTTCGGTCAATCTGTCGGTCAAGCAGATGGAGCGGCCGGAATTTATCGATACCCTCGATGAAATCCTCGCCGAAACCGGGATGGATCCGGCCTGGCTGAAGCTGGAAATCACCGAGTCGGTGGTCATGGCCATGGGCCACGCCTTCGATTTGCTGGAAAAACTGCGTCGGCTCGGCGTTACGCTGGCGCTCGACGATTTCGGGACGGGCTATTCCTCGCTCAGCTATCTGAAGCTGTTGCCGGTGCAGCAACTGAAAATCGACCGTTCTTTCATTGTCGGCATCGGCAGCAATTCCGGGGATGAAGCAATTATCCAGACGGTGATGGCGCTGGCTGGCAGCCTGGGTTTCGAAGTGGTCGCCGAAGGCGTCGAGAACGACGAGCAGGCGGCCTTTCTCGGTCAGCTCGGCTGTCACCAGTTTCAAGGATTTCTCTACGGCGAGGCCCTGACACCGGCCGAGTTTCGTGCCCAATGGCTGGTCCGGCCATGATCCGGCTGGCCTGGCGCCTGCTCGGCCGGGAACTGCGCTCGGGCGAACTGCGGCTATTGCTGGCGGCGCTGACCGTGGCGGTGGCAGCAGTCACCGCCGTCGGGTTCTTCGCCGACCGGGTCCGCCTGGCGCTGGAGCGCGAGGCGCAGCAACTGATGGGCGGCGATCTGGTGCTGATTGCCGACCATCCGTGGTCGAACGCGATTGTCGCTGAAGCCGGGCGGCGCGGCCTGACGCAGGCGGCGACCATGGTTTTTCCGAGCATGGTGCAGGCCAACGGCCAAACCCAATTGGCCGATATCAAGGCGGTCAGTTCGGGCTATCCGTT
Organism: Bacteroidota bacterium; assembly: GCA_050259955.1. Lineage (GTDB taxonomy): Bacteria > Pseudomonadota > Gammaproteobacteria > Burkholderiales > Rhodocyclaceae > Azonexus. Next base: position 46,040 of record JBLNBM010000025.1, read on the forward strand.
ACGTGGCCACCTCTCGGCTGCCGGCCGGGCGGGCGAGGCCGGCGTACCGGTCGGACAGGGCCCGCAAGCGGGCACTGTCTGGCTCGATGAGCGGTTGGCCGGCGCCTTGCAGGCGGCGCCCGGCGACAGCGTGCTGCTGGGGCGCAGCCAGTTGCGGGTGGCTGCCATCCTGACCCAGGAGCCGGATCGCAGCTTCAACATCTTCAGTCTGGCGCCCCGGCTGTTGCTGAATATCGACGACATTCCCGCAAGCGGTCTGGTCCAGTTCGGCTCGCGTGTCACCTATCGGCAGTTGGTAACCGGCGACCCGGCGGCGATTGCGAATTTCCGTAAATGGCTGGAAAGCCGGCTGGAACATGGCGAACGCCTTGAGGACGCCCGCCACGCCCGGCCGGAAATCCGCGCGGCGCTGGATAAGGCGGAGCGCTTTCTCGGCCTGGCCACCTTGCTGACCGTGGTACTCGCCGCCGTCGCCGCGGCCCTGGCGGCGCGGCGCTACCTGCAGCGTCATCTCGATGCCTGCGCCGTGATGCGTTGCCTCGGCATGACGCAGCCCGGGCTGCTCCGGCTGCACGCCTCGCTGTTCCTCGGCTTGGCGCTGCTCGCCATCGGGCTGGGCGGCCTGACTGGCTTCGCGGCGCATTTCGTGCTGATCTTCTGGCTGTCCCGACTGCTCGAAATCAGCCTGCCGCTGCCGGGTTTTCTGCCCCTGCTGCACGGTGCCGCCGTCGCTGCGGTGCTGCTTTTCGGCTTCGCTTTTCCGCCGCTGTTGCAGCTGAGCAGGGTGCCGACCTTGCGCGTGCTGCGCCGCGAACTTGGCCCGCCGACCCCGTTCCTGCTCGGCGGTTATGTTCTGGGTCTGGTCCTGCTGGCCGGCCTGATGCTGCAGGTTGCCGGCAACCTGCGTCTGGGCGGCCTGGCGGTCGCGGGCTTTGCCGGAGCGCTGGCGATTTTCTGGCTGATCGCCTGGCTGATCCTGCGCCTGATTGCCGCCTGGCGGCGGGGCGGCGCCTTCGGCTGGCGACAGGGGCTGGCCAACCTGGCCCGCCACCGCTCGTCCGCAACGCTGCAGATCGTCGCGCTGGCTCTGGGCCTGATGGCCATGCTGCTGCTGACGGTGGTGCGCGGCGAGTTGCTGGCGGCCTGGCAAAAGGCCTCGCCGCCCGATGCGCCGAACCGTTTCGTCATCAACATCCAGCCCGACCAGCGTCCGGCTGTCGAAGCCCAGCTTGCTGCGGCCGGCATCAAGGCCGAGCTGGCGCCGATGGTCAGGGCGCGGCTAGTGGAAATCTCGGGCCGGCCGGTCAGTGCCGCTTCCTTTCCCGACGACGAGCGGGCGCAGCGGCTGATCGAGCGCGAATTCAATCTTTCGTGGCGGGCCGGGCTGCCGTCGGGCAACCGGGTCGTCGCCGGAGTATGGTTTGCGCCGGATGCCGCCGGCCAGCCGCTGGCCTCGGTCGAGGAAGGGCTGGCCAAGACCCTGGGCATCGAACTCGGCGACGAACTGGTATTTACTGTGGCCGGCCAGCAGAAGCGGCTCCGGGTCAGCAGCCTGCGGCAGCTCGATTGGGATTCGATGCAGGTCAATTTCTTCGTGCTGACCCCGCCCGCCGTGATCGAGGATGCGCCGACCAGCTATATCACCAGTTTCTATCTGGCGGAGTCGCAGCAGGCCCTCGGCCGCGCTCTGGTGGCGAAATTTCCCAACCTGACGGTGATCGACGTCGCGGCCCTGATCCGCCAGTTCCAGAACATCATCGGCCAGGTCGCCGGGGCCGTGCAGTTCATTTTCCTGTTCACGCTGCTGGCCGGCGTCATCGTGCTCTACGCGGCATTGCTCAGTGCCTTCGACGAGCGGCGCCATGAACTGGCCGTGATGCGCGCCCTTGGCGCTCGCCGCCAGCAGTTGCGCCAGGCGCTGCTGGTCGAGTTGTCGGTGGTTGGCGGCAGCGCCGGGCTGGTCGCCGCACTCGGTGCAATGGCGTTCGGCCAGGCCATTGCCAGGCGGGTGTTCGAGCTGGACTTGCCAGTCAATCCGCTGTTGCCGCTTTTTTCGGCAGCCGGCGGCGCCGGGCTGGTCGCCGCTTTCGGCTGGCTGGCCGTCCGTCGTCTGCTCGATGCGCCGCCGCTGCTGGCTTTGCGCGCGGGCGCCTGAGGCGGGGCGGCATCTGCTGTCACGGTTGCCACACACGGCAGCGTCGCGCGCTCAGGTAAAATAGCGTATGGATTCAAATCAACAAGTTACCCGGCCGCTATTCGGCCATCGCAAGTTCTGGGCGCACCGTTTCGGCCCGGCGCCCTTCCTGCCCATGTCCCGTGCGGAAATGGATGTTCTGGGCTGGGATTCCTGTGACATTATCCTGATCACCGGCGACGCCTACATCGACCACCCCAGTTTCGGCATGGCCCTGATCGGGCGCTTGCTCGAAGCCCAGGGCTTCCGCGTCGGCATCGTCTGCCAGCCGGACTGGAATTCGGCGGCCGACTTCCGGAAGCTGGGCAAGCCCAACCTGTTCTTCGGTGTCACCGCCGGCAACATGGATTCCATGGTCAATCGTTATACCGCCGACCGCAAGATCCGCTCCGACGACGCCTACACGCCCAATGCCGAGCCCAACAAGCGGCCGGATCGGGCGGTCACCGTCTATGCCCAGCGCTGCCGCGAAGCCTATCCCGGCTGCAACGTCATCGTCGGCTCGATCGAGGCCAGCCTGCGCCGGATCGCCCATTACGACTACTGGTCGGACAAGGTGCGGCGCTCCGTGCTGCCCGATTCCAAAGCCGATATGCTGTTTTTCGGCAATGCCGAGCGGGCCATCGTCGAACTGGCGCACCGGATGGCCCGGGGCGAGAAGATCAGCGACATCCGCGACTTGCGCGGCACCGCCTTCATGGTGCCGACCGGCTGGCTGCCGTCGGACGACTGGGAGGCCGTCGATTCGAGTTCGGTCGATACGCCGGGGCCGCTGATCAAGCATCCCGATCCCTATGCCATGGACACCGGCACGAGCGGGCCGTCGACGACCTCTCCGGGCGAACATCCGGTGCGCATCGTCTCGGCCGCCGAACGGGTGGCTGCCCGCCGCGAGCGGCGCGCTCATTCGGTCGTCCGCCTGCCATCCTACGAGCAGGTGGTGGCCGATCCAGTGCTCTATGCTCATGCCTCGCGCACCTTTCATCTCGAATCCAATCCCGGCAACGCCCGCGCCCTGGTCCAGGCGCATGGCGAAAGGGATGTCTGGCTGAATCCGCCGCCCATTCCGCTGACCACCGAGGAACTGGACGCCGTCTACGAGTTGCCCTATGCCCGTCGCCCGCACCCGGTCTATGGCGATGCCAAGATCCCGGCCTGGGAGATGATCCGCTTCTCGGTCAATATCATGCGCGGCTGCTTCGGCGGTTGCACCTTCTGTTCCATCACCGAGCATGAAGGCCGCATCATCCAGAGCCGCTCAGAAGATTCGGTGATCCGCGAAATCGAGGAAATGCGGGACAAGACGCCGGGCTTCACCGGCGTCGTTTCCGACCTGGGCGGACCAACCGCCAACATGTACCATCTGAAGTGCAAGGACGAGAAGATCGAATCGTCCTGCCGCCGCCTGTCCTGCGTTTATCCCGACATTTGCGAGAACATGGGGACCGACCACAGCAAGCTGATTTCGCTGTACCGCAAGGCGCGTACGCTGAAAGGCGTCAAGAAGGTGCTGATCGGTTCCGGGCTGCGCTACGACCTGGCCGTGCGTTCGCCCGAGTACATCAAGGAACTGGTTACCCACCACGTCGGTGGTTACCTCAAGATCGCTCCCGAGCACACCGAGGAGCGTCCGCTTTCCAAAATGATGAAGCCGGGCATCGGCAGTTACGACCGCTTCAAGCAGCTTTTCGACCGCTTTTCCCGCGAGGCCGGCAAGGAACAGTACCTGATCCCGTACTTCATCGCCGCCCACCCGGGAACGGAAGACGAAGACATGCTGAACCTGGCGCTATGGCTGAAGAAGAACAACTTCCGCCTCGACCAGGTGCAGACCTTCATCCCGACGCCGATGGCGATGGCGACGACGATGTATCACAGCGAGCGCAACCCGCTGCGCAAGGTTACCCGCAACAGCGAGCAGGTCGGCACCGTGCGCAATGGCCGCCAGCGCAAGCTGCACAAGGCTTTTCTGCGTTACCACGATCCGGCCAACTGGCCCATGCTGCGCGAAGCCCTGAAGGAAATGGGGCGTGCCGACCTGATCGGCAATGGCAAGAAACAACTGATTCCGGCCTGGCAGCCGGCCGGTTGCGGCGGTCCGGCGCCGCGCACGACAGCCGGGGCGCCGATCCGGACTCAGCCGGTCCGGGCGTTCAGGACGCCGGGCAAACCTGTTCCCAGCGGAACGCGATCTGGCGGTTTTCCTTCAGGTAAGAAAGGAACTCGGCGGCCGAGTTGAAGGCCATGTTGTTGATGATCTGCGGGTCGGGCATGGTGAATACCGCGATGTCGCGGTTGACGATGTCCAGCCCGTTGTCGGAGGCCAGTTCAACCAGCTTGGTGACTTTTTCGGTCACCGTGCCGGGCAGGGTGTAGGGCACCAGCACCCAGAAATCGGTGCCGTCGCGCGCCACCAGATCCGTCTTTCGGAAGGACAGGCGAAGCTGGTGAGCCAGTTCGCCGAGCATCTGCGCGGCATCGCGGGCGCCATAAGCCTGGCCGAGCGATTCCTTGTTGTGGAAACAGACATGGATCAGCCCGAAGTGGAGCGCGTTGGGATGGCGTTCCTGCAGGGCCATCAGCCACTCCAGAGTGATGATGAAACGATCCAGCGCGTCGATCTCTTCTTGCATTGTTTATCCTGTCGTAAGGGGCTGTATCGGACCAATCTAGCACCATGCCATGTGCCTCGGCAAGCCGGCGATAGTTTCGGTAAAATGCGCGACATGGAAAAGACGACCACCTACGAAAAAATCGGCGGCGAAGCCGTCGTCGGCAAGCTCAGCGACCGCTTCTACGAATTGATGGACACGGTTCCCCAATTTAAGGAATTGCGCGCCATGCATCCGCAAAGCCTGCAGGGTTCCCGCGACAAGCTCTACATGTTCCTGTCCGGCTGGCTCGGTGGCCCCGACCTCTTTGTCGAAAAATTCGGTCACCCCCAGTTGCGCGCCCGCCACATGCCTTTTGCCATTGGCACCCAGGAGCGCGACCAGTGGGTCGCCTGCATGGTGCTGGCGATGGAGGATGTCGGCATCGAGGAAAGCCTCCGCCGCAAACTGCTGGAAAATTTCTTCAAGACAGCTGATTTCATGCGCAATAAAGAAGGATAAAAGCGCTTGGGGGATGTTGCGTTGCAGCATCGAGTGGTAGAATCACGCCTTTGATTTTTCAGGCCTTCCCATGTCCGCTCGTCCGATCCGCAACATCGCCATCATCGCTCACGTTGACCACGGTAAAACCACCCTGGTCGACCAGCTCCTCCGTCAGTCCGGCACTTTCGCCGCCCACCAGCAGCTGGTCGAGTGCGTCATGGACTCCAACGATCTGGAAAAGGAACGTGGCATCACGATTCTTTCCAAGAACACTGCGGTCGAGTACGAAGGCGTCCATATCAATATCGTCGACACCCCGGGCCACGCCGACTTCGGCGGTGAAGTCGAGCGCGTGCTGGGCATGGTCGATGGCGTGGTGCTGCTGGTCGATGCCGCCGAAGGCCCGATGCCGCAGACCCGTTTCGTCACCAAAAAGGCGCTGGCCCTCGGCCTGCGCCCGATCGTGCTGGTTAACAAGGTTGACCGCGACGGTGCCGATCCCGACCAGGCCGTCAACCTGACTTTCGACCTGTTCGACAAGCTGGGCGCCACCGACGAGCAGCTCGATTTCCCGATCGTGTACGCTTCCGGCCTGAACGGCTGGTCGGCGATGGAACTCGATCAGCCGCGAGAAAACATGAAGCCGCTGTTCGACACCATCCTGCGCCACGTGCCGGCCCCCGATGCCGACATCGACGCACCGCTGCAACTGCAGATCACCGCGCTGGATTACTCTTCCTACGTCGGCCGCATCGGCGTCGGCAAGATCATTCGTGGTCGCGTCAAGACCGGCCAGAACGTGCTGGTCATGTTTGGTACCGAAGAAGAGGCGATTGAACACGAGCGCACCCCGATCAAGGCCAAGATTGGCCAGGTATTCGGTTACAAGGGCCTGAACAAGGTCGAGATGGAAGAAGGCCTGGCCGGCGACATCGTCCAGATCACCGGTATCGAAGACCTGGTGCTGGGTTGTACCGTGACCGACCCGGAACAGCCGGAATCCCTGCCGCTGCTCAAGATCGACGAGCCGACGCTGTCCATGCAGTTCATGGTGAACACCAGCCCGCTGGCCGGCACCGAAGGCAAGTTCGTCACCAGCCGCCAGATCCGTGATCGCCTGCATAAGGAACTGCTGACCAACATGGCGCTGCGCGTTCATGACACCCCGAACGGTGACGTGTTCGACGTCGCCGGTCGCGGCGAACTGCACCTCGGCATCCTGCTCGAAAACATGCGTCGCGAAGGCTTCGAACTGGCCGTCGGTCGTCCGCGCGTCGTCAAGAAGACGATCAACGGCGTCGAGTGCGAGCCGTACGAACTGCTCACCGTCGACGTCGAGGAAGACACCCAGGGCGGCGTCATGGAAAGCCTCGGTCAGCGCAAGGGCGACCTGCAGGACATGGTGCCGGACGGTCGCGGTCGCGTCCGTATCGAATACCGCATCCCGGCTCGTGGCCTGATCGGCTTCCAGGGGGAGTTCATGAATCTAACCCGCGGCAACGGCCTGATGAGCCACGTCTTCGACGAATATGCCCCGGTTCGCGACGGCAATGTTGCCGAGCGCCGCAACGGCGTGCTGATCTCCCAGGACAACGGCGAAGCCGTCGCCTACGCGCTGTGGAAGCTGCAGGATCGCGGCCGCATGTTCGTGGTGCCGGGCGACAAGCTGTACGAAGGCATGATCATCGGTATCCACAGTCGTGAAAACGACCTCGTGGTCAATCCGATCAAGGGCAAGCAACTGACCAACGTTCGTGCCTCCGGCACCGACGAAGCCGTCCGCCTGGTGCCGGCCGTTCAGCTCAGCCTGGAAGCCGCCGTCGAGTTCATCGAGGAAGACGAACTGGTCGAACTGACGCCGAAATCGATCCGCCTGCGCAAGCGTTACCTGACCGAAATCGAGCGCAAGCGCGCCGTTCGCGGTCTGTAAGCGGCAATCCGCTTCCTTCGGGAAGCCGGAAAACAAAAAGGCGACCCGCGGGTCGCCTTTTTTTCGTGTGTGAAATCCCCGCTCAGCCGCCGGTCATCGACATGAAACGCATGATCTGGGGCTGTTCCATCTGCTGCGAGAAATCGTGCCCGTAAGGCTTGATGCCCATGCTGTCGACGATCGCCTGGCGCAGGGCGGCGTCGTCAGCGCCGGCGCGCAGGATGGGCAGGAGCGCTAGCGCGTCGTTCTGACCCAGGCAGGGGTGCAGTTCGCCCTGGGCGGTGACGCGCACTCGGTTGCAGCTGTCGCAGAAATTGTGGCTGTGCGGCGAAATGAAGCCGACCCGGCTGCTGCTGCCGGGAATCCGCCAGTAGCGGGCCGGGCCACCGGACGATTCGGTCGACGGAATCAGTTCGAAGCGCCGGGCCAGGATCTGACGGGCCTCGTCGGAGGAAATGTAGGCGTCCTGGCGGTGGCCGATGTTGCCGAGCGGCATCTGCTCGATGAAGGAAATATCGAGTTCGCGATCGACGGCGAAGCGCACCAGGTCGACGAATTCGTCATCGTTAGTGCCGCGTAGCATGACCACGTTGAGCTTGCTGCGGGTAAAGCCGGTGCGCCGGACGGCATCGATGCCGGCCAGCACCTTGGCGATATCGCCGATCCGGGTCAACGCCCGGAAACGCTCGGGGCGCAAGGTGTCGAGGCTGATATTGAGGCGCTGGACGCCGGCGGCTTTCAGCGGCGCGGCGAAGCGTTCGAGCTGCGAGCCGTTGGTGGTCAGCACCAGTTGGTCGAGGCCGGGCAGGGCGCCCAGGCGTTCGATCAGCCACAGGGCGTCTTTCCTGACCAGCGGCTCGCCGCCGGTGAGGCGTAGCTTGCTGACGCCCAGCCCGACAAAGACGGTGGCGACGCGCAGGCATTCCTCCAGGCTCATCACTGCGTCGCGGGGCAGGAAAGTCATTTCCTCGGCCATGCAGTAGGTGCAGCGGAAATCGCAGCGATCGGTCAGCGACAGGCGCAGGTAGGTGATCCGCCGGCCGTATTTGTCGACCAGGGTGCGGCTGTCGTGCGTCGGCCGG
>JBLNBM010000026.1:0-28243 GCA_050259955.1 Bacteroidota bacterium
CGTAGTGATGGCGCCCGACCGGCCATTTGATTCTCAATTCACGCCAACGGCCGGTAATTGAACTCGAGCGGTCGTTCAGATGGCTGTATCCGAGAATCAATGACCGTCCGCTCTTGGCCGGGTGCCGAAATAGAGGTCGGCGCACCCGATGACCGGTGCTAGCCGGATTGCAGCCGCTCAAGCCAAAAAACAGGTTCAGGAACGCGAGCGGCAGCTTTTGCTATTAGCATTCGCTCGGCGAACGACGGCTTCCGAATCCGGCCACTGACCGCTCAGGGCACGAGGCTGCCGTACATTCAGCTACCACACGTCATCAGGCCGAGTTCGGCCAAAAGCGGAACTCGGCAGTTATTGCCCATAGGAGACATCCGTGGGTAACGCTATGCTAATGTCCTTGCGTGCCGCTTTCCGGCGATATGACGTTCCGAAGTTAGGGCGACAGTCGCCGAAAGTAACCGTCAAAACTGTATCCACAAAACAATGTTGGGCAATTGCATACGCGTTAATGGAGGTTCTTCATGGCCGGTAACAAGACCGTAGCGATTATCGGCGGCGGCATGTCGGGACTGACCGCCGCCAAGCTGCTCTGCGTAAGAGGCGTGGAGGTGAAACTGTTCGAGGCAAATGGCAAGGTCGGCGGCTGTTGCGCGACTACTCTACTTGGAGACTACACGTTCAACGATGGCGCCATATATCTCGCCATGCCGGGAATGCTGGATCACCTGTTCGAAGCGCTCGGGCTGGATCGAAGCCGTCTGCTGCCGCTGCGAAGAATCTCCGCCATCCAGTCCACCACGTTGCCCGACGGGGTGGTCGTGGATATCGGCACTGGCCCCGAAGTTGCCATCATGTCCGCACAGGGTGCGGCAGCTACGACCCGCGTGCAAGCTGAAGTGGAGGAATTCCTGAAAAAGTGGGAGCCGACGCTGCGATTTTTTATTGACGACATCATGGTTCATCCGTTGTCGCTGTCGCATTTGCTTACCAAGGGCTGGCGGCATTTGGCTAAATTGCGGGGTACGGCGGCAGCGCATTTGAACAGCAGCTTTAGCAGCGAGGCGGCGCGTGCCGCCTTTGGGGGCGCCATGCTGTACGCCGGTGTGTCGCCCGACAAGCAGCCTGCCGCTTCTTTGCTCGGCCTGGTGGCGATGCTTAAAGACGGATATTTCATTCCCGAAGGCGGGATGGGGCGCATCCCCGAGGTGTTGAGCGACGCCGTACAGGTGCAAGGGGGCAAGATTTGCCTCAATTCCAATGTCCGGAGGATCCTGGTAAAGAACGGGCGCGCCTACGCCATCGAGGTGGAGAATGAGGGCCTGATCGAAGTCGATGCCGTGATTTCGACTGTCAGTGCCATGCACACGTACGCTTCGTTGCTGTCCGAGTGCGACGTGCCGACGCGCATGATGCGGAAAGTGCGCCGGGCACCGTTATCGCACCGGGGCTTCGTATTGCAGCTTGGGCTCGCCAACAAGATTGAGGCACGCAGCCATGTCAATTGCGTGATGCCTTGGCTGGGCGAACAGTCGCAGGTCTTCCAGACGAGCGGTGACGAAATGCGTTGGCCGACTTACACGGTTCCGACGGTGACGCTTCCGGAACTGGCGCCGAACGGCGGCAGCATTGTCGAAATGTTTCCGTCCATCAGCCAGGAATTGGCACCCGACGACTGGAGCAAGGCGCGCAAGGAGGACCTTGTGGCGCGAGCGGTGGAGTTGTTGCGCCGCCATCATCAGATCGACATCGCGGTGAGCCGCATCCTGAGTCCAAGAGAGTTTCAGAATGACTTCCATCTGTATGCCGGGGCTCTGTATGGCCTTTCGCCGGTTGCCGGCCCTGGCGCGCTGTTCAAACACCGCACCCCAATACGCGGTTTGTATCAGGCTGGCCAGACCACATGGCCGGGGTTTGGCGTGGTCGGCGCCGGGATGTCCGGTATTTTCGCGGCCGAGTCGTTGCTTCGCGATGAATCACTATGAGACCGTCCTCTCCTCGGATTCATCGCCGGAAAGCGGTCATCAAGATTCCGCTTCCTGGAAGCGGCCATTCCCCGCAGGCAGGAGCGTGCCCTAAGCCGACAATGGCTTTTTCGATAGCAGACGTTCAGCGAAGTTTTGTAACTGACCAACAGCGCTCTAGAGGCCAGCCTCTGGTCGCTTTGCTTTCTTAAGCAAATACCAGCCATACATGAGCAACCCAAATAAAGTCCATGGCCAAAAGAGAGTTGCCCAGCCCAACCACATGTAATTCAAGGTGTGTACATTTTTTGATTCGAGCGGAGGGGCAATGTAAAGCGCTACTTCTTCGTTTGCGGTAATGCTTCCTGCCTGAACGACAGAAAATTTCACTTTCGAAAAGCCGGCAGGCAATATTGGCCGAAGATGATTTGCTGGAGGCCAAGGGTATGCAGCAGGGTCGCCGTCTTCGACAAATGGTTCAAAAATACGTTTTGCTGTGGAGTCGCCCTTCTCATTGGACAGATACCCTCCAGGGAACATTTCATGCACCTGACGACCTAGCTCACTTGCTGCCAAAATCTTTATCGTTTCACCCGGGTTATCGAACCGCATATTCCCATTATTTGGGTAGGTGCGCTTCATCTCGCCTAGTTCAGGGCGAATCATCCCTTTCTGCTTATTAAACTCCAAACGAAAGTGTAAAGGTGCGGGGTATAGTCGAAAGACCAATACCTCAACACTCTCTCCCTTTGTCAGACGCAGGGGGATTGTTGTTCCAATTGAGGACGCGATTCCAATGAGTTGAATCGCTAGTAGGGTAATCAGCACGAGCCAATGTAGTGCCAAGCTAATTTTCTGCACTCCTTCAGTTTTCCACTTGCCCACGCTGTCGCCGGATTGATTGGAAACAGAACAATGAAGTCATACTTCTGTAGCGCATAAACCAACGCACCGCGAGATGTTTCTATGCAGACTGCCACCCGTCTGCCGTGGAAACGCCGTCTTAGCGAGCCAGCCCATTCGTCGATGTCTTTTGGACGATGCGGCAGGACAGTAAATTCACGCTGACTGCTCTCGGCAGCCTGCAAGCAAAAGTCGTGTTTCGTGTCCGCCCAATCGATGCCGATAAAAGCGGCGAATTCCTGCTCAGATTGCCCGGTCGCGTGCGTCTTCATGGCTGACGTCCGAAGTGCTAAGGTAGCGGTACGGGATGTGCCTGCTTGGGCGCTGCGAAAGCAATATAGAGAGCCGGTGCAACGGCAAGCCCTGAGTATTCGTTGTCGCGCTCAAGCGCACCTGCGAATTCGAAATCAAAACGGTGAACATCGGATATTTTGGCCGAGTAATTCGTAATCCGCAGGTGCATATCCCGCTTTCACCAGCAGCTACCTGCTGGCTGTGAGCAGTATCACGGAAAACAGGATGGACTAACTATATTGGCCGACACCCGGCTTCATATCTGCAGCAACAGGCGGTAGCTCGGCCAAAGCCGACCTTGGCCTCGTAAAGAAATATGGCCGGTTCTGAATCCAGGCCGGCCATTGGCATCTATAGGTGCTGAACGATTGGTTTTTCAGCCCTGCTACGTCGGCTCCTTGCTCTTTGCCGACATCACACCAGAAATGGAAAGGACGGGCTTCTAAAGATGCCCTTTTTATTACTGCTTGTTGCAGACAGGGGGGTTTGTCATACCGCCAGCTAGCAAGCCACCTCCGTTGATTACACAGGAATAGGTGGCCTTCCGTGTTTTTGCGACGTAATAAGTATTTGTGGGGCCGTCGGAGCGACGGTTGGAAATCGTAACATCACTAACCGGAACGCCTAAGACGCCGGCTGTGTTCGAAGCGATGCGGTCATCTGACAGCATCGTTGTTTGACAAGCGGTCGAGGTAGCAACCGCAACCATCAATCCAAATACATAAATTGGTTTCATCATCTGTTTTCTTCCTCTTGTTTAAAAATCTAGTGGCAAGGACACCTTTCATCATTAGGGGCCGCTCATTAGTCTTTTGACTGTTCCTACTTGTTGACCAGACCGCATATCCGCCTTACTTGAAGAACAGTCCCATGTCGGCCATCTCCTTCGATTTCTTCTTCACCAGATCGACTTTGTCCGCGCCCGAAATGACCGTTCCATCGGCGAAGTAGTAAGAGGGAGTTGGGTATCCCTCGCCGAAGATCATGTCCAGGTCTCCCAGCGTATAAACCGGCATGATGTTCGGGTCGCATTCCTTGAACTCGAGCTTCGGCAACGGCCTCGCCGTTTTCAGGATGCTCGTCAACGTGCTGCGCGGATTCTTTGAACAGAAGATCTTGTGGACATAGGGAATGTCCTGTCCCGGATTGATCGTATAGGTCGGGAAGGTTCTGTAGTTGAGGAAACTCTTTTCCAGCAACGGCTCGACTTTGGCGGAATAAGGGCAACTTGGGCTCGTATAGAGGATGAATGTCGGCTTGTCAGCTCCAGTCTTCGGTAGGGCTGTCGTATCCATGGCGGCCAGCATTTTCTGGATATAGGGCTGCGCGTCAGCCCCCATCCTGTAAATGCCGAGCTTGGCGTCGTACACCGCCCACGGGTCTGGCCCTTTTGCGAAATGATCTTTTCTGACGAAGAAGCCGGAGCCATCCTTCATGAACAGAACAACCGGCTTCCACTGAAACAACAGCCCGCTGGATTTCAGGAATGCCTGCTTGCGCTCAAGATCTTCGGGCAGCATGTTACGCAGTGCTGCCATTCCATCGATCGAACTGTCCGTAAAACTCTGAAAACCCTTGTCACCAGGGACGTACATGTTCCATTCATGGTCAATCAACATCTTTCTTTTCGCGAGTCCGCCCACCAGATCGTTGTAGTTCTTCATGACCTGGCGATCCGGGATTGGAACATAGCCCTTGCCTAGGCCGGAAAACGCTGCTCGGCTTTCGACGGCAGCGTTCGCGGCGGCCGCGCTTTCGCTTGAAGGATGATCGGACGACGGCACCGCGCAGGAAGCCGTGACAACACTTAGGATCAGGACAGCGAACTGTTTCTTGATCAAGATTCTCTCCTCAATCCCAGATTGATTCGCCGTTTTTACCGGAGATCTTGATCTTCATGATTTGCGCCTTGACCGTTGTATTGCTGGGGTCGGCGTCCTGCACGAAGGCGTAGATGCGCATCCTCATCCCGACGTTCTTGCTGACGATTGCTTCAATGGCTCGCGCCTTGCCTTCGTCAGGGACTGCCAGTGACTTGAAGTCTTCGGCATTGGCGAAAGAGATATGGTAGGCGCTGGCGTTGTCGGTGAAGTAGTAGAAACCGTCGGCGGTCAATTGCTGTACTGGGAAGCTCTTGGTTTCCATCCGATAGGAACTGAGCAGCGAGCTGTAGGGACTGTCGATCGTCCAGATGACGTAACGTCCGCCACGAGCGGCCTCAATCTGACTATCGATACGCGGCTTCAGGGCGTTGACGATGTCCTGCTTCTTGAAGGTGTCGCTGGTCCGCCGATAGTCTTCGGAATAAACCTGCGCGACCTTGTCATAATCGAGCGGGATGCCTAGCTGTGAGTAATAGAGGAACATGAGATCGTTGCCAGCGGTGATTTCGCGGTACTCGGTGAGCGGCTTTGAGGCATCGCCGCGCTGACTGGTGTTGGCTGCAGCAGCCTGTACCGCAGCCGGCGACTTGAGTTCGGCGAGTCCGCCGGCTGCCGGCGCTTTGGCGGCGTCTTCCGACTTCCCTCCACATGCTGCGACCAGCAGTGCAGAGGCAATCAGGGCAAGGATAAGTTTGGTTTTCATGATATTTCCTTGAAAATTCAGCGTGTAGCGAGGAATTTGAGGGTGCCGCGCGCGGCCAAGAAGGTGGCTGCAGCCAAGGCAATATAGAAGCCGAGTCCCAGGGAAACGGCTTTCATCATCTGGGCGGACATCTCATTGACGATATCGCCCATGCGGCTACCACCTAGGGCCTGCATCTGGGCCGCGCTTTCGTTCAGGCTGGAACGCAGCTTGAGATAGATACTAAGAAGCGTGCCTGCCATAAACAGGAACGGCGCTGTATAGCCAAACCAAGCATGGCGTTTGCGCACTAAGTGGGGCACGCAGACGGCTGCCAACGCCGCGTAGCAGAGAAAGCCATAGATGCCAGCACCTGCGTTTCCCCAGTTGGAAATGGCGTTGACGTCGAGGTGCTCGACGTTATTGACTAGACGCAGGACGCCGTAGAAAGTGAAACCTTGGTAGCTGTTGCCGAGGATATGTACGGTAAGGATGTTCAAGAACATCCAGCCCACCAGCACCGCGGCGAGTGCGACCAAGGTCGGCACTCCCATTTCCGCGGCCGCCTTGCGGGCGATCGGCAATCCGATAGCCGAGGCTTGGCCAACCAACTGCGCGGCAGCCTTCTGGGTGTGATCAGAAATGCGCTTCAGTTCCTCCTTGGCCAGCTCCGCCTCGGACACAGCACGCACGACTAGCAATGTCCCGGCTTGGTCGAATTCGACATCGACCACCATGTCGAGGCGCGGCACGGCGTCGCTACGCCAGTGCTGTTCCAGCGAGAAGCGGCTTTGATTACCGCTGATCGAGACGATTCCGCCGTCAACTTGGCTGCTGATAATCTTCCCCCGTAGTACTTCCATGTGGCGCTCCTTATCCGAATGACGAAATCCCGTGGCTTGCAGCACTACGCCTTCGTGCCGAGAAGGCTACAGGCCGCGCTGCGGGCGACATTTCAGCGAAAGAGAAGGGGGGGCGTAACTGTCGGAAGTGACAGGTTGAATTGATCGCTGGGCAGCCGGATACTTGGAACGAGGAGTCAGCGTTCAGGGATGAATCAGGCCGCAGGTTATCGCACGGGCAACCGCTTGTGTCCGGTTGGTGGTATCCAGCTTGCGTGCTGCGTTATTGATGTGGAATATGGCGGTGCGTTCGGCGATACGCAGAATCTGGGATATTTCCCATGAAGTCTTCCCGACCGATACCCAGGTTAGGCACTCCCGTTCGCGTTCTGTCAGGTTGAAGGAGACGACATCCGGTTGCACGATACGTTTTGTGGCTTCGTGAAGATAGGCCAGAAGCATGTGGCCATGGGGAAGGCGGCTTTCGATGTTGCGCTTTTCGCTTTGACCAGCGCCATCGCATGTCAGGCTAAAAATTGCGGATTCGCGCTCCCTGCCCAGAATTGAGAACGTGGCCCCGGCGATCAACCGGTGTTCCTGCGCCTCGTCAAACATTTGCCGCACTCGGCGAGAGTGACCGCCGGGGAGGCGATGCCAGGCGATGGGAAGGACTGATGACGAGCAATGACGGACCAAAGGGTCGATCTCTATATAGTTCTGCTCCTGATAGCGCCGGAACCAGGATTCAGGGTAGTCGGACAGCACGTAATCGGACTTTTGTTCCGTTCCATCGAACAGGAACCGAGCCTTCCCGCCGTTTGTCTTGGTCGGGAGGTGGGTGCCGTAATGGAAAGAGGAAAAGCCTAGCGAACAAGCGGAATGGCGTACTGCAGCATGGAGGTCGGTCAAACTTTTGGCAGCAAGCAGATTTTCAAACAGGTGCATGATATTAGAATAATTCTGGCTATCGAAAACGTATGCCAATGGTGACAGGGCACCAACGCCATGCTAAATCGCCAGTCATTCTATCGCGATATTATTTCAGTATTTTTGTTTCGCTACCGACGATTTGCTCGTCGGAATCTGGCCATTAAGCAGCGCGGGTAGAGACCCGGACTAATCAAATTGGATGGCGACATCGACCAGCGGATTATGACCAGCTACGGCCTGTTTCAGTTACTCGTTAGCTGAACTGCCTAGCTTCGAAAGCCTACAAATGCTTGAGACGTAAGGTGATCGAACAGCCTAACTAATTTCGTCCGCTAGGCGGCGATAAGCCGTCCCACGGCCAGGGAGTAATGAAGGACGGCTTCGGCCGATGAGCAGGCGCTCGAAACACAGGCTATATCTGGCCCCGACAGACCATATTCCAGGGCCACCAATCACCATTGCATATTTTGGGTGTTCCGACAGACTTTGCTCGACTTTCACTAATATTCCATAGCACGGAAATAGGGGCTTCCCGAGGTGTGGTTCCGACAGACTTTATTCATTGCGATCAATATCATAGGAAACAATTAAGTCTGTCGACCAATCCGTTAAGGGGGCCATTGGCCCCCTTCCTATTCGTCCTTATTCAAGCAGGTTGCGTCCTCCTGTAGTAGCCCTAGGTCCACCAAGGGTCTGAGCCGGTATCTTCATCGTCATCCGTTTCGATCCCTTCTTCTTCACGTTCATCATGAAAAGGGTGATCGGGTTTATGGGGATGATGGATAGGGTCTTTGGGATTGGGAGTGTCGGGCTCTATGGGCTGATGGCCCGGTAAAATTGGCATAAACGTTCCTTCTTGCAGTCGTTCATCGTTATTTGGCAGATATCCGTTTATAAGGTTGCAACCCTTTGAACCAGCGGTTCAAGGCAAAAATGTTCGTTGGCGTTGTACAGGCAGGTAGCGGCGTCTGCGTGGTGCGTAGGCCGATGCGGATCCCGACTGTATAGTGGAAGCCCGCCACACTTCTGAGCAATAGCCATGTTTGCCGTACTCATCGCCCTCGTTCTTCTTTTCGCCGGCGTGGCGGCGATCTATCTGCTACTGAAGAATATGGGTGAAGAAGGCATCGACATTGCAGCACCGGGCAGTTGCGGACGGGGCCGCTGCGGAGCGGCGAACTGTCCGCCGGGTGAGGAAACCGAGGGAGCTCCGTTGCAGGCTGCGGATGAAGGTGATCAGGACAAAGCGAAATCCTGAATAGCTGCTTTTGCTGAAAGCTCAATTAGAGGTTCCGACCAGGAACAGTCTGCCAGCGGTTCTCCAGACCCGACATTCGCATGGCCGCCCTTGAAACCGGCGGAAAATCGCTCTATTCAGTAACACGTCGACATCCGGCAGCAGGTCGCAGTTTCGTATTGGCTGGATAAAAATGCTACCGGTCGATGTCTGGCGGCCGAATGGCAATCAAGCCCCACAAATTGCTGCCCGATCCAGTGCTCCCGTGCAGCGAATCAACAATAGCTTCGGCCAGCGTCTTGAAGTAGATGATCTGAGGGGTTTCGGAGCGGAGTTGCGTCAAGGCAATGGCAATCGGGGACGAAGTTGACCACCGTCAAGCCTGCCATTCGTCATTCAAGTAGGATGCTCGCTGGCAAACTCGACTGAAAAGCGAGGACGCAAAGCCTCCGGTCCTCTGACAGCATCAGGTCATGGATAGCGGGGTTGCCAAGTACCCGTGGTACTTGAATGTCCCCCCTCTGCAGTTGTTAAGCTGCGTCTAACCGGCAACACCAACTGAACAGAAATTCCATGAGTGCATTCAATAGCGTAAACAACCATTGCCTTGGCAAGATCATGGCGTTGACCGAGACGAACGATGTGATCGCGTCGGACGACATCTACGATAGCCAGGGGGTGAAGCTATGGGCCAAGGGAGGCAAGATTTCCGCCAGCCTGCAAGAGCGACTGGCCAGCCGCAAGTTGCGGACACCGCTCGAACTGACCCTCGAGGTTGAAAACGGCATTACTACCGGCGACGTGGCGGAGGATTGCCAGCAGCTCATTCTGGCCAACCCTATCCTTTGCCATCTCTCCAGCAGCAAGGCTGCCCTAGCCGCCCTGTCGCATTTGCGCCTGGTCCGCTTGCCAAGCCCGCTGAAGCTGCTGCTGGCAGCGGCTTACGGCAACCGTGGCACTCATGAATACAAACATGAATTGCACACCATCGCCCTGTGCGCCGGTTTTGCGGCATATGCCCAACTCCCGGTCGTCGATACCGAACTGCTGCTAAGTGCCGCACTGCTCCATGACCTGGGAGTCCTGTACGTAAACCCTGATTTATTGCAATCATCCCGGCAGTTGACGGCCAAGGAATGGGCCGCGGTGGCGGTTCATCCGAAAGTCAGTCACATGGTGGCGCTGGAAATCGGCAAGCTGCGCGAAGAGGTAGGCCTGGCGATTGGCCAGCATCACGAGCGACTCGATGGCAGCGGCTATCCATTCATGCTGACCAAGGAGAAGATTTCTCCGATCGGTTCAATCCTCGCCGCCGCCGATGCCATGGCGGCGATCATCGAGCGCGGCGGGGAAGGCGCGGCCTATCAGGCGACGCTCGCCATCCGGCTCATTCCGGAAGAATTCAACCCGATACTCAAGGCCTATATCTGCACGTCGCTGCGCGACCTGGCCGTATCGTTCGGCCACGGCGAACAGCCGTGCTATGAGCAGACCCGCGACGTCGTATTCAAACTCGATCAGGTTGAGCAGAAGGTGGGAGAACTCTTGCAGAGTGCCGCCGGCAAAGTGCACGACCTTCTGGTGATGGCCGGCAATGTCTGCCATAACGTGCGCAAGGCGCTACGGGCAACCGGGGTGGATTTCCTGCTGCAAAGCTACACCCCGGGTGGCGAAGGGGCCTTCTGCGGCGAGATCTATCACATCGTCCATGAGACCGGCTGGCGGCTGCGCAACATCTCCCGTACCCTACAGTTGCGGGCAGATGCCCTGGCGCTGGACGAGCAGGCATTCCTGGCACCATTGATCTCCATCCTGGAATGGACTCCACAGCCCCCGCCAGCAACCTCAGTGGCTGCTTGATACGCCTCGGGCTGCAGGCGAAGAGCAACCACCGTTGAAGCCAAGATCAGAGTTACGGATATCTCAGAAAAGCCCGGTGAAATAGCCTGCACGCTGCTGTCGCCAGCCGTCCTGTGTCCTGATGAGTTTCGCACCAGGTGTCCGCTATACATTGCCTGGCCGATGAGCGCGTAAGTTAGCTCAAGCTCTGCTTTGGCCGATATCCGGCCTCATGCCGAGGACAACAGGCACCACCTCGGTCTTTGCGGCCGTTGGCTGTTCCGCGGAATCCGGCAGTAATACGCCAGTTACCTGCCGTTTAACCAATGACGCCGGCCGCCGGGCTTGGCCGAGCGGTAGCTCGATCGCGAACATCGAGCCTTTGCCGGCCCGGGAAGTGACTCGGATCTGCAAACCGAGCAAGGCCGCCGTCCTGGCGACGATGGCCAGGCCGAGTCCACTGCCCTTGGCGCCGTTCCGTTCATCATTTCCGAGCTGTTTGAATTCCTCGAAGATTTCGGCGGTCTTGCCGGCGGGGATACCGATGCCGGTATCCCAGACTTCGATCCAGGTCTTGCCTCCCCGGCGACGGCAGCCGACCAGTACGCCGCCGCGTTCGGTGTAGCGGATGGCATTGGCGACGAGGTTGCCCAGCAGTCGCTGATACAGCACCGGATCGGTGCGGGCATTTAGTTTGGACGAAAGGCAGCGCAGGCTCAGGCCTTTCAACAATGCTTCTGGGCCATGGATCGCCTCCAGGTTGGCCATCAGTTCGGCCACGGGGAAGTCGCTCACTTCCGCTGTCATCACCTCGGCGTCAAGCTTGGAGAGGTCGAGCAGGTCGGTGAGCAGTTCGCTCAGCGTGGCAACGCAAGCTTTCGTTTTACTCACCAGCATCTGGTCGGCCGGTGGCACCTTATTTTCCAACATGCCGACGTAGAGACTTAGCGCAGACAGTGGCTGCCGCAGGTCGTGACTGGCTGCCGCCATGAAACGGGACTTGGCATTATTGGCACGCTCGGCCTCCGTCTTCGCCGCGACGAGCTCAGTGGTGAGCTCGGTGACGACATCCTCGAGATGCAAGCGGTGCCGATCCAATCGTCGATTTGCGCGGTAAATCAGCACCGTCGACAAGATCGTCACCAATGACGCGACGAGCACTAGGGTTGAGAACATGAGTATCGTGTTGGTCAATCCTGCCAAGTAGTCCTCGGTTGCCAAGCCAACGATGACATATAACGGGTAGCGGCCAATTTTGCGATAGGCATTGCTGCGCTCTATCCCGTCGATGGCGGTGGGGGCAATGTAGTCGCCAGCGTCCGGGTGAACTGTTATGGCAGCGCGAAGTTGTTTGGATACGTCTTTGCTGCCGACAGCGTTTTTTGTGTCGGGGAAACGATGCACGAGCGCCAGATCGGCGGTGCGAATGCTCGCTGCACCGTGCGGCCCGAGCTCGGCTAATGCGAAGGTCTTGTCAATCCGGGAGGTCGCGAGCGTGGCATACACGACGCCGGCGAACGTCCCGTCGGGTGCATTGATTCGCCGACTCAGGACAATCACCCATTGCCCGGTAATGCGACTAACGACCGGCGCGGCAACCATGAGCCCCGTGTCTGATTGCCTGCGTGCGCTGATGAAATAATCGCGGTCAGCGATGTTGATGGGGTTGCCTAGCGGGAGTCCACTGCCGAAGTTAACAATGCCATCCCGATTGGCAATTCTGACGCCGACGACATCGGGCAAGTCTGCCGTCAGTCTTTCCAGATAGGCATTCAGAGCCCTGGCGTCGACATTCTTTGTGGCGGGTTGCGCCTGATAAACGTTGACCGCCAAAAGCAGTCCGAGGTCAATCTTGTCAATGAGATCGCTGACATGTTGGTCGAACAGGCGCGCAATGCTCTGTGTCGCCACCGTCGCGCGTTCGCGGGAACGTTGCCGTTCCTGCCATACGGCAGCCGATGCGATGCTGATGATCAAGGCGAGGATTAACGCTGCACCGAGTGCGAAGGGAACCCATTTTCTCGGCCCGCTTACGGACACTCTTGGCCATTCACCGAGCGATATCTTCATCCGATTTTCCCTCTTGTATGAACCCGGCTTGACTTGGCCAGGCCGCCTCAAGTTTTGCTTTTTTTGCGAGCATCATAGAGCAAGGGTAACGCCAATATTCAACAGCATGCAGGCCGTCCGGCAGTTTTTTGCCTGAAGCAGCCCCTCGAATGACCGCTCTCCGGCAGCTCAACCGTCACCGTCGAGTCCGCGTGCCAGGATACGTGGCGCAATATGCGGGATGACCTGAAACGCCTCCGGTTGGGGCAATTGTCCCGCTCCGGCGGGGCAAGTGACAGAAGCCCCGACCGATGCCATCAAGCGGAAAGCATTGAAGAGTAAGCCCGGAAGCCCATCCTGAGACAGCCTTGACCACTGCGACCCACCAGATGCACCCCGTATTCGGCGTAGTCGCCGAATACGGGGGGGCACGTGCCTTCTCAACGGGCCTGTGTGGTGTCAAAGTCAGGTCGGATACCTGCCCGCAATGGTCGGCCCGCGGCAAAACAACAGCTTCTCGAATCGGCGGACGCTTACTCATCACCGATCAGCGTCGATAATTGATTTACAGCTTCATCGGCACCTTAGGAGGAGCGGGGTCCGGCGTATTCAATAAACCGTCGATCTCATGGATAACACCATAGAGTTCAACAAGTGCTTTTTCCTTGGCTACGTCGTGTCCGCCGACAACACGGGCCATCGCGTGGTGGCCCAGTTCTTGGGTGGCAGGCAGGTCTTTGATCGTGAGGTTCGATTGCATGGTAGTTCTCCTAAATGCTTGGGGTTGGTGAGCGATTAAGTTGCGCTCGAGGGGACTACAGCATGGGGTGTGCCAGCCCGGGTCAGAGTGGCGAGACATTAATGCAAATTATTGATAGCACGGCATATATCGAGACCAACGCACCGACTTCCAGTGTAGCGCCCCGCGACCAATGGTCATGCTGTTGGCTGGCGAAAAACAGTCTTTTGGACAAGTGTTGGCGAAGAGCAAACACCTGATCTGGCGCCACCTTTCATGGCCGAAATCCCGGGCCACATGAACCGAATCTCTGATTTGAAGGGGTATCCGGTCGCCATGGCAGCAGCCATGGATGAGCACGATGCTCGCGGCGGCACCGACGGAAGTGCAGTCCATTGCCGCCAGGGTGGTTGCTCTGTGTCTTATCGGCGAGTTGGCATATCGGCATGTCGTCAATCTGCGTTGACGCAGCGGGCAGCTAATGTCGATAGCGGTCATCACGCTGTTCCTGTCGCTGCCGTATCGCTGGTTGCCAGACTGAAAACCGGACGGGCGCTTGCTCTTCGCCGATCAGGATGGCGGCGCTTCGTCAAAAGCGGCGTCGTTCGCCGCCCCGCCTACATGTTCGGATAAGTCGGCCCGCCCCCGCCTTCCGGCACCGTCCAGTCGATGTTCTGGGTCGGGTCCTTGCTATCGCAGGTCTTGCAGTGCAGGCAGTCGGCTGGCATGCACACCGCGCACACCCCCTGGCCGCCATCCGGGTCGTCGGGTAAAAGGGCCGCCCTCCCTCCCGGCGGCCCCGATATGCCGGATACAAACACTGGACGCCAATGGATGGGGGCACGCCAAGTCACGGAAAGATTTGTCAGTGAACGCCTAGCGGACGTAGAATATTCCCGGTACATATATGCATTCTCGTCTCGTCGTCGGAGGCGTCCTCAGGAACGACGATGGCAACCACGAACAAGAATTCCGATAGCACCTCGGCTTCCGAGCCGGCAACGCGCAGTCGTTCCAAACGAACGCCGGTTGCCAAATCCAGGACAGCGCCCAGCGTTCCCGGACTGCCCATTCCCGCCAGACCTTACCTGGTCGGCATCGGCGCTTCCGCCGGGGGGCTGGAAGCGCTGTCCTCACTGATCGCCGCGTTACCGGTGGACCTCGGCCTGGCCTACGTGGTCATCCAGCATCTGTCGCCAACGCACCGCAGCATGATGGTGCAGTTGCTCGGGCGCGAAACCGCCATGGCAGTGATGGAAATCACCGACGGCACCGTGCCGGAACCGAACGTCATCTACGTGACACCGGCCAGCCACAACGTGGTGATGCGCGAAGGGCGACTGGTGCTCTTCGATGCGCCGCGGGAAGTGATGCCGCGTCCTTCCGTCAACACTTTCTTCACGTCCTTGGCCACGGAAAAAGGCGAGGACGCCATCGGCGTCATCCTCTCCGGCACCGGTAGCGATGGCGCTTCCGGCCTGCGGGAAATCAAGGCCTCCGGCGGCTTCACCTTCGCCCAGGACCCCAACAACGCCAAGTACAGCGGCATGCCCCAGGCGGCAATCGACACCGGTTGTGTGGACTGGGTCTTGCCGGCCGATGCCATCGCCCGGGAAATCGCGCAGATCGCCCACTCGCATGGCGTGGTCACCATTGCCGTGCAGCCGCAGACGGCAGCCACTTCGCTGAAAAAATTGCTGATGCGGGTGAAACAACATACCCGCATCGACTTCGGCGGCTACAAGGAAGGCACCCTGTGGCGGCGCATCGAACGGCGCATGGCAGCGCGTCATGCCGCCAGCCTCGACGACTATCTGGCGCTGGTGGACACCGACCCGGACGAACTGGACCGTCTGAGCAAGGACATCCTGATCTCCGTCACCGCCTTCTTCCGCGACCCGGAAGCCTTCGCCGCCCTGAAGGAAGCCTTGCGCGGCCTGGTCGCACCCAAGCAGCCGGGCGATGAAATCCGCATCTGGGTGGCGGCCTGCGCCACCGGCGAGGAGGCTTACAGTATCGCCATGCTGCTGGCGGAAATCCTCGGCCCGAGCATTGTCCATTTCCGCATCCAGATTTTTGCCACCGACATCGACATGGGGGCGCTGGCGGTGGCCCGTCGCGGCTCCTACAGTGAAGGCGCCCTGTCGGACCTCGACCCCTCACTGATCTCGCGCCATTTCATCAAGTCCGGCAGCCGCTACGAGGTATCACGCACCCTGCGCGACATGGTGGTGATCGCCCGCCAGGACATGGTGCTGGACCCGCCTTTCCTGCGCCTCGACCTGGTCAGTTGCCGCAACGTCCTGATCTATTTCCAGAATGAATTGCAGGCCAAGGTGCTGGCCACCTTTCAGTACGGCCTGCGGCCCGGCGGCTACCTGTTTCTCGGCAAATCGGAAGGCATCTTCCAGCAGGAAGCCTTGTTCGAGGCGGCCGACAAGAGCGTGCGCCTGTTCCGGCGCCGGGCGGGCGAGGCGCGCATCATTCCGCCCATCTTCCGCCTGCCCGACGGTCATGAGTCGGCGACGGCGACGCCCAAGAAGACCGATGCCGAGCATCGACTACTTGATTCCCTGGTTGGCCATTATGTGCCGACGTCGATCCTCATCAATTCCGCCTTCGACATCCAGCACATCTACGGCGATGCCTCTGCCTACCTCAGCGTCCCCTCCGGGAAACCCTGCCACAACCTGCAATTGATGCTGCACCGCGAATTCCGCGCCGATCTTCAATTGCTGGTGCATCACGCGGAACGCAAACTCGATTCGGCCTACGGACGCCCCCATGTCCTGAAGACCGGAAACGGCAAGAAGCGCCTGCGCCTCGCCGTGCATCCCATGGAGCGTGGTGTCGCCAGTTCGTTCTGCCTGGTGTGCTTCGAGGAACTGCCGGAAGCCAAGACCGGCAAGTCGCCGCTGCACGCCCTGGAATCGCCCGACGACGTACGCGACGCCAAGGCCCTGGAAGAGGAACTGATTACCACCCGGGAACGCCTGCAGACGGTGATCGAGGAGCTTGAAACCTCGAATGAGGAAATGCAGGCCCTGAATGAGGAAGTGCAGGCCGCCAACGAAGAGCTGCAGAGTTCCAACGAGGAACTGGAGACAACCAATGAGGAACTACAATCCACCAACGAGGAACTGACCACTGTCAATGAGGAACTCCAGGTCCGCTCGGTGGAACTCGCCGAAACCATGAACGATCTGGAGAAGGTGCAGAACAGCGTGGGCTTCCCCATTCTGGTCTGCAACCATCTGCTGGAACTGACCCGTTTCAACAGTCCGGCGGCGGCGATTTTCTCCCTCTCCGACAAATCCCTTGGCCAGGTTTTGCCCGCCATGCGCCTGCCCCTCGGCATGCAGGACTTCTCGGCGCGAGTCTTCGAGGCGATCACCACCAACAAGCCGGCCGAGGAATCCGTATTCTCCAGTGAGCGGCATTACCTGCTGCGCGTATCGCCGTACGAGACCACTCAGCCGGGAACCCGCGGCGCCGTCATTACCCTGATCGACCACACCGATCGGCTGAGCCAGGAAAGGGCGATCCGGGAAAGCCGCGAAACCCTGCTGGCGATCATGAACAACTCCACCTCGATCATCACCCTGAAGGACCTGGCCGGCCGCTACGAGTTCGCCAACGCCCAGTTCGAGAAGACTTTCGGACTTTTCGCCGAAGACGTCATCGGCAAGACCGATGCCCAGATATTCTCGCCCAAGGTGGCCGACGACTTCCGCAGCAAGGAACTGGAAGTCGTCCGCCTGCAAAAGCCGGTCGAGTCCGAGGACCGCCTGTTTTATACCGAGGGCGACCGCTACCTGCTGTCCATCCGCTTCCCGCTGTTTGGCGTGGACGGGGTGGTGCACAGTATCTGCACCCAGTCATCGGATATCACCGAGCGCAAGCATGCGGAAGAGCAGTTGCGTCTGGCGGCGCGGGTCTTCGACCGGGCCGGCGAAGGCATTGTGATCACCGATGCCGAACAGCGCATTCTGACCATCAATGGCGCCTTCACCGAGGTCACCGGCTATTCGGCCGAGGAAGTGCTCGGCAAGACACCTTCCCTTCTCAGTTCCGACCGCCACAAGCAAGACTTCTACCTCGAAATGTGGTCCACCCTGAATGAACAGGGCTGGTGGCAGGGTGAAATCTGGAACCGCCGCAAGAACGGCGAAACCTACCCGGAATGGCTGACCATCAACAGCGTGCACGACGCCGACAAGAACGTCATCAATTATGTCGGCATCTTCAGCGATATCACGGTGGTCAAGGAATCGCAGCGCCGCGTCGAGTTCCTGGCAACCCACGACGAACTGACCACCCTGCCCAACCGCAGCTTGTTCATCGACCGCATCCGCCAGTCCACCGCCCGGGCGCGTCGCCACAACACGACGTTTGCCGTGTTTTTCGTCGATCTCGACAATTTCAAGGTGGTCAATGACTCCCTCGGGCACCAGGCCGGGGATGAACTGCTCAAGGAAGTCGCCCTGCGCCTGCGCGAGTGCATGCGTGCCGCCGACACCGTGGCCCGCTTTGGCGGCGACGAGTTCGCGCTGATGATCGAGGACGCAACGCCCGAGGAGGCCGACATGACGGCGCGCCGCATCGCCGATGCGCTGACCCGGCCGATGTCGCTGGGCGGGCAGTCCGTGTATGTCAGCGCCAGCATCGGCATCAGCCTGTTCCCGGTCGATGGCGAAGATGCGGAAACCCTGCTCAAGCATGCCGACGGCGCCATGTACCAGGCCAAGGAGTCGGGCAAGCGCACGCACCAGTTCTTCACCAACGATCTCAAGAAGGCGGCCGACGAGCGCCTGCAGCTGGAAAACGGCTTGCGTCGCGCCATCGAGCGCAACGAACTCTTCCTGGTTTACCAGCCCCAGATCGACATCGCGAGCGGCACGTTGGTCGGCGTCGAAGCGCTGGTCCGCTGGCAACACCCGGAGCATGGGCTGGTTCCGCCGCTCAAGTTCATCCCGCTGGCCGAGAAGACGGGATTGATCGACCACGTCGGGGAATGGGTCGCCGATGCCGCGTGCCGCCAGGTGGCGTCCTGGCAGACCCAGGGTTATTCGGTACCCCGGGTTTCCATCAATGTCTCTCCGGAACAATTGCGGCGCTCCCACGTGCCCAATTCGATGCGGCGCTTGCTCGATCATTACGATCTGCGGGCCGAGCAAATCACCATCGAACTGACCGAAGGCGCCCTGATGGCCGACCCCGACCAGGCCCAGCGCTTGCTGCGGGAACTGAAAGCGCTGGGCGTGTCGCTGAGCATCGACGATTTCGGTACCGGTTACTCGTCCCTGTCCTATTTGCGGCGTTATCCGCTGGACGAACTGAAGATCGACCGGGCTTTCGTCAACGAAATCGCCAGCAACCCGGACGATCGGGCCATCGCCCAGACCATCATTGCCATGTCGCGTACCCTGGGGCTGACCGTTGTCGCCGAAGGGATCGAGACCCAGGAACAGCTCGATGCCTTGCGTTCCCTCGGCTGCCAGACCGGTCAGGGTTATTTCTTCGCCAAGCCGCTCACGGCGGACGAAGTCGTTGCCCGATTCCTGCCGGTACGGGAAGTGCTGCAAGCAGATTTCACCCAGTCTTGCCTGCAAAACTGAATGTCATCACGCTGCGGATGCCGCCAGGCATCTTCGGCCAGCGGCCATTCGTCTTAATGTCGCATGATCAGCAGCAACAGGAAATTCA
Source organism: Bacteroidota bacterium (assembly GCA_050259955.1). Taxonomy (GTDB): domain Bacteria; phylum Pseudomonadota; class Gammaproteobacteria; order Burkholderiales; family Rhodocyclaceae; genus Azonexus. The sequence continues at coordinate 19,063 of JBLNBM010000026.1, forward strand.
CCAGCAGGGAAACGGCAGCCACCAGCTTCCAGAATCGAAGCGGATTGCGCTGAATTAGCGCCTGACGGCCCGGCGGTGCGATCGGCCGCGCCGCGCCGCGCTCCAGCGCGAGGATGAATTCCTCCGCCGTTTCGAAACGATCCCGGGCTTCCCTGGCCACCGCCTTGAGCAGGATGTTTTCCAGCCAGCCGGGAATTTCCGGGCGCCAACGGGTCGGCGGAACCGGCTCGGCGAATCGTGGCGACTGGAAGGGTTCGATTTCGCCGTAAGGATATTTCCGGGTAAGCAGATGATAGAGCACCACGCCGGCGGCATACAAATCGTGGCCGGACTCCGGAGCGGCCCCGGCGAAAAGCTCGGGCGCCATGTAGGAAGGCGTTCCGGCACGACCGAGCGGCTCGTCTGATTTGCGTTCGCCAAGACAGACGGAAACGCCGAGATCGAGCACCCGCACCACGCCATCCTGGCCGAGATGGACATTGTCGGTCTTGATATCGCGGTGCACGATATCGAGCCGGTGCAAGGTGGCAATGGCGCGCAGCAGCGATATGCCCAGGCGCACGACTTCGCCGGCCGGAAAGTGCTGCCCGGCATCGAGCCTGGCCTGCAGCGTGGCGCCGGCGTGCCAAGTCATCAGGTAATACAGGCAACTGCGCGGCTCGGCCGGCACGACTTGCGGAAAATGCGGCGAGATCACGCGCCGCGCCCGCCATTCCTCCATCAGCAGGGCGGCGCTCGCTGCGGCGTCGCCGCTCATCCGGGGCTGCAGCGTCTTGAGAACCAGTTGCTGGGTGCTGCGCGGATTGCTCACCCGATAAAGCAGCGTCTCCCGCGCATCGTGCAGGATTTCCTCGACCACCAGCCCGTCCAGTTCATGCCCGGGCTTCAATCGCGGCGGCAGGGGCAGGCCGGCGGCGCTTTCCAGGCTGTCGCGCAGGCCCGCCGAAGGTAGAGCGAGGACATCGATGACGAGCGCCGTCGCGTTGTCGTGCCCGCCCTGCGCCAGTGCCAGGCTGGTCAGTGCCGCCGCTGCCGCCTGCGCTTCCGGATGATCGAGCAGCACCTCGGCGATCAGCGCATCGGGCAGGATGCCCCAGACGCCGTCGGAAACCAGCAGGAAGCGATCATCGACAGCCAGCTCACCATCCGAGCAATCGAGCAGGAGGCGCGGGTCCAGACCGATGGCCCGCGACAGCACATTGTTCAGCTCGGGATGCTCCCAGGTGTGATCGACCGTCAAGCGATCCAGCTGCCCGGACTGCAGGCGATAGATCCGGCTATCGCCGATATGCGCCGTGAAGAAGCGCCGGCCGCGCAGCACCATCGCCGACAGCGTCGTCGCCATCCCGGCCAGTTCGACATTGCGCCCGGCCTCGGCAATGACCCAGCGATTGAGCGCCGTGGCGACCGTTTCGACGGCGCGCGGCACGCTCCAGGTATCCGGCGTCGCAAAATAGTCGGCGAGCAGGCCGCGCACCGTATATTCGGCGGCCTCGCGGCCACCCTTGTGGCCGCCGATGCCATCGGCGACCGCGGCAATGACGCCCTTGTTCTCGAGTTCCGGCCCCTCGGGCGTCGCCGCCCCGCAGAAATCCTCGTTGCGCTCACGCGGCCCGGTCAGGGAAGCATGGCCGATAGCCAGTTGCAAGGCGTTTTGGTCCCGTACATTCATGAGCGGCATAGTACAACCAGGGGCGTAGGCGGGCCGGCGAACTTTCGCTCGCCGGCCCGGCGCCTCAGATCTTGGCTGCGGTCAGGTGGCTGGCGCCCCAGGTCGTGCGCCAGCGGGTCTTGACGCCGGTCAGTCCGACCAGGGCGAGCACCGCCAGCCCGGCGAAGATCAGGAAGCCGAGCTGGTAGCTGCCGGTGATCTGGCGGGAATAACCGAGGCTGGACGCCAGGTAAAAACCACCGACGCCGCCGGCCATGCCGACCAGGCCGGTCATCACGCCGATTTCCTTCCTGAAGCGCTGGGGAACCAGCTGGAACACCGCCCCGTTGCCCATGCCCAGCGCCAGCATGGCGCCGACGAAGGCGAGCAGCGCCATCCAGGCTGCCGGCAGGCCGGTGCTGACGATGGCCAGGAAAATCGCAGCCAGGATGTACATCACAGTCAGCGACTTGACGCCGCCGATGCGGTCGGCCACGTTACCGCCGATCGGGCGCACCAGCGAACCGGCGAAGACGCAGCCGGCCGTGAAGAAGCCGGCCGTTTTCGGATCGAGCCCGTACTGGGTGTTGAAATAAATGACCAGCGAGGACGCGAGACCGACGAAGCCGCCGAAAGTCACCGAATAGAAGAACATGAACCACCAGGCATCCTTGTCCTTCAAGACCTTCAGGTATTCGGCCAGCGTCTTCGGCGGCGGCGCATCGGGCGCATCCTTGGCCATGATGCAGAAGGCGATCAGCACGACGACCAGCGGAATCAGCACGATGCCGAACACATTGGTCCACCCGAAAGCCGCCGCCAGCCCCGGCGCGAACAGCGCGGCGAGTGCCGTTCCCGAATTGCCTGCCCCGGCGATGCCCATCGCGGTCCCCTGATGTTCGGCGGGATACCAGCGAGAGGCAAGCGGCAGCGCCGCGGCGAACGAGGAACCGGCGACGCCGAGGAAGACGCCTAAAACCAGCACTTCGGCATAGGAATGAACGCCGAGCAGCCAGGCATAGGTCATGGTCCCGATCACGACGACCTGGCCGATGATGGCGGCTTTTTTCGGCGACAGCCGATCGACCAGGATGCCCATGACGATGCGCAGCAGCGCACCGGCCAGTACCGGGGTCGCCACCATCAGACCCTTTTCGGCATGCGACAGGTCGAGATCCTTGGCGATGCCGATGCCGAGCGGCCCGAGGATGACCCAGACCATGAAGGCCAGGTCAAAATATAGGAAAGCCGCCAGCAGCGTGGGCGTATGGCCGGCCTTGAGGAAGGATTTGTTCATGATCGTCACCCCTGGTCAGACGGCGAGATAGACGTCGCCGTCCTCGACCTTGACCTCGAACCTGCCGCATGAGCCGACATCCGGCGCCAGCGCATGACCGTCGGTCAGGCCGATATTCCAGCCATGCAGCGGGCAGGTGACCGTCCGGCCATGGACGAGGCCCTGTGAGAGCGGACCGCTCTTGTGGGGGCATTTGTCATGGAGCGCGAACACCTCGTCTTCGGCGTTGCGAAAGATGGCGATGTCGCCACCTTTGGCCGGCCGGACGATGCGCGAACCCAGTTGCGGGATGTCGTCCAGCTTGCAGATCAGTTTCCAGTTGCTCATTTCATATTCCTCATTTTCCGAATTCTTCAGGCTTCGACGGCGATCGGGATGAATTGCTTGATCGCCTCCGGTTCGCGCGACGTGGCCCACGGGTCCCTAGCATCCTTCAGCGAATCGAGCAGCGCCGCGTACAGCGCCTTGCGCCCTTCCTCGTCTTCGAGAATCCTGCCCTTGACGTAGTCCATGCCGACCCGTTCCAGCCAGTGACAGGTGCGCTCCAGGTACCAGCCTTCGACGCGATAGAGCTGCAGAAAGGCGCCGGAATATTCCATGACCTCCTCGTCCGACCCGACCTTGCACAGGAACTGGGCAACCTCGGTCTTGATGCCGCCGTTGCCGGCGATGTAGATTTCGTAACCGGAATCGACACCGATGATGCCGACGTCCTTGATGCCGGCTTCGGCGCAGTTGCGAGGGCAGCCGGAGACGGCGAGCTTGACCTTGTGCGGCGCGTACATGTCGAACAGCATCTTTTCCAGCTTGACGCCCATCGACATGGCGAGCTGGGTGCCGAAGCGGCAGTGTTCGGCGCCGACACAGGTCTTCACGGTGCGGATCGACTTGCCGTAAGCATGTCCGGAAACCATGCCGGCGGCGTTGAGGTCGGCCCACATGGCCGGCAGGTCTTCCTTCTTGACGCCCAAGAGGTCGATCCGCTGGCCGCCGGTGACTTTGACGGTGGGGACATTGTATTTCTCCGCCGCATCGGCGATGGCGCGCAGTTCGGCCGGCGTCGTCAGGCCACCCCACATCCGGGGCACCACCGAATAGGTGCCGTCCTTCTGTATATTGGCATGCGAACGTTCGTTGATCAGGCGCGATTGCGGATCGTCCTTGGCTTCGTGCGGCCAGGTCGAGATCAGGTAGTAATTCACGGCCGGCCGGCATTTGTCGCAACCGTTCGGCGTCTTCCATTCCAGCGCCTTGAAGACATCTTCCTTGCGCGTCAGGTGCTGGTCGCGAATGGCATCGCGCACCATCTTGTGCGAATGGTCGGTACAGCCGCACACCGGCTTCTTGTCCGACGCCGCCGGGGTGTAGGCACCGCCGATGGTCGAGGCGAGAATCTGTTCGACGAGACCGGCACAGGAACCACAGGAAGAGGCCGCCTTGGTGTGTTTCTTCACTTCGTCCAGCGTGAATAGCCCATTTTCCTTGATCGCCTTGACGATGCTCCCTTTGGTCACGCCGTTGCAGCCGCAGACTTCGGCGCTGTCGGCCATCTCGGCCGCCTTGCTGTTGCCGGCGTGGCCGACGTCGCCGACCAGCGACTGACCGAAGATCAGCGAATCGCGGATGTCGTGGATGTCGCGGCCATCCTTGAGCAATTGGAAGTACCACGGACCATCCGCCGTATCGCCGTACATCACGCCGCCGATCAGCTTGTTGTCCTTGATCACCAGCTTCTTGTACACGCCGCCGTACGGGTCGTTGAGGACGATTTCCTCGGTGTCCTTGCCGCCCATGTATTCGCCGGCCGAAAACAGGTCGATGCCGGTGACCTTGAGCTTGGTCGAGGTCACTGAACCGACATAGCGGCCAATACCGTAACCGGCCAGATGGTTGGCGGCGACCTTGGCCTGCTCGAATAGCGGCGCCACCAGGCCGTAGGCGATACCGCGATGGCTGACGCATTCGCCGACCGCATAGACCTTCGGGTCGTAGGTTTGCATGGTGTCGTTCACCACGATGCCGCGGTTGCAGTAGATGCCGGAAGACTCGGCCAATGAATAGTTCGGGCGGATACCGGCGGCCATGACGACGAGGTCGCCCGGAATTTGCATGCCGTCCTTGAAGCGGACTGCGGCAACGCGGCCGCTTTCGCCCTGGATCAGCATTTCGGTCTGCTTCTGCAGCAGGAACTTGAGGCCCTTGTCTTCGAGGGACTTCTGCAACATCTTGCCGGCGACCTCGTCGAGCTGGCGTTCGAGCAGCCACGGCCCGAGGTGGACCACGGTGACGTCCATGCCGCGCAACTTCAGACCATTGGCCGCTTCAAGGCCGAGCAGGCCGCCGCCGATCACCACCGCATGCTTGTGCTGGCGGGCGGCTTCGATCATCTCGTCGGTATCCTTGATATCGCGATAGCCAATAACGCCCGGCAGGTCGTTGCCCGGGATCGGCAGCATGAAGGGCGTCGAGCCGGTGGCGATCAGCAGGCGGTCGTATTCCTCCTCGGTGCCGTCATCGGCGATAACCTTGCGCTTGACGCGGTCGATTCGGCTGATCTGTTTGCCGGTGTGCAGTTTGATGCCGTTTTTCTCATACCACTCCAGTTCGTTGAGGACGATTTCCTGGATGGTCATTTCACCGGCAAGCACCGGCGAAAGCAGAATGCGGTTGTAGTTCGGGTGGGGTTCTGCGCCGAAGATCGTGATGTCGTAATGATCCGGCTTGATCTTCAGCAGTTCTTCGATGGTACGGACACCGGCCATGCCGTTGCCGATCAGGACGAGACGAGGCTTGCTCATGGTTGACTCCAACGTTGCGCGCACCCAGGGGTGCAAAATTATCTTTAGCGCATGACGTCGTTGCCATCTCGCCGCCTTCGTTGGCGGCAAACTCGCTTTACAGACTCTAATAAAGCAATTGGCGTACCATCATTTAAGTCATTGTTTATTTGTCAATCTATCAAGAAATGGCCAGCCGGCCCCGCACCAAAACCGGGCATCATTAACCAGCGCGGTGCAGGCTCACGGGCCGGATGCCCTGCTTTGCCCGGCCGGAGACCTCGATCCTCGGCCGGTCCGCAAGCTCCACATCAGGCCGCGGCCACCTCGAGCATGCGCTTGATATCGGGAACGCAGGAACCGCAGAAGGTGCCGCACTTCAAGCGTTCCTGGAGTTGCGGCAGGGCGGCGCCCGAGGCCATTTCATCGCGAATCTGCAGATCGCTGACATCGGCGCATTTGCAGACGATGTTGCGCGGCACTATGCTCTTCGGCGGCTGGGCCGTCGGCGCCAGGGCAAAACGGATCAGGCCGGCGTCCAGTTCGTCTTCGGCCATCGCCTGCTTCAGCCAGCCCTGGGCCAGTGTTTCGCCGGCCAGCCGGACGCCGAGCAGACGACCTTCCCGGGCGACCGCCTTCTTGGCGATCCGGCGCCCGGCATCGACATAGACGATCGCGCCTTCATCGCCGTCCACGCCGAACAGCCGGTCCAGCCCGGCAATGTCCACCTCGGGTAGCGGCTCGGCAGTGGCGGCGCGAAAGACGACGAGCGGCGTCTTCCGGCCGTAAAGACCGACCGTGGCGTAAGGAAAATCGCCCAGGCGGGCACGGGCCTGCGCCATCAATTCCAGGGCCTCGGCCGGCGAATGGCAACGGCGGATGATAGCCAGGGGATAAGGCAGATTCAGGCGCGTCACCTGTACGGCGGCATGCTTTAGTTCGGGTTGTTTCGAATGGGGATCGGTGGCATCGCTGGCCAGCGCATTGGCGCCGTGTGAATTCATGAACTGCTTGCCCCAGTGCATCGGCAGCCACGCAGTTCCCTTTTTCAAGCCTGGCCGCTCGGAGACACGAACGATGGTGGCGCCGCGCCGATTGTCGACTTTGACCAGATCGCCCGCTTCCAACCCACGGTGGCGCATGTCGCAAGGATGCATGCCGAGCACGGCTTCGTCCTCGAGATTGAACAGGCGCGGCACGGTGCCGGTGCGGCTCATGCCGTGCCACTGGTCGCGCATCCGCCCCGACAGCAGGCTGATGGGATAAGCCGGCGAGGTGCTTTCCGCCGTGGGCAGATGCTCGATGGCGACGAAGCGCGCCCGGCCGTCCGGGGTGGGGAAATGGCCATCTTCATATAGCCGGGTCTTGCTTGCCGACGCACCTTCCGGGAAAGGCCACTGCTGTGGCCCCTGGCTCTCGAGAAGCGCGTAGCTCAGGCCGGTGATGTCGAGGTCGCGACCGCGCGTGCTTTCACGGTGCTCATTGAAAATCGACTCGGCAGCGGTGTACGGAAACAGTATGTCCGTGGCCGGATTATCCAGCCGGCGGCCCAGACGGCGGGCGAAGTCAACAGCGATTGCCCAGTCGTGGCGCGCTTCACCGGGCGGCGGCACGGCGGACCGAACGCGCGTGATACGCCGTTCTGAATTGGTGACCGTCCCGTGCTTTTCCCCCCACCCACTGGCCGGCAGGAGCAGGTCGGCGAATTCCGCAGTATCGGTATTGCCATGAGCTTCCTGCAGAACCACATAGTCTGCCGCCTGCAGTGCTTCCCGCACTGCGGCCTGGTTCGGCAACGACTGGGCCGGATTGGTGCAGGCAATCCACAGGGCTTTGATTTCGCCGCTTTTCAGCGCCTTGAACATATCGACGGCGGACTTTCCGGGATCGGCGGGCACGCTGGGAATGCCCCAGAAGCGGGCAATTTCGGCACGATCGTCCGCATTCGCCAGATCGCGATGGGCCGACAACAGGTTGGACAGTCCGCCCACCTCGCGACCGCCCATCGCATTCGGCTGCCCGGTCAGCGAGAAGGGCCCGGCACCTGGCCGGCCGATCTGCCCGCAAGCCAGATGCAGATGGATGATGCCGGCGTTGTTGTGGGTCCCATGAACCGATTGATTGAGCCCTTGGCAATAAACGGACAGCGCCGCCCGGCTGCCCCCGAACCAGCGCGCCGCCTGAACGATATTTGCCGCAGCGACGCCGCAGATATCGGCGACGACGGGCGGTGTATAACGCCGGACAATGGCCTTCAAGGTATCGAAGCCAAGGGTATGGGCGCCGATGTAAGCATCATCGATCAAACCTTCGGCAATCAGCACGTGGAGCAGGCCATTGAACAGCGCAATATCGGTGCCGGGATTGATCGCCAGATGAAGATCGGCAATTTCCGCCGATTCCGAACGACGTGGGTCAACAACGATGATTTTCAGATCGGGATTGGCGGAACGAGCATCCTCGATGCGCCGAAAGATGATCGGGTGGGCCAGCGCGGGATTGGCCCCGGCGATCATGATGAGGTCGGCGTGATCGATGTCTTCATAGCTGCACGGTGGCGCGTCGACGCCGAGCGTCTGTTTGTAGCCGGCCACGGCGGACGACATGCACAGCCGCGAATTGGTATCGACGTTATTGGTCCCGATCAGCCCCTTGGCCAGTTTGTTGAAGACGTAGTAGTCCTCAGTCATCAATTGCCCTGAAATATAGAAGGCAACGGCATCGGGGCCATGCTGACGAATGGTTTCGGCGAAGCGATCGGCCGCCTCGTCCAGTGCCAGATCCCAGGAGATACGCTGCCGCTCGCCGTTGCGTAACAGGCGCTTCTCAGGATATTGCAGGCGATAGGTCGATTCTGTCGTCAGGTGGAGCGTAGCGCCCTTGGTGCATAGACGGCCGCGATTGGCCGGATGATCCGGGTCGCCCCGCAAGCCGGTGACCTTGCCATTCTCCGTTTCGATCAATACGCCACAACCGACGCCGCAGTAGCAGCAGGTAGATTTGATTTCATTTTTCATGGCCGTCCTTCAGCACGATATCCGGAATTGAACATGGCGAGCGTCTCGCGGTTCATGGGGTGTTAGATAGCGCCGCCAATCAGGCCAGATCAACGACTGCGAGCGGCGAAACAAATAAAAAAAGCGTCAGTCCACGTCAGAAACGCGGAAAGACGCCTTCGTCCAGAGAGACGGAACCCCGTCGTTGGGACTCCTCTACCGGCACCCTTGAGGGTGCCAGGTACCATAAGAGCACAAACGATGCCATGAATTATTATTGCTTTCTAACCAACAACTTAGCTTCTGGCGAGCATTGCGTTTTGGCGTTGGCGGCGGGGAATGCACCGCGACGGTGCTGGAGCGGTGGATTGATCGCACCACGGCAGCGCGCTGCCGCGCCGGCTTAGGGTGAATTGCGGAGACGGCGAGCGGCGAACCTGGCCATTATTTTCCCCGGTAC
>JBLNBM010000027.1:0-509083 GCA_050259955.1 Bacteroidota bacterium
TGACGATTGGCGGTTTCGTATTCGACGTGGGCGGTATTGATCGTGATACCGCGAGCCTTTTCTTCCGGCGCCGCATCGATTTCGTCGTATTTCTTGGCCGAGCCGCCGAACTTGGCGGACAGCACGGTGGTGATCGCGGCGGTCAGCGTGGTCTTGCCGTGGTCAACGTGACCAATGGTGCCAACGTTGACGTGCGGCTTGGTACGCTCGAATTTTTCCTTAGCCATTCCAGTTCCTCAATAATCAAATAACAAAAAATCCAGAATCCAAGCTAATCGGTGGTGCCCATGGGCAGGATCGAACTGCCGACCTCTCCCTTACCAAGGGAGTGCTCTACCACTGAGCCACATGGGCCTACCTTAAAACTCCAGCCGTACCGCGCATGGAGCGGGTGAAGGGAATCGAACCCTCGTCTTAAGCTTGGAAGGCTTCAGCTCTACCATTGAGCTACACCCGCTTATTCCTTCGCCCGCAGCACAGGCCGCTACAGCATTCAATCTGGTGGAGGGGGAAGGATTCGAACCTTCGAAGGCAGAGCCGACAGATTTACAGTCTGTTCCCGTTGACCGCTTGGGTACCCCTCCGGAGAACGCAAGATTATCCGGACAACGATTAGTTGTGTCAACACCTAAAAATGAAAAAAGCCGGCTGAAAGCCGGCTTGCACTGCAATTGAGCGATTACTTCTGGGACAGAACCCACGCAACCAGCTTCTTGGCTTCGTCATCAGTAACGTTGTTCGGCGGCATCGGGATTTCGCCCCAGACGCCCTTGCCACCAGCCTTGACCTTGGCGGCCAGCTTGGCCGGAGCAGCCTTGTCGCCCTTGTACTTGGCGGCAACATCCTTGTAAGCCGGACCAACAAGCTTCTTGTCGATGGCATGGCAGGTCAGGCAGTTCTTGGCCTTGGCCAGATCGGCACCTTCGTCGGCGTAAGCTTGACCGGCCATCACGATACCTGCGGCGGCCATCATTGCAACATAAACAGCTTTCATCTTTTCGCTCCGTTCATCGGGTTGTCAGGGAAACCAGCGCGGATGATAAGACCCTTTCACTTACCTTGCAAACGCCTGCTTCTCGGCGTCGGGAAAAAGCAGGAAAGTTCTGACAAGGCCTGATCCACAGCCTTACAACGCGGCCTATCGGCATCCGTTGACAACCCTTTCGCTAGCTGCGCGACGAAACACCGAGCAACACACCGGCCGAGACGAAGAGGCCGCCGAACAGGCGGTTCTGCGCCCTTTGCAGCGCCGGAGCCTGCAAACGGTTGCCGAGCCGTGCTGCGAGCAGGGCATAGCCGGACATGACCGCCATATCGGTCAGGCAAAGAGTGATGGCGATCACCAGATACTGGGGAAATTGCTCGACGGAGGTATCGATGAAGGATGGGACCAGCGCGCCAATGAAGATGACGGCTTTCGGATTGGTCAGATTGACCAGCAGGCCCTGCAGGAACAACCCGCGGCGCTCGCCTGCCGGCAACAGGGGATCGATCGGGGACGGCGCAGCCCGCCACTTCCTGACACCGAGCCAGACCAGATAGGCGGCACCGACCAGCTTGAGCATGTCAAACGCGGTTTGCGACGCCGCCAGCAAGGCGCCCAGGCCAATGGCAACCAGGGTCAGATGCAGCAGGATCGCCGCCTGCAAGCCGAGAATGACCGCCAGGGCTGACCAGTAGCCGTGGCGCAAGCCGGTGCTCATGCTGGCCACGGCGCCCGGCCCCGGCGTGACGGCGATCAGGATCGCCGCCAGCAGGAAGCCGAGCCAGACGTGCAGGCTCATTTGCGGCGCTGGATCTGCCTGACGTCGCGCACGGCGCCCTTGTCAGCCGAGGTTGCCATCAGCGCATAGGCCTGCAGGGCCGCCGAAACGACACGCTCGCGATTAACCGGTTGCCAGGCCGCCTCGCCCTTGGCCTCCATCGCCGAACGACGCTTCGCCAGTTCGTCATCGGAAATGGCGAGGTGAATGCGGCGGTTCGGGATATCGATTTCGATGCGATCGCCTTCTTCGACCAGGCCGATGGCGCCACCGTCGGCCGCTTCCGGCGAAGCGTGACCGATCGACAGGCCGGACGTGCCGCCGGAGAAGCGGCCATCGGTAAGCAGCGCACATTCCTTGCCCAGGCCCATCGATTTCAGGTACGACGTCGGATAGAGCATTTCCTGCATGCCGGGGCCGCCCTTCGGACCTTCGTAGCGAATGACCACGACATCGCCGGCCACGACATTGCCGGCGAGAATGCCTTCGACGGCCGAATCCTGGCTTTCGAAAACGCGAGCCCGACCATTGAACTTCCAGATCGACTCATCGACCCCGGCCGTCTTGACGATGCAGCCGTCGAGCGCGATGTTGCCGTGGAGCACGGCCAGGCCGCCATCCCGCGAGTACGCGTTGGCGAGGTTGCGGATGCAGCCGTGGGTGCGATCCAAATCCAGCTCGTGATAGCGCCGATCCTGCGAGAACGCGACCTGTGTCGGTACGCCACCGGGCGCCGCCTTGAAGAATTCGTGCACCTTGACGTCATGCTCGCGGACCACATCCCAGCGGTCGATGGCGTCGCCGATGGTTTCGGCATGGACAGTCGGCAGGTCGCGGGCGATCAGGCCGGCCCGGTCCAGTTCGCCGAGAATGCCCATGATGCCGCCGGCGCGGTGCACATCTTCGATATGGTACTTGTCGGTCATCGGCGCCACCTTGCACAGACAGGGCACCGAACGGGAGATACGGTCGATGTCGGCCATGGTGAAATCAACGCCGGCTTCCTGGGCCGTGGCCAGCAAGTGGAGCACGGTATTGGTCGAGCCGCCCATCGAGACGTCGAGCGCCATCGCATTCTCGAACGCCGCTTTGCTGGCGATGGCGCGCGGCAGCACGGAAAGATCGTCCTGCTCGTAGTAGCGCTTGCACAATTCGACGATCTGCCGGCCGGCCTTCAGGAACAGCTGCTTGCGGTCGGCATGGGTGGCGACCACGGTACCATTGCCGGGCAGGCTGAGGCCGAGCGCCTCGGTCAGGCAGTTCATCGAGTTGGCGGTGAACATCCCGGAGCACGATCCGCAGGTCGGGCAGGCCGAACGCTCGATTTCGTCGAGATCGGCTTGCGACACCGCGTGGTCGGCGGCCTTGACCATGGCGTCGACCAGATCGAGGTGGACGACCTGGCCTTGCAGCGTCACCTTGCCGGCTTCCATCGGGCCGCCCGACACGAAGATCACCGGGATATTGACGCGCATCGCCGCCATCAGCATGCCCGGGGTGATCTTGTCGCAATTGGAGATGCAGACCATGGCGTCGGCGCAATGGGCATTGACCATGTATTCGACGGAATCGGCGATCAGGTCGCGGCTGGGCAGGGAATAGAGCATCCCGCTGTGCCCCATGGCGATGCCGTCGTCGATGGCGATGGTGTTGAATTCCTTGGCGATGCCGCCGGCCGCCTCGATTTCGCGCGCCACCAGTTGCCCCATGTCCTTAAGATGGACGTGGCCCGGCACGAACTGGGTGAAGGAATTGACCACGGCGATGATCGGCTTGCCGAAATCGCCGTCCTTCATGCCGGTGGCGCGCCACAGGGCGCGGGCGCCGGCCATGTTGCGGCCGTGGGTGGAGGTGCGTGAGCGGTATTGCGGCATGGGATTCTCCATCTGAAACAGGGCGCCCGATGTCGTGCAACAAGGGGCGCGAACTATAATCGGCTAATTCTAGCCCACTCTGCGCCTTCGATGCTTCTCCATCCCCAGTTCGATCCCGTCGCTTTTTCCCTCGGCCCGCTGTCGGTGCGCTGGTATGGCCTGATGTACCTGGTGGCCTTCGTGCAGTTCATTCTGCTCGGCCGCCAGCGGATCAGGAGCCAGCCCACCGTGCTCGATGCCGAACAGCTGGACGACCTGCTGTTCTACGGCATGCTCGGCGTGATCCTCGGCGGGCGGCTGGGCCAGGTTCTGTTCTACGAACCGGGCTACTATTTTTCGCATCCGCTGGAGATCCTCGCGGTCTGGAAAGGCGGCATGAGCTTTCACGGCGGTTTTCTCGGCGTGCTGGCGGCGATGACGCTGTGGGCCAGGAAGCAGAACCTGGCCTGGTTCGACGTCACCGATTTCATCGCTCCGCTGGTGCCGCTCGGCCTGGCGGCTGGCCGGATCGGTAATTTCATCAACGGGGAGCTGTGGGGCCGTGTCGCCGACCCCAGCCTGCCCTGGGCGATGATTTTCCCGCAGTCCGGCGACATGCAGCCGCGCCATCCGTCGCAGCTCTACCATGTCGGTCTGGAAGGCCTCGCCCTGTTCCTCATCCTCTGGCTGTACAGCAGCAAGCCGCGCCCCCGGAGCGCCGTTTCCGGCGTGTTCCTGATCGGCTATGGCAGCTTCCGCTTCATCACCGAATATTTCCGCGAGCCCGATGCCGGCATTTTCGGGCTGTCCTACACGATCAGCATGGGACAATGGCTGTCGCTGCCGATGATCGCCATCGGCGTCGCACTGCTCTTTCATGCCTACCGGAAGCAGCGTTGAGCCGAGACTTCCCCAAGCCGGCGAAGACTTTATAATTATGGATTACGCAAACCCACCATCGACAGGAATCCAGTCATGACACGTCCCTTCAAGGTTCTCGGCATCCAGCAAATCGCCATCGGCGGCCCTTCCAAGGAAAAACTGCGCACCCTGTGGGTCGAGAAATTTGGCCTGGAAATTACCAGCACCTTCGTTTCCGAGCGTGAAAACGTCGACGAAGACATCTGCGCCATGGGTACCGGCCCGTTCAAGGTTGAAGTTGACCTGATGCAGCCGCTCGATCCGGAAAAGAAGCCCGCCGTGCATGCGACGCCGCTCAACCACGTCGGCCTGTGGATCGACGACTTGCCCAAGGCCGTCGAATGGCTCTCGGCCAACGGCGTGCGTTTCGCCCCGGGCGGCATCCGCAAGGGCGCGGCCGGTTTCGACATCACTTTCCTGCACCCCAAGGGCAACGAGGAATTCCCGATCGGCGGCGAAGGCGTGCTGATCGAACTGGTCCAGGCGCCGCCCGAAGTCGTCAGCGCCTTCGCCAAGCTGGCCGGTCAGTAATTTTTCGATGACCGGCATCCCCGAGGGGGATCTCAAGGAAACGCGCGCCGCGCTGGCTCCGACGCTGGAAGCCACCGCGGCCATCCTGCCCTGGCTGGCCAAGCCGCGCCCGTTGCGCTTCGATGAAGAGTTGAACCAGCGCTGGATCGCGGCGTGCACCCGCTTGGCCACCGCCTGGGGAACCCGGCATGACCGGGGCGCCGACGACATTCGCCCGGCCATCTTTGCGCTCTATGCCATCGCCCTGGAAACTGCGGACGCCGACTGCCTGCATCTGGGCGAAGCACTGGCCAGCGCCACCGATGCCCTGGAACACGGCAACCCGGCACCGCGCCTGATCGCCGCCCTGACCGCCGCCATCGAATGTTTCGGCGAAGCCGGCGGCTTGGAACACGTGCTGTTTGCCGAGCGCGCCCGGCATTTCGCCCAGCGCCTGGAAAACAGCCTTGCTCCCGGTCGCGGTTCCGGCCTGCGTTCAGCGGTGCTCGACCAATTGTTCGTCGGCGAAGCGGGCGAAAGGCTGGAGCGCCTGCACGACGCGCTCGCCGCCCTGCCGCCCGACGCCTACGCCATCAAGCTGGAAGCCCTGGAACTCGCGCAGCAGGCCGAACATCTCGAACTTTTCGGCATCGTCCACCTGGCCCGCCAACTGGAACAGGGCATTCCCGGCCAGCAGAGAATCGGCGACCTCGACACCCCGGCCGTACGTCAAGCTATGGAAGACATCCTGCACCAACTGGCCGCCGCCATCGCCGCCGTGGGCACGGCAACGCCCGGCTGAGCGGTCTTACAGGTCGGTGCCGCTTGGCGTGGTCTTGAAAATGAAGGCGGCCTGCTCGACTTCGACCATCCAGACCAGACCGTCGCCATAGTGGCCGGTCTGGGCGATTTCGGTAACGCGCCGGAAAATCGCTTCCGCCACATCATCGGGCGCGACAATCTCGACCCGCACCTTGGGCGTGTAATCGGTCAGTTCGTCCTTGATCCGGGTCCGCGCCGGGACATGGCGCGAGGGCGCGCTGCAGCCTTCGACCTTGCTCACCGTCATGCCGGGAAAACCGGGCAGCACGATCAGCGCATCGCGCAGGGCGGCCAGCTTGTTGGGGCGGATGACCGCCTTGATCTCTTTCATCGCTTTCCCTTCTTCATGCCTCGACCTTCTCGTCGTCAAACCAGCGATAGATGGTCGGCAGAACCACCAACGTCAGCAAGGTGGATGTTATCAGCCCACCGATAACGACGATGGCCAACGGCCGCTGCACTTCGGAACCCGGCCCGCTCGAAAACAGGAAGGGAATCAGGCCGAGCATGGCGACCGTCGCCGTCATCATCACCGGCCGGAAGCGCAGCGTCGCGCCTTCGACCACCGCCTCGCGCACGCTGCGCCCTTCCTCGCGCAAACCGCGGATGTAGGAGACCAGCACGACGCCGTTCAGCACGGCAATGCCCCACAGTGCGATGAAACCGACGGAGGCCGGCACCGAGAGATACTCGCGGCTGATGAACAGGCCGATGACACCACCGATCGAGGCAAAGGGCAGCACGGTGATGATCAGGCTCGCGAAACGCAGCGAATTGAAGAGCAGGAAAAGCAGGAAGAAAATCGCCGCGATGGTGATCGGGATGATCACCATCAGGTGACCCAGCGCCCGCTCCATGTTCTGGAACTGGCCGCCCCACTCGAGGTAATAGCCCTCCGGCAGCTTGAGCTGGTGCTCGACCTTCCGTTGCAGTTCGGCGACGAAGCTGCCGAGGTCGCGGTCCTTGACGTTCACGCCGACGACGATGCGGCGCTTGCCGAGTTCGCGGGAAATCTGCGCCGGACCGTCCATGACGCTGATTTTCGCAACGTCGGTCAGGCGCACCTGGGCACCGTTACGCGAAGTGATCAGGACATTCGAGATGGCCTCGACATTGTCGCGGAAGCTTTCCGGCAAACGCACGACGCCCGGGAAACGCCGCTCGCCCTCGAAAATCTCGGTCGCCACCTTACCGCCGATCGCCGTTTCCAGCACATCGTTGACGTCGGAGACATTGAGGCCGAGGCGGGCGATCGCCTGGCGATCGATTTCGACCGAAAGATACTGTTGCCCGCTGATCCGCTCGATGCGCAAGTCCTGTGCCCCTTGCAGGGCCTGGGCGACCTTGCCGATCTGGCCGGCGAGCTTTTTCAACTGGTCGAGATCATCGCCGAAAACCTTGACCGCGATATCGGAACGCACGCCGGTGACCATCTCGTCAACGCGGTCGGAAATCGGCTGCGCCATGACGATCTGCACGCCGGGCAAAGCCTTGAGCTTGTCGCGCATGGCATCCTGGATATCGTCCTGCGTCCAGCCCGAAGGCCATTCGCTGCGCGGCTTGAGGCTGACGATGGGCGTCGACTCGTTCGGCCCCTGCGGATCGGCCGGCGATTCGCCGCGGCCGACGCCGGACACCGCCGACTTGACGCCGGGCACCTGCATGACCAGGCGCATCGCCTCCATTTCCATCTTGATCGATTCTTCCAGCGAAATGTTGGGCACCCGATTGATGCCGGGCACCACCGAGCCTTCCTTCATTTCCGGGATGAAGGCCGTGCCGAGGAAAGGCAGCACGGCGACGGTCAGCGCGAAAGCAACAACGGCGGCGCTCACAGTCTTCTTCTCGTTGCCCAGCGCCCAGTGCAGCATTTTCAGATAACGCCGTTTCATTGCCGCAATCAGCCGGGTGTCGTGGTCGCCGTCATGGGCCGGCGGCTTCAACAGGTAGGTCGACATCACCGGCGTCAGCGTCATCGACAGGGCCAGCGAAATGGCCAGGGCGATGGCGATGGTATAGGCGAGCGGCGCGAACATCTTGCCCTCCATGCCTTCCAGCGTCATCAGCGGCAGGAAGACGAGGATGATGATGCCGACCCCGAAAATGACCGGCGTCGCCACTTCGACGACGGCGCGCAGAATCACCCGCAACTGGCTTTCGCCGGCCTTGGCTTGGCGCCCCAGTTGCAGGAAAGCGTTTTCGACCACCACCACCGAGCCGTCGACCATCAGGCCGATGGCGATGGCGAGGCCGCCCAGCGACATCAGGTTGGCGGAGATGCCGAGCTTGTTCATTGCAAAGAAGGTGAGCAGCGGCGTCAACACCAGGGTGGCGACGACGATCAGCGACGAGCGCACGTCCCCGAGAAAGAGGAACAGCACGACGACGACCAGCACGACACCTTCGAGCAGCACCTTGGTCACGGTCCACAACGCTGCATCGACCAGTTCCGAACGGTCGTAATAGGCAACGATTTTCAGGCCGTCCGGCAACATGCCCTTGGCGTTGATCTCGTCCACCCTTTCCTTGATCTTGCCGACCACGGCCTTGGCGTTGCCGCCGGCGATCATCATCACCACGCCGCCGACCGCTTCCGTCGTGCCATTCTTGATCACGGCGCCCTGGCGCACCTCATGGCCGATCTGCACTTCGGCCACGTCGCGGACATAGACCGGCACACCGTCCTTTTCCTTGAGCACGATGGCGCGCAGGTCGTCGAGATCGCGCACCAGGCCGATGCCGCGGATCAGGTACTGCTCGGCATATTGCGGCAGCACCCCGCCGCCGGCATTGGCATTGTTGCGCCCGACTGCCTGATAGACGTCGGCGACCGACAAGCCGAAATGGCGCAGCTTGTCGGGATTGACCAGCACCTGGTACTGCTTGGCGTAACCGCCCTGGGAGTTGATTTCGGCAACGCCGGGAATCGAGCGCAACAAGGGCCGGACCACCCAGTCCTGGGCGATCCGGCGCTGCATCAGCTCTTCCTGGCTCAGGGTCCGATCGCCGTCATCCGGGCGCTCCAGCGTGTATTGATAGACTTCGCCGAGGCCGGTGGATACCGGCCCGAGCACCGGCCGGATACCTTCCGGCAGGCGCGAACCGACTTCGAGCAGGCGCTCCATCACCAGCTGGCGGGCGAAATAGACATCGGTCTTGTCATTGAAGACCAGCGTGATCAGCGACAGGCCCGGCTTGTTCAGCGAACGCATTTCCTCCAGGCCGGGCAGGCCGGTCATCGCCACTTCGAGCGGCACGCTGGCGAAGCGCTCGACTTCTTCCGGCGAACGTCCCGGCGCTTCGGTGGCGATCTGGACCTGGATGTTGGTGACATCGGGGAAGGCATCGACCGACAGCTTGCGCGCCGCATCCAGCCCGAAAAACAGCAGGATGAAGGCGATCACCGCGACAATCAGGCGCTGCTTGAGCGCCGCACGAACCAGCGACTCGATCACGAGCCCTCCATTTCCTTGCGGTTGCGTTCATTGTTCAGGTGAAAGGCGCCGTCGACGACGATCTTCTCTTGCCCCTTGAGGCCGGAGAGCACGACGCGCTGACCGCCCTGTTCGACACCGAGCTTGACCTTGAGCAGACGGAAAACAGCGTCGCCCTCGGCCACGAAGACATGGTCCTCGTCATTCTCGCGGACCACGGCACTGGCCGGCACGACCAGGCGCTCGACCGGCTTAGCCTCGATCAGCATCGACGCCAGCATGGCCGGCTTGAGACGACCCTCGCGATTGTCCAGTTCGGTGCGTACCAGCACCGTGCGCGTCTCCGGATCGATGGTCCGGCCGACGTAAATCAGCTTGCCGACCAGCTTTTCATGGCCCAGCGCCGGTACCTCGATGCTCACCGCCTGCCCTTCCCTGACCTGGCTGACCTGCTGCTCGGGCACCTGCGCCACGGCCCACAGCCGGGTGAGATCGGCAACCACGAACAGCGCATCGGCCGGCTGCACGACTTGTCCCTGAGCCAGCCGGCGCTCGACGACAACTCCGCTCAAGTTCGCCACCACCGGCGTCACGGAATTGACGGCCCCTTGTTTGCCAAGGCGATCGATCGCGGCCGGCGAGACGCCGAGCAACTGGAGCTGATCGGCGGCCGCCCGCGTTTCGGCAATGGAAATATGGTGTTCGCTCTCGCGGCGCTGCAACTCGGCGGCACCGATGACGTCGGCCTCATAGAGCGCCCTGGCCCGCTCGGCATTGCGCCGGTTCAATTCCAGTTGGGCGCGCGCCTTGAGGTAGGCCAGTTGCTGGCTGGACAATTCGCTACTGTTGAGGCGGGCCAGCACATCGCCTTTCCTGACGGACTGGCCGAGCACGGCATCGATATCGGTGACCCGGCCGGTAATCGTGGCCCCGATCCGCGCCAGGCGCTGCTCGTCGAAACTGATCTGTCCGGCCACTCGCAACGTTTCGGCGATCGGCCGGCGACTGACGTTTTCGAGTTTGAGCTGCGCCAGCAGCTCCTGGGCCGGGGCGACCAGGGCTGGGTCTGCCGGGGGCGCCGCGACCGACTTGCCGCTTTCCTTGTTGCAGCCGAGCAGCAGTACCGCGCTCAACACCATGGCGGTGGCCGTTTTCATTGCTTGCTTCCTCCGGGCAGTGCCTGCAATCTTTCTATTTCCACCCACGCTGCGGCCAGTTCGAAGCGGGCGGCGATCAGTTCGCTGCGCGCCGCGCGATAGACACGCTGGGCATCGAGCACTTCGATATAGCCGCGCTCGCCGAAGCGATAGGCCGCTTCCGCGACTTTCAGCGCCGACTCGGCCTGGCGGACGATGCCGGATTCGAGTGCAGTCATCTGCGTCTGGGCGATCTCGTATTGTTGGACGGCCGCCTCGAGGTTCTGGCCCAGCGAGAACTGCTGGGCCTCCAGTTCATGGCGGGCCCGCGACAGCTGCGCCGCCGCCTCGCCCACCGGGCCGCGGCGCCGGTCCCAGAGCGGAATGGATACCACCACCCCGATTTTCGAGGTGCGCACCTCCGGGTCTTCGTCATAACCTGCCTTGAGCGCGACATTGGGCCAGCGCTGGCTGCGTTCCAGATCGAGCTGGCGCTGCGCACGCACCATTTCGGCGCGCGCCCGCGCCAGCTCAGGGCTGGAATCGAGCAGTTGCCGTTGCAGGCCGGCGCTGGCCGGCAGAGCCGGCACATCGCCCAAGGCACCGGTCACACTGAAGTCTTCCGGCAAGGCGGTGCCCACCATCTGACGCAACAGCGAACGCGCCTGCTGCACCCGCAGGCCGGCCGCCTGAGCACTCTTCTGGGCATTCAGGGCTTCCCCTTCCGACTTGATCAACTCGAAGCGCGGCGCTTCGCCCTGCTCGACCCGCAAGGCGATACGTGAGCGCACACTCTCCATGAGTTTCACGTCTTCCTGGGCATTGAGCAATTCCGCCTGGCGGCGCAACAACTCGAAATAGCGCAGGCGCAGACGGGCCAGAACATCGGCCTCGAACGCCCGCTGGGCAGCGGCACTGGCCTCCAGCCCGGCTTGCGCCGCACCGATCCGCGCCGCCCGGCGCCCGGGCAGGTCGAGCGGCTGGGTCAGCACGACGCTGCGCGCGTCGCCGGTGTTGCCCCCCGGCGCCCGCGAGCGGGCCGTACCGCCCAAATACTCGAGCTCCGGATTGGGAAAGGCAGCCGCCGAATCGACGGCATAGCGCGCCGCACTCACCTGGTCGCGCGCCGCCAGCAGCGAACTGCTGGAGGTCAGAGCCAGCGTTTCCAGGCCTTTCAGGTCGTACTGAGCTTGCGCAAAAACCGGTGCGGCAGCTAATCCCCAGACAACAAGAAACAGTTTTTTATAGTCGATCATGTCATGCACTCAGCAAGTCGTATGCCACGCGGGCATCGGCTTAACGACCTCCCAGGGCGGCGATGCGTTCTTCGAGCGGCGGATGGCTGGAAAACAGCCCCAGCCAGCCCTGGCCGCCGGCAATACCCGAGGCGGCCATGTTCTGCGGCAGCGCCTCGGTATGCAGGCCGCCGAGGCGGCGCAGTGCGTTCTGCATCGGTATCGGCGAGCGCATGAACTGGGCGGCGCCGGCATCGGCACGGAATTCGCGCTGACGGGAGAACCAGGCGACGATGATGCTGGCCAGCAAACCGAAGGCCACTTCGCAGATCATGCTGGTCACCATATAGCCGATGCCCGGCCCGCTGCTTTCCTCGTCATTGCGGCGCAGGAAGGAATCGACGGCATAGCCGACGAGGCGCGACAGGAAGACGACGAAGGTATTGACCACGCCCTGGATCAGCGTCAGCGTCACCATGTCGCCATTGGCGATATGGGCGACTTCGTGGGCCAGTACCGCCTCGACCTCCTCGCGGGTCATGCCCTGCAGCAAGCCGGTCGACACGGCAACCAGCGAACTGTTTTTCGAGGCGCCGGTGGCGAAGGCATTCGGTTCGCCTTCGTAGATGGCGACTTCCGGCATCGGCAGACCGGCCCGCCCGGCCAGCTTGGTGACACTGTCGACCAGCCAGACTTCGGTCGAATTGCTCGGCGCCTCAATGACGCGGGCGCCGGTGCTCCACTTGGCCATTGTTTTCGACATCAGCAGCGAAATGAAGGCGCCGCCAAAGCCGATGGCGCCGGCGAAGGCGAGCAGCATGCCGATATTCAGGCCGTTGGCGGTCAGGAAACGATTGATGTCGAGCAGGCTGGTAACCACGCCGAGGACCAGCATCACAGCCAGATTGGTAGCGATAAAGAGAACGACGCGTTTCATGGCAACTCCGGTAAGGAAACAGTGGAGCGCATTCTAGGGGCTTGCCGAACTCATAAAAACCGGAGGAAAATTGACGAACACTTCGTTTTTTCCTGTGAAACCCATGGCCATGCTCAACTACAAACATCTCCACTACTTCTGGGTGGTCGCCCAGGAAGGCAGCATTACGCGGGCCGCCGAACGACTGGGTGTGGCCGTGCAGACGATCAGCGGCCAGCTGTCGCTACTCGAACGCCAGCTCGGCAAGGCCCTTTTCAACAGCCAGGGACGCGGCCTGGTGCTGAGCGATGCCGGCCGGGTGGCGCTCGGCTACGCCGACCAGATTTTCCAGCTCGGCGAGGCGCTGGTTGAAAGCGTTGCCCAGAGCGGCAGCGAATCGACGCTACGCCTACGCGCCGGCATTTCCGACGGCATTCCCAAGCTGCTCGCCTATCGCCTGCTCTCGTCGGTGACCAGCATGCCAACCGAGGTCCGCCTGGTCTGCGATGAGGGCGAATTCGAGACCCTGCTGGCCGATCTCGCGCTGCACCGGCTGGATGTCGTACTGACCGACCGACCGGCGCCGGTGGGCGGCAATCTGAAAGTGTTCAGCAGCCGGCTCGGCGAGTTCGCCACCGGGTTGTTCGCAGTGCCCGCGCTGGTCGAGCGCTACGCCCCGGGCTTCCCCCGAAGCCTGGACGGGGCACCGCTGCTGGTGCCGACCCGGCACAATGCGTTGCGCGGCCACATCGACCGCTGGCTGGAAAGTGCCGGCCTGCAACCGAAAATCGTCGGCGAATTCGAGGACAGCGCCTTGCTCACCACCTTCGGCCGCGGCGGGCTCGGCATTTTCCCGGCGCCGCTGGCGCTCGCCGAGCAGATCGCCAGCCAGCTCGATGCCCGGCCACTGGGGGCCATGGAGGGCGTCAGCGAACAGATCTATGCCATCTCCAACGAGCGGCGCATCCGCCATCCGGCCGTCGAAATCCTCTGTGCTGCATCGCCACAAGTGGCCGGAGAGGCGGGAGTATAATTTCTGCCCCCAACGTAAATCAAAGCAAAAATCCCCATGCCGCTGTTTCGCCACCTCCTGTTCATCCTTGTCCTCGGCCTGGCTAACGCCGGCCAGGCCATGGCCCAGCAACAACCCATCCCGCCGACGCTGGCCGCCAAGTCCTGGCTGCTGCTCGAAATGGGCTCCGGGCAACTATTGACCGCCGAAAAGCCGGACGAGCGCCTCGAACCCGCTTCGCTGACCAAGCTGATGACGGCCTACCTGACCTTCGCCGCCCTCCACAAGAAGACCATCGCTCTCGATCAGGCCCTGCCGGTCTCGGAAAAAGCTTGGCGAACGGGTGGTTCCAAGATGTTCGTCCGGGTCGACACCCAGGTGCCGGCCGAGGATCTGATCAAGGGCATGATCGTGCAGTCGGGCAACGACGCGTGCGTCACGCTGGCCGAAGCGATCGCCGGCAGCGAGGACAACTTCGCCCAGATGATGAACCGCGAAGCCGAGCGCCTGGGCATGAAGAACAGCCACTTCATGAACTCGACCGGCCTGCCTGATCCGCAGCACTACACGACGGCCCGCGACCTTTCTTTGCTGACCAGCGCGCTGATCCGCGACTTCCCCGAGGAGTACAAGAAGTATTACTCGATGAAGGAATTCCGCTACAACAACATCACTCAACCCAACCGCAACCGCCTGCTCTTCATCGACCCCAGCGTCGATGGCGTCAAGACCGGCCACACCGATGCCGCGGGCTACTGCCTGATTTCCTCGGCCATCCGCGACAAGCGCCGCCTGCTTTCCGTCGTCCTCGGCACCGCGTCCGATGCGGCCCGCGCCACCGAATCGCTGAAGCTGCTCAACTGGGGCTTCATTTCCTACGATGCGGTGACCTTGTACACCAAGGACCAGCCGGTATCGACGCTGCGCGTCTGGAAGGGGCAGCAAAGCGAAGTCAAAGCCGGGTTCCCCAACGACCTGACGATTGCCGTGGTCAAGGGTTACGCCGACAAGGTGAAAGCCGATTTCATACCCCAGCCGCGCCTGATCGCGCCCATCGAAGTCGGCCAGAAGCTGGGCACGCTGAAAGTCAGCGTCGACGGCAAGCCTTATGCGGAATATCCGGTGCTCGCCCTTGAAAATGTCGGACTCGGCAATATCTTCACCCGTATCATCGACACCATCCGCCTCTGGTTCAACTAAGCCCATGACGCCTTACGTCGCCGACCCGGTTTACCTGAATGGCCGCTTCCTGCCGCTGGCGGAAGCCGCCATCTCGCCGCTCGACCGGGGCTTCCTCTATGGCGACGGCGTCTATGAGGTGATCCCGGTCTATTCGCGGCGCCCTTTCCGCATCGCCGAACACCTGCAGCGCCTGCAGGCGACGCTGGAGGGCATCAAGCTGGCCAATCCGCTGGACGCAGTGGGCTGGACGGCGGTGGTGGAAAGACTGATCGCCGAAGCGCCCTGGGACGACCAGTCCATCTACCTGCAGGTCACGCGCGGCGCCGACAACAAGCGCGACCACGCTTTTCCGCCGGCCGGCGTGCCGCCGACCGCCCTCGCCTTCGCCTCGCCGCTGGTTACCACGCCGCCCGAGCTGCGAGCCAGCGGTGTCGCGGCGATCACCGTCGCCGACCAGCGCTGGGCGCGCTGCGATTTGAAGGTAATTTCCCTGCTCGCCAATGTGCTGGCCCGCCAGCAGGCGGTGGACGAAGGCTGTGCCGAAGCCCTGCTGCTGCGCGACGGCTACCTGAAGGAAGGCGCCGCCTCCAATATCTTCGTGGTCAAGAACGGCGTGCTGCTCGCCCCGCCGAAAACCCAGTTGATGCTGCCCGGCATCACCTACGACGTCATCATCGAACTGGCGCAGGCGCACGGCCAGAAGCTGGAAGTGCGCGAAATAGCAGAGATTGAACTTCGAGCCGCCGACGAGGTCTGGATGACTTCGTCCACCAAGGAGATTCTCGCCATCACGATGCTCGACGGCCATCCGGTCGGCACCGGGCGACCCGGCCCGGTGGGCGAAAAGATGTGGCAGTGGTATCAGGATTTCAAGAACACGGTAATGCGCAAAGGCTGACATGGCATCGTACAAGGACACCCTCCTCGAATTCCCCTGCGAATTTCCCCTGAAGATCATGGGCAAGGCGCAGGATGAACTCGCCCAGGTCGTGCTCGAGATCGTCACGCGGCATGCCCCGGATTTTGACGGCGCCCGCATGGAAATGCGCGCCAGTTCCGGCGGCAATTACCTCAGCCTGACCTGCACCGTCATCGCCACCTCCAAGCCGCAACTGGACGCGTTATACACCGACCTCAGCGGTCATCCGCTGATCAAAGTGGTGCTGTGAGCTACGAAGGAGGCGGCGCCCAAGCGAGGCGCTTCGAAACGTGCGCAGCGATGGCGGCACGGTGAAGGTGCTGGTCAAGCGCCTCGGCCGCGTCGATTACGCGCCGACCTTCGAGGCCATGCAGGCGTTCACCGCCGAGCGTACGGCCGAGACGCCGGACGAGCTGTGGATCGTCGAACATCCTCCCGTCTACACCCTGGGCCAGGCCGGCAAGCCGGAACACATTCTCAAGGACCTCGGCATTCCCGTCGTCCAGATTGACCGCGGTGGCCAAGTGACTTACCACGGCCCGGGCCAGGTGGTGATTTATCTGCTGCTCGATCTGCCGCGCCTGAAAATCAAGGTGCGAGAACTGGTCACCGCCATCGAACAGGCCGTCATCGATCTGCTGGCCGCCTACGGCGTCACCGCCGAGCGGCGCAGCGGCGCCCCCGGCGTCTATGTCGGCGAAGCCAAGGTGGCGGCGCTCGGCCTGCGCATCCGCAACGGCTGTTCCTACCATGGCGTGTCGTTGAACGTCGATATGGACCTGACGCCCTTCGCCGCAATCAATCCCTGCGGCTATGCCGGCTTGCAGGTCGTGCAAACCAAGGATCTCGATATCCCGCTCACCGCTCACGAGGCCGGCGAGCAACTTTCTCAACACTTGCTACAGCAACTGGAAAAACAACATGGCTGACAACGTCACCACTGGCAGCGCCAAGCAAAAAGGCGTCAAGCAAAAAGGCGAACTGAAAACCGCGCGCATCCCGATCAAGATCATTCCGGTCGGTCAGCCGCTGCGCAAACCGGAGTGGATCCGCGTCAAGGCCGGCAACAGCGCCGGGCGCTTCGGGGAAATCAAGACCATGCTGCGCGAGAAGAAGCTGCATACCGTCTGCGAGGAAGCGGCCTGCCCCAACATCGGCGAATGCTTCGGCCGCGGCACGGCCACCTTCATGATCCTCGGCGATATCTGCACCCGGCGCTGCCCGTTCTGCGACGTCGGTCATGGCATCCCCCTGCCGCCCAACCCCGATGAGCCTCGCGAACTGGCCGAATCGGTGGCGACGCTGAAACTGAAATATGTCGTGATCACCAGCGTCGACCGCGACGACCTGCGCGACGGCGGCGCCCAGCATTTCGTCGACGTTATCCGCCATACCCGCGAACTGTCACCGACCACCACCATCGAGACCCTGGTCCCCGACTTCCGCGGCCGCATGGATGTGGCGCTGGACGTCCTCGGCGGCGCCCTGCCCGACGTCCTCAATCACAACCTTGAAACCGTGCCCCGCCTCTACAAGCAGGCGCGCCCCGGGGCGGACTACCAGCATTCGCTGAACTTCCTGAAGCAGTTCAAGGCCCGCTATCCCGGTATCTCGACCAAGTCCGGCCTGATGGTCGGCCTGGGCGAAACCGACGAGGAAATCCTCGAAGTCATGCGCGACCTGCGCGCCCACGACGTCGAGATGCTGACCATTGGCCAGTATCTTGCGCCGACCGGCCATCACCTGCCGGTTGTCCGCTACGTGCATCCAGATACCTTCAAGATGTACGAGGCGGAAGCCAAAAAAATGGGCTTCACCGGCGCCGCCTGTGCGCCGATGGTACGTTCCAGTTATTGGGCGGATCAGCAGGCGCACAGCGCCGGCGTCGCCTGATTTCCCGTTCCGCCTGCCGCCTCTAGCGACCCGGGGGCGGCGGGGGCGGCGCGCCCGGGGGCGGCGGCGGAATATTCGCATCGGGAGCAGAAACAGGAGCGGGAGCGCGCACGGCCCGCGGCTGCGACGCCATGTTGGCGGCGACCGGCACGCGGTGGCCTTTGCTGTACATGCACTGGACGTAGGCATTGTCGTACTGGCGCTGCGTCCCGTAGCCGGAACTGCGCGCCGTATCGGCCCCGGTCGCGCTCCCTACCAGCAGGCCGGCACCAGCCCCGACCGCGGCACCGTCACGACCGCCCAGCGCGGCGCCGGCGACGGCGCCGATCGCCGTACCGATTGCGGCACTGGTCACGGCCGACTCCCTAGCAGCCTGCTCGGCGCTGCGTCCGCCGATCTGGCCGAAGGCAAAGCGCCGGCAATAACCATCATCTTCGCGGAAATTCTCGATCGACTGACCGGTGCCGGGCAGGACCATGACGGTCGGGCCGGTCGGCATCACGGTACAGGCGCCGAGGACAAGGGCGCCGGCCAGGATGCCGAGGCGGGTGGTGTTGGGTTTTTTCATGGCCTGTGACTCACTTTGCGGGTTGCGGCAGCACCTTCTGCCAACCACCGGGGCATTCCTTGACGTACGGGTAATAGCCTTTGGCCGCAGTGCAGTAGTACCAGTACTGCTGCCCCGACGGAGCAGCAGTTTCCGGCGGCGCTTCCTGCTGCTCGATATAGACCGGAGGCGGTGCCGCCGGCACGACGATGACTTCCGGACGGTTGTAGTAATAAGGCGGCGGGTAATACCAAGGACTCGGTCCCCAATACGGCCCGGGACCGAAATAGACACCCACCCCGACCCGGCCGCCATGCGCCCAGGCACTGCCCATACCGGCCAGCAGCAGGAGCAGCATCAACGACAGTAACTTTTGCATTTTCATGGGAACCCCGGATCAGCCTGAAACTCACTTGCAAGATAGTCAATTATCGGGAGACCGGGCGTAATAAATTGCTACAAGATGTAAGCAGCTCAGTCCTTCTCGAGCATTTCAGAACGCTTGCGCCGCAAGCCTTCGGGCATTTTCAACGCGGCCCTGTTCCAGCCTTCCAGGATCAGTACCTGATCGAGACAGTCTTCCATCAGGGCGTAAGCCCGCATGGTCGTTGTCGCGATGGCACGGTGCACCGTGCCATCGTTGCCGGGTTCGAGCTCACAATCCTGCTGGTAGCGAAACAAATCGCGCAAGGAGCGCAGCTGCACCGCCAATTGGGCGGGGCAGGCGCACATGTAGATGGTCGCCTCCTCGATGACCTGTTCCAGTTGCTCGTCTGAAAAACGACGCTCCAGGATCATCCCGGTTAGCATGCGCTCACAGCAGCCTCATCTTCTTCGCTGCTTCGCGCAGTTCGCCCCGGAAATCCGGATGCGCTATGCCGATCAGGGCTTCGGTGCGCTGCTTGGCGGTCTTGCCGCGCAGTTGGGCAACGCCGAACTCGGTGACCACGTAGTTGATGTCGTTCTTGCTGGTCGTCACATGGGTGCCGGCCGACAACGTCGGCACGATGCGCGAGATGGTGTCGTCCTTGGCGGTGGACGGCAGCACGATGAAGGACTTGCCGCCCTTCGAACGGTTGGCGGCGCGGACGAAGTCGGCCTGGCCACCGGTGCCGGAATAAGGCGCCGAACCGAGGCTTTCCGAGCCGCACTGCCCCATGAAATCGATCTGCATGGTGGCGTTGATGGCATGCAGGTTGTCGTTCTGGCCGGCCAGGTAGGGGTCGTTGGTGTAATCGACCGGGTGCATTTCCAGCGCCGGGTTACGGTTCATGAACTGGTAGAGTTTCTTGGAACCAAGCGCGAAGGTGGCCAGGATCTTGCCGCGACCGTAATTCTTCTTGTGATTGGTGACGACGCCGGCCTCGACCAGGGTCATGATGCCGTCGCCGACCATTTCGGTGTGGATGCCGAGGTCGTGCTTGTGCGTGAGCTGCATCACCACGGCGTCGGGAATGCCACCGTAGCCGATCTGCAGCGTGGCGCCGTCGGGAATCATGTCGGCGACGTACTTGCCGATGGCTTCCTGAACCGGACCGATTTTCGGCAGGCCGACTTCGAGGATGGGATCTTCGCTCTCGGTCAGCGCGGCGACCTGCGAGATGTGGATATGGCAGTTGCCGTTGGCGAACGGCACGTTGGGATTGACTTCGAGGACCACGGCGCGCGCCTTGGCAATCGCCGCCATGGTGTAGTCGGCGGCCAGCGACAGCGAGAAGAAGCCATGCTTGTCCATCGGCGACGCCATGCTGAACACGACATCGGCCGGACTCAGCTTGTCGTTGATCAGGGCCGGCAGTTCGGAGAAATAGGCGGGAATGAAGTCGATCCAGCCTTGCTGGCCGCCCTGGCGCGAGGCGCCGCTGAAGAAATACGCCGTATGCCGGACGTGCTCGGTGGTTTCCGGGTCGAAATAGCCGTATTTGCGGACCGGCAGGATCTGCGCCACGCTGACGTCGCGGAATTCCCGGCGCGCCTCGGAGAGTGCCGTCAGCAAGGCCGGCGGTTCGCCGACTGCCGTCGGTACGACCACGGTATCACCGTTCCTGACGACGCGAATGGCGTCGGCGGCGGCCATGCGTTTCTGTTGATAAAGCGCCTGAACTGACATGGTTTCTCCTCCAGCTATTTTTCTGAAAAATCCGATGCTCGCCCGGAGCTGAATCAAGGGCGATGCCTATCCGTTAATAATCATCATACCTTGCGATTGCTGCCCGCCACCATGCGAATCTCGAACAGCCGGCATTCGAGCGGTCCGTTGAACAGCGGCGTCTTGCGGCTGGGCCGCAGGCCGAGCAGCTTGGGGAAGCGCAGGTCGGCGGTAAAGAAGAAGCAATTCCAGCCGGCCCAGTGTTTTTTCAGCGCGGAACCCAGTTGCGGATAGAAATCGGCCAGTTCGTCCTGTTCGCCGATGCGCTCGCCATAGGGCGGGTTGGCGACCATGATGCCGTGTTCGGTCAGCGGCTGGGTTTCCAGCACGTCGATGCAATCGACGACGACCGCCTCGCCGAAACCGGCTTCCTGCAGGTTGCGGCGGGTGGCGCGCACCGCCTTGTCGTCGATGTCGTAGCCGCGGATGTCGAGCGGCTCGACCGGCTTGCAGCGGCGCATGGCGGCTTCGCGGATATTCGCCCAGTTGAGCGCCTCGAAGCTCGACAGCATTTCAAAGGCAAAGCCGCGATCGAGGCCGGGTGCCCGGTCGAGCGCCATCTGCACGGCTTCGAGCAGAAAGGTGCCGCTGCCGCACATCGGATCGACCAGCGGCGTGCCCGGCTGCCAGCCGGTCATTTTCAGGATGCCGGCCGCCAGGTTCTCCTTCAGCGGCGCATCGACGCTGGCCTTGCGGAAACCGCGCTGCCACAAGGGCTGCCCGGAGGTATCTAGATACAGCGTGCATTCGTTCTCGGTCAGGAAGACGTGGATGCTGACATCGGGGTTACGCGTCTCGATATTCGGCCGCTCGCCCTTGTCCTCGCGGAAACGGTCGCAGACGGCATCCTTGACGCGCAGGGTGACGAAATCGAGCGATTTCAGCGGGCACTTGATTGCCGTCGTCACGACGCGCATGGTGCGCGTCACGGCAAACTGATTCGGCCACAGCTGGCGCACGGCCAGGCGGTAGATATCTTCCTCGCTGGCATACGGCCCCTTGACGACGTGTTTCAGGATGCGCGTCGCCAGCCGGGATTCGAGATTGGCCCGGTAGCAGACGCTCCACTCGCCGGAGAAGAAGACGCCGCCGTGGGTGGCGCGCAGTTCCTCGCCGCCGACGGCACGCAGTTCTTCGAGCAGCAGTTGTTCCAGCCCGCGCGGGCAGATTGCGAAATATTTATTCATCAGAAGGGCTTCAGGACGACAAGAAAGACCACGGTAAACAGCACGAGGACGGGCATTTCGTTATAAAAGCGGAACCAGACATGGCTCCGCCGGTTGGTTCCGTTGCGAAAGGCCTTGAGCACGCGGCCGCAATGCCAGTTGTAAGCAACGAGCAGCGCGACCAGCGCCGTCTTGGCATGCAGCCAGCCACCGGCAATGCCGAAGCCGAACCACAGCCAGAGGCCGAGCAGGATGGCCAGCACGCCGAGCGGTGTCATGAACTTGAACAGCTTGTCGGCCATCAGCAGCAGGCGATCGCGTTCGGCGGGACTGTCGGCCGGCACCATCGCCAGATTGACGAAAATCCGCGGCAGATAGAACAGCCCGGCGAACCAGGCGACGACCAGCGAAATATGCAGGGCCTTGATGACTAACACGCGTTGCTCCTTGCCGATGCCTCGGCGATCCCGACGTCGACCGTCGGATATGCCAGGCGTAGTTTGAGTTCTTGTTTGAGGCGCCGATTGCCGATCCGCCGAGATTCGCGCATGAAGGACCACTGCACCGGCGACAACTGGCGGACGGCTTCGTCGCGGCTCAGGCGCAGTGGCCGGGGCAGGTCGAAAGCGCTGGCCACCTGGTCGAAGTAATCGGCCATTTTCAGGTCGGAATCATCGACGACATTGTAGGCGCGATTGGCCCGGCCGTAACGCAGGGCGGCGACACAGGCAGCGGCCAGGTCTTCGGCATGGATATGGTTGGTATAGGCGTCATCCGCCTCGGCCAGGGCCGGCAGGCCTTTCATCAGGCGCTCGAGCGGCAGGCGGTCGGCGGCATAGATACCGGGCGCCCGCAGGATGGAGACGGCGACGCCGTTGCGTCCGCCCCAGGCCCGCAGGCAGCGCTCGGCGTCGACACGGCGACCGGCGCGGGCGCTTTCCGGATGCAGGCGCCGCGTTTCATCGATCCCTGCCCCGGCGCAATCGCCATAGACCCCGGTCGTACTAACGTAGATCAGGCGGCGTGGTAGACTTTTGCCCTTGTCCAAAGCGGCCAGCAGATGGCGGGTCCGCGTGTCCTTCAGGCCTTGGGCCGGTGGCGGTGCCAGATGCAGCACATGATCGGCCAGGCCGGCCAGGCGCCGCAAGCTGGCCGGGTCGTCGAGATCGGCCAGCAGCGGCTGCGCTCCGGCAACGCGCCACACGGCCGCCCGGCCGGGATCGCGCAGCACGGCATAGACGCGGTAGCGGCGGACAAGAAGGGAAAGAGTGCGGCGGGCAACGTCTCCGCTGCCGACAATGAGTATTTTTTGCACGGCTGCATTGTAGCCGACCAGTAAGGGGAACCGATGAGCCACCAGATCACCGTCCAGCCGAGCGGCCGCCAGTTTGCCGCCGAACCCGACGAAACCATCCTCGACGCCGCCCTGCGCCAGGGCCTGACCATGCCCTACGGTTGCAAGGACGGCGCCTGCGGCGCCTGCAAGGGAAAAGTCCTGGCCGGCGAAGTCGACCATGGCAAGTCCCAGGCGCACGCCCTCAGCGAAGCCGACCGCGCCGCCGGCCTGACCCTGTACTGCTGCGCCAGGGCGAAAAGCGACCTGAAGATCGAATGCAAGCAGATGAGTTCGGCCAGCGACATCCCGGTCAAGATGCTGCCCGGTCGCATCGAAAAACTGGAGCGACTGGCGCCGGACGTCATCGAACTCCACCTGCGCCTGCCGGGCAGCGAACAGTTCCAGTTCCTCGCCGGCCAGTACATCGACTTCCTGCTCAAGGACGGCAAGCGGCGCAGCTATTCGCTGGCCAACGCGCCGCGCAGCGACAATTTCATCGAACTGCACATCCGCCACGTGCCGGGCGGCCTGTTCACCGAACAGCTATTCAACACCCTGAAGCTGCGCGACATCCTGCGCTTCGAAGGTCCGCTCGGCGGCTTCTTCCTGCGCCAGGATTCCGCCAAGCCGGTCATCCTGCTCGCCGGCGGCACCGGCTTCGCCCCGCTCAAGGCAATGGTCGAGCAAGCCATCGCCGACGGCTCGCAACGACCGCTGCACATCTACTGGGGCGCCCGGGCCCGCGTCGACCTGTACATGGATAACCTGCCGCAAAAATGGGCTGCCGAACATGCCCACATCAAGTACGTGCCGGTGCTTTCCGAACCGGCAGCCGACGACAATTGGCAAGGCCGGACCGGTTTCGCGCACCAGGCGGTGATGACCGACTTCCCCGACCTTTCCGGTCATCAGGTCTATGCCTGCGGTTCCCCGGCGATGATCGAGGCGGCGCGACGGGATTTCATCGATGGCTGCAAGCTGCCGGAAGAAGAGTTTTTTGCGGATGCGTTTACGTTTTCGGTCGCGTGATTCTGGAGGCATCGGGGGAGTCAGGTGACCATGCATCGCTGATTTGACGACAGGTTTCGCCTTAGGCTACCGAGATTTTGCTTTTTCTAGGGCAGAGCCGTTGCTTCGTGGCGCCTCTCGGTTCCCCATGAGAGGCGCTGAGCAACGCAGGTAGGCCGGGGGAAGTCGGCGAGCACTGTTTGAGGGCCGTAGGCCGGAGTTGCGCAGCCGCCCGGCCTGCCGAGTAGCGCAAGGAACCCGAAGGGCGCCGACCTTGGGGTCGCCTTTTCTTTGGCTACTTTCTTTTGGCGAAGCAAAAGAAAGTACGCCCGCCCTCAAGGCGGAACACAGCGGTCAAATCAAAGAAACACTACCGACCAATGAAAAACCCTATTCCCCGAGATACGCCGCCCGCACCTTGGTATCCACCAGCAACTCCGCCGATTCCCCGTGCAGCGTGATCTCCCCGCTTTCCATTACATACCCCCGCTGACTGACCTGCAGCGCCAGCTTGGCGTTCTGCTCGATCAACAGGATGGTCATCCCGTCGGCGGCGACGGCGCGGATCACTTCGAAGATTTTCTGCACCATGATCGGCGCCAGGCCCATCGAGGGTTCGTCGAGCAGCAGCAGCTTCGGCCGGCTCATCAGGGCGCGGCCGATCGCCAGCATCTGCTGTTCGCCGCCGGACAGCGTGCCGGCCAACTGGGTTTCCCGTTCCTTCAGGCGCGGAAAATAACCGTAGACCTTGTCGAGGTCGCGCGCGATTTCCGCCTTGTCGTCACGGATGAAGGCGCCCATCGCCAGGTTCTCGGCGACACTGAGCCGGGCGAAGACGCCACGGCCTTCCGGGACCAGCGCGATACCGCGGCGGATGACGTCGTGCGGCGCCAGGCGGCTGATCTTTTCGCCGCAGAAATGAACATCGCCGCCGACCGCGTCGATGACGCGGGCCAGGGCTTTCAGCGTGCTGCTCTTGCCGGCGCCGTTGGCGCCGATCAACGCCACCATCTCGCCTTCATTGACGTGGAAGGTGATGCTGCGCACCGCCTGGATGCCGCCGTAGGCGACGTGGAGTCCGGTTACTTCAAGCACCTAGGTAAGCCTCGATGACGCGTTGATCCTTCTGCACCACGGCCGGTACATCCTCGATGACCAGCGTGCCGTAGTCCAGTACCGCGACCCGGTCGCAGAGCCCCATGACCAGCTTGACGTCATGCTCGATCAGCAGGATCGTCGTGCCGTCGCGGCGCACGCCGTCGATCAGGTCGCGCAGGGCTTCCGTCTCGGTGGCGTTCATGCCGGCCGCCGGCTCGTCGAGGCAAAGCAGTTTCGGTTCAGTGGCCAGGGCGCGGGCGATTTCCAGGCGACGCTGGTCGCCGTAGGAAAGGTTCTTGGCCAAGTCGCCGGCCCGTTCCTCGATCCGCACGTAATGCAGCAAGTCCATCGCCCGCTGGCGAATCGCCGCTTCCTCGGCGCGCGTCGCAGCATTCTGGAAGATGGCGCCGAAGACGCCGGCCGCGGTCCGCACGTGACGGCCGACCATGACGTTTTCCAGTGCCGTCATGTCGGCGAACAGGCGAATATTCTGGAAAGTCCGGGCGATGCCGCGCGCCGCCGCCTGCTGCGGCGCGGCGGCGACCAGCGGCGTGCCGGCGAAAGTGAAACTGCCTCCGTTCGGCACATAGAGGCCGGTCAGGCAATTGAAGAAAGTCGTCTTGCCGGCGCCGTTGGGGCCGATCAGGCCGTAGATTTCGCCTTCCCGGATGGACAGCGACACGTCGCGCAGCGCCTTGACGCCGCCGAAGTGCTTGGCGATGGCTTTAGCTTCGAGCAGAACGGCGCTCATGACTTCGCCTCCGCCAGTTCACGCTGGCGCTGCGGCGAAGGCCACAGACCGGCCGGCCTGAAGCGCATGACGAGCACCAGGGCCAGGCCGAAGACGAGCAGGCGCAGGCTTTCCGGATCGACCAGTTGTTTGCCGAAAACCGCTGTCTGCAGTGGGCCGACGCCGTAGCGCAGCGCTTCCGGCAGGATCGAGAGCAGCACGGCGCCGAGGATGACGCCGGGAATGTGGCCCATGCCGCCGAGCACCACCATGGCCAGTATCATGATCGATTCGTTCAGCGAGAAGCTCTCCGGCGACACGAAACCCTGCATCGCCGCGAAAATCCCGCCGGCGATGCCGCCGAAGCTGGCGCCCATCGCGAAGGCGAGCAGTTTCAGGTTGCGGGTATCGATGCCGACCGCCTTGGCGGCAACCTCGTCCTCGCGGATCGCCTGCCAGGCGCGGCCGACGCGCGAATTTTGCAGGCGCCGGTTGATCAGGATGACGACGATGACCAGCGCCAGCAGCAGGAAATAGTATTTCTGCGGCCCGCTCAGCACCAGACCGAAAACCGGCGTCGAACCGGAGAACTTGAAGGCGCCGATCGCCACCGGGTCGATCAGCGTGATGCCCTGCGGGCCGTTGGTGATATTGACCGGCGCATTCAGGTTGTTGAGGAAAATGCGGACGATTTCGCCGAAGCCCAGCGTCACGATGGCCAGGTAGTCGCCGCGCAGTTTCAGGGTCGGCGAGCCGAGGATCACGCCGAAGAAACAGGCGACCAGCGCGCCGATTGGCAGGATCGCCCAGAACGGCCAGTGCAGGCCGAAATGCGGGCTGGCCAGCAGCGCGTAGGCATAGGCGCCGACGGCGTAGAAAGCGATGTAGCCGAGATCGAGCAGGCCGGCGAAGCCGACCACGATATTCAGGCCGAGCGCCAGGAAGACGTAGAGAATGGCGAAATCGACAATGCGCACCCAGGCCTGGCCACCCAGGGCGGCGACGAAAGGCAGGGCGATCAGGGCGACCGAAATCAACCCGATGCCGGTGGTCGAACGCAGGAAATACTGGCTGAATTTCATGCCCGGTCCCCCGTCTTCTCGCCGAACAGGCCGGAAGGCTTGAACATCAGCACGATGATCAGCACCACGAAAGCGAAAATGTCCTGGTAATGACTACCGAGGAAACCGCCGGTCAGTTCGCCGATGTAGCCGGCGCCCAGCGCCTCGATGATGCCGAGCAGCACGCCGCCCAGCATGGCGCCGGCGAGATTGCCGATACCGCCCAGCACGGCGGCGGTGAAGGCTTTCAGGCCGAGCATGAAACCCATCTGGTAGTGGGCGATTTCGTAATAGGCGCCGACCATGGTGCCGGCCAGGGCGCCGAGCGCCGAACCGATGACGAAGGCGGCCGAAATCACCCGGTTGATATTGACCCCCATCAGGCTCGCCACCTGCGGATTCTGCGCCGTGGCGCGCATCGCCATGCCGAGCTTGGTGCGATAGACGAGGAGCAGCAGGCCGCCCATGGTGAGCGCCGAAACGACGACGATGATGACCTGCACGGCGGTGAAATTGGTGCCGGCCAGTTCGAAATCGACGGCCGGCAACAGTTTGGGGAAAGTCAGGTAATTGCGTCCCCAGACCATCATCGCCAGGTTCTGCAGGATAATCGACATGCCGATCGCGGTGATCAGCGGCGTCAGGCGCGGCGCGTTACGCAACGGACGGTAGGCGATACGCTCCAGACTCCAG
Organism: Bacteroidota bacterium; assembly: GCA_050259955.1. Lineage (GTDB taxonomy): Bacteria > Pseudomonadota > Gammaproteobacteria > Burkholderiales > Rhodocyclaceae > Azonexus. The sequence goes on from JBLNBM010000027.1 coordinate 27,385, forward strand.
CCGAGCGCCATGCAGGCCAGCACGGAAACGCCCAGGCCAAGCACGCCGGCCAGCGCCACCGGGAGGCCCAGCGAAATCAGCAGGGCGACCACGGAAATGGTGACCAAGGTGCCGATCATCACCACTTCGCCGTGGGCGAAATTGATCAGACCCATGATGCCGTACACCATCGTGTAGCCGAGCGCGACCAGAGCGTAGATGCTGCCCTGGACAAGGCCGTTGATGATCTGCTGGAGGAATATATCCATTTGGCTTAACTGGTGGGCCGCACATGGAAACGGCACCTTGCGGTGCCGTTTCCCTTCGCCGGATTTGGCGCTTATTTCTTCTCGACCGCTGCCTTGGTGGCTTCGGCGGCGTTCTTCACCGCGCTCGCACCGGCTTTGACCATGTCCTTGCCGGCTTCGCTGCCCGCCTTGACTGCTTCCTTGCCGGCTTCCGCGGCCGCACCGGCGACCGCCTTGGCCGCCTCCTTGACTTCGCCGACCGCTTCCTTGACCTCCGACTGTGCCGTGGCCACGGCGCCGCCGCCCAGCGTTTCAACATATTCCAGCTTGCCGCCGGTGTACTGATAGATGGAAATTGCGCCACCCTTCAGGTCGCCGAACTGGTCGAATTCGATCAGCGCGGTGACGCCGTCGTACTTGGTCTGCCCAATGGCCGGCAGGTACTTGGCCGGTTCGACGGAATCGGCACGCTTCATGGAATCGGCCATGACCATCACGGCGTCGTAGACGTAGGGCGCGTAGAGTTGAATGTCGGCGCCGAATTTCTTGGTGAACTTGGCGCGGAATTCCGGACCCTTGGCCAGTTTCTCGAGCGGCATGCCGGGCAGCGAACAGTAATTGCCTTCCGCCGCTTCGCCACCCAGTTTCATGAATTCCGGAGTACACACGCCGTCGCCGCCGAGGAACTTGGCCTTGATCCCCAGTTCCTTCATCTGCCGGGCCATCGGGCCGCCCTGGGCGTCCATGCCGCCGAAGAAGACGAGGTCGGCCTTCTTGCCCTTGATCTTGGTCAGGATGGCCTTGAAGTCGGTGGCCTTGTCGTTGGTATGTTCGTTGGCGACCACCTTGAGCCCGGCGCCTTCGGCCGACTTGCGGAACTCGTCGGCCAGGCCCTGGCCGTAGGCGGTGGCATCATCGACGATGGCGATATTCTTCAGGCCCTGCTTGGCGGCGAATTCGCCGAGCGCCTTGCCTTGCTGGACATCGTTGGCCATTACGCGGAAGGCCGTGTTGAAGCCCTGCTGGGTATATTTCGGATTGGTCGCCGAGCCGGAAATCTGCGGAATGCCGGCGTCGAAATAGAGCTTGGAAGCAGGAATCGTCGTGCCGGAATTGAGGTGACCGACGACGCCATTGACTTTGGCATCGACCAGCTTCTGGGCAACGATGGTTCCCTGTTTCGGGTCGGCCTGGTCGTCTTCGTTGAGCAGTTCGAACTTGACCTTGGCGCCGCCGATTTCCAGCCCCTTGGCATTCAATTCCTCGATTGCCAGCGTGGCGCCGTTTTCATTGTCCTTGCCGAGATGGGCCTGCGGGCCGGTCATCGGCGCGACATGGCCGATCTTGACCAAGACTTCGGGCTTGGCAGCCGGCGTGGCGGGCACGGCGACCACCGGTTTCGGTTCTTCTTTCTGGCCGCAAGCGCCCAGCGCGAACACGGCGGCAACGGAGAGGGCAATTACGGAAAGCCTGGCTTGCATCGGTATGTCTCCTGATTTTTTGCGGACACTCGGGGAAGGGGAAACGGGCTTGTGCCACGATTTTCCCGATGGACTGCTCATCGGTCAATAATGCGGCAGTATAGTCTCACGGATCGTGCGCTTTTGTTGCGGCGCCCCCATCGCCCGGCGCCATGATTCAGGACAATGGCCTACCCAGGCCAGGCGCATCGGTTTCCGCGCCCGTCCCAGCTCACCGCCCGAGACTCCAGCCCAGTCCCGACGCCATGTCGAGCGTGCGCCCCCTTTCCGTTTCACGCCACCGCTCGATCTGCCCGGGTAATCCCGCATGGTCGGAACGTTCAACGGCGACCACAATCCAATTTCCAGAGCTTGTGTTGCCACCACCCCCGGCAGCACGATGCGAGAACCGCCCACAAGGCGTCAAAACGAGGAGACAAGCATGAGCAACATGGCTCCACCAGCGCCGTTCGCCGCAACACTGGACGATAAATACACCCGCCATGCCGGCCGCGTCTTCCTGACCGGCACCCAGGCGCTGATCCGGCTGCCCATGTTGCAACGCGAGCGCGATCTCGCCGCCGGCCTGAATACCGCCGGTTTTATCTCCGGCTATCGCGGCAGCCCGCTCGGCAACCTCGATCTCGGCCTGTGGAAAGCGCAGGCCCATCTCGCCGAACACCACGTCACCTTCCAGCCCGGCATCAACGAAGACTTGGCGGCTACCGCCGTCTGGGGTAGCCAGCAGGTCGGGCTGTTTCCCGGCGCCAAGTACGACGGCGTCTTCGCCCTGTGGTACGGCAAGGGGCCGGGCGTCGACCGTTGCGGCGACGTCTTCCGCCACGCCAACGCCGCCGGCACGGCGCCGCACGGCGGCGTGCTGGTCATCGCCGGCGACGACCACGCCGCCAAGTCGTCAACCCTGCCGCACCAGACCGAGCATATTTTCAAGGCGGTGCTGATGCCGGTGCTCTATCCGGCCAATGTCCAGGAATATCTCGATTTCGGCCTGCACGGTTGGGCGATGAGCCGCTATTCCGGCTGCTGGGTGGCTTTCAAGGCTCTGGCCGATACCGTCGAGACATCGGCTTCGGTGGTGGTCGATCCGGCGGCGCTCGACATCGTCATCCCGACCGATTTCACCCTGCCGCCGGACGGCCTCAACATCCGCTGGCCCGATCCGCCGCTGGTTCAGGAAGCGCGGCTCCTCAACCACAAGCTCTACGCGGCGCTGGCCTATGCTCGCGCCAACAAGCTGAACCGCGTCATCATCGATTCGCCCAATCCCCGGCTCGGCATCCTGACCGCCGGCAAATCCTATCTCGACGTCCGCCAGGCGCTCGACGAACTGGGCATCGACGACGCGCTGGCCGCCGAGATCGGCATCCGGCTGTACAAGGTCGGCATGGTCTGGCCGCTGGAATCGGAAGGCGTCCGCCAGTTCGCCGACGGCCTGGAGGAAATCTTGGTCGTCGAGGAAAAGCGCCAGCTACTCGAATACCAGTTGAAGGAAGAACTCTACAACTGGCGGGAAAACGTCCGCCCTCGCGTCATCGGCAAGTTCGACGAAAAAGGCGAATGGGCGCTGCCGCACGGCGACTGGCTGCTACCGGCGGCCGGCGAACTGCCGGTGGCGAGCATCGCCCGAGTGATTGCCGAACGCATCGGCCGTTTCTTCACCTCACCAGTCATCGCCGCCCGCCTCAAACTGATCGAAGCCAAGCAGAAGGCGGCACAGACGCCGCTGATCCTCGCCGAAAGAAAGCCGCATTTCTGTTCCGGCTGCCCGCACAACAGTTCGACCAAGGTGCCGGAAGGCTCGCGCGCCGTCGCCGGCATCGGCTGCCATTACATGGTCACCTGGATGGACCGGCAGACCGCGACCTTCACCCACATGGGCGGCGAAGGCGTGCCCTGGGTCGGCCAGGCGCCGTTCACCGACGAGAAGCACATTTTCGCCAACCTCGGCGACGGCACCTATTTCCATTCCGGATTGCTGGCCATCCGCCAGGCGATCGCCGCCCGGATCAATATCACCTACAAGATTCTTTACAACGACGCCGTGGCGATGACCGGCGGCCAGCCGGTGGACGGCGCGCTGAGCGTCGCCCGCATCACCCGCCAGCTGGAAGCCGAAGGCGTCGGCAGGATGGTGATCGTCACCAACGAGCCGGAAAAATACCGGGACATCACCGACCTGGCGCCCCACGTGCCGGTCCGCCATCGCGACGAACTCGACATCGTGCAGCGCGAATTGCGCCAGGAGTCCGGCGTCTCGGTGCTGATCTACGACCAGGTCTGCGCCACCGAGGCACGGCGCCGCAAAAAACGCGGCAAGATGGCCGCGGTCGACCGCCGCGTCTTCATCAACGAAGCGGTCTGCGAAGGCTGCGGCGACTGCTCGGTGCAATCCAACTGCCTCTCGGTGGTGCCGGTCGAAACGGCGTTCGGCACCAAGCGGCAGATCGACCAGTCATCCTGCAACCAGGATTTCTCCTGCCTGAAAGGCTTCTGCCCGAGCTTCGTCAGCATCGAAGGCGGCATGCCGAAAAAAGGCCGGGCCGTGGTCAGTAGCGACCTCTGGCCGGCCCTGCCCAACCCCGATCTGCCATCCACCGCCCAGCCCTACAACCTGGTCCTGACCGGGGTCGGCGGCACCGGCGTGATCACCCTCGGGGCGCTGATCGGTATGGCCGCCCACCTCGACGGCAAGGGGATTTCGGTGCTCGACATGACCGGCCTGGCACAGAAGTACGGTGCCGTCTTTTCCCACCTGCGCATCGCCGACCGGCCGCAGGACATCCACGCCGCCCGCATCGCCACCGGCGAAGCGCACGCCGTGCTCGGCGGCGACCTGGTGGTCAGCGCCAGCCCGGAAGCCCTGGCCAAAATGCTCGAAGGCCATACCCATGCCGTAGTCAGCTGCAGCGAAACGCCGACCGCCGAATTCACCCGCCAGCGCGACTGGCATTTCCCGCTGAGCGGCCTCAAGCGCCAGCTGGTCGACAGCCTCGGCGCCGAGCGGACGCATTTCCTCGACGCCCAGCACCTGGCCAGCCGGCTGCTCGGCGACGCCCTCTACGCCAACATGCTGCTCCTCGGCTACGCCTGGCAATGCGGCCTGGTCCCGGTTTCCGCCGTCGCCATCGACCAGGCCATCGAACTGAACGGCGCCGCGGTCGACCGCAATCGCCAGGCTTTCCTGTGGGGACGGCGGGCTGCCGTTTTCCCGCAGGAAGTCGCCACCGTCGCCGGGCCGCTGGCCGGGCAGCCCTTCGTCGAACCGACGCTGGACGAAGTGCTCGCCAGCCGTCTCGCCCACCTGACGGCTTACCAGGATGCCGCGCTGGCACAACGCTATGCGCAGCGCCTCGCCGCCATCCAGGCGCTGGGCGACGAGGCGCTGAGCCGTACCGTCGCCATCCAGTACGCCCGCCTGCTCGCCCCCAAGGACGAATACGAAGTGGCCCGCCTCTATGCCGAAGGTGATTTCCGGCAGCGCCTGGACGACGCCTTCGACGGCGACTTTCGCCTCAGCTTCCACCTGGCGCCCCCCGGCCTGAGCCACGCCGGTCCGGACGGGCGGCCGCGCAAGATCACTTTCGGCCCCTGGCTGCTGACCGGTTTCAAATGGCTGGCGAAGGCCCGCCGCCTGCGCGGCAGCTGGCTCGATCCCTTCCGTTTCAGCGCCGATCGACAGGCCGACCGCGACTTGCTGGCCGCCTACGAAGCCGATCTCGATCTGATCGCCGAAAGAACCGGCAACGATCCCGATGTGCAGCAATTGGCGGCCTGGCCGGCCGAAGTGCGCGGCTTCGGACCGGTCCGGGCGGCGGCTGCCGAACGCGCCGGCCAGCAACGTCGCCGGCTGCGCGAAAAAATGCTTTGAGCGAGCGGTACGCCCGTCTTTTGCCAGCGCTTCGCTAAAGCGGGCAAACCCGGCCGAGCGCCGGGTTTGCGGCCGGCAAGGCGGCGTTGCGGCAAATGTGATTGCGCCAGCATATTTAACTTAAAATCCCGCCATGTCCGTTACACCCAAACGCCAATTCGCCCTCCAGGCAGCGGCCGTCATCGTCGTGCTGTCGCTGGCCTGGCCGTATTTCGGCTGGCAGGCGGCCGCCATTCCCTGGCTGGAGACCAGCCTCGCGATCGGCTGCGTCGCCTTCATCTTTGCCACCCTTTCCCGCCAGCCCTGGTGGTGGCGCCTGATCCACGCCGGTTTCATGCCGCTGATCTGGCTGACCAACGGCCTGCACATCGATCCGGGCTGGTTCCTGCTGGCTTTCGTGCTACTGCTGCTGGTTTACCGCGGCGCCCTCTCCGGGCAGGTGCCGCTCTACCTGTCCAACCGGCAGACGGTCACCGCCCTTGGTGAATTGCTCGCCGAACGCGGCAACAGCCGCTTTCTCGACCTCGGTGCCGGCCTCGGCAGCACCACCGTGCCGCTTGCCGACCTGCTGCCGGAGAGCCGCTTCACCGGCGTCGAGAATGCGCCGCTGACCTGGCTGCTCGGGCGCCTGCTCAGCCTCGGCCGGGACAACGTCGACTGGCGCTGGGACGATCTCTGGGCGGCGAAGCTCGGCGATTTCGACATCGTCTATGCTTTCCTTTCGCCGGCGCCGATGGCGCGGCTCTGGGAAAAGGTCGAGGCCGAGATGGCGCCGGGCAGCGTCTTCATCAGCAACACTTTCCCGGTCCCCGGCATGACGCCCAGCCGGGTCATCGAGGTGGACTGCACGCCACCCCGCCCGCTCTACTGCTACCAGCGCTAGATGTACAAGAAGAAGCCGGAAACGCTCGCCCTGTTCGTCGCGCTGATCGGCACGCTGACCGTCCTCTTCGTCTTCCTCGCCGACCTGCTGGTCGCCCGCCACCGCGACATCGAAGCCGGCGAACGCCGCCTGCAGCACTTCGGCATCATGATGGCCGAACACACGGCGCGCTCCCTGGAAGCGATCGACGTGCTGCTGCGCGAAATGTCCACCGACCTTTCCCGCAGCCGGCGCAATTGGGAAAAATGGACGCCCGCGGAAGGCTGGGAATATGTCGCGCAGCGCCATTCGCGCGCCATGCCGCAATTGCGCGACCTCGCCGTTTTCGACCGCGACGGGGAGCAGCGCTTCATTTCCGGCTATTTCCCGACGCCGCGCGTCAATGTGCGGGACCGCCCCTATTTCATCGCCCTGCGCGAAGGCGCCGAAACCAGCGCCTACGGCCCCTACATCAGCCGCAACTCCGGCCGCTATACCTACGGCATCGGCCGCCGCATCACTGGCGAAGGCGGCATCATGACCGGCATCGCCTTCGCTGCCATCGATCCGACCTACCTCCAGGATTTCTGCTGGTCGAACCGCCTTTCCGACGATTTCGAAGCCGTGCTGATCAATGCCAAGGGGGCCGTCGTCGCCTCCTGTCGGCCGAGCGACCTCAGCCCGCAGTCGCCGGTACTGGGGCAGATTGCGTCCGAAGTGCTGTTCGCCGGACATTTGCGCGACCTGGTCCCGCAGAACGGCCTGGCCAGCGGCAAGGGCATGCTGGTCTCCGTCTCGCCGGTGCCCGGCTTTGCCGACCTGCGTATTCTCACCGCCATCCCGGAAAGCACGCTGCTCACCAACTGGCGCAGCCGGCTGATCGAACTGAGCACGCTGGCCCTGCTCATCACCGCCGTGCTCTTCGTCGGCGGCCTGATGGTGCGCCGCCAGGTGCGTGACATGGCGGCCCTGACGGCCCAGCTCGCCGCCAGCCACGAGCAGCTGGAAACCCGGGTCAGCGAAGCGACCATAGAACTGGCGGGGCAAAAGGACACAGCGGAACGCGCCAACCGGGCAAAAAGCCGTTTCCTGGCTGCGGCCAGCCATGACCTGCGGCAGCCGCTGCATGCCCTGTCGCTGTTTGCCGCCGATCTTCAGCACCAGCTGCGCAGCGGCACCAGCCACGCATTGCCGCGTCTGGCCGAGCAGATCGCCACCTCCACTGCCATGCTCGGCGAACTGCTCGATTCCCTGCTCGACATCTCGCGACTCGACGTTGTCGGCATCAAGCCGGATATCCGGCTGTTTCCGCTCGGACCGCTGTTCGAGCGCCTGGCCAATTCGGAACGGCGGGCCGCCCTCGACCGCGACCTCAGCCTGCGCTTCCGGCCGACCAGTCTGTGGGTCGAGTCCGACCCGGTGATGATCGAGCGCATCATCGGCAACCTGGTGTCCAATGCCCTGCGCTACACGCCGGCCGGCGGCCGGGTGCTGGTCGCGGCCCGGCAGCGCGGCGAGGAAATCGCCATCGAGGTGCGCGACAATGGCTTGGGCATCGCGCGGGAACATCAGGCGGCGATCTTCGCCGAGTTCTACCAGGTCGGCAACGAAGCTCGCGAACACAGCAAGGGACTGGGACTCGGTTTGTCCATCGTCGATCGCCTGGCCCGCGCCCTCGATATCAGCGTCAGCCTGAAGTCGAATCTCGGTGAAGGCACCACCTTCGCCGTCCGCGTCCGCGGCGGCCGCCCGGTGCCCGGCCTGGCCGAGCCCGAAAAGCCGGCGCCGGCCGGCAAGCTGCTCGGCATCGGCAACAGCGACGAACTGCTGGAATGCATCCGGCTGGCCGAACACTGGGACTACGCGGTCAGCCACCAGGCCAGCGCCGGCCATGAGCGGGCGCCGCGCCACACCGTGATCATCTGCGACATGGCACTGGCCGATGCCGTCAGCCAGGAACTGGCGAGCGACACGCCGCTCATCGTCCTGACCCGCGGCGAGGCGGCACCCCTGCCGCCGGGCGCCCACGCGCTGGCGGTGCCGGTGCGCCCGGCGCGACTACGGGCGCTGCTCGGCCAGCTTCAGAAGACGCTCTCGAAATCGACGCCGTAGCGGGCCACGGCAACCAGCGCCTGGGTCCGGCTGGTGACGCCCAGGGCCTTGAAGACGGCGGTCACGTGGATCTTCACCGTGCCTTCGGAGAGATCGAGCTGATCGGCGATATCGCGGTTCGACATGCCGCGCACCATCAGGGCCAGCACCTGTCCCTGGCGATCGGTGAGGCCGATTTCGTCGGGCCGGACGCTGACTTTCGAGGGCGGCAGCGGCTTCGCGTCATCGAGCCGCGAACCTTGCTGGCCGCAGGGCCGGAAGAGGTTGCCGGCAAGCACTTCGCGGACTGCCGAGAGCAGCGCTTCGCCGGAAAAGGCCTTGGGAATGAAACCGGAGGCACCGAGATTCATCACCCGGGTGATCGTCGGCGTATCGTCGAAGGCCGAGACCACGGCGACCGGCATCGCCGGGTAGCGGCGGCGCAGGATATCGAGGCCGGCAAAACCGTCAATGCCGGGCAAGGCGAGGTCGAGCAGCAGCAGGTCGAATTCGCCTTCGCCGTCGAGCACCGCCAGGGCCGACTCGAAATCGGCGGCCTCGGCGACCCGCGTTCCTTCCTCGATTTGTCCGAGCAGGCGCACCAGGCCCTCGCGCACCAGCGCATGATCTTCCACCACCAGCAACTGCAGCATTCTGTTTCCCCTCTATCCCGGCGCTAAGTTAGCATCTTGCATGACGAACTGGTCTAAGATGATACAACGCAAACCGACGGAGAGAGACATGACAAATGAGCATAACGGCGATCCCCTCAACTTCATGCGCAATATGTGGGGCAATATGGGCTTTTCCCTGCCCGGCATGGTGGTGCCCACTTTCGATCTCGACGAGCTCGACAAGCGCATCAAGGACATGAAGGCAGTCGAGGGCTGGCTGCGCATGAACCTCTCGATGCTGCAGATGACCATCCAGGGCCTGGAAATGCAGCGCACCACGGTGTCCACGGTGCAGACCATGGGCCAGATGGCGAGCGATGCCGCCAAGTCGATGGCGGGCGGCCCGGCCGAAACGCCGGCGCCCGAGCAAGCAGCCCAGAATTCGCTGTCGGAAGCGGCGATGTGGCCGTGGCAGATGATGGGCCAGATTCGCGAACAGATGCAGCAGCATGCCGAAGCCGTTGCCGCCGAAGCCGAGGCCGCGCCGGCACCGCAAAAACCGGCCGGGCGCCGCAGCGCCAAGTAATCAGCCGAGCAGCCAGGCTGCCCACAGCGGCAGCGTCAGCATCGAGCCCAGGGTGGTCGCCGAAATCAGCCAGGCGACGCTCTTTCCGTCGCCGCCCATGCGCATCGCCAGGATGTAGGCGGACGATGCCGTCGGCAGCGCGGCGAACAGCACCACCACTTGATAATTGAGTCCGTCGAGGCCGAGTTGCCGGCCGACGACGGCCGCCATCACCGGCAGCGCCAGCAGCTTGACCGCCAGCAGCCACAGCGAAATGCCCCGCACACCGGGTGAGCCGCCCAGACGCAGGGCAGCGCCGACGGTAATCAGACCGAGGGCAATCGAGGCATCGGCCAGGCGGCCGAGAAAGGCCTGCAGCGGGGCGGGCGGCACGAAGCCGGCGAGATTGAGCAGGAAGCCCGCCGCCGTGCCCCAGATCAGCGGATTACGCGCCACTTCCCGCCACAGGCCGCTGTCGCCGTGACGGGCCAGCATCCAGACCGAGACCAGATTGACCACCGGCACCGCCGTGCCGACGATCAGGCCCATGGTGGCGATGCCTGGCGAACCGAAGAGCATGCCGGCCACGGCCAGTGCGATATAGGAATTGAAACGGTAGCCGCACTGGAACAGCGACGCGAAGGTCAGCGGCGGCAAGCGGGTGACCAATTTGGCCAACAGGCCGAGCAACATGCCCCCGGCCATCGCCGCAAAGGCGGTGGCAAGCAATGGCAGGGCGGCGCCGAGATCGAGCCGGGTCTTGACGATGGCGTTGATGAGCAGGGCCGGGAAGAGGATGAAATAGACCAGTTTCTCGACGCCGCTCCAGAAATGGTCGCCCAAGTGCATCCAGCGCCGGATGCCGGCACCGAGCAGGATCAGCGCAAAATCGGGGAGCAACAGCAGGACGGTATTCATGATCCCATTCTAGGGGGCGGCCGGGCGCGCTCCAACTGTGGATTACCGCAAGGCCCCGCTTGACCGCGGCCAGCAAACCCGAAATACTCGCCGGCAAGGAGAAGGACATGACTTTCGAATGGTGGATATGGATCGTCGGTGGCCTGGCGCTGATCGTCGCCGAACTGGCGATACCGGCCTTTTTCGTCATCTGGTTCGGCCTCGGCGCGCTGCTCGTCGGGCTGCTGACCCTGCTCCTGCCGCAAATTTCGGCCACCGCACAGATCGCGGTATGGACCTTGGCGTCGCTGGCGCTGGTTGTGCTCTGGTTCAAGGTATTCAAGCAAAGTTTTCATAGGACGCGCATCGGCACGGCCGACGGCGAGGTGATCGGCGAAATCGGCCTGCTGGTCGGTGCCGTTGCCCCCTTCTCGCGCGGCAAGGTGCGCTTCCAACGGCCGGTGCTCGGTTCCGACGAGTGGGTTTGCCTGGCCGATACGGCCATCGCCGCCGGCGAACGGGTCCGCGTCGTCGCCGTCGAAGGCAGTTTTCTCAAGGTCAGCAAAGCTTAAGGGAGTCGGATCATGGAACTCAGTGCAGGCTTCGTCGTTGTTCTGGCCATCCTGGCCTTTGTCGTCGTCACCATCGGCAAGGGCGTGCGCATCGTGCCGCAAGGCGAGGAATGGATCGTCGAGCGCCTCGGCAAGTACAACGGCACGCTGAAACCGGGCCTCAACATCGTCATTCCTTACCTCGACAAGATCGCCTACCAGCTGGTCACCAAGGACATCATTCTCGACGTCCAGGAGCAGGAAGTGATCACCCGCGACAATGCCGTGATCCTGACCAATGCCATCGCCTTCATCAAGGTGACCGATCCGGTCAAGGCGGTCTATGGCATTACCGATTTTTCCGAAGCCATCCGCAACATGATCATGACGACGCTGCGCTCCATCGTCGGCGAAATGGAGCTCGACGAAGCGCTGTCCTCGCGCGACAAGATCAAGGCCCGGCTGCGCGAAAGCATCGCCGACGAGGCGGTCGATTGGGGCCTGACCGTGAAGTCGGTGGAAATCCAGGACATCAAGCCTTCGGAATCGATGCAGCGCGCCATGGAAATGCAGGCTGCCGCCGAGCGCGAGCGCAAGGCCGTGGTGATCCGGGCCGAAGGCGCCAAGCAGGCCGCCATTCTCGAAGCCGAAGCCCGCCTCGAATCCGCCAAGCGCGACGCCAACGCCCAGGTCATGCTGGCCGAAGCCTCGGCCGAGGCGATCCGCCGCATTGCCGCGGCGATCGGCGACCAGACCGGCCCGATGTCCTACATGCTGGGCGAGAAATACATCCGCGCCCTGGAACGCATGGGCGAAAAGGACAACGCCAAGGTCGTCGTGCTGCCGGCTGATCTGCAGGAAGCCGTGCGCGGTCTGTTCGGGCGCAAGGGCTGAACGCCCCGGTGCCGGGCGGCCTCAGGGATAGAGGCCGCGGATGGCCCGCGCTTCCAGCACCCGGCTGCAGCCGATGACGAATGCCGCGGCACGGAGCGGGATGCCGCGTTCTTGCGACAATTGCCAGATGGCGTGGAAAGCGTCGGCCATGATCCGTTCGAGACGGGCGTTGATCTCGTCCTCGCTCCAGAAGAAATTGGAGAAATCCTGCACCCACTCGAAGTAGCTGACGGTGACGCCGCCGGCATTGGCGATCACGTCGGGGACGACGACGATGCCGCGCTCGGCGAGGATGCTGTCGGCTTCCGGCGTGGTCGGGCCGTTGGCCCCTTCGACGACGATGCGGGCGGTGATCTGCTCGGCATTGAAACGGTTGATCTGCGACTCGAGCGCCGCCGGCACCATGAAGTCGCAGGGCACCGACCAGAAAGTGGCATCGTCGATCTCTTCGCCGCCGGGCGCCCCCCGCAGGCTGCGGTTTTCCAGCTGATGGCGGTGCATGGCCGCAACATCGAGTCCGGCGTCGTTGAACAGCGTGCCGCTGACGTCCTGGATGGCCACGATGCGGGCGCCGGCCTGGGCGAACATGCGGGCACTGGCTTCGCCGACATTGCCGAACCCCTGGATCGCCACCCGCGCCCCTTCGATCGGCAAATTCATCTTGCGCGCCGCCTCGCGAGCGGTGATGAAGACGCCACGCCCGGTCGCATCGGGCCGGCCGAGCGAACCGCCGAGCGACAGCGGCTTGCCGGTCACCACGCCGGTCACCGTGCGCCCTTCTCCCATCGAGTAGGTATCCATCATCCAGGCCATGATCTGGGCGTTGGTATTCATGTCGGGCGCCGGGATGTCCTTGTCCGGACCGATCATCGAACTGATTTCGCTGGTGTAGCGCCGCGTCACGCCCTCCAGTTCGGCCACCGAGAGTTGCCGGGGATCGACGCGGACGCCGCCCTTGGCGCCGCCGAAAGGCACATTGACCACCGCATTCTTGATGGTCATCCAGCCGGCCAGGGCCATCACTTCCGACAGGGTGACATCCTGGTGGAAACGGATGCCGCCCTTGCCCGGCCCGCGCGAGGTATTGTGATGCACCCGGTAGCCCTCGAAATGCACGATTTCGCCGTTGTCCATCCGGATCGGGACATCGACGATCAGGGAGCGTTTCGGACGGCGCAGGGTTTCCACCCAGGGCAGCAGCGACTTGTCGAGCAGCGGCGCCACCTGCTCGACCTGCTGCAGGAAGATATGCCAGGGGCCGATGTTTTCCCGGGAAATGTAGGACGGCAACAGGTGTTCGTTCATGTCGATTCCTTGCGCGCAGAGTGACCCACAGTGTCGTGCATTGTTGGCGGCCTGGCTAGAAGCGGAGTCCGACCGGCGGCCTGACCTTCATTTTTCCCCGTATTGCCGGCGCAGCCGCTCCAGGCCCTGCTGGAAGGCTTCGGCATCGCCGTGGTCGAAGAAATCCGGATAGCGGTCGTGGGCGTCGCGAATCCGGCGGGCATGCTTGATCGGGCACCAGTATTGTTCGGTGCGGGCCGCCACTTCGCGGGTATAGGCGGCGATGCCGTTACCGTAGGAACAATAGAAACAGTTGAATTTCTCGATGACATTCAGGTAGGGCAGGTCTTCCCGGTCGAAAACCAGATAGTCGGCGCGGCGCACCCGGGGGATGCGATAGATCGGGAAACAGATCGCCTGGTAGACGGTGACGAAGAGATCGAGCAGCAGAAAGGGTATCCAGCCGGCGTAAATGAGCGGGGCGGTGAGCAGGACCGGGAGCCGGGAGCGGGCCAGGAAGCGAAAGAGGCCGGTCTTGTAGCGGCGCTGCTGGCGCAGGAACTCCCCGGCCAGTTCGGCCTTTCTCTGCGCCCAGTCGGCGCGGGCCTTGCCATATTCCTGTTCCAGCTCGTTCTGCAGCGCAGCGATGCGGGCCAGCAGTTCGTCGATTTGCGGTTTCATGCCGGGCTTTCTCGGGGCAGCGAAGTGGGAGTCAGGAGGCCATCATGCCGAAAGCCGGGCCCGGCGTCACCGGCTAATTGCCGGCGCGCGCTGCGCTGGCACCGGCGGACGCCCGCCAGCCGGTCAGTGCAACGACGCTATTCCGGCCAGCGCCGCCGGCCGGCTCATTCCCCGCAAAGTCCGAGGAGGTCGGCTTCGAGTTCGATTTCGACCCCCTTCTGCAATTTCTGGCCGATGAACATGCCGCGATAGAGGCGACCGGCATTGGCGGCCTTGCGGGCATACGGCGTTTCCCAGCTGCTCACCCGCAAGCGGACGACGCCGCTCTGTTCGTCGCGTTCCGGCACGCCGGGAGAAACGCAGGGCAAGGCCTGGGCGTGGCGATTGAATTCCTCGCGGCTGTACTGGTTGAGGACCTTGCCCGGCACGACCGGACAGGCGCCGAGATGGCGGGTGCGCACTTCGGCGGCGATCACTTCGCCTTTCAGGTAGTACACCGGCTCGGTGATGATCCAGCCGCTGCCGCCTTCCTGGTAGACCACGCAACTGCCCGGCTGCAGCAATTCGGGCTGCTTGAAGAGCAGGCTGGCCGACGGGCGCAGGCCGACCTCGTCGGCAAGCAGCGGCGTGGCCAGCAGGGTCAGCGCAAGAAGGAGGATTCGCATGGAAAAATGCCCGGTCAATAGATCCGGCTATCTTCGATCACCTTGCCGTCATTGGGCAAGCCCCCCGCCCCACAAAATGCAACGGCGCCGCGCAAATTAGTCACCTGGCGCAAGCCGGCGGCTATCGGCCAGCCCGGCGCACACCTTCCGGCTACCGGCCAGGCCAAATTTGCGAATAGCGACCGGGGGCAAGCCCCCCTTGACCGCCGGCGGCTCAGACGAAAAGGACGCCCAGCCGACGCAGCCCGAGCACAATCAGGACCAGCGCGGCACCCCAGTTCAGCCAGCGGCCGAGCCAGGCCCGACCGCTGCGGACTTCCCGGCCGAGACGCCCGGCCATCGGCACCAGCACGATGATCGGGGTCAGCGCCGCGCCAAGACCGAAAGCCAGGCCGTAAGCCGCCCCCTGCCAACCGCTGCCGGCATGGGCGGCGAGCGCCAGCAAGGAAGCGAGCGGCGTGCACGGCGTTAACGACAAGGCCGCCCCCAGCATCAGCGGCGGCACGGCGTCGCGGCGGCGGCGAAACTGTAGAGGTGCCTCCGCCTTGGCCTCGCCCGAGTTGCCGCAGGCCCGGCCGGGCGGTCGGCACAGCAGCCAGAAGCCGGCCAGGATGCTGACGCCACCGATGATCGCATTGCCCCACGTCCCGCCCAGCGCTTTCGCCAGCCCGAGGCCGAGGGCGCCGGCAATGGCGGCGAGCAGCGTATAGGTCAGCACCCGGCCACCGAGGAAGACGCCGGTATGCAGCAAAGCTTCGCGCTGCCCGCTGGCCCGGCCGAGCGCCCAGGTGCCCATGAAAGGCAGGCAGGTCACGGTGCAGGCGGTCAACCCCATCGACAAGCCGAGCAGGCCGACGGTGCTCAGGCTGACCTGACCGGCAGCCAGGTCCTCAAGCATCGGGCGCCCCCGCGGCCGGCTTGCGGCGCACGAACCGCAGCGGCCGGATGCTGCCGTCCGGCAATTCGCGCTGCACTTTTTCCTTGTAGTAGGCGCGGCGCGAAGCGAATAAAGCCAGTGGCCCCCATTTCAACTGGAGGGTGCCGTCCTGCGGACAGTATTCGGCGCAACGGCCGCACAGCGTGCAATCCTCGGCATAGGCCCGGCGGCCGTCTTCGCTGGCGATTTCCGGAATATCCATCGGGCAGGCCAAACTGCAGGTCCGGCAACTGCCGCAATTGGCATGCCGGGTCTTGACCAGGCGCAGCGGCGACAGGCGCTGGAACAGACTGTTGAAGGCGAGCAGCGGGCAGATGCGGCAAAAGGGCTGGCGCAGGGCGAGCGCACCGAGCACGATGAAGCCGAGCAGGAAATCGGCCAGCGCGCCGAGCGAGAAACCCAGCTTGTCGCCGAGGCGCAGCGCCAGTTGCTCGGTATTGCCGGTGAGCAGGCTGGTCGCCACCCGCGACGGACAGATGTCGCAATACGGATTGCCCAGCGTGTGCGGCGTGACGCCCAGACCGGTGAGCAGCGGCAGCACGAAGACCAGGCCAAGGAGCAGCAGCCACTTGACCGGACGGACCCGGTGCATCGGCACCAGGTCGCCGCCTTCCAGTCGGTGCAGCCCGAAACCGAGCCGCCGGCCGAGCTTGCCGATCAGTTCCTGCAGCGTGCCGAGCGGGCAGACCCAGCCGCAAAAGGCTTTGCCGAGCACGAAGAAGAAGGCGAAGAAGGTGGCCAGGGTCATCAACAGCGGCAGCACGACGTTCAGCGATAATTGCTGGGCACGGACCAGGGCTTCGCCGATGCGGTGGTGCAATACATGCTGGGTCGGGATCAGCACGCAATAGCCGCCATTCATCTGGTCGTAGGCACAGGACAGCGCCGGCAGCGCATTGGAAATCTTGCCGGCCATGTAGCTGCCGACCACGACGCTGCCATAGACGGTCAGGAACAGCATCAGCAGCTGGACAGCGAGGCGCAGGCGCGCCAGGGTCGGGAAAAGGCGTTTAAACATCGGCGGACTCTCCATCGTTTGCCGGCACCCGGCGGCGCAACAAGGGGGTGGCGGCGAGCATGCCGAGCAGGCCGAAAGCGGCGCCCCAGCCCAGGCTGCGCTCGCGGTCGGCATCCGGCCCGTAGGTCAGGTTGAAGGCGGTCAGATAATGGCGGCCGGCGAAATCGGCTTCGGTCGTCAGCACGAAACCGGCACTTGGCCGGCGATGGCCGTCGGCGGCGCCCTCCGGAGCCGGCCCGGCAGGCCGGAAATCGCGCGGAAAGAGCACGGTGGCGAATCCCGCCGCATCGCTGACGAAACGCAAGCGGCTGCCGAACTCGGTTTCCATGCTCAACAACTGATAGGCCAGCGGCTGGCCGTTCAGGCGCAGCAGGAAACGCCACTTTTCGCTCTCGCGATAACTGCCGTGTTCGCGCGGCAGCGGTTCGGGGACGATTTCCAGTTCGTGCTTCGGCTCGGCCAGCATGGCCGTCGGCACCGGTCCGGGGTTGCTGAAAAACCAGGCGGTCGAAGCCACCTTGACCAGTTCGGGCGTTTCCTCGCGCATCACCAGCCAGTGATAATTGCCGATCTGCGGTGAAGCGGGGGCAATGCGCACCCGGCCGGCATCGATGCTGTAATCCCGGCGCCTTTCCTCGGCACTGCCGCTCGGCGCAAACACGCTGAGCGTCGGCGCCGCGATGCCCTGCGGCTGCAACAACGCCGCCCCGCGTTCGGCCCGGCCGCCGGCCAGCGGCAGCAGCAGCGGCTGGCTGGTCCAGCTGCCGGCGGCAGGACTGCCGCCATGGCGATGCTCGCCGGCCGGACCGGGCGCGGCATGCGCCGAACCCAACACCAGGCAGCCGAGCAGCAGAAAACTGGTCGTCTTCATGTCGGCTCCTAGTGGAAATCGTAGCGATAAGTCAGCATCACGCTGCGCGGTGCGGCCGCCGTGTAGGTGGTTTTCCCGGTCGTATCCTTCTTGACCTCGAAGGCGTAATGCCGATCGAAGAGATTGTCGGCATTCAGGGTCAGGGAATGCGCCTGGAGCTGATAGCCCAGCGACAGGTTGGTTACCCATTCCCAGCCTTGGTATTTTTCGGTGTTGGCGTTGTCCAGCCAGTATTCGCCCCAGCTGTTGGCGGCCAGCCGGGCCCGCCAGCCATCCTGCTTCCAGCCCAGCGAAGCGCCGTACTGGTGGCGTGGAACGAAAGGCAGCGCCTTGCCGGCCCGGTCGTAATTGATGCCGCCGATCGGCTCCGAGAATTCCGCATAGCGATAATCGGCATAGCTGTAATAGCCGCCGATTTCCCAATGCCGGGCGAAGCCTTTCTTGCCGGAAAACTCGAAGCCCTTCTTGTCGGTCTTGCCGGCATTCAGGTAACTGGTCACGCCGCCATTGGTCTGCTGGACGATTTCCTTTTCCACCGGGCTGTAATAGACGCTGCTGTCGAGTTGCCAGTCGCTGCCCCGGCCCTTGAGACCGATTTCGTAATTGCGGGCGATCGGCGCTTCCAGTCCGCGGTTGGTCGTCAATTCGCCGGATGAGGGAATCTGGCCGGCCTGGGCGACCATGGCGAAGAGGTTGAAATTGTGGTCCAGCTTGTAGCTGGCGGCAAGTTTCGGAGCCGGCAGGTTGAAGGTCTTGCTGACGCTGCTCTGGCCGGCACCGGCGACATATTTGCCGCTGGCGTAGTCGTACTTGCTGTACTGGGTGTTGTCATCCGTGAAACTGACAACGTCGTAGCGCATGCCGACATCGACGATCCAGCGCTCGCTCGGACGCCAGGATTCCTGCACATAGACACCGGTCAACAAGGTCGTCGCATTGTCAATCTCGGCCAGCGCCCCCTTCTGGTCGGAAAGCGTCGCCGTGATGCGTCCGGCTTGCGGGCCGGCGAGAATCTTCGTGCTATCCCGGTATTGATACTTGCGGGAATCCGGGATCTTCTCCTGGCGCACCGTCAGGCCGCCGACCAGCGAACCCTGGACATGCTTGTAGTCGGCTTCGAGGTCGGTACCGATATTCCATACCCACTTTTCCGTCTCGTTGATGAAGCCCGTCACCGGGTGATAGTGGTACCAGGTGTTGTAGTAGAAACGCGGCTTGAAGGTGAAATCGCCGCGCTGCATTTCGAGGCGGGAGTTCAGGAACCAGACCTTGGAATAGCGGCCCGAATTCTTCCAGGCTTCCGAAGTGGCGGTCTGTTTTCCCGTCGCCAGGAAGCGGTCGAACAGGTAGCCATTGGCGGCCGTGTTGTCCATCGCCCCCGGCAACTGCATGTTGGATTCCGAATAGGAAACCTCGCTTTCCAGCACATCGCCGCCGCCCAGGATCAGGCCATGTTTCAGCGATGCCTGGGTGCTGTCCGACTGGTTCCAGTAGCGCCAGTCGTTGGTCATTTCACGCCGGCTCACGGTCAGCGCCAGCGCCTGGTTGTCGCTGACCATGCCGCCATAGCGCAGGTGGTAGTTCTGCGCACCCTGGTTGCCGAAACCGATTTTCAGATTGTTGGCCTGGTCGTCGAAAACCGATTTGGAAAAAATCTGGATGGCGCCGCCACTGCTGCCGCTGGCAAACAGATTACCCGGGCCCTTGGCCACTTCGATGCGCTCGATATCCTGGGTGTCGATGAAATCGAGCTTGGTAAAGCTGTCCGGATCACTGACCGGCACGCCGTCGCGCAGCACCATGATTTCGCGGATGCCGTAGGCTGCCTTGAGGCCGGCGCCACGGATGATCAGGCGGGCGTCGGAACCGCCGTTCTTGCTGTCGATCAGCACGCCGGGAATGTCCTGCAGGGCTTCCTTGACGTTGAACATCTTCTTCTCGGCCAGCGCCTCCTTGCCGACCACGGCAATCGCCTGCGGCACATCGCCGCTGAGCCGCGCCTCGCGGGTGGCGGTCACCGTCACCTCGTCGAGATTTTTCGCCGCTTCCTCGGCATGTCCGGCTGCCGCCAGCACCAGGCCGGCGGCCAGCGCCGGAATGGAGGACAGCCGGTAGCCAGGCCGGCGCCCGGCAAAATAGTCGACCAACATCAATTGCTCCCCTATCGATAGTCTTGTCAGGGGGCGAATCTTAGTCAGCGGCGACGCTTGCCGACTGCGACACGGCGTCGCACGCGGCCTTATGTCGCAGGCGGTGCCGTTCAGCGCTTATCGAGGGCCGATCGTCACACACAAAACATCCATTTGACATGCATCGTGCCGCAACATAGTCTGCCCGGTACCCACCGCAACACCCCGCCACGCACCATCACCAGTCAGGAGCAAGCCATGTCCGACGTCCGTTCTTTCATGATTGCCCGCCGCTGTCTGCGGCGATTCGCCATCGTCGCCATGCTGGCCGCCGCGGCGCCGAGCATGGCGGCACCGCCCCTGCCGGGCCTGAATATCGACATCCGCCAGACCTCGGTTTCCGGCCTTTCCTCAGGCGCTTTCATGGCGGTACAGTTCCAGGTCGCCCATGCCTCGACCGTCAAGGGAGCCGGCATCATCGCCGGCGGACCGTACTACTGTTCGCGTGACGATGTGCTGACTGCCGTTTCCCGCTGTTCCTGCACCGGCGAGCCGACCGTGCCCTGTGCCGTGACCGGCAGCAGCACCGACGTTAGCGGCCTGGTCGCCGCCACCCGCCAGCTGGCGGCACAGGGGCGGATCGATCCACCGGCCGCTGTCGCGGCGCAGAAAGTGATGACCCTGGCCGGCGCCCGCGACACCCTGGTACCGCCGCCCATTGCCCGCCAGTTGAACGATTTTTACAGCGCGCTCGGCCTGCCGGCCGCCAATCTTTCGGCGATCACGCTGCCCAATGCCGCCCACACCATGCCGACGCCCAGTTTCGGCATCGCCTGCGGCAAGGAGGCGGAACCCTATATCGGCAAATGCGGTTACGACAGTGCCAAGAGCATCCTCGGCTGGATTTACGGCCCGCTCAAGGCGGCCTCGACCGGCAAGAGCAAAGGCCGCTTCTTCGAGTTCGACCAGGCCCGCTACCTGCCGCCCGGCGCTGCCGGCGGATTCGCCTGGCGCACCGGCCTCGACAGCAGCGGCTGGCTCTATGTCCCGAACAGTTGTGCCCAAGGCGAGCCTTGCCGCCTGCACATCGCGCTGCACGGCTGCAAGCAGGGCCAGAGCTACCTGCCCTTGCAACCGCCTCCGGGCGGTGGCCTCTATTACGGCACGACTTTCGTCAAGCACACCGGCTACGACCGCTGGGCCGACAACAACCATCTGGTCATCCTCTACCCGCAAGCGGTATCGATTCCCCTGCTCAACCCGAACGGCTGCTGGGACTGGTGGGGCTATACCGGCGCCGATTACGCCACCAAGAACGGCGTGCAGATCCAGGCGCTGAAGGCGATGGTCGACCAACTGGGTTCAGCGGTCCGTCCCTGAGCGGCCGAAACGCAAACGGCGAGGCGCCATGCCTCGCCGTGTTCAGCCGGCTATCTGCCGCCGGCCACCCCTTTCAGAAGCGGCTCTTCTCGAGCGTCGCCGTCCAGCGCCGCTCTTTCTTGTCGGGCTCGGCGAAGGGATTGCGGAATTCGACCGACAAGGCATTGTCCTTGTCGAGAACGGCCGATCCATAAACCTTCCCGTAGTTGAAATACAGGGCACCGTTGTCGACTGCCCAGGAACCGATCTTTTCCTCGCCCGACTTGGGCGTGAAATTCAGTTCGCCACCGGCCGCCAGCCGGATCGTTCCGCCACCAGGAAAACGCCAACGGGTGTCTGCGAAGTGGAACTCCCCGGTCTGGACGGTACCGGCAATCAGCAGGAACTCACCCTTGAGCGGTCGGGGCGCCAATTCATCCTGCAGGATAGCGACCGCCCGCCGCCCGGCGGAACCGTAGGAGGTCGTCGAATACGACCTGACCGGCTCGGCGAGCACGAAGCGGTACTTGCTCTCGTCGTATTCTCCCGACTTGAGGAAATTGGTGGCGTAGAGGAATTCGGCCGGCGCGTCATCGACCACCGAGACCGTCAGTTCGATGGCATTGCCGTTGGCGAATCTGACCAGGGCGTCGGCGGCACCGCGCATCGCCAGTTGCCGTGCCAGGCTCTGGTAGAGGGTAAGCACGCCTTGCTCCGTCGCACCGTCCAGTCGCAACATCTTGGCGAATATCCGGGCCGGCAGTAGCGGCTTGCCGCTGCCGCTGCGGTCGATGCAGGCGAAGCGGTCGCCGCTGGCAATCAGGTAGGGCGTCTTGTCCGAATTCTTCATGAACTGGACAACGGTGGCCTTGGCAGCGCGCCCCCGCAAGTCTTCGAGCTTCTCCGGCGTGATGTCCGGAACGCAGTAGGCGACCCGGGACAGCGCATCCGGGGCGTTGATCCAGCCAACGCCCAGCGTTTCCGGCAGGACGACTTCACCCGCGGCAAATGCGCCGGCATTGGCCAACATGGCGAACAGCAGCAGGTACGTTCTTGTCTTCATTCAGCTCCCCCTTGGAACGCCTTAGCCGGCAAGCGGATCAGCGGATCAGCCCGGCCTCTCCCAGTTTGTCGACGATCGCCTGCAACAGCTGCAAGGCATATTTGTCGTCATAAACCGTCTTCTCGACATTTCTCATCACGAAATCCTGGCCCGCCCAGGTGCTGGTGTCGATGGTCGCCTTCCACAGCAGACGGCGGCTTTGCGGATCCATCAGGTGGGCCGAAAAGACATAGCTGGTCCGCGTCGATTGCCGGTTGGCCTGCGTCGTGCCGCTGACCGGGGAAATCAGCAGCACGGGGGCTGCCGCCTCGCCGGTCGATGCCGGAACCGGCAAGGCATCCTTGCTGCCCAGTACAGTTGCCGACAGGACGGCAACCTGGCGAGCGGCGAAAGCGTTCTCCGCCTGTCGGGCCAGGTTCTGGCCGAAGCCGTCGAACCCGGTGTCGACGACGGGAGCACCCTGGCCGTAACGATACGAGGATACCGTCCGCATTTCAGTGGCGCGGTAAACGAAATGCAGCCGACCGGTCTTCTCGACGCTGGCGGCCAGCACGACCGAATCCCGGACCGTCGGCGGAGCGCCGCATCCGGTCAGCAGCAAGAAAGCCAGCGCAATGGCCAGCCATCGAGACAACCCTTTTCGCATAATCGATTGGTATTAACGGCGGGTCTGCATGTTACCCCGAAGTCATCCCGGCGGCCAACCTGCCGCTGGCCAGCTGGCGAGTTTCGCCACCTGGCCAGCGAAAAGTGCTACATGCTGCGGCGGTACTGCCCGCCCACTTCGTAGAGCGCCGAGCTGATCTGGCCCAGCGAACAGCACTTCACGGCATCGACCAGCACCGCGAAGACATTGCCGTCCTCGATCACCGTCTGCTTCAGCTTTTCCAGCATGGCCGGCGCCTGGTCGGCGTTGCGGGCCTGGAACGCGCGCAGGCGGGCGATCTGCGATTGCTTTTCCTCGTCGGTCGAACGTGCCAGTTCGATTTCCTGCTGCGCCATGCCCTTCGGATTCAGGAAGGTATTGACGCCGATGATCGGGTAGGAGCCGTCGTGCTTCTTGTGCTCGTAGTACATCGACTCTTCCTGGATCTTGCCGCGCTGGTAGCCGGTTTCCATGGCGCCGAGCACGCCGCCGCGGCTGGCGATGGCTTCGAATTCCTTGAGCACCGCTTCCTCGACCAGGTCGGTCAGTTCGTCGATGACGAAAGCGCCCTGGTTCGGGTTCTCGTTCTTGGCGACGCCCCATTCGCGGTTGATGATCAGCTGGATGGCCATCGCCCGGCGCACGCTTTCCTCGGTCGGCGTCGTGATCGCCTCGTCGTAGGCATTGGTATGCAGCGAGTTGCAGTTGTCGTAGATGGCGATCAGCGCCTGCAGCGTGGTGCGGATGTCGTTGAAGTCCATTTCCTGGGCGTGCAGCGAACGACCCGAGGTCTGGATGTGATACTTGAGTTTCTGGCTGCGCTCGTTGGCGCCGTACTTGTTCTTCATGGCGACCGCCCAGATGCGCCGCGCCACGCGGCCGATCACGGAGTATTCCGGGTCCATGCCGTTGCTGAAGAAGAAGCTCAGGTTGGGCGCGAAGTCGTCGATCTTCATGCCGCGCGCCAGGTAGCTCTCGACGTAGGTGAAGCCGTTGGACAGCGTGAAGGCCAGCTGGGAAATCGGATTCGCCCCGGCTTCGGCGATGTGGTAGCCGGAGATCGACACCGAGTAGAAGTTCTGCACCTGGTTATGGACGAAGAATTCCTGGATGTCGCCCATCATTTTCAACGCGAATTCGGTGCTGAAAATGCAGGTGTTCTGGCCTTGGTCTTCCTTCAGGATGTCGGCCTGGACGGTGCCGCGCACGGTCGACAGCGTCCATTCGCGGATTTTCTCGGCTTCGTCCTCGGTCGGCTGGCGGCCGTTCTGCTGTTCGAACTTGGCCATCTGCTGATCGATGGCGGTGTTGAAGAAGCAGGCCAGGATGATCGGCGCCGGGCCGTTGATGGTCATCGAAACCGACGTCGTCGGGGCCAGCAGGTCGAAACCGTCGTAAAGCACCTTCAGGTCGTCGAGCGTCGCAATGCTGACGCCGGAATTGCCGATCTTGCCATAGATATCCGGGCGCTCGTCCGGGTCGCAGCCATACAGCGTCACCGAGTCGAAAGCGGTGGAAAGGCGATGCGCCGGCATCCCTTCGGAGACGCGCTTGAAGCGGCGGTTGGTGCGGAAGGCGTCGCCTTCGCCGGCGAACATCCGGGTCGGGTCCTCGCCTTCGCGCTTGAACGCGAAGACGCCGGCAGTGTAGGGAAAGGAACCGGGCACGTTCTCGCGCATCAGAAAACGCAGTGTTTCGCCGTCATCGCCGAACTTCGGCAGGATGACTTTACGAATCTTGGTGCCGGACAACGATTCCGATACCAGCTTGGTACGGATTTCCTTGTCGCGGATTTTCACGACGTATTCATCGCCGGCATAGGCTTCCACGGTGGCCGGCCACATGTCGAGCAGTTTTTTGGCCTTCGGGTCCTGCTGGCTGTCCTTGAATGCTGCCATCTCGTCGAAATCGGCGGTGTTCTTGTCGCAACCGGCAAAGATGCCCTTGGCGATGCGCAGCGATTGGCGTTCGCGGGCGATCTTCACCTGTTCCTCGGTATGCGCATGGTATCCGCGTATCGCATCGGCGATTTCGGCCAGGTAGCGGACGCGCTGGGCCGGCACGATGGCGCGCTGGCTGGAAGACTGTTTGACGGTGACCAGCGGCAGCTTGCCGGCGGCCAGTTGCAGGCCTTTTTCGGCAAGCGCCGGGACCAGCGCCTGGTACAGCGCGGTGACGCCATCGTCATTGAAGCGCGCGGCCTGGGTGCCAAACACCGGCATGTCGTCGGTCGGCGTCGTGAACGCTTCGCGGTTGCGCTGGTACTGTTTGCGCACGTCGCGTAGCGCATCCTCGGCGCCCTTGCGGTCGAACTTGTTGATCGCCACGAAATCGGCGAAGTCGAGCATATCGATCTTCTCGAGCTGCGAGGCGGCGCCGAACTCCGGCGTCATCACGTACAGCGACAGGTCGACGAAGGGCACGATGGCGGCATTGCCCTGGCCGATACCGGAGGTTTCGACGATGACCAGGTCGAAGCCGGCCAGCTTGCAGGCGGCAATCACCTCGGGCAGCGCCACCGAGATTTCGCTGCCGGTGTCGCGGGTGGCCAGCGAACGCATGAAGATGTTCGGATGCTCGATGGCGTTCATGCGGATGCGGTCGCCGAGCAGCGCGCCGCCGGTGCGCTTCCTCGACGGGTCGATCGAGACCAGGCCGATCTTCACGGTATCGCCCTGATCCAGACGGAAGCGCCGCACGATTTCGTCGGTCAGCGACGACTTGCCGGCGCCACCGGTGCCGGTGATGCCGAGCACGGGCACCGACAAGGCGGCGGCGGCTTTCAGCAGCGGCTCCTTCAGCGCCGGCGCTTCGCCGTTTTCGAGCAGCGTGATGATCCGGGCCAGCAGGCGCTTGTCGCCCGCCTTGAGGCCGGCCAACGCCAGCTCGGCGCTGGGCACGCCGGCGGCGGCAACGTCGAAATCGGCATTCTGCACAACCTCGTTGATCATGCCCTGCAGCCCCATATGCACGCCGTCTTCCGGCGCGTAGATGCGCGTCACGCCGTAGTCGTGCAATTCACGGATTTCCGACGGCACGATGACGCCGCCGCCACCGCCGAAAATCCTGATGTTTTCGCCGCCGTTGGCCTTGAGCAGATCGACCATGTACTTGAAAAACTCGACGTGGCCGCCCTGGTAGCTGGTGATGCAGATGCCCTGCGCGTCTTCCTGCAACGCCGCATTGACGATTTCCTGCACCGAGCGGTTGTGGCCAAGGTGGATCACTTCGGCGCCGGTCGACTGCAGGATGCGGCGCATGATGTTGATCGAGGCGTCGTGGCCGTCGAACAATGAGGCGGCGGTGACGAAACGCACCTTGTTTTTCGGCTTGTAGGGCATCAGCTTCTTGGCAACGGAAAGATCGGTCATGACGGGCGCCTCGGTGATGAAAAGTGAGGCAGCCATCTTATGCCCCGTCCGGAAGCCAGACCATTGCGCTGCCTGACGCCTATCGTGCAAATTCCGCCAAGCTGCTAAGCTGCGACCATGGAGCCTCCGGAAAGTCGCCGCATGTCGCGAATCCCCCTGTCGAACTCGCCACCTTCCCGTCAAACCACGGTAGCAATGGGTTTTGTCACCGGCATGCTGGCCGGCCTGCACCGCCGCGGTATCGATGCCGGACCTTTGCTGACCGCTGCCGGCATCGATACTGCAGATGCCGCCAGCCGCATTCCGGTGGGCCAGTATGCGGCACTCTACAACCTGATCAACCGCCGCCTCGACGACGAAGGTTTCGCGCTATTTTCGCAAGCCATGCGCTGCGGCAGCTTCGAATTCCTCTGTCGGAGCACGATCAGCGCCCCGAACCTGGCCGGCGCCCTGGAGCGCGCCAGCCGTTTCCTGCACGTCGTGCTGCCCGATCTCGCGGTCAGCGTTCGCCGTCATGCCGAACGTGCCGAACTGGTGATTGCGGAAAGCCGACAACTGGCCGACAAGCCCGACGACGCGGGCCGCGTCTTCGCCTTCGAATGGCTGCTCCGCCTGCTGCATGGCCTCGCCTGCTGGCTAGCCGGCCGCGGCCTGGCGCTCGACAACGTGATCTTTCCCTACCGTCGGCCGCCGCATGCCGCCGATTATCCGTTGGTGTTCACGGCCGATTCCCGCTTCGCGCCGACCCTGCCGGGCGGCACCGGCACCCTGATCGCCAGTTTCAACGCCAACCTGCTCGACCTCCCCATTCGCCGCGACGAAGCCGCTCTCGCGGCCTTCCTCGACGGCGCCCCGGGCAAGCTGACCACGCTCTACCGGCGCGACCGCGAAATGGTCATCCGTGTCCGCGACCTGCTGCGCGCCGCGTTGCCGGCCAGTCCCGGCCAGGGGGAAATCGCCGACCGCCTGCACCTCTCGTCACGCACACTGCATCGTCGCCTGGAAGAAGAAGGCTCCAGCTTTCGCGCCATCAAGGACGCCCTGCGCCGCGACATGGCGCTGGCCCGGCTGACCAAGAGCCGCGACGCTATCGCCGAAGTCGCCGCCGACCTTGGCTATGCCGACACGTCGGCCTTCTACCGGGCGTTTGTCGAATGGACGGGGATGGCGCCGGTGCATTACCGGCGGCAGTGGGGCGGCAAAAACACCTGACCTCATGGGCGTTCGGCATCTACCGGATCGCCGGCGGCCCGCTCACGGCGCAATCACGTCTTCCGGGGCGCAAGCGTCCTCGACGTAAGCCTGGAGCGTTTCGAGATCGACCGGCTTGTGCAATACCGTAATGCCGCGCTGCGCCATTTCGCGCACCAGCGACGGTGCCGTATCGCCGGTGATCAGCAGTGCCGGGATGGCCGCGGCCAGGTAGTCCCGGGTCTGGTCGATGACATCGTAGCCAATTTCCCCATTTGCCAGCCGGTAGTCGGAGATCACAATTTCCGGGGAAAAACCGGCAAGCCGGTCGATGAGTGCCGACCCCGACGCTGCAGCAATAACCTGGTGACCAAGCGCTTGCAGTCCGAGAACGAGGGCGTCACGCACGTTCCGATTGTCTTCCACCAGGGCGATCCGATGCGTCTGGTATCGACTTGTGCCAGGCCGGGCATCGCCGGATGGCGCCCGCCGTTGGCTCAGGGGCACTTCGACTGCGAACAGCGAACCGCGCCCGGGACGCGACCGGACGAGAATTTCCAGGCCGAGCAACTCGGCCGTTCGCGCGGCGATGGTCAATCCCAGGCCACTTCCTTTATGGCGCGCCCCATCGCCGAGTTGCCGGAATTCCTCGAATATCTCCGACAAGCTCCCGGCTGCAATGCCGATGCCGGTATCCCAGACTTCAAGCCAGGTTTTGCCCTGGCGCCGGCGAGCGGCGACCAGCACGCCGCCCCTGCCGGTATAACGAATGGCATTGGCGATGAAATTGCCGAGAATGCGCTGCAAGAGCACCGGGTCGGTACGCACCGTCCAGTCGCTAGGCCTCACCCGCAGATCGAGGCCCTTGTTCAGCGCCTCGGGGTGGTGCGCCGACAGTAACTTCGCCAGCAGGTCGGCCAAGTCGAAATCGCTGATTTTCGGTTGCACGACCTGAGCCTCGAGTTTGCTCAGATCGAGCAAGTTGGTGAGCAATTCGCTCAATCCAGCGATGCAGGTCTTCATGTTGGCCAGCATCGGCAATCCGGGTTGGGTGACATGGTTCTTGATCGCGTCGACGTAGATGCTGAGCGCAGCCAGGGGCTGACGCAAATCGTGGCTCGCTGCCGCGAGGAAGCGCGATTTGCCTTCATTCGCCTTTTCTGCCGCAGCCACGGCTTTTCGTAGCGAAGCTTCCGCGATTTTTCGGGCGCTGATGTCCCTGACGATGCCCGCCGTGCCGACTGGCTGGCCGGCCGCATCGCGCACCAGGGCCACCGAAACCTCGACCCAGATGACCTGCCCGTCCTTGCGCACATAGCGCTTTTCGGCATGGTAGCTGAGCCTGTCGCCGCTCAGATCCTCATCGAGCGCCGTCCCGACTTCCGCTGCATCGTCGGGATGGATGAGGTCGCTGGTGTGCAATTGCAACAGTTCGTCGGCGGAATAGCCCAGCATCTGGCAGAACTGGGCATTGACCCGGAGATACCGCCCATCCAGCGTCGTCTCCGCCGCCCCGACCACGGCGTTGTCGAAAAATGCCCTGAACTCCGCCTCGCTGGTCTTTAACGCCATCTCGGCCTGGCGCCTTTCGGTGATATCGCGAATCGCCGTCAAGCGGAGTTGGCGACCATTTTCGTCGATGGTCTGCCCATGGGCCTCGACCAGCCGTCGCGAGCCGTCCTGGCGCATGATTTCATGCTCCAGCGTGCCCGTCATGCCGCTCCGGACCTGGGACAGCACCGGCGCCATGGCTTCCGGCGGCAGCCAGACGGTGAAGGGATGGCCAAGGAGTTCTTCGCGTCGATAGCCGAGCAATTGTGCCAGTTGGTCGTTGAGGTCTACGCAAACGCCCTGTTCGGAAACCATGGCCCCCTCGAAGGTCCCCGCCGACAGGGTGCGATAGCGTGCTTCGCTGGCCTGCAGGGCCCGGTGCGTCGCCTGCAATTCCGCGTCGGTGATGATTTGACGCCGTTCATTGTTTTGCAGGCGGATGGCCATGCGCCAGAGCAAGGTACCGAAAAGAACGACATAGGTGATCGCCACCACCGCAACGCCGACTTCAGTTCGATAATATCTTTGGCGCTCTCCGGTAATCCGCAGCCAACCGATCATTGCCGGCGCAATGACAATCACCGGCAACAGTCCCCGCGCCAGCACGCCGCCGGCCGAAGTCGAGGTCAGGACTTCGAACAGGCCGCGTTCGGGTCGGACGCATAGAATTCCCAGGTTGATGACCGACAAGGCGACTGCCGTATGAAACGCCATGGTGGCAAACGCCGGAAGCTGGTACAGGGCATCGACGCCATAGGCGTAGTTGAGGATCACCCAGAATCCCATCAGGAACCCGACCACGGCCAGTACCTGGGCCCACAGGTGAGTTCGGTCGCGCACCACCGCCGACAAGGCGACACCGGCAAAGACGAATGCCCAGGCGGTCAACAGCGCCATTCGCCCGATCGCGCTGTCACCGGCCGGCAAAGGCAGCATGCGCCCGATCACTTGGTCAATGCCAAGATCGGCCGCCAGATAATGTTCAGCCAGCGTCATGGCGCCAATCAAGGACATCCCGAGCGCCGGAACGCTGCGCCAGCCCCGGTCGGGTTCGCCGTCCGGGCAGCGGGCGGCCGCGCCCAGTGACACGCCGGCCAGGATGAAACCGACGGCAGTTCTTGGCGCCATTGCCTGCCAGTGCGGCACGACACTTTGCAACCAGGCAATGTCGAACAGCCACCCGAGCAGCCCCGCCAGGCCCACGATTCCGGTTATCCAGGCACAAACCAGCGCACCGGCGCGGAATCTGGTCACCAGATATCTATCCGTCTCTATAGCAACCACTGCGAAACCCCCTCCTTTTCTGCTCAGCAGTTTCGCATACTTCCTGCCCGGATCCGGCTTTCGCACAATCGACCAACGGTTGCGCACCTTTGGCCATTACACGGTGCGCTACCGCGCGAACGCCGCATGGCGGGATCGGCGCCGGCCGTCCAGCCCAAATCCGTCCTGCCCCCCTCCGGGTGGCGCGGCCCTCAGGCCGGCACGGTTTCCGGGTTGGCGCGGCGCTTGCCGGCCAGCTTATCGAGATACAGATAAACCACCGGCGTCAGGTAGAGGGTCAGGAATTGCGACACCAGCAGGCCGCCGACCACCGCCAGGCCGAGCGGTCGGCGTGCCTCGCCGCCGGCGCCGAGACCGAGGGCGATGGGCAGGGTGCCGGCCAGCGCCGCCATGGTGGTCATCATGATCGGCCGGAAACGGATGACGCAGGCCTGGAAAATGGCCTCGGCGGCGGGCTCCTGCCGGCCGCGCTGCAGTTCCAGCGCGAAGTCGATCATCATGATGGCATTCTTCTTGACGATGCCAATCAGCATGATGACGCCGACGAAAGCGTAGAGGCTGAGATCGACCTTGAACAGCCACAGGGTAAGCAGCGCGCCGAGGCCGGCCGAGGGGAGGCCGGAGAGGATGGTCAGCGGATGGGCGAAGCTCTCGTAGAGGATGCCGAGCACGATATAGACGACCAGTACGGCGATCAGCAGCAATACGCCCAACCCCTTGAGCGACGACTGGAAAGCCTGGGCAGTGCCCTGCAGGCTGGTGTTGAGCGAGGCTGGCAGGGCGATTTCGCGTTCCATGGCCTTGATGCGGTCCACCGCGTCGCCCAGCGAAACGCCGGGCAGCAGGTTGAAGGAAATGGTCACCGACGGCAACTGGCCCTGGTGATTGACCGTCAGCGCCTGGGTCTTGCGGCTGATCCGGGCCACCGTGTCGAGCGGGATCAGCTTGCCGCCGGTCGCCCGCACGTAGAGTCGGGACAGCATGGCGGGATCGGCCTGGAATTCCGGCGCCACTTCGAGGATCACCTGGTACTGGTTGGTAGCGCCGTAGATGGTCGAAATCTGCCGCGCGCTGAAGGCGCTCTGCAGCGCATCCTCGACCTGGGCGTAGGAAAGGCCGAGCGTGGACAGCTTGTCGCGATCGATATCGAGCGCAACGACCGGGCTCAGGTTATTGAGGTTGCTGGCGACATCGACGAAGCCCGGCAACTTGCGGATATTGCCGAGCAGGGTGTCGGTCCATTGGTACAACTCGTCGAGATCGGTGTCCTGCAAGGTGTATTGGTACTGCGCCGCGGTCAGCTGGCCGCCGATGCGGATCACCGGCGGATTCTGGATATAGACCTTGAGACCGGGGATTTCGGCGAGTTTCGGCCGCAGTTCCTGAATGATCTGGTCCGGCGTCAGCTGGCGCTCGTCGCGCGGCTTGAGGAGCATGAAGATGGTGCCGGTATTGGCGGTCGGCCGGATGCCGCCGGCGCCGACCGATGACATGAAGGAACGGATATTCGGATCCTGGGCGACGATCGCCGCCGCCTGTCGCTGGTGTTCGACCATCGAGGCGAAGGAGGCATCCTGGGCACCTTCGGTGAAGGCGATCAGCTGGCCGCTGTCGCCGCTCGGGATGAAATCCTTGGGTACATTCATGAAGACGACAACGGTGAGCGCCAGGCTCAGGAAAAAACTGGTCAGGATCAGGCGCGGCCGCGCCATGGCCCAACCCAGGCTACGTTCGTAGCCGTTCTTCATGGTCTCGAAAAACCGCTCGAAGGCATTGAACAGGCGGCCATGCTCTTCCGGCTCGGCATGCTTCAGGTAACGACTGCACAACATCGGCGTCAGGGTCAGCGAAACGAAGCCGGAAACCAGGATGGCGGCGCAGATGGTGACGGCGAATTCATGCAGTAGGCGACCGACGATGCCGCCCATGAAAAGCACCGGGATGAACACGGCAATCAGCGAGATGGTCATCGAGATGATGGTGAAGCCGATCTCCCGCGCGCCGGCAATGGCCGCCGCGAACGGCGTCTCGCCGGCCTCCATGTGGCGGACGATGTTTTCCAGCATGACGATGGCGTCATCGACGACGAAACCGACGGCCAGCGTCAGGGCGAGCAGCGACAGGTTATCGAGGCTGTAACCGAGCGCGTACATCGCCGCAAAGGTCCCGATCACCGAAATCGGCAAGGCCAGGCCGGGAATCACCGTCGCCGACAGGTTGCGCAGGAAGAGCAGGATGACCAGGATGACCAGCACGCCGGCCAGGACCAGCGTGAACTGGACGTCGTCGATGGCTTCGCGGATCGAGATGCTGCGGTCGTAGAGGATGTTCATCTCGATCGCCGCCGGCAGCTTGGCCTGGAAGCCGGGCAGGATCTTCTTGATCGAATCGACCGTTTCGATGGTGTTGGTGCCCGGCTGGCGCTGGATGGCCAGCACGATGGCGCGCTTGTCCACATTCCAGCTGGCGATACGGCTGTTCTCGACGCTGTCGATCGGCGTCGCCACTTCTTCCAGGCGGATCGGCGCGCCGTTGCGCCAGGCGACGATCAGCGGCCGATAGGCGGCGGCATTGGACAGCTGGCCGTTGTCCTTGATGGCGAAAGTCTGCCGGCTGCCGTCGAAAATACCGACCGGCTGATTGACGTTGGCCTGGGCGACCGCCTGCTGCAGTTCGTCGATGCCCATGCCGCGAGCCGCCAGCTGGTCCGGATTGGCTTGCAGGCGTACGGCGAATTTCTGGGCGCCATAGACCTGCACCTGGGCGACGCCGGGCACGGTGGACAGGCGCTGCGCCAGCTGGGTTTCGGCGTATTCGTCGACTACCGGCAGCGGCAGGGTCGGCGACGACAGGGCGACGTAGAAAATGGGCGAATCGGCCGGATTGACCTTGCGGAAGGAAGGCGGCGTCGGCATGTTGGGCGGCAGCTTGCGTAGCGCCGCCGAAATCGCCGATTGGACATCCTGCGCCGCGGCGTCGATGTTGCGGTCGAGCGAAAACTGCAGCGTGATCGAGGTCGAGCCCTGGGCGCTGGTCGAGGTCATCGAATCGAGACCGGCGATCGTCGAGAATTGCCCTTCGAGCGGCGTCGCCACTGCCGCCGCCATGGTTTCCGGCGCCGCGCCGGGCAGGCTGGCGCTCACCGAGATGGTCGGAAAATCGACGCTGGGCAATTCCGACACCGGCAGCGCCCGATAGGCGATGATGCCGAAAATGACGAAGGCGGCGACCAGCAGCGTCGTCATTACCGGGCGGCGGATACAGAGTTCGGGCAACTGCATGGCCGGCTCCCCTTAGCGCGCCGCCGGGGCCGGCGTGCCGGGTTTGGCGTCGCGGCCGACGACGCTGGCGCCCGGCACCAGGCGCAATTGACCATCGGTGACCACGACATCGCCGGCCTGCAGCCCCTGGCTCACCGCCGTCGCGCCGCCGTAACTGCCGGCCGGTTCGATCTTGCGCACTTCGGCGACGCCCTGGGCGGAGAGCACGAAGACGAACGGCCCTTCCGGTCCTTGCTGGACAGCCTCGTTGGGCACGGCGACGACGCCGGGCAGGGTATCGAGATTGATGCTCAGATTGAGGAACTGCCCCGGGGTCAGCGCCTCGTCCTGGTTGTCGAGCAGGGCCTTGACCAGAATCGTTCCGGTCGTCGGATCGACGGTATTGTCGATAAAGCGCAAAAGGCCGTTGAAGACGCGGGTCCGGTCACCCGGCAGGGTGACGCCGACTTTCAGGCAACCGCGCTGGCGGCAGGCTTCGCCGCCTTTGGCCAGGGCGCCACGCAGGCGCGGCAGATGCTTCTCGGGCAGGGAAAAAGTCACATACAGCGGCTGCACCCGGTTGATCACTGCCAAGCCGGTGTCGTTGGCCTTGACCGCCGCGCCGGGGAACAGCAGCTTGGCGCCGACCACGCCGGCGAACGGCGCCCGGATGCTGGTGTAGGAAAGCTGGGCGCGCGCCAGGTCGACCGCTGCCTGGTCGGCGGCCAGCGTCGCGGCGGTGGCCCGTTCGTTGGTGCGTATCTCGTTGAGCTTTTCTTCGGAAACGAAATTGCGCTCGCGCAACGCCACGTAGCGCTGCGTATCGGCCCGCGCCTTGGTCAGTTGCGCCTCGTCCTTGGCCGCATTGGCTTCGGCCTGGCGCAAGCGCAGCGTGAAGTCGGTGGCGTCGAGACGAATCAATTCGTCGCCCGGCCGGACGTGCTGCCCTTCGGTAAACAACAGGCTGGCGACCTGACCATCGACGCGCGATTTCAGGGTAACCGTTTCGTAAGCCTCGGCCCGGCCGACGACATCGAGCGCCACCGGCATATCCCTGGCCTCCGCCTTGGCCAGACTGACCGGAATGGGCAAGGTGGCCTGGGCCACCGGTCCGCTGGCGTTGCTGCTCCAGTACCAGTAGCCGAGGCCGACGGCGAGCACGGCCGGAACGATCAGAAGGCTCTTTTTCATTTTTTTTGATCTGCAGATGAGTTCGTTACGTGGGAAATTGGCAAACTGGAATCGGCGACCGGGCAAGACGGCCCCTATTTGGCCAGGGGCACCGATTCGCCGGCCGCGCAATCGACCTGGAAGACCTGGCGATCTTCGAGGCGCAGCGCGGTCAGATGGCCGCCCCAAAGACAGCCCGAATCGAGCGCCAGCAGGTTGTCGGTGAGCATCAGGCCGAGTGCCGACCAATGACCGGTGACGAGAACGGCGTCGGCACTCCGGCGGCCCGGTACGTCGAACCAGGGAATGAATCCGGCGGGCGCATTGGCGATCTTGCCCTTGACGCGAAAATCCATGACGCCGGCCGCCGTACAGAAGCGCATCCGGGTCATCGCATTGACCACTGCCCGCAGCCGCGGCCAGCCGGTCAGATCGTCGGACCACGAATCCGGCTGGCTGCCCCACATGTTGGCGATGAATTCACGGTATTGCGGGCCCTGCAGCGCCGTTTCGACTTCGCGGGCCAATTCCCGGGCCTGGGCTGCCGTCCATTGCGGCAACAGGCCGGCATGGACCAGGCAGTAGCCCCCCTCGGTGTGGCAAAGTGGCTGGTGGCGCAGCCATTCGAGGAGTTCCGGGCGGTCCGGTGCGTCAAGAATGGCCTGTAGCGTGTCGTCCTTGCCGCGCAGCTTGGCACCGCCTTCGGCGACCATCAGCAGGTAGAGGTCGTGGTTGCCGAGCACGGTCAGCGCCGCGTCGCCCAGACTCTTGATGAAACGCAGGGTTTCCAGGGATTTCGGGCCGCGATTGACCAGGTCGCCGACCAGCCACAGCCGGTCACGCGCCGGATCGAAGGCGCATTTGTCGAGCAGGCGCTGCAGGGAATCGAAGCAGCCCTGAATATCGCCGATGGCATAAGTTGCCATGCATTACCAATCTGTCGAAAAAGGTTCAGGCCGAGCCGGGCTGGTGCCCGTTCGGCAAAACGCTGATTCTCTCGCAAACCAGTGAATTGGCGAAATGTCCGGGGGCGATTTCAGATCGTGTCGACCGATTTCGGCTCCCGGACGGGCGTCCGAGGCGCTTCCGGCAGCTTGGACGGGGCGGCGGCGACGAGCGGCAAGCCGGCGGCCCGGGCAATCGCCGCCCGCGCCTCGGCCGCCACTTGCCGCCTGTCCTCCCCCTGCAAACCGAGCACGGGTGTCGTCACCAGGCGGGCAACCAGACGGCGGCGGCCGAGAATGGCCCGAGCGCACTGGCCCAGCGAAATATCGCCGTCGTAGCGCGGCGCCAGGCTGCGCCGGCCGTCCGGTTCCCAGTAGGAAATCGCCACCGGCAAGACCGGCCGCCCGGCGGCCAGCGCCGGCTGGAGCAGCGCCGCATGGAAATGCAGCAGGCTGCGCCCGTCGGTAGTCGTGCCTTCGGGAAAAACCGCGACATGTTGCCCGGTGGCGAGAAGGGCAGCAATCTGCTGGTTGATGACCCGGGCGTGGCCGCGGCTGCCGCGACGCAGGAAAATGGTGTCGTTCTTCGCCGCCAGCCAACCGATCACCGGCCAGTGCCGGACTTCCTCCTTGGAAACGAAGGCCGACGGCAGCGCCGCGTTGATGACGTAGATGTCGATCCAGGAAACGTGGTTCGCCACGACCAGCGAACCGGGCGTCGCATGCGCCAGTTCGGCCTCGACTTCGACGCCGAGGCTGGCGAGCAGTGCCGCCGCCCAGCTCGATTTGAGGCGGCCGCGGGCGGCGGCGCCGCACCAGGGCAGGACGGTCAGCGCCAGCAGCAGGGCGCTGAGCACGAGCAGCGCCAGACAGCCGATGCGCCAGGCGCGGATCAGGAAATTACTGTCGTTCAGTCGGCTTGTCCCAGGTAGTGCTTGGCGTAGCGTTTGGAAACCCTGGCCATCGGCAACAGGATGGGCAGGTCGGCGGTATTGAAATCCGGATCCCAGGCCGGTTCGCCACAGATCCAGGCGCCAGCACGCAGGTAACCCTTGATCAGCGGCGGCGTTTCGGCCGGCTGATCCTGCTGCAGGGCGGCCAGCGGCAGCGGACAGCGCGGAAAGACGCGGTACTCCTGCGGCCCCAGGTACTCGGCGAGACGATTATACAGGCTGGCCGCCATGTGCCCGCCGTCGGCCATGCTGATCGAGGCGCAGCCGGTCAGGTAGTCGTAGCCCTTCTCGCTCATGTACTGGGCGAGGCCGGACCAGAGCAGGGCGATGGCGGCGCCACTGCGATAGTCGGGATGAACGCAGGAGCGGCCGATCTCGACCATGCGCGAACGCAGGTGCTGAAGCCGGGTCAGATCGAATTCGTTTTCGGAGTAGTAGCCGATCTGGCGGGCATTCTCGGGCGACAGGATGCGGTAGGTGCCGACCACGTCGCCCGTTTGCTGATCGCGCACCACCAGATGCTCGCAGTACGGATCGTAGATGTCGTGATCGACGCCCGGCGTCCGGCTCGGCAAGTTGGCGCCCATTTCGCCGGCAAAGACGCGGTAGCGCAGGCGCTGGGCGTCGAGAATGTCGCTCTGGCTGCGCGCCAGGCCGACCGCCAGTTGCGGACGGTGAGGACGTTGGCGTTCGGCTTCCTGGCGGATATGTTCCATATTGTTCTCCTTGTGGTGTGGAGAACAATATGAAAGACGCCTGTTACATGGCTATTGCAGGTCTCTTACCGCGGCGTTTCAACGGGTGACGCGGGTATCGCCGCCGCCGGAAACGACGCGGACGCGATCGCCGGCGCGGAACTCGTCGGGCAGCCCTTCCTGGACGACGACGATGCTCCGCCCGCCGTCGAGATCGACGGTGATTTCCAGTGCCTGCTTCTTGGTGACGCCTTCCTCGATGGCGTTGCCCGCCACGCCACCGGCCACCGCACCGACCACGGCAGCAATGATGCTGCCCTTGCCGCGCCCGACCGTGCTGCCGGCAACGCCGCCGACCACGGCCCCAGCCGCGGTGCCGACCTGCGACTTGGTCCCTTCGAGGGCGACGACGCGGACCGATTCGACGACGCCCTTGCGCACCGTCATCTCATGCCGGGCCTGGTCGCGGGTATAGACATCGCCCGATTTGCTGGTCGCACAGGCGCCGAGCAGCATTACGGAAAGCAACAGGATCAGGGTTTTCATGGCTTCTTCCTCTCTTACCAGGGCAAGGCGCCGAAGGCGCGTTGATAACGGGCGGCGATTTCTTCACGGCTCGGCTGATGGTTCTGGCCGCCGCGATGGGCGATCTTGATGGCGCCCATCACCGCTGCCAGTTGGCCGGTCCGCTGCCAGTCGTAACCGTTGGCGATGCCGTAGAGCAAGCCGGAACGATAGGCATCGCCGCACCCTGTCGGGTCGACCACCTGCTCGGCCTCGACGCAGGGAATATCATAGCGCCGACCATCGGCATAAATCTCGGAACCTTCGCCGCCGCGCGTGACGATCAGTGCCTTCACTTCGCCCGCCAACTGTTCCAGGCTGCGCCCGGTGCGGTCGCAGAGCAGCTTCGCCTCATAGTCGTTGAAACAGGCGTAGTCGGCGAGACGCATGAAATCGAGCAGTTCGTCGCCGTTGAACATCGGCAGCCCCTGGCCCGGATCGAAAATGAAGGGCACGCCCGCCGCGTTGAAGTCGCGTGCATGCTGCTGCATGCCTTCGCGCCCGTCGGGGGCGACGATGCCGAGGCGGGCGGTCTTGGCGTGCTCGACCTTGTTCAGGTGCGAGAAGGACATCGCCCCCGGATGAAAGGCGGTGATCTGGTTGTCGTCGAGATCGGTGGTGATGAAGGCCTGCGCCGTGAAGGTGCCCGGCACATGGCGGACATGGGTGCGCGGCAGGCCGAGCCGGTCGAGGCGTTCGCAATAGGCCGGCGCATCGTCGCCGACGGTGGCCATGATCAACGGCTCGCCGCCGAGCAGCATCAGGTTGTAGGCGATGTTGCCGGCGCAGCCGCCGTATTCGCGACGCAGTTCCGGTACCAGGAAGGCGACGTTCAGGATGTGGATCTGCTCGGGCAGGATGTGGTTCTTGAAGCGGTCGGGAAAGACCATGATGTTGTCGAACGCCAGCGAACCGCAAATCAGGGTAGTCATCGAAAATTCTCAGGGGTAAAAGATGTAGAGCCGGTATCCCGCGGCGCCGATGTCCTTGGCCTCGACCCAGAGACGTACCGCGATTTCGCCATTGGCCGGGAAGGCGGCCGCCGGTGCGCTCGGCGGCAGGTAGTCGGCAGGGGCCAGCACACGGCGGGAAACCACCGTGTCGTGCGTATCGGTCAGGGTCAGTTCGAGATCTGGCCAGGCCTGGGCGTAGGTGGCGCGGTTGCGCAGCGTCGCCTGCAGCACGAACAGGCCGCGCTGATTGTCCGACTGCAGGTCGGAGGTCTCGATCGCCACCTGTTCGACATGGCGCGGCAACGGCACGTCGACCGCGGCCATTTCGTAGAGAGCGGCCGCATCGGGGAGGCGGCGCACGACATCGGTCCGGAAATAATAGAGCAGTTGGCCGAGGAGCATGACGACAAGGAGCAGCGAAAAAAACACGAAGGGCCAGATGGGGCGCGGCGCCGACTCGTTGCCAAAGGCACCGAGACCGCTGCCGGCCAGCGTCCCCGCCGACCAGCGGTTGTGGCCGGTCATGTCGCTCAATTCACGAATCGCCACCAGGCCGACTTCGCGGGCGGCCAAGGTCGATTCTTCCGGTGTCTCGGCCGGCAAGTCCTCGTCGGCCAGTCGGGCGACGGGCGGCAAGGCGGGAGCTTCGGTAAGCGTTATTTCCGGCTCTGGCTCTGGCTTCGGCCCGGGTTCCGCTTCGGGTTCCGCTTCGGGTTCCGCTTCGGGTTCCGCTTCCGATTCCGGTTCGGGTTCCGGTTCGGGTTCGGGAAAAAGCGGCGCTTCGTCAGGGAAAGGCCGGGCGCCCCCCCCCATTTGCCTGTCGTCGGCCGGGCGGCCGCCCATGTCGTTCGCTACCGGCTCGGGCTCTGGTGCCTGGGCGGCTACAGCCGGTTCCATGATCAGCTGATCGAAGGCATTGAACAGGGTCTGGCACTGCCCGCAGCGAACTTTGCCGGCCTTGAGCCGCAACTGCTCGGAAGTAACACGGAAAACCGTGCTGCAAGCCGGGCAGCGTGTCCGCATCAGGGCCTGACTCCGCTCAGGCAGACCCAGTCTTCCCGGGTATCGGCGACCTGCATGGGCAGCCATTGGGCGTAGATGCCGATGATCTCGTCCGCCTGCTCGCGCAAGATGCCGGACAGCGCAAGACGGCCGCCGGGACGGACATGGGCGCAGATGGCGGGCGCCAGCACGCGCAGCGGATTGGAGAGGATGTTGGCGACAACCAGATCGTATTCGCCGGCCACCGGCTCGGCCGAATCGGCAAACAGGGCCGTGACGCCGTTGCGTTCGGCGTTGGCGCGCGCCGCGTCAATGGCCAGCGGATCGATATCGACGCCGGCCACCCGGCCGGCGCCGAGGCGGGCGGCGGCGATGGCGAGAATGCCTGAGCCGCAGCCGTAATCGAGCACGCTGCATTGTTCGCTGACGTTGCGCTCCAGCCATTCCAGGCAGAGCCGGGTCGTCGGATGCGAGCCGGTGCCGAACGCCATGCCGGGGTCGAGGATCAGGTTCACCGCCGCCGGATCGGGCGATTCATGCCATGAGGGCACGATCCACAGGCGTTCGGAAACACGGATCGGATCGAATTGCGACTGGGTCAGTTGCACCCAGTTCTGTTCGGCGACCGCTTCGACGGTAAACACCGGCACTTCGGCCAGGCCGATAGCCGCGCCGGCCTGCGCGAGCAGCGCCGCGACATCGGCCGCCGGCTCAAGCAGGACAACGATGCGCGAACGCATCCAGCCCGGCGAATTGACCGAGCCCGGCTCGCCGAACTGTGGCTGCTCGTCCGGCGTACCGGCATCGGCATCCTCGATGCTGGCCGATAGCGCGCCAGCGTCGAGCAGTGCGTCGCACAGCGGTTCAGCGTGCGATGCATCGGTGAGAAAACTGACGTTTTGCCAGGACATCGCTTACTTCTTGACCTCGCCCTTGTCGGCGAGTTTTTGTTCGAGGTAGTGAATGCTGGTGCCGCCTTCGACGAAACGGGCGTCCTGCATCAGTTCCTGATGCAGCCGGATGTTGGTCTTGATGCCCTGAATGCTCATTTCGGACAGCGCGATGCGCATGCGGCGAATGGCCTGCTCGCGGGTATCGCCATAGGCGATGACCTTGGCGACCATCGAGTCGTAATGCGAGGGAACGGTGTAGCCCTGGTAAATGTGCGAATCGACCCGGATGCCGGGACCGCCGGGCGGGTGATAAAAGTCGATCTTGCCGGGACAGGGCACGAAGGTGAAGGGATCTTCGGCGTTGATGCGGCATTCGACGGCATGGCCGCGGAAGACGATGTCCTTCTGCTTGTAGCGCAGCTTCTCGCCAGCGGCGACGCGGATCTGTTCCTGGACGATATCGACACCGGTAATCATCTCGGTCACCGGGTGCTCGACCTGAACGCGGGTGTTCATTTCGATGAAATAGAACTCGCCGTTTTCATAAAGAAACTCGAAAGTACCGGCGCCACGGTAGCCGATCTTGCGACAGGCTTCGGCACAGCGTTCACCAATCCGGCTGATCAGGCGGGCCGGAATATGCGGTGCCGGCGCTTCCTCGATGACTTTCTGGTGGCGACGCTGCATCGAGCAGTCACGTTCTCCAAGGTAGACGGCACTCTTGTACTCATCGGCCAGCACCTGGATTTCCACGTGGCGCGGGTTTTCCAGGTACTTTTCCATGTACACCGCCGGATTGCCGAAGAAATTGCCGGCTTCCTGGCGGGTCAGTTGCACGGCATTGACCAGCGCCGCTTCGGTATGCACAACCCGCATGCCACGACCGCCACCACCACCGGCAGCCTTGATGATCACCGGGTAACCCACGGCGCGGGCGATCTTGACGATTTCCTTCGGATCTTCCGGCAGCTCGCCGTCGGAACCCGGCACACAGGGCACGCCGGCTTCCTTCATCGCATTCTTGGCGGAAACCTTGTCGCCCATCAGGCGGATGGTTTCGGCCCGCGGCCCGATGAAGACGAAACCGGAAGTCTCGACCCGTTCGGCAAAATCGGCATTTTCCGAAAGGAAGCCGTAGCCGGGGTGGATGGCCTGGGCATCGGTGACTTCCGCCGCCGAAATGATGGCCGGGACGTTCAGGTAGCTGAGCAGCGACGAGGCCGGGCCGATACAGACCGACTCGTCGGCCAGTTTGACGTATTTCGCCTCGCGGTCGGCTTCGGAATAGACAACGACGGTCTTGACGCCGAGTTCGCGACAGGCGCGCTGGATGCGTAGCGCGATTTCGCCGCGATTGGCGATCAGGATCTTCTCAAACATCGCCATGATCAGCCAATCACGAACAGCGGTTCGCCGAATTCGACCGGCTCGCCGTTGTCGAGCAGGATGGCCTTGATGACGCCGGAAGCATCCGCCTCGATTTCGTTGAGCAATTTCATGGCTTCGATGATGCACAGGGTTTCGCCCTGCTTGACGCTCTGGCCGATCTGGACAAACGCTTCGGCACCGGGCGACGGCGAGCGGTAGAAAGTACCGACCATTGGCGACTTGACGACGTGACCGGCGGGCAGCTCATCTTCGTCATCGAGATTGACGGCGGACGCAGC
Source organism: Bacteroidota bacterium (assembly GCA_050259955.1). GTDB lineage: Bacteria > Pseudomonadota > Gammaproteobacteria > Burkholderiales > Rhodocyclaceae > Azonexus. The sequence continues at coordinate 69,586 of JBLNBM010000027.1, forward strand.
CACGGCCGGCACGCCCGGCGCCGGCATCGGCGGTGCGGCGTAGTATTGCTGGGGTGCCGCCATTGCGTTGCCGTAATGCTTGGCAATACGCACTTTTTCTTCGCCTTCGGTCACTTCCAGTTCGGAAATGCCGGATTCCTGAACGAGGTCGATAAGTTTTTTGAGTTTACGCAGATCCATCGAGAATTCCCTTCCGTATTGCGTCCGTTGGACGCAAGAAGCCGGCAAGAAGCCGGACTATTCAATGTTGATTTTGTTAAGCAGATACTCGAGAGCCAGCAGGTAGCCCTCATGACCCAGGCCGCAGATGACCCCGACGGCCAGGTCGGAAAAGTACGAGTGCTGCCGGAACGGCTCCCTGGCATGCACATTGGAGAGATGCACTTCGATAAACGGAATCGCCACCGCGGCCAGGGCATCGCGCAAGGCGACGCTGGTATGCGTGTAGGCGGCCGGATTGATGACGATGGCGCGCACGCCCTGTTCGCGGGCGGCATGGATGCGCTCGATCAGGGCACCTTCGTGATTGCTCTGGAAGGCCTCGAGATCAACCTCGGCCGCTTCGGCCATGCGGGCCAGCGCCATGTTGATGTCCGACAGGGTTACGCGACCGTAATGTTCGGGTTCACGAGTACCAAGCAGGTTGAGATTGGGGCCATGCAACACCACGATGCGCGCCCGTTCGACCGGCTTGGAAGCGGTTTTTTGCTTCTTCATAGCTGCAAGTTTGCCGCAAATGGCAGCAATTTGTCCAGCCTATTCCGCAAGCAGGGCGCGCAGCGCCTCGGCCCGGATGCGCTCCCGTGCCCGGCCGTCGCGATGCTTCATGGTCATCCGCTCGAGTTGCTGCGGGAATATCACCAGGTTAACCTCGGCAACCTCGGTCTCCAGCACGAGAACCGCCTCGGCCCGCTCGTTGCGCGGCTCGGCATGCTCAAATGCGACATTCCGGTTGAGCAGGAAAATCTCGACCTCCTTGGCGCTATCGGCAAAGAGCAGGATATCGATGGTCGAATGCTGACCGGCCGTGCCGTCCAGCACGGAGCCCGTCAGGTAGGGCCGGAAGGCGGCGAGCAATTCGAGGATTTCCAGGGCCGCCCGGCGCTGCGCGTGAAGCAGCTCGCCATGTTCCGCTTCCTGATACAGGCTGCGGTAGGCGCGCAACTCGACATCGATCTCGGCATTGTCGGGATAGGCGGTGTGCTCGGGAAAACCGAGTTGCCGCGCCGCCTTGCGCTTGGCATGGTGATAGTCGGTGATGCCGTCTTCCGCCATCAGGCGGGCGGCGGCGCTGGCAATACTGGCCCGGGCGGCAATGCTCGAACGGGGCCTTTCATGACGGGGCATGGTGGCTCGATCAGGGTAGAATCGCCCTCATTCTAACGGCTCTCCTTGCTATGCACATTCATATTCTCGGCATCTGCGGCACCTTCATGGGCGGCGTCGCCCAACTCGCGGTGGCGGCCGGCCATCGCGTCACCGGCTGCGACGCCAATGTCTATCCGCCGATGAGCGACCAATTGCGGGGCGCCGGTGTCGACCTGATCGAGGGCTTCGGCGTCGAGCAACTTGCGCTGAATCCGGATGTCTTTGTCGTCGGCAATGCCATTTCGCGCGGCAATCCGTTGCTCGAAGCCGTTCTCGACCAGGGCCTGCCCTATGTTTCCGGCCCGCAATGGCTGGCCGAAAACGTGCTGCAGGGGCGCTGGGTGCTAGGCGTCGCCGGCACCCATGGCAAGACGACGACCGCGTCGATGCTCGCCTGGATCCTGGAAAATGCCAATATGGCGCCGGGTTTCCTGATTGGCGGCGTACCGCTCAACTTTGGCGTTTCCGCCCGACTCGGCGACACGCCTTTCTTCGTCATCGAAGCCGATGAATACGACACCGCTTTCTGCGACAAGCGCTCCAAGTTCGTCCATTACAAGCCCCGCACCGTCGTGTTGAACAACCTGGAATTCGATCACGCCGACATCTTCGCCGATCTGGCAGCGATCGAAACACAGTTCCATCACCTGGTCCGCACTTTGCCGGCGTCCGGCCTGATTGTCTCGAATGCCGGCGAAGCCAGCCTCGAACGCGTTCTGAAGCGCGGCTGCTGGACGCCGGTCGAGCGTTTCAACGACCCGGCCGGCTATCGGGTCAGCGGCAACGATAGCAGCGGCGAACTGGTCTTGCATGGCCCCCAGGGCGAAATCGGCCGCACGACCTGGGCGCTGTCCGGCGAGCACAACCGCGCCAACGCTGCCGCCGCCTTGCTTGCCGCCCGCCATGTCGGCGTGCCGCTGGACAAGGGCCTGGAAGCCCTTTCCCGCTTCGTCAATGTCAAACGACGCATGGAAGTACGCGGCGAAGTGCGCGGCATTACCGTCTACGATGATTTCGCGCACCATCCGACGGCCATTGCCACCACCGTTGACGGCCTGCGTCGCAAGGTCGGCAGCGCCCGCATCCTGGCAGTGCTCGAACCGCGTTCGAACACCATGAAACTGGGAACGATGAAAAACCAGCTGCCGAACAGCCTGCGCGAAGTCGATGCCGCCTTCTGCTATGCCGCCAATCTGGGCTGGGATGCGCGCGAAGCGCTGGCTCCGATGGGCGAGCGGGCGGTCGTCGAAGACAACCTCGACGAGCTTGTCGCGCGGATCGTCGCCGCCGCCCGCTCCGGCGACCATATCCTAGTCATGAGCAACGGCGGTTTCGGCGGCATCCACGGCAAGCTGCTGGCCGCGCTCGGCGCCTGATTTTTTTGGCGGGGAAAAGCCATTCGACTGAGGACGCGGATCAAATCCGAGCAAATCCGCTAGAAGCCGGACGAGCAGGAAAAGCCGGCGATCTCCGTAGGGGCGAATGCCGATGATCCGCCTCAATCAATGCAGCCGCATTAGGCGGCAACCGTTTCCCGCCTGAATTCGCGGGCAAAAAAAGGCGCGGCAGGTTTTCCCTGCCGCGCCTTTTTTGCTACGTGAAGCTTAGCGTTCCATCGATTCGACGACCGCCAGCGCCGTCATATTGACGACGCGGCGCACGGTGGCCGTCGAGGTCAGGACATGCACCGGACGCGCCGCACCGAGCAGCACGGGGCCGATGGTCACGCCTTCGCCGGCCGTCATCTTCAGCAGGTTGTAGGCGATGTTGGCGGCGTCGATATTGGGCATGATCAGCAGATTGGCCTCGCCCTTCAGGGTCGATTCCGGATGCGCCGCCAGGCGCACGGCTTCGGACAACGCCGAATCGCCATGCATTTCGCCGTCGATTTCCAGTTCGCCGTTGGACATCGTCGACACCAGTGCCGCCGCCCGACTCATTTTCCGGGCCGATTCGGAACTGCTGGAGCCGAAATTGGAATGGGAAAGCAGCGCCACCTTCGGATGGACACCGAAGCGCTTGACCTGCTCGGCCGCACTCAGCGTCATTTCGGCGATTTCCTCGGCACTCGGCGTTTCGTTGATGTGGGTGTCGCAGATGAACAGCGAACGGCCCGGCAACATCAGGTAATTCATCGCCGCCAGCGTGTTGACGCCGGGCCGCTTGCCGATGACTTCCTTGATGACGCCGAGGTGGTGGCTGTACTGGCCGGTCATTCCGCAGATCAGGCCATCGGCGTAGCCGAGCTTGAGCAGCATGGAACCGATCAGCGTCGGCTTGCGGCGCATGGCTTCCTTGGCGATGGCCGGGGTCACGCCACGACGCACCATCAGCTTGTGGTAGGCGGTCCAGCATTCGCGGTAACGCTCGTCGGATTCCGGATTGACGATGTCGAAATCGATGCCCGGCTTGATGCGCAGGCTGGCCTTGGCGAGACGGTGCTCGATGACTTCCGGACGGCCGATCAGGATCGGGCGGGCGAACTTCTCTTCGATCACCACCTGCACGGCGCGCAGCACGCGCTCGTCTTCGCCCTCGGCGTAGATGATGCGCTTGCCCTGGGCTTGGCGGGCGGCCTGGAAAATGGCGCGCATGCCGACGCCGGTGTGATAGACGAATTCGGACAGCTTGGCGCGGTAGGCGGCCCAGTCGGTGATCGGACGGGTGGCGACGCCGGAATCGATGGCGGCCTGTGCGACAGCCGGCGCGATCTTGACGATCAGGCGCGGATCGAAAGGCGTCGGGATCAGGTATTCCGGCCCGAAAGTCAGGTCGCGGCCCGGATAGGCCATGGCGACTTCATCGGTCACTTCGGCTTCGGCCAGTTCGGCAATTGCCCGCACCGAGGCCAGCTTCATTTCCTCGGTGATGCGGGTAGCGCCGACATCGAGCGCGCCACGGAAGATGAAGGGGAAACAGAGGACATTGTTGACCTGGTTCACATAGTCGGAACGGCCGGTGGCGATGATCGCATCCGGGCGCACTTCCTTGACCAGTTCCGGCATGATTTCCGGCGTCGGATTGGCCAGCGCGAAGACCATCGGCTTGTCAGCCATGCTCTTGACCATCTCCTGCTTGACGACGCCGGCAGCGGACAGACCGAGGAAGACATCGGCGCCGACCAGGGCATCGCCCAGGGTGCGGGCTTCGGTATTCTGGGCGTAACGCGCCTTGGTTTCGTCGATGTTGCCGGGACGGCCGACATAGATGACGCCCTTGGAGTCGCAGACGGTGATGTTTTCGCGCTTGACGCCGAGATCGCACCACAGGTTCAGGCAGGAAATGGCGGCGGCGCCGGCGCCGGAGACGACCACCTTGATCTCGTCGATCTTCTTGCCGACGACCTTGAGGCCGTTCAGCATGGCGGCGCCGGAAATGATCGCCGTGCCGTGCTGGTCGTCGTGGAAGACGGGGATGTTCATCCGCGCCTTGAGCTTCTCTTCGATGTAGAAGCATTCCGGCGCCTTGATGTCTTCCAGATTGATGCCGCCGAGCGTCGGCTCCATGGCGGCGATCATGTCGATCAGCTTGTCGGGGTCATTCTCGGATAGTTCGATGTCGAACACGTCAATGCCGGCGAACTTCTTGAACAGACAGCCCTTGCCTTCCATCACCGGCTTGGCGGCGAGCGGGCCGATATTGCCGAGGCCGAGCACGGCGGTGCCGTTGGTGATGACGCCGACCAGATTGGCGCGGGAAGTCATTTCAGCGGCCGTCGCCGGATCTTCGACGATCAGGTCGCAAGCGGCAGCAACGCCCGGCGAATAGGCGAGGGCCAGGTCGCGCTGGTTGGTCAGGCCCTTGGTCGGGCGGACGGAAATCTTGCCGGGGGTGGGCCAGCGATGGTATTCGAGAGCGGCTTCGCGCAAATCCTTTTCCACGGATTCTCCTGGTATTGTCTGTTGGGGAAAACCCCGTAGGTTACTCCAAAGCTCAAGCAGCAGCAAAGCATCCGTAATTATGGATTATGGAAGGAACGCATCGCGCCGCTCGGAGATCCGGACGTCGGCCTCGCGAAGGCCGGCGTAACGGGAATTTCAGAAACGGTGTCTGATGCTCAGGCGCAAAGTCCGCGGTTCGCTGGGGTGCACATGGCGATCAAAGACCGGACCACTCTCTCCAGCCAGTTGCGAGTCGTACCAGTATTCGATGTCATGGCCCCGGCGATCGAACAGGTTATAGATATCAAGGACCGCCTGCGTCTTCCGGTCGAACTTGTAGCCCAGGCGGAGATTGGCCAGGGCCGAGCCGGCCGAATGCACGGAATTGTCCTCGATCAGCGGACGCGGCCCGAAATAGCGCAGGCGCACGGCACCGTACCAGGGCCCCCGGTTATCCAGCGTCAAACCGAGATTGGCCGTCGCCGCGACGGCACCCGGAATGTAGTCGCCGACCACGGGATCGTGATCGCGAAAGCGCGCGTGCGACCAGGCGAGGTCGGCGTCGAGCGCCAGCCAGTCGGACAACACATAGAGATTGCTCCATTCGACACCGTAGCGGCGCGACGGCCGCGCGGGCTCGGTGGTACCGGCATCGCCGACGAAAAGCAGTTCGGAAGCGGCGGTCAGGTGCCAGAGCACCACCGTGGATTGCCAGCCGGGAAGCACTTCCGAACGCAGGCCGACTTCATAGCCCCGTGTGCGAACCAGCGGTTGCACGCTGGGCACCGGCGTCACGCCATCGGCAGGATCGACGCGAATGGTCGTGCCGCGCGCGTCATTGGAATGGAAACCATGCCCGTAATTGAGATAAAGCTCAGTCTTCCGCCACGGCCCAAAAATCAGCGCCAGCTTGGGAGTCAGTATCTGGTCGCTGGCCTTGCCGGAATTGGCAGCCAGACCGGCATCAACCGTGAAATCGTAAACATCGGCACGCAGCCCCTGGATCGAGCGGAACCACTCGCTCCATCGCGTCTCGTTCTGCGCCGACAAGGACAAACTGCGCTGCGTGACCTTGTCCTCGCGGACCGTGGCCAGCGTCGCGCGCTGACTCGTCGCGTACAGGCCGACCGGACTCAAACGGTCAATCCGCGTTTGCAGGCCGAAACTGTTTTCAACTTCGAAGCCGGCCCAATTGCCGAAAATCGCATGAGATGCCGAAAAACCGCCGGCCTGGCGGCGTTCCGCCTGCTTGAACTGATCGCCCGGCGGACAGCCGTTGTTCAGGCAATACTGGAAATTCGACCACAGATCGAGATCGGATTTCAGCCACCAGAGGTTCGCCTTGCTCTGGGCGTTATCCCTGCGTTTGGCCCATTCGCCGGACAGGCTATAGCGGTGCGTTGCGCCGCCGGTGGTCGGGTCGAGCGAACCAAAGCGATCGATGGTACCACTGCTGATCGCCCGCTGGGCGACCTGGTCGGTCGAGGTCCAGCGCCCCTGATAAGCCATGCCGGTGATCGAGAAACCATTGTTGCGGGAACCCTGGCTGTAGCGCAACACCCCGTTGATTTTCCGGTAATCCTCATCGACCTGCCAGGGACCGTCGTTGTGGAACAGTTCCAGGGCGTAAAGCAGATTGCCACTGGCGAGTTTCGGCGAACCAGCGAGCAGCGTGCGCGCATAGCCGTTCTGACCGACAGTAACTTGCGCCAGGGGAGCAGCGAGCTTGCGGAAATAATCGATGTGCGCGGCCCCGGCCGACGCAAAATCGCCCTCCTCGGCGAAATACGGCCCCTTGCGGTAGCTGATCCGCTCGATCAGCTCCGGGATCAGGAAATTGAGATCGCTATAGCCCTGGCCGTGGGCATGCGTCGGCATATTGACCGGCACGCCGCCAACCGAGGTTGCGAAATCCGTGCCGTGATCGAGGTTGAAGCCGCGCAGGAAATACTGGTTGGCCTTGCCATCGCCGGCATGCTGGGTGACGATCAAGCCGGGCACCATTTCCAGGGCTTCGCCGGGTCGCAGGACAGGAACTGCCGCCAGACGCTGGCTGGAAATCACCCCTTCGCTGCCGGCGGCGGCAATGCCTTCCATGTTTTCCGCCCGGACACGCACTTCGACGGTCGACAATTCGACCGCCTCGTCAGCCAGAGCCCGGGCCGCCACGAGGGCCAGGTATGACAAAATAACATTTCGTCTTACGCTCATGCCTGAATAAAGCCGGTTACCCGGCCGGTCCCCTGGTGGAAGGTTCTATGCCATGCCCGGCCGTCGCGTCAGCCGGAGCGCCGCAAAAAAGCTGAGGGTAACGAGGGCCACCAGCATGCCGCCAAAAACCAGTTCCTTTCCCTCGCTCCAGGCGTCGACCGTCGGCGAAAGCAGCCGGGCAGCGCCGAAGGCGGCAACCAGCAGACTGATGCCGGAAACGACCAGGCCCATGACGCGCGAAGCCACCAGCGCCACCTGGTCGGCGCGGGCGATCAGACGGGCGATCCACAGGCCGTTGATGCCGTCGGTCAACAGCATGCCGAGCATGAACAGGGTCGCCAACAACAAGGCGTGTTCCCAGCCGCCGAACTGCGTCGCGCTCAGGGCAAAAAAGGCGGCCTGCGACAAGGTATCGAAAGAAAAGGCGAACAGGGCGCCGACCAGGGCGATCAGTGCCGGGTGCGACACCTGGCGCAGATTGCCGAGCAGGCGACCTTTGACGCCGACCGGCTGGACCATTTCATGCGGCTCGGCGGCGAGCACGGCAGCCAGGTTGAGGCTGCCCAGCGCGACGAGGAAAGCAATGGAAATCGCCGAGCCGAGCACGCCGAACCAGGCCGGCACCTGCCAGCGTCCGGCGATCACCGATACGCCGAGGGCGATGGCCATCACCACGGCACCGTGGCCGAGCGAGAATAGCGTGCCGCAATAGCGCGCCAGGCGCGGCCGGGCCCGGGCGTTGTAACGGGTCAGGCCGTCGATGGTGGCGAGATGGTCGGCATCGAAGCCATGCTTCATGCCGAGCACGAAAGTCAGGATCAGCAGCGACAGCCAGTCGGTAGGCAGGATTTCCATGGCACTCGTATGAACGTTTTTTCAATCTTCATACAAGTTGCGTGCCAGAACAATAAGTCATTGTTCCGATTGAAATGCGGCTCGCCCGGAGGTGGCGCCGGAGGGCAAGTGGTTACCGGCTTTCCATCGGCAATGCCAGGATGAATTCCGCCCCGCCGCCCGGCGCATTGCCGGCGCTGAGCCGACCGCCGTGGCGCTCGACGATGCCGTAACTGATCGACAGCCCGAGCCCGGTACCCTGGCCGACCGGCTTGGTGGTGAAGAAAGGCTCAAACAGATGATCGAGATTTTCCGGCGCGATGCCCGGCCCGTTGTCGGCAAAGCGCAGCACGGCCATGCCGTGTTCGCCGCCGCCGGTGATGTTCAGGGCAGGCGATGGCCGGCTGGCGGTGGCGTCGCAGGCATTCTGAACCAGATTCATCACCACCTGCTGCAACTGGCCGGACGATCCGGAACAGACCATGCCGGGCGGCAGGTCGATCGTCACCGCGAACTTGGCGGAAGCGCTCTGTACCACCCAGCGCACCGAGCGCTCGACCACCTCGTTGAGACTGACCTGTTCCGGCGTCATCTTGTCCACGGCCGAGAAACGCTTCAGCGCATCGACGATGTCACGCGTGCGTTCCGCGCCCTCGATCATGCCGTCGATCAGGTGCGGCATGTCGGCCAGGATGCGGTCGATATGCAACTCCTGGCGCAAGCCGTGCAGGCCTGCATCCTCTGCCGCCGGGCTGGCATGGACGCTGCCCAGGTAGCTTTCCAGGCGCCGGGCGTAGCGCTGCAGCGACAGCACGTTGCCGAGCACGAAACTGATCGGGTTGTTCAATTCGTGCGCCACGCCGGCCACCAGCCGCCCCAGCGAGACCATTTTCTCGGCGTGCAGCAACTGGCCCTGCGTGCGTTTCAGGTCGTCGTGGGCCTGGCGCAACGCCTGGTAGGCGCGGCGCAATTCGCCGACCGGCCGCCCGGTGACCACCATGCCCATCAGCTTGCCGGTCTGCGACAGGCGCGGCGTGCAATTCATCGACACCGGCACCGTCGAGCCATCGCCGGCGCGCATGAAGAATTCGCAGTCATGGACTCCTTCGCGCCCGGCCCGGGCAAATACGGCGCGCACCCGGGCCTGCTCGGCTTCGTCGGCGAAAAGATCGAACACCGGCCGTTTGAGGAGTTCTTCGGCGCCCCGGCCGGAAATATGGCAGAGCGAGGCATTGACCTCCTCGATCAGGCCATTGCGGTCGCAGACGATCAGGATGTCCGACATCGAGGCGAGCACGCTTTCGATGAACTGGTGGGATTCCTCCAGCGCCGCATTCTTTTCCTCGAGCGCCACTTCGTACTGCAACAGGTCGTTGTAGACCTCGTCCATCTTCTGGATGACTTCGATCCAGGCCTGCTCGCCCAGAGGCTCGCTGGCCTGGGGCATCGGCGAATCAGCGCGCGGGACGGTAGTGGACATGGGCTTCGCCGTGTTCGTCGTGGGCATGGTGCTGTTCCGGCTCGAGCGCGATGATGTTGAGATGACCGTGCCGCACGCCGCGTTCGGCGATCAGCGCGTCGGCAAATTGCCGGACGTCGGCCGTGGCGCCTTTGAGGATCACCGATTCAAGGCAATTTTCATGGTCGAGATGGCTATGCAGCCCCGCCACCGTCAGGTCATGGTGGGCATGCTGCAGGCCGGTCAGGCGTTCGGCCAGCTCTCGCTCGTGGTGGTTATAGACGTAGGACAGATTGGCGACGCAGTAGCCGGCCGGCGCCGCCCGCTGGCGGTCGTTCTCGATGGCACCGCGAATCAGGTCGCGGACCGCCTCCGAGCGATTGCTGTAGTGACGCTCGGCAATCAACTGCTCGAACTGGCTGGCCAGCGACTCATCCAGTGAAATGGTAAAGCGTTCCATCGATCAGGCTCCGGCAGAAGTGAGCGCCAACAATGCCGCCATTCCGACCAGCGTGCAAGCCATGGCGGGTCAGCCTTGGCAGGGGGCGGAGGCCGTGCCCAGCACTTGGCTCAACTCCCCGGGATGTTGCAGCAGATCGGCCAGTGTGCAGTTGTCGAGGACGCCAAACATGGCTTCCAGCGCCGCCGCGAAGATCGGCGGCAGGCGACAGGCCGCCAGAATCCGGCAATCGTTGCCGCCGGAAAAGCATTCGACCAGCGCGAGGTCGGTTTCCGTCCGGCGGATCAGGTCGCCGAGCCGGATTTCCGTGGGCAATTTGCCGAGCCGGATGCCGCCGCCCTTGCCGCGCAAGGTTTCGATATAGCCCATGCGCCCCAGTTGATGCACGACTTTCATCAGGTGATTATCGGAAATGCCGTAGGCGCCGGCAATTTCGGCAATTGTTGTCAGTCGCCCGGCATGGACGCCGAGATACATCAGGACACGCAGGCTGTAATCGGAAAAAGAACTGAGTCGCATCAGGCAGTTGCCCAGGATTGCGTTGAATGGATGTTCGTTGCTACCATGAAGATGCAAACTTTATACATGTTATTAAAACCCACAGAGAACCCCTAACGCCCTCATGGTAAATCAAGCTGCAAAAAAGCGCGTCATCGAGATCAAGGCACTGCCTGATCCCAACGCCAAGGTCTATCCCCGCTCGACCAGCGGTCTGTTCCAGAACTGGCGCGTGATGTTCGTCTGGCTGACCCAGGCCGTCTTTTACGGCCTCTGCTGGCTGCCATGGAATGGCCGGCAGGCGGTGCTTTTCGACCTTGATCTGCGGCGCTTCTACATTTTCGACCTGGTCCTCTGGCCGCAGGACGCCATCTACCTGGCCATCCTGCTCCTCCTTTCCGCCCTGGCGCTATTCCTGTTCACCGCCGTCGCCGGCCGCCTGTGGTGCGGCTACAGCTGTCCGCAGACGGTGTATACGGAAATTTTCCTGTGGGTCGAGAAATGGATCGAGGGTGACCGCCCGCAGCGCATCAAGCTCGATGCCGCCCCCAACTCGCCGCGCAAGCTGGCCAAGAAGTCGCTGAAGCACGGCATCTGGCTGGTTATTTCCTTGTGGACGGGGATTACCTTCGTCGGCTATTTCACGCCCATCCGGCAACTGCTGGCCGGTATCGGCCTGGGCAGCCTCGGCCCCTGGGAAATCTTCTGGGTGCTGTTCTACAGCCTCGCCACCTACGGCATGGCCGGCTTTATGCGCGAGCACATGTGCAAGTACATCTGCCCCTACGCCCAGTTCCAGTTCGTGATGTTCGACCGGGACACGATGATCGTCGCCTATGACAAGGAACGCGGCGACCCGCGCGGCGGGCGTCCGAAAAACGCCGACCCGAAAAACGCTGGACTCGGCGACTGTATCGATTGCGGCATCTGCGTCCAGGTCTGCCCGACCGGGATCGACATCCGCGACGGCCTGCAGCTCGAATGCATCGGCTGCGCCGCCTGCGTCGATGCCTGCGACCAGGTGATGGACAAGATGAAATACCCGCGCGGCCTGATCCGCTACTCGACCGAAAATGCCGTCGAACGTCACTACACCCGGCCGCAGATCATCCGCCGCGCCTTCCGTTCGCGGACGCTGATCTATTTGACGGCTTTCCTCGCCTTGGGCGGAGCGACCGCCTGGTCGCTGGCCACCCGCATGCCGCTCAAGGTCGGCGTCCAGAAGGACCGCGCCGCCCTTTATCGCGAAAGCGACGACGGCGCCATCGAAAACACTTTCCAGCTCCACCTGACCAACGCCAGCGAACAGACGCGGACCTACCGCATCGTGGTCGAGGGCATCGACGGCATCCGCCTCGACGGCAAGGACCGGATCACGGTCCCGCCGGCCGCTATGGAAGACCTGACGCTGGCCGTCAAGGCCGATCCCGGCACGCTGGGCAGTGGTTCGCACCCGATCAATTTTGAAGTCAGCGATACCGAGCATCCGGCGACCCGGGTCGACCACAAGGCCAGTTTCTGGATGCCCTGAGTTTGTCCCCGCGAATCGACCCAATTCTGGAACGGGATATGCTTTGATCCGGGCGTAGTTCGGCATTCAACCGTTTGCTGCGAGTTTCCCGACAACGGACTCCGGCAATACCAGGAGGAAGTCATCATGGCCCATACCGACATCCGACTCGCCGTCGCCGAGGAGCGCACCATCTATGACGTGGCCGTGCTCGAGCGCGCCATGGCCGACGCGGCCGGCAACCGCAACGAAGCCCTGGCCACGCTCTACGAGCGGATGAAGCAGCGCGGTGGCGGCCGCTTCCTCGTCCACCCGAACGGCGCCGACATGATCGACGACCTCTACGACAGTTGCCCCAATTTCGGGGAAGTCATCGACGACCTCAAGAAATACATCGCGCTATCGGTGGCGGGCAACGAGCCGATGAGCTTCACGCCCATCCTGCTGCTCGGCGAACCGGGCATCGGCAAGACCCATTTCGCCCGCGAACTGGCCGCCCGGCTGGGCACCGGCCACGAATTCATCTCGATGAGTTCGCTGACCGCCGGCTGGGTGCTGTCCGGCGCCTCGTCGCAATGGAACAACGCCAAGCCGGGCAAGGTGGCGCACACTTTGGTGCATGGCGACTACGCCAACCCCGTCGTGGTGCTCGACGAGATCGACAAGGCCGGTGGCGATTCCCGCTACGACCCGATGGGCGCCCTCTACAGCCTGCTCGAACGCGACACGGCGCGCGTCTTCAAGGACGAGTTCGTCGATATCGACATCGACGCCTCGCACATCCTGTGGGTGACCACCGCCAACGACGATCGCCACATCCCCGAGCCCATCCTCAACCGGATGAATGTCTATGAAGTGCCGCGCCCCGACCACGATGCGGCGCTCAGCATTGCCGCCGCCCTCTACCGGGAAATCGTCACCGCCCACGACTGGGGTTTCCCGCCGGAAGCGGAGGCCGCCGTACTGGAGTGCCTGGGCTCGCTGCCGCCGCGCGACATGCGCCGGCGCCTGCTTGCCGCTTTCGGCACGGCCAAGCTGGACGGCCGCAATTACCTGGAGGAAGGCGATTTCGCGCAGGCCCGGATGGGGCGCAGCCGGAAAATCGGTTTTTGACCGGGCGGCGGGCGCGCCCGCCCGCCGGGGTGGTGGCGAAACGGAAGCGGGCTGAGGTATGCTCGACGGCCAACCCTTACCTTCGCCACCATGAGAAACCCCGTTCCCGTCATCGTCCTTGCCCAACTGTTCGGGACCTCGCTGTGGTTCTCGGCCAACAGCGCGGCCGACGACCTGATCCGCCAATGGGGCATTACCACGGCCGAAATCGGCCTGCTGACCAACGCCGTGCAACTCGGCTTCATTATCGGCACCCTGAGTTTTGCCATTTCCGGCCTGGCCGACCGCTACCCGGCCAGCCGGATTTTCGCCGTCTGCGCCATCGGCGGCGCGCTGGCCAATGCCGCCTTCGCGCTGCTGGCGACCGGCATGGAGGCTGGCATGCCGCTGCGCTTCGCCGTCGGTTTCTGCCTGGCCGGCGTCTACCCGCTGGGCATGAAACTGGTCGTCAGCTGGGTGCCCGAACGCGCCGGCCACGCCCTCGCCCAACTTGTCGGCATGCTGACCCTGGGTACCGCCCTGCCGCACGGCGTTCGCCTGGCGGGCGCCGGTTGGTCCTGGCCGGCGACGATACTCGTTTCATCGGGCCTGGCGCTGCTCGCCGCTGCGCTGATCTTCCGGCTCGGCGACGGCCCTCACCTCCGGCGCCGTCATGACGCGCCGCCGCTGCGCCTCGGCCGTGTTTTCCACAGCTTCTCGATTCCGGCCTTCCGCGCTTCCGCCTTCGGCTATTTCGGCCACCAGTGGGAGCTGTACGCCTTCTGGACGCTGACCCCGGCGCTCGTTCTGCTCGCCGGTCTCGCCCTCCCCGGCAGTCCGCTGCTCTCCGGCCTGTCTTTCGCCATCATCGGCATCGGCGCCCTCGGCTGCTTGGCCGGTGGCTGGTGGAGCCAGCGCGTCGGCAGTGCCCCCGTCGCCGGCACGGCACTGGCCATTTCCGCCGCCTGCTGCGCCCTTTTCCCGCTGCTCGCCGACGGGCCGCTGTGGATCAAAGGCAGCCTGCTGCTGCTGTGGGGCGCCAGCGTCGTCGCCGATTCGCCTCATTTCTCGGCGCTTTCCGCCCGCGCCTGTCCGCCGGAAATCGTCGGCAGTGCACTGGCGCTGCAAAACGCGGTCGGCTTCGCGATCACCATGATCTCGATCCAGTTGGGTACCAGCTGGCTTGGCGCCTGGGGCAACCACATCAGCTGGCTGCTGCTGCCCGGCCCACTGCTCGGACTGCTCGGCCTCAGCCCGCTGCTGCGAGCACGGCGTCCCGAATAGCGACCCCGGCCAACCGCGCCCCAGGCACCGCCGCCCATCGTCGGCCGGCGAAGTTCAGTGGGCGGTACACACCATGCATGGATCGAAGGAGCGCACCACGTGCTGCACCGTCGGCAGCGCGCCTTCGCCGGCCGGCAGGCCGAGCAGCGCCTGTTCCAGCGGGCCTGCCCGGCCGGCGGCATCGGTCGGGGAAAAATTCCAGGTAGTCGGAGCAATGATCTGGTAGCGCTCGATGCGGCCGCGCCTGATGCTGAGCCAGTGGCCGAGGCTGCCGCGCGCCGCTTCGACCAGGCCGACGCCGCTCCCCTCGTCCGGCATCACGCCCTGCGCGCAGAAACTTTCGCCCGGCTGCAGGGCCTGCACCCAGCTTTCCATGGCGGGAATCAGCAGCGCCAGTTCCTGGAGTCGGGCGACGACGCGGGCCAGTACGCTGCCGCCGTCCTGGCGAACCAGGTCGAGCAGCAGCGGATTGCTGGCCATGATCTGGCGGGCGAGGGCCCCGACTTCATGCGGCTGGCCGGCGTAGCGCGGCGCTTTGCACCAGGTGTAGGCATCGGCCTTGTCGGCATTGACGATGGTTTCTCCGGTCTCGGGATGGCGCGGCGGACCGGAGAGCAGCCAGGCATGCTCGCTGTCCTCGGTAATGGCCGCCACATCCAGCGCCGCCGTCTCGCCGCTGACGCACGTTCCCGCCTGGAACATGCCGTAGGCACCAAAAGACAGGAAGGCATCGCCGGCCCGCCCCAGCCGGTCGAGGCCGAGATCAAGCGCGGCATGCAGGAAAGCTGGGAAATCGGCCGGGCGACCTTCGGCCCAACCGAGCAGGGCATCCTTCGAATAAAGTTGTGTCACCTGCTCCAGGCGGTCCCCGAACAGGCTTTTTTCGAGAAAACTGCGGAATTCGCGAAGCAGCGCCAGCAGGCGGATGCGCTCCCCGGCGGTGATGGCGCGCGTGCTGCCGCCGGGCTGGATGGCCAGCGTGTGCGGCCAGCGCCCGGCGAGAAAACCCATCAGCTTGAGGAAACTGGCCCGGGCCGGCAATACTTCCGCGGCCGCGTCGCCCCGTACGGCCGTGAAGCGCCGGGCCACCGCTTCGTACCAGGGCCGTCCGGCATAGGCCGGGCGGGCAAAATCGGGCATGAAGAAGAGGTAGAAATGGGTCAGGTGATCGGCCATGTTTTCGGTGGCCTGGATCAGGCGACGGGCGAGCAGGCCGTTCGGCGTCGGCGCGATGCCCATCGCGTCGGCCAGGGCCGAGGCGGCGGCGGCCGACTGCGCCACCGAACAGATGCCGCAGATGCGCGGCACGATGGCCAGCGCATCGAGCGGCGCCCGGCCGACCATGATCTGCTCGAAGCCGCGAAAGAGCGGCGAATTGACGCGGGCCGCCTGAACGCGGCCGGCCTCGACGTCGAGGCTGACTTCGAGATCGCCCTCGACCCGGTTGAACGGTCCGACCACCAGGCGCGTCATTTGCTCTTCCGGTTGGCGGGTAGCACCACCAGATGGTCGGCCATCGAGTTTTCGCGCACCCGTTTCGGGGTCGCCGACTTCGACAACGCAGCCAGCGCCACAAACCAGGCCTTCGGCATGTCGGTCGGCAGGCCGATCGGGATGCCGGCCAGCTTGGGCGTTTCCTGGAAGGCGTGGCCGGGCGCCTCGAAGCCCGGTTCGGTGCAGGCGATGCAGGCATAGCCGCCGCGCAGGCAGGAACCGCTGCCATTCCAGGTCCGCAGGTTGCAGTCGGCATGCGCCTGAGTGCCCTTGCAGCCGAGGTTTTCCATCAGGCAGCCGAGGTCGGACGATTTCTTGGCACTCGCCTTGAATTCGTAATATTCGTTGCGCGGGCAGCCGTGATGCACCAATTCCCCGGCGTAGAACAGGGGCCGCCCGAATTCGTCGAGATCGCTGGCGGCGATGCCTTCGAGCGCCAGCTTTTCCAGGCTGTCGACGACCCAGCCCGGATGCGTCGGGCAGCCGGCCAGGTTGACCACCGGCAGGCCGCCGAGGGAGCGGAAATCGCTGCCCAGCAGGCCGCCTGGCGTACGCTCCTCGAATTGAAGGCCGCAGGCTTCCAGCGGATTACCCGGCGTGTTGGCGGAAAAACCTCCGTAGGCGGTGCACGACCCGATGGCGAACACCCATTGGGCGTGACGTGCCAGGCGCTCGACCCATTCGGTCAGCGGCCGGCCGCTGCCGGCCATCAGGTGGAACTTGCCGCTGCCGTTCGGGCCGCGCAGCATGGCGCCTTCGATACACAGCACGTCGAAGGCAGTCTCGCCCTCGGCGCAGGATTCGAGCAGGGCGAGTGCTTCTTCGCCGCTCTGCTGGGAAAGCGCTGGATGCCAGAGGAACTCGATGCCGGCGTCGCGCAACTCATCGAACAGCGGCCGCGGCTCGGCGCACAGCAAGGACTGCGTGCAACCGCCGCAGCCGCCGCTTTGCAGCCAGAGAACTTTCATTCGCCGGCCTCCATGCCGTAGCGCGCCAGTTTGCTGCGCAAGCCGACGCGGGACAGCCCGAGTTCGCGGGCGGCACGCGACTTGTTGCCGCGATGGCGGCGCATGGCTTCGCGGACGACCTGCATTTCCAGCTGCTCCATGCGTTCCTTCAGGCCGCCGCTCAGGCCGGCGACGACCGGGAGGTCCGGAGTGCATGCCGCCGGCTCGCTGCGGCGCCGCAGCACGCGCGACGACAGCAGTTCTGCACCGAGCAGCGGCGTATCGGCGAGCGCCACCATGCGCAGGATTTCATTCTGCAATTCGCGGACGTTGCCCGGCCAGGCGTAGGCAGCGATGCACTCGAGCGCCTCGTCGGTAAAACCGTCGATCGGCTTGTCCATCGCCCGGCAGCTCGTTTCGAGCAGGCGCCTGGCGAGCAGCGGCAAGTCCATCGGACGTTCGCGCAACGGCGGCACATGCAGCGGAATGGTCGCCAGGCGGTAATAAAGGTCTTCGCGGAAACGACCGTTGCGGACATCTTCCTCGAGATCGCGATTGGTCGCCGCGATGACGCGGACATCGACATTGACCACCCGGTTGCTGCCCAGCGGCCGGAATTCGCCTTCCTGCAGCACACGCAGCAGCTTGACCTGGAAAGCCGGGCTGGTTTCGCCGATTTCGTCGAGGAACAGCGTGCCGCCGTCGGCCTGCTGGAATAGGCCGACCCGGTCTTCGACGGCGCCGGTGAAAGCGCCGCGCTTGTAGCCGAAAAGTTCGGATTCGAGCAGGTTGTCGGGCAGCGCCCCGCAGTTTTCAGTGATGAAGGGCAGGCTGGCGCGCCGGCTTTCGTAATGGATGGCGCGCGCCACCATTTCCTTGCCGGTGCCCGATTCGCCGGTCACCATCACCGACAGGTCATAGGGCGCGATGCGCGCCACCAGGTTGCACAAGGCATTGAGCGGACTGCCGGGGGCGCGGATGAAACCGGCCAGGCCGAAACTGCTCCTGACCTTCTCCTGCTTGCTCTCCACCCGTTTCTTCAGCACCGGCTCGGCGGTGCGCAGGTCGAGCGACAGGCGCTGGTTTTCCAGTTGCAGGCGCCACACTTCGGCAGCGCGCTGCAGCGTCAGCAGCAACTGCTCGGGCTGCCAGGGCTTCAACAGGTATTGCCAGATACCCGCCTCGTTAACGCCGGTGATGATGTCCTCGGCGTCGGTATAGCCGGAGAGGATGATGCGCACCACGTCCGGCCAGCGCAGGCGGACTTCCTTGAGAAACTGGACGCCGGTGGTGCCCGGCATGCGCTGGTCGCAGAGCACGATGCGGATGGCGGTGCCCGGCATTTCGCGTTCCAGGATCAGCATGCCCTCGGCGGCGCTGGAAGCGCAGAACACCTCGAAATCCTCTTCCAGCGTCCGGCGCAGCGCCTCCTGCGAGCGGACCTCGTCGTCGATGACGAGGACGGCGGGCAATTTGCGCAGGCTGGTCGGCGTCATGCGGGAATTTTCCAGTCGAGGTCGCGGTGGCGGGCTAGGTGACGCGGCGTCCAGGAGTGCGGCGTGCGCGAGACGAAATGATAGCGTGCGACGTGATAGGACGGATCGAAACCATAGAAATTGCGCCGCATTTCCTGCAACTCTTCAGCCCGGTAGGCGGCCAGCGGTTTGGCGGCCTCGTCGGCCCGGCGTTTGGCCGCCTTGGCGGCAAGCTGCGCGGCGAAGTCGGGAGCGGCGGCCAGTTCGGCGGCCCGCCGGGCGACATCGACGGCAAAGCCGGGGGCGGGCAGGCAGGCGTCGTAGAAGCCCAGGCGGACGGCTTCGGAGGCCGTCATCGGCAGCCGGTGGCGCATGATCGCTTGCGCTCCGTCGATCCCGACGCGCGGCGGCAGGAGGTAGGTCCAGAATTCGGAGCCGTAAAGGTTGCCCATGTTCTTGTAATGCGGGTTGAGCATGACGCCGTCGCGCACCCAGACGCAGTCGGCGGCGCGGGCCAGGAAACAGCCGCCGGCCCCGGCATTGCCGCCGACCGCCGCCACCGTCAGCTGCGTTTCACAACACAGGATGGCTTCGGCCAAGTCGTCGATGGCATTGATATTGGCCAGGGATTCGTCGGCCGGGCTGTCAGCCGCCTCGATGGTATTGAGATGGATGCCGTTCGACCAGAAATCACGTCCGCCGTGCAGCACGATGACCCGGGTCTGCCGGGCCGTCGCCCACTTGAAGGCGTCGGTCAGGCGGCGGCATTGCGCCGTGCTCATCGCGCCGTTGTAGAAATCGAAGCTCAGGAAGCCGACGCCGCCGGCTTCCTCGTAGGCGATATCCTGCCAGGTCGCAGCCGGCGACTTATGCCAGCCGGGCAGCGGCAACTCGGGCAATGCAAGCGCTTCCGGGAAAGCCAGCGTCGCCGGCAGCTTGATGCCGCCCGTCCGTCGCAGATGGCCGATCCACACCGCGCCGTCGACCGTGGCGCGGCAAATGGCGGTCTCGCGCCGGCCGAGCAGTTCGCCCGGCTCGCCGCGCAAAGTCGCTTCCGGCCAGGTGTCGAACAAATGGCAAGGCTCGCCGAAAAGATGGTCGGCGACGCCGGGAAAACCGTCGGCGGCATGCAGCTTGGCGAGAATGGCGGCGCTCGTTTCGCTCGCCCAGTCGATGGCCCGGTCGGCCTGCCGCATGATCGGATGCGCCCGACCGGGCACGCGCTGCGGCGTGAATTCGCCGCCGGAAAAGCGCTCGACCGCGGCCAGCACGGCGACGACGGCCGCCTCGGTAGTTTCGTTACGGTAGATCGATGCCTTGGCGGCGGCGCGCAGCGGAAAACTGGCCGAGGCCCAGACCGGGCCGGCGTCCATTTCGGCTTCGGCCTGCAGCACGGTGACGCCCCATTCGCGTTCGCCTCGGGTGATCGCCCAATCGAGCGCCGATGGTCCGCGATCGCCGACGATGCCGGGGTGCACGACCAGGCAGACATGGCGCGACCAGACCGCTTCGGGGATCGCCCGTTTGAGGAATGGGGCAATGATCAGGTCGGGTTTGAAGATGCCGACGGCTTCCTCGGTCACCGCATCGCCAATGTCGAATTCGATGCTGATTTCGTGACCGCCAGCGCGCAATTCACAAAAAATGCGCTGGGCGAGGCCGTTGAAGCTATGCGTAAGGAGCAGAATTCTCATGATATCAGGGTATTTTTAACCCATGCCAACGGCACAGGCTTAGTAACCATGCGGCCGGTAAGGGAATGCTTGGGCAAAATGCATAGACCTATTACCTTCGCTATATTTTTCAAACAGTTAGCTTTGTTTACCATGGCTTCATTCTTGGCTCTGACAGGTGAAGCAGCATGCAAGGACAACGAAAACCCGCGGCATCGCCCAAACCCCATCCGCGCCCAGCGCCCCGCCCGGAATACACGGCGGCAGTGCGCTATCTCGACGGCCGCCGTGACATTTTCCACGTCCGCAACGCCGACGACATGGCCGATGCGCGCGCCCTGGTTCTTTCGGAACTGGGCGACCTGCGTTCGTTGGTCATTGCGCTGCGTTAGTCCCACGTCAGCAAATCCGCGGCAACTGCTCGCCGGACAGCCAGTCCACGATGCGCTTGCCGCCGAAACCGGTGGTCATCTGCACGAAATGATGCGCGTCCTCCTGGACGCAGCCGACGATGGCCGCCGCCTCCCCCAGCGGATGGGCGCGCATCGCCGCCAACAGTTTTTCAGCATCGCCGGCCGCGCAAAAAGCGACCAGCTTGCCTTCATTGGCGACATAAAGCGGATCGAGCCCGAGAAATTCGCAGGCCGCATTGACCGCCGGTTTCACCGGTAGCGCCTTCTCCTGCAACATGATGCCGACGCCCGATTGGACGGCGATTTCATTCAGCGTGGTGGCCAGCCCGCCGCGCGTCGGGTCGCGCAGCACGTGGATATCGGCACCGCTCGCCCGCATCGCCTCGATAAGGCCGTGCAGGGCCGCGGTGTCGGATACGATGGGCGACTCGAAACCCAGGCTTTCGCGTTCGGCCATGATCGCCATGCCGTGGTCGCCGAGCGTGCCGGAGACCAGGATGGCGTCGCCGACCTGGGCATTGCGCCCCGACAGTTCCCGACCCGGCGTGACGACACCGACGCCGGTGGTGGTGATGAAGACGCCGTCGCCCTTGCCGCGCTCGACCACCTTGGTATCGCCGGTCACGATCGGCACGCCGGCCTCGCGCGCCGCCGCCGCCATGCTTTGCACCAGGCGCGCCAGATCGGCCAGCGGAAAGCCTTCCTCGAGAATGAAGCCGGCGGCCAGGTAAAGTGGCGTCGCCCCCAGCATCGCGACGTCGTTGATCGTGCCATGCACCGACAGGCAGCCGATATCGCCACCCGGGAAGAACAGCGGCGAGACGACATGGCTGTCGGTCGCCATTACCAGCCGACCTTCACCGGGGTCCGGCAGCAGGGCGCCGTCGTCGCCCTGGGCGAGATATTCGTTGCCGAGGTGTTTCGCGAACAATTCCTCGATCAGTTGCGCCATCGCCCGGCCGCCCGAGCCGTGGGCCATGTCGACCCGGCCGTGCTTGAGGTCAAGGGGGCGGACATAGCCTTTGCGAATTTCACTCATCGGTAAACTTTCTGTTACAGCGCCGCGCCACGGCAGCACCGGCGCCCATCACGCCACATCCTTGTAGCGTCCGTAGGTGTAGTGTGCGGCGCAAGCCCCTTCCGACGATACCATGCACGAACCCACCGGATTCTCCGGGGTGCACACCGTGCCAAACAGCTTGCAATCCTGCGGCCGCTTGACGCCGCGCAGGATCGCGCCGCATTCACAAGCCTTGTGGTCGGGAACCGGCTTGTAGTCGAGGGAAAACCGTTTTTCGGCATCAAATTCGGCGAACTGGCCGCGAATACGCAGCGCCGAATAGGGCAGGACATTCAGTCCGCGCCATTCGAAGTGCTTGCGCATCTCGAAAACTTCGGCGACCAGTTGCTGCGCCTTCAGGTTGCCATTGCGATCGACGGCGCGCGAAAACTCGTTTTCGACTTCGGCCCGCCCTTCATTGACCTGGCGAATCAGCATCCGGATCGCCTGCATCACGTCGAGCGGCTCGAAACCGGCAATCACCACTGGTTTGCGGTATTCCTCGGCAAAGAACTCGTAAGGCCGGCTGCCGATGATCGTCGACACGTGGGCCGGGCCGATAAAGCCGTCGAGCGGTACGGTGCCCCATTGGCGCACTTCCGGCGACTCAAGGATGCTGGAAATGGCCGAGGGCGTCAGCACGTGGCAGCAGAGCACCGAGAAATTCTTCAGGCCGAGCGCCGCCGCCTGCTTGATCGCCACGGCGGTGGGCGGCGTCGTCGTCTCGAAACCGATGGCGAAGAACACCACCTGCCTGTCCGGATTATTTTGCGCCAGGGCGACCGCATCGGCGCTGGAATAAACCATCCGGATATCACCGCCGCGCGCCTTGGCTTTCATCAGCGACAGGCCGTCCGAGGCCGGCACGCGCAGGCAGTCGCCGTAGGTGCATAGCGTGACACCCTGCTCGAGCGCCAGCCTGATCGCCTGGTCGACGCGGCCGATCGGCAGCACGCAGACCGGGCAGCCCGGACCGTGGATCATCCGGACATTGGCGGGCAGCAGGTCGGCAACGCCGTAGCGCGAAATGGCATGCGTGTGGCCGCCGCAGAACTCCATGAAATGGTAGCTCCGGGCCGGGTCGGCCTCGCGCCGGATGGCCTCGGCCAGCCCCCTGGCAACGTCGCCATCGCGGAATTCGTCGATGTATTTCATCAATGGACGGTCGGGTTGTCGTCGATCTGGCCCAGTTCGGCGAACAGGGCCAGCGTTCGCGCCGCCTCTTCCGGATCGAGCTTGTTCAGCGCATAGCCGACATGGACGATGACGTAATCGCCGACCGCGACGTTGTCGACGAGGGCCAGGGAAACTTCCTTGCGGACGCCGGCCAGATCGACCACCGCCATATCGCCTTCGCGCAGTTCAACGACCTGCGCGGGTATTGCCAGACACATGCTTGCTCCTTGCTTGGACCAATGGATCGCCTAGTGCCATAAAAACAATGGCTGGCACTAGTGCCGGCCCGCCAGCTGGCGCAGAAAACCTCGACGTGGCGGCGCTTCCGGCGCCGACGACGGCTCAGCCTCGGCGGTGGCATCCGCGGCATCGTCGGCCACGGCGGGCGTCAGGACGGCCGCCATGGCGTCGGCCGCGGCCTGGCGCGCGACGCCCATGTCGGCGATAGACATCACCGGTGCGATCAGCGGGCAGTACTGGTACAGCCCGAGGTCCGGATCGTCATCGGCGATGAATTGCAGCGCACCGCAGGGCAGATCGACATAACGTCGTTCGCCGGCGGCGATATCGTCCCACAATTCGCCGCCACCGGCGAGCAGGAAAAGGTTGATGAACCACGGCGTGACGACGACCCCGAGCCAGTCGCCGCGGCAGCGGACGAAACCGGTCGCCGCGACCTGCAGCGCCGGATTGACGAAAGGCATGTCGGCCATCCGCTGCTGCCAGACCCGCTCGTAATGAGCGCCCAGAAACGCCGCCGGATTCTCGTCGCGCGGCGGCGCGATGCGGACCGGTGGCGGAGCGAGAGCGGGTTTTCGGATGCGTTGATTCACGACTTCATATCCTGAAAATACTGTTCCGCATCATAGTCGTCCTCGAGGGAAGCGGCCAGCGCGCCGAGCGCTTCCTCGATCAGCGCCAGTTGTTCTGGCTCGACCACTTCCCGGGCCAGGCCCAGGGAAGCCAGCACCCAGGTACCGACCGGCTGGGCGCCGAGCAGCATCATGTTGAGCTTTTCACGCCGGCCGTTGCGCTCAACCCAGGCGAAATCGCCGTCCTCGCCTTCCCATTCGACCACCTGCATCGGAATCGACAGGCACATCAGGCGCGCGCCTCCGGCGAGAAACCGAGCGTGCGCAGTTCGGCCAGCGTCATCTCGAGCAGTTCCGGCAGACGCGCGGCGACTTCCGGCGTCAACTCCATGCCGGTCTCCATCGACACCGGCTGGATGCCGACGATCACCGTCTTCTTCGGCGCCCGATCGGTGAATTCGAGGCTGGCCAGCACGTCGGAAAGGCTGACTTGGTGCGGCGACAGCTTGGTCTTGAAAAAGACCGGCACATCCTCGTCCTTCAACAGTACCGGCGTCGCCGGCGGCTGGTTGCAGCGCACGCAATCGACGACGATCAGCGCGTCGAGGTCTTCCAGTTGTTCGAGCATTTCCATGCCGCAGGTGCCACCGTCGATGATCTCGATTTCCGGCGGCAGCCGGTAGTCTCGTTCCAGGCGCTCGACGACGCGAACGCCGATGCCTTCGTCGGAGAGCAGAATATTGCCGATTCCCAGTACCACAACGCGCATGCCGGCTCCACAAAAAACGGGGCGCCGGTTGCGCCCCAAAGCGACGGAATTGATGCCGCCCCGGCCGATGGCCAAGGCGGCTGCCAGCCTATCAGACCGCTTTCACAGTGACCACCGGATTGTTTTCCTGGTCGACGACATGCACGGCGCAGGCCAGGCAGGGATCGAAGGAGTGCACGGTACGCAGCACTTCCAGCGGCTTCTCGGGATCGGCCACCGGGTTGTCGAGCAGACAGGCCTCGTAGGCGCCCGGCTGGTCCTTTTCGTTGCGCGGCGCGGCATTCCAGGTAGTCGGCACGACGCACTGGTAATTCTTGATCTTGCCGTTCTCGATCACTACCCAGTGCGACAGCACGCCGCGCGGCGCTTCGTGGAAGCCGACGCCCATCTGTTCGCCCTTGGGGAAGACCGGCTTGTTGAAGGTATGCAAATCGCCCTTGCCCATGTTGGCGAGCAGCAGGTCCCACTGCTTGGTCAGTTCGTCGGACTGCACGGCGGCGCTGACGGCACGTGCGGCATGGCGGCCGATGGTCGAATGCATGGCATCCAGGCCAATCTTGCTGCCGGCGATGCCCGACACCAGGTCGAGCGCCGCGGTGGCGTACTTCTTGGTCGGCTCGTGGCCGGCGGCCAGCATGTTGAGGACGCGCGGCAGCGGCCCGACCTGCATCGGCTTGCCGTAGAAGGTCGGCGACTTCAACCAGCTGTATTTGCCGTTATCCTGGAAATCGGTGTAGTTCGGCGTCGTTTCGCCCTTGTACGGGTGCAGCGAAACATCGTTGCCTTCCTTGTAGTCGTACCAGGAATGCTTGATCGCTTCCGACACGCCATCGGTGAAGTACTTGTCGCCGAACGTGGTGATCGGCTTGTAGCTTTCCAGCTTGCCGCCTTCGATGTAGCCGCCGGGCAGCGCAAATTGGGTGCCCTTGCCGTCGAGCGGGATGTCCGGCACGCACAGGTAGTCGGTAATGCCGCGGCCGACCTTGGTCCAGTCGGCGTAGTAGGCGCCAATGGCGGCAACGTCGATGAGGTAGACGTTCTTGATGAAATCGTCGAGCTTGCCCATCCATTCCTTGATCGCCAGCAGGCGCTCGACGGTCAGCACCGACTGCGAATCGACCGACAGCGCATTGGCGACGCCGCCAACCGCCAGGTTCTGGATGTGCGGCGACTTGGAGCCGAGCACCGAGACGATCTTGCTGGCGTAGCGCTGGACTTCCAGCGCCTGCAGGTAGTGGGCGACCGCCATCAGGTTCACTTCCGGCGACAGCTTCATCGCCGGGTGGCCCCAGTAGCCGTTGGTGAAGATGCCGAGCTGGCCGGTGCCGACGAAGCCCTTGAGCTTGTCCTGCACCTTCTTGAATTCAGCCTTGCTGTTGCCGTTCCAGTTGGAGAGGCTCTGCGCCAGGCTCGCCGCCTTGTCCGGATCGGCCTTCAGCGCCGAAACGACGTCTACCCAGTCGAGCGCCGAGAGGTGGTAGAAATGCACGATGTGATCATGAATGGCGTGGGCCAGGATGATCATGTTGCGGATGTACTGGGCGTTGACCGGGATTTCCAGCTGCAGCGCGTTTTCGACCGCGCGCACCGAGGTGATGGCATGCACCGTGGTGCACACGCCGCAGATGCGCTGGGTGATCGCCCAGGCGTCGCGCGGGTCGCGGCCGAGCAGGATGTTCTCGACGCCACGCCACATCTGGCCGGAAGCCCAGGCTTTCTTGACGCGGCCGCCGTCGACTTCAACGTCGACACGCAAATGGCCCTCGATGCGGGTGACCGGATCTATGGTGACTCTTTTCGACATGTTTTTCTCCTATCCCTCGAATTCAGTGGGCCGCCGGGGCCGCAACGCGCGGCAGCACCGGGAAACGGCGGGTGATGATGATGTAGCCGAGCACTTCGATGGCGAACATGCCGATGGTGACCAGCATTTCGGCGATCGACGGGAAGTAGTTCCAGCCCGGGCCGGTGTCGTAACCGATCAGGAAGCCGTTGACCCGCAGGAAGACGCCGCCCAGCATCAGCGAGACGCCGGCCAGGAACAGCCGGGCCGGGTTGTGCCGGGAATCGGCACGACCGATCAGCCAGAAGGGCAGCACGAAGAGGACCATTTCAAGCCAGAAGAACAGCGCTTCCCGGCTGGGGGCAAAC
Organism: Bacteroidota bacterium; assembly: GCA_050259955.1. Lineage (GTDB taxonomy): Bacteria > Pseudomonadota > Gammaproteobacteria > Burkholderiales > Rhodocyclaceae > Azonexus. Next base: position 96,153 of record JBLNBM010000027.1, read on the forward strand.
GCATGGCCGAGGGTGCCGCGCACCAGCAGGTCGCCGACGCGCACCGTCAGGTAAGCGGCGAGCACGCCGAGCATCACCTTGGCCATTGGCTGCAGCAGGTGCAGTTCGATTTCGCGCCGATAGGCCGACGCGGCGACGCAGGTTTCGAACAAAATGACGCCGTAGCCGATGGTGATCGCCGACAGCAGGTAGAGCAGCGGCACGACCGGCGTCTGCCACAGCGGGTTGATCTGCTGCCCCATGACCACCAGCAGCGTGCCGAGCGAGGACTGGTGCATCATCGGCAGCAGGGTGCCGAGGGCGATGACGAAGAACATCACCTTGTTCAGCTTCTTCTGCTGCGCTTTCATGCCGAACTTTTCCAGGAAGACCGGCGAGAATTCGATCCACATGACGACGATGTAGAGCGAGATGCACAGCGCGACCTCGAACATCACCGAATTGGGATTGGCATAGGTCGGCCACAGGATGTGCCAGAAATTCCAGTAGCGACCGAGGTCGAAAAGCACCCCGACGCCGGCCAGCGTATAGCCGAACAGGCTGGCGAGCAGCGCCGGCCGGACTAGCGGGTGATACTCGCCGCGGTTGAAGATATAGACCAGCATGGCCACCGAGAAGCCGCCGCAGGCGAAGGCGGAGCCAATCAGCACGTCGAACACCACCCAGATGCCCCAGGGGTAGCCGTCGTTGAGGTTGGTCACCGCACCCAGCCCGAACAGGAAACGGGTGAGCAGGATGGCCACCATGATGGCGATGAACAGGCCGCAAATGAAAGTCGCGGTATTGAGCAGCTTGCCGCCGACCGGCGCCGGCGCGGCATGTTGATGGGCGCTCATTTCGGCTCTCCTTGCGTTTTGTCATCCTCGGCCGCGACATTGCGTCGGGCGACGAAGGTCAGTCCGGCGAGCACGGCGATCGGCATCATCAGACCGCCGTACAACGTGTGCTGGATGGTTTCCGACGTGGATGCCGACGATTTCGGCGGCAGATCGGGCATCCCGACTTTCTGGAAATTGACCGCCGACAGCTTCAGCACCTGGGTGCCGCCGTATTCCTTGTCGCCATAGACATGCGGCAGGTAATGGCCGACCTGGGCCTGGTAGCTCTGGTCCGGCTCGTCGCGCCAGCCATGGCGATGCATCTCGCCCTTGCCATCCTCACCACCGGCCAGCACCTTTTCCTGGGCATGGCGTAGGCGACCGCGGGGAATCGTCGTCCATTCGCCGGGCTTCAGCGCCAGCCGGCGTTCGGCTTCGGCCTGCAGGTCGGAAGTGCGCCCGAACAAGGTGGCGCCGGTCGGACAGACCTCGGCGCAAGCCGAGTAGTGGCCGTCCTTGTGGCGGTGGCGGCACAGCTCGCACTTGCCGATCTTGCCGGTCGGCGAATCGTATTGGTACTTGGGAATGCCGAAGGGGCAGGCGGCGACGCAATAACGGCAGCCGATGCAGGCATCCGGGTCGTAGCCGACGATGCCGGTGACCGGATTCTTGGTCATCGCCGAAACCGGGCAGGCGGAGACGCAGGAAGGATCGGCGCAGTGCATGCACGACGTCTTCATGAAGGAATAGCCGTTTTCCTCGGCGTCCTTCGTTTCCATCGTGCCATCGCGATACATCTTGATCAGGTTGAAGGTATGACCCGAAGTGTCGAGCGGGGTGTCCCACAGGTGATCGAGCGCCGTGAATTCGGCCGGGTTTTCGTTGACCTGCTTGCAGGCCGCGACGCAGGCCTGGCAGCCGACGCAGAGCGTCGCGTCGTAGAGCAGGCCGAGGGCTTCCGGCGGACGTTGCAGCGTATCGCGGGCGCCGGCCGTTTCCGGGACGACGGCGGCCGCGGCCGCCGCACCGCCGGCCAGGCAGCCTTTAAGGAAATTACGACGAGTGGTCATCTCAGACCTCCGCGCTGTCTTTGGATTTTTCGCCGGCCTGCTTCGCCTTTTCCATTTCCTCGGCCTGGTGCGACAGGCCGAGATTCTTCGCCGCCATCGCCCCGGCCCCGGCCGCGGCACCGGCCACGGCCGCCAGCACCGCCGCCGAACCGAGCGAAGCGCCGATGCCTTTTTCCTCGACGATGCGCGGCAGGTAGACGCTGGGCTCGATATTCTTCAGCTTGGCGACGGTATGGATCGGCTTCTGGAAACCGACGCCCTGTTCGCTGCAGCCGATGCACGGGTGGCCGCAACCGACCGGCCAGGTGCCGGCGCCGGCGTCGCCGAACAGGATCACCGAGCAGTTGGCATAGGTTTCCGGTCCCTTGCAGCCCAGCTTGTACAGGCAGTAGCCCTTGCGATGACCTTCGTCGCCGAATGCCATGGCGAAGCGACCGGCGTCGAAGTGGGCGCGGCGTTCGCAGTTTTCATGAATCAGGCGGGAATAGGCGAATTTCGGCCGGCCCTTGTCATCGACTTCCGGCAGCTTGCCGAAGGTCAGGAAATGGACGACGGTCGACAGGAAGTTATAGGGGTTGGGCGGGCAGCCGGGAATGGTCACCACCGGTTTGCCGAGAACCTGAGCCACGCCGCTCGAGCCGGTGGGACTCGAGGTCGCGCCCGGAATGGACGGAATCGTCGAGGGCATGCCGCCCCACGAGGCACAGGAACCGATGGCAATCACCGCCGCCGCGTCGGCGGCGCATTCCTTGACCAGTTCGATCGCCGTCTTGCCGCCGATCTTGCAGTAGACGCCGCCGTCCTTGGTCGGGATGGCGCCTTCGACGACCAGGATGTACTGGCCCTTGTTTTCCTTCATCGCCGTCAGGCGGGCCGCTTCGGCCTGGTGGCCGGCGGCGGCGAACAGCGTTTCATGGTAATCGAGCGAGATGACGTCGAGGATCAGCTTTTCCAGCGTCGGATGCTCGGCGCGCAGGATCGATTCGGAACAGCCAGTGCATTCCTGGAAATGCAGCCAGATCACGCTCGGCCGCTTCTTGGTCGCCACCGCTTCGGCAACCGCTGCATCGGCGCCCTGCGGCAGCCCCAGGGTCGTCGCCAGCGCAGCGCAGAACTGCAGAAACTCGCGCCGGCCCATCGACAGGCGCTCGGCAGCAGCCTCGATGCTGGCTTCCTGCTCCAGCGCAATCAAATTTTTTCCGGTCATGAATTTCCCCTCCGTTTTGTATCGATGCCGGTCCTGGACCGACACACCTTCTCTGCTGCGAGGTTGGCGAATCTGTTTTTGTTTTGTGGGGAGCATTTAAGCAAGTGATGGGCCAGTAAACCATTCCCTGTCTTTCCAGTGACTTAGCGCGGTCGAGGCCACGTTACCGGAACTTTCTGCAAGGGTTGTTTCCAGGCGACCAGCGGCCGGCTGGTCACAGTCTTTCCATGATCGACCGGCTACCGGGTGACCAGGCTTTGCCGTGCCACCCACGCCTGGCCTAGCGCCAGGCCGCCATCGTTGGCCGGTGCCTGCCGGGCTTCCAGCAGGGAGAAGCCGGCGGCGGCGAGACGGCAACGCAGCGCGCCGACGAGCAGCGAATTCATCGCGCAGCCGCCACTGACCACAAGGTCAGCGATCTTTTCCCGGTCGGCGGCGGCGACCAGCCAGGCGGCCAAGCCCTCAGCCAGCGTCGCGTGAAAAAGGGCGGCGCCGTGGGCGGCATCGCCGATGTCGAGCAGGGTGGCAAGCAGCGGGGAAAAATCGAGGATGCCGTCCCTGATCGAAAAACCGCCGGCCAGCGCCGGGACCGGGCGATGACCGACCGCCAGGCTTTCCAGTTCCATCGCCGCCTGGCCTTCGTAGCGCATTTCGGCGCGCAATCCGAGCAGTCCGGCGGCAGCGTCGAACCAGCGGCCGAGACTGGAGGTCGGCGGGCAACGCAAGTCGCGCTCGAGCATAGCCATTAACGGGCCGGCCTGGCGCTCCGGATAGCGCTGCGCCAACCAGCCTTCGACGCGATCCGTCAGGCCGCCGGCATGCAGCGCCGCCACCGCCATCCGCCACGGTTCGCGGGCGGCGCGGTCGCCGCCGGGCAGGCGAAGTGGGTGAAGATGGCCGAGACGCCGACAGCCGGCGCCTTCGACGCGCAGCAGCTCGCCGCCCCAGGCACCACCGTCCGGACCGAGGCCGACGCCGTCGATGGCCAGGCCGAGGACCGGCCCGACGATACCGTGTTCGGCGCCGACGGCGGCGATATGGGCATGATGGTGAGCCACGGCCAGCGCCGGAATGCCCCGCTCGACGGCCAGTTGCAGGGCCAGGCGGGTGGACGGGTAATCGGGATGCAGATCGTGGGCGATGACGTCGGGACGGACCTCGAGGATATCCAGCCAGTGGCCGACGGTTTCCTCGAGAAAGCCGACGGCCGCCGCATTGTCGAGGCTGCCGACGTGCTGCGACAGGAAGGCTTCCCGCCCCTTGGCGACGCAGATCGTATTCTTCAGGTAGCCGCCCAGCGCCAGCACGTTCGGTCCGTCCGCCGCCAGGGCGATCGGCACCGGCACGTAACCGCGGGCCCGGCGGATGAAGGCGGGGCCGGCACGGACCACGGAATCGTCGCAGCGCACGACGATGTCGCGATCGTGCACCAGGAAGGCATCGGCGATGCCGGCCAGGCGTTCGACGGCTTCGTCGTTGCCGATGACCAGCGGTTCGCCCTGCGGGTTGGCGCTGGTCATCACCAGCAGCAGGTCGCTGTCTCGGTCCAGCCAGGCGCTGCCGACCGGTCGGCCGGCGGCTTCGTGCCAGAGCAGCAGATGCAGCGGCGTGCCGGGCAGCATGACGCCGAGCCAGGCCAGGCCGGGGGCAACCGCGGGCAACTCGCTTTCGGCTTTGGGACAAAGCACGATGGGCGACGCTGGACTATGCAGCAAAGCCGTTTCCTCGTCACCGACCTTGGCATAGGCGGCGAGGGCGGCGGCGTTCAGGCCCATCACGGCAAACGGCTTGGCCTCGCGCTGCTTGCGCTGGCGCAATTCATCGACCGCGGCGGCATTCAAGGCATCGCAGGCGAGGTGGAAACCGCCCAGACCCTTGATGGCAACTATCTTGCCGGCGCGCAGCAGGCGCAGCGTTTCAGTGACCGGGTCGCCAAGCAGGAGCTGACCGCTCGCATCGAGCAGGGCGAGTCGAGGCCCGCAATCCGGACAACAGGTGGTTTCGGCATGGAAACGGCGATCGGCCGGCGTCGTGTATTCGTCGAGGCAGGACGGACAGAGCGGAAAGGCGGCCAGACTGGTCTGCGCCCGGTCGTAGGGAATTTTGCGGCTGACCGTGAAGCGCGGACCGCAGTGGGTACAGGTCGTGAAGGCGTAACGCCAGCGGCGGTTGGCCGGATCGCAGAGATCGGCCACGCAATCCGGGCAGAGCGCGGCATCGGGGCCGATGGCAGTAGACACGGCGCCGGGCAGGCTGTCGAGTATGGCAAAGCCATCGCCGCCGACGTCAGCATCGGCACTCTCAATGGCATCGATGCGCGCCAGGCGCGGCGCTTCTTCCGGCAGGCGGACAAGGAATTCATTCAGGCGCGGCCCGGCAACTGCCAGGCTGACGCCGGCCCCGTCGTTCCTGACCCAGCCGTGCAGCCCGAGTTCCGAGGCCAGCCGCCACACATAGGGGCGAAAGCCGACGCCCTGGACCAGGCCGCGAATGCGCAGCAGGCGTCCCGATTCGCTCATGACGCGCGACCGGGTCGTCGCCGGCGACAGCGCAGCAAGCGAGTGACGGCCCAGGCGATCACTCCTGGAACGGCGATGTACGCCACCAGCCCAGCTGCCCCACCGCCAAAACGGCAGACACCGACAATCGTCAGGCCGACATTCCAAACGATCAGCGCACCACCGCTCAACAGATCGACTGGATCGTGCTCAGCGTTCGCCATGCCCGGGCTTCCTACTTCCCGGCCAGTTGCCGCTCCAGTTCGGCAATCCGCCGCTTCAGGCCGTCGACGCTTTCCGAGCGCTTGGCGCGCTGCGCTTCCAGCCCGGAGTGAATCCAGTCCACCCAGGCGCTCAGACCGTCACCGCTGGTCGCCGAGACACGGAAAATGGTCAGGTCCGGATTGACCCGGCGGGCATTGGTTTCGGCCAGGTCGGCGTCGAATTCCAGATAAGGCAGCAGGTCGCACTTGTTGAGCAGCATGACGTCGGCGGCGCGGAACATGTCCGGATATTTGAGCGGCTTGTCCTCGCCTTCGGTGACCGACAGGATGGCCACCTTGTGGTGCTCGCCGAGATCGAAGGCGGCCGGGCAAACGAGGTTGCCGACATTCTCGATCAGGAACAGCGATTCGTCGGCCGGCAGCAGCTTTTCGAGGGCGTGGCCGACCATGTGGCCGTCGAGGTGACAGCCCTTGCCGGTATTGATCTGCAGGGCCGGGACGCCGGTGGCGCGGATGCGCTCGGCGTCGTTGGAGGTCTGCTGGTCGCCTTCGACGACGCTGATCGACACCTTGTCCTTGAGCAGTTCGATGGTTTTGACAAGCAGCGTCGTCTTGCCGGAACCGGGGCTGGACACCAGGTTGAGCGCCAGGATGCCGCGATCGTCGAAGCTCTGGCGATTGGCCGCGGCATAGCCGTTGTTCTTGCTCAGGATGTCCTGCTCGATCTGCACCATGCGCGACTGCGATAGGCCGGGCACATGCGCCCCGGCCGGGCCGGTGCCGTAATCGAGATCGCCGCCGACGCCATGTTCGTGGGCAGAGTGTTGGTGACCATGGGCGTGTTCGCCTTCATGGACATGGGCATGGCTATGAGTGCTGCCATCGGCGTGCTGATGGCTATGGGCATGCACGCCGAGCGGCGCCTCATCGTGGCCATGGTCATGGCCATGCTCGCCGGCATGGTCGTGATCGTGGGAATGCACCGTGCCGTCCGCGTGCACATGCGTGTGCTGATGCCCCTCGCCCTCCAGGCGCGTTTCACCCGCGCCACAACCGCAAACTGTACACATTGTCGCCTCTCCTCTTCGAATTACTCGATTTCTATTTCCTTGACCCGCATTTCGGTGCCGCCGGTCGGCTGCACCTGATAACTGCCGCAGGTCGGGCAGGCGCCGTAGAGTTCCTCAAGCGCCACGCTGCCGGCGCAGGCCATGCACCAGCCGGTACCCGGCACCGCGATGATTTCCAGCGCCGCAGTTTCAGCAATGCTACCGCGCGTCACCGCTTCGAAGCAGAATTTCAGCGCGTCCGGCTCGACCGAGGACAGGCGCCCGATTTCGAGAACCACCAGCTTAACCCGTGCGGCCCGTTCGCGCTGCGCCGTTTCCTCGACCAGTTGCAGCACGCCTTCGGCCAGCGACATTTCATGCATCTTCCAACTCCAGGACATAAGGCAGACAGGGATCGAGCGCCAGCACCGCCTGCTCCAGCCCCCGCCGGGCGGCGTCCGGATCGGCAAAGCGGCGGCCAGCGAGCAGGCGTTCCACTCCGTCGGCATCGGCGAAGTGACAGTCAGTCGGCGCCCACACCCGGTAACGCCGAACCAGACCGCGATCGATCTGGGCGGCATGGGTCAGCACGCCGCGCGCCGTCAAGGTCTGACCAATACCCCAGCCGCCCCCCCCGGCAGCGGCCACCGGGTAAGGCCGATTATCGGCCAGGGCGGCAACGGCCAGGTCCACGTCGACCAGCCGCGCCCGGTAGGCAGCGGCCGGCGAGGCAGGCCGGCACACGGTCGGCGCGGCGCTGCTGCGCCCCCGCCAGTAGTCCAGCCAGGCCTTCGGGGTCAGCGGCGCCAGTCCACCAGATATCGCCGGCTTCGGCTCGGCGAACTGCTCCAGGCAGCGTCCGGCCAGTTCGCGCAAGGGGCCGGCCAGCAGTTTCCGGGTTTCCGCCAGGCACTCGCCACCATGGCGGGACGCCCGCCAGGCGACGAAAGCCTCGCCGGCCGGCGCCAGACCAAGGGCCGGCGGCCAATCGAGGAGCAGGCGCCAGAGATTTTCATGGAGGAATTCGATCCACAGCTCGGTATCGTCGACCGGCCGGCGCAGTTCGTCGGCCGCCGCCGCCAGCGCCGCCTGCGCTGCGCTGCGCTGGGCGTGGGCGCACAGCGTGTACAGGTAGGGGACCGTCTTGACCACGGCTTCCGGCGGCTGGCCGATGAACAGCCGGGCGACCGCCGGACGCTGCAACTCCACGACCGCCTGGACCAATTCGTTACCGTGCCGACGGGCGCGTACGGTGAGCCGGCCGGCCGAGGTCATGCGCAGGATCCCGACCACAGGGGACGGCGCGGCAGCATCGCCCGCAGCGGCGATGCCGGCGGCTCGACGAACAGCGCATGCAGGCCGGCCAGCGCCGCCCGTCGGGCCTGGGCCTGCGTCTCGAAATCGAGCACCGGCGCATACAGCGAGCAGACGTGATAGACGCCGAGCGCCGCTTCTTCGGTCACGACAAATTGCTGACGCCCGGAAGGAAAGTGCCATTCGTGCCGATCACCGGCCGCCAGCTGCGGCCAGTTTTCCGCCTGGCCGGGCAGGCAGAGCAACTCGATGGCCCACGGCGTCAGCAGGGCGCCGACCCAATGTTCCTCGCCACCCCGGCGGAAATCGACCGTTTCGACCTGCAAGGCCGGATTACAGATCGGCAAACCGGCCATCCGGGTGCGGGCGACATGGTCAAAAACCGTAAGCAACTCGGCGGCGGGATTTCTCGTCCAGATTTTCATGCGCAGGCGTCAAGGGCGCAGCCCGGGCCGCATGGCGGCCGGCCGGCGGTATCGACTATTACAGGAAGGGGGAGCGGGAAAATCATCGCGGCAGACTAGTCCGGGACGACCGGCATGTCGAGGCCAATGCCGTCGGCCGGGCGATGGAACGGGGGTCGTGCACGATCGATTGCCGGCGACGGCAAGATGCCTCCAGTGCCACGATGACCCATCTCTCCCTTGTTTGATTAGCGCCGAGCCTAGGCAAGGCGCATGCCACGCGGCAACGGACCAGACTTTTCCCAACCAAAACAGGACACTGGCCGCCGCAGTGCATACGGCGACGGTCCGCGCGATGGCTGGCAAGTGATCGAAAAAGAGACAATGTGGAAACCTGCTTTCCATGCCGACAATCAGGAAGCGCCGGCGTCAAAAACGATCCGCCCGGGCAGCCCGGTTTTGCCGCGGCGCCACGGCGGGACATTGGCCGACTTGCCAATGATCCGACAGGTCGTTTTTCTTGGCGCTTTTGTTTGATTCCCATCAATCTGCCGGTACACTGGCGCGTTGATAATTTGCCACTGATTCATTTCGGTTTTTCCCCTGATGCTCGAAGCTGACAATCTGGAATGCGTGCGCGGCGAGCGCCGCCTGTTTGCCGGCCTCGGCTTTCGTTTGCAGGCCGGCGAACTGCTCTATCTGCAAGGCAAGAACGGCGCCGGCAAGACCAGCCTGCTGCGCATGCTGATCGGCTTGCTGCCGCCGGAAAGCGGGGAAATCCGCTGGCAGGGCAAATCGATCCGCTCGGACGAGTTCCGCGCCAACCTCTGCTACCTCGGCCACCTCAACGCCATCAAGGAAGAACTGACGCCGCTGGAAAATCTACGTGCCGCGGCGCGCCTGGCCGATGAGACACTCTCCGAGGACGAGGCGATCGACGCCCTGGAACAGGTCGGCCTGGCCGGGCGCGAAGACCTCGCCTGCAAATACCTGTCGCAGGGCCAGAAACGCCGCGTCGCCCTGGCCCGCCTGGTCAAGGAGCGGCGGCCGCTGTGGATTCTCGACGAACCTTTCGTTGCCCTCGACGTGGCGGCGGTGGACTGGCTGGCCGGCATCATTTCCGGCCATCTGCAACGCGGCGGCCTGGCCGTGATGACGACGCACCAGCTGGTCGACATCCCGGCCGGCAAAGTGCGCGAATTGCGGCTCAGCTGAGGACGATGCCCTGATGTTCAAAATCATCGGCGCGGTGATCAGCCGCGATCTCAAGCTGGCCATGCGCCGCCAGGCGGATATCGTCTCGGCGCTGTTCTTCTTCGTCATCGTGGTCAGCCTGTTCCCACTCGGTATCGGGCCGGAACCCGATCTGCTCAGGAAACTGGCGCCCGGCGTGCTGTGGGTGGCGGCCCTTCTTTCCACCATGCTGTCACTGCCCCGCCTCTTTGCCGACGACCATCGCGACGGCACGCTCGAACAACTGGCGCTGGCGCCGCATCCGCTCGGCCTGGTGGTGACCGGCAAGGTCATTGCCCACTGGCTGGTCTCCGGCCTGCCGCTGGCGCTGATCGCCCCGGTCCTCGGCATCCAGTTCGACCTGTCGGCCGAGGCCCTGCTCGTGCTGGTTTTCGCCATCCTGCTCGGCACGCCGGCGCTGTCGGGCATCGGCGCCATCGGCGCGGCCTTGACCCTCGGCCTGCGCGGTGGCGGCGTCCTGCTCTCGCTGCTGGTACTGCCGCTCTACATACCAGTGCTAATATTCGGCGCTGGCGCAGTGGATGCGACGGTGGCCGGTCTCGGGGGGGAAGGCCATCTTTCCCTGCTCGCCGCCCTGACTTTTGCCTCACTCGGCTTCGCCCCCTGGGCCTCGGCCGCAGCCTTGAAGATTGCCCTCGAATGAAAGATCGCTTCAACCTCTACCGCTTCGCCTCGCCGGCCACGTTCTATCCGATGGCCGGGGCGTTGATCCCCTTCTTCGCCGCCGTTTCGGTGGTTTTCGGGCTGGCCGGACTGTATCTCGGCATGCTGGTGGCACCGACCGACTTCCAGCAGGGCGAAGGCTACCGCATCATCTTCCTGCATGTGCCGGCCTCCTGGATGTCGATGTTCATCTATCTGGTGATGGCTTTCTGGGCCGCCATCGGTCTGGCCTTCAACACACGGCTGTCGGGCATGATGGCGCAGGCGCTGGCGCCGACCGGCGCGCTGATGGCCTTCCTATCCTTGTGGACCGGCGCCCTGTGGGGCAAGCCGATGTGGGGCGCCTGGTGGGTCTGGGATGCCCGCCTGACTTCCGAACTGATCCTGCTTTTCCTCTACATCGGCTACATGGCCCTCACTGCCGCCATCGACGATGCGCGCCGGGCCGACAAGGCGGGCGGCTTGCTGCTGCTGGTCGGTGTCGTCAATGTGCCGATCATCTATTTCTCGGTGAAGTGGTGGAACACGCTGCACCAGGGCTCCAGCATCAACATGGCCAAGTCCTCGATGGCGACCACCATGCTTTGGGGCATGCTGCTGATGGCGATGTGCTTCTGGATGTATTCCATCGCCATCGCCCTGATCCGCGTCCGCACCATCATGCTCGAGCGCGAGCGCCACACCGACTGGGTCAAGGCCGAGTTGGCGGGAGCCCAAAAATGATCTACTGGCACAGCTTTTCCGACTTCATCGCGATGGGCGGCTATGCCGGCTACGTCTGGGGCTCGTTCGGCGTCACGGCGCTGATCATGGCCCTTGAACCGATCCTCGCCCTGCGTAGTCGAAAGACTACAATCGCCCGCTTGCAGCGCCAGTTGCGCGCCGAACACAGGAACACCTCCGAATGAAATCCCGTCACAAGAAACTGGCCCTGATCGGCGGCGCCCTCGCCATCGTCGGCATCATCGCCGCCCTCGTGCTCAATGCCCTGAACAGCAACATCGCGCTCTACATCACGCCGACCGACGTCGCGGCCGGCAAGGCGCCGCAGGGCAAGGCCTTCCGCATCGGCGGCCTGGTCAAGGAAGGCAGCCTGCAGCGCCAGGCCGACGGCGTCACCATGGCTTTCGTCATCACCGACACCGCCCAGGACATCAAGGTCAATTACAAGGGCATCCTGCCCGACCTCTTCAAGGAAGGGAAAGGCGTCGTCGCCCAGGGCAAGATGACCGCCGGCGACACCTTTACCGCCCAGGAAGTGCTCGCCAAGCACGATGAGAATTACATGCCTCCCGAAGCTGCGAAAGCGGTCAGCGACGCCCAGAAGAACCAGGCACCGAAAGCGAGCTACTGAGCATGATTCCCGAACTTGGCCATTTCGCCCTGATCCTCGCCGTACTGGTCGCCCTCGTCCTCGGCACCCTGCCGCTGATCGGTGCTCACCGCAACCGTCTGGCCTGGGTCGCTGTCGCCCGCCCGGCGGCGCTGGCTTTTGCGCTGCTGGTCAGCTTTTCCTTCGCCTGCCTGACGCAGGCCTTTGTCGTCAGCGACTTTTCGGTGGTTTATGTGGCGCAGCATTCCAATTCGCTGCTCCCCATTCAGTACCGCATCGCCGGCGTCTGGGGCGGTCACGAAGGTTCGCTGCTGCTGTGGATGCTGATGCTGTCGTGGTGGACGGTCGCCGTCGCCATGCTGTCGCGCCAGTTGCCGGAAACCATGGTCGCCCGCGTACTCGGCACCCTTGGCCTGGTCGCTTTCGGTTTCCTGCTCTTCATCCTGATCACTTCCAATCCTTTCGAGCGCCTGCTGCCGGCCGCCGCCGAAGGACGCGATCTCAATCCGCTGCTCCAGGACCCGGGCCTGGTGATCCATCCGCCGATGCTCTACATGGGTTATGTCGGTTTCTCGGTGGCCTACGCCTTTGCCGTCGCCGCCCTGCTTTCCGGCCAGCTCGACGCCGCCTGGGCGCGCTGGTCGCGTCCCTGGACGATGGCCGCCTGGTGCTTCCTTACCATGGGCATCGCCCTCGGCTCGTGGTGGGCCTATTACGAACTGGGCTGGGGCGGCTGGTGGTTCTGGGACCCGGTCGAGAACGCGTCCTTCATGCCCTGGCTGGTCGGCACGGCGCTGATCCACAGCCTGGCGGTCACCGAAAAACGTGGCAGTTTCAAGAACTGGACCGTGCTGCTGGCGATCGGCGCCTTCTCGCTGTCGCTGCTCGGCACCTTCCTGGTCCGTTCCGGCGTGCTGACCTCGGTCCATGCCTTCGCCACCGACCCGCGCCGCGGCATTTTCATCCTCGCTTTCCTGGTCGCGGTGATCGGCAGTTCGCTGACCCTGTTCGCCTGGCGCGCTCCGAAAGTCGGGCTGGGCGGGCGCTTCGCCCTGATTTCGCGGGAATCGCTGCTGCTGACCAATAACGTGATGCTGGTCGTCGCCGCCGCTACCGTGCTGCTCGGCACGCTGTACCCGCTGCTGGTCGACGCCCTGGGCATCGGCAAGATTTCGGTCGGCCCGCCCTATTTCAACGCGGTATTCGTGCCGGTGATGGTGCCCGTGCTGTTCCTGATGGGGATCGGCCCCTTCGCCCGCTGGAAGGAAGCCTCGATCCCCGAAATCTTCCGCACCGTGCGCTGGGCGCTCGCCCCGGCCGCCATCGTCGCCGTCGCGCTGCCGCTGCTCTATGGCACATGGACGCCGCTGGCCGCCCTCGGCTTGCTGCTGGCGGTGTGGATCATGGTCACCGCCGGCATCAATTTCGTCGAACGCGTCCAGAACACCCGGGCTGGCCAGTCCTTCATGGCTGCCGCGCTAAAGCAGCCGCGTCACTTCTTCGGCATGCATCTGGCCCATTTCGGGATCGCCGTCTTCGTCGTCGGCGTCACCATGGTCAGCAGCTTCCAGGATGAAAAGGACGTCAAGATGGCGCCCGGCGAAGTCACCCACGTCGCCGGCTACAGCTTCACCTTCAACGGCGTCCGGGCGGTGGAAGGCCCGAACTACACGGCAGCGCAGGGCGATTTCGATCTGGCCAAGGACGGCAAGTTTCTGCGCAAGATGAATCCGGAAAAACGCAATTACCAGTCCTCGGCCATGCCGATGACTGAGGCCTCGATCGATGCCGGCTTCCTGCGCGACGTCTATGTCTCGCTCGGCGAACCGATCGACCGCGACAAGCCGGACGCCGAATGGGCCGTCCGCGTCTATTACAAGCCTTTCGTGGACTGGATCTGGGGCGGCTGCCTGCTGATGGCCTTGGGCGGGTTGCTCGCCATGCTCGACCGCCGCTATCGCCTCAAGTCGCGCGCCGCGTCGACCATCACCACTCCTGCCGGAAGTCAAAACGCATGAACCGCTATTTCTGGATTCTCGGCGGCTTTGCCGCCCTTGTCGTGCTGCTCGCCGTCGGCCTCAACCTCGATCCCCGCGACGTTCCTTCGCCGCTGGTCGGCAAGCCGGCGCCCGCCTTCAATCTGACCGTGCTCGCCACGCCGGACAAGACGCTCGGCCCCAAGGACATGCAGGGCAAGGTCTGGCTGCTCAATGTCTGGTCCTCGTGGTGCATCTCCTGCCGCCAGGAACATCCAGTGCTGGTCGAGTTCTCGAAGAACATGAACGTCCCGCTGATCGGCCTCAACTACAAGGAAGTCCGCGGCGACGGCGATTTCGACATGGGCAAGATGCAGCCCGACGACGAAAGGAAGCTCGCCCTGCAACGCGCCGGCCAGTGGCTGGCCCAGCATGGCAACCCATACAGCCTGACGGTGATGGACATCGACGGCCGGGTCGGCATCGACTACGGCGTCTATGGCGTGCCGGAAACCTACGTCATCGACAAGGCCGGCATCATCCGGATGAAGCATACCGGCCCGATCAGTCCGGAAGTCCTGTCCAAGAAGATCATGCCTCTGCTGGCGGAGCTCGGCAAATGACCGCTCGCCTGCTCGCCGCCTGCCTGGCTTTCTGCTGCCTGTTGTCGCTCGCCCATGCCGGCGGCGAAGCGGCATCGCTGGCTGCCGATCCGGTCGCCGAAAAACGCCTGCAGGACATCTCGGCCGAATTGCGCTGCCTGGTCTGCCAGAACCAGACCATCGCCGACTCCAACGCCGAACTGGCGCAGGACCTGCGCCACGAAATCCGCGGCATGATCAAGGCCGGCCAGACGGACAAGCAGATCATCGACTTCATGGTCACCCGCTATGGCGATTTCGTGCTCTACCGCCCGCCGTTCAAGGGCATCACGCTGCTCCTCTGGGGCGGCCCGCTCGCCCTACTGCTCTTCGGCCTGCTGGCCCTGATCCGCTACCTGCGCCAGCGCGCCCGACGCATCGACGCCGAGCAACCGCTGTCCGCCGAGGAAACCCGCCGCGCCGAGACGCTGCTCAACGAAATCGACCTGAAATGAACCAATTCGCCATTTTCGCCACCCTGTTGATCGTGGTGGTCGTCAGCCTGCTCGTCATGCCGCTCTGGCTCGGCCAGAGCCGCCGTTCCACCGGTCTGGCCGAACGCAAGGCCACCAACCTGGCCATCTTCCGCGACCAGATGGCCGAACTCGAACGCGAAAATGTCGAAGGCTCGCTGGCCACCAACGATTTCGAGCAGGCCAAGGGCGAACTGAAACGCCGCCTGCTGGAAGAGATCGAGCCGACTGATGCCGGTGCGCCCGAAGGCAGCCAGGCGCCGAGTCGCAAGATGGCACTGGCGCTGATCGTGCTGCTGCCGCTGCTCTCCCTGCTCGGTTACGTGACCCTCGGCAATCCGCGCGCCCTCGACCCGGTGCAGACCGTGGCCCAGGCCAAAATGACGCCGGAACAGATCAACGCCATGGTGGCCAAGCTCGCCGCCCGCCTGCAGGCCAACCCGGATGACATGCAGGGCTGGCTGATGCTGGCCCGTTCGTATCGCACCATGGGGCGCTACGAAGAAGCGGCCCAGGCTTACGCCAAGGCGGAACCGCTGGTCAACGAAGATGCCGACCTGCTGGCGACTTATGCCGAGACGCTGGCCATGGCCAGCGGCAAGGGCCTGGCCGGCAAGCCCGGCGAGCTGGTGGCGCGCGCCCTGAAGCTCGACCCCAACAGCGGCCACGCGCTGTTCCTGGCCGGCGCCGCCGCCATGGAAGCCGGCCGGAACAAGGAAGGCATTGCCTACTGGGAAGCGTTGCTGCCCCAGGTCGAACCGGGTTCGGAAATCGACCAGATGCTGCGTAGCGGCATCGACAAGATGAAGCAACGCAAGTAGGAAGAGTCCGCGCCGCCGCCGTTGCCGCAACACCGGCGTGCCCGGCGGTAACAAGTGTAAAGTCGTGGCAAGCAGCGGATTCGCGCTGATAATATGCGAATCCGCTCATCTTTTTGAGCGCCGCTCGAAAGGAGTTCCCATGCCCTGGTTGCAATTGCCGGAACCGGAAACCGGCCCTCCCCTTGCCTTCCCCGATGCGGCCGGCGCCAAGGCCTGGCTGGAGGCGCAGGCCCGGACCCAGCCGCTGCTGATGCTGGAACTGCTCGCCGGTCAGGTGGATGCGGTCGATGGCACCGATCTGGCGCCCGCCCAAGGCATCGAATTGCTGAACGTGCTGCACGGCGCCATCCTCCCCGTCCAGGCCAGCCTGGAAGTACGCTACACGCGCAAGGCGCTGCCCATGCCGGACGACGAGCGGCGTATCTTCATGGCCGCCCAGCAGTTGTGGACCCGGCTCGGCATCGCCTATCTGAGACGCGTGCCCCATTTCGCCCCGCCGGAAAAATGCCTGCCCCTGCAACGGGCCGCCAACGCTTTCCGCCTCGCCCAGTACGCCCACTTCTTGGCGGCTTGTGAATGCCCGCCGCTGCTTGACCAGCTGCTTTTCGCGGTTCTCGTCCACGCCGAGGGAAGTGGCATCCTGCGCCAGCCGCTCAGCGACCCGGACTATCCGCATCTTCCGGAAGCGCAACTGGCCGGGCTGGTGGCCTGGGCCTTGCTGCTTCGCCTGATCGATCCCTATCGCCTGACCGCCCCGCAACTCACCGTCGCCAACCGGGCGCTCAGCCGCTGGCGCGAACTGTGCAGTTTCCAGGCGGAACCCGAGCGCTCCGCCCCCGGGCAGCTCATCCCGCTCGTCGCCCGCTTTGCCGGTCAGATTCCCGATGGTGCGCCGCAATGGCTGAACATACGTTCGGTAATGCGAAAAATCCGCGGCCGCATCGATGCGCTGCGCGCCGGCGACACCCCGGAGGCGCTGAAGCTTGGTCGCGAACTGTCGAACACCGCCTGCCTCCGCCTGCTCAACGACATCGAACATCGCCTGCAGGCGCCGGCCATGGCGACCACGCCGGCAAAACTCGGCGACATCGCCCTGGTTTTTGGCGGCGAACATGCTTATGCCGTTTTCACCGGCGAGCGCCTCAATCCGGATAGCGGGATGGACGTCAAAAGCCAGGCGCTGGCCAACCAGCGCATGGCGGTATTTGGCTTTGACCAGGTGTCGCGCCTGCCGACCGCCGTCCGCAAATTGCACATTCCCGAAGAGCACTGGACCCGGCACGACGGCCGGGTCACCCGGCCGCCCGGGGCTGGCGCCCGCCGGCTCGCACCCTGCCTGGTCGCCTCGCTCCACGGCGGCCAACCCCGTCTCGGCGTCCTGCGCGGCCTGCTGAGCGACGCGGCGGGCACGCTCAAGGCGAGCCTCGACTGGTATCCCGGACAGATCGAAGGCTGCCGCCTGCGCCCTCCCGGACGGCACGATCAGAAATTGCCGCCGATCGCCGTCTTCCTGCTCCGCCAGGCCGAGCAGATGTCGCTGATCCTGCCGCCGAATGCGGCGCTGCGCCCCGGTTTCGGCCTGGCCATTGAAGGTTCGTCGATCCAGCACCTGATTCCCGGCGAAGTCCTCGACCGCGGCATCGATTTCGTCCGTTACGCCTGCCGACCCGGCTAGGCACAAAAAAAGGCCCGTCGAATGACGGGCCTTGCTGGGCGGAGACCGTCGATGACGGTCGGCCGGCCGCTTATTCGAACTCGATGATCACCTGGTCGACCGACAGGCTTTCGCCGGCGGCGGCCGAAATCTTCTTGACCTTGCAGTCCTGGTCGGCCTTGAGGATGTTTTCCATCTTCATGGCTTCGATCACCGCCAGCTTTTCGCCAGCCTTGACGTCCTGACCGACGCTGACCGCCACTTCGCGCAGCAGGCCGGGCATCGGCGAGAGCAGGAACTTGGAGAGGTCGGGTGCCGGCTTTTCGGGCATCAGGGCCAGCAGTTCGGCGGCGCGGGCGCTCATCACCATGAAGTCGGCACGCGTGCCCCAGTGGAACAGGCTGTACTTCGTCTTGTGGCGTTCGACCTGCAGCGTGAATTCCTCGCCGTTGCAGGTGCCGTTGAACAGCGACTCGCCGAGTTTCCAGTCGGAGCGGATCTCGTAGTTCTCGCCCTTGTACTCGATGTGGTAGCCGCCTTCGATCGGTCGTGCCACGACCAGGTGATTTTCGTTGCCGTTCGGGTTCAGGCGAACGACGCACCACTGGTCGCTGACGATGCGCTCATGGCCCTGCAGCTGGCCGGTGATCGAAGCGGAACGGTCGGTGAAGGCGCGATAGACGTAGGCAGCAACGGACACCAGCAGGGCCGGATCATCGTGCGGCACCATCGAGGCATCGAAGCCCGTCGGATAGTGCTTGGGGATGAAACCGGTATCGAAGATGCCGGAATGGAAAACCGGATGCTGCATCAGCGCCGCCTGGAACGGAATGTTCGAGGAAATGCCGCGGATCACGAAACCGTTCAGCGCGTCGCGCATGCGGGCAATCGCCTGCTCGCGGGTAGCGCCGTGCACGATCAGCTTGGCGATCATCGAATCGTAGAACATCGAGATCTCGCCGCCGTCGTAGACGCCGGTGTCGACGCGGACGTGGCCATCGACTTCCTTGGGCGGCTGGAACTTGACCAGGCGACCGGTGGACGGCAGGAAGCCGCGGAACGGGTCTTCGGCGTTGATCCGGCATTCCATGGCCCAGCCGTTGATGGTGACATCGGCCTGGCTGAGCGGCAGCTTTTCGCCGTAGGCGACACGGATCATCTGCTCGACCAGGTCGAGGCCGGTAATCAGTTCGGTGACCGGGTGTTCCACCTGCAAGCGGGTGTTCATTTCCAGGAAGTAAAACTCCTTGGTCGCGCCCGAAACGACGAATTCGACGGTACCGGCGGATTCGTAGTTGACGGCACGGGCCAGGGCCACGGCCTGTTCGCCCATCGCCTTGCGCATGTCCGGATCGACGAAGGGGCTCGGCGCCTCTTCGATGACCTTCTGGTGACGACGCTGGATCGAGCAGTCGCGCTCGTTCAGGTACACGTAGTTGCCGTGCGAGTCACCGAGCACCTGGATTTCGATGTGGCGCGGCTCGAGCACGTACTTCTCGATGAAGACGCGGTCGTCGCCGAAGGAATTGCGAGCTTCATTGACGCAGGAGGAGAAACCTTCGTGCGCTTCGGCATCGTTGTAGGCGACGCGCAGACCCTTGCCTCCGCCGCCGGCGGAGGCCTTGATCATCACCGGGTAGCCGATCTTCCTGGCGATTTCCACGGCGGCATCGGGGCCGTCGATGGCCTCGTTGTAACCCGGGATGGTGTTGACCTTGGCTTCGATGGCCAGCTTCTTGGACTCGATCTTGTCGCCCATCTTGGCGATGGAGTAGTGCTTCGGACCGATGAACTTGATGCCTTCTTCTTCCAGACGACGCGAGAACGCGGCGTTTTCCGAGAGGAAGCCGTAACCCGGATGGACGGCCTGAGCACCGGTCTGCTTGCAGGCAGCGATGATCTTGTCGGCAACCAGATAGGACTCTTTCGACGCCGCCGGGCCGATGCAGACGGCTTCGTCGGCCAGGTCGACGAACAGGGCGTCCTTGTCAGCCTCGGAGTAGACGGCGACGGTCTTGATGCCCATCTTGCGGGCAGTCTTGATGACGCGGCAGGCAATTTCGCCGCGGTTTGCGATCAGAATTTTTGTGAACATATTCCTTTTTCTCCCTGACGCTTACAGAGGAATGTTGCCGTGCTTGCGCCACGGATTGTCGAGTTTCTTGTCGCGCAGCATGGCCAGCGAACGGGCGATACGCTTGCGGGTAGCGTGCGGCATGATGACGTCGTCGATGAAGCCGCGGGCGCCCGCCACGAACGGGTTGGCGAACTTGTCCTTGTACTCGGCTTCGCGCTCGGCCAGCTTGGCCGGATCGTTCTTTTCCTCGCGGAAGATGATCTCGACCGCGCCCTTCGGGCCCATCACGGCGATTTCAGCGGACGGCCAGGCGAGATTGACGTCGCCACGCAGGTGCTTGGACGACATCACGTCGTAGGCACCGCCGTAAGCCTTGCGGGTGATCACGGTGACCTTGGGCACGGTGCATTCGGCGTAGGCGTAAAGCAGCTTGGCGCCGTGCTTGATGATGCCGCCGTATTCCTGCGTGGTGCCCGGCATGAAGCCCGGGACGTCGACGAAGGTGACGACCGGGATGTTGAAGGCGTCGCAGAAGCGGACGAAGCGGGCAGCCTTGATCGAGGACTTGATATCGAGGCAGCCGGCCAGCACCAGCGGCTGGTTGGCGACGATACCGACCGGATGGCCGTCGATACGGCCGAAACCGATGATGATGTTCTTGGCGTAATCAGGCTGGATTTCGAAGAAATCGCAATCATCGACGACCTTGACCAACAGTTCCTTCATGTCGTACGGCTTGTTGGCGTTGTCCGGCACCAGGGTGTCGAGGGAGAAATCCATGCGCCCGGCCGGGTCGTTGGTCGGCGTGACCGGCGGCTTTTCCTTGTTGTTGGAAGGCACGAAATTCATGAAGCGGCGCAGCATGGCCAGCGCTTCGACGTCGTTCTCGAAAGCCAGGTCGGCGACACCGGACTTGCTGGTGTGGGTGATGGCGCCACCCAGTTCCTCGGCGGTGACATCCTCGTGGGTCACGGTCTTGACGACTTCCGGACCGGTCACGAACATGTAGGAAGAATCCTTGACCATGAAGATGAAGTCGGTCATCGACGGCGAATACACCGCGCCACCGGCACAGGGACCCATGATCATCGAAATCTGCGGCACGACGCCGGAGGCCATCACGTTGCGCTGGAAGACGTCGGCGTAACCGCCGAGGGAAGCGACGCCTTCCTGGATGCGGGCGCCGCCCGAATCGTTGAGGCCGATCACCGGGGCACCGACCTTCATCGCCTGGTCCATGACCTTGCAGATCTTCTCGGCGTGGGTTTCCGACAGCGAGCCGCCGAACACCGTGAAATCCTGCGAGAAGACGAAGACCAGGCGACCGTTGATGGTGCCGTAGCCGGTGACGACGCCGTCGCCCGGGGTCTTCTCGGCCTGGTCCATGCCGAAATCGGTACAGCGATGCTCCTTGAACATATCCCATTCCTCGAAGGAATCCGGGTCGAGCAGCAGCTCGATGCGTTCGCGGGCGGTCAGCTTGCCTTTCTTGTGCTGGCTGTCGATGCGCTTCTGGCCACCGCCGAGGCGGGCCAGTTCACGCTTTTTTTCCAGCTGGCGGATGATGTCGTGCATAGAAAACTCCCTAAGTGGTGCGGGTAATTTGAAATCAGTGTTTCAGATAGTCGAGCAGGGCATACGCGGCGGCGGCCGGCGTCGTATGGCCCAGTTCGACGGAGCGGGTGAGCGCCGGCAGGTTGTCCTGGACGCGCGGGTGATGGCGGAAATGCTGGCGCAGGCCGGAGTCGATCAGCTGCCACATCCAGGCCAGCGACTGGTGCTGGCGCTTGGCGGCGAACTCACCGGTCGGCGTCAGCGCCGCACGGTAGCTTTCGATGGCGGCCCAGAATTCGGCAATGCCTTCCTTGTGCAGCGCGCTGGCGGTCAGCACCGGCGGCGCCCAGTGCTTGGAAGCCGGACGCAACATGTGCAGCGCGTTCTTCCACTGGGCGCGCACCACCGCGGTGGCCCGCGGGTCGATATCGGCCTTGTTGATGACGACCAGGTCGGCGATCTCGACGATGCCTTTCTTGATCGCCTGCAGGTCATCGCCGGCATTGGGCAGCTGCAGCAGGCAGAACATGTCCACCATGCCGGCCACCGTCGTTTCGCTTTGGCCGACGCCCACCGTTTCGACGATGATCACGTCGAAACCGGCCGCTTCGCAGAGCAGCATCGCTTCCCGCGTCTTTTCGGCGACGCCACCCAGCGAACCGGCCGACGGGCTGGGCCGGATGAAGGCTTCCTCGCGCTGGCAGAGCAGTTCCATGCGCGTCTTGTCGCCGAGGATGGAACCGCCTGACACCGACGAGGACGGATCGACCGCCAGCACGGCCAGCTTCTTGCCCTGCTCGATCAGCCAGATGCCGAGCGCTTCGATGAACGTCGATTTGCCCGCCCCCGGCACGCCGGAAATGCCGATCCGGATGGCTCCACCGGTTTTCGGCAACAGCGTGTTCAGCACCTGCTGGGCGCGTTGCTGGTGATCCCTCCGGGTCGATTCGATCAGCGTGATCGCCTTGGCCAGCGCGCGCCGCTGCCCGGCCAGCACGCTGTCTACCAGCGCCTGGTCGGCCGAGGAGAGTGAATGCGCCAGCACGGCAGCTTCGCCCGGATGCATGCAGCGGTTAGGCGCGCGCCTTGCGGATTTCTTCCAGCACCTTGACGGCGGAATCCTCGATCCGCGTGCCCGGCCCGAAAATGGCCTTGGCACCTGCGTTGTAGAGGTAATCGTAGTCCTGGGCAGGAATCACGCCGCCGGCGAAGACGATGATGTCGTCGGCGCCCTGCTCCTTCAGTGCCTTGACCAGTTCCGGCAGCAGGGTCTTGTGGCCAGCTGCCAGCGACGAGACGCCGACGGCGTGCACATCGTTTTCGACAGCCTGACGGGCGGCTTCCGCCGGGGTCTGGAACAGCGGGCCCATGTCGATATCGAAACCAAGGTCGGCGTAGGCCGTGGCGACCACCTTGGCGCCGCGGTCATGGCCGTCCTGGCCGAGCTTGGCGATCATGATGCGCGGCCGGCGGCCTTCTTCTTCGGCGAACCTGGCGACATCGGCCTTGATCTGTTCCCAGCTTTCCTGACCTTCCACGACACCTCCGTACACACCCGAAATGGTCTGGTTGTTGGCGCGGAAACGGCCAAAGACCTTTTCCAGCGCATCCGACACTTCACCGACCGTGGCGCGCAGACGCATGGCCTTGACGGTAAGGTCGAGCAGGTTACCTTCGCCGGATTCGGCGGCCGCGGTCAGCGCGGCCAGCGCGGCATTGACGGCGGCCGTATCGCGCGTCGCGCGGATTTGCTTGAGGCGGGCGATCTGCGACTCACGCACGGCGTGGTTGTCGATATCGAGAATGTCGATGGCGTCTTCCTTGGCCAGCTTGTACTTGTTGACGCCGACGATGACGTCCTTGCCGGAGTCAATGCGCGCCTGCTTGTCGGCCGCACAGGTTTCGACCTGCATCTTGGCCCAGCCCGATTCGACGGCCTTGGTCATGCCGCCCATGGCTTCGATTTCCTGGATGATGCCCCAGGCCTTGTCGGCCATGTCCTGGGTCAGCTTCTCCATCATGTAGGAGCCAGCCCACGGATCGACGACGTTGGTGATGTGGGTTTCTTCCTGGATGATCAGCTGCGTGTTGCGGGCGATGCGCGACGAGAACTCGGTCGGCAGGGCGATGGCTTCGTCCAGCGCATTGGTGTGCAGCGACTGGGTACCGCCGAAGACGGCCGCCATCGCTTCGATGGTGGTGCGCACGACGTTGTTGTACGGATCCTGCTCGGTCAGCGACCAGCCCGAAGTCTGGCTGTGCGTGCGCAGCATCTTCGACTTGGCGCTCTTGGCATTGAAACCGGTCATGATGCGGTCCCAGAGCAGGCGACCGGCGCGCATCTTGGCGATTTCCAGGTAGAAATTCATACCGACGGCCCAGAAGAACGACAGGCGGCCGGCGAAGGTGTCGACGTCCATGCCTGAAGCGACGCCGGTGCGCACGTATTCCATGCCATCGGCCAGCGTGAAGGCCAGTTCGATGGCCTGGTTGGCGCCGGCTTCCTGGATGTGATAACCGGAAATCGAGATCGAGTTGAACTTCGGCATGTGCTGCGCGGTGTAGCCGAAAATGTCGGCGATGATCTTCATCGACGGCTTGGGCGGATAGATATAGGTATTCCGCACCATGAATTCTTTGAGGATGTCGTTCTGGATGGTGCCGGACAGCTTGTCCTGCGACACGCCCTGCTCCTCGGCGGCGACGATGTAACCGGCGAGAATCGGCAGCACGGCGCCGTTCATCGTCATCGAGACGGAAATCTTGTCGAGCGGGATGCTGTCGAAGAGGATCTTCATGTCCTCGACGGAATCGATCGCCACGCCGGCCTTGCCGACGTCGCCCGTGACACGGGCGTTATCGGAGTCGTAACCACGGTGCGTCGCCAGGTCAAAAGCCACGGAAACGCCCTGACCGCCGGCGGCCAGCGCCTTGCGGTAGAAGGCATTGGAAGCTTCGGCGGTGGAGAAGCCGGCATACTGGCGGATGGTCCACGGCTTGACGGCATACATCGTCGGCTGCGGGCCGCGAAGATAGGGCGCGAAGCCGGGCAGGGTGTCGGCGAACTCCAGGTCGGCAACGTCGGCCTTGGTGTACAGCGCCTTGACGGCCAGCCCTTCCGGCGTGTTCCAGACCAGGTTGCCGACGTCACCGCCCGGGGATTGTTTGGCCGCAACCTTTTCCCAGGCATCCAGATTGTTGGAATCAAAGAACTTTTCAGACATGACACACCCTCGCCGATTCGATTTTTTCAGGCCAATAATGCAGAATTCAAAATTCTACGCTTTCAAGCCCAACTTGACATACCAGACCTCGCATAATACTTTATCCATAATTATGGAAGCAAGTCGGCGATGCACCAACTTGCTCATTCACATCAGACGGACACCATGACTCGCATTGCACCTACCGCGCTTTATCAGGAAGTGGCCGAACGACTGCGTCAGCGCATCTTCGCCCACGAACTGACTCCCGGCACCTGGATCGACGAGCAAAAGCTCGCCGAGGAGTATGGTATTTCCCGTACCCCGCTGCGCGAAGCGCTCAAGGTACTGGCTTCGGAAGGCCTGGTTGAACTGAAGCCGCGCCGCGGCTGCTACGTCACCGAAATTTCCCGCCAGGACCTGGACGACATCTTCCCGCTGATTGCCCTGCTCGAAGGACGCTGCGCCGCCGAAGCGGTCGGCCGCGCCAAGGCCGGCGACATTGCGGTGCTGCGGACCATCCATGACCGCCTTGAAGCAGCCGCCCGCGACGGCCGGATCGACGCCTTCTTCGAGGCCAACCAGGAATTTCACCGGCAGATCCAGGAACTGGCCGGCAATCGCTGGCTGCTCACCGTCATCCAGGACCTGCGCACGGTACTGAAACTTTCCCGCCTGCATTCGCTGTCGCTGGAAGGCCGCCTGCAGCAGTCGCTGGACGAACATCGGCTGATCATGGCCGCCCTGGAATCGGGCGAAGCTGGCCGGGCAGAAAAGACCATGCACGACCACCTGCTTTCCGGCCGCGAAGCCCTGACCAAGATACAGGACGGGAGCAGCGGCAAGGCCGGCTGAAACACCGGCCGGCCCGCCCGCCGGCTATTGCATCTGGCTTTCGATATTGGCGAACAGCCGTTCGTAAATATTGACCAGGGCATCGCGGTCGGCGCTGCCCTTGACCCACTTTCTTGAACGAACGACGGCCAGCGCCTCCTGCTCGATTTCCGAAAGGCTGGAAGGGTCGAATTTTTCGCCGTGCAGGATGGCGGTAACGTCGGAACGGGCTTTCTGGGCCATGGCGACCAGTTGCATCGAAGCGATCATCGATTCGGCGCCGCTGCCGATCTCGGCTGCCAACTGTCCGACTTCGGTGGCCGACACCGCCGAGCCGGTCAATTCCTCGCTGAATTCGTCTGCCGTCAGGCGAGCCCCGGTCACAGCCTGGTGCAGGCCGCCGATCTGCTCCGTAGCACCGGCCATCGAGAGGCTGACGGCAGCAATCGCGGCCGCGATTTCCTCGGCCGAGCGCTGGGACTGATCGGCCAGCTTGCGGACTTCGTCGGCCACCACGGCAAAGCCGCGTCCCGCCTCGCCAGCCCGCGCCGCCTCGATCGCGGCGTTGAGGGCGAGCAGGTTGGTCTGCTTGGCGATGCCGTCGATGCGCCCGGTCAGTTCGCGAATCGCTGCCGCCTTGGCATTCAGGTCGTCGAGGGCGCGCACGCCGCTTTCGGCAGCGCCTTGTGCCGTCCCCAGCGCACCTGACATGCGGTGGGCGGCATCGGCCATCCGGCTAGCCGATTGCGCAAAATCCCCGGCCAGTTGCCGGGCCTGTACCGACTGGCCGCCGACTTCGGCCAGCCGCGTATCGACCCGCTCGATGGCCAGCGACAGGCCACGCTCGGAACGCAGGAAGATGCGGGAGAGCAGCGCCTCACGGGCGACCGACTCCTGCGCCGCGTCCAGCCGGTCGAGCAAAGTCTGCATCTGGACCAGGACGTCGCGGAAAGTGCCGTGCAGACCGGTGGTCTGCAAGCGGCGCCAGTAGCGGCCTTCGGAAGAAGCGCCCATCGCTCCGAGGATTTCGCGAAAGGCCGTTTCAGTCTGGTCGAGCACCGAATTGAGATTGACCCGGATCGCTTCCAGACGCGGCGCGCTGAGGGCCTGCGGCATCCTCGCCACGAGATCGCCATTCACGATGCGTTGCAGCAGTCCATCGACTTCGATCAACGGCTGCGCCTCGCCGCGTTCGGGCAGCAAAAACAGGAGCAGCGCCGGCAACAGAAAAACCGCCGGCAGCCAGGGCGCGACATAGGCAGCTCCCGCACCGCCGACCAGCAGCAGGGTGAGGAGCAGGCGCCTAAAGGGAAAAGACGAGTTCTTCATAACTCATTCCTGTCTGTTGCAGCAGATCGACCAGCACCCGCGTGCCTGCGGCAATCGCCTGGGCCGCACCGACCGCCTGTTCGGCTTGCAGCATCTGGCGATAGACCGGCTCGATCTTGCCGATCGCCTCGCGCTTCGGACAACGCCGCACCGAGGTGTAGCCGACGATATTGCGGTTACGGTCGAAGTCCGGGGAGATATGGGTGAATACCCAGTAATAGCTGCCATCCTTGGCCATGTTCTTGACGTAGCCGAAGAACTCCTGGCCGGCTGCGATGGTGTCCCAGGCCAGTTTGAAGGCCGTGCGCGGCATGTCCGGGTGGCGAATGATGTTGTGTTGGACGCCCAGCAATTCCTCTTCGGAATAGCCGGAAAACTCGATAAAAATCGGGTTGCCGTAGGTGATGATGCCCTTGGCAGTGGTTTTCGAGACGATGAAGTCATCTTCGCGCATGACGCGCTCGACCGTGGTCGGCTGGATATTACGTTTCACTGGATCCCCTGGACGCGAGGTGGCGAACTGCAAGCCAATGTTGCAAATTTACTACATCGGGGGCGGAATGCCCGTCGCTGGTGCGTAAAAAAAACCCCGCTGGTTTCGGCCAGCGGGGTTTGTTAAAGCTGCAA
Source organism: Bacteroidota bacterium (assembly GCA_050259955.1). Taxonomy (GTDB): domain Bacteria; phylum Pseudomonadota; class Gammaproteobacteria; order Burkholderiales; family Rhodocyclaceae; genus Azonexus. Next base: position 123,176 of record JBLNBM010000027.1, read on the forward strand.
CAGCTTAGTGCTGACTGGCCGACGAAGCGCCGTAGCCGGTCTGGGCACGGACGTACTGGTCTTCGAAGGCTTCGATTTCCTTGCCGGCACGCACGCTCGAATCGGTCTTCGAGAAAATCCAGGCGAGCAGGAAGGCGATCGGCATGGCGAACAGGGCCGGCTGCGTATACGGGAAGAGCGGCGCCGGATTGTGCAGCACATCGACCCACACCGATTTCGAGAAGACCACGAAGAGCACGGCCGAGACCAGGCCGCCGTAGCCGCCGAACAGCGCGCCGCGCGTGGTCAGGCCTTTCCAGTACATCGAGAGGATGAGCACCGGGAAGTTGGCCGCTGCCGCCACGCCAAAGGCCAGGCCGACCATGAAGGCGATGTTCTGCTTCTCGAACAGGATGCCGAGCACGATGGCGACGAAACCGAGGCAGATGGTGGCGATCTTGGAAACGCGGATTTCCGCCGCTTCCGTCGCCTGCCCCTTCTTGATGACGCGGGCGTACAGGTCATGCGAGATGGCCGAAGCGCCGGCCAAGGCCAGGCCGGAGACCACCGCCAGGATGGTGGCGAAGGCGACCGCGGCGAGGAAACCGAGCAGCATGTTGCCGCCGACCGCATTGGCCAGGTGCATGGCGACCATGTTGCCGCCGCCAACCAGCTTGCCGCCGACCGTGCCGCCTTCGAAGAAGGAGGGATTCTGGCCGACGATGATGATGCCGCACAGGCCCATGATGAAAATGACGTTGAAGAAGTAGGCGACGAAGCCGGACGCGTAGAGCACCGACTTGCGCGCTTCCTTGGCATCGGTCACGGTGAAGAAGCGCATCAGGATATGCGGCAGGCCGGCCGTGCCGAACATCAGGCCGAGGCCCAGCGAAATGGCGGTCACCGGATCGGCGAGCAGGCTGCCCGGATACATCAGCTTGGCGCCCAGTTTATGGACGGCGGTTCCCTTTTCCAGCAGATTCTGGAACGAGAAGTCGAACTGGCTGAAGGCCAGCACCATGACCAGCGTGCCGCCGCAAAGCAGCATGCCGGCCTTGATGATCTGCACCCAGGTGGTGGCGACCATGCCGCCGAAAGTGACATAGACCATCATCAGGATGCCGACCGCAAAAATCGCGACGTTGTAGTCGAGGCCGAAGAGCAGCTTGATCAGCTGGCCGGCACCGACCATTTGGGCGATCAGGTAGAAACAGACGACGGTCAGCGAGGAAATCGCCGCCATGGTCCGCACCTTGCCCTGGTCGAGGCGATAGGCGGTGATGTCGGAAAAGGTGAATTTGCCCAGGTTGCGCAGGCGTTCAGCCATCAGGAAGAGGATGATCGGCCAGCCGGCAAAGAAGGCCAGCATGTAGATGTAGCCGTCGTAACCCTGGGTGTAGACCATCGCGGTCAGCCCGAGCAGCGTGGCGGCCGACATGTAGTCGCCGGCGATCGCCATGCCGTTCTGGAAGCCGGTGATGCCGCCGCCGGCGGTATAGAAATCGGCGGTCGACTTGGTGCGGCCGGCCGCCCAGTAGGTGATGCCCATCGTCATCGCGACGAAGATGCAGAACATGATGATGGCGTGCCAGTTGGTCGCCTGTTTTTCGGTGATGCCTTCGAGCGGGCCGCCGGCGTAAGCCAGGGCGGCGACGGCGCAAAGGCCGAGAGCGGCAAGAATCTGTGTCAGACGATGCATTATTTGTTCTCCTTCCAGGCTTCCTTGACGATTTCCTGCGTCAAGGCATCGAACTCGGTATTGGCGCGCTTCACGTAAACCGCCGTCAGCGCCCAGAAGAAAATGAACATGAAGAGTTCGACGGCGACGCCTACGGTCAGCATCGACCCTTCGCTGACCGGCTGGCCGAGAGCGGCCGGCTTGAAAGCCACCATCATCACGAAACCGTAAAACATGCTCAAAACCACGGCCGCCAGGGTCCAGGCAAAACGTCCCCGTTTGGCGACCAGATCCAGGAATTTCGGATTGGCCCGCATCCGCTCGTACATCGCGCTGCTCATAATTGGTGCCCCCTCTGATTATTAATAATTACAGTAAAAACAGCGGCATTATTATATCGTGCAAGACGTTGGTTAATGGTAAATCCCGGTGCCCCTATAATCCGCTTTTTATGCAACGGACACTTCGATGGCAACGGTTGATCTTTCCACGCACGGCGAAATCGCCACCCTGACCCTGAACAATCCCGGCAAGCTCAATGCCATCGACTTGGCGATGTGGCAGCAACTGGCCGCTCACGTCACCGTTCTGTCGGCCGATCCGGCGGTGCGCTGCATCGTCGTCCGCGGCGCCGGCCATGAGGCTTTCGCGGCTGGCGGCGATCTCGAGGAATTCGTCACCGCCCGGGCCACCTTGGAGCAGGCTCTGCATTACCACGAGCAGGTCGCCATCGCGTTGAATGCCATCGCCGATTGCCCGCATCCGACCGTCGCCCTGATCCAGGGGGCCTGCATCGGGGGCGGCCTGGAAATCGCCGGTGTCTGCGATCTGCGCATCGCTAACGAGAGCGCCCGTTTCGGGGCGCCGATCAACAAACTCGGCTTTTCGATGTACCCGGGCGAAATGGAAGGCCTGCTCAAACTGGCCGGCGCCGCAGTGATCAAGGAAATCCTCCTCGAAGGGCGCATCCTGACCGCCAGCGAGGCCTATGAAAAAGGCCTGGTGACGCGCGTTACGCCCGACGCCCAGGTCGAGGACGAGGCCTATGCCACGGCGCGCCACATCTGCAACGGGGCGCCGCTGGTCGCCGGCTGGCACAAGCAGTGGATACGCCGCCTGCAAAACGGCCGCCCGCTCAATGACCAGGAAAAGGCCGCCTCCTTCGCTTTCCTCGCTACCGAGGACTACCGGGAAGGCCTGGCAGCTTTCCTGGAAAAGCGCAAGCCGGTGTTCAAGGCGCGCTGAACAGGCTCCACAGCATCTTGGCGGCGAGTGCCAGCAGCACGCCGGCAAATATCCGCTTCAAAGTAGCCACCGGCAGGCGATGCGTCTGCCGGGCGCCGATCGGCGCCGTCAGCACGCTCGCCGCGACCACGCCGATCACCGCCGGCAGATAGACGAAGCCCAGGCTGCCCTCGGGCAGTCCGGCCACCGACCAGCCGTTGAAGATGTAACCCAGCGCCCCGCCCAGGGCGATGGGAAAGCCGATCGCCGCCGAGGTGCCGATGGCGTTCTGCACCTTGACGTTGCACCAGGTCATGAACGGCACCGACAGTACGCCGCCGCCGATCGCCACCAGGCAGGAAATACCGCCGATCGCCAGACCGACCAGCGAGGTGCCGAGCGTACCCGGCAGTTCCCGATGCGGCTTCGGCTTCAGGTTGATGATCATCTGGACCGAAACGTAGCAGATGAAAATGGCGAAAATCAAGCCCAGCGTCTTGCTCGGCACCAGGCTGGCGATGCGGGTACCGAGCAGGGTGCCGAGCACGATGCCCGGCGTGATGCGGGCGACGATGGGCCAGAGCACGGCGCCGTGGGCATGGTGGATGCGGACGCTGGAAATCGAGGTGAAGAAAATCGCCGCCATCGAGGTGCCGAGCGCCAGGTGCATCACGTCGTTGGCCGGAAAACCCTGCGCCGCAAACAGCATGACCAGCGCCGGCACCATCACCGAACCGCCACCGATGCCGAGCAGGCCGGCGAAAAAGCCGGCGAAAAGTCCCAACGCGATATATCCCAGCCACCAGACCGTCATGCCAGCTCCAGCAAATGTGTGAGTGTTGAATTGCCCGGCGCTCCCTGTTCAACTGCCGCCGGCCGGGAGGCGCATCTTAGCAAGTTCCGGTCGGCGGCGCAGTTGGCCGGGCATCGGCCGGAGCGCATGGCGCCCCCGCCCACGCCATCCGGGGTATGTCTGCGCCGCCGGCCATTTGCCAGAATGCCGCCTTATCCACCGATAACAAAGACTGATCACATGGCCGACCGCAGGCTCCAGGTATTCCATGCCGTAGTCCGACAAATGTCCTTCACCCGGGCCGCCGAAGCGCTGTTCATGACCCAGCCGGCGGTGACTTTCCAGATCAAGCAACTGGAGGAGCACCTCAACACCCGGCTGTTCGACCGCTACCAGAGCCGCATCACGCTGACTCCGGCCGGCGAAGTAGTGATGAGTTACGCCGAACGCATCCTTTCCCTGTCCTCGGAAATGGAAGTCCGGGTCGCGGAAATGACCGGGGAAATCGGCGGTCCGCTGCTGCTGGGCGCCAGCCTGACCATTGCCGAATACCTGCTGCCGCCGATCCTGGGGGCTTTCAAGAATGCCTACCCGCTGGTTCAGCCACAACTGGTGGTCGGCAATTCGGAAATGATCGACTCCCGGGTCCAGGAACGCAGCCTCGATCTCGGGCTGATCGAGTCGCCCTCGCATCAGCCCAATCTCGAACATGAAGTGTGCTGCGAAGACGAACTGATGGTCATCTGCGCCCCCGGCTTTGCCCTCGCCGGGTATCGCCGACTGACGCCGCAGCAATTGCGCGGCCATGGCTACGTCAGCCGCGAGCAGGGTTCCGGTACCCGCGAATTCACCGATGCCTACCTGGAAAAGCAGGGGGTACCGATTTCCAGCCTCGATCTGCTGCTCGAACTGGGCAGCCCGGAAGCCATCAAGAACGTGGTCGCCACCGGCGCCGGCTTCGCCATCATGTCGCGGGCCACGGTCGTCGCCGAACAGAAATGGGGCAGCCTGCGGGCCATACCGTTGCAGCCCCGCCTGACCCGCAGCCTGTCGATGGTCTATCCGCGGGAAAAATTTCGCGCCCGTCTGGTCGACACCTTCGTCAAATTTGCCATGGAACGCCTGCGCAACCCATCGGAGGAGGCACGAAGCCCCGGGCCGGTTGAGCATGTGGTGAGCGCCATGCCGGCATAAGCGAGGGCTGGGCGCGACATTAATCCAGCTTATCGGAAAATCAAAACAACTGGCTTGCGGCTTTCCGCTCGCTCCACAAAATAAGCATATTCTTAATTTATGGTATTCAATTCATGAGCCCAGTGCTGCAAACCGAAAACCATGACCGGCAGGAAACGAAATACACCACCTGCTACATGTGCGCCTGCCGCTGCGGCATCAAGGTAACGCTGGAAGATGGCAAGGTGCGCTTCATCCAGGGCAATCCGGACCACCCGACCAATAAGGGCGTGCTCTGCGCCAAGGGCAACGCCGGCATCATGAAGCAGTATTCGCCGGCCAAGCTAACCAAGCCGCTGCTGCGCAAGCCTGGCAGCGAGCGGGGCAGCGGCGAATTCGTCGAGATCGAATGGGACGCGGCACTCGACCTGCTGACGGCGCGCCTGGCAAAAATTCGCTCCACCAACCCGACCCAGCTCGCCTTCTATACCGGCCGCGACCAGATGCAGGCCCTCACCGGCCTCTGGGCGCAGCAGTTCGGCACGCCGAACTGGTCGGCGCACGGCGGCTTCTGTTCGGTGAACATGGCCGCCGCCGGCCTCTACACCATCGGCTTTTCCTTCTGGGAGTTCGGCGCCCCGGACTGGGATCTGGCCAAATATTTCATCATGTGGGGCGTCGCCGAGGATCACTCCTCCAACCCGATCAAGACCGGCATCGAGAAACTGAAGCGCCACGGCGCCAAGTTCGTTTCGGTGAATCCGGTGCGCACCGGCTATTCGGCGGTCGCCGACGAATGGCTGCCGGTACGGCCGGGCACCGATGGCCTGCTCGCCCTTTCCATGGTGCATGTGCTGCTCTCCCGCGAGCTTTTCGACTGGGAATACCTGGTGCGCTACACCAACGCCCCCTGGCTGGTGGTGCAGACGCCGGGTGAGAAGGGCGACGGCTTGTTCCTGCGCGGCGACAACGATATCAATCTCGTCTGGGACCAGGAAAAGGCAGCCTTTGTCGATGCCCTGGGCGGCGATACCTCGGCCGCGCTGTTCGGCGAATTCACCGCCCCCGACGGGCGCCGCGTCAAGACCGTGATGAGCCTGCTCGCCGAGCGCTACCTCGACGAGCGTTACGCGCCGGCCCGGGTCGCCGAAGAATGCGGCATCCCGGCCGAGACCATCGAGCGCATTGCGCTGGAAATGGCCCATGTCGCCTTCAAGGAAACCGTCGAAATCGACTGCGCCTGGACCGACATGTGGGGTCGCCAGCACGACAAGTTCATCGGCCGCCCGGTCGCCATGTATGCCATGCGCGGCATTGCCGCCCACTCCAACGGCTTCCACACCTGCCGCGCCCTGCACGTGCTGCAAATGTTGCTCGGCGCCCTCGAGGGGCCGGGCAACTTCCGCGCCCGCACGCCGTACCCGCGGCGCATTCCGGTACGGGCGCTGCCGGAAAACGATCCGGCCGTGATCTTCGCGCCGGACACTCCCCTCAAGCGCCCGATCAACGGCTTCCCGACCCGCCCCGAAGATCTGGTCATCGACGCCGACGGCCAGCCGATGCGCATCGACAAGGCTTTCTCCTGGGAAACGCCGCTCTCCTCCCATGGCCTGATGCACATGGTGATCACCAATGCGGTGAACAAGGACCCCTACCCGATCGACACCCTGATCCTGTTCATGGCCAACATGGCCTGGAACTCGACGATGAATACCGGCAATGTGCGGGAAATGCTGGTCAGGAAGGATGCCGACGGCGAATACGCCATTCCCTTCCTGGTCGTCGCCGACGCCTTCCATTCCGAGACCGTGCAGTTCGCCGATCTGGTACTGCCGGACACCACTTACCTGGAACGCCACGACTGCATTTCCCTGCTCGACCGGCCGATTTCGGAACCTGATGCGGCAGCCGATTCGATCCGTCAGCCGGTGCTGCCGCTCGACCGCGACGTGCGTCCGTGGCAGGAAGTGCTGGTCGATCTGGCCGGCCGCCTGAAATTTCCCGCCTTCACCCGGGAGGACGGCACGCCCAAGTTCTCCGGCTACCAGGATTTCATCGTCAATTACGAAAAACTGCCCGGCATCGGCTTCCTCGCCGGCTGGCGCGGCAAGGATGGCGAAAAGTCGCTGCGCGGCGAGCCGAACCCGAAACAATGGGAAAAGTACATCGAGAACAACGGCTTCTTCGAGCACCACTGGCCCCAGCACATGCGCTACTACCGGCACGTGAACAAGGACTACCTGGAGTGCGCCCAACAGAACGCCCTGTTCGGCAACCCGCCGGTACCGGTGATCATGCAAATCTATTCCGAGCCGCTGCAGAAATTCCGCCTCGCCGCCCAGGGGCTGTACGACGGCCCGCAGCCCAAATCGGCGACCGACCGCGCCCGCATCGCCCGCTATTTCGACCCGCTGCCCATCTGGTACGCACCGCTGGAGATGACGCGCACCGACGCCAGCGAGTATCCCCTGCATGCCCTGACCCAGCGTCCAATGCCGATGTATCACTCCTGGGACTCGCAGAATGCCTGGCTGCGCCAGATCCTCGGCCAGAATTACCTGTACATCAACCGGCAGACGGCCGAGCACATGGGTCTGCAGGATTTCGACTGGGTCTGGGTGGAGTCGCACAATGGCCGGATTCGCTGCCAGATGAAGACCATGGAAGGCACCGAGGCGAACACGGTGTGGACCTGGAACGCCATCGGCAAACAGGGCGGCGCCTGGGGCCTGGCCACCGATTCGTCGGAATCGAGCACCGGCTTCCTGCTCAACCACCTGATTTCCGAACTTCTGCCGGAAGCGCCGGAAGACGACCGGCGACTCACCAACTCGGACCCGATCACCGGTCAGGCCGCCTGGTTCGACCTGCGGGTGAAGATTACCAAGGCCGCCCCCGGCGAGACCGGCAGCTGGCCCAATTTCGGCCCCATGGAACGGTTGCCCGGCGACCGGGAAGCTCGGCCCACCGTACAAAACTACAGCGCGAGGAGCCAGCCATGAAGCTCGGCCTGGTCATTGACCTGGATGTCTGCGTCGGCTGCCAGGCCTGCGCCGTCGCCTGCAAGCAGTGGAACACCTCGTCGGGGATCAGCGGTCCGCTGCCCGACTACGACCCCTACGGCGCCCAGGCTTCCGGCGTCTGGTTCAACCGGGTGCGCAATTTCGAGGTCGGCGACTACCCCCACAGCAAGACCGTCAATCTGCCGATTTCCTGCATGCATTGCGCCGATGCCCCCTGCGTGCAGGTCTGCCCGACCGGCGCCTCCTACCAGCGGGAAGACGGCATCGTCCTGGTGGACCACGACAAGTGCATGGGCTGCGGCTACTGTTCCTGGGCCTGCCCCTACGGCGCCCGTGAACTGGACCGCAGTACCGGCACCATGAAGAAATGCACGCTCTGCGTCGATCGCATCTACGATCAGGCGCTGCCCGAAGCCGAGCGCCAACCCGCCTGCGTCATGTCCTGCCCGGCCCATGCCCGGCATTTCGGCGATCTCGCCGATCCCGGATCGGCCGTCGCCAAGTTGGTCCGCGACCGCCAGGGCATCAAGCTGATGCCGGAACTGGGCTACCAGCCCACCAACACCTACCTGCCGCCGCGCGAGGCAAAGGAAGCCCCCGTCGTCGAGGGCAAGCCGGGCTTCGCACAACGCCTGAAAAACCTCAGCAACCGCCTGGTGCATCGATGAAACCCGCCTTCAGCGTCATCTTCTTTACCGTCGGCTCCGGTGCCGGCCTCGGCCTCTTTTCCCTGCTCGTCCTCGCCGACCTGTTCGGCGGCAACGGTGCCGGGATGGCGCCATTCTCCCTGCTGCCAGGCCTGACAGCCCTCGCCCTGGTCGCCGGCGGCCTCTTCGCCTCGACCTTTCACCTGGCCCGACCGAAAAATGCCTGGCGCGCCCTGGGCCACTTTCGCACCTCCTGGCTTTCCCGCGAAGGCGTCTTCGCCGCGCTTTTCTTCCCACCGGCCATTGCTTACCTCGCCCTCGGCTGGCTGGCGACCGCCCCCCTGCTGCGCCTGTTCGGCGGCATTGTCGCCCTGCTGCTGGCCTGGGCGACCATCTACAGCACCGGCATGATCTACGCCTGTCTGAAAACCATCCGCCAGTGGCATTCACCGCTGGTTCCGGCCCTTTACCTGGTACTGGCCCATTCTTCCGGCGCGCTGCTCTTCTGCTTCCTGATGGCCGTCGTCGGCGCCGCCGCGCCCGCCCATCTTGGCCTGACGCTGGGCGCCCTGGCCCTCGGCGCGCTGCTGAAAGCCATCTATTACGTCTGGATCGCCCGGCCGGCCGTCGGCCCCAGCCCGAACACCGCCACCGGCCTGGCCCGGAGCACCGTACGCCTGCTCGACACCGGCCACAGCCACGGCAATTTCGTCAGCCGGGAATTCGGTTTCGTGCTTGCCCCGGACCGGGCCGGCCGGCTGAAGGCGCTGGTCTTCCTTTTCGCCTTCGCCCTGCCCGGCCTGCTGATCGCCAGCGGCAGCCCGGCAGCCGGCGCCCTGGCGGTGGTCTGCGGCTTCGCCGGCCTGCTGCTGGAGCGCTGGTTGTTCTTCGCCGAAGCGCGACACGTGGTCCGGCTGTATCACGGCCTAGCTACCTGACTGGGTAGCTGTCAAACCATCTGGCATCAATATACTGATTAGCCAACAGGCCATTTTCCCACCCACCCGGCTACCGCCTTTTGCAGACCCGAAAATCAAGGAGACTACGATGAATTTTGACAAGGAACTCGACGCCAGCGGCCTCAACTGCCCGCTGCCCATCCTGCGCGCCAAGAAAGCCCTGGGCGAACTGGCCAGCGCCCAGGTGCTGCGCGTCCTGACCACCGATCCGGGCTCGGTCAAGGATTTTGATTCCTTCTGCAACCAGACCGGCAACCAATTGCTCAGCAAGGGCGAAGCCGGTGCCGGCAAGTTCGAGTTTTTCATCAAACGCAAGTAAGCCGGCCGGCCCTTCTGCCGGGCCGGCCGCCAACACACGGAGACAGACATGGAAGCCAGCACCGAGCTTGCGACAATCGATGACCTGATACGACAGCGCCTGGACGAAATCCTGCCGCAAAAACTGGCCGAGAAACTGGCCGAAATGAAGGCCAACCGAACGCCGTCGATGACCATCATCGCCACCAAGGGCACGCTGGACTGGGCCTATCCGCCGTTCATCCTGGCCTCGACCGCCGCCGCCCTGGGCTGGGATGTCTCGATTTTCTTCACTTTCTACGGCCTCAACCTGGTCAAGAAGGACGTCGGCGATCTCAAGGTCAGCCCGCTGGGTAACCCCGGCATGCCGATGAAAATGCCTTTCGGGCCGGCGTGGTTCAAGAACATCAACTGGAATATTCCCAACATCGTCCAGGCCAACCTCCCGGGTTTCGAATCGCTGGCCACCAGCCTGATGCAACAGACCATCCGCAACAACGGCGTCGCCGGCATCGAGGAATTGCGATCCCTGTGCCTCGAGGCCGGCGTCAAATTCGTCGCCTGCCAGATGACCGTCGAACTATTCGGTTTCGAACATGCCGACTTCATCCCCGAGGTCGCCGACTACTGCGGGGCCGCCAGCTTCCTGCCCATGGCACAGGAAGCCGAGGTGACGCTGTTCATCTGACCACAAGAACTCAAGCCGGGCGCGCCAAGACGCCCTGAGGATCGCACCGGGGTCTCGTCTCGCGATCGATAAATATCGCCCAGCAAGTGAAGGCAGTCCAATAAACATCAAGAAGGAGACAAGAATGGCCCATATCGTGATTCTCGGTGCCGGCATCGGCGGCATGCCCATGGCTTATGAAATGAAGGAACTGACCGGCCCCGGCGACCGCATCACCGTCATCTCCAACAATCCCAAGTTCCATTTCGTGCCGAGCAATCCCTGGGTGGCGGTCGACTGGCGCGAACGCCAGGATATCGAACTCGAACTAGCCCCCATCCTCGAACAGCACAAGATCGGCTTCATCCCGGTCGGCGCCAAACGCGTTCATCCCGCGGAAAACCGCGTCGAACTGCTCGACGGCCGGATGGTCGATTATGACTACCTGGTCATTGCCACCGGCCCGAAACTCGCCTTCGACGAAATCGAGGGCCTCGGCCCGCAGGGCCATACCCGCTCGATTTGCCACGTCGAGCATGCGGTCGTCGCCGAAACCGCCTGGCAGGACTTCGTCAAGGACCCCGGCCCCATCGTCGTCGGTGCCGTGCAGGGCGCCTCCTGCTTCGGCCCGGCCTACGAGTTCGCGATGATCATGGAAACCGACCTGCGCAAACGCAAAATCCGCGACAAGGTACCGATGACCTTCGTCACCGCCGAGCCCTACATCGGGCATCTGGGCCTGGGCGGCGTCGGCGACTCGAAAGGCATGATCGAGTCGATTTTCCGCGAAAAACACATCAAGTGGATCTGCAATGCCAAGGTGAACAAGGTCGAGGCCGGCAAGATGTTCGTCACCGAGCATGACGAGGACGGCAAGCCGAAGCGGGAGCACGAACTGCCGTTCAAGCATTCGATGATGCTGCCCGCCTTCAAGGGCATCGATGCCGTATTCGGCATCGAGGGCCTGACCAATCCGCGGGGCTTCATCGTCGTAGACCAGCACCAGCGCAATCCGAAGTTCAGGAACGTCTTCGCGGTCGGCGTCTGTGTCGCCATCCCGCCGGTGGAAGCGACGCCGGTTCCCTGCGGCACGCCGAAGACCGGTTACATGATCGAGTCCATGGTGACTGCCACGGCGCACAACATCAAGGCCCTGCTCGACGGCAAGGAACCCGCCGAGAAGGCCACCTGGAACGCCATCTGCCTGGCCGACTTCGGCGAAGGCGGCGCCTGCTTCGTCGCGCTGCCGCAAATTCCGCCGCGCAATGTGAACTGGTTCTCGGAAGGCAAGTGGGTGCACCTCGCCAAGGTCGCTTTCGAGAAGTATTTCCTGCGCAAGATGCGCAAGGGCACCTCGGAGCATGTGTTCGAAAAGCTGGTTCTCAATGCCATGGGCATCATGAAACTGAAGGAAAAATAGTCCGCCGCCTCTCGCAGCACGCCTGACGGCCCGCCACGGCGGGCCGTTTCATTGCCGGCGGTGCCGTTCAGTCGCCGTCGTCGTAGGCGCGATCCAGGTGATGGAGCAGGAAAACCAGGGCGACGGAACTGACCAGCATCAGGTGGGGCCCGAAGAGCCAGAACAGGAGCGGCAGGGTCAGGTAGTAGGCGCGCATGCCCAGGCTGTAATAGCGCCCCGCCCGGTTCAGGTAGCCGGCCACGTAGCGCTGGTTGATCACCGGATGCTCGAAATCCTTGGGCAGGTTGAGCAGATAGCCGACATGGTTGAACTTGCGCACGGCCAGCGTGAAGCAGAAAAAGGCCCAGCACAGGTCGAGCATCAGGATGATCAGCTTGAGCAGCCACAGGGCCGGGTCGGTGGCCCCGAACAGGTTGAGGACATGCCAGGTGCTCTCCAGCTTGTCGCCCTGCCCGGACAGGGAAAGCACGCCCATGATCAGCAGCACCGCCGTAGACGCCAGGAAGGTGGCGGCCATCGTCGAGTTGCGCAGGGTCTGTACGGCGAGGATATCGCGACCGCTGCTCATCACGCTTTCCACCCAGGCGGCGCGCGCCAGATTGTGGATGGCCTGGACGGTGTAAGTCGGGTCGCGCCGGACGCGGATGCGCAGATAGACGTGATAGGCCACCAGCAGCACGACGCTGGCGCAAAAGGCAATCAGGTCACCCGACCATGGCGATATCATCGTTCGATTTTACCCCACTTCCGCGCTCATGCCGGCACCCTGCCGCATTCCTCGAATACCCTCTGCGAGCAGCCGGCACAGATGTCCCGGTCGAGCCGGCCATAGACCTGCGCGATGATCGCCCGCTTGGTGATGAAGAAAGCGTCTTCGCCAATATCCTTCAGGTAGTCCGGCTGTCTCAGCAGGTGTTCGGCATTTTGCCGCACACTGTAGAAATAGAGTCCGCCGCCCGCCGCCCGGCGACGCCGGGCTTCCTCGGCGAGCAGTTCGGCGCCGGCGACATCGACAAAATTGATGCTCTTCGCCATCAGCAGCAGATGCTTCTGGGCGGGGTGCTGCTCGGCCATCTCGTGCAAGGCCTCGGCGACGTGATTGACCGCGCCGAAATAGATCGAACCTTCGATGCGCACGATCCTGGCCTGCGGACACTCCGCCTGACCGGGCCGCAGGGCCTGGAATTTGCGCTGCGGGTCGGCGCTGTCCGGGGCGAGGACCCGGATCACCGGCTGCGAGGTCCGGTTGAGGTAGAGGATCAGGGAAAGCAGCACGCCGACCAGGATGGCGAATTCGAGGTGGAGGACCAGCGTCGAAACCAGGGTGGCGAGCAGCACCGCCGTTTCGCTGCGACTGGTGCGCACGATGGAAGCGATGTGATGGAAATCGAACAGCCCCCAGGCGACCAGAAAGAGGATGGCGGCCATCGAAGCGATCGGCAGGTAGGCGGCCAGCGGCGCGACAAAAAACAGCACGACGACCAGGAAACCGGCCGAAGCGACGGCGGCCAGCGGCGTCCGGGCGCCGGCTTCGAAATTCAGGCCGGAACGGTTGAAGGAGCCGCTCGACGGATAACCGGAGAAGAAGGCACCGACGATGTTCGACAGACCCTGGCCAATGAATTCCTGGTTGCCGTCGATACGCTGGCCCGATTTCAGCGCGATGGACCGGGCGATGGACACCGCCTCGGTCAGCGCCAGGCCGGTCACCGCGACGGCGACGCTCATCAGGTCGCGCATGGTTTCCAGGTGGAAGTGCGGCATCGACAGCGGCGGCAGCGCCCCGGGCAGGGCGCCGATAGTGCGGATCGCGGTCTGCTCGACGCCGAGCCAGGCATTCAGGGCCAGGGCGGTCAAGCTGCCGACCAGCATGGCGACCAGCATGTAGGGAATTTTCGGAACCCAGCGCCGCACGGCCAGGCCGGAAAGGAGGGTAGCCAGGCCGACGGCAACCACCCAGGGCTTGATGTCCGAAAAATGCGTAAACAGCGTGGCCCACACCCGGAAGAACATGGTGCCGTGCGGCACGCTAATGCCGAAGAAATTCTTGACCTGGCTGCCGATGATGAGCAGCGCGGCACCGGCCGTGAAGCCGATGACGACGGTGTGGGAGATGAAATTGACCAGGCTGCCCAGGCGGGCCGCCCCCATCGCCAGTTGCATGACCCCGACCATGAAAGTCATGGTCAGCACGAGCGCGACATAGTCGGCACTGCCCGGTTCGGCAAGCGGACTCATGGTCGCGAAGACGACCAGGGAAATCGCATTGGTCGGGCCGGAGACCAGGTGCCAGCTGGAACCCCACAAGGCGGCAACGACGGCCGGCACCATCGCGGCGTAGAGGCCGTACTGCGGCGGCATGCCGGCCAGTGTCGCAAAGGCGACGCCCTGGGGAAGGACGATGATGGCGCCGATCAGCCCGGCCAGCAGATCGGCGCGGACCGTCGCCGCATCGAGCCGGGACGACCAGCGCAGGAAGGGAAAAAGGCGGGGCAGCCAGGAATGGGCAATGGTCATGTCAGGAGGCGAAGCGCATCGCTTGGGCGGTCAATCGACGTAGCGTTTGCCGGCCCGGCGGCGACCGGGCATGGCTTTCTGGGTGACGACGCCGCGCACCGCCGAAAGATCGGCGATGGCATGACCGGGACAAGCACTATCCAGCGCCGCCAGCAGCCAGCCGTCGCCGGCGCGTCGCAACTGGCGCAGCATCCACTCGCCGCCCACCCGGGCCAGCACGAAGGAGCCGTCGGCGGCCGGGGCACCGGGTTCGACGATGATCACTTCGCCCTCGGCAAATTCGGGGAGCATGGCATCACCGAGCACGATCAGCGCAAAGGACTCGGCACCGGCACAGGCCGGTTGTTCGGCGGCGAGGATGGGAATGCGCGGGTAGGGCATCTCAGGACGCCGACCGATTGGCCTGGATCGCCGCCGCCACCCCGTCCCAGAAGCGCAGGCGCGCCGTCAGCGCCTCGCCGGCCGCCTGGTGCGCCGCCGCCAGCCGCGCCGGATCGCCGCCGCACAGGGCTTCGAGCAGGCGCAGCGAGAGCGGGGCGTGAAAGTCCTCGTCGAGATGAATATGGCGCTTCAGGTAATAGTGGAACATCGGAGCTTGCGCCTCGCTGACCTGCAGTTCCGCCAGGAAGCGCCGGAACATCGCCGGAATCACGTGTTCCCGGCCCAGGGCGAGGGCCGCGGCCGCCCGGTGCGGCTGGCCGCCGGCGATGAAACCGAAAGTGCTAGTCATGAATTGGCGGGCCGGCTCGGGAATGTCGCTACGCGCCAGCGCCTCGCCGATCGGCAGGTCGGCCGTCCGCGCGACGAAAGCCAGCGCCCGCGCCGGGCTGGCCCCCAGTTCGCCCATCGCCGCACAGTACAGTTCGAAATGGCTGAGAAAAGGCGGGCCGCCGCCCTCCGGCAAGCCGAGATCGGATTCCTCTTCCATGACGATCTCGTTGATGAAGCGCCGCACCGCCGGATCACCGACCGGACGCCACGGCACGCTGCTTGGCGCGACCGCGGCCTGCAGGGTTTTCACCAGGGACATGAAGTCCCAGACCGAATAGATGTGATGCGACATGAAGCAGACGAGATCCGCCCGGCTCCGCAACATGCCATATACCGGGTGGTTGTCGAGTTGCTGTCGCAGGGGGTTGAGGTCGGACCAGGGCAAGGCTTCGGTAGTCATGGAAATGGGCGCTACGGTCGGGGCAGGTGAGCTTGCAGCTTGGCACAGCGGCCGGGGCTTCCCCATCCCCCTTGTGGGCTATCCGGCCTCCCCCCGATAGGCGATGGCAGGAACTTCGATGTCTGGCCGACCCGGCGTTTGCGTTTGGCGTAGAGCTGCGGCAGAATGTATAAGCATATTCTAATAATCATTGGTCAATGAACCGATGAATCGCTTGCATCGCATGCAACACAGGAGGAGGAATCATGACCGAACCATGTCTGGTGAAGGTGCCCCGTACCCGTGCACCGGCCAGCGGCGGCGATTGCCCGGCGCTGGCAAGCTTGCCTGAAGCGGCCGCCGACCACGAGTTTCAGGCGCCGGTGGAAAGCTTGCTGGGCGCCATCGTCACCCTGTTCAAGGCGCGCGCCGCCACCGTGCGGCTGGTCGAATCGGCCGGCCGGCAATTGCGCCTGATCGGCCGGGTCGGCCCCGGCGAACCGGCCGACCGGCTATCCACGCCCTACGCCTGCCCCGCCTGCCCGGGAAATTCCGGGCACCGGGACGACATCTGCTATTGCCTTGCCCAGTCGGCGGGCGAATTGCAGGCTTTTGCCGTGCAACTGCGCCATCGGGGCGAAAATTGCGGCCTGCTCACGCTGTATTTCCCGGCCGGTGTGGCATTTCCCCGGGAAAGCATGCCCTTGCTGCACTCGGTCAGCGACGTGCTCGGCCTGGCCCTGGAAAACGCCCGGCTGGCTGCCGAGAACAGCCGTCTGGCCGAAACCCACCTCTATGCCAGCCTGATGCAGGAACGCCAGTTGCTGGCCAACGAAGTGCATGACTCCCTGGCGCAAAACATCGCCTGCCTGCGCATGCGCGCCACCCTGCTGCGCGGAGCACTGGAACAGGACGATGGCGAGCGCGCCGCCAGCTATCTGGCGGAAGTCGAGGAATCCCTCAGTGTCGCCCATGGTCGCGTCCGGGAACTGATCACCCAGTTCCGCACGGCGATGGACCCCGGCGGCCTGCTCCAGGCGCTGCAGAAGGAAATGGCCGGCATGAACGGCCTGGGCGGCGTCGAACTGTCTTTCGAGAGCCGGCTGGCCAGTCTTGAGCTGCCTGCCGAGCAGGAAATACAGGTGCTCCACATCGTCCGCGAGGCGCTGGCCAATGTCGTCAAGCATGCCGGCGCCCGGCACGGCCGGGTCACCCTCTCGGAACAAGGCGACGACTATGTCATCGCCATCGAGGACGACGGGGTCGGCCTCGCCGCGTCGGCCGCGGGCGGCCACTCGGAACACGGCCATTTCGGCCTCAACATCATGCGCCAGCGCGCCGGCCACCTCGGTGGCGAGTTCCGCATCGACAGCGATCCGGCGGCCGGCACCCGGATTTTCCTCACTTTTCCCGCTCCTCG
This sequence comes from Bacteroidota bacterium, assembly GCA_050259955.1. Classification (GTDB taxonomy): domain Bacteria; phylum Pseudomonadota; class Gammaproteobacteria; order Burkholderiales; family Rhodocyclaceae; genus Azonexus. The sequence continues at coordinate 140,123 of JBLNBM010000027.1, forward strand.
CCACGAGATCAGGCCATGAACGAAGCGCAAAAAACCAGCATCCTGCTCATTGACGACCATGGCCTGTGCCGGCGCGGCCTGACGGAACTCCTCGAACTACGGGCCGGCATGCGGGTGATCGGCGCCGCCGGCACGCCGGAGGAAGCGGAGGAAATTCTCTCCCGGGAAACGCCGGACCTGATCATCATGGATTTGCGGATGCCGCCGATGGACGGCCTGACCCTGCTGAAAAGGCTGCGCGCCGGCGGTTTCGAAACCCCGGTGGTGATCCTCACCATGAGCGACTCGCGCGAAGACCTGGCCGCCGCCCTGCGCGCCGAAGTCCGCGGCTATCTGCTGAAGGACATGGACCCCGGCGACGTCCTCGACGCCATCCGCCGGTCCGCCAAGGGCGAACTGATCGTCGCCCCGGCGATGGCCCTGAAGCTCACCCAACTGCTGCAATCGGACCCTCAGGACAGCCAGAAAAGCAAGCAGGTCAGGCTGACCGAACGCGAGCGCGAAATTCTCCTTTACCTGGCGGCCGGCAAGAGCAACAAGGCCATCGCCCGTTCGCTCAATATCAGCCACGACACGGTCAAGCTGCATGTCCGCCACATCCTCGCCAAACTGGGCATGACCTCGCGCGTCGAAGCCGCCGTGTTCGCGGTGGAGAACGCCGAATACAGCGGTCACCACCGGCAGGCGGCCGGTTAGCCGGCAATCCGCCGCGTCAGGCTGACGCGGCGGCCAGGGCGCGGGCGCCGTACCAGTTGAGCTTCTCCCGCAGGCGCACCACTTCGCCGACGATGATCAGGGTCGGCGCCTTGAGCCGGGCGGCAGTTGCCGCCTCGACCATGGTTGCCAGGGTGGCGGTCAGCACCCGTTGCTGCCGGGTCGTCCCCTGCTGGATCACGGCGATCGGCGTCGTCGCCGGCAAGCCATGCTCGACCAGCTTGCGACAGAGGACTGGCAGGCCGAGCAGGCCCATGTAGACGACCACCGTCTGCCGCGGCCGGGCCAGCCCCGGCCAGTCCAGGTCCATGCTGCCGTCCTTGCGATGACCGGTGACGAACAGGCAGCTCTGGGCATAATCCCGATGGGTCAGCGGTATGCCGGCATAGGACGAGACGCCGAGTGCCGCCGTAATCCCCGGCACCACCTGGAAAGGCACGCCGAATTCAGCCAGGCTCTCGATTTCCTCGCCGCCGCGGCCGAAAACGAAGGGATCGCCGCCTTTGAGGCGGAGCACCCGCTTGCCCTGGCCGGCCAGGTCCACCATCAGCTGATTGATGCTTTCCTGGCGCAAAGTGTGTTTGTCCCTTTCCTTGCCGACATAGATGCGTTCCATGTGCGGCGGCAGCAATTCCCGGATGGCCTCGGAAACCAGGTTGTCGTAGAGCACCACGTCGGCCTGCTGCATCAGGCGCAGCGCCCGCAGGGTCAGCAGTTCCGGGTCGCCGGGGCCGGTGCCGACGAGATAGACCTCGCCGCGGCCGGCGGCGGCCGGCGCTGGCGCCAGGGCTTTGAGAATCAGGCTCATGTCCATTCAGCATCCCCCCTGCCGGCCGCTGCAAGCGCTGCACGCCCCGCTGCTGCACCCGCTGGCGGCCGGCGGGACAAAAATGAAACGAAACTCGCCCGGCAGGTACTCGACGAAGTCGAGCGTGGTTCCCGTCAGCAGGTCGCGGCTGGCCGCGCCGACGATCAGCTGCACGCCCGCCGCCTGCAGTTCGGCATCGTTTTCCCGCAACTCGTCGAAACCCATGCCATATTCGATGTCGCCGGCGGCATCCCGCTTGGCCGCGATACGCAGGGCCAGGCCGGCAAGCTCTGGTCGGGTCGCGGCGTCGAGAATCTGCGCCGCCGCCGTCGGGGTGATGGTGATCATGTCCTGCTCCTGGTGGTTGTCATGAAAATGCCGCGCCCGCTTTTCCCGCCCTCAGGCGACGGCGGCCAGCGCCTGGGCATGGCAGCCGCGGACGAAATCGAGGAAGTGTTCCGGCCAGTTGCAGCCGCCCGCCGTGCGCAGATGGGTGTAGGAAGCCAGCAGGTTGTGCACGACGATGCCGTCGTTGCTGCCGTCGATGCCATGGCCGCGCTCCACTTTCCAGGCGTAGCGGCTGTCAGCCGGCAGGTTGCCGATCGCGGAATAGTGGAATTCGTGGGCCCGCACCTGCTTGCCGGCCGCCGCTCCCCAAGGAAAATCGCCGGTGGCGGCGAGGTGCACGTAGCCGCGCCCGACCGGCTTGCGCTGCATGACCACGTCGCCGGGGATGACGCCGACCATCGGATGGGTCTGCTCTCCCGTCGTCAGGCTGCGCGACAGGTACATCAGGCCGCCGCATTCGGCGTAGGTCGGCAGGCCGCCTTCGATGGCGCGCCGGATGTCGTGGCGCAGGGCGCTATTGGCCGCCAGCGCTGCCGCGAAGGACTCTGGGAAACCGCCGCCGATGAACAGGCCATCGACCGCCGGCAGGCAACTGTCGGCCAGGGTATCGAAGGGCAGCAGTTCGGCGCCGGCCCGTTCCAGCGCCGCCAGATCATCGGCATAGTAAAAACCGAAGGCGCGATCCCGGGCAATGCCGATGCGCATCCGCTGACCGGTGCGCCGCGGCGCCAGCAGAGGAATGGCGGCCGGCCGGGTGGGTGCGGTGGCAGCCGCGGCAAGCAGGCGGTCGAGATCGACCTGGGCGGCGACCTGGCGCCCGATGGCGGCGACGCGCTGATCGGCGTCTTCCGCCTCGTTGCCGGGAATCAGGCCGAGATGGCGTTCGCTGACGGCGAGCACGGCCGCGCACTGGAGGGCGCCGATCACCGGCACCTCGGTGTAATGCTCGATGACCTGGCGCAGCTTGCTCTCGTGGCGGCTGCCCCCGAGATTGTTGAGAATCACCCCGGCAATCCGGATATTACGGTCGAAAGCCTGGTAGCCGAGTATCAGCGGCGCGATGCCGCGCGTCATGCCGCGGGCGTCGAGGACCAGCACGACCGGCAATTCGAGCTGGGCGGCGAGGGCGGCGTTGCTGTTGCTGCCGTCGAGGGCGAGGCCGTCATAGAGGCCCTTGTTGCCTTCGACCAGGCAGAGGTCGGCGCCCCGGCCGGCGCTCCGGAACATGCTGCGGATATCGTCCCAGCTCGTCAGGTAGGGATCGAGATTGAGGCAGGGGCGGCCGGCGGCGCGCGACAGCCACATCGGGTCAATGTAGTCGGGGCCTTTCTTAAACGGCTGCACGGCCAGCCCGCGGGCGCTCAGCGCGGCGCACAGGCCGATGCTGACGGTGGTCTTGCCCGAAGACTTGTGGGCGGCGGAAATCAGCAATCCGGACATTTCGGGCTCCTCGGCGTCTCAATCGGCCATTGCCAGGGCCGGGTGGCGGGCGGCCCACATTTCGCGGGCCAAGGCATCGGCGGCCGCCGGGGTAGCGGCTTCGCCCAGCGTCCACAGGGCAATGGCGGCCGTCCCCTGCGCCGCCGCCGCGCCGTATTCGTCCTCCATCTCGCCCCGCCAGACGGCGGCCAGACGGTGCACGTCCATGCTTTCATCCTTCAAGTGGCGGGTGGCGAACAGCGCCGGCCATTCTTCGTCGCGGGCCACGCCGTCGACCGCCGATTGCACCAGGCAGGGTGCATCCGGATTCCTTTCCGCTTCGCCGCCTTCGCCCTTGAGTACCGTGGCACGGGCCAGACCCAGCCGCTGGGCGGCTCCCTGATGGATGGCGCGGTAGCCGGGGTGGAAGATGCCGAGCAGTGAGGCGCTGGCGCGCAGCGGATTGAGCATGCGCGCCACGCTATGCACGGGAGTGCGCAGGCCGAGGATGGGGCGCAGTTGCAGCATGGCTTCCAGCGCCGGACTGAAATTCTCGAGACGGACGAAAGCGAAATGATGGCTGGCGATGCGCCGGGCGGCATCGGCCAGCGATCCGCTTTCCGGCACGCCCAGCGCGGCCAGGGCGGCCGGCACGAAGACCCGGTCGGCCGCGAAGCCGGCAGTACCGTGCATGAAGACCGGGATGCCGTTCTGGGCAAGCAGCAGGGCGGACAGCACGAACCACGGCAACTGGCGGCGCTTGCCGGCATAGGCCGACCAGTCGAGACGCACCGTCGGGCACGCCGGCGGCAGCGGCAACTGCTGCTGCACGGCGCGCACGAAGCCGGCCAGTTCTTCGGGCGTTTCCTCCTTGAGCCGCATCAGCATCAGGAAGGCGCCGACCTGCATCGGCTGGGCGTCGCCGCTCAGGATCATCTGCATGGCCTGTTCGGCCTCGGCTTCGGTCAGGGCCCGCGCCCCCTGTTTGCCCTTGCCGAGGGCGCGGATGAAGGGAGCGAAAGGATGTTCGTCGGCCATGGCGGGGCTTTCAGTCGGTGAGATTGGCGGCATTGGTCAGGTTGCTGAAATCGTCTTCCGGCATGAAGCGCAGGACGCGCACACCGACGATGGTGACGAGAAAGGCGAAGCCCAGGCCGCCGACGCCGAGGAGCACCTCCGGCAGGCTGGGCCGATAGTGGCCGGTGACGCCGTCGGCAAAGCTGCTGGCGGCAGCGAACCCCGGGAAGATGTCGAGCGGATAATCCTGGCCGCCGATGATGAAGACGTACAGGTGAGCCAGTGCCCCGAGGATCACCAGCAACGAGGCGGCGAGGGTGGAGCGCGGACCGCCGGCCCCCGGCCCGAACAGCAGAACGAGCGGCAACAGGCTGCCGGCGAGCACGAAACCGCCCCAGAAGAGCAGGGGATAGAGCCCGCCGGCCACCAGGATGAAATGCTCGAAATCCGCCTGGCGCGCGTAGTAGAGGTTGGTCAGGTGGTAAACCAGCACGAAATACAGGGCACCGGCGACGAAGATGCCGAGCAGGCGGGTCATCCGGCGCTGGATTCCGGGGTCCAGCCGGATGCCGTTCCAGGCGAACATGCTGGACTGCACCAACATGAATACGGCCAGGCCCCAGGCGAAGGACATGACGATGAACATCGGGGCGAGCACCGCCGACTGGTAGGCCTGGCGCGCCACCAGGAAACCGAAAATGGAACCGGTGCCGGTGGTCAGCACGAAACGCCAGATGAAGGCGGCAAAACCGGCCGGCCGGGACCAGGATTTCATGGCCGGTTCCATGGTGCTCCACAGGTAGAAGCCGACGATCAGGAACAGGCCGGAGTAGAGCACGACATTCCAGGCGAAGACCGAAGTCGGATTGAAGTGGGTGGCGGCGATCACCACTCGGTCCGGGCGCCCGAGGTCGAGCATCAGCACGAGCAGGCCGCCGGCCAGCAGGGCCAGGGAAAGCAGGCCGGAGAGCGGCGCCCGCGCCTTGTACACCGGCTTGCCGAAGACGGAGCCGATCGACGCCACGTTGAGGACGCCGGACGCCGCGGTAATCATGAAAATGGCGAAGACATGGGGCATGCCCCAGACCACCTGGTTGTTCATGCCGGTCACGACATGGCCGTTCTCCTCCATGAAATGGGCGGCGCCGAGACCGAGCGCCAGCACCGCCAGGCCAAGGGCGACCAGGGCATAGAAGGAACGTTCTTCGAGAACGGGAAAGGACTGGATGCGCATGCTTCAAATCCCCTGGTAACGGATGCCGGGGTCGAGGCGCAGATCGGCTCGCACCTGGCTACTGGCGACACTGCGCAGGCGGCGGGCGATTTCGCTGCGCGGATCGTTCAAGTCGCCGAACAGGATGGCGCCTTTGCCTGCGGCGGCGCAGGCCTCGACGCAACTGGGCGCGAGGCCCCGGTCGAGGCGCTGGACGCAGAAGGTGCAGCCCTCGACGCAGCCCTTGCCGCGCGGCACTTCCGGGTTCTGCTCGGTGATCGCCTGATGGACGAAGGAACGGGCCTTGTAGGGGCAAGCCATCATGCAATAGCGGCAGCCGATGCAGATGTGCCGGTCCACCAGCACGATGCCGTCGGCCCGCTTGAAGGAAGCGCCGGTCGGGCAGACATCGACGCAGGGCGGCCGGGCGCAGTGCTGGCACATCATCGGCAGGCTGAGCTGGCGGCCGCTGCCGCTTTCCTTGAGTTCGATCTTGCGCAGCCACTGCGGCTGCTGTTCCGGGGCGACGGCGGAGGCCAGCGCATTTTCCTGGTTGCAGGCGTCGACGCAAGCCGTGCACCCGGCTTCGCACTTGCCGGTATCGACCAGCATGCCCCAGCGCACCGTCGCGGTTGCCGCGGCGCCGGCCGGCCGGGCGGCGGCAACTTCGATCAGGCGCAGACCCGGTGCGATCAATACGCCGAGCGCCGCGGCACCGATGAAGGCGCGACGCGAACTGGAACCCTGGCTCATGGCTTTTCTCCGCGGGCGAGTGCCGGCTCGCCGGGGCCCTTGCCCGGTTTTGCCTGGTGGCATTCGAAACAGTCGATGCGGACGGCCGCATAGCTGTGGCAGGACTGACAGAAATTGCGCTGGCTGCCCAGCACCGAGCCGTCGGTCTTGCCGGCATGGCAGGAAATGCAGCCGTTGAGGCTGACTTTCTCGCCGCGGATACCCTCGCGCAGCGTTCGGTCGCGCTGGTGGCGCAGCATCGCCGGATGATTGCGGCGCATGCTTTCCCGATCGGCCAGGCAATTGCCGGGGCGCTCGATGACAATCTCCGGCTGCGGCGTTGCCGCCGTTGCCCAGGCGCCGAACGGGGCGCCGGAGAACACCGCCAGCAGCGCCGCGAGAAGACGGGTGCGCAGCATGACCGGGCGCCGCCTACTCACCGAGCCCCATCTGGATATAGCCGGTCGGGCAGACATCGCGGCAGATGTGGCAGCCGATGCAGCGCCCGTAGTCGGTATAGACATAACGACCGGTGCTCGCCTCCTTTTTCGCCACCTTCTTGACTGCCGTCTGCGGACAATAGACCAGGCAGTTGTCGCATTCGAAGCACATGCCGCAGCTCATGCAGCGTTTGGCCTCGGCCACCGCCTGGTCCTCGGACAGCGGTGCCAGGCGCTCCTCGAAATTGCCCAGCGCCTGTTCCTTGTCGAGGGTGACGATGCCCCGTTGGTGACGGTCCACATGATTGAAGTGGCCGAGGAACAGCGCCTCGTGGGGAATCACGTAACGGTCGGAACGGTTGTCGAAATTGTGGATGGCGACTTTGCTGTCGCAGGTGCCGCGCATGGCTTCGCTGGCCGGCTGGAGGGCGATGCCTTTTTCCAGCATCCGGCGCTGCAGGTCGAAGACATGAACATCGATTTTCGGCCGCTTGGCGGCTTCCTCGCCGGCCAGGAAGCGGTCGATGCCGTCGGCGGCGATGGCGCCGTGGCCGACGGCGGTAGTCAGCAGATGCGGGCGCAGCACGTCGCCGCCGGCATAGACGCCGGGCTGACCCGGCACCTGGTAATTGCGGTCGGCACTGATCCCGCCCTTGCCATTGTCGAATTCCGCCAGACCGCTGAGATCGACCGCCTGGCCGATGGCGGAGACGATCAGGTCGGCCGGAATATCTTCTTCAGTACCTTCGATGACTTTAATGTCGAGGCGCGGTCCGACGAATTTCGCCTCGCAGCGGGCGACGCGCAGCGCCGTCGCCCGGCCGGAGGCGTCCTTGACGATGGCAACCGGTACCAGACCGCCGCGGATGGCGATGCCTTCGGCCTGGGCCTGCTCGATTTCGTGCTGGCTGGCCGGCATCTTTTCCAGCGCAAAAACCGAAGTCAGCGTCACCTCGCAGCCGGAACGGGCGGAAATGCCCGCCACTTCCTGAGCCAGGCGACCGGCGATGGCATCTTCGAAATCGGTGGGATGGACCTGTTCGATATGACCCAGGCGCCGGGCCACGGTGGCCACGTCGATCGAGGTGTCGCCGCCGCCGACCACCACCACCCGCTTGCCGACATGTTTCAGGCGACCTTCGTTGAAGGCCTGCAGAAAAGCGGTCGCCGGCACCACGTTGGCGGCCTCGGCGTCGGCCAGCGGCAGCGGCCGGCCGGACTGGGCGCCCATGCCGAGAAAGATGGCGTCGAATTCGGCGCGCAATGCTTCCACCGTGATGTCCCGGCCGACGCGCGATTGCAGGCGGGTTTCGACGCCGAGGTCGAGGATGCGCCGGATTTCGGCGTCGAGCACGTCGCGCGGCGTGCGAAAACCCGGGATGCCGTAGCGCATCATGCCGCCGAGCGAGGCGTGCTCGTCGAAAATGGTCACCGCGTGCCCTTTCAGGGCCAACTGGTAGGCACAGGAAAGACCGGCCGGACCGCCGCCGATCACCGCTACCTTCTTGCCGCTGCGCGTTGGCGGGACGACAAACTGCAGATTGTTGGCGATGGCGTATTCGCCGAGAAAATGCTCGACGGAATTGATGCCGACGTGGTCTTCCACCTCGTTGCGGTTGCAGCCGCTCTCGCAGGGCGCCGGACAGACCCGGCCCATCACCGCCGGAAAAGGATTGGCCTGGGTCAGCCGCCGCCAGGCATATTCCTGCCACGACATGGCGGGCTTGCCGTCGGCGCCGAGCGGCGGCTTCTCGAGACCGCGCACGATGGACAGGTAACCGCGGATATCCTCGCCGGCCGGGCAACTTCCCTGGCAGGGCGGGGTGGACTGGATGTAGGTCGGACACTTGTAGGAATGGCCAGCCTGGAAAATCTTGTCGCGCAAGACCTGCTTCTGGTCGCCATCCTGGTAGCGACGGAAGGACAGCTTCTGCTTCGGGGTTTCGGTGGTCGCGGACATCGCTGGGTCTCCGGTATTTTTGGGTAATGGTGCGTTCGGGGCTACTGCTCGTGGTCGAGCCTGATCGCCGTGCTGACCAGCTGATGCACGCCGCCGACCATGCCCATCTTGAATCCGTAGTAGGGCAGCACTTTGGTGAACTGGGCCTTGCAGATGGCGCAGATGGTGGCCATGAAATTGACGCCCTGGCCATCGGCCACCGCCTTCAGGGCTTCCATGCGCGGCAGCGCGCCCTTGACCCGCAATTCCAGCAGATCGTCGGTGAGCAGGCCGCCCCCGCCGCCACAGCAGAAGGTCCGGCCCCGAGTCGTGTTGGGTGCCATTTCCACGTAGTGGTTGGCCACCGCCCGGATGATGTTGCGCGGAATTTCGAACTGGCCGCCCGGGGTGTCGCCCATCCGCGAACCGCGGGCGACGTTGCAGGAATCGTGGAACGTGACGATGCGGTGATCGTTCTTTTCCTTGTCGAATTGCAGCCGCCCCTGGCGGATCAGATCCCAGGTGTATTCGCAGATGTGCATCGGCTGCTTGTGGCGCTGGTCGAGCTGGCTCTGCAGCTGGATGGCGTAAGGGTCGTTGGCGCCGGCGCCGATCCCGACCAGGGTGTTCCAGAAACTGTAGGCGACGCGCCAGGCGTGGCCGCATTCGCCGACGACGATGCGCTTGACGCCCAGTTCCAGCGCCGCCTCGCGGACGCGCAGGGCGATCGCCCGCAACTGCTCGTAATTGCCGATGAACATGCCGAAATTGCCGGCTTCCGACGCCTTGGTCGATAGCGTCCAGCTCTGCCCGGCGGCATGGAAGACCTTGCCGTAGCCGATCAGGCTGTCGATGTGGGGTTCGGCGAAGAAATCGGCGGAAGGCGTGACCAGCAGCACTTCGGCCCCTTTTTCGTCGAGCGGATAGCGGACGCTGACGCCGGTTTCGTCCTTGACGTCCTCTTCCAGGCCTTCCAGGGTGTTTTGCAGGGCCGGGCCGGGCAGGCCCAGGTTGTTGCCGATGCGGTGCACCTTGCCGATGATTTCGTTGCTGTATTTCTGGCCGTAGCCGACGGCATTGAGGATTTCCCGGCCGGCCATGGTGATTTCGGCGGTGTCGATGCCGTAGGGGCAGAAGACCGAGCAGCGGCGGCACTCGGAACACTGGTTGTAATAGGTATACCACTCGTCCAGCACTTCGCGGGTCAGGTCGCGGGCGCCCACCAATTTGGGAAAAAGCTTGCCGGCCGGCGTGAAATAACGGCGGTAGACACTGCGCATCAAGTCCTGGCGTGCCACCGGCATGTTCTTCGGATCACGGGTGCCGATGAAGTAGTGGCATTTGTCGGTGCAGGCGCCGCAATGCACACAGGCATCCATGAAGACCTGCAGCGAGCGGTACTTGCCGAGCAGTTCGCCCATTTTGGCGATGACCTTGTCGTGCGTCGCCGTCCAGTCGTCGGCCAGCTTGCCGGGAAAACCGATCGCCTCCTGGATCTTTTCGCTGGCGACGAAGGGCTTCAGATCGGCCATGGCATCGGCTTCGATCCGCGCCACCGTCGGGTAGGGACGAAAGGCCGGGGTGGCGAAAGGCGCCTTGTTGTCGGGTCCGGCCATCTCAGTTGCCCTCGTCCAGAGGTGCCGCCCAGGGCGCCAGATGACGCGTTTCGCGCGGGTTGTCGGCCTGGTTGCGGGTCGGGCTGAAGAAAATGCCCGGCGCATGCAGCAGTTTGCTGAAGGGGAAGATCACCAGCAGCGCGGCGACCAGGGCCAGGTGGAGATAGAGCGGGCCATCGGCGGGCAGGGGTTGCAGTTCGAAATGCAGCAAGCCCAGGCAGAAGGTTTTCACCGCCACGATGTCGGTCGGTCGCAGGAACTTCATGACCAGGCCGCTGCCGGCAATGAGCAGCAGCAGTGCCAGCATCAGGTGATCGGAAGGGGTGGAAATGTAGCGGATGCGTTCGACAAAAATCCGCCGCCCCCACAGGCCGGCGAGTCCGGCAACCATCGCCAGGCCGGCCAGGATGCCGAAAGGCTGGACGACGACCACCCAGGACCAGACCGGTTCGGTAAAGTAGCGCAGGTGCCGCAGCACGACCAGCAACAAGGCGGCATGGAACAGCCAGCCCAGGGACCAGATCCACAGGTTGCCCTTGAACAGGCTCTCGAACAGGGTCACCTCGCGCAGCAGACGCAAGGCCACCCCGCTCCCGGTGGTCGGGGCCGGCGTGGTGGGAATTTTCAGCGGAGCCGGGGCGCGGGTAAAGGCGACCAGTTTCAGCAACAGGCCGCCGATAAACAGCGCGGCTGCGGCATAGAAAAGTCCGGCGAAGAGATGGCTGACGGTCATGGCGGTATCTTTCGAGGCTGAGCAGGTTCGCACCGGGCCCGGCGCCAGACGATGCGGCGGGAAACCCGGTGTTGTCCGGTGCCGATCCTGCGGCGCGGCCCGGACCAACCTCTACGACAGTTTGATCAGACGCAGCCGGTTGGCTTCGGCAGGCCGGCAATCTTGCAGGCCTGCTTTGCGGGACCGTAGGGGAACAGGTCGTACAGGTACTGGCTGTTGCCCTTTTCGGCGCCGAACTTCTTGCCGATGGCCTTGGTCAGCACGCGCACGGCCGGGGCGATCTGGAATTCGTCGTAGTACTCGCGCAGGAAATTGACGACTTCCCAGTGCTGATCGGACATGTTGACGTTTTCGGTGCCCGCGATGAAGTCGGCCACTTCCTCGTTCCATTCGCCGAGATTGATCAGATAACCTTCTTCATCGGTTTCGTAGCTCTTGCCGTTCACTTCGATATTTGCCATTGGTCTCTCTCCTCTTTGAATTTTTTCACTGCCGCCGTGCCGCTTACAGCCAGCTCTGGCAGTTCGGTTCGCTCGCCACCAGATCGACGAAACCGTCGTAGCCGACCGGTGTGACGCCGGCCATCAGCCGGTCGGCCATGCCGCGGGCTTCGAGATCGGGCTGCAGGACGCACACCCGAAAACGTTCCAGGGCCGCCTGCAGCCTGGCTTCGCCGGCATGCCCGCGGGTCGCGGCATAAACCGCGTCCTCGATAAGCAGGATGGTGCCGCCACGGGAGACGCCGAGACAGGTGTCCAGGCTGTTCCGCTCGAGCGGTGACTTGTTGATGATGTGCAGCATCTTCGTTCTCCGTCAGAAGCTCAGGACGACGTCCTGCTGTTCCATGAGGGCGCCCATTTCCTCGCGACCGAGCACCGTGACATCGACCAGCAGGTCGTCCTCGGTCAGGTTGCGGGCGGCCAGCGCTTCCCTTTCGACATACAGCTTCTCGATGTCGTAACCGTCCAGCGCCCGGTAGGTCGGCGAGAAGTTCTTGGTTTCGATACCCTTGGTTTGCTGGCCCTTGCGCAACTGGTACACGCCGTCGTCGAGGAAGGCCAGCGACACGTCCTGGTCGAAGGCCGCGGAAATCAGCACGACTTCCAGGGATTCCAGCGCATAGACCGTGCCGTGGGGTGCCTTGCGGTTTACGAACATGAATTTCTTGATGCCGCCTTGGTCGCTCATCTCTTTCCCCTCAATCGCCAAAGGTCACCAGGCGGTCGGCCTGGATGCCGGCTTCGACCAGTTGCCCCAAGCCGGAAATACGAAAACCGGCGGCCAGGTTCTCTTCCCGGATACCGCGGCGCAGTGCCGCGGCGACGCAGACCACCAGATCGACGTCGTGCTCGTCGGCCAGCTTGCTCCAGCGGCTGACGATGTTGCGGTCGTCCTGGGGCGGCTCGGTCAGCCGGGTGGCGTTATTCACGCCGTCGTTGTAGAAGAACACCCGCATGATCTGGTGGCCTTTTTCCAGTGCCGCCTTGCAGAACAGGTAGGCGGAATCCGACGACTGGTGCTGATAGGGGCCTTCGTTGACGAGAATGCCGAATTTCATGACGCGCTCCGCTCAGAAACGAATATGGGTGGAAGCATTGAGATTGGCCCGTGCGCCCCGCCAGTCGTCGATCAGGTACTTGGTGAAGGGCAGCTCGGTCTTCTCGAAGAAGCGCGGCCAGCCGATGCGCTCCACCCAGTCGGACAGGCGTTCCCAGGGACGGGCGTCGGCCTTGTAGGTGGCGAGGATCTTCTTGACGATGGCCGCCGCTTCCGGCCAGCGATTCGGGTTGTTGGGGATGCCGGCGGCGACCATCTTCATGAAGGTCGGCTTGCCGCGGGCATTGGAATTCTTGCCGCCAACCCAGATCGCCAGCTTGGAATGCTCCGGATCGTTGATCTGCATCGGCGGGCAGGGCGGGTAACAGGCGCCGCAGCAGATGCATTTCGCTTCATCCACTTCCAGGGAAGGCTTGCCGTTCACCAGGGCCGGCCGGATCGCCGCCACCGGGCAGCGCGCCACCACGGCGGGCCGTTCGCAGACATTGGCGACCAGGTCATGGTTGATCCTGGGCGGCTTGGTATGCTGGATGATGATCGCGATATCGGCCTGGCCGCCGCAATTGATTTCGCAGCAGGAGGTGGAAAGGTGCACCCGGTTGGGCATTTCCTCGCGCTTGAACTCCTCGTACAGTTCGTCCATCAGCGACTTGACGACGCCGGACGCATCGGTGCCCGGGATGTCGCAGTGCAGCCAGCCCTGGGTGTGGGCGATCATGGCTACGGAATTGCCCGTGCCCCCGACCGGGAAGCCGGCTTCTTCGAGCTTTTCGATCAGCGGCCCGACCTTGTCCCAGGCCGAGACCATGAACTCGATGTTGGAGCGGATGGTGAAACGCACCCGTCCTTCGGCGTACTGGTCGGCGATATCGCACAGTTTGCGGATGGTGTAGACGTCCATCTGGCGCTGGGTGCCGGCGCGTACCGACCAGACCTCGTCGCCGCCGTGGGCGACATGGTGCAGGACGCCGGGCCGCGGCCGGTCGTGGTATTTCCAGTTGCTGTAGTTCTTGGCGAGCAGCGGATGCAGGTAGGCCGTGTTCTCGGGTACGCCGCATTCCACGGCCCTGCGCATTTGGGGTTGAGCCATTCTGTTGTCTCCTTTTCCTGGGATTCGGCGGGCGCTCAGTCGGCGTGCTGCCGGGCCTTGATCCGGGCCACTTCGTCATCCCAGCCATCCATCCGGACGTAGGGATTGGTCCGCGGCTGGGTCACCATGTTGGCGCTGATTTCCAGGCCGAGGGCCTCAAGGAAACTGACGATGCCGATGCGCTCGATCATTTCGCCGGTACGTTCGTGCTCGAGCGCGTTCTCCGCGAAAAAGTCGATGATGTTCTGGGCCAGTTCGACCAGCGCCTCGTAATCCTCGTCGGACTCGAGCTTCATGAAGGGGACGACCACCGTTCCCATCAGGTCGCCGATTTTCAGGGTGCGCTTGCCGCCGACCAGGATGGTGGCGCCCTTGTCCTTGCCCGGGGCGAGGCCGCCGGTGATGACATTGATGCAATGCATGCAGCGCACGCAGTCCTTGTTCTCGATTTCCAGGGTATGGCTGTCGTCGAGCGCCACCGCGGAAATGCTGCCGCCCTGCTTCGCCTTGCCGGCCTCCTTGACCTGCATCGCCTTGGTCGGGCAACGGGCGATCACGTCATTGACCAGGTCGCTCATGCCATGCTTGGCGAAATAGCGGCGGACCAGGGTTTCGTCGGTCTGGATGTTGTCGCGCCAGGTGCCGATGACGGCCATATCGGCGCGCTGGATGGAGTTCATGCAGTCGTTCGGACAGCCCGAGAACTTGAACTTGAACTTGTAGGGCAGGGACGGCCGGTGGATGTCGTCGAGGAAATTGTTGATGATGGCGCGGTGCGCCCTGGCCTCGTTATAGCAGGACTGCTCGCAACGGGCGCCGCCGACACAGGACATCGACGTGCGCACGGCCGGGCCGGCGCCGCCCATGTCGAAACCCATTTCGTTGAGCTCGTCCCAGGCCTTCTGCACATTCTCGGTGGTGCAGCCCTGGAACATGATGTCGCCCGACTGGCCGTGGAAAGCGATCAGACCGGAACCATGCCGTTCCCAGATATCGCAGAACTGGCGCAGGGTGGCCGTATCGTAATGCATGCCCGGCGGCGGCATGATGCGCAGGGTATGGAACTCGGCCGCATCCTTGAAGATCGGTTGCTCGTTGGCATCCTTCAGTTCGGTGAAGCGCGGAATGACGCCGCCGCCGTAACCGAAAACGCCGACCGTGCCGCCCTTCCAGTAGCCCTTGCGGGTCTGGTAGGAGGTTTCCAGCTGACCCAGCAGGTCGACGACATAGTCCTTGTCCCTGGCCAGGCGCTTCAGGCCGGTGACGAAGCTTGGCCAGGGACCGCTCTCCAGCGCATCGAGCATCGGTGTCGGGTGCAATTCTTTGGCCATGCCTTGTCTCCTCCTGATGCCACGGCAGTGGCACATCGGTTGTCGTCCGGAGCGGCAATGCCCCAGGGTTCTGGTATCGCATCCTACGGACCGCCCCCCGGCCCGACCATCCCTCCTGCTGGTATCAGGCGCCCCTTCTGATGGGGTGGGCCGCCCCTACCCCGATGGGTAGCTGCCCATCCTCCGCCCCGGGGATGGACGCCGATTTGCCCTCGCGGCTCAATACGTATCCAGTCACCGAGGCACCATTCCCGGACCCGATCGAACCATGGAAACCAGAGCCACCATCGCCCGCTTCACCCTGCCGCTGGGTCACCAGGATGTGGAACTCAGCGAAGTCGCCTGCGCGGCCGGCGGCATGCCGCTGCTGCGCATGCGAATCAGGGAAGGCCGGCGTTTCACCATTTTCGATGTCGATCCGGGCAGCGCCGCCACCTGGGCACTGGCCATGCAGGCCTGGGCGGCCGATGCCCTGGCCCGCGAAAACCGCCGCGTTGCCGGGCAGGCCAGCTGATGAGTCCACTACCCGACACCCTGCCCGACATGCTGGATGTGTCGTTTGCGCTGCTCGACCAGAACGTCGGCCAGCCGTTGCTGGCCGATTATCGCTGGCCGCTCTGGCAAGCCCTGTGCGGCGCCTTGCCCTGGCTGGCCGAAGAGCCGCTGGCCGGCGTCCATGCGCTGCGCGTCGTCGAAGCCGATTACGGCGTCGCCCTGTTGCCGCGCCGGACCAAACTGACCCTGCGCCTGCCCTTTCACCGGGTCCGCGCCGCGACCTTGCTGACCGGCCAGCATCTGGCGGTCAGCGGCCACCGGCTGACCATCGGCGAACACCGGATCACTCCGGTGCGGGGAGCGGCCACCCTTTATGCCGATTTCGTATCGACCGGTAGCGGCGACGAAGCGGCCTTCTGCCGGGATATCGAAAACGAGCTGGAACAACTCGACGTGCGCTGCCGCTACATCTGCGGCGGGCGGCGGGCGCTGCCGGCCGGCGAACGGCGCCTGGCCGGCTTCGCCCTGGCCCTCTACGACCTGGCGGCCGAGCCGGGGCGCCGGCTGATGCAGGCGGGCCTGGGCGGCGAAAGACGCCTGGGTTGCGGCATTCTGATTCAACACCGGGCCATCAGCGGCCTTTCATGACAGCAAAAAGGAGAAGCACAAATGGGTTATGTAGTGGACGATGTCGAACTCGAAACCGATGGCGAAGGCTATCTGCGCGAAGCCGACTACCGCGACGAGGTATGCACGGTGATTGCCGCCGAGGAAGGCCTGACACTGACCGACGGGCACTGGAAAGTCATCAATTTCCTGCGCGACAAATATCGCGAGGACGGCCATACCCCCAACCTGCGCAACCTGATGAAAGGCCTGCAGGAAGAAGGCGGCATGCCGGAAGCCGACAGCAAGCTGCTCTTCGACCTTTTCCCGGCCGGCGGCGCCGCCAAGCAGGGCTGCAAGGTGGGCGGTCTGCCCCAGCCCAAGGGCAAGGGCGGCTACTGAGCGGTTTGAACCTGCGTCCTGCCATCCCGGCCAGCGACGAATCTAAGGAAACACCATGACCACAGACATCAAGCCCGACCTGACCCTGGATCTCAAGGGCCTGACCTGTCCGGCACCGCTCCTCGGGGCCAGGCGACTGTTCGACGAACTGGACGACGGCCAGGTGCTGTTGCTGATCGCGGATTGCCCCGGCACCCAGGACGACCTCTTCTCCTGGACCCGCCAGACCGGCAACCAGTTGCTGGGCACGGTCCGCCATGCCGACGGCAGCCAGGGCTTCTTTCTCAGGAAAGGCCGGTCCCGCCAGCCGCGCGCCCATGCCGTTCTCGACATGCGCGGCGCCGTTTGCCCCGGCCCCATCGTCGAAGCCAGGAAGCTGCTGTCCGCCATGCAGCCCGGCGAAGTTCTCAAGCTGATCAGCAACTGCCCCGGCGTCAAGGACGACATCGACGGCTGGGCACTGGCCACCGGCATGACCTTGCTCGATGCCGTGGAGACCGGTAGCGACACCTACGAGTTCTACATCAGCCGCGGATAAGACCGGGAGGACGAAGCCATGCGCATCAAGAATCGCTGGTTCAGAAGCGAGTTGCTCCGCCGCCCGCGCGATGTCGCCGGCGGCGTTGCTTTCATCGCCTGGCGCATCGCGCAACAGGCACTGAAAAACATGCGCAAGGCGGATTTCGAGATCGACCTGGGACCGGCTTATTTCTCCTTCCTTGCCGAATGGCTGATTTTCCTGATCCAGATTGCCGATCGCCTGGCTAACGCCCGCCTGACGATGGACGAACGCCAGGAATTCACCACCGCACTGGCCAACCGCCTGGGCCAGATTCTCGAGGAGAACCGGAGCGACCTGCTCATCCCCGATACCGAAGTCGGCAGCTACAAGGGCCGTTTCATCGGCCTGCTCAACCGGCGCGCCGCCGACTATGCCTGTCATGACTGCCCGGAGACGGGACCGGACTACGCTTTCCGGCGCCAGTTGGCGAACGAACTGCTGGCCGTGGTCGGCGAAGCGGATCGCATCTGGGTACACGACCAGATCATGGAAATCGAGGCGCCCGATGCGGCGGCGACCCTGCGTCGCGGCGTGCTCGGCCTGCTCGATCAGGAAGCCCGGCCAAACCGGCCGGGCCGTGGCCTTTCCGGAGACTGACGGGGATGTCTGCCCGCCTCCTCGAAAGGCCGGCGAGCCGGGCCTTCGCCGCCAGCCCTTTCGCTCCCGACAGCGACGAAGCCTGGCGGCGCTGGCGGGACTGGAAGCTGGAAAACCATCCGCGCTCGCTGGCCGAACTGCTCGTCGAAGTCGCCGATCCCTGCCGACTCACGGCCACCGAACACCAGGCCATCGCGGAGCGCTGCCAGCGCGCCAACATGGCCATCTACGCCAGCCCGCATCGGGCAGCGGACAAGGATATCCCGCGCCGGCTCGGCCAGCAGTTCGTTCTCGACGAACCGGACGGCAACTGGCTGGCCGACGAAGACGGGATCAGCAGCCTGGCCGTCGCCGAAGGGGGTGCCACCCGGGGTGACTTCATTCCCTATACCAATCGCGCCATCCGCTGGCACACCGACGGCTACTACAATCCGCCGGCGCGCCAGATCCGCGCCATGGTGCTGCACTGCGTACGCGAGGCGGCCGAGGGCGGCGACAACGCCCTGCTCGATCACGAAATGGCTTATCTGCTGCTGCGCGAGGCCAGCCCGGAACATGTCCGGGCGTTGATGGCGCTCGACGTCATGACCATTCCCGCTCGGGAAGATGCGCAAGGCGTGGCGCGAGTTGCCCAGAGCGGCCCGGTGTTCGCCATCGATCCGCTTTCCGGCGCCCTGCACATGCGCTACACAGCCCGTACGCGCAGCATCGAATGGAAAAACGACGGCGCCACCCGGCGTGCCGTCGCCGCACTGAAGTCCCTGCTCGCTTCGGATTCACCCTGGATTTTCCGCGGCCGCCTGAGCGCCGGCATGGGTTTGATCTGCAATAACGTGCTGCATGACCGTTCCGCTTTCACCGATTGCCCAAATCGCCCCCGGCTGCTCTATCGGGCACGCTACCTGAACCGGATCGACCCGGAAAACGGCATGTCGGACCCGCGCCGCGACGTTTTCCGAAGCAGCACGCGGGTATGACCAGGCGTGAGAGTGGGGGGTAAAAAAAGGCCCCCCGCAAGTGTCGTCAGGCCGGCATCCTGAACCTGGGTCCAGAGTGGTTGCATCCCCCCTGCATCAGGCTCACTCGACGAAGAGTGCGCGCAACAGCAGTTGAACGGTCCGCAACCGATGCCAATTAGCATTGGTTCAAGGAATATATGGCCTTAACAAACACCGCAGGGGACGCTCGGCGGGCGGCGCCGGGGTCAGCCGCAAATGACCTAGAGGTCCAGTTGCTGCTGGGGCGCTAGCACGGCATCAATCCGTGCTCCCATGTCGTCGATTCTACGCTTTGCTTCGGAAGTATCAACTGCTTCGAACATGCTTTTTTCGGAAGACGCGGAGGTCCCGGAAAGCAGTTCGTGGGCGATGTTCAGCGCGGCCATTACGGCGACGCGTTCGGCAATGGTGCTCTTGGTGCGCTGGGCAATTTCGCGCATTTTGCCATCCACCAGATCGACGGCCGACAACAGCCCGTCGCGTTCCTCGGCGGAACAGGCGACGCGGTACTCGCGGCCCATGATCTTGACGTCAAGGAAATTCGGCTCGGCGCTCATCTCAGGCATCCTCGGGCAGCTTGTCGACCAGGCCTTCCAGGCGCTCACGCGCCGCGGTCATGGTCTGCCGCAATTGCAGGCGCTCGACCTCGGCCGCCGCGATCTGGTTCTTGAGTACTTCGTTCTCGGCACGCAACTGCTGAACCAGGGCAACGACCTGTTCAACCTTGCTTTCGAGCGCTTCGAGTTCGCTATTCATGGCCGGGACTATAAAGGCAAAAACGCCGCATGGTCAAGGACTAAGCCTTTATTCTCAAAGTGGTTTGTACTAAGCGGATCGGAATTTTTGCTGCACAGCAATACGTCGCCATGTAGAATGCGCGCCGTTACAGGTGCTGCGTACGGATTCTCCAAGCGCAGTTAAACGGGAAAGCGGTGCGTCTCCAACGAGACCATTCCGCTGCTGCCCCCGCAACGGTAAGCAAGTGCGGGCGTGTCATCAGGCCACTGGGTTCATCCTGGGAAGGCGACACGTCAAGACTTGCGAGCCCGGATACCGGCCTGGAACAAATGCGGAAGTGCCACGGGGCTGTGGCGCCGGTCCCTGACCTGAATTCACTCCCCCTCACTTCCTTTTCTAAGCTGTTCCGACGTGCGGGGACGCCTGTCGGGAAAGGGAAATCATGAATCCACGTCTCAAAACGCTGGCAGCGCTGCTGCCGTTACTGCCTTGCTGTCCGGCCCAGGCCGTCGAGCAGTTGGCGGCTCTTGATACCGTTGTTGTCACCGCGACCCGCCAGTCGCAGCGGGCCAGAGAAACCCTATCCGACATTACGGTGATCGACGCGGAAGAAATTAGGAATGCGGGACCAGCGACGACCATTACCGAATTGCTGGCCCGCCAGCCCGGTATTGAAATGAAGCAAAGCGGTGGTGCCGGCCAAAACGCCGACGTCTTCATTCGCGGCAGCAACTCCAGTCACGTCCTCCTGCTCGTCGATGGCATGCGCACAGGTTCGCTGACGACAGGCACTCCGAACTGGGCTTTCATCCCCCTCGAACAGATCGACCATATCGAGATTGTCCGCGGCCCCGCTTCTTCGCTATACGGCTCGGAAGCCATCGGCGGCGTCGTCCAGATTTTCACCAAACGCGGCGAAGGCCCCTTCAGCGCATTCGCCGAAGCAGGTTTGGGGACCTACAACACGGCCGCCCTGTCCACTGGCTTTTCAGGCGCCCAGAACGGCTGGCGCTACAGTTTCCAGCTATCGGACAAACAAAGCTCTTCCTTCTCGGCCATCAAAAATCCGGCGGACCCCTCCTACAATCCGGACAAGGACGGCTTCCAGACCATCAGCAGCAGTGGCAGCCTGTCTTATGCGCCGGCCCGGGGCCACGAAATTGGCATCAACTATCTGTACTCCGACGGCTGGAACCGCTTCGACGCCGGCAGCATCTTCACCACCCCGGCCAGCGACGATTACAAGCAGAAAGAAACGATTTACGGGGTCAATATCCATAGCCGCAACCAGCTGACCGACCTCTGGACCAGCACGCTGCGCATCGGCCAGACCTCCGACGACAGCCACAACCTCGACAATGGACAGCAGTCCTCGTTCTTCCATTCGACGCAAACCCAGTATCAGTGGCAGAACGACATCAAGCTGCCGGTCGGTATCGCCCTGCTGGGCGCCGAGCGGGTCGAGCAACAAGTGTCCTCCAGCGCCGATTTCGCGCAGAAAGAGCGCAACATCAACTCCTTCCTCGCCGGCTGGACGGGGCGACTGGGCGATCACAGCCTACAGCTCAATGGTCGCCAGGACCGCAATTCGCAGTTCGGCAACAAGGCTACCGGCATGGCCGCTTACGGCTACCAGCTGAGCCGCGACTGGCGGGGCAATCTCTCCTGGGGCACCGCCTTCAAGGCACCGAGCTTCAATGATCTGTATTTCCCTCCTGACGGCTACGGTGATGTCTCCAACCCGAACCTCAAGCCGGAAACCTCGAAAAACCGCGAGGCATCCCTGCATTACGAGACTTCGACCCAGCATGCCTCGGTCACCTATTACCGCAACGAAGTACTCAACCTGATTCAATGGGCGCCAATTGACCCAAGCGACCCATACAGCGGCTGGACTCCGCAAAATGTCGCACGCGCCACGCTGAGCGGCTGGACCCTGGCATATAGCGGTAGGCTCGGCGACTACAAGGTGTCGGGAAGCTTCGATCACCAGGATCCGAAAGATGACGTCTTGCAGAAAACCCTGATCTATCGCGCTCGAGACATCGCCAAGCTCGCGGTAAGTCGTGACTTCGGGGCGCTCAACGTCGGCAGCGAAATTCTGACCAGCGGCAAGCGTTATAGCGATACTGCGAACACCAAGGAACTGGGGGGCTACACCCTCGTCAATCTGAGTGCCAGTTACCATGTTGCGAAAGACTGGTCGATTTTTGCCCGTGCCAACAATGTCTTCGACACCCATTACGTTCTGGTGAAAAATTACGCCACCCCGGGAGCCAACCTCTTTGTCGGCGTCCGTTACACGCTGAACTAAATCGCCATGCCCTCCCGCCGTCGCGCCTTCCTGATCCTCGCCTGCCTCGCCATCCTGGCGGTGCTGAGTATCGGGCTGGCGCTGATGGTGGGTAGCCTGCATGTTCCGCCGGCTGATGTGCTGGCGGCGCTGGCCGGGCGTGAAGTGCCGGGCATCGATGTCGTGCTCGAACTGCGCCTGCCGCGGGCGCTTGCCGGTTTTGCCTGCGGCGGGCTGCTTGCCCTGGCCGGAGCGCTGATGCAGGTGCTGCTGCGCAATCCGCTGGCCGACCCGTATGTACTGGGGATTTCCGGCGGCGCCGGGGTCGGCGCGCTGTTCGCCATCCTGCTCGGACTGCCGGTTCTCGGTATTGACGGCCTGGCATTTGCCGGCGCCCTCGGTGCCATGTTCCTGGTTTTCGGGTTGGCGCATGGCGACGGCAGCTGGACGCAGACCCGTCTGCTGCTGACCGGCGTCATCGTCGCCGCCGGCTGTGGCGCGCTGGTCGCCCTGATGCTCGCCATCGCGCCAGAAGATCGTCTGCGCGGCATGTTGTACTGGCTAATGGGCGATCTCGCCCAGGCGGCCGGCTGGCTGCCCGCGTTGCTGGCGCTGGTGGTCGGACTGGTCCTGGCCATGCCTTTCGCCCGCGAACTCAACCTGCTGGCGCGCGGCATGATGCAGGCGCAGGCCTTGGGCGTCGCGGTACACCGGCTGCGCTACGCCATTTTCCTGCTCGCTTCGCTGGCCACCGCCGCTTCGGTGACGACGGCCGGCTCCATCGGCTTCGTCGGCCTGGTCGTCCCGCACCTGGTGCGCCTTGCCACCGGCAACGACCAGCGCCTGTTGCTGCCAGCCTCGGTGCTCGCGGGCGGCGCCATGCTGGTTCTGGCCGACACCCTGGCCCGTACCCTGATCGCGCCGCAACAGCTGCCGGTCGGCGTGCTGACGGCACTGATCGGCGTGCCGGTCTTCCTCGTCCTGCTTTCGAGGCAGCCCAAGTGAGCGGGCCGCTGCTTGAAGCCCGCCAACTGGCGGTTGAAATCGGCGGCCGGCGTGTCGTCGATCGACTCGATTTTAGCCTGAGCGGCGGCGAACGCCTGGCCATTCTCGGTCGCAACGGCGCCGGCAAATCGACGCTGCTGGCAACACTCGCCGGTTTGCGCGAACCGGTGGGCGGCAGCGTGCTGCTCCGTGGCGAGGATACCGCCCTGCTGGCGCCGCGCGACGCCGCCCTGCGTCGCGCCTGGCTCGGCCAGTTCCACGCCGACCCGTTCGGCTCGACGGTGCTGGAAACGGCGCTCACCGGCCGGCATCCGCATCTCGGCCGCTGGGACTGGGAAAGCACGCGTGACGCCGATCTGGCGCGCGGCGCCCTGGCCGCGCTCGGGCTCTCCGGCATGGAGGAACGCCAGATCCATACGCTCTCCGGCGGCGAACGCCAGCGTCTGTCGATCGCCACCCTGCTGACCCAGGCGGCGCCGCTCTACCTGCTCGACGAACCGCTGTCGCATCTCGACCTCAGCCACCAGATGGCCGTTCTCCAGCTTTTTGCCGGCACCGCCCTTGATTGCGGCGCCGGTGTCGTCATGGTGCTGCACGACCCGGCGCTGGCGCACCGCTTCTGCGACCGCGCCCTACTCGTCCATGGCGACGGCAACACTGAACTCGGCCCGGTCAACGACATCCTGACCGCAGCCACCCTCTCTGAACTCTACGGCTATGCGCTGCGTCAGATCGATGACGGCGGCCGTCGCTGCTTCATCCCGGAATAGAAAATGATTTCCCACGAACAACGCATGCAGAAAAAAAAGGCCGTGATCGACCGGCAAATCGCCGCCGCCCAGGATGAACGCGGCGTGCTGGTGGTCAATACTGGCAACGGCAAGGGCAAATCGAGCGCCGCCTTCGGCGTCGTTGCCCGGGCGCTGGGGCACGGCCTGAACGTCGGCGTCGTCCAGTTCGTCAAAGGCCGCTCGGATACTGGCGAGGAAGCCTTTTTCCGCCAGCAGCCCAACGTCGCCTGGCATGTCGGCGGCGAAGGCTTCACCTGGGAAACCCAGGACAAGGAACGCGATGCCCGCGCCGCGCAGCACGCCTGGGGCATCGCCGAAGCACACCTGAGCGACCCGGCGACCGGCCTCGTCGTGCTCGACGAAATGACCTATGCCTTCAAGTATGGCTGGCTCGACCTCGACGAAGTGATCGCCAAGCTGCTCGCCCGCCCGCCGCTGCAGCACGTCATCGTCACTGGCCGCGGCGCCCCGGAAGCACTGCGCCAGGCGGCCGACACGGTCAGTGACATCGGCGACGAAAAGCATGCTTTCCGGGCCGGCATCAAGGCCATGCCGGGCCTCGAGTGGTGATGGCCGCCTGCCCGGCCTTGCTCATCGCCGCCCCCGCTTCCGGCCAGGGCAAGACCACCGTTACCGCCGCGCTGGCCCGGCTGCATGCCCGACAGGGCCGACGCGTCACCGTCTTCAAGTGCGGCCCCGACTTTCTTGACCCGCAGATCCACGCCGTGGCCAGCGGCCGGCCCTGCCAGAACCTCGATTTCGGCATGTGCGGCGAAGCCGATGGCGCCTGGCGGCTGGCCCACGCGGCCCGCGAATCCGACCTGATCCTGATCGAGGGCGTCATGGGCCTGTTCGACGGCACGCCGTCGGCCGCCGACATCGCCTGTCGCTTCGGCATCCCGGTGATGGCGATGATCGACGCCGGCGCCATGGCCCAGACTTTCGGCGCCGTCGCCCACGGCCTCGCCACTTACCGGCCCGGCCTGCCTTTTGCCGGCGTGCTGGCCAACCGCGTCGGCAGCGCTTTCCACGCCGGCTTGCTGGAACAGAGCCTGCCATCCGGCATGGGCTGGTTCGGCGCGCTGGCCCGCGATGCCGACGCCGCGCTGCCCGAACGCCACCTCGGCCTGCTGCAGGCCGCCGAAATCGACGATCTTGAAGCGCGTCTGGACCGGCTGGCCGATGCGCTGGCCAGCACATCTCACGTCGATCTGCCGCCCGCCGTCGATTTTCCCGATGTGCCACCCCCTCCCGTCGCGCCCGTGCTCGCCGGCAAACGCCTGGCCATTGCCCGCGATGCCGCTTACGGTTTCATTTATCCGGCCAATCTCGAAACCTTGCGCGATTTGGGCGCCGAACTGCGCTTTTTTTCGCCGATTGCCGGCGACCCGCTGCCCGACTGCGATGCCGTCTGGCTGCCCGGCGGCTATCCGGAATTGCACGCCCCGGCGCTGATCGCCAACCAACCGCTGTGGACGGCGCTGCGCGCCCATGTCGCGGCCAGCAAGCCGCTACTCGCCGAATGCGGCGGCATGATGAGCCTGTTCGAGCGAGTCACTGACAAAGCCGGTGCCAGCCACGCCTTCGCCGGCCTGCTGCCGGGAGTTTCCGTGATGCAGCCGCGCCTCGCCGCCCTCGGCCTGCAGATCGCGGAATTGCCGGAAGGGCGCCTGCAGGGTCATACCTTCCATTTCTCCAAGAGCGAAACGCCGCTCTCACCGCTGCTTCGTGCGGTGACGCCCGATGGCCGTCCGGGCGAGGCGATTTACCGCCAGGCACGGCTGACCGCCTCCTACGTGCATTTTTATTTCCCGTCCAATCCGGCGGCGACGGCGGCCTTGTTCTCCTGAAACGGTGACTTCGGTTTTTGCGAACAATCACTGCATTTAATTCATATTTTTTGTCGAAACATATCCCGGTTACCATGCGGCCTGCAGTAATCACCCAGATGGAGACAAACATGAAATCATTCGCAATGATGGCCGCGGCACTGGTCCTCGGCTTTACGCTGACCACCGGCGATGCCGAAGCCGCGCGCCGCCTCGGTGGCGGCGCCTCGTCCGGCATGCAGCGCCAGTCCGTGGCGCCCAGCAAATCCCCGACGGCGGCTCCCGCCCCGGCGCCCACGGCACCGGCCGCCGCTCCTCAAGCCCAGCCCAAGCGTTCCTGGATGGGCCCGCTGGCCGGTTTGGCCGCCGGTCTCGGCCTAGCCGCGCTGGCGTCGCATTTCGGCTTTGGCGAAGGCCTGGCAAACGTCATGATGATCGGCCTGCTGATCATGGGCGCCGTGATGCTCTTCGGCTTCCTGATGCGCAAGAAGGCAACGGCGGCCCAGCCCGGGATGCAGTACGCCAATGCCGGCTATGGCAGCAATGCCCCGCATGAACCGGAATTCATCCCGGCCGGCGGCAGCGCCTACGCCCCGGCGGCCAATACCGGCAATATCCCGGCCGGCTTCGATGTCGAGGGCTTCGTGCGCAATGCCAAGGTCAACTTCATCCGCCTGCAGGCCGCCAACGATGCCGGCAACCTCGACGACATCCGCGAATTCACCTCGCCCGAGATGTTCGCCGAAGTCAAAATGGGCATGGCCGAACGCGGTGCCGAAAAGCAGGAAACCGATGTCGTCCAGCTCAACGCCGAAATCCTCGATGTCGCCGAAGAAGCCAGCCGCTACGTCGTCAGCGTCCGCTTCACCGGCCTGATCCGCGAAGACAAGAACGCCCCGGCCGAAGCCTTCGATGAAATGTGGCACATGACCAAGCCGCGCAACGGCAGCACCGGGTGGGTGCTGGCCGGAATCCAGCAGGTCCAGTAAGCCTGCATCGCCCGAAAAGGCCGGCGGAGAAATCCGACCGGCCTTTTTTCGTCGGAGTCAGGGAAGAGCCTATTCGGCGGGCACCAGTCCGACCGACAAGCGTCGAGCGGCCTCCGCCGTCCCTACTGCTTGCCGACCAAGCGCCGGAAAAATCCGCGACGCGAAACCGGCGCCTTCGGCTCTTCGGGCGGCTCGCCCGGCGCCGGCGATGGAGCAGTACCGACGAAGGCCTGCAGCGTGTCGGCCGCGATCCGGCGAGCTGCGGCCATGTCCGGAACCAGGCTGAGGGGGGCGACCAGCGTGCTGTATTGATACTGACCCAGCTGGTCGATGGTGTCGGCGACGAAAGGCAACGTACCGCCCGGCAACTCGAGATAACGGCGCTGACCGAGCGGGATTTCCCCCCATAGTTGCCCGCCGCCGGGCAGCAGAAGGAGGCGCACAAACCACGGCGTGACGACGATTCCCAACCAGTCGCCGGCGCAACGGCCAAAGCCGATGACTTCGACACGCAGGGCCGCATTGCATTCGGCATGATCGAATCCGTCAGCCTCGCCGAGGGCTTGGTAATGAGCTTCGAGCAGTGGCGCCGGGTTCTCAGCATGAAACGCGACGGGCGCGATGGCGGCGGAAGACGAATGGGGGTCGTTCATGCGGCGGAAGGCTTCCTGTCAGTAATCGGCGAAGAAAAGCGGCGTATTTTCCGCCTCCTGCGCCCGGACCGCAAAGTCAGCTTGAGCAGCTGACCGCCAGGCCACTCGCCCAGTCGGGCGGCAAGGCCGCGTAATCCTCGAACTCCGGCTGCTCGTCGTAGGGCCGGCGCAGGCAGGTGAGCAGGCGCCGGACTTCGGAGAAATCGCCTGTCTTCGCCTGGCGGATGGCGGCTTCGGCCAGCCAGTTGCGCAGCACATATTTGGGGCTGGCGGCGCGCATCGCGGCCTGCCGTTCGGCATCTGGCCACGGCGTCTGCGCCAGTCGCTCGCGCCAACCGGCCAGCCAGGCGTCGCATGCACTGCGGTCGATGAAAAGGTCACGCAAGGGAGCATCGGCAGCTGCCGCGCTGCCCGGCCCGACCTCTGCCGGCAGTTTGGCCAGGGAGCGGAAAAAGAGGGTGAAGTCGGGGCGATGCTGCTGCAGGAAGCCGAAAGTTTCGCCGATGAAGTCGACGTCGTCGGCCAACGGGGCGTGAAAACCGAGCTTGGCGCCCATCAGTTGCTCGAAGCGGCTTTCGAAAGCCGGCCCGAAATGCTCGTCCACCGCCGCCTGCGCCTCGGCCGGACTACCGACCAGCGCTAGCAGGGCATCGGCCAGGCGATAGAGGTTCCACTGGGCGACGGCCGGCTGGTTGCGGTAGCTGTAACGGCCCTGGTGATCGGAATGGTTACAGATGTGGCCTGGATCGAACGCCTCCATGAAGCCGAAGGGGCCGTAATCCAGGGTCAGGCCGAGGATGGACATGTTGTCGGTGTTCATCACGCCATGCATGAAGCCGACCGACATCCAGTGCGCCACCAGTTCGCCGGTGCGTTGGGCGACATCAGCCAGCAAAGCGGCGTAGGGATTGGCGGCGGCCCGGCATTCCGGGCGGAAGGTATCGATTACGTAGTCGGCCAGTTTCCGCAATTCGTCGTGGCGCTCGCGGGCTGCCCAATGCTCGAAGGAGCCGAAACGCACGAAACCCGGAGCAACGCGGGTGACCACCGCCGCCGTTTCGATTTCCTCGCGGCGTACCGGTTGTTCGGCGCCGATGATGCACAGCGCCCGCGTCGTCGGGATGCCAAGCCCGGCCATCGCTTCCGAACAAAGGAATTCACGGATCGACGAACGCAAAACCGCCCGACCGTCGGCACCGCGCGAATAGGGCGTGCGTCCCGCCCCCTTGAGCTGGATTTCCCAGTGCCCCTGCGCATTGCGCAGGCCGCCTAGCAGATGCGCCCTACCGTCGCCCAACTGGCCGGCCCAGACGCCGAACTGATGCCCGGAATAAACGGCGGCCAGCGGGTCGCTGCCCGGGAGCAGGCGGTTGCCGGCGAAAATCTCGGCAAATTCAGGACGTTCGAGCTGTTCAGGCGGCATTTCCAGCAGAGCGGCCACTTCGTCGCTGACCGCCACCACGTACGGATTGGCCAGCGGATGAGGGGCCAGGCGCGTGTAGAAAGCCTCCGGCAGGGCGGCGAAGCTGTTGTCGAAAACGGGATATTCAGGGAGCGGATGCTGCGGAGCGTTCATGGCGGGTCGGGAATGTTCGGCAAAATTTCGGATCTTGCTTTCGGCGGGACATCCGCCGAATGGCGCATGGGTCAGAACGCCGAAAAGCCGAATGGTTCGCGCCCCTGGGCAGCAAAGCATTGCGGCTGGCTGCCGGGCATCGCTACACTACGCAACTCAGCCAACCTGCACGCCGAAACCGGCTTCCCGCCATGCGCCGTTATCCTGTCTCCTTCATCGCCCTGAGCACGCTCGGCGCCCTGTGCGCCATTCCCGGCCTGATCAGCCTGGCCGGCTACGGCGCCAGCCTGCATCCGGTGCTCGACGACCCGATGGCCGGACTGGCTTTCATCGTGTCGGCCATCGCCCTCGTCGGCTCCGGCGCTTTCCCGCTGGTTATCGAGAAACTGAAGGAAAACGAGGGCGGCTGAAGCGCCCAGGTTTAGGCGGCGTAGATCGTCGGGTCGACAACGCCGGCGGCGGCGAAGCCTTCCGCTCGTAGCCGGCAGGAATCGCACTGGCCGCAGGCCCGACCGGCAGCATCGGCCTGATAGCAGGAAACGGTCAGGCCGTAATCGACGCCCAGCGCGACACCGGTGCGAATGATTTCGGCCTTGCTGAGGTCGATCAGCGGGGCGTGGATACGCAGCTTGACGCCTTCGACCCCGGCCTTGGTCGCCAGGTTGGCCATCTGCTCGAACGCCGCGATGTATTCCGGCCGGCAGTCGGGATAGCCGGAATAATCGACGGCATTGACCCCGACGAAAATGTCGCGGCTGCCCAGCACTTCGG
This sequence comes from Bacteroidota bacterium, assembly GCA_050259955.1. Lineage (GTDB taxonomy): Bacteria > Pseudomonadota > Gammaproteobacteria > Burkholderiales > Rhodocyclaceae > Azonexus. The sequence continues at coordinate 169,385 of JBLNBM010000027.1, forward strand.
CCCAAGCCAGGGCCAGCGACAGCATGATGGTATTGCGGGCCGGCACATAGGTGACCGGAATGCCCGGCTGCACGCCGCCGACCGGCACCGCGATGTTGCGGTCGGTCAGCGCCGAACCGCCAAACTGGGCGAGGCCGAAATTGATGACCCGATGCTCCACGGCGCCCAGCGCCGCGGCGACGCGGCGCGAGGCGTCGAGTTCGGCACTGTGCCGCTGGCCATAGTCGAAGGACAGGCAATAGACGGCAAAGCCCTGGCTGCGGGCGAGGGCGAGGCAGGTGGCGGAGTCGAGTCCGCCGGACAGAAGAAGAACGGCTGGTTTCATGATGGGGCGGGAATATACCTTAAGGGGCCGATTTTGCCCCGATTTGCCGCCGGGTGCAGCATTTCCCTGCAGCGGCCAGTCCTAGCCGGCCCGCTTTTCCGGGAATGCCGGCGGCCGGCCGTAATCTTCGGCCAGGGTGGATTCGAATTCGGCAAAGGGAACTGGCCGGCCGAACAGGTAGCCCTGGAAGCCGGTACAGCCATGCTCGACGAGATAGGCATGCTGGTCCTCGGCTTCGACGCCTTCGGCGACGACATTGAGACGCAGGGTGTTGCCCATCGCAATGATCGCCCGCACGATGGCCGCATCGTCCGCGTCGATGGCGATATTGCGGATGAAGGAGCGATCGACCTTGAGCTGCTGGAAGGGAAAGCGCTTCAGGTATGACAGCGAGGCATAGCCGGTGCCGAAGTCATCCAGCGAAAAACGGACGCCCAGTTGGCGCAAGGCCTGCATCTTGTCCACCACGCCATCGACATTGTCGAGTAGCAGGCTTTCGGTCAGCTCGAGCTTGAGCAGTTCCGGGGCCGCGCCGTGCCGTGACAGCGCCGCACTGACCTGCTCGACAAAATCGGCTTGCCGGAATTGCCGGGCGCTGACATTGACCGCGAGATGAAGATGCCGGGTTCGCCAATTGTCGGCCCAGCGCCGCAGGTGAGCACATGCCGTGTCGAGCACCCAGGCGCCGATCGGGATAATCAGTCCGGTTTCTTCGGCCAGCGGAATGAAATCGGCTGGCGGCACCATGTCCGCGCCGGGCGCCTGCCAGCGCAGCAGGGCTTCGGCACCGACCAGTTGGCGGTCGGTATTGACCTGGGGCTGCACAAAAAGCTTGAATTCCTGGCGGGCAAGTGCCTGGTGCAGTTGCAACTCCAGGCGGGAACGGCGGTCGAGCGCCGTCTGCATGGCATTGTCGAAGAAGCGGATGGCATTGCGCCCCGCATCCTTGGCCTTGTAGAGCGCGATGTCGGCTTGCTTGAGCAGTGTATCGATGGTCTTGTCGTGACCGCGAAACAGGCTGATGCCGATGCTGCCCGAGTGGTAGTGCTCGACATCGCCGCTTACGACATAGGGCTCGTTCAGGGCCAGGCGGATTTTCTCGGCCACCATTTCCGCCTGAATACTGGCTGCTTCGGCCTCCTGGCCGAGGTTTTCGAGGACGACGATGAATTCGTCGCCGCCCTGGCGGGCCGCCGTATCGCACTCCCGGATGCTGGCGCACAGCCGGCGGGCAACTTCGACCAGCAGGCGATCGCCGATATCATGGCCGAGGGTGTCGTTGAGGTTCTTGAAACAATCGAGATCGATGATCAGCAGGGCGGCAAATTGCTGGCTACGCTTACCGGACAGCTGCGCCTGGCCAAGCCGGTTGAGCAGCAGGCGGCGATTCGGCAATCCGGTCAGGGCGTCGTAGAAGGCCAGGCTGTAGATTTCCGACTCGGCCGTCTTCAGTTCGGTGATATCCGAAAAGGTGCTGACATAATGGGTCAGCTCGCCGTTCTCGTCACGAATTTCGCTGATCGTCAGCCACTCGGCAAAAATGCTGCCGGATTTGCGGCGATTCCATATTTCGCCCTGCCAGTGCCCCTCTGCTTGCAGGCTCTGCCACATCTGCCGGTAGAAGTCCGCATCGTGACGCCCGGACTTCAGAATGACCGGCGTCTTGCCGATGACTTCGTCGGCGCCATAGCCGGTCAGTGTGGTGAACGCGTCATTGACGCGCAGGATGTGCTGATCGGCGTCAGCGACCATGATTGCCGCCTGCGACCTGAAAGCCAGCGAGACGATGCGCAAGTCCTGCTCCCGCTCGTGGCGCCGGGAAAGATCGCTGGCAATCACGAGATAGCCGAGCAACTCGCCCCGATTGTCCTGCAGTTGGGTCAGCGACAGGGCCACCGGCAGGTGAGAACCGTCCTTGCGCCGATAGGTCCAGTCCTGTTCGTCGGTCTGCCGGCGGCCCAACTTGGCGACCAGGACCGCGAAGCCCGGGGCGATCTCCGACTGCAGTTCGGCCGACATGCTGAGCGCGCGCCGTTCGATCTCCTTGGCCAGGTGAAATACCATCACCGGCCGGCCGATCATGTCGCTCCAGGTATAGCCCAGCATGCGCTGGGCCGAGGGGCTGAAATAGATCACCCGACCGCAAGTATCGGTGGCAATGATGGCGCGTCCGGCGTTTTCGAGAATGGCATGCTGGATCTCGCACCATTCCGGCAAGCGCTGACCAGGCACGACTTCCAGGTCGCGCAGTGGGCAAGCACAGGGATCGCGCCGCTCGTTCATCTGTTTGCCCGGCGCCGCGCCGAAAAATTGCCTCGCCAGCTGCCCGCCGACGATGAATCGATCGAACTGCCCACCATTTCGTTGTCCCCACAAATCAGTGATCCGTGATCGCTCATGACCGTCGGCGATCGGCATCAAGACTTGAGGAATACTAGTCCAGCATCAATGCTTCCACAACCCGCTTCGCATAATTGCTCAGTGACTGGTCAGCGCCCGGAATTCCCGTTCGAGCAAAGCTTCGTCGCCCAGGTTGAGGGCGATCAGGTGGCGCAGATGGGTGATGCTGTCGAGATCGATCTCGGTGCAGTAGAGGCCGTACAAGTCTCCCTGGTGATGGACGATGGCGCATTCCATGCGGATGGTCGTCCCCAGATTGTCGAGCCGTATTTTCAGCACACAATTGCTGCCGACCTTGGCGTAGGCTTCGCCCTGCGGCCTGACTAGGGCGCCCTTGAGCGAGAGATCGACGATTTCGACGGCCAATTCGCCGTTGGGCAGAAAGAGACTGGCATCCGTTTGGAACTGGACGCGCGAGTATTGGCGGCGGTTGCTCGGCATGGGGTCTCCTTCCCTTATTTGCCTTTCATGTTACCCCAAAGCAGCTTGTGGAGTTGCAGCTGGAAGCGCACATTAAGGCCGTCTTCAAGGATCCAGGCGGCGAGGTCGGCGCCTTCGACGCGCCCTTGGGCCGGCGAAAAAAGCACCGGGCAGAGGATGTCGAGACGGCGCTCCCGGAGCTCGGCGCGAGCCCATTCATAATCGGCGCGCGAAGCGATAATGATCTTGATCTCATCGCGGCCATTCAGGAAATCGAGGTTTTCCCAGCGGTTCCGGGCGCATTCGCCGGAATCCGGTGCCTTGAGGTCCATGATCCGCGAAACGCGCCGGTCGACCGCCGAAATATCCAGCGCCCCCGAGGTTTCCAGCGAAACGTCGTAGCCGGCATCGCACAGGGCGACCAGCAGGGGCAGGCATTCTTTCTGCGCCAGCGGCTCGCCACCGGTGACGCAGACCTGGCGGGCGGGATATTTCGCCACTTCGGCGAGTACCGATTCGATGGTCGCCGGCGCCCCGCCGGTAAAGCTGTATTCGCTATCGCACCAGACGCAGCGCAACGGGCAGCCGGTCAGGCGGACGAAGACGGTCGGCAGGCCGACGCGCGACGCCTCGCCTTGCAGGGAATAAAAGATTTCGGTGATTCTCAGGGCCACGGGAAAGTCTCGCGAATGGCCATCATGGCCGTGAACGGGTCGCCGGCGCAGGGCCTTTCCCGCCGTGGCGGCAAAGGCCGTCTGTCACTTCTTTTTCAGGCGTTGCTGGGCCGCTTCGGCGGCCGGGGAATTAGGATACTTGGCGATCACCGTTTCCAGCGAGCGCTTGACCCCGGTCGGGTTGCCCAGCTCCTGCTGGCAGGTGGCGATGGCCAGCCAGGCATCCGGCGCCTTGGCGCTGTCGGCGTATTTGGTGGTGACCACGCTTTGCGCCTCGATGGCGCGCTTGCAATCATGCTGGGCATACCAGGCATTGCCTAGCCAGTACTGGGCGTTGGGCGCCAGGGAACTGTCCGGATATTTCTGGGCGAAAGCGGCAAAGCCGGCGGCGGCTTCCTTGTACTTGGCGGCCTTGAACTGGTTGAGCGCTGCTTCGTACTCCTGGCCTTCCTTGGCCGGATCGCCCTTGATGGTGGCAGCGACGCCGTTGGCCGGCTCGGCTTCGGCGACCGGCTGCGTCTCGAACTTGCGCAGGCGGGAATCGAGGTCCAGGTAGAAATCCTGAGTGCGCTTGTCGGCGACTTCCTGCTTGTAGGTGATGGTTTCCAGCAAACCGCGCAGGCGGGCGATTTCCTCCGCCTGGTGCGCGATCTGGTTGGCCAGCTCAAGCTGCGCCTTGGCCTGCTGGTCGAAGCGCGCCTCCGCCTTGATCTTCTGGTCGGCAATCTGGCGACGCGCTTCGTCGTCGTCGAACACGCCGGCCCGGGCCTGGCCGGCACCGAGGGCGGCAATCAGCAGAACAAGGTGGAGGCGGCGCATGATCAGAACTCGCCGCGGCCGTCGGCAGCCTTGTAGAGGATGTCGGCGCGACGGTTTTCCGCCCAGGCGGCTTCGTCGTGACCGGCGTTCTTCGGCTTTTCCTCGCCGAGGCTGACCGATTCGACCTGGTCTTCGCGGGCGCCGAGCAGGGTCAGCGAACGCTTGACGGCGTCAGAACGCTTCTGGCCGAGAGAGAGGTTGTATTCGCGGCTGCCGCGTTCGTCGGTATTGCCTTGCAGCAGCACCTTGAAGTCGCGGTGGGCGACCAGGTACTTGGCGTGGGCGGCGACCAGATCCTTGTACTCGTCCTTGACTTCGTACTTGTCGAGATCGAAGTAGATGCTGCGCTTGGACAGCGTGCTCTTCGGGTCGGTCAGTTCGCGCGGCAGACCGTTGGCATCGACACCGCCAGCGACGACCGAGGCGACGCCGGGACCGGTGGAACCGCTGCGCGACTCGACCGGGGCGCCGGCGTTCTCATCGGGAATCGGGGTGGAACTGCAACCGACGATCAGGGTGGCCAACAGGGCGGGGATTAAAAGTTTATTCACAACATGCTCCATGCGAGATTATTGAAAGTAAGGGCCCCAGGCCGGTTCGCGCACGTCACCTGCGGCCACCGAGAGGCGTTGTTTGATCCTGCCATCGCTGGACACAGCCGACAGTACGCCGCGCCCGCCGACTTCCGTGGCGATCAGGATCATGCGGCTATTAGGGGCAAAACTCGGAGATTCGTCCTTGTAGGAATCGCTCAGCACCTGCACCTGGCGGCTGGCCAGGTCCATCACGGCCAGCTGGAAGCGGCCTTCGCGGCGGGTGATGAAGGCGAGGCTCTTGCCGTCCGGCGACGGCCGCGGCGAGACGTTGTAGCTGCCTTCGAAGCTGACGCGGCGGGCCTCGCCGCCCGTGGCGCCGACCTGGTAGATCTGCGGGCTGCCGCCGCGATCCGAGGTGAAATAGATGTTGCCGCCGTCCGGCGCATAGCGCGGCTCGGTATCGATGCCGGGCGACTGGGTCAGGCGCTGGACGCCGCTGCCGTCGGCATTGACCACGTAGATCTGCGAATTGCCGTCCTTGGAAAGCACCACGGCCAGCTTGCGGCCGTCCGGCGACCAGGCCGGCGCCGAGTTCGAGCCCTTGAAATTGGCGACGATGTGGCGCTGGCCGGAAGCCAGCGAATGGACATAGATCACCGGCTTCTTCTTCTCGAAGGAGACGTAGGCCAGCTTACCGCCGTCCGGCGACCAGACCGGAGAGATGATCGGCTCCGGCGAAGTCAGCGCCGTGGCGGCGCCCTGCCCGTCGGCGTCGGCGATCTGCAGCAGGAACTGGCCGCGGCTTTTGACGACGTAGGCGATGCGGGTCGAGAAAACGCCTTTTTCGCCGGTCAGTTTTTCGTAGATGTAATCGGCGATACGGTGGCCGGCGATGCGCAATTGTTCGTTGCCGGTGACGTAAGCGGCGCCGCCCACGGTCACCGCCTTTTGCGTGTCATAGACCCGGAAACGCGCTTCCATGCGGCCATCGGCGCTGCGGCCGATACTGCCGGCGGCCAGCGCGTCGGCGCCCTTGTTTTTCCAGTCGCCGTGATTGACCGGGGAATTTTCGTCGAGCGCGACCCCGGTCGTATCGACCAGCTTGAACAGGCCGCTGCGTTCAAGATCGGAGCGCACCGTCGAAGTCACGATGCGGGAAGCGGTCGGATCGCCAAGAAAATCGGCAATCGCCACCGGGATGCGGTTGGCGCCGGCGCCGGTGATTTCGATGGACAGCTGGGCGTACGACAAACCGGCACTGAGCAGGCCGAACACCAGGAAAAGACGACGGGAAATTCGTTGCATGGTCTTCATTTTCAATAAGTTTCGCGCGATTTTACTCTTCAAACGGCTTGTATTTGATTTCCAGGACGCGCTCGAACAGCGCCGGATTGTCTGGCTTGGGCAAGGGTGAGGATTTCCGGATCGCCCGCTCGATGGCGGTATCCAGCGCCCCGTTGCCGCTCGAGCGTTTCAGCTTGACGTCGAGCACTTCGCCGGACGGCAACTGGCTGACTTCGAAAAGGGCTTCCGGATTGCCCTGGATGCTGGGCGGCAAAACAATGTTGCCGCGCACCTTGCCGCGGATCTTGGCCGCATAGTCGGCCAGGCCGCGTTTGTTGGCCGAAGCGCGCTGTTCCGACTCGGCGGCCGCGGCATTGGCCAGTTGCTGGGTATTCGGACGCGGCTTGAGGTCGGACATTTCGCGCTTCAACATGTCGTCGAAGTTCGGTGCCTTGGGTGCCGGTTTGACTTCCGGCTTCGGCGGTTCCGGCTTCTTCGGCTCGGGCTTGGGCTCGGGCTTTTTCGGTTCCGGTTTGGGCGGTTCCGGCTTGGGTTCCGGCTTTTTCGGCTCGGGTTTCTTCTTTTCTTCCTTGACCGCGATATCCGGCTTCTTCGGCGGCAGCGGTTCGGGCTTGGGCTCGACCTTGGGAACCGGCTTCGGCTCGATTTTCGGCGGCGGCTTGACTTCCGGCTCCGGCGGCGGCGCCACCACCCGGGTGGCCGGCACGGGAGTCGGCGACCACAGTTCGACTTCCATCACCTCCGGCGGTTTGCTCTTCCATTGCACGCCGAAAATAAGCGCGCCGAGCAAACCGACGTGCACCAGGATGGTGAAGGTCAGGGCGTATTTCTTGCCCGGCTCTTCGCGGATCTCGTCGATCATGGAGCGCTATTTGCTGCCGGTTTCCAGGCCGACTTTTTCAAAGCCGGCCCGTTTCGCCTCATCGAGCACCTCGATGACGTTCTTGTACTGGGTTTCCTTGTCGCCGGCGATCAGGATGGGCGTCTTCTCGTCGGCTTCCTGCAGCGCCGCCAGTTCGCCTTTCAATTCCTTGATGTTGCGGACTTTCTTTTCGTGGCCATTGACATCGAAAATGGACAGCGCGCCGTCGTCCTTGACCTGGACCTTGACGTATTTCGGCGGCTTTTGCGGCGCCGTCGAGGTACTCGGCAAATCGACCGAGCCGGTGGTCATCATCGGCGTCGTCACCATGAAGATGACGAGCAGCACCAGCATGACGTCGATGTAGGGTACGACGTTGATATCGCTTTTCAGTCGGCGCTGGCGCATGGCTTAACGCATCTGCCGTTGCAGGATGTTGGAGAACTCCTCCATGAACGACTCGTAGCGTGTGGCCAGGCGGTCGATGTCATGGGAGAAGCGGTTGTAGGCGAGGACCGCCGGAATGGCCGCGAAGAGGCCGATGGCGGTGGCGACCAGGGCTTCGGCGATGCCCGGGGCGACGGTGGCCAAGGTTGCCTGGCCGACGTTGGAGAGGCCGCGGAAGGCATGCATGATGCCCCAGACGGTGCCGAACAGGCCGATGTAGGGCGATACCGAGCCGACCGAGGCGAGGAAGGCGAGATGAGCTTCCAGGGCATCCACTTCACGCTGGTAGGTGGCGCGCATGGCACGGCGCGAACCGTCGACCACATCCTTGGGATCGAGGTTCTTCTGGCCCTTGAGCTTGGTGAATTCGCGGAAACCCGCTTCGAAGACACGTTCCATGGAACCGGCATGATGCCGGTCGTTGACCGCGCTGTTGTAGAGATTGGTCAGGTCGCCGCCCGACCAGAAGTCGCGCTCGAAAATCTCGGTCTTGCTGCGCGCCTGGCGCACCGCGAACCACTTCATGAAAATGTAGTACCAGGACATGAATGAAACGCCGGCCAGCAAGGCCATGACGGCCTGGACGACGGCGCTGGCATCGAGAATCAGGTGAAGGATCGACAGGTCCTGGGTAACGTTCATTTAAGGGCTTCCAGTTTGCGGTGCAGGAATTCGGGAATGGCGGAAGGCGTCATGGTGGCCATATTGACGCAGGCAATTTCGACGGTACCGGTCACCAGCTCGTCGTCGCCGCGGCGGACATGCTGGCGGAAGACGACGCGGACGCGGGTCAGTTTTTCGACTTCCAGGCCGACGCTCAATTCGTCGTCGAGACGGGCCGGTTTCAGGTATTCGCAGCTCGCCTTGCGCGCGACAAAGCCAATGCCGGCCTCGGCCGCCAGTTGCGACTGGTCATGACCGGCAAAGCGCATCCACTCGGTGCGGCAGCGCTCGAAGAACTTCAGGTAATTGGCATAATAGACGACGCCGCCGGCATCGGTATCCTCGTAGTACACACGGACGGGGATCGAGAAAGCGTTGGGCTTCGGCTGATATTTCATCATGTAATTCTACCTTGCGCTGCAACATGCATTTGTAACGATCTGTTTCCATGCCTCTTATGCTCCGGCCCGGATCGCTCGTCGAAATGCCGCCGGCGCGGCCTTCCTCAGCCGCCTCGCCCGGACTCATGCTCAGCCAGGAAGCGGCTGGGCGGCATGCCAAGGGCACGCTTGAACATTGCGGAAAATGCTGCCGGACTGGCATAGCCCAGCGTCCCGGCGACCACTCCGAGCGGCTGGCCGCGGCCGAGCAGATCGAGGGCGCGCGCCAGGCGCAGTTGCTGCCGCCATTCGCCGAAGCTCATTTTCAGTTCGCGCTGGAAGAGCCGGGCCAGGGTTCGCTCGCTGGCCCCGACTTTGGCCGCCCATTGGCCGAGGTCAAGCGGCGAAGCCGGCTCGGCGATCAGCGCATCACACAGGCTTTGCAGACGCCGGTCGGCGGGTAGCGGCAAACCGAGCGAGAGCGGCGGCGCCCGGCGCATTTCGGCGAGCAGCAGGGCGATCATCAGGTCGCGCCGGGCCGCATCGTCACCGCGCTGACCGAGGGCTTCGATCAGGGCGCGCATCAGGTCCGAGACTTCGACCACCGCGCAGGCCGCCAGCGGCAACGGAGCCGCGTCCGGCGCGATGTATACGGTGCGCAACTCCACCCGGCCGAGCATCACCACTTCATGTTCGATATACGGCGGAATCCACACCGCCCGAAAGGACGGCACGATCCACGTCATGCCGGCGGCCGACACCTGCAAGCCGCCGCTCAGCGGCACCGCCAGTTGCGCCCAGGCATGGTGGTGGCGGGGCACCGCGACATCGGGCGGCGGCCGCCGCAGATTGACGGTGATCGGCTCATCGACGGTCGGGGCGCGCCGGGGAAAGGGATCGAAAGGCAGGCGTGTCTGCATTGCGATGATTATTGTCGGTTTATCGAATCATGGTCAATCGGCCAGCCGATAAACTGGCTTTTACCCGATAACGGAGTTCCCCCCGATGACCACCGCCACCTTGTCGCCGCCCGCCGGTCGCGATCTGGAAACGATCAGCCTGATCGGTTTCGCACATGGCGTTTCGCACTTTTTCCATCTGCTGCTGCCGCCGCTCTTTCCCTGGCTGATGAAGGATTTCGGCCTGAGCTTCACGGGCATCGGGGCGACGATGACCATCTTCTTCGTCGTTTCCGGCCTCGGCCAGGCGATGGCCGGCTTCCTGGTGGATCATCTCGGGGCGGCCCGCGTGCTCGGCGCCGGCATCACCTGTTTCCTGCTCGCCGCGCTGCTCCTCGCCTTTGCCGACGGCTACCCGATGCTGGCCCTGGTCGCCGCCTTGGCCGGGCTGGGTAACAGCGTTTTCCATCCGGCCGACTTCACCATCCTCAATCGCCATGTTTCGCAGGCGCGGCTCGGTCATGCCTTTGCCATGCACGGTCTATCCGGCAATCTGGGCTGGGCGCTGGCGCCGGTGTTCCTGACCACCATCGCGGCCAATGCCGGCTGGCGGATGGCGGCGCTGGCTGCCGCCGTCGTCGCCGCGGTGGCGCTGAGCCTTCTCTTCTGGCGTCGGCGAACGCTCGACGATCCGCCGCAGCCCGTCCATGCGGCAAGGAACGAAGCGCCGGTGTCGCCGCTCGCCTTCCTGCGCTCGGGCGCCGTCTGGCTGTGCTTTGCCTTTTTCTTCCTGATCACCACGGCCTTCGGCGCCATCCAGAATTTTGCCTCGCCCATTTTGCAAAATCTCTACGGCCTGTCGCTGGCCGCAGCCGCCAGTTCGTTGTCGGCCTATCTGCTAGGCGGCGCCGCCGGCATCCTGCTCGGCGGCTTCCTCGCCCAGAAGGGCGAGCACGACCGCCTGATCGGACTGGCGCTGGCCGCTGCGGCGCTGCTCGCCATCCTGTTGGCGACCGTGCATCTGCCGGTCTGGTGCGTGCTGCCGTTGATGGCCGAGATCGGCTTCTGCGTCGGCATCGCCGGCCCCTCGCGCGACCTGCTGGTCCGCCGCGCCGCGACGGCGCGTTTCGGCCACGCCGCCTACGGCCGGGTCTATGGCTTTGTTTACTCCGGGCTCGATGCCGGGCTGGCCGTGGCGCCGCTCGTCTTCGGTGGCTTCATGGACAGCGGGCGCTTTGCCCAGGTGCTGATCGGCATCGCCATCCTCCAGTGCCTGGCCATCCTGACCGCGCTGCGGGTCGGCGGCAACCAGCGGGCGCGACCTTAACGACTTGAAACGCTTTGGTCACAGAGCGATACACCAGCTTACATTGCTCATGACATCGAACTGCCAACGAGCCGCGTTATTCGGCACAAGGCGCTGCAATATCGCAGCACCGGAAAACGCAAATCAAACACTGCTCAAGGAGATTCAAAATGTTCAAGACTGTTATCGCTCTCGCTGTTGCCGCCGGCTTTGCTTCCGCTTCCTTCGCCCAGGCTCCTGCTCCGGCAGCTGCTCCCGCCGCCGCCCCGGCCGCCAAGATCACCGCCCCGGCTGCCGCGACCGCCGAAAAGAAGGTCGAAGCCCCGAAGGCTGCCGCCCCGGCCAAGACTGAAGTCGCCAAGGCTGAAGTTGCCAAGACCGAAGCCGCACCGGCTGCCGATGCCAAGTCGGTGAAGAAGAGCCACAAGAAGCACACCAAGACCGAAGCCGCCGCCCCCGCTGCGACGCCGGCTGCAGCACCGGCCGCCAAGTAAGCGATACCACCCCAACAACACAAAGCCCCGGATGAAAGTCCGGGGCTTTGTCCGTTTACCGCGGGCAGCCGGCTATTCGTCAGCCAGCAGGTCGCGGACGACGGCGCTGTTCGGTTCGGCCAGGCCGAGGTGGCGGTAGATGGCGGGCGTCGCGATGCGCCCGCGCAGCGTGCGTTGCAGGTAACCCTGCTGGATCAGGTAGGGCTCCAGCACGTCCTCGATGGTGTCACGGGCTTCGCCGATCGCCGCCGCCAGGTTATCGACGCCGACCGGGCCGCCGCCGAACTTGTCGATCACCGCGGAGAGCAGTTTCCGGTCCATGATGTCGAGCCCGGCCGGGTCGACGTCGAGCATGTGCAATGCAGCATCGGCCACCGCGCGGGTGATGTTGCCGTCGGCCTTGACCTCGGCGTAGTCGCGAACCCGGCGCAGCAGGCGGTTGGCGATGCGCGGCGTGCCGCGTGAACGTTTGGCGATTTCCAGCGCGCCTGCCGGATCGATCGGTGCATTGAGCAGTGCGGCCGAACGGCTGACGATCTGCTGCAATTCCGCGGCGCTGTAGAACTCGAGACGGGCGACGATGCCGAAGCGGTCGCGCAGCGGATTGGTCAGCATGCCGGCGCGGGTGGTAGCGCCGATCAGCGTGAAGGGCGGCAGATCCAGTTTCACCGAGCGCGCCGCCGGACCTTCGCCGATCATGATGTCGATCTGGAAATCTTCCAGCGCCGGGTAGAGGATTTCCTCGACCACGGGGGAGAGGCGGTGAATTTCGTCGATGAACAGCACGTCGTGCGGTTCTAGATTGGTCAGGATGGCGGCCAGGTCGCCAGCCCGCTCCAGCACCGGCCCCGAGGTCTGTCGCATGTTGACGCCCATTTCGTGGGCGACGATATGGGCCAGCGTCGTCTTGCCGAGGCCCGGCGGGCCGAAGAGCAGCACGTGGTCGAGCGAGTCGCCACGCTTTTTCGCGGCCTGAATGAAGATTTCCAGCTGTTCGCGTATTTTCGCCTGGCCGGTGTAGTCGGCCAGGCGCTTGGGCCGCAGGGCGCGTTCGAGCGCTTCTTCCTGCGCCGATTTGGCTTGCGGCGCAATGATGCGCTCGGGAACGGAAAGTTTATCGGTTTCGATCATGCGGGGTCGTCCTTTTCCGTCCAGCGCCCGAAAAGCATGTGGCCAAGGGCAAGCAGGACCGGGCCGAGAAAGATGCCGATAAAGCCGAAGACCAGCACGCCGCCGAGCACGCCCAGGCCGATCAGCAGAATCGAAATGCCGGCGCCCCGGGCGATCAGTACCGGTTTGACGAAATTATCGATGCTGCTGATGATGAAGGTGCCGTAAAGCACCATGAAAATCGCCCAGCCGCTCTGTTCCTGGCTGTATAGCCAGGCGGCGGCACCGCCCCAGATCAGCGGTGGCCCGATCGGGATCATCGACAGAAAAAAGGTGGCAAAGCCGAGCAGCATCGCCCCCGGCACGCCGGCGATCAGGAAACCGAGCATCGCCACCGTGCCCTGTGCCGCGGCGGTGCCGACGATGCCGAGCATGACGCCGAGCACCGTGCCGCGCGCCTTGTCGAGCATTTCCTCCCCCAGCTGGCCGCCCAGCTTGTGGGCCGCAACGTAAAGGGCATGACTGACCGCCTTGCCGTCGCGGTAGAGAAAGAACACGACGAACAACACCAGGGCCAGTTGCAGCAGGCCGTTGGCCGCGATGCCGCCGAGCGCCAGCGCCAGCTGGCGGGCCGGTCCGAGCATCTGCTTGAGGAGTTCGTTGAGCTCGTCGCGGCTGCTGGCGATCTTGTGCCAGAAAGCCTGCAATTCCGTTCCGAAAAACGGCACGCTGGCGAAAATGGCCGGCGGCTCGACCGGCAGGCCCTGCTCGATATACGGTTTGGCGAAATCGATCAGATGATCGGTGCCGGCCACGAGGCTGCCCGCCAGGAAGACCATGGGCAGCAGCATGATCAGCACCAGCAGCAGGGTCATCAGCGAGGCCCCCGTCGTGTCGCGTCCGCCCAGGCGCGGCAGCAGCTTTTCCGAATAGTGCGGCCAGGTGCAGATCCAGACCACGAAAGCGAACAGCACGGCACCGATCATCGGCCACAGCACCGCCAGGCAGCCGACGATGAGCAGCACGACCAGCGCGATCTGCGCCAGGCGGCGGGGATTGTCTTCGCTGAACATCAGACCTTGGACAGCAGCCGGAGCGCCTGCCGGATACCGTCGGAAGTGCCGACATCGGCCGGCAACTGCTTCATCGCCGCCGCCGCTTCCTTTTCGTTGTAACCGAGGGCGAGCAGGGCGTTGGCAATATCCTGGCGGGCATCGTCGGCCGGGGCGCTCAGCGCGACGCCGGTGGTTTCGGCCAGCTTGCCCTTCAGTTCGAGGAGCAGGCGCTCGGCCGTCTTCTTGCCGATACCGGGAATCTTGATCAGGCGACCGAGTTCCTGCTGGGCGACGGCCGCCGCCAGATCGCCGACCGACAGCCCCGACAGCACCGACAGCGCGGTGCGGGCACCGATGCCGGACACCTTGAGCAATTGCCGGAAGGCAAAACGCTCGGCTTCAGTCAGGAAACCGTAAAGGTAATGCCCGTCCTCGCGCACTGCGAAGTGAGTGAGCAGCATGGCTTTTTCGCCATTGGCCGGCAGGTTGTAAAAAGTGCTCATCGGCACGTCGAGCTCGTAGCCGACACCGTTCACGTCGAGCACGATCTGCGGCGGGTTCTTTTCAAACAATAAGCCGGTCAGGCGTCCGATCATGGTTGTATTCCCGGGGTGGCGGCGAGCAGGGCGGCCACCAGTAGCAGGCCGTGGAGATTGGCGGCCAGGATGGTTTGTTTGATCGCCGGCACCAGGTCGGCGGGGCGTTCGGCGGCCCGCAATAGCCGGCCGGTGGCGAGCAGCGACAGCGGCAGGGTCAGCGTCGCCGCCAGCGCGTATACCGGCAACTGGCCGCCGATAACTTGGGCCAGCAGCCAGCCGTGGGCGAACAGGGCAAGCAGCGGATAGCCCCAGCGGGCCGTCGCCGGGCCAAGACGGACGACGAGGGTGCGCTTGCCGGCGCCGGCATCGGCCCGGCGATCGGGAAACTGGTTGATGAAGAGGATGTTGGCGACATGCAACGCGAAAGGCAGGCCGGCGACCAATGGCAGGGCGGCAAAAGTACCGCGCTGGACGAAATCGGTGCCGACGCAGACCAGCAGCCAGCCGGCCGTGATGGCCAGTTCGCCGACGCCGCGGCTCATCAGTTTGAACGGCGGTGCCGAATAGGCCCAGCCGACCAGCAGCCCGGCCAGCCCGATCAGCAGCAGGGCCGGCGCCGAATGGGCGGCCAGCCAGATCCCCGGCGGAATCACCGAGGCGAGCAGGGCATAGCCGAACAAGCCGGTTTCGCGCCGGCTCAGCACGCTGTTCTGGATGAAGCGGCTGCCGCCGGTGAAGGGAAACTGGCGCTCGTCATTGGCGGCGTCGGAACCATTTTGCGCATCGTAGTAGTCATTGACGACATTGACGCCGGCATGGGCGACCAGGGCGAAGAAAATGGTCAGGCCGGCTTTCAGCAGATCGACCGGATAGCCGCTGAAATGCGCCGTCGCCAGCCCGATCAGGCTGCCGATCAGGGTGACGCTGAGAAAAGCCGGGCGGGTCGCCGCGACATACCTGGCCAGCGGATTGGAAAAAGTCGCAATCTGGGGTTCGAGGATCATCGCATCATCCTATCAGGCGACCGCCGCGAACGCGATAACCGGCGGTGGCCAGCGCCCCCAGTCCTTGCCCGCCGTGGGCGTGGCAGATGGCGCAGGCCAGTGCGTCGGCGGCGTCGGCCGACGGCGAACCGGGCAAGCCAAGCAGCCTGACCACCATGTCCTGCACCTGTTCCTTGGCCGCCTTGCCGTGGCCGACCACCGCCTGCTTGACCTGCAGCGCCGTGTATTCGGCCACCACGAGATCGGCATGGACCAGCGCACTCAACGCCGCCCCGCGCGCCTGACCGAGGAGCAGCGTCGATTGCGGATTGACATTGACGAAGACCTTTTCGACCGCAGCCTGGTTCGGCGCATACGTGGCGACGACTTCGCAAATCCCGGCAAACAGCGTCTTGATCCGTTCCGGCAGCGAAAGCTTGTCGTTCGACTTGATGCAACCGCTGGCGACATAGACCAGCTGGTTGCCGTGCTTCTCGATGACGCCGAAGCCGGTAATCCGCAAGCCGGGGTCGATGCCAAGGATGCGCGGTGCGTCCATCGCGCTCACTCCGGCGAGCGCAGACGGCGCCCGCAGTCCGGTGGACGGACCGGTGTGCGACCCGCGTCACCGTCCGGCAGGTCAGTATCGATTTCGACGGAAAGGCCGCCGCGCCCGAAGCCTGAAGCTCCGATCTCGACGATGCTCGGCCGCGCCATCGACAGCGGCGGCAATCAGTCTTCCATCACGGCGGTGGTGTAGATTTCCTGCACGTCGTCCAGGCTTTCCAGCGCGTCGAGCAGTTTCTGCATGCGGACCGCATCTTCGCCG
The DNA here is from genome assembly GCA_050259955.1 of Bacteroidota bacterium. Taxonomy (GTDB): domain Bacteria; phylum Pseudomonadota; class Gammaproteobacteria; order Burkholderiales; family Rhodocyclaceae; genus Azonexus. Next base: position 185,431 of record JBLNBM010000027.1, read on the forward strand.
GCAAATACGTTCTCGCCTTCCGGCTTCATCGTCACTTCGCCGAATTCGGGCTTGAAACCGGCGGCTTCCAGCGCATCCTTGACGGCGACGAAATCGGCCGGACCGGTGATGACTTCGATCGAACCGTCATCATTGGTCGACACATCCTCGGCACCGGCTTCGATCGCGGCATCCATCAGCGCCGCTTCATCGGTGCCGGGGGCAAAGATCATCTGACCGCAGTGCTTGAACTGGAACGCAACGCAACCGTCGGAACCCATGTTGCCGCCGAACTTGGCGAAAGCGTGACGCACTTCGGCCACCGTCCGCACCTTGTTGTCGGTCAGGCAATCGACCATGATCGCGGCGCCGCCGATACCGTAGCCTTCGTAGCGGATCTCGACGTAATCGACGCCTTCGAGTTCGCCGGTGCCTTTCTTGATCGCGGTGTCGATCTTGTCCTTGGGCATATTGACGCCCTTGGCCTTGTCGATCGCGACGCGCAGGCGGGGATTGAAATTGAAGTCGCCGCCGCCCATCTTGGCGGCCACGGTGATTTCCTTGGCAATCTTGGAGAAGGCAGCGCCGCGCTTCTCATCCTGGCGCCCCTTGCGGTGCTGGATATTGGCCCATTTGGAATGACCAGCCATGATTTTCTCACTGCAATAAACGAAGAAGGCGGCATTTTACCCGCTGCCGGCCCATCTCGTCAGGAGAGCATGCAAGCGGCCCTTAAGCTGCATAACAATCGCCGGCTCCGGCATTGTTAGAATGCCGAAATACCACACAGAGGAAACACCGCGATGTCCGACCCTCTCTATCTCGCCAAGTCCGCCGACGGCTATCCGGCGCTGCTGCCGCAAATGGCCAACCGCCACGGCCTGATCACCGGCGCCACCGGCACCGGCAAGACGGTGACCCTGCAGTCGATGGCCGAGCGCCTGTCCTACGCCGGCGTGCCGGTCTTCATGGCCGACGTCAAGGGCGACCTCTCCGGCGTCGCCGCAGCCGGCACCGTGACGCCGAAGCTGGAAGCCCGCCTCAAGGAACTCGGCCTCGAAGGCTTCGTCCCCTACGCCAATCCGGCCGCCTTCTGGGATGTCTTCGGGGCCGGCGGCGTGCCGGTGCGGGCGACCATTTCCGACATGGGGCCGCTACTGCTGGCCCGCCTGCTCAATCTGAACGATACGCAGACCGGCGTGCTGCAACTGGTCTTCAAGATCGCCGACGACAAGGGCCTGCTGCTCATCGACCTCAAGGACCTGCGCGCCTGCATCCAGTACGTCGGCGAAAACGCCAAGGACTTCACCACCGAATACGGCAATGTTTCCAGCGCTTCGATCGGCGCCATCCAGCGCGGCCTGCTGACGCTGGAAGAGCAGGGCGGCGACGTTTTCTTCGGTGAGCCGATGCTCAACATCCACGACCTGATGAAGCTAGATGCCAACGGCCGCGGCATCATCAACATCCTGGCCGCCGAAAAGCTGGTACAGGCGCCGGCACTCTATTCCACCTTCCTGCTCTGGCTGCTGTCCGAACTGTTCGAGCAACTGCCGGAAGCCGGCGACCTCGACAAACCGAAACTGGTCTTCTTCTTCGACGAAGCCCACCTGCTGTTTTCCGACGCGCCGCAAGCGCTGACCGACAAGGTCGAACAGGTGGTCCGGCTGATCCGCTCGAAAGGCGTCGGCGTCTATTTCGTCACCCAGAACCCGCTCGATGTCCCGGAAAAGATTCTCGGCCAGCTCGGCAACCGCGTCCAGCACGCGCTGCGTGCCTTCACGCCGCGCGACCAGAAAGCCGTGCTGGCGGCGGCGCAGACCATGCGCGCCAATCCGAAATTCGATGCGGCTGCGGCAATCACCGAACTCGGCGTCGGCGAAGCGCTGGTTTCCTTCCTGGACGAAAAGGGCGTGCCCGGCATCGTCGAGCGCAGCACCATCTTCCCGCCCGCTTCCCGCCTCGGGCCGTTAAGCCCCGCCGAGCGCCAGGCCATCATCCAGGCCTCGCCGATGCTGGCCGCCTACGGCCAGGCCATCGACCGCGAATCGGCTTACGAAATGCTGCGCGGCAAGCCGGCGACCCGACCGGCCGCCCCCGGCGCCATTCCGGCACCGCCGGCCGGCGGCGGGCTCAATGCCAACGACTGGGGCAACCACGCCGGCCAACCGGCGCCTGCCTCGCAGCCCCGCCAAAGCGCACCGGCACCACAGGAAGGTTCAACCGGCGGCATTTTTGGCGGCTTGGGCGACCTGCTTGGCGGCACGACCGGCCCGCGCGGCGGCCACCACGAAGGCGTGCTCGAAAGCGCAGCGAAGAGTGCCGCCCGCGGCATGGCCGGCACCGTCGGCCGGGAAATCGGCCGCCAGATCCTGCGCGGCGTACTGGGTTCGATACTGGGCGGACGCCGCTGAAGACACCAGGCCTCGGGCTGGCTGCTAGCCCGGGGCTGCCCGCGCCGCCGCCACCGTGGCGGCGATTTCAAATACCGGCATGGGTGCCTTGTTCGGTCCCGGAACCGGCAAGGATCTGGGCGAGGTCAGAACGCGGGTCAAGCCGGAATTCTTCGAAGAACAGGACAAGGTCAAGGAACTGGCGATCGCTTTCAACAAGGAAGCCAACGAGTTGGCCAGGGTCGCCACGACCGGCGAGGCCAACCTGCTCAAGGCGCAGTTCGGTCGGACCGGCGAGGCTTGTAAGGCCTGTCACGAAAAATTCCGCAAGGACCACAAGTAAGGCCGGCTCCCGCCCAGGAATTTCGCATCGAGCCGGCCGCTGCACACCGCCGCCGCTCTTCTCTCGTGCCTGGCCGGCGACCAGTCTCGCGTAAAATAAGTGTTTTCTTATTTTCCACCGGAGTTCCATGAAAACCGCTATCACTGTTGGCCTGTTGCTCGTCGCCCTGCCCGCCTTCGCCCAGGACATCGGCACCCTGACTGCCGAGACGAAAAAGGCCGTGTTGCCGCTGCTGCCCAAGGTGGTCAACGCCATGCAGGAAGCAGTCGCCGCGAAGGGCGTGGCGGGGGCGATTCCCGTCTGCAGGGAACAGGCGCCAGCCTTGATCCGGGAAAAGCGTCAGCAGACCGGCTGGGACATTCGCCGCGTCAGCCTGAAAACGCGTAATGCCGGAAGCGGTACGCCGGATCTGTGGGAAGTTCGTCAGCTGGCCGATTTCAATATTCGCGCCGGCAATGGCGAGAAACCGGAAACCCTCGAAAAGAGCGAAATCGTCAGCCTCGATGGCAAGCCGGTTTTCCGCTACATCAAGGCGTTGCCCGCCGCAGCTGTCTGCCTTAATTGCCATGGCCCGGTCGAAGGACTCGATGCCGGTCTGCAAGTCGAACTTCGCAAGAATTACCCGCACGACCAAGCAACCGGCTATGCCCAGGGTCAAATCCGCGGCGCCCTGACCGTCAAGCGTCCGCTGTAAGACTTCAAACCCGGCCGGATGAGCCAAGGCGGCAAGCGCACCGGCTTGCCGGCGTCTTGCTCTACCCATCCAGCCGCCCCGTCATGCCCCGTCAGCGCCGCCCCAAGCCGGTGTCTTTGGGTCGAGCCCACCCTTGCCGGCCAGGTGTTGAAAAAGGGCGGCTGCCGCCGGGCTGAGCGCGGCCGATGAACGAACGCACAGTTGCAGGTCGCGCGGCGCCCAGGCATCGTTAATTTCCACCGTTTTCAGGCCGTCGAATGCGGCAATCGACGAGCGCGGCACCATGCCGATACCGACCCCGGCGGCGACCATGCGACAGATGGCATTGAAGCTGCGCACCTGGATGCGGACATCGAGCCGGCCGCCGAGTTGTGCGGCGGCGTTCATCATGAAGGTATGGATGGCGCTGCCGGCATGCAGCCCGACGAAAGGCTCGGCCAGGACCTCGACAAAAGCCACCGTCGACCGTTCCGCCAACCGGTGCCCGACGGGCACGATCAGCACCAGCCGGTCACGCCGGTAGGCCCGCGTTTCCAGCCCGGCCTGAGTGCCCTGGAGCGCGACGACGCCGATGTCGACCTGGCCGGCCGCCACCGCCTGGATGATGGCCGGACTGGGCTGTTCTTCGAGACTGACGCGCACGCCCGGTCGTTCGCGCAGGAAATCGGCGAGGTCCTCGGGGAGGAAACAGTTGATGGCGTTGGTATTGGCGAACATCGTCACCTGGCTGTGCAGGCCGCTGACGTAGGGCGCCAGGTCGGCATGCATCTGTTCCAACTGGGCGAAAACCTGGCGGGCGTGGCGGAGCAGCGCTTCGCCGGCCGGCGTCGGCCTCAGGCCGCGGGCGTGGCGGCCAAAGAGCGCCACGCCGAGCGCCGCTTCAAGCTGGCTCAGGCGGTGGCTGGCCGATGACGGCGCCAGATGAACCAGCGCGGCACCGCGACTCAGGCTGCCGGTATCGGCGATTGCGGCGACCAGTTTGAGGTCGGGTAGGTCGTAGCGCATGTTTTCGTCCCTGACGAAGGCTCGCTTGGAATAATAACAATTGCCAAGGCCGGAGACGGCGTATTCAATGGCATCTGCAAAATAATCGCGAGAGCAGCTTTGGAAAAATCGAACGCCTGGCAGGATACGCCCGCCTGCGGTGCCGCCCTGGCCCTGTTGGCGGCGCTCGGCTTTTCGCTGAAGGCCATTTTCGTCAAACTGGCCTACCCCTACGGCGTCGACGCCATCACCCTGCTCGCCTTGCGCATGGGCTTCGCCCTGCCGGTCTTCGTCTGGGTCGGGCTGGTCGAGCAGCGGGCCGGCGCCAGCCTGTCGCACGGCGACTGGGGACGGCTGTTCCTGCTTGGCTGCTTTGGTTATTACGGCGCCAGCATTCTCGATTTTTGGGGTCTGCAATACATTTCGGCCGGCCTTGAACGCCTGATTCTGTTCACTTATCCGACATTGACCATCCTGATCGGTGTCTTTTTCCAGGGCAAGGCTTTCACCCGGCGCGAAGCGGTCGCACTCGCCCTGTGTTACAGCGGCATCGGCTTTGCCTTCGTGCATGACCTCGGCTTGGGCGAGGGGCGCGACGTGCTGATCGGCGGCGCCCTGATTTTCGGCTCGAGCATTTCCTATGCCGTCTACCTGTCCGGCAGCGGCGCGATGATCGCCAGAATCGGCGCCATGCGCTTCGCAGCGCTCGCCACGCTGATTTCGTCGGCCGTCACCCTGCTGCATTTTGCCGCCAGCCATCCGCTCGCCGCCTTCATCCAGCCGCTGCCGGTCTATGGCTGGGGCCTGGCCATGGCGCTGTTCGCCACGGTGATTCCGGTCTTTGCCCAGTCGGCCGCCATCCGTCGCCTCGGCCCCGGCCGTTCCTCGCTGTTTTCGATGATCGGGCCGCTGCTCACTATCGGTTTTGGCTGGTGGCTGCTCAACGAACAGATTTCCCTGGCCCAGATGCTGGGTGCCGCCCTTGTCGTGCTCGGCATCCTGATCGTCAGCCGGCGCTGAAAGGGCGGTAGAATTCCGCGCATGATCGGAATCCTACTTATTACCCATGGCAGCTATGGCGAGGCACTCGTCCAGAATGCCTGCCACGTGCTCAACAAGCGCCCGGTCCAGCTCAACCAGTTGGGCGTTTCCGCCCAGGACGACCCGCTCGACCTGCTGCCGCTGGCCCGTGCCATGCTGAACCTGGTCGATAATGGCAAGGGCGTGCTGGTGCTTTCCGACATCTTTGGCGCCAGCCCCGCCAACCTTGCCCTCAAGCTGCTCGAACCGGGCCGCATCGAAGGCGTCACCGGCGTCAATCTGCCGATGCTGCTGCGTGCCCTGACCTATCGCGACAAGGGCATGGACGTCCTGCTGACGCGGGCGATCAGCGGCGGTCGTGATGGCGTGATCAACATGCTGGAACACTGACATGCAGACCCAAGACACTGAAATCATCAACAAGCTCGGCCTGCACGCCCGCGCTTCGGCCAAGCTGACCCAGCTCGCCGGAAAATATGCCTGCGAAGTGTGGATGAGCAAGGGCAGCCGCCGCATCAACGCCAAGAGCATCATGGGCGTCATGATGCTGGCCGCCGGCAAGGGTTCGACGGTGACCATCGAAACCGACGGCCCGGACGAGGCCGAGGCGATGACCGCGCTGCTCGCGCTGATCGCCGATTATTTCGGCGAGGGGGAATAGGGCCCATGAGCTTCACCCTGCACGGTCTCGGTGTCTCCGGCGGCATCGCCATCGGGCGGGCGATGCTGATGTCCCACGCGACGCTGGAAGTCGCACACCTGACCATCGCGCCGCGCATGGTCGACAAGGAAATCGCCCGCTTCGAGGCGGCGGTCGCAGTGGTCAAGAGCGAACTGCTGACCATGCGGGAAACCACCGAACACGCGCCGGCCGAACTCGCTGCCTTCATCGACATCCACACGATGTTCCTGGAAGACCCGGAACTGGTGGACAAGCCGCGGGAAATCATCCGCGAACGGCGCTGCAACGCCGAATGGGCACTGGTTCAGCAGATGGAACACCTGGTCGGCCAGTTCGAGCAGTTCGACGATCCCTACCTGCGCGAGCGCAAGTTCGACGTCGTCCAGGTCGTTGAGCGGGTGATCAAGGAATTGCTCGGCCGGCCGGGCAGGGCGGTGATGAAGACGGCCAAGGGCGTCAAGGAAGAGAATCTGATCGTCGTCGCCCACGACCTGTCGCCGGCCGACGTCATCGCCTTCAAGGACCACCGCTTCGCGTCCTTCATCACTGATGTCGGCGGCGCCACTTCGCATACCGCTATCCTGGCGCGCAGCCTGGCCATTCCGTCGATCGTCGGCATGGAGAACGCCCGCTCGCTGATCCGCGACGGCGAGCAGATCATCATCGACGGCACGCGCGGTATCGTCATCGTCAATCCCGACCCGCGGGTACTCGACGAGTACCTGTTGCGCAAGAACCAGATCGAGCTTGAAAGATCCAAGCTCAAGCGCCTGAAGACCGCCCGCTCGCAAACCATCGACGGCGTCGACGTCCAGTTGTTCGCCAATATCGAATTGCCGGGCGACGTGCCGATCGCGCTGGAAGCGGGCGCCGAGGGCATCGGCCTGTTCCGCACCGAATTCCTTTTCCTCGACCGCGGCGACATGCCGGATGAGCAGGAGCAGTTCGAGGCTTACAAGAAAGTCGTCAAGGGCATGGCTGGCCGGCCGGTCACCATCCGCACCTTCGACCTCGGCAACGACAAGGACCTGCGCCCGGACAACAACGCCAACGATCGCGTGCAGACCAATCCGGCCCTGGGTCGGCGTGCCATCCGCCTGTCGCTGGCCGAACCGCGGATGTTCCAGACGCAGCTGCGCGCCATCCTGCGGGCCTCGAAATACGGCCCGATCAAGCTGCTGATCCCGATGCTCGCCCACGCCCACGAAATCGACCAGACGCTGGCCGCGCTCGAACAGGCAAAATCCAGCCTGCGCGGCGAGAAGGCGACTTTCGACGAGAACATCGAGGTTGGCGGCATGATCGAGATTCCCGCCGCTGCGCTGGCCATCGGTCTTTTCCTGCGGCGCCTCGATTTTCTGTCGATCGGCACCAACGACCTGATCCAGTACACGCTGGCCATCGACCGTTCCGATGAACAGGTGGCGAGCCTCTACGACCCGCTGCATCCGGCCGTGCTGATGCTGCTGGCGCACACCCTGTCGAGCGCCGAAAAGGTCGGCATCCCGGTTTCCGTCTGTGGCGAAATGGCCGGCGACCCGGCCCTGACGCGCCTGCTGCTTGGCATGGGGCTGCGCACTTTCTCGATGCACCCGTCGCAGATTCTACGCGTCAAAAGCCACGTCCTGAAATCCGAGGTCAACGAACTCACCCCCGCCGTTCGCCGCATGCTGCGCCTCGACGAACCGGGAAAACTGCGCGAAGCGCTGGAAAAACTCAACGCCTGAGAATAGCCATGCTTGCCAAACGAATTGCCGGGTTCCTGCTCGCCATCGCCGGTTTGACGACTACCTTCGCCGCCCGGGCGCAGGACAACAGCTTCAAGCTGGGGATTGCGCCACACACCAGTGCGCGGGTCATTCTCGAAATGTACCAGCCCTTGCGCCTGCATCTCGAACGGGCGCTGGGCCAGCCGGTCGAAGTCCAGACGGCACCGGATTTCACCGAATTCGGCCGCCGCGCGCTGAACCAGGAATACGATCTGGCGGTCACCACCGGCCACCAGGCCCGTCTCTACCAGACCGACGCCGGCTACCGGCCGCTGCTCACTTACCAGGCGGATTTCCGGGCCGTCGCGCTGGTCGCCCGGGACAGCAACTTCCGCCAGGCCGCCGACCTGAAAGGCAAGCCGGTACTCGGCCTGTCGCCTTCGTCGCTGGTCTCGCTGTGGGGCATGCACTGGCTGAAAAGCAACGGCGTCACCGACGCCACACTGCGTTACGTCTCGGCAGCCGACAGCATCAGCCGCCAGGTGCTGGCCGGCGACGCCGCGGTCGCCTTCACGTCGCTGGCCAATTTCCAGAAACTCCCGACCGAGCAGCAGGAGGCTCTGCGCATCCTCGCCGAAAGCGAGCCGATGGCCGGCCGCGTCTATATGCTGAACCAGCGCCAGGCCGGCCGCCAGGCAATTATCGACGCCGCGCTGTGGTCCTTTGCCGCCAGCGACGAGGGGAGGAAATATTTCGAAAAGAACAAGCTCGACGGCTACCGCAAGCTGCGGCCCAGGGAGCTTGAGGTGATGGAGCCCTACACCGCCGAGACCCGGCTGCTGCTCAAGGGCAAATGATGCCTTTCCATCCCCTGCGCTCGGTGCGCGGGCGCCTGCTGCTGGTTGCCGTCGCCGTCGAGGCCTTGATGCTGACCGTGCTGGTCGCCAACAGCCTGCGCCTGCTGACCGACAACATGGGCGCCCAGGCCCGGCGCCATGCCGAACAGATGGCGCCGGTATTGATCGCCGCCATTGTCGCGCCGCTGGCCCAGCGCGATTACGCCACCGTTCAGGCCGTGCTCAACGAAAGCTCGGCAACCGACGGCATCGAATACCTGGCCATTACCGATCTCAACAACCGCCGCCTGGCCGCCAGCGGCTGGCCGGCCGACCAGGCGCTGCCAGCGCCCGACCAAGGTTTTCACCTGTTCGAGGATGGCGGCGCCGCAGCGCGTTACGACATCTCCACTCCGATCGAAATCTATGGTCAGAAACTGGGCACCCTGCATTTCGGCCTCAGCCTCAAACAGATCATCGATGCCCACAGCCAGCTCTTTCGCCAGGGCATCGGCATCGCGCTGCTGGAGATTGTTCTTTCGGCCGGCCTGATGGCCCTGCTCGGCTATTTCCTGACGCGTCACCTGAGCGCCTTGACCCGGGCCAGCGAAGCAGTTGCCGCTGGCAACCTTACGCCGCCGCCGGTCGCCGAAGGCGATGACGACGTGGGCCGCCTGGGCGCCGCCTTCAACGCCATGTCGCGGGCGGTCGCCGAACGCATCCGCGACCTGACCGCCGCCCGCGACGAAGAAAAGCGCCTGGCTCGGGCCGCCGAGGCCGGCGCCCAGGCCAAGACGGCCTTCCTGGCCACGGTCAGCCATGAAATCCGGACGCCGATGAACGGCATCCTCGGCATGACCGACCTCGCCCTGACCACCGAACTGACCGCCGAGCAACGCGAATACCTGACCTGGGTCAAGGAGTCGGGTGAAAGCCTGATGCGGGTACTCAACGACATTCTCGATTTTTCCAAGATCGATGCCGGTCAGCTGAGCCTCGAGATGGTGCCCCTGGCCCTGCCGGAAATACTCGACAGCATGGTCGGCATCTATTCCGCCCAAGCCAGCGAGAAGGGCCTGATGCTCGGCTGGCAGGCCCACGGCAACCTGCCGGTGCATGTCGTCAGCGACCCAGTCCGCCTGCGCCAGATTCTCAGCAATCTGGTGTCCAACGCCCTCAAATTTACCGACCACGGCGGCGTCGAGATCACCGTCAGCGCCGAGGATATCGGCCAGCCACAGGCGCTGCGCCTGCATTTCGCGGTGGCCGACAGTGGCATCGGCATCGCCCCCGACAAGCAGGAAATGATTTTCGCCCCATTTTCCCAGGCGGAAAGTTCGACCACCCGAAAATATGGCGGTACCGGCCTCGGCCTGGCCATCGTCAATCGGCTGGTCGAACTGCTCGAAGGCCGGATTCGCGTCGATAGCCAGCCTGGGCGCGGCAGCATCTTCCATTTCTCTGTCGATTGCGGGCTGGCCGAATCGCCCAGACCCAAATCCGCCGGCGAGGAATCGGCGGCTCCCGAACTGCCCGCCGATTGCCTGGCCGGACGCCGCATCCTGCTGGTCGAAGATACGCCGGTCAATCAGATGCTGGGTTCGAAACTGCTCGGCAAGTTCGGCGCTGACGTGACCATCGCCGAAGACGGCCTGAAGGCGCTGGCCGCAGTCGAGGCCGGCAACTTCGATGTCGTACTGATGGATCTGCACATGCCGAGGATGGATGGCATCACTGCTACCCGTCAATTGCGTGCCCGGGAAATCGAGCAAGACTTGCCCCATCTGCCGATCATCGCCCTCACCGCCAATGCCATGACCACCGATCGCGACCAGTGTCGGGCGGCCGGCATGGACGATTTCATCGCCAAGCCGTTCCGGATCGAGGACATGCTCGAGGTGATCCGCCGCCACCTCGGACCGGCTCGGCTGGCCGCAGAGCCGCAACTCGCCGCCCTGAAATGACGATGGGGACCGAAGTCCCCACCGGCTGTCTTTGGTAACAAGGCTTCAGCAGCCCCGGCTAACCGTTTTTAGGCGGCAATAGCGAATTGCTCATCATTGGCAATTATGGATTTGCTTCATTAACGTCGATCGCCTGACGAGTTGCCTGCTCACCTTTGCCCGCCCTGTCGAAACCGGTACACCCCCAGCTAAGCGCAGCACGCTGTACTTAGGTGGAGATGAGGGGAGTCGAACCCCTGTCCAGAACGCCTCCAGCTCGCCGGAATTACAACCATATCGCCATGCTAGCGTAGGGCGCGGCGGCTTTCAAGACGCGGACGCGGCTGATTTGTCGTTGCTTTGTAACGGCAGTTCGAATTTCGGATCTTTGTAGGGGCAGGCCATGGGAAGCTGGCCATACAAGCAATTTTCGCGACAATTGTCGATCCGCCCCTGGTGTTCCAGTTCCATGGAGACCATGTGGGCAAGCACCTGCAGATGCTCCAGCTCTTCCTTTTCCAGCCTTTTCGGATGGGGATCGATCAGGCACAAGGTGCCGACCGTGTGGCCGTTCGACAACTTCAGCGGCGCCCCGGCGTAGAAGCGGATGAACGGTGCGCCAACGACCAGCGGATTGTCTAAGAAGCGCTCGTCCTTGCGCGCATCCTGGATAACCATGACGTCATCTTGAAGGATGGCATGGCCACAAAAGCTGATATCGCGCGGCGTTTCGCTGCCCGCCAGGCCACACGCCGACTTGAACCACTGGCGCCGGGTATCGACCAGGCTGACCAGGGCGATGTCGACGCCGAAGCGGGATTTGGCGTAGGAAGTGATGTTGTCGAAACGATCCTCGGGTTCGGTGTCGAGGATCAGCAAATCGTGCAGCGCCTTGATGCGGGCCACTTCGTTATCGGGAAACGGGGGCGTCTTCATGATGTTTGATGTCCGTTCTTGGTTTGACAAGCAACTCCCGCCAACTTGTGTTCATTTCCCCAATATCTGCATACCGGTGTGGGGCAGCTGCGGCTGGGACGATTCAAGTTGTCTCGTACCCGATCACCGTACGGGCGGGTTGGCGTCAACCATGCTATGCCCAAAGTAATAAATTACCGAGTCCTATGCCGACCTCGAGACAACAACACCCGGACACTCGTTGCTGCAATGCAACAGGACGATGCGGAATTGCCGACTGCCCATGGCCGACGGCGAAGGCCGTATGCTTCCCCGGGCGGTTCACGCCTCCGCTTGAGCGCTCAGCAGACGTTCGCAATAGCGGGCGATCAGGTCGATTTCGAGATTTACCCGGCTGCCCGGCTTGAGATACTGCAGGGTGGTGTTTTCCAGCGTGTGCGGAATCAGGTTGATGGTGAAGACTGCGCCATGGACATCGTTGGTGGTCAGGCTGGTGCCATTGACGGCGATCGATCCCTTGCGCGCGATGAAGCGGGCGATTTCCTGCGGTGCCCGGATTTCCAGCAGGCGGTTATCGCCGACCGGATCGAAGCGCAGCACTTCGCCGACGCCATCGACATGTCCGGAAACCAGGTGGCCGCCGATGACATCGGCGAGACGCAACGCCTTCTCCAGGTTGACCGGGCCGGGAGCATCCAGGCCGACGGTGCAGGAAAGGGTTTCCGGCGAAACGTCGACCATGAAGTGATTGCCTTCCTTGCCGACGACGGTCAGGCAGACGCCGTTGTGGGCGATCGAATCGCCGAGCGCAACGTCGTCGATGGCAAGGCCGCCGGCATTGACATGCAGGCGAAAACCGGCTTCGCGGGCCGTCAGATGGGTAATGCGGCCAACCGCCGCAACGATTCCAGAGAACATGGCAAGTCCCGTTTTACGCAAAACCCTGACTTTATCACGCCATATTGACCAGCCGGGTTGCAGGAAAACCTTCAAAGCAATAATGTCTTTACCTTTGTGCAATCGATTCACCAAAGGGGGACAAAATGAAGAAAAAACTGCTCGCTGCACTGCTTGGCGCGATTTCCGCCGCCGCCGCGGCTGACATCAATGTCGGCGTCACGCTGTCGGCCACCGGCCCCGCCGCTTCGCTGGGCATTCCGGAAAAGAACACCATCGAACTGCTGCCGAAAACGATCGCCGGGCAAAAGGTCAATTACCTCGTTCTCGACGATGCTTCGGACACCACCACCGCCGTCAAGAACATCCGCAAGCTGATCAGCGAGCACAAGGTCGACCTCGTCATCGGCTCGACCACCACCCCGAACTCGCTGGCCATGATCGACGTCGCCGCCGAAGGCGAAACGCCGATGATCGCCATGGCCGCTTCAGCCCGCATCGTCGAACCGATGGACGACAAGCGCCGCTGGGTGTTCAAGACGCCGCAGAACGATGCCCAGATGTCCACGGCCATCGTCGAACACATGACCAACCACGAGATCAGGACCGTCGCCTACATCGGCTTTTCCGACGCCTACGGCGAAGGCTGGTGGAACGAGTTTTCCAAGCTGGCCGAAGTGCGCAAGCTGAAAGTAGTCGCCAACGAACGCTTCAACCGCACCGACACCAGCGTCACCGGCCAGATCCTGAAAATCCTCTCCACCAGGCCCGACGCCGTGTTGATCGGCGGCGCCGGCACGCCGGCGGCGCTGCCCGAAAAGTCGCTGAAGGAAAAGGGCTACAAGGGCATCATTTACCAGACGCACGGCGTCGCCAACAACGATTTCCTGCGCATCTGCGGCAAGGATTGCGAAGGCACCGTGCTGCCCAGCGGTCCGGTGCTGGTCGCCGGCCAGTTGCCGGCCGACAATCCGGTCAAGAAATCGGCCGGCGAATACGTCGCCAAGTACGAGGCCACCTACGGCAAGGGCAGCGTCAATGCGTTCGGCGGCTATGCCTGGGATGCCGGCATCCTGCTCGCCAACGCCGCGCCGGCGGCGCTGAAAAAGGCCCAGCCGGGCAGCCGGGAATTCCGCCTGGCCTTGCGCGATGCGCTGGAAGCGACGAAGAACCTGCCGGCAGCGCATGGCGTCTTCAACATGAGTCCGGCCGACCATCTCGGTCTCGACCAGCGCGCCCGCGTCATGGTCACCATCCAGGAAGGCGGCTGGAAGCTGGCGAAATAGGCTGGACGGCTGGCCGCGCCGCCTGGCGCCCGCGGCGGCGGGCGGCGCGTGCCTGACTTCCATGCCTCCCGTTTCCCAGCTCCGGCCGGGAGTTCATCAATTCGTTGCACCCGCCGGGTGACGGCTAAATGCCTTGCCCGGCCTATGGTTTGACCTGTCAGCCCGCTCATGGACCTGCAAATCCTTCTCCTTCTCGGCCAGGACGGCATCACCAACGGGGCCATTTATGCCCTGCTGGCTCTCGCTCTGGTCCTGGTCTTTGCCGTCACCCGCGTGATCTTCATTCCGCAGGGCGAATTCGTCGCCTATGGCGCCCTGACCCTGGCCAGCCTGCAAGCCGGCCAGGTGCCGGGCACGGTCTGGCTGCTGCTCGGACTGGGTGCGACCCAGGCCACGCTCGACGGCTTCCGACTCTGCCGCGACGGACGCTACCGCAAGCTGCCGCCGTTGCTGATCTTCTACATCGGCCTGCCGTTGCTGGCCGCGGCCGGACTTTTTGCAATATCGCCAAGCCAGTTGCCGCTGTGGCTGCAGGTAGTGATTTCGCTACTGCTCGTCGTACCGCTCGGACCGCTCACCTACCGCCTCGCTTTCCAGCCGCTGGCCGGCGCTTCAGTGCTGGTGTTGCTGATCGTCTCGGTCGCCGTCCATGTCGCGCTGACCGGTTTCGGCCTGCTTTTCTTCGGTGCCGAAGGCTCTCGCACGCCGAGCTTCACCGACCTCAGCTTCGAACTGGCCGGCGCGCCATTGCAGGGCCAGACCATCCTGGTCGTCGTCGCTTCCGCACTGCTCATCATCGGCCTCTACTTCTTCTTTGAACGCAGCATTTATGGCAAGGCCTTGCGCGCCACCGCGATGAACCGGACCGGCGCCCGGCTGATGGGCATTCCGCCCGCGCTCGCCGGCCAGCTATGCTTTACCGTGGCGGCCGCCATCGGCGCCTTTTCCGGCATCCTGATCGCGCCGCTCACCACTCTTTACTACGACTCCGGCTTCCTGATCGGCTTGAAGGGCTTTGTCGGCGCCATCATCGGCGGTCTGGCGTCTTACCCGATCGCCGCCCTCGGTGCTCTGCTGGTCGGCCTACTCGAATCCTATTCCTCCTTCTACGCCAGCGCCTTCAAGGAAGTCATCGTCTTTACGCTGATCATCCCGGTCCTCCTCTGGCGCTCGCTGACCTCGACCCACGTCGAGGAGGAGGAAGAATGATGCGCCACCTCCCGCTTCTCGCCGGCATCGGGCTGCTGGCCATCGGCCCGCTGGCCCTGTCCGAATTCTCCATCACCCTGCTCAATTACATCGGCCTCAATGCCATCGTCGTCGTCGGCCTGGTGCTGCTGACCGGCGTCGCCGGCCTGACCTCATTCGGCCAGGCGGCCTTCGTCGGTCTTGGCGCCTACACCACGGCCTGGCTGACCACGGCCTATGGCCTGTCGCCCTGGACGACGCTGGGCATCGGCCTGCTGATCACCGGCAGCGTCGCCCTGACCCTGGGTTTCATCACCCTGCGCATGGCCGGCCACTACCTGCCGCTTGCCACCATCGCCTGGGGCATCAGCCTGTATTTCCTGTTCGGCAATGTGGAATTTCTCGGCGGCCATACCGGCATCAGTGGCATTCCGGCGGTATCGCTGTTCGGCTGGGAGCTGAAATCGGGCCGCCAGTTCTATTACCTGATCTGGTCCACCGTCCTGCTCGCCATCCTGGCCGTGCGCAACCTGCTCGATTCGCGCGTCGGCCGCGCCATCCGGGCGCTCAAGGGCGGCAGCGTGATGGCCGAGGCGATGGGCATCGATACGCCGCGTACCAAGATCGTCATTTTCCTGATCGCGGCGCTGCTGGCGGGCGTTTCCGGCTGGCTGTACGCCCACCTGCAACGCTTCGTCAATCCGACCCCCTTTGGGCTGACCCAGGGCATCGAATACCTGTTCATGGCGGTGGTCGGCGGCATCGGCCACGTCTGGGGCGCAGTGCTGGGCGCCGCCCTGATCACCATCCTCAAGCAGTGGCTGCAGGACTGGCTGCCGCAGATTCTCGGGCAGAGCGGCAATTTCGAAGTCATCGTCTTCGGCATCGCCATGGTGCTGATCCTGCAGAAAGCCCGTGACGGCCTGTGGCCGGTAATCCTCAGGCTGCGACGGGAGCCGGCGCGGCAACGCCCGGTCCCGGCGGCCGAACCGTTGCCGACAAGGCCGGCCATGCCTGCCGGCACGCTGCTGCTCGAAGCCAGCGAAGTAAGCAAACGCTTCGGCGGCCTGCTCGCCAACAACAACATGTCGCTCAGCGTCCGGGCCGGCGAAGTGATGGCCCTGATCGGCCCGAACGGCGCCGGCAAGAGCACGATGTTCAACTGCCTGTCGGCAGTCAATCCGGCCAGCAGCGGCCGGATCAGCTTTCTCGGCGAATCGACCGGCCGCCTCGGCGCCCGCGACATCGCTCGGCGCGGCATGAGCCGGACTTTCCAGCACGTCCGCCTGCTCGGCCAGATGTCGGTACTGGAAAACGTCGCCATCGGCGCCCACCGGCGTGGCAGCAAGGGCGTGCTGGCCGCAGCCTTGCGTCTCGACCGCGCCGAGGAGCGGCGCCTGCTCGCCGAAGCCGCCCACCAACTGGAGCGGGTCGGCCTGGCGGGGCAGATGTTCGAGCCGGCCGGCAGCCTGGCGCTGGGCCAGCAACGCATCGTCGAAATCGCCCGCGCCCTGGCTTCCGATCCCTGCCTGCTGTTGCTCGATGAACCGGCCGCCGGGCTGCGCTACCTGGAAAAACAGGCGCTGGCCGAATTGCTGCACAAGCTGCGCGACGAAGGCATGGGCATCCTGCTCGTCGAACATGACATGGATTTCGTGATGGGCCTGGCCGACCGCGTCGTGGTCATGGAATTCGGCGAGAAGATCGCCGAAGGCCGACCCGATGAAATTCAACGCGACCCGAAAGTCCTCGAAGCCTATCTCGGCGGAGTCGAATGAGCATGAACAAGCATCCGCACCTGCACGATCACGAAGTCATTCTCGAAGTCAGGGACTTGCGCGTCGCCTACGGCAAGGTCGAGGCGCTGCACCAGGTCAATCTGACCATCCGGCGCGGCGAGATCGTCACCGTCATCGGCCCCAACGGCGCCGGCAAGACCACCTTGCTGGCGGCGCTGATGGGCCTCCTGCCGGCCTCCGGCGAAATCGTCTACATGGGCCACGGCCAGGTCGGCGAGCGCCAGGTGGAAAGGCTGGTCCGCCAAGGCATGACGCTGGTCCCCGAAAAACGCGAACTGTTCGCCGAGATGAGCGTCGAGGACAACCTGCTGCTCGGCGCCTTCGACCGTTACCGCAGCGGCCACCGCGATCACATGGAAACCATGGACGAGGTGTTCGAACTGTTTCCCCGACTCGACGAACGGCGCAGCCAGTTGGCCGGCACGCTGTCCGGCGGCGAACGCCAGATGCTGGCCATGGGCCGCGCCCTGATGGCCAAGCCGAAACTGCTGATGCTCGACGAACCCAGCCTCGGTCTGGCGCCGCTGATCATCAAGGAAATCTTCCGCATCATCGGCGAACTGAAGCAGACCGGCGTCGCCATCCTGCTCGTCGAGCAGAATGCCCGCGCCGCGCTGCATATCGCCGACTACGGCTACGTGCTGGAAACCGGCGAAATCTCGCTGGCCGGCCCGAGCGCCGAACTGGCTGCCGACCGGCGCGTCATCGAGGCCTATCTCGGCCTCGGCCATTCGCCGCACTGAAGCAGAGCGACCGGACGACAATTGCCCGGTTGTGGCTACGAAAGGCTAGCGCGGCCCGTGCTCGTCGCCGTGCTCGCGTTGCCGCCCCTTGTCGCCATCGCGACCGTTGCCGGCCGGCTTCGGCGCCTCACGCGCCGGTTGCGGTGCCATCTGGACCGGCGGCGCCACCCGCATCGGCGGCGGCGCGGTTTGCGGCATTTCCCTCGGACGCGGTGCCGCTTCGATCTGGCGCGGCGTCTCGCGCTCCTGACGAGGCATTTCGCGGCGCGGGTTTTCCCGCTCAAGACGCGGCAGATCGCGATTGGACGGCATCGGCGACGAACGTCTTTCCTCAATTCCCGGGCGCGGCGCCGGTGCTAGCGGCTCGGTGCGGCGAACCGCTTCGCTGTCGCGCACGGCCGGGGCTGGCGATGGCGGAGTGGACCGGCGCTCGGGCTCGCCGCGCCACGCTTCCGGCGCCCTGACCGGCGCTTCGCGAGAAGACGGCGCCAAGGGGGCCGGCTCGCGTGCAAAGTTGCGCCGCCGATCATCCTCGCGGCCGGGCAAAGGCGCGACGAGCGTTTCGCGCGGGCGCGGCTCGATCACGCCCGGCTTGTTCCGGTCAGCCGGTTCGCTGCGCGGCAGCGACCTGGCGTCCGGTGCCCTGAGGAGCGGCACGGCCTGACGCTCATCCCGGAACGGACGACCGCCCGGCGGCAGCAGCGCGCTGTTCGGGGCCGGACTGGCCAGCGGCGCCCGCTCGAGTTCGCGGCGATCGTGGCGAACGGATTCGGCCGGCGTGATCAGCCTCCCCTCGCGCAGCAGGTTGGAAGGAACGACGGTGACCGCCTGCGGCAGGGCGCGATAGGTATAGTTTGTCGGCGCTCCCGAACGGATGGCGCGGTCGACCTGCGCCGCATCGCGGACATGGGTGCGATTGACCTGGCGCACATACTCGGGCGTCGCCCGGAAGGCCGGAACATAGACTTCGCGCGGCGCCAGCGGGAACCAGCCGACCGCCGGAGCGCTGCCGGCGCTGAAGCCGACACTCCACCCCGGACTGCCGATCCAGGCGACCAGGGCGGGGGCATAGACCGGGCGGACCGCATAGCTGCCCGGCACCCAGCCCCAGCGGCCACGGGCATGTACCCAGCGGCCATAATGGAAGGGCGCGAAACCCCAGGGCGACTGGTCGACCCAGGTCCAGCCCCACGGCATTACCCAGACCCAGCGGCCAAACCGGTACGGCGCCCAGGCGTCGTCCATGCCGCGCGGATACCAAATGGCGCCGTATTCGGGCGAGGAATTCCAGTCGCCGTAGCGGTCAAGATCCTGATATCCGGTCATCGCGGGCGACACGTAGCGGCGCGAAACCGAGGCCAGCGCGGCGTTTTCACGTTCGGCGACCCAGTGATCGAAGCCGTCCTGGTCGACATCCTGGTCGATCCGCATCTGGCCGCCGCCGTAGAGCCTGGCTTTCTGCCCGGCGCTCACCGGAATGGCGCGCTCGCCATCGCTGAAGCTGGCCTGGCCGGCCTGGACAGTCAAGGCAGTGTGATCGGAAAGCACGTCGATCCGGTAGCGGCCGGGCGTGGCAAAGCTGACGCGGCCTTCCGGTGTCGATATCGTCAGGTCGGCCGCCTGTTCGCGATCGAAGATGCTGACGGCGAGACTGCCGGCCAGCAGTTGAACGCTGACCTGGCGGTCGTCGACCACGGGAAATTCGAGCTGGGTATTGGCCGCGACGCGGAAAGCCGTCGAGCCGATCCAGACTTCAGCGCGACCGTGGCGCTCGGTTTCCAGCGCGGCCCCGCTGCTGATCGGCCAGTTGATGCTGGCCGGGGCACCCGGATCATCGCGATCGACCCGGAAATTGACGCCATTTTCGACCAATGACAGACGACCGACGCGCGCCGGCGGATCGGCCAGCGCCAGCGAAGCAGCCAGCAGGGCAAACAGGGCCAAGGCAAAACGGGACAGACGGGACATAGCGGTCTCCTGAACATTCGGCGTTGACGGCCGCGCAAGCCATCTAGATAAAGCATAACGCCCGGCAACCGAAAAGGATCGACAGCCGACGCAAAAAATGCCATCCGGGCCGCAGCGCCGGAAACCGAACCGTCCGGGAAAGCCCCGGCGCAGGCTATTTGCCGGCCAAAGGCTGGAGCACCGCCTCCTCGATCAACACCTTGTAGGCATAGCCGGCACCGAAATCCTTGTTGGTGCGGACGATGCCTTTGACCGTCAGCACATCGCCGATCTTTGCCTGATTCGTGGTGGTTACCAGGATATCGTTGGTATTGGCCGCCGCCGTCCCGGTGCCATCGCGCAGATGTATCCAGTTTTTGCCCATGATGCCGGCGGAGTACTTGACGACCTGACCATTGACCAGCACCGGATTTTCCTTCAGTTCGGCACTCTTGCCGATGATTTCGGCGATGGTCCGCGCGTTGGCGCCCTTGGCCCGCGGAACATGAATGTCATCGGGGCTGGCGGCCTGGACACCGCCCGCGTGGGGAGCCGGCGGATTCTCGGTGCCGCCCAGGGAACCGAACAGGATGGTCGGGAAAGTCCTTTTCAGCGATTTGCTTTCGAAACTCCTCATCACCATCACGTTTTCGATGCTGACCTTGTCGCCCTTCCTGACCGCCGCCTTGGTCACGGCAGCCCAGGTTTCGCCGTCCCGGGTCTGGAGCCGGAGGTAGGTGTAGCTTTCGACGTCAACCGTTTCCAGGACTTCCCCGGTCACCGCAGCAATCCCGGCACCCGGCGGGCCCGGATTCTCGACAGCGCCGACCGGGGTGGCGGCAACGATCATGCAGATGAGCAGCAGAGCTTTCATGACTTGAATATCCTTTGGGAGTGAAACGCCAAACGTGGCCAGGGTCATTCTAATCCCCGCTCATCCGTTCGCTATCCTACCCTGGCACCAGGGGCGGCGCTCCTTGGCGTTGGCGCGAGCAACTTATCAGCCGCTCTCGGAACTGATACCGTATTTTTTGGCGACCGTGACATAAAGTTCCCGCGCCGAAGCCACTTTCGGATTCTTGCGATCCTTGCGCTGGGCCCGTGCCAGATAATCCTCGCCCTTGGCGGCGAGTTCGTTGTCCCAGCCTTCCTGGTCCATCAGGGTAAAGATCGCCTTGGCGGCATTGACCAGGAATTGCAGGTTGGGGACCTGTTCGACGGCCTGGATCAACAGGCGGACGGCGCCTTCCAGATCGCCGGCACGGGCCGCCAGTACGCCCCGGTTGTTGAGTTCGACGATCTGCTGGCTGACCTGCTCGAGCAAGGCCTTGCCGACCTCCGGCTGGCCGGTTTTGGCGAAGACGCCGGTAATCTGCTCGATGAGGTGCGGATCTTCATGATTTTCCGCCGCCACCTGGCGCATGATTTTCTGTCCGGCTTCGGGCTTGCCCGTGGCGTAGCAGGCGTGCGCCAGATCGACCGCCA
Source organism: Bacteroidota bacterium (assembly GCA_050259955.1). Classification (GTDB taxonomy): domain Bacteria; phylum Pseudomonadota; class Gammaproteobacteria; order Burkholderiales; family Rhodocyclaceae; genus Azonexus. Next base: position 206,295 of record JBLNBM010000027.1, read on the forward strand.
GGCGCTGCGAGACATGCTTGCCCTTGTCGGCCGCCTCGGCTTCGACTTGCTGCTGCAGCGCGATGGCCTGCTCGACCAGTCCCTGCGCCTTTTCCGACGCACCTTCGAGGTCCAGACAAAGACTTTCGGCAACCAGCGCCGCCAGTTCGGCCTGCTTGTCACCACGCCATTCGCGCTTCATGTCGGCGGTGATTTTTCGCGAAGCCGCCGCGTCGCCGCGTTCGACCAGGACGCGGGACAGGTTGGCGAAATCGTCCACCGTGCGCAGGCTGGAACCGCGGCCACGTTCGATCACTTTGGCATAGGCCTTTTCGGCGCCCAGCAGGTCCTTGTTGCGGGCCGCCGTGTCGCCGACCAGGCGTTGCCGGATGGTGTTGTGCGGCGAGGCATCGGCCGCCCGCTGCAGCACTTGCTGGGCATCGACCAGCCGGCCCTTGGCTTCGTGTACGGAGGCGAGGAAGTCGTAGGCCGACAGGAATTCCGGCGCTTCTTCCAGCACCTGCTCGGCCAGCTGCCCGGCCTCATCGAGCGCCCCGCGATCGCGCAGGGCCATGGCCAGGCCCATCTTGGCCCAGGGCACGACGCGGCCTTCCAGCACCCTGCGGAAGACTTCCTCGGCCTCGCCGGTCTTGCCCAGGGTATGCAGCAATTCCCCCTTGAAACGCAGGGCGTCGTACATGTAGGCCGGCTGCTGCTGGATCACCCGGTCGCAGGCGGCGATCGCTTCCTGCAGCGCGCCGCGTTCGATCTGCTCGTAAATCCGGCGCAACACATGTTTCTTGAAAATCGCCCTGACCAGCCGCGCCTGCAACTGGTCGGCGGTAAACGGCTTGATCAGGTAGTCGTCGGGCGCCAGCTCGGCCATCGAGACGACGTTGGTATAGCCGCGCTCGCTGGTAATGATCAGGTAGACGGTGGACAGCGGAATCAGGTGGGCGTGGCGCAGTTCTTCGAGCAATTGCTGGCCGTCGCGACCATCGTCGAGGAGGAAATCGGAAAGGATGATGTCGAAGCGGTTGGCCTTGACCTGGCGGATCACCTCGGCCGAATTGCCGGCGCCATGCACCGCCGTGACGCCCAGCGCCGACAGCATCAGGCGCAGGGATTCCCGCGCCGGCGCATGGCGGTCTACGATCAGGACTCGCTTCTTGGTCAGTGACTGTTGCAGGACCAGCAACATCTCGTCATTTTCGAGGGCGCTCATGCTCTTTGCTTGGCTATCGCTAATGCCGCCGACGTTACTTCAGTTCGGCATGCAGGGCAAGGCATCCCGGCCTTCGCGAGGCTGTATGAAATCCGGGCAAAAGTTCGCCGCAATGACAATCCGGGCCGGCAAAAACTACGATTTTTCAGCGACCTGACGTAAAATTCGCGTCCCTTTCCCGCGCCGCAGCAAAGCCTTTTCCATGCTCTATCCCACCCGTTTCGATGTCATCGTTGTCGGCGGCGGCCATGCCGGCACCGAAGCTGCGCTCGCCGCGGCGCGGATGGGGGCGAACACGCTGCTGCTGACGCACAACCTCGATACCCTTGGGGCGATGAGCTGCAACCCGTCGATCGGCGGCATCGGCAAGGGCCACCTGGTACGCGAAGTCGATGCGCTGGGCGGCGCCATGGCGGCGGCGACCGACGAAGCCGGCATCCAGTTCCGCATCCTGAACGCCTCGAAGGGTCCGGCGGTGCGCGCTACCCGCGCCCAGGCCGACCGCGTGCTGTACAAGCAGGCGATCCGTTCGCGCCTGGAAAACCAGCCCAACCTGACCATTTTCGCCGAAGCCTGCGACGACCTGATCGTCGAGGGCGAGCGCATCGCCGGCGCGGTGACGCAACTCGGCATCCGCTTCATGGCCGATGCCGTGGTGCTCACCGCCGGCACTTTCCTCAACGGCAAAATCCACGTCGGCCTGGAAAACTACACCGGCGGCCGCATGGGCGATCCGCCCTCGGTGTCGCTCGCTGCCCGGCTGAAGGAACTGCAGTTGCCGCAAGGCCGGCTGAAAACCGGCACGCCGCCGCGCCTGGACGGCAAGAGCATCGACTTCTCGGTGATGGAGGAACAGCATTCGGACGACCCGATGCCGGTCTTTTCCTTCCTCGGCAGCGCCGCGCAGCATCCGCGCCAGTTGCCCTGCTGGATCACCGAAACCAACGAGAAGACGCACGACATCATCCGCGGCGGGCTGGACCGCTCGCCGATGTACACGGGCGTCATCGAAGGCGTCGGGCCGCGCTACTGCCCTTCGATCGAGGACAAGATCCACCGTTTCGCCGACAAGAACAGTCACCACGTCTTCCTCGAACCGGAAGGCCTGACAACGCACGAAATCTACCCGAACGGCGTGTCCACCAGCCTGCCTTTCGACATCCAGCTGGCGCTGGTGCGCTCGATCCGCGGCCTGGAAAATTGCCACATCCTGCGCCCGGGCTACGCCATCGAATACGACTTCTACGATCCGCGCGCCCTCAAGGACAGTCTGGAAAGCAAGGCGATCAACGGGTTGTTCTTCGCCGGCCAGATCAACGGCACCACCGGCTATGAGGAAGCCGCCGCCCAGGGCCTGCTCGCCGGCGCCAATGCAGCCCGTTTTGCCTGCGGCCGGGAAAGCTGGTGCCCGAAGCGCAACGAGGCCTATCTCGGCGTCCTGGTCGACGACCTGATCACGCGCGGCGTCGCCGATCCTTACCGGATGTTCACCAGCCGCGCTGAATACCGGCTCTCCCTGCGCGAAGACAATGCCGACCTGCGCCTCACCGAGCACGGCCGCGAACTTGGCCTGGTCGACGACGTGCGCTGGGACGCTTTCAGCCGCAAGCGCGACGCCATCGCCGCCGAGCAGGAGCGCCTGAAATCGACCTGGGTCAACCCGAAGATCACGCCGGCCGAAGACACCGCGCGCGTTCTCGGCAAAGCCATCGAGCATGAATACAACCTGTTCGAGCTGCTGCGCCGCCCGGAAGTCTCCTACACCGCGCTGCTGACGCTGCCCGGCGCCGGCGAAGCGGTGAGCAATCCGGCCGTCATCGAACAGTTGGAAATTTCCGCCAAGTACCAGGGCTACATCGACCGCCAGGCCGAAGAAGTCGCCCGTTCGGGTTCTTACGAAAGCACCGCACTGCCGGCCGATCTCGATTACAGCGCCGTCGCCGGCCTGTCCAACGAGGTCAAACAGAAGCTGGCCCTGCACAAGCCGCAGACCATCGGTCAGGCCTCGCGCATCCAGGGCATTACGCCGGCGGCGATTTCGCTGCTGCTGATCCACCTCAAGCGCTACAACCTGTCGTCCGCCGCATGAGCCCGACCACCCTCGCCAGCGGCCTGGCCGCCCTCGGACTCGACCTGCCGGCCGCAGCGCAGGACAAGCTGCTCGCCTTCCGCGACCTGCTGCTCAAGTGGAACAAGACCTACAACCTGACCGCGCTGCGCGATCCGGCCCAGGCGATTTCGCATCACCTGCTCGATTCGCTGGCCATCCTGCCCCACGTCGGCACTGGCCCGCTGCTCGACGTCGGCAGCGGCGGCGGCCTGCCCGGCATCCCGCTGGCCATCGCCTGCCCCGAACTTTCCGTGAGCATGGTCGATACCGTGCAGAAGAAAGCCACTTTCCTGCAGCAGGCGGCGATCGAACTGGGACTGAAGAATATTCTCGTCCACCATGCGCGCGTCGAGGAAATGCAGGGACAATACGCCCGCATCAGTTCACGCGCCTTCGCCGAACTGGCGTTGTTTACCCGCCTGACCCGCCACCTGCTGGCGCCGGACGGACGCTGGCTGGCCATGAAAGGTGTGCGGCCGGATGACGAACTCGCGGCCCTGCCGGCCGACGTCATCGTCGAAGCGGTGCTGCCGCTGCAGGTGCCGGGACTGGATGCCGAACGACATTTGATCATTTTGAAAGCCGGGTCATGAAAGTACTCGCCATAACCAACCAGAAGGGCGGCGTCGGCAAGACAACGACAGCGGTCAATCTGGCCGCCTCGCTCGGCGCCGAAGGTCAGCGTGTGCTGCTGATCGACATGGATCCACAGGGCAACGCGACGACCGGCGCCGGGATCACCAAGAAGGAAGCACTGCCCACCGTCTATCAGTTACTGATCGGCGCCGCTTCGCTGCTCGAAGCCTGCATCAGGACCGACTTCGCCTTCGACATCCTGCCGGCAAATCGCGAACTGGCCGGCGCCGAAGTCGAGATGATCGAACTCGACGAGCGCGAATACCGCCTGAAGAAGGCTTTGCAGCAAAACCACGCCGAGTACGATTTCGTGCTCATCGACTGCCCGCCGGCCCTCAACATGCTGACCGTCAATGCGCTGGTCGCCGCCGATGCGGTACTGATCCCGATGCAGTGCGAGTACTACGCGCTGGAAGGCTTGTCCGACCTCGTCGAGACCTTGCGCAAGGTGCGCGCCCACCTCAATTCCCGGCTCGAAATCGAGGGTCTGTTGCGCACCATGTACAACCCGCAGAGCACGCTGACCCAGCAGGTTTCCAGCGAACTGGAAAGCCATTTCGGCAACAAGGTGTACAAGACCATCGTGCCGCGCAATGTCCGGCTTGCGGAAGCACCGTCCTACGGCAAGCCGGTCATTGCCTTTGACAAAAATTCAAAGGGTGCGCAGGCCTACAGCGCGCTCGCCAGGGAAATTCTCGAAAGGGTCGCCAAATGATCAAGAAGAAGGGACTCGGCCGCGGCCTCGACGCGCTGCTCTCCGGCAGCGACAAGCCGCAGGGTGATGAGCAGCGCAACCTGCCGGTCGAACGCCTGCGCCCCGGAAAGTACCAGCCGCGTAGCCAGATGGATCAGGATTCACTGGCCGAACTGGCCGCCTCAATCAAGGCCCAGGGCGTGATGCAACCGATTCTGGTACGGGCCGTGGACAGCACGCCGGGCGCCGAGCGCTACGAGATCGTCGCCGGCGAACGGCGCTGGCGCGCCTCGCAACTGGCCGGCCTCGCCGAAGTGCCGGTCCTGGTCCGCAACATTCCCGACGAACAGGCGCTGGCCATGGCGCTGATCGAGAATATCCAGCGCGAAAACCTCAACCCCCTGGAAGAAGCCCAGGGCTTGCAACGCCTGATCGACGAATTCGGGTTGACCCACCAGCAGGCGGCCGATGCCGTCGGCCGTTCGCGACCGGCCGCTTCCAACCTGCTGCGCCTGTTGCAGCTGACGCCGCCGGTCCAGGACATGCTGCTCGGCGGCCAGCTCGATATGGGTCATGCCCGCGCCCTGCTGCCCGTCTCCAGCGGCCAGCAGGTCGGCCTCGCCCAACGCATCGTGCAAAAAGACCTGTCGGTCCGCGAAACCGAACGCCTGGTCCAGCAACTGCTGAACCCACCCCGGCCGGCGCCGGAAAAAGCCGTGAACCGTGACCTCCTTCGCCTGCAGGAAGAGCTTTCCGACCGCCTGGGGGCCAGCGTGGCAATCCGTTCGAGCAAGAAGGGGAGCGGCAAGGTGACCATCGATTTCGCCAGCCTGGATCAACTGGACGGCCTGCTTTCACGGCTGCGTGCATAATCGATGTCACTAATCGAAATTACCTGGCCATACGGGAAAACCCTCTCTTTTTGTACTGCGCAAATTGACTCCTCTATAAGACTTCGGTACACTTGCAAGGTTTTTGGACGAGGCACGCTTTGCACCCGCAAGTAAGCTGGATACTCAGCCGACAGGCGGCATTGACAATGGTTCTGGCCCTCGCGGCCATGCTGTTTTTCGGTGCAAACGCGGCAGTCTCGGTTCTGATCGGGGGATCAATCGGACTTGTAGCAAATCTCGGCTATGTGCTGAGAGCCTTGCGAATGAGTCCGGGCAGCGACCCGGTCAAAGCATATCGGGCGCAAGCCGCTGGGGAGGGGTTCAAGTTTCTTCTGACTCTCGTCGGGTTTGCGCTGGTGTTTTTAGAGTTCAAGGAAGTCGCGGTTCTGCCGCTTTTTCTTGGATACGCATCAACCTTCGTCATCTACTGGATGGCACTGCTGAAGCATCGCTAGGCTGACTGGAGAAAACATGAGCGCAGAAGGCGGCACCGCTGGTTACATTCAACACCATTTGACCAATCTCGCTGTCTGTGCAGACAGCGCCAAGGTGGATGGGATCTGTACCGGTTTCTGGAGTTTCCACCTCGACACCCTGCTGGTTTCCGGCGTTCTGGGTCTGGTGGTTTTCGGCCTGATGGCCATGCTGGCCAGCAAGGCCACGTCGGGCGTTCCTTCGGCCGGCCAGAACTTCGTCGAAATGGTGGTCGGCCTGGTCGATCAGCAGGTTCGCGACACTTTCCACGGCAAGAGCGCCTTGGTCACCCCGCTGGCCATTACCATTTTCGTCTGGGTGTTCGTGATGAACGCCATGGACTTGATTCCGGTCGATTTCCTGCCGTTCGCCGTGCAAAACGCCACCGGCGACCATCACCTGCCCTTCAAGTTCGTGCCGACCACCGACCCCAACCTGACTTTCGGCATGTCGATCACCGTGTTCGTGATTTCGATTGTCCTGGGCCTGAAGACCAAGGGTTTCGGCCACTTCATGCACGAAGTGTTCGCCGTCCCGTTCGGTATGAAGCTGGCACCGATCAACCTGCTGTTCCGTATCGTTGAAGAAATCGCCCGCCCGATCTCGCTCTCCCTGCGTCTCTTCGGCAACATGTACGCCGGCGAAATGGTCTTCATCCTGATCGCCTTGCTCGGCCTGTACCAGCTGCCGCTGGCCCTGCCCTGGGAACTGTTCCACATCCTGATCATTACCCTGCAGGCTTTCGTGTTCATGATGCTGACCATCGTGTACATGTCGATGGCTGCCGAATCGCACTAATCCGTTTTTGTAGTTCTTCGTAGTTTTTAACTTTAACCCCGCACTAACCTACCTTACTGAGGAGTAAACATGGAACTCGCAACCGTCCTCTCCAACACCGCTATCGCTGTGGCCATCCTGATCGGCGCCGGCGCTCTGGGTACCGCCATTGGCTTTGGTATCCTGGGTGGCCGCTTCCTGGAAGGCGCTGCTCGCCAGCCGGAAATGATCCCCACGCTGCAAGTCAAGATGTTCATCGTCGCCGGTCTGCTCGACGCCGTGACCATGATCGGTGTTGGTATCGCTCTGTTCCTGCTCTTCGCAAATCCGTTCCTGGCTCTGCTGTCGCACTAATCCGCGCCCCTGAAACCCTTATAACCAGGAGGTTAGCGTGAATATCAACGCTACACTTATTGGACAGGCAATCTGGTTTGGGCTCTTCATCTGGATCACGATGAAGTTCGTTTGGCCGCCGCTGCAAAAGGCGATGGCTGACCGTCAGGCTCAAATTGCAGAAGGTCTGTCCGCAGCCGAACGCGGCAAGCACGAGCAGGAGATCGCTGCCAAGCGCTCCGCCGAAGCCCTGCGTGAAGCCAAGGGCAAGGCCGCCGAACTGGTGGCCCAAGCCGAAAAGCGTGCGCAACAGATCGTCGAGGAAGCCAAGGGCAACGCCAAGGTCGAAGCTGACAAGGTCGTCGCCGGTGCCAAGTCCGAAATCGAACAGGAAGTCGAACGTGCCAAGCAGCAACTGCGTGAGCGCGTCGCCGAACTGGCGGTTGCCGGTGCCGAGAAGATCCTGCGCAAGGAAATCAATGCGTCCGTGCATGCCGACATGCTGGGCACGCTGAAACAGGACCTGTAAGCCATGGCTGAATCCGTCACTGTCGCCCGGCCTTACGCCGAAGCCCTGTTCCGCGTCGCCAAGGAAAGCGGCAATCTGGCTGCATGGGCCGAACGCGTCGCCGCGTTTGCCCAGGTCGCCGGGAATGCCGAGGTCAATGCGGCCATTGGCGACCCCAATGTCGCTGCCTCGCAACTGGTCGAACTTTTCAAGGCTACCTACGCAGCAGGCAACGCGGCGGTAGATTCGGAGTCGTCGAACTTCATCCAGCTGCTTTCCAATAACGATCGTCTGGGATTGCTGCCCGAAATCGCCGCCCTGTTTGAGCAATACAAACGGGCTGAAGAAGGCACCAAGCAAGCCGAAATCATTTCGGCCTTCCCGATTGACGACCAACAGGTCAAAGCCCTGATTCCCCAACTCGAAGCGGTCTTCAAGACCAAACTCGAATCCACGGTAGCGGTCGATCCCTCGTTGATCGGCGGTATCAAGGTAATCGTTGGCGACCAGATGCTGGATGTTTCAGTCCGCGGCAAGCTTGACGCGATGGCAACGGCGCTGAACCACTAGGAGAATTTCATGCAGTTGAATCCTTCCGAAATTTCTGAACTGATCAAGAGCAAAATCCAGAACCTGCAAGGCGCATCGGAAGTGCGTACGCAGGGCACGGTGGTTTCCGTCACTGACGGTATCGTCCGCGTGCATGGTTTGCAGGACGTTATGCAAGGCGAAATGCTGGAATTCCCCGGCAACACCTTCGGCATGGCGCTCAACCTCGAACGTGACTCCGTCGGCGCCGTTATTCTCGGTGAATACGAGCACATCACCGAAGGCGACGTGGTCAAGACCACCGGTCGCATTCTGGAAGTGCCGGTTGGCCCGGAACTGCTCGGCCGCGTCGTCAATTCCCTCGGCCAGCCGATCGACGGCAAGGGCCCGATCAATGCCAAGCTGTCCGACAAGATCGAAAAGGTCGCCCCGGGCGTTATTTGGCGTAAGTCGGTTTCCCAGCCGGTGCAAACCGGTCTGAAGTGCGTCGATGCCATGGTTCCGGTCGGTCGCGGTCAACGCGAACTGATCATTGGCGACCGCCAGACCGGCAAGACCGCCGTCGCTGTCGACGCCATCATCAACCAGAAGGGCAAGAACCTCTTCTGCGTTTATGTCGCTATCGGCCAGAAGGCTTCCACCATCGCCAACGTCGTGCGCAAGCTCGAAGAAAACGGCGCGATGGAATACACCGTCGTCGTTGCTGCTTCCGCTTCCGAGTCCGCCGCGCTGCAATACATCGCTCCGTACTCCGGCTGCACGATGGGTGAATACTTCCGCGATCGCGGTCAAGACGCCCTGATCATTTATGACGATTTGACCAAGCAGGCTTGGGGCTACCGTCAGGTTTCCCTGCTGCTGCGCCGTCCGCCGGGCCGCGAAGCCTATCCGGGCGACGTGTTCTATCTCCACTCCCGCCTGCTGGAACGCGCCGCTCGCGTTTCCGAAGCCTGGGTCGAGAAGCTGACCAACGGCGAAATCAAGGGCAAGACCGGTTCGCTGACCGCTCTGCCGGTTATCGAAACGCAAGCCGGTGACGTTTCCGCCTTCGTTCCGACCAACGTGATCTCGATTACCGACGGCCAGATCTTCCTGGAAACCGACCTCTTCAACGCCGGTATCCGTCCCGCGATCAACGCCGGTATCTCGGTGTCCCGCGTCGGTGGCGCTGCCCAGACCAAGCTGATCAAGAAGCTCGGCGGCGGTGTCCGTCTGGCCCTCGCCCAGTACCGCGAACTGGCTGCCTTCGCGCAGTTTGCTTCCGACCTCGACGAAGCCACCCGCAAGCAGTTGGAACGCGGCCGTCTGGTGACCGAGCTGATGAAGCAGCCGCAGTACGCTCCGATGAGTATCTCCGAAATGGCCGTCACGCTGTACGCAGCTGACAAGGGCTACTTCGACGATGTCGAAGTCAAGCGCGCTCTGGAATGCGAAAAGGCCATGATCGGCTACCTGAAGACCAGCTGCGCCGATGTCATGAATGCCATGGAATCGACCGCTGACCTCAGCGCCGACAACGAAAAGGCACTCGCCGCCGGTATCCAGGCTTTCAAGAGCACCTGGGCCTGATCTAGGAGATAGCCATGGCTAGCGGCAAGGAAATTCGCAACAAGATCAAGAGCGTCGAAAACACGCGCAAGATCACCAAGGCCATGGAAATGGTGGCCGCATCCAAAATGCGCAAGGCGCAGGACCGGATGCGTGCCGCCCGACCCTACGGCGAGAAGATCCGGCGCGTTGCAGCCAACCTGTCTCATGCTCTGACCGAGTACAAGCATCCTTTCCTGGTGAATCGCGAACAGTCCAATGTCGGCCTGGTCCTGATCACCTCCGACAAGGGTTTGTGCGGCGGTCTGAACTCGAACCTCCTGCGTCTTGCGATCAGCAAGATGAAGGAGTTCGATGCTCAGGGCAAAAAGTTTCAGGCAACCTGCATCGGCAACAAGGGTTTTGGCTTCATGCAGCGCGCAGGCGCCAAGATCGTTTCGCATGCAACGGGCCTCGGTGACACACCGCATCTGGAAAAGCTGATCGGACCGGTCAAGCTCCAGCTCGACGCCTACATCCGTGGTGAAATCGACGCGCTCTATATCTGCTACAACCGCTTCATCAACACGATGAAGCAGGAGCCGGTATTCGAGCAACTGCTTCCGCTTTCGGGCGATGCCGTCGGTTCCTCCAAGGCAAAGTGGGATTACGTCTACGAGCCGGAAGCCAAGTCGGTCATCGACGATCTGCTGATCCGTTACGTTGAAGCTTTGATTTATCAGGCAGTGGCTGAAAACATGGCCTCCGAGCAATCCGCCCGGATGGTCGCCATGAAGTCTGCCTCCGATAACGCCAAGACGGTTATCGGTGAATTGAAGCTGGTCTACAACAAGACCCGTCAGGCCGCGATTACCAAGGAATTGTCGGAAATCGTGAGCGGCGCCGCCGCCGTCTGACGCAAACGCGAAGCATTTAATTTTTGGGGATTTGAATATGAGTCAAGGTTCAATCGTTCAGTGTATCGGCGCCGTTGTGGACATCCACTTCCCGCGCGACGCGATGCCGAAGGTCTACGACGCGCTCAAGCTGGATGCCGCCGAAGCCAATGGTATGGCCGAAGAAGGCCTCACCTTCGAGGTTCAGCAGCAACTGGGTGACGGCGTCGTCCGTACCATCGCCATGGGTTCATCCGACGGCCTGCGCCGCGGCATGAAGGTCAACAACTCCGGTGCGCCGATTTCCGTGCCGGTCGGCATGGGCACGCTGGGCCGCATCATGGACGTGCTGGGTCGTCCGATCGACGAAGCCGGCCCGATCGAAGGCAACGAAGTTCGTGCCATTCACGCTGCTGCGCCGAAGTTCGACGAACTGTCGTCCTCCGTCGATCTGCTGGAAACCGGCATCAAGGTTATCGATCTGATCTGCCCGTTCGCCAAGGGCGGCAAGGTCGGTCTGTTCGGTGGCGCCGGCGTCGGCAAGACCGTCAACATGATGGAACTGATCAACAACATCGCCAAGCAGCACTCGGGTCTGTCCGTGTTCGCCGGCGTGGGTGAGCGTACCCGTGAAGGTAACGACTTCTACCACGAAATGAAGGACTCCAACGTTCTCGACAAGGTCGCGATGGTGTTCGGTCAGATGAACGAGCCGCCGGGCAACCGTCTGCGCGTCGCCCTGACCGGCCTGACTATGGCCGAGCGTTTCCGTGACGATGGCCGTGACATCCTGCTGTTCATCGACAACATCTACCGCTTCACGCTGGCCGGTACCGAAGTGTCCGCGCTGCTGGGCCGTATGCCTTCCGCCGTGGGCTACCAGCCGACGCTGGCCGAAGAAATGGGCCGTCTGCAAGAGCGTATCACCTCGACCAAGGTTGGCTCGATCACCTCCATCCAGGCCGTTTATGTGCCCGCCGATGACTTGACCGATCCGTCCCCGGCCACCACCTTCCTGCACCTCGACTCCACGGTCGTGCTGTCGCGTGACATCGCCTCGCTGGGTATCTACCCGGCCGTCGATCCGCTCGATTCCACCTCCCGCCAGCTCGATCCGCAAGTCGTTGGCGAAGAGCACTACGCTGTTGCCCGTGCCGTCCAGATGACCCTTCAGAAGTACAAGGAACTGCGTGACATCATCGCGATTCTGGGTATGGACGAATTGTCTCCGGAAGACAAGCTGGCCGTGTCCCGTGCTCGCAAGATCCAGCGCTTCCTGTCGCAGCCGTTCCACGTTGCTGAAGTCTTCACCGGCTCGCCGGGCAAGTACGTTTCCCTCAAGGATACGATCAAGGGCTTCAAGGGCATTTGCGCCGGCGAATACGATCACCTGCCGGAACAAGCGTTCTACATGGTCGGCGGTATCGAAGAAGCCATCGAAAAGGCCAAGACGCTTCAATAAAGCGACGTCTGCATAGGAGTTTGTATGGCTATGACTGTTCATTGTGATGTCGTCAGTGCCGAGGAATCCATTTTCTCCGGTCTGGTCGAGATCGGCGTGTTTCCTGGCGAAGCCGGCGAGCTTGGCATTCTGCCGCACCATACGCCCCTGCTCACCCGCATCAAGCCCGGCACCATTCGTCTGAAGGTGCCGGACCAGAGCGACTACGAGCTGGTCTATGTCTCCGGCGGCATGCTGGAAGTGCAGCCGGACATGATCACGGTGCTGGCCGATACGGCCATCCGGGCTCATGACCTGGACGAAGCCAAGGCCCTGGAAGCGAAGAAGCGTGCCGAAGAAGCGCTGGCCAATCGCCAGACCGACGTCGACTACGCTGCGGCCGAAGCAGAACTGGCTCAGGCCATTGCTCAGCTGCACGCGATCCAGCATCTGCGCAAGGCGGTTCACTAAGCCGGGAATCTCGGCACACAAAAAAGGGCAGCTTCGGCTGCCCTTTTTATTTGTATTGCGCGCCGCGATCAGAGGCGATCGAGGCGCTTTTCCAGACGGGCGACATCATCCCGCAGTTCATCGACGGCGTTGCCGAAGGCGGCAATGTCACGGCGCGGCGCCAGCCAGTCGGCGTCTTCGCTGGCGTATTCGGACAGATTGCGGGAGACCCGCTGCACGGACTCCCGGGCCTGCCCGACCAGCTTGAGTCGCAACATTTCCAGGCGACGCGCCGGAATATCGCCGACCAAATGCGCCAGTTCGGCCTCGATGTCCCAACGCAGATTACGGAAAACGAAAGCCAGGGTTTCCGCAAAATCTGCCGAGCCGGATAACTTCGCAGCCTGAAAAATGCTTTTCCGGTCGCTCAGCAGGCGCAGCGGCGTATCCGCCGGCAGATTGACGGTGACCGCTACCGGCAGGTCCGGAGTACCGCTCCGGAAAAATCCCTGATCGTCGACCACCAGATGAAGCTCGACCAGTCCCGCCCGGATCAGGGCCTGCGCCCCGCCGTGCTGACGCAGGCGCTCGCGGGCCCAGGGTTCGCCCTGGATCAGGTGATTCAGGGTCGGGGCAATGAGGCGGGCAAAGGAGAACGAGAACATGGCTAGTCGAGCTGTTGGATGCCGGCAACGACCCAGCCCCGGCTACCGTCAGCCGGCTGGGTCAAATGCCAGACTTCGTCGAAGGGCAGGGCGGGCTGGCCGACATCTTCCCGCATCCTGCCGTGGAAACGGACGCTCGCCAGATGCTGGTCGGCTTCGATGGTCACGGCAAGCAGTTCGGCGTCCAGGGAAACGATGTCGGTCTGCTGGCCGGCACCCTGACGCCCGGCGATGGCCCGGCCGAACTCGGCGAGCATTTCCGGGGGCGACAGTTCGCCGATCGTTTCCAGATTTCCGGCATCGTTGGCCGCCTGCAGCCGGCTGAAATTCTGCCTGGCGACGCGTAGGAAGCTTTCCTGGTCGAAACCGGCCGGGATGTTGCGGGGAATGCTACTGGCCGGCAGCACCGGCGCGGGCGGCAGTTCCAGCAGTTGGGCTGCGGGCAGTGGCGCCAGGCCTGGCCCGCCGACACCGGCAAAATGCAGGTTAGGCTCGTTGCCTGGCGCCGGCCGGTTCCCGCGCCGGAAAAACCACCAGAGTAGCAGGATACCGGCAGCTATCAGCAGCAGCGCGCCGATCAGGCTCGCCATGCTTTCGCCCAGACCAAAAAACGAGAGCAGGGCGCCCAGCCCCAACCCGGCGGCCAGTCCGGCCAGCGGGCCAAACCAGCTGTGCCGAGCGGTCGGCACCGGCGTCGGCGTTGCCGGGTGTGGCGCCACCTGCTGCGTCGGTGCGGTCGGCTGCGGGCTGACCTGCCGCTGGGTGACGGATTCGCGCTGCACGCCTTTCGACGATGCGCCGCCCAGTCGCCTGGCTTCGGCATCCTGAACGCTGAGGCCGAGGACCAGCAAGAGGGTACAGATGATCCGCAGCGAATATTTCACGGCTGGCCGATTGCTCAGAATTTGTAGCCGCGATGCAGGGCGACAACGCCCAGCGTCAGGTTGAAATATTCGACTTTCTCGAAACCGACGTCTTCCATCATCCCCTTCAGCTCTTCCTGACCGGGGTGCATGCGGATCGATTCCGACAGATAGCGATAGCTGTCGGAATCGTTGGTCACCAGCTGGCCAACCCGTGGAATGATCTGGAACGAGTAGAAGTCATAGATCGGCGCCAAGGGCTTCCAGACCTTCGAGAACTCGAGAACCAGCAGGCGGCCGCCCGGCTTCAGGACGCGATACATCTCGGCCAGGGCGGCATCCTTGTGGGTCATGTTGCGCAGGCCGAAGGCGACGGTCACGCAATCGAACCAGTCGTCCGGGAAGGGCAGCTTTTCGGCGTCGCACTGCGCGGCCGGCACCAGGTAGCCCTTGTCGAGCAGGCGGTCGCGGCCGCGCGCCAGCATGGCATTGTTGATGTCGGTCAGCCAGACTTCGCCGCTCTTGCCGACACGCTTGGCGAACGCCAGGGAAAGATCGCCGGTGCCGCCCGCGATGTCGAGGACGCGCGAACCTTCGCGGACGCCGGAACGCTGGATGGTGAATGCCTTCCACAGGCGATGCATGCCGCCCGACATCAGGTCGTTCATCAGGTCGTAGCGACTGGCCACGGAATCGAAAACATCGGCGACGCGCCGGGCTTTTTCCTGCTCGGCAACGGTTTCGTAGCCGAAATGTGTCGTGTCTTTTGTCATGTCTTTAATGGTGATGGCCGCAGGAACCGCCAGCAGCAGCCCGAGAAGTGGTATCGACATCACGCGAAAGTCCCTGGGCTTCGATCTGCTTCAGGTATTCCGACCACAGTTCGTCGTGGTGCTTGCCGAGGTTGTAGAGAAGGTCCCAGGAATACAGGCCGCTGTCGTGTCCATCGGAGAAAACCAGACGCAACGCATAGGTGCCGACCGGCTCGATGCGCTCGATGCCGACCTCGCGCTTGCCGGTCTGCAGGGTTTCCTGGCCCGGACCATGGCCGCGCGCTTCGGCCGACGGCGTATAGACGCGCAAGTATTCGAAATCCAGCATGAGCTCTTCACCGTCGGCGTAGATCAGTTCCAGACGACGGGATTTCTGGTGCAGCTTGATTTCGCTCGGAATGGGCGTTTCCCGATCCATGCCAGCCATAGCTTCCTCCTGGGTGAAGGCGCTAGTTTAGCGCACTCGCCCGGTGCCCGCGGCAAGATCGATCACAGAGCGTCGTAGCTGATCCGGTCGAAATCGACCCCGCGCTGCAGAATGTGCTTCAGCCGCAATTGCTGCGGGTTTCCGGCGCCCACCACGTCGAACGTCCGGCTCGGCTGGTAGAGACCGGCCGGCAGCACCAGCGATGCGTCTTCATGGACTGCGGCAACCGCCGGCAGCAGAAAGGCGCGCCCAAAATGTACGTTGGCGGCGTGGTTTTCGCCGGCCTGACGGACGCCGACCGCAACCGGAATCCCCGGCAGAATGGCGACGCCAGCGACCAGGCCGCCATTGTCCTCCTGCATCAGCCAGCTGACCTGGACGAGCAGGAACTGCTCGCCGTCGTGCGGACATACCGCCATCAACTGGGCGTGCGCCATGCGCTGTCCCACCCGGCCGCGGGCCAGGCGAAAACCGTTGGCCGAATGGTTGATCACCGACCACTCTTCCACCGGGAAACTGGTCTGCGGCTTGATGCTCAGCGCCTGCCCCGGGCCGGCCCGCTCACGGAAGGTGAAAAGCTCGTCGAACTCGCGGCGGGAATAGGCCCTGGCCGAATCGGGCTGCTCGAATTCCTGACCGCCGACGAAATAATGCATGGCTTCGAAACCCACCGCGACCCGGGCAATGCCCCGCGTCGGAAAGCGCCGGAAGCGCCGCGGCGAAGCCAGCTGAGTCCACGGCCGCGACAGATGTTCAAGTAGGGCGGCGACATGGCCACCGGTTTCTTCACCGAGGCCGAGTTGCGAGGGTGCGACGCGCTGCCGCAACTGGCTCAGCATGTGGCTGATCTGCAAGCCGAGGCGCGTCGTATCGAGACGGCGGGCGTCGTTGCCCGGACTGTCGACCACCGACGTCGGATGCAGCGGCGCATCGTTGGTCAATTCGACGACATAGGGCGGCACTTCGAGATCGTTGTCGACGGCGTGGATGGAAACCAGAGGCGCCCACATCCCGGCCCAGCGCCGGATCAGGTTCAGGTTGCGGACACTGTTGCTGTAGGGGCTGGCAATCTCGATCAGGAGCACGGCCGTGTAGGCGGCCGCGCAGTGAGTCGCCTGCAGATTGTTTTCCAGAGCATCTTCGACCGGCGTGCACGCGAGGCCCTGCTCTTCCGCCGCCGCATAAAGGCAGTGCAATTCGAGCCAGATACCGGCCGGCAACTCGCGTCGTGCCCGGTAGTGTTCGAGGATGATGTTCCCCGTGTAGTAAAGGCCACGGTGCAGCAGCGTAGCAGTCAGGCCGGCTTGTTGCGGATCGGCCAGCGCGGCCCCGTCCGGCCGGGCGCACAGCGCGTAAGCCTGGAGCATTTTGCGCCAGCCAGCGAGCACTTTCCGGAAGCAGACTTCCTCCTCGTCGGTCAGAGGCAGCGGCTTGTTGTGATACCGCCGCGCCATTTCCTCCTCGACGAAGGCCATCGGCGCCCTGGCCTGTTCGAGCAGGGCAAACAGCACGCCCGCTTCCGGTGGCCGGTGGAGCAGGGCGTCGACAAAATCGGTCAGTTGTCGCTCGGCCAGTACCGGATTGGCCAGTTGCAAATGCGCCAGGCAGGCGCGGCCGCTGGCCAGATCGTGGATCACCGGCGGCTGGCCGGAAAGATCAGCATGCATGATCAAGGGCGGCGGCGCCGAGCGCCTTGTTCAGGGCGTCGATCAGCGTCGCATCATCGACTTCCGGCACGACGAGTCCGCCATCGCGCTGCACGGCGCCCCAGATCGGTTCCGGGAAATGCCGGTCATTCTCCCAGCGCGGAATGACATGCCAATGGAGGTGCGGCACCACGTTGCCAAAACTGGCCAGGTTGATCTTGTGTGGCCGGAACAGGGCACGGACCACGCTTTCAACCGCGAAAACGACATTCATCAACGTCTGGCGCTGCGCCGGAGAGAGATCGGTCATTTCGCGAACGTGGTCGGCCAGGATGACCCGGCAAAATCCCGGGTAATGGGAATCCGCCACGCGCACGACCCGGCAAAGAGACGACTGCCAGAGCAGGGTGCCGCCTGCCGAAGTGCATAACTCACAAGTCTTGCCGGTATTTTCCACGTCTCACGCTCCTTTACCCGCCTAGCATTACACCGCCGCGGCAATACCGCAAGCCGCCCGCCGAAAATCACGACAAATTTTTCGGCGGGTGGCTTAAAAACTCAGAGCAACACCCTTTCGATACCGCCGTTGTTGGCCCGGTCGACATACTGCGCCGCCCAGTTCTCGCCGAGCAGGTGCTTCGCCATTTCGACGACGATGTAGTCGGCCTGGGTGCCGGCATCGTCATCGTAGCGGGAGAGCCCCTGCAGACAGGCCGGGCAGGACGTCAGAATCTTGACCTCGCCGGTGAAGCCGTCGGCGCGCAAGGCGGCGGCGCCCTTTTCGATCTCCTCCTGCTTGCGGAACTTGACCTGGGTCGCGATATCCGGGCGGGAATAGGCAAAGGAGCCGGAATCGCCGCAGCACCGATCGTTCAGCGGCACGTCCTGGCCCATCAGCGTCTTGGTGACCGCCAGCGGCGCGTAAGCCTTCATCGGCGTATGGCAGGGGTCGTGGTACATGTAGCGGGTCCCCGTCACACCTTGCAGCTTGACGTCCTTTTCCATCAGGTATTCGTGGATGTCGAGCAAACGGCAGCCCGGGAAGATCTTCTCGAACTGGTATTTCTGCAGCTGATCCATGCAGGTGCCGCATGAAACGATCACCGTCTTGATGTCGAGATAGTTCAAGGTATTGGCGACGCGGTGGAACAGCACGCGATTGTCGGTGGTGATTTTCTGGCCCTTCGCCTCGTCGCCGGACGCCGTCTGCGGATAGCCGCAGCACAGGTAGCCCGGGGGCAACACCGTGGTCGCGCCAATTTCGTACAACATCGCCTGGGTAGCCAGCCCGACCTGCGAGAACAGGCGCTCCGAGCCGCAACCGGGGAAGTAGAAGACGGCATCCGATTCTTCGGTGGTCTTTTGCGGATTGCGGATGACCGGGATGACCTTGTCGTCCTCGATATCGAGCAGGCCGCGCGAAGTCCGCTTCGGCAGATTGCCCGGCATCGGCCGGTTGAGGAAATGAATGACCTGGGTCTTGACCGACGGCGCACCGACGGTGGCCGGCGGACGCTGCCGGGTGTCCTGGACCAGGCCAATGGCCTTGGCCGCCCGGTGGGCAAGACGCTGGGCCTTGAAGCCGAAATCCATCATCACGCCGCGCATCAGCTTGATGGTCGCCGGATCCTTGAGGTTCAGGTAAGTCATCGCCGCCGCGGTGCCAGGGCTGAAACGTTTCTTTTCCTGTTTCCGCAGGAAATTGCGCATCGCCACCGAGACGTCACCAAAATCGATATCGACCGGGCAAGGCTTGACGCAGCGGTGACAGATCGTGCAATGGTCGGCGACGTCGTTGAATTCGTCGAAATGCTTCAGCGAAATACCGCGCCGGGTCTGCTCCTCGTAGAGGAAGGCCTCGACCAGCAGCGACGTGGCGAGAATCTTGTTGCGCGGGCTGTAGAGCAGGTTGGCACGCGGCACGTGTGTCGAGCAGACCGGCTTGCATTTGCCGCAGCGCAGGCAGTCCTTGATCATTCCGGAAATCTTGCCGATTTCCGACTGCTCCATGATCAGCGATTCGGTACCCAGCAGGGAAAACGACGGTGTGTAGGCATTGCCCATGTCGCCGCCGGGCATCAGCTTGCCCTTGTTGAAATGGCCGTTGGGATCGACCTTCTGCTTGTAGGCGCGGAATGGGGCGATCTCTTCTTCCGAGAGGAATTCGAGCTTGGTGATGCCGATGCCGTGTTCGCCGGAAATCACGCCGTCCAGCGAGCGCGCCAGTTGCATAATGCGTTCGACGGCACGATGCGCCGTCTGCAGCATCTCGTAATTGTCGGAATTGACCGGGATGTTGGTGTGCACGTTGCCGTCGCCGGCGTGCATGTGCAGCGCCACGAAAACGCGGCCACGCAGCACATCCTTGTGGATGGCCTCGATCCGCTCGACGATCGGGCGATAGACGCCGCCGTCGAAGATCTTGCTCAGTCTGGAATGCAATTCCTGTTTCCAGGAAACGCGCACCGAGTAATCCTGTAGCCGATGGAAGAGCTTCGGGTTGGCCGCCTTGTTGCTCAGTTCGCCGGCCTGCACGCCGAATTCGGCAAAGCGGGCCTCGGCTTCGGCCAGCGGCAGGTCGAGGTTATCCAGCAGCCATTCCCAGCGCTGGCGGACGGCAGCGACGTAATCGAGCGCAGCCTGGCGGCGATCGCCGAGCAGAAGCTCGCTATCGAGCGTCGTGTCGCCACGGTGCAGCGGCAGGTCGCCCTGCAGGAATTCGCTCAGCGCATCGCACAGCGCCAGCTTGTTCTGGGTGGACAATTCGATGTTGATGCGCTCGATGCCATCGCAGTAATCGCCCATGCGCGGCAGGGGAATCACCACGTCCTCATTGACCTTGAAGGCGTTGGTATGGCGCGAGATGGCCGCGGTGCGCGAGCGGTCAAGCCAGAATTTCTTGCGCGTTTCGGCATCGACGGCGATGAAGCCTTCGGCGGCGCGCAGGTTGCACATGCGGACGACTTCCGAAGCGGCGGCCATCACCGCCTTTTCATCATGACCGACAAGATCGCCGATCAGGACCATTTTCGGCCGTCCGTGGCGCTTGGCCTTGGTCGCGTAGCCGACCGCCTTCACATAGCGCTCGTCCATGTGCTCGAGGCCGGCCAGCTGGACGCCCGCCGCATGGCCGGCACCGCCCGGCTTGAAGTAATCGGTGATCTCGACGATGGCCGGCACGGCTTCGCGGACCTGGCCGAAGAACTCCAGGCAGACGGTGCGCGTCACCGGCGGCATCTTGTGCAGCACCCAGCGGGCGGCGACGATGATGCCGTCGGTACCTTCCTTCTGCACGCCGGGCACGCCGCCCAGAAACTTGTCGGTGACGTCCTTGCCCAGGCCGATCTTGCGGCAGGCAGCGCCCGGCATGGTCAGGATTTCCTCGCCGAGCAGCTTCCTGCCGCTCGGGTCGAAGCGCTTCAGGCGGAACTCGACGTTTTCCTGCTCGTGGATCTTGCCGTAGTTGTGATTGACCCGTTCGACTTCCAGCCAGTTGCCGTCCGGATCGACCATCTTCCACCAGGCCAGATTGTCGAGCGCCGTGCCCCACAACACGGCTTTCTTGCCGCCGGCATTCATCGCGATATTGCCGCCGATGCAGGAGGCGGACGCCGAGGTCGGATCGACGGCGAAGACGCGACCAGCCCTGCCGGCTGCTTCCGAGACGCGATCGGTGACGACGCCGGCGCCGGTACGGATGGTGGCATAGGGCGTTTCGTGGCCGGCGAGGACCAGTTCTTCGACCGGCCCGATGGTAATCAGCTTTTCGGTATTGATCACCGCCGAGTTGGCGGTGAGCGGCACGGCGCCGCCGGTGTAGCCGGTACCGCCGCCGCGCGGCACGATGGTCAGGCCGGCTTCGATACAGCCGCGCACCAGGTGGCCGATTTCTTCCTCGGTATCCGGGTAGAGGACGACGAAGGGATATTCGACACGCCAGTCGGTGGCGTCGGTGACATGGGAAACGCGGGCCAGACCGTCGAAAGCGATATTGTCCCGGCGCGTATGCTTGCCGAGCACCTTGAGAACCTTGCGACGCAGGTCGTGAGCCTCGCCGAAACGCTCGGCAAAACGATTCACCGCGTCGCGCGCCGCGTCGACCAGGCGCTTGACCTTGGCCGAACGCTCCGGATCTTCGGCCTGCGTCGCCTGGCGACGTTTTTCGACTTCCGACAGCCGATGATGCAGGGCATTGACCAGCGCCTCGCGCCGCTCGCGATTGGCCAGCAGGTCGTCTTCCAGATAGGGATTGCGCTGTACCACCCAGATGTCGCCCAGCACTTCGTAGAGCATGCGGGCAGAACGGCCGGTAACGCGTTCGCTGCGCAATTCGTCGAGAACCGCCCAGTTGTCGGCGCCGAGCAGGCGGATGACGATCTCGCGATCGGAAAACGAGGTGTAGTTATAGGGGATTTCGCGCAGGCGGGCTGTCATGGAAGCAACCGGGGTCCGTCAAAAGGTGGATTTTAGCGTATTGCGGCGCAACACGCGGCGTCGATAGACCGCAGACCGGCGCCGGGGTTCAGTTTGCCAACGCCATCTGGCTCACCAGCCAGTAGCGGGCCAGTTTGCCGACGGCCATGAACAGGCAGCAGGGCAGCCAGTGCAGGCGCAGCCAGCCGGCCGCCAGGCACAGTGCATCGCCGACCACAGGCAACCAGGCCAGCATCAGCAGCGGGCTGCCCCAGCGCTGCAATCTTTCACCCTGCGGCAGACGGTCCTGTTTTTGCCAGCGGGGCAGCGCGTAGCCGCACCACCACGAAGTCATGCCGCCCAGCGTATTGCCCACGGTGGCCAGCGCCAGGGCTGCAGCCGACTGCGCCGGATGCAGCCGGAGAAAGCCCCAAAGCAAGGCTTCCGAGCCGCCGGGCAGGACCGTGGCCGACAGGAAACTGCCCAGCAACAGGCCCCACAAACCGCTTTCCGCCGTGACGTTTAGCCACTCCACCCGTAGAATCCCCCTTTTGCCCAAAAGAATCGCGCCATGCACCCGGATTATCTCGAAAAAGTTCTCAACGCACAGGTTTACGACGTGGCCGTCGAAACGCCGCTCGAACTTGCCGGCAACCTTTCCGGCCGGGTGGGCAACAAGATTATCCTGAAGCGGGAGGACATGCAGCCGGTGTTTTCCTTCAAGCTGCGCGGCGCCTACAACAAGATCGCCAGCCTGTCGGCGGAAAAAATGAAACGCGGCGTCATCTGCGCCTCGGCCGGCAACCACGCCCAGGGCGTCGCGCTGTCGGCCGCCAAGCTCGGTTGCCGGGCAGTCATCGTCATGCCGACCTCGACGCCGGCGATCAAGGTCGCCGCGGTCCGCCAGCGCGGCGGCGAAGTGGTGCTGCACGGCGATTCCTTCGACGATTCCTATGCCCACGCGCTGGAACTCGAAAAGGCCGAAAAACTGACTTTCGTCCATCCCTTCGACGATCCGGAAGTGATCGCCGGCCAGGGCACCGTCGCCATGGAAATCCTGCGCCAGCATTCGCGCCACAACGGGCCGATCCACGCCGTCTTCTGCGCCATCGGCGGCGGCGGCCTGGCCGCCGGCGTGGCTGCCTACATCAAGCGCCTGCGGCCGGAAATCAAGGTGATCGGCGTCGAAACCTTCGACGCCGATGCGATGAAACAGTCGATCGCCGCCGGCAAGCGCGTCCGTCTCGACCAGGTCGGCCTCTTTTCGGACGGCACGGCGGTCAAGTACGTCGGCGAGGAAACCTTCCGGCTGTGCAAGGAATACCTCGACGACATCGTGCTGGTCGATACCGACGCCATCTGCGCCGCGATCAAGGATGTCTTCGAGGACACCCGCTCCATCGTCGAACCGGCCGGCGGCCTGGCGGTGGCCGGCGCCAAGGAATACGCCCGGCTGCACAAGCTGAAGGACAAGAATCTGGTCGCCGTCACTTCCGGCGCCAACATGAATTTCGACCGCCTGCGCTTCGTCGCCGAGCGGGCCGAAGTCGGCGAACGGCGCGAAGCCATCCTCGCCGTGACGCTGCCCGAGAAACCCGGCGCCTACAAGAAATTCCTCAGCCTGATCGGCAAGCGCAATGTCACCGAATTCAACTACCGCTACCACACCGCCAGCGAAGCTCACGTCTTCGTCGGCGTCCAGGTTGCCGACCGCCTGGAATCCGGCAAGCTGATCGAGCAACTGGACAAGCACGGCTACCCGACGCTCGACCTGACCGACGACGAAATGGCCAAGAACCATATTCGCCACATGGTCGGCGGCCATGCACCGCGGGTCTGCGACGACGGCATGAGCGAATTGCTCTACCGCTTCGAATTCCCCGAGAAGCCGGGCGCCCTGATGAATTTCCTGGCGCAGATGAGCGCCGGCTGGAACATCAGCCTGTTCCACTACCGCAACCACGGCGCCGACTACGGCCGCGTCCTGGTCGGCATGCAGGTACCGGTCGGGGAAATGAAACAGTTCAAGGAATTCCTGAAAAATCTCGGCTACGCCCACTGGGACGAGAGCCAGAACCCCGCCTACAAGCTTTTTCTTGGCTAATTCCTTACCGTTATATTTTAGTAAGAACTCCTTCTTTCACAGAATGGCCAGCGCCGCCTAGACTCCTGTCATTCCGGGTAAGGACCCGATTGACAGGATTTCTTGATGCGCAAACAGTTGTTTCTCGCGGCCATCGCCGTCATCCTGACCTTAGGCAGCGACGGCGCTCAGATGAGCCCGCCCAACGTCTCGGACCGCCACAGAAGGCTGGGGACCTGGTGAGGGCGATTTTCCGCAATGTGCCCGTCCTCGATTCCGGCGCCCGTGGCTTGACCACGACCTTTGTCGGGCGCGTCCTGGGCGACGTGCTGACCGCCGGGGAAAACGGAGCACAGCTGGTGATCGACGACCTCGGCCTGGGCCAGGTCGAGATCGAGGCTCCCGGCCGACCCATCCTCGCCGAACCGCCAGTCGCCGTCGTCGAGACTGTCGGCGGCTGGTCCAAGGCGCAAAAGCTGCATCTTGCCGAGGGTAGCCGCTTTGAACGCATCTACCTGAAACGCCAGGCAAAGACATGCCACTGACCGACCTGATCCGTTATTTCAACAGCACCGACGCCGCCGGCGACAGCACCCTTTACGGCGAAGGCGAGGGCGTCGCTGCCTGGCATGGCGGCTTGCGCCTGCGCTCGCTGTTTCAGCCCATCGTCGAACTCCACTGTCGGCAGGTCGTCGGCCACCAGGCCTTCCTCGCCGCCAGCGGCGCGGATGGCAGACCGGTATCGGTCGATGACGCTTACGCCGCCTGCCGCAGCGCCGAGTCGGTGGTGCATTTCGATCGCCTCTGTCGCACCCTGCATGCCCTCAATTTTCTCGCCCAGCGACGCCATGCCGGCGGCTATCTGCAGTTGTCGGTGCATCCGCGTCACCTGCTGGCGGTTCCCGGCAAGCATGGCCTGGTTTTCGAAGCCGTGCTGAAGCGCTGTGGACTGGCGCCCGACGACCTCGTTCTCGAACTGGCCGCCGGACCCTGCCTGGACGACCGGCGACTGGCCGACGCCGTGCACAACTACCGCCAGCGGGGCTATCGCATCGCCCTGGCCGGCCCGGGCGGACATCCCGAACTGTTCGCTCCCGACATCATCAAACGGACGCTGCGCGGTGACCCGGCGCTCGACCGCAAGGGCACAGCAATCACGCACATCGACGGCATCACCGACGCCGCAGACCTCGCCCGGGCCTGCAAATGGGCAGCGAACCTCGGGCAGGGACCGCTGTTCGGTGCCGCACAGGCCATGTGCATTTCTACGCACAGTCCAGCCTGACTCGCCTACAATTCTCAATACCAAACTTGGGAGAACCCATGAAAATTGCCAACAACGTTGCCGAACTGGTCGGCAACACGCCCCTGGTCCGCCTCAACCGCGTCAGCGCCGGCTGTGGCGCCACCATTGCCGCCAAACTGGAATTCTTCAATCCTGGACACAGCGTCAAGGACCGTATCGCCGTCGCCATGCTCGACGCAGCCCAGGCCGCCGGCCAGATCGGCCCCGATACCATCGTGCTGGAACCGACTTCGGGCAACACCGGTATCGGCCTCGCCATGGTCTGCGCGGCACGTGGCATCAGGGCCGCCTTCGTGATGCCGGAAACGATGAGCCGCGAGCGCAAGCTGCTGTTGAAAGCCTACGGCGCCGAACTGATTCTGACACCGGGCGCCGAGGGCATGACGGGCGCCATCAACAAGGCCAACGAACTGGCGGCCGCCGACCCGCGCTATTTCGTGCCGCAGCAGTTCGAAAACCCGGCCAACCCGGAAGTGCACCGCAACACGACGGCCGAGGAAATCTGGCGCGACACCGATGGCCAGGTCGACATTTTCGTGGCCGGCGTCGGTACCGGCGGCACCGTCACCGGGGTCGGCGAAACCCTGAAGGCGAAGAAGCCGGGCGTCCGCATCGTCGCCGTCGAACCCGATGCTTCGCCGGTGCTCTCCGGCGGCGCCAAGGGCCCGCACCCGATCCAGGGCATTGGCGCCGGTTTCGTGCCCGGCGTGCTCAATACCGAGGTGTACGACGAGGTGATCCGCGTCAAAAACGACGACGCCTTTGCCATCGCCCGCCGCATGGCCGCGGAAGAAGGCCTGCTCGTCGGCATTTCCTCCGGCGCCGCGACCTGGGCGGCACTCGAACTGGCGAAACGCCCGGAAAATGCCGGCAAGCTGATCGTCGTCGTCATTCCGTCCTTTGGCGAACGTTACCTGTCGACGGCGCTGTATCAACACCTGGAAGAATGAAACCCGACAACCGCGGACGCCCCGAAAGATGGAGAAATCCGGAGTTGCCTGGTCCTTTCCCGGCGCCTCGGCGCCTCGGCGCTGAGATGCGTTGTTGAGCATTTTCGACACCCCGATCGACCGGCGCGCTTCCGACTCCATCAAGTGGGGCAAGTATGCCGCTCGCGACATCCTGCCGCTGTGGGTGGCGGACATGGATTTCGCGGCGCCGCCCGCCGTCCTCGAAGCATTGCAGCTGCGCCTGGCGCACGGCGTCTTCGGTTACGGCAGCCCTGGGCCGTCGCTCGGCGAGGCGGTACGGACCCACCTTGAAAACGAGTACCTCTGGCGCATCGAGCCCGAATGGCTGGTCTGGTTGCCGGGCCTGGTCAGCGGTCTCAATATCGCCTGTCGGGCGATCGACGGCGAAGTCCTGACGGCGACGCCGATCTACCCGCCTTTCCTTTCGGCGCCCCATTTCTCCGACCGCCCGCTGAAGCGCTTCGAACTGGCCAGAAAGGAGCAGGGCTGGGAATGGGACGCGGATGCCCGGCAACAGGCCGTCAGCGCCGCCAGCCGGCTGTTCCTGCTCTGCCATCCGCACAATCCGGTCGGCCGCTGCTGGACGCACGAGGAACTGCTCGACCTCGCCGCCTTTGCCGAACGCAACGACCTGGTGGTCTGTTCCGACGAAATCCACTGCGGCCTGATCCTCGACGGCAAGCGACGCCATATCCCGTTCGCCAGCCTGTCGCCCGACGCCGCCCGGCGCAGCATCACATTGATGGCCCCGTCGAAGACTTTCAACATTCCCGGTCTCGGCTGCGCCTTCGCGGTGATTCCCGATTCCGGCCTGCGCCGTCGCTTCGAACACGCCATGCACGGCATCGTGCCGCATGTGAATGTCCTCGGCCTGGCCGCCACAGAAGCCGCCTACCGGGACGGCGGCGACTGGCATCGCCAACTGATCGCCTACCTGGCGGGCAACCGTGACCGCGTCGAGTCGGTGATCGATGCCATTCCCGGCGTCGACACCAGCCATGTCGAAGCCACCTACCTGAGCTGGATCGACGTTCGCCCACTTGGGCTGGCCGAGCCGGTCGCCCATTTCGAGGCGCACGGCCTTGGCCTTTCCGACGGCGCCGATTTTGGCGCCGCCGGCTGGCTGCGCCTCAATTTCGGCTGCCGCCGCGCCACTCTCGACGAAGCGCTGCAGCGCTTCGCCACCGCCTGCCAAAACGCATGAATCCCTATCTGATCGCCCTCCTGGCGCTGCTGCTTGCCGCCATTGCCCAGACCAGCATTGCCTGGGTGGCCACCGAACTGTTCATGCGCACCGGACAAAGCAGCCGGGAACGCCGCTCCTGGCTGGCAATCGCCCTCGGCGCCTCGATGCTGGCGCTGCAGCATGGCTACACCCTGGAACTGGCGCTGGAAACCGGCCTCTACGATCTGCGCCAGGCGCTGCTCGCCGCCTTTGTCTCGCTGCTCTTCGCCACCGGCACCCACGGTCTCAAACGGCAGCCATCCTGAAGGCGCCAGCCTCGGTGACGATCCAGTCCAGGCGTTGGTCGTGGCTTTCCGGCCGGATGCTGGCCAGGCGATTGATCTCGAAACCGACGCCGACTGCCAGCGGCCGCGGCGACATGCAGGCCAGGCTGCGGTCGAAATAGCCGCCGCCGTAGCCCAGCCGGTAACCGGCGGCATCGAAACCGTTGAGCGGCAGCAGTATCAGGTCGGGATGCACGAATTCGCCGGCGACCGGGGTCGGGATGCCATAGCGGTCGGGCAACAAGGGCTCGCCCATGCGCCACCGACGAAAGGCGAGCGGTGCATTCTCGTCGATCACCACGGGCAGCGCCAGCACCGCGCCGAGCGCCGCCCAGTGCTCGGTGACGCCGCGCACGTCGGGCTCGTGCTTGATCGGCCAGCAAAAGGCGACGACCTTCGGCAGCGCCAGGCTGGCCGTCAGGTGGGCGACGATGGCCGCCGACAATGCGGCGTGCATCGCCCCGTCCAGAGCCGCCCGCCGCGCCACCATCTCGCGCCGCAACGCCCGTCGCCAGGCCGTGTTATCCTCGATCCGATCAGTCATCATCGAAATCTAGCATGAAGTTTTGCGTTCTTCTTTTAAGTCTGTCACTTTCATTCCCGCTCTTCGCCCAGGACGGCAATGACCTTGCTTTCCTGACGGCACGCGACGCTTTCCGGGCCGGCGACCGCAACAAGCTGGAGCGTGCCACCAGCCAGCTGGGCAAACACGAACTGGCCCCCTATGTCGAAAGCTACCGCCTGCGGATGTGGATGGACCAGGGCGATGCAGCGGCCATGCACAGTTTCTTTGATCGCTACGACAAAAGCTACGTGGCAGAAAAGCTGCGCGCCGACTGGATACGCTGGCTGGCCAAGCGTTCCACGTGGAACGAGGTGGAAGCCGAATACGCCGGCATGCTCGCCCCCGACCCCGACATCGTCTGTTACAACCAGCAGGCCCGCCTGGCACGCGACGACAGGACGGTGCTCGACGAGGCCGAAAAGCAGTGGCTGACCCTGCTCGAACCGCCGGAAGCCTGCCGCGCCGTGCTCGATGCGCTGGTCGTCGCCCAGCGCGTAAACAGTGACGACATCTGGGCGCGCGCCCGGCGGCAAGTCGAGGCCAATCGCCCGACATGGACGCGGACCACGCTGAACTACCTGCCCGACAGCCAGATGCCGGACGGCAAGGCCCTGGACAGCGCCATCGGCAACCCGATGGCCTATCTTGCCCGCCAGTCCGGCAACTGGTCCGCCAGCCGGGCCGGCCGCGAACTAGCCATTTTTGCCCTGCAGCGCATCGCCACCAACGACCCCAGTGTCGCGGCCGACCAACTCGAAAAGCTCAAAAACCGCCTGCAGGAACCGGAAAAACAGTGGGCGTGGAGCCAGATCGCCCTCCAGGCCGCCAAGAAGCACCTGCCTGAAGCGCTCGGCTGGTACCAGAATGCCGGCAAAATCGTCCTTTCCGACGACAGCTATCAATGGAAAGTCCGCGCCGCGCTGCGCGCCCAGGAATGGGGCACAGTGCATAACACCATCCTCGCCATGCCGCCGGCGCTGGCCGCCCAGCCGGAATGGATCTACTGGCTGGGCCGCGCCCACAAAGCGGGCGGCCGCACTACCGAGGCCAACGCGCTGTTCGACAAGATCGCGGGCCAGGCCAGTTTCTACGGCAATCTGGCCGACGAGGAGTTGAACCACACCCTGATGCCACCACCCAAGGCAAAAGCGGCCACGGCCGAAGAACAGAAGGCGGCCCGCGATAACCCGGGCCTGCGCCGCGCGCTGGCATTCTTCCGTCTCGACATGCGCACCGAAGGCGTCAAGGAATGGAACTGGGCGCTGCGCGGCATGGACGACCGCGAACTGCTTGCCGCCGCCGACCTCGCGCGACGCAACCAGCTCTGGGACCGCGCCATCAACACCGCCGACCGGACCAAGAACGAACACGACTACAGCCTGCGCTTCCTCGCCCCCTACGGCGACCAGGTCCGCCCGGTCGCCCAGAACCAGTCGCTCGACGATGCCTGGGTCTATGGCCTGATGCGTCAGGAAAGCCGTTTCATCAGCAG
Source organism: Bacteroidota bacterium (assembly GCA_050259955.1). Taxonomy (GTDB): domain Bacteria; phylum Pseudomonadota; class Gammaproteobacteria; order Burkholderiales; family Rhodocyclaceae; genus Azonexus. Next base: position 235,500 of record JBLNBM010000027.1, read on the forward strand.
CGCCAAGTCGACGGTCGGCGCCGCCGGCCTGATGCAGCTGATGCCGGCCACCGCCAAATGGGTCGCCAAGAAAATCGGGCTGCGGGACTACAGCCACGGCCGCGTCACCGATACCGAAACCAACGTGCTGCTCGGCACCAACTACATGCGGCTGGTCATGGAAAACCTCGACAACCATCCGGTACTGGCTTCGGCGGCCTACAACGCCGGCCCCAGCCGGGCGCGGAAATGGCGGGCCGAACAGCCGATGGAAGGGGCGATCTATGCGGAAACCATCCCCTTTAGCGAAACCCGGGATTACGTCAAGAAAGTGATGAGTAACGCGATCTATTACTCGGCCATTTTTTACGGCAAGCCGGATTCCCTGAAGGCCCGGCTCGGCATCGTCGGCGGACGCAGTGCCGACGCCCCCAAAGACGCTGATTTGCCTTAGTATTCAATATGTTCCGAAAATTGCGCCCGCCACGTCATGGCTAACCCGCCCGCACCCCCGAAAAAAGACGCTCAGTCCCCGGACGACGCCTTTCACATCCTGCGCGATTGCCGGGCGCTCTACCTGAAGCAGTTGGGGCAATTGCTGCAGGAAGCCGAGCGGGTGCCGGCGGCGGCGGTGCAGGCCTTCCAGCAGGTCGTCGGCGACTACTTCGACGAAATGGCCGCCTCGGGACGGCGCAGCGGCTTCGAAACCGCCAAGGGCATGACGGCTTCCCGAATTTCCCTGGTTGGCGAAAGCGATCTCGAACTGGAAATCCGTCTCGGCGAATTTTCCGCCCGCCTGATGGAAAGCACGGGCAGCGACCTGTGGCGCGTCTATCTGCGTTTCGTCACCCTGCTCAAGCGCCCCGACCTCAGCACCGCCGACAATCCGGTCGGCCCCAAAGGGGTCGCGCTCGGCCTGATGGAATTTTGTCGGCAACTCGGGGAAGACCAGGACCGCACCCTGGCCCGCGTCGATCGCCTGGAAAGCTATTTTTCCCGGCATCTGACCGTCCTCTACGACAGCCTCAACGAATTCCTGGCGGCTCGCCAAGTCGGGGCGGCCCAGCCTTCGATCATCGGCGCCCCGAATTCGCCCAACAGCCTTGCACCATCGGCCGGCAGAACGGCCAATCCGGTCGCCGCGCTGCAGCAAAGCCTGCTCGGACCTGCGGCGTCATTTTCCGCCGGCGATGGCGGCCCGGCTGCGGGCTTGCTGTCCCAGGCCATGCTCGACCGCCTGCTCGCCCGACTCGACGACTTTGAAAGGTTCAGCAAGCCGGCCATCGCGCCAAGCTTCTCCGCCACCGCCAGCCAGCCCTCCCTGGAGGCCCTGATTCCCGGCCTGTTCGGCAGCCCCGCGGAGGAGCCGCCGAGCCGCCTGCTGCCCGTCAAATCGGCCCAGCTCGGCATTCCGACGGGTGCGCCGGAGGCAGCCAGCATCGATGCGCTGGCCCTGATCTTCGAAACCATTTTCGCTTCCAACGTCCTGCCGGACGCGATCAAGGCCAGCCTTTCTCAGTTGCAGATTCCCCTGCTCAAGGCCGCCATGCTGGATCCGGGCTTCTTTTCGGCCAAAAATCACCCAGCCCGCCAGGTGCTCGACAAGATTGCCCGGCTTGCCCTCGGCCTACCCGCCGACGTCCCGGCCGACCATCCGTTGTGCTCCCGCGTCCAGGCCATAGCCGCCAAAGTGCGCAGTGAATTCACCACCGACATCGCCGTCTTCGAGCGCCAGATCGGCGAACTGGACCGTCTGATCGCCGAACGCGACGCGGCGGTGACGCGCTCCGCCGAAGCCTATTGGCCGCTACTGCAGCAGGTCGAACGGCGCAGCCAGGCAACCCGGCGCAGCCGCCAGGCCATCGAGCAGCGCCTGGCCCCAGGCGCGCCGGCCACCATCGCGGCCTTCCTGCGCAAGCATTGGCAGAATGTGCTGGTCGCCAGCTGGCTGGACGGCGGCGAACAAGGCGCCGCCTGGCAGGACAACACTGCCGTGGTCGCCGATTTGCTGTGGAGCGTCCAGCCCAAAGTCGACATCGAGGAGCGCAAGCGCCTGGCCAAGATGCTGCAGCCGATGCTGCAGCGCCTCAATGCCGGCATGGCCCGGGTCGGCGTACCGGACGCCGAACAGTCGGCTTTCCTCGATACCTGTTTCGCCCTGCAAACGGCCGCCATGCGAGGTTCGCCGGGCAGCATGCCAGAATCCGCGGACGCGCCACCGTCTAAGCCCGGCCCCAGCGCTCCGGCAGCCAGCGAGTTTTCTGCGGGCAAGTTGCGGCTCAAAATTTTCGACCAGCCCGAGGCGCCGCCCAATGCCAACTTGCTACGCCCGCCCCCGGCCCGCACCGGCAGCTGGCTGCTCGTTTCTCTGGGGCAGGAAGCGCCGCTTTGCGGGCGTCTGTGCCAGGGCAGTCCGGACAGCAGCCTGTTGCTGATCGCGAATCCGGACTGGGCGTTCGCCGTGGCGATCCACCAAAACCGCCTGGAAAACATGCTCAGCGAAGGTACAGCGCGGGTCTGTTCCAACGACTCGCTGTTCGAGTCGGCCGCCGAAAAAGCGCTGCGCCAAAAGAGCGGGCCTTGAAAAAAGCCGCGCCGCGGCCGCTCGCCAGACACGATTTGCCTTAAAATCCAAGTTTTTAGAGTTCTGTTTCCGGGGTTTACATGGACGTCAAAAAGGTCTTGCTGCTGGGGGGTAGCGGTTTTCTCGGTACCTATATCGCCAATCGGCTGTCGCAACGCGGCATCGAAGTCACCATCCCAACCCGCCACCGCGAGCGGACCAAGGCGCTGATCATCCAGCCCAATGTCGACATGCCGGAAGCCGACATCAACTGCGAGAAGACCCTTGTTGCATTGATGCAGGACAAGGATGCCGTGATCAACTTGGTCGGCATCCTCCATAGCCGCGACGTGCAATTGCCGTACAGCCGGGACTTCGCCGAAGCGCACGTCGAACTGCCGAAAAAAATCATCGCCGCCTGCAAGGCCAGCGGTGTTCGTCGCCTGATCCACATGAGCGCCCTCAAGGCCGATCCCAAGGGGCCGTCGGAATACCTGCGCTCGAAAGGCGAGGGCGAAGCCGTGGTGCTTGCCGCCCGCAACGAACTGGCAGTCACCGTATTCCGCCCGTCAGTCATTTTTGGCCTGGGCGACTCCTTCCTGTCGGCCTTTGCCGCTGTCCTGAAAAAAATGCCCTTCTTCCCGCTCGGCTTCGGCCACGCCCGCTTCCAGCCGGTGTGGGCGGCCGACGTCGCCGATGCCTTCGTCAACTGCCTGGGCAACGAAGCCTCTTTCGGCCAAGCCTACGACCTGGTCGGACCGAAGGTCTATACCTTGCGAGAACTGGTCGACTACACCGCCGAACTGACCGGCAGCACGGCGAAAATCGTCGCTCTCTCGGAAGGCTGGGCCTATCTCCAGGCCGGTCTGATGTGGCTGGCCCCGAAGCCGCTGCTCTCGCCGGATAACCTGCGCTCCATGGAAATCGACAGCGTTTGCGACAGCGCTTGCAATCCGCCGGCCGTCTGGCAGCCGACGGCCCTCGAAGCCATCGCCCCGACCTACATCGCGCAGAATACGCCGAAGGGCAAGCTCGACCGCTTCCGCTTCCGCGCCGGGCGCTAAGTCCGACTCGGCTCGACCGTGCAGATTTATCTCGTCGGCGGCGCCGTCCGCGACGAAATGCTCGGTCGGGCCAACGCCGACCGCGATTACGTGGTCGTCGGCGCCACGCCCCAATCCATGCTGGCCCAGGGTTTTCGCCCGGTCGGCAAGGATTTCCCGGTATTCCTCCATCCACGGACCAACGAGGAATACGCGCTGGCCCGCACCGAGCGCAAGAGCGGCCACGGCTACCACGGCTTCACCTTCCACGCCGCTCCCGATGTCACGCTGGAACAGGATCTCGCCCGTCGCGACCTGACCATCAACGCCATGGCCCGCGGCGACGACGGCAAGCTGGTCGATCCCTTCGGCGGCGAGCGGGATATCCGGGACAAGATCCTCCGCCATGTCGGCCCGGCCTTTGCCGAGGACCCCGTCCGCATCCTTCGCATCGCCCGTTTCGCGGCACGTTTCCAGGATTTTTCCGTCGCCCCGGAAACGCTGGCCCTGATGCGCCAGATGGTGGAGAGCGGCGAAGTCGATCATCTGGTCGCTGAACGCGTCTGGCAGGAATTGGCCACTGGCCTGATGGAAGACCGCCCCTCGCGCCTCTTCGAGGTTTTGCGCGACTGCGCCGCGCTGGCCCGGCTGCTCCCCGAAGTCGATGCCCTGTTTGGGGTGCCGCAGCGCGCCGATTACCATCCCGAGATCGATGCCGGCCTCCACACCTTGATGGTCATCGATCAGTCGGCCCGGCATGGCCTGGCGCTGCCGGTGCGCTTCGCGGCGCTCACCCACGATCTCGGCAAGGCGGAAACGCCAGCCGAACTGTTACCCCGCCACATCGGCCATGAAGAACGCAGCGTCCGCCTCGGCGAAAGCCTGTGCAGCCGCCTGCGCGTTCCCAACGACTGCCGCGAACTGGCCCGGCTGATGGCACGCCACCATGGCAATATCCATCGCGCCGCCGAACTGAAGCCGGCGACTATCGTGTCATTGCTGGAGAAAACCGATGCCCTGCGCCGGCCGGAGCGCTTCCGGCAATTGCTCGACGCCTGTCGCTGCGATTTTAACGGCCGCCTGGGCTGGGAAGAACGCCCCTACGACCCGCCGGGGCGCCTGCTCGGTGCCCTGGCCGCAGTCAATGGGGTGGACGCCGGCGGCGTCGCCGCCGCCTGCAGCGACAAGGCAAAAATCCCGGAACGCATCCATGCGGCTCGCGTCACTGCCGTCCGGCAATGGCTAGATAACGCGCGAGATTAGCCAGAGCAGCAACGAGAAAATGATCGTGGTCGCCAACGGAAAAGCATAGGTGCGACCACGAAACCGGAAGCGGAAGTCACCGGGCAACTGACCGAACCGGATAAAACGGGCCATATGCGGACCGATCATGCCCAGCACGAAAATCGCCAGTACCAGCGTTAATATCCACTTCAACATTTTGCCTTGCGCCGCAGGGTGAAAGTCGCATTTAATCACGCTTCACCCAACACAGATCGCCATGATAAAAACTCAAATCATTAACGGCCTGGAAGTCTTTTCCTGCTTGCCCGCGAGAAAAACCGACCACCCACCCGTCCTCTTCATCCATGGCGCCTTTGCCGGCGGCTGGATGTGGACCGAAACCTTCATGCCCTTCCTGGCCGAGGCCGGCTATCCCTGCTACGCACTATCGCTGCGCGGCCACGGCGGCAGTCATGGTCACGAAAATATCGACTGGCACTCGGTCAGCGACTACGTCGACGACATCAAGACCGTCGCCGATTGGCTGGGCGAAGCGCCCGTGCTGGCCGGGCATTCGATGGGCGGCTTCCTCGCCCAGAAGTACCTCGAACGCCATCAGACCCCGGGGGTGGCGCTGATCTGTTCGGTACCGCCGCAGGGTCTGATCGCCTCGCAATTCCACCTGATGTTCCAGAAACCGCATCTGTTTTCTGAACTCAACGGCATCATGGCCGGCGACCACACCGATTCGAGCACCCTGCGCGAAGCATTGTTCGCCGGCGAAGTGGACGAAAGCATGCTGGAAATCTGGCTGGAACGCATGCAATCCGAGTCGCAACGCGCCTTGTGGGACATGTCGATGTTCAACCTGCCCAATCTGCATGCCATGCATCGGCCCCCGATGCTGATTCTCGGCGCCGAACTCGACGTCCTGGTGCCGGCCTTCCTGGTCCAGACCACCGCCCACACTTACGGACTGCCGGCCCATATTTTCCGCAACATGGGCCATGCCGTGACCCATGAAAAAGAATGGCCGCTGGTAGCGGCCATGTTGCGCGACTGGCTGAACGAAATCAGGCCTTGACGTCCACGCTGTTGCCCAGATGCTGAGGATTGCTGCTGGGCGGGGGCAGCGCCTGCAGGAGCTGGGCGGCGCTCTGCGCCTCGACTTCCATGGCCTTCTTGAGAACCAGGTTACCGGCCGCGTCGCCTGCCGAGGCTTGCGACAATGCGCTGCTCAAACTACCGATCGAGGAAACGTCCATGGCTCACTCACTTCGCGAAAATAACCCTATATCGTCAGTGTAGCCAGAAACGGCGACAAAGCAATCGGCCCATCGCCTACAGGCGACGGCTCTGGTCGCCGGTCGAGAATCCGCACAGCGCGGCGTCGATGCCGCGACCGACGGCGATCACCTTGAACAATTCGCCCATTTCGTGCGGCATCAGCAACTTGCCGACGGCGCCGGCAGCCCGGATATATTCCGGGGTATCGAGGGGCAGGGCGGCCAGGTAGTCGAGAATGCCGCAATTCAGCAGAAACTGACCTTGACTCGTATAGCCGAGCAATTCGAGGCCGGCGCCGTGGGCGGCGGCGATCATCGCCGTAAAATCGACATGCACGGTGACATCCTGCAAGCCCGGCAGATAGAACGGATCGGGATGGGCGTGATGGCGGTAATGGCACATCAGCGTGCCGCGCGCCCTCTGCGGGTGGTAGAACTCGCGGCGCGGAAAGCCATAGTCGATCAGCAACAAGGCGCCCGCTTGCAGGCGATGACCCCATTCCGCCATCCAGGCCCGGGCGGCCAGGCTGATTTCGCTTTCGAAGCCCGGCGGCAAACGGCATTGCTCGCCGATTTCACCGGCCGCAGCCAGCAGCGCGCCATGCGCCGGGCGTTCCGACCAGACGAAGCGACCTGCGGCATCGAGCGCGACGCCGCGCTCGAAAATGCCATCTTCCCGCCAGGCGACAATCTCGGCCGGCATCGCATCGAGCAGTTCATTGCCGATCACGGCGCCCGCAAAACTTTCGGGCAGCGCATCCAGCCAGGCGACGCGTGCCAGAAGATGCGGTACTTCGCGGGCCAGGGTCTGCTGCTGGCGTTCCCGCAAATCGGCCGACAGGTCAAGAATGCAGTAGCGCTCGGGGAGCGCCCCAAGGCGCTCGAGTTCGAGCAGCAGGTCGGCGGCGAGGCGCCCGGAACCGGCCCCGACTTCGAGGATGGCCGGTGCCGAAAGCGCGAAAACCTGGGCCACCTGGCGCGCCAGGGCCTGGCCGAATAATCCGGTGGTGCCGGGCGCCGTCACAAAGTCGCCAGCGGCGCCGAATTTCCTGGCGCCGGCCGTGTAGTAGCCGAGGCCCGGGGCATACAGGAGCCCCTCCATGAAACGGGAAAAAGACAGCCAGCCGCCTTCGGCAACGATTTCCTGCTGCAGGGAGGCAAGCAGGCGCTCGCTGTGGGCGCGGGCATCGGGGGAAGGCAGGGGCAGGTTCATGGCAATTCCGAAAACGCGGATTTTAGCCGGCAAACGGCTTCCCGATCGACTATCGAGCGCTTTTTTCGGCGCAGAAAACGACTCTGACCGCCCGCGATCAATTTCGACCGGCAGCGGACTACCAACCGCAGCCTGCTTCTCGGGTAAACTTCACCCCTTGATGATCTTCCCGCGACTGCGATGAACACCTCGAACACCCTGCAAAAGCTGCGCAAATTTCTGGAAAGCCGTACCGGCAAGGCAATCGGCGACTACAACATGATCGAGGATGGCGACACCATCCTGGTCTGCGTTTCCGGCGGCAAGGATTCCTACACCCTGCTCGCCATGCTGATGGCCCTGCAGCAGCGGGCACCAATCAAGTTCCGCCTGATCGCGATGAATCTCGACCAGAAGCAGCCGGGCTTTCCGGCCGACATCCTGCCCCGCTATTTCGAGTCCTTGGGGATCGAGCACCGCATTGTCGAAGCCGACACCTATTCCATCGTCAAGGACAAGATTCCCGAAGGCAAGACCACCTGTTCGCTGTGTTCCCGCCTGCGCCGCGGCATCATCTACAAGACGGCCAAGGAACTGGGCGCCAACAAGATCGCCCTCGGCCACCATCGCGACGACATGGTGCATACGCTGTTCCTCAACCTGCTGTTCGGCGGCAAGCTGAAAGCCATGCCGCCCAAGCTGGTGACCGACGACAAGGCGCACATCGTGATCCGGCCGCTGGCCTATTGCGCCGAGAAGGATATTGCCAAATTCGCGCGCGGCATGGAATTCCCGATCATCCCCTGCAACCTCTGCGGTTCGCAAGACAACCTGCAGCGCCAGAAAATCCGCGAGATGATGCAGGACTGGGACCGCCGCTATCCGGGCCGTACCGAATCGGTATTCACCGCCATGCAAAGCATCGTGCCGTCGCATCTCGCCGATAACGCCCTGTTCGATTTTCGCGGCCTGACGCTGGACACGCCGGTCGAGGAAGGCGACATCGCTTTCGATGCGCCGGAAATGCCGATCAGCGCCAGCATCCCGATCAGCTTCGAGGCATGATCCCGGACGACATGCAAATCGCTTATAATCGCCTCTCCCCTGACCAGCGTCGACGCAGCACTTGATGACTTCCCTGCACCGCAAACTGATCGTCATGTTCGCCGATGTTGCCGGCAGTGCGCAGCTTTTCGAGCGCCTGGGCGATACCGAAGCGGTGCACGCGGTCGAACGCTGCCTGAAGCGCATGAACCGTTCGATCGAGAGCTACCGGGGTCGCACCATACAGATCGTCGGCGACGAATTGCTGGCCGCCTTCGAAACGGCCGAAGATGCCTGCCAGGCAGCCATCGACATGCAGCAGCGGATTGCCGACCTGCCTCCCGTTTCCGGCCTCAAGCTGACCATTCGAATCGGCCTGCACGTCGGCATGGTCACCGAAGAAGACGGGGAGTTGCGCGGCGATGCAGTGCTCAGTGCCGCCCGCATCGTCGGCGCCGGTCGCCGCGACCAGATTCTTTGCAGCGCCGACCTGGTCACCGAACTTGGGGTACCAACCCCGTTAAAGCTGCGGCCGATGCCGGAACTCGGCCACATTACCGAACATGACCGACAGTTCGACCTGTTTCAGGTCGAATGGGTCAGCCAGCTGGCGCCCGGCCTGTTCAGCGCCCACAGCATCATGCCGGTAACCCGGCTTGGTGTCCGCTACCAGGGCCAGGATTATCTGCTGGACGACAAGCTGCAGTTGCTGACCATGGGCCGCGATTTTGCCAACAGACTCCAGATCGACGACCGCAAGGCGTCGCGCTCACACGCCAGGATCGAGAAGCGCAACAACGGCTACTACCTCGTCGACACCAGCACGAACGGGACTTTCGTCAATTTGCCGGGTCGCCCCGAAGTGCTCGTCCGCCGCCGCGAAATGCTGTTGGATGGCAGCGGCAGCATCAGCTTTGGCGCTTCAAAAAGCGATCCGACAGCCACCTCGGCCGATTTCGAACACCTATAGCCGGCGCTCGGCCGCCGGACGGCCAATGGTCTGAAGTCAGCGGCGGCTGTGTGGGCGGTCAGGCATCGTCATCCAGCATGACGCGTTGCTGGCGATCCATGAAGTCCTGCATGCTGTCGATACCGCGGAATTGCAGAATGGTATTGCGGACGGCAGCTTCGAGCAGCACCGCCAGATTGCGCCCGGCAGCCACCGGGATCAATACCTTGCGCACCGGCACGCCGAGGACTTCCTGGGTTTGCGCGTCGAGCGGCAGGCGCGGCGCATCGTTGCCGGCCAGGGAACGTTGCAGATGGACAATGAGCTTGAGCTTCATTTTCCGGCGCGATGCGGTTTCGCCGAAAATAGTCCGGATATTGAGCAGGCCGAGGCCGCGGACTTCGAGGAAATCGCGCAGCATGCCGGGGCAGCGCCCCTCGATGGTGGTCGGGGCGATACGCGCCATTTCGACGACATCGTCGGCCACCAGGCCGTGGCCACGAGAAATCAGTTCGAGCGCCAGTTCGGATTTGCCGACCCCGGAATCACCGGTAATCAGCACGCCCATGCCGAGCACATCCATGAACACCCCGTGCAGATTGACCGTATCGGCCAATCGCGCCGACAGATAAATGCGCAACAGGTCGATCACCGCCGAGCAGGGCTTGGGCGACAGCATCAGCGGCGTATTGAACTGCCGGCAGGCTTCGGCCAGCGTCGATGGCGGCGTCAGCCCATCGGCCACGATGACGGCCGGGCACGGCGCCCCCAGCAGATCGTTGAACATCTGCGTAAAGCGGCGTTCGCCAATACGGATCGCCCAGTCGTATTCCGCCTGGCCCATGACCTGCAGACGTTCCGGGTGAATGATATTGATGTGGCCGACGACATCGGCACCGTAGTTGTTGGCCGCCTTGAGTTCGATGCGGCAATCGGATTGTTGGCCGATCACCCAGTTGAGCAGCAACTTTTCCCGGTTGTCCTCGTACAGCTGGAGCAGGCTGATGTGGCGCACGGCGGCCGCTCAGTTCTGGAAAAGGGCGACCACTGCCTGGGCATCGGGAGCCGCCAGCAGCGCTTCGCGAAATGGACGCTCGGCAAAGCGCTGGGCAAGTTCGGAGAGAATCTGCAGATGCTGCTCAGTCGCCTGTTCAGGCACCAGCAGCACAAACAGCAGATTGACCGGACGGCCGTCCGGGGAATCGAAGGGTACGGGCGTGGCCAGGCGCATGAAGGCGCCGGCTGCCTGCTTCAGGCCCTTGATCCGGCCATGCGGAATGGCGATGCCCTGGCCGAGGCCGGTCGAGCCGAGTTTTTCGCGAGCGAACAGACTGTCGAAAATGACTGCCCGGGCCAGCCCGAGGTGGTTTTCGAAAAGCATGCCGGCCTGTTCGAATACCCGCTTTTTGCTGCTGGCTTCAAGATCAAGGACGACTTGCGAAACCGACAGGATGTTCGATAAGGGGTTCATAGGGAAACTTGAAAAAGCAAAGGCCGCAACCCTGAAGTCGCGGCCTTCCGGCTATTACTCAGCCATATTGTGTACAGGCTTGTCACCGCGATGGTGATCCTGCACCTTTTGCTTGTATTTCTGGACCTGGCGATCCAATTTGTCGAAAACGGCGTCGATGGCGGCATAGAGATCGTCGCCGGATTCTTCGACATGAATGTCCTTGCCCGGCACATGCAGCGTGACTTCAGCCATCTGCTTGAGTTTCTCGACGGACAGGACCACGTTCACACCGGTGACTTTGTCAAAATGGCGAACAACCGGGTCGAGCTTGTTCTCGACGTATTCGCGCAAAGCCGGAGTGACTTCGATATGGTGACCAGCGATCTGCAGATTCATTTTTTCTCCTCTCTCTACAGGGTCTTGCGTAAATTGACCGGCGGGATGTTGAGTGACTCGCGGTATTTGGCTACCGTGCGTCGGGCAACAACGATTCCCTGCTGGCCTAGTATTTCGGATAATTGACTATCCGACAAGGGCTTCTTGCCATCCTCGGCGCTGATCAACTGCTTGATCAGGGCGCGAATGGCGGTGGCAGAACAGGCACCACCGGTATCGGTGGCCACATGGCTGCCGAAAAAGTACTTCAATTCGAAGATGCCGCGGGGCGTGGCCATGTATTTCTGGCTGGTGACGCGCGAAACGGTCGATTCGTGCAGGCCGAGGATATCAGCAATTTCGCGCAACACCAGCGGCCGCATGGCGACTTCGCCATGTTCGAAGAACTGGCGCTGGCGATCAACGATGGCCTGGGTGACGCGATGGATGGTCTCGAAGCGCTGCTGCACGTTCTTGATCAGCCAGCGGGCTTCCTGCAGCTGACCGGTCAGGTTGCCGTTGCCGCGGCGCTGCCGCGACAGGATTTCGGCGTAAAGACGGTTGATGCGCAGCCTCGGATAGGCATCCGGGTTGATATAGGCAGTCCATTTGCCCTTGAGCTTCTTCACCATCACGTCCGGCGTGATGTAGCGGGCTTCGCTTTGCGAGAAACCGGCACCGGGCCGCGGATTGAGGCTGACGATCAGGGCCTGCGCCTCCTTCAGGCTGTCGTCGTCACAGCCCGTCAGCCGGCGAATCTTGGCGAAGTCGCGCGCCGCCAGCAGTTCGAGATGTTTTTCGACAATCGCCAGGGCCAGCATTTGCGTGGCATCGGCCGGCATCGCCTTGAGCTGCAGGGCCAGGCATTCGCTCGGGCTGCGCGCCCCGATGCCGGTCGGGTCGAAATGCTGGATGTGGTGCAGCGCAATTTCGAGCTCTTCCAATTCGATGTCGTATTCCGGCGGCAGGGTTTCCCACAGCTCGGCGAGCGGTGTCGACAGGTAGCCGTCGTCGTCGAGCGCTTCGATCAGAAAACGGACCAACGTCCGGTCCCGTTCGCTCAATTGGGTCATGCCCAGTTGCCAGCCGAGATGGTCGCGCAGACTGGTCGTGCCGGCATGAATATCGCGCGAGTCGCTGTCGTCATCCTCGTCGCGGCCGGCGCCGGTGAAAGTACCGGCATCCGAGGCCCAGCGGTCGTCGTCCACTTCGGAAGGGGAAGTCGGGATTTCCTGTTCGCGCTCCTCGCGCGGCTCGCGCTCGCGTTCTTCGGCCGGCTCGCTGCGCGTCGCTTCGTTGGTCGGCGAATCGAATTGCTGCGCCGCTCCGAAAGCTTCACCGCCCGGTTCGTCCTCGCGTTCCAGCATCGGGTTTTCGAGCAGGTAACGCTCGATTTCCTGCTGCATCTCGACCGTCGACAGTTGCAATAGCTTGATCGATTGCTGCAACTGGGGCGTCAGCGCCAGGTGTTGGGATAGTTTTAGTTGGAGTGCGGGCTTCATCGTTTGGTTTTGGAGTGCTGCCTATCGGTCAAAGCTTGAAATGCTCGCCGAGGTAAACCTTACGGACGCTTTCATTATCGACGATTTCCGCCGGCCGTCCAGCAGCCAGCACGCGGCCGGCGTTAATAATATAGGCGTGGTCGCAAATGCCCAGCGTTTCCCGCACATTGTGGTCGGTGATCAGCACGCCGATGCCGCGTTCCTTGAGGAAACGGATGATTTTCTGGATTTCCAGCACGGCAATCGGATCGACACCGGCAAACGGCTCGTCGAGCAGGATGAAGCGCGGATTGGTGGCCAGGGCACGGGCAATTTCGACGCGTCGCCGTTCACCGCCGGACAGGGCCGCGGCATTGACGTGCCGGACGTGGTCGATGTGCAGCTCGGCGAGCAAGCCTTCCAGCCGTTCGTCAATTTCCTTTTCCGGTAAATCGAGCAGTTCGAGGACAGCGCGGATATTCTCCTCGACATTGAGTTTGCGAAACACCGAAGCTTCCTGCGGCAGATAGGACAGCCCCTGCCGGGCGCGGTTGTGCATCGGCAGATGGGTCAGGCGCGTCTCGTCGATGAAGACTTCGCCGCCGTCGGCCGGCACCAGACCGACGATCATGTAGAAACAGGTGGTTTTGCCGGCCCCGTTCGGCCCCAGCAAGCCGACCACTTCGCCACTTCTGACATCGAAGGAGACATCCTCGACCACCGTCCGCGTCTTGTAGCGCTTCTTGAGGTTGTGGGCGGTCAGGGACGAAACTTGGGGATCACTCATCATCGGCTCCGCGCATCACGGAACGAATCGCTTCGCCCGAAAAACCGCGATATTGCAAAAAACGCATCTGCTTGGCCCGTTCGGCCGCACTTTGCGGCAACTGGCTGAATTTTTTGGCCCAGACGGCGCGGCAGCGCGCCACTTCATCACCGCCTTCGGGCAGGGCGGCGGCAATTTCCTCATCCGCCACGCCCTGTTGCCGCAACTCCTGCTTCAGGCGGGCATTGCCGTAGCGCCCGGCCCGCGCCACGACGCGCTGCGTCGCAAAGCGCCGGTCGGACAGCAGGCGCTCGGCCTGCAAGCGCTCGAGCACGGCTTCGAGCTGCTCCTCGGACTCCGCCTGCGCCGCCAGCTTGCCTTTCAGCTCGGCCCGGCTGTGGTCGCGCCGGGTCAGCAGCCGAAGGGCTGCAACCCGCAGGGCGGCTGCCGGATCAGGCATCAACCTTCGCCGCCTTGACCGGCTTGATGACGTTGGTGCTGGCCGCTTCGCGGATGCCGGCTTCGATTTCCTGGGCGATCTCCGGATGCGCCTTGAGGAATTCACGGGCGTTGTCCTTGCCCTGGCCAATCTTTTCGCCCTTGTAGGCGTACCAGGCGCCGGACTTGTCGACCAGCTTGTGGGCGACGCCCATTTCGACGATTTCGCCCTGGCGGGAAATACCCTCGCCGTACAGGATGTCGAAAATGGCTTCGCGGAAAGGTGGCGATACCTTGTTCTTGACGACCTTGACCTTGGTTTCGCTGCCGATCACCTCGTCGCCCTTCTTGATCGAACCGATACGGCGGATGTCCAGACGGACGGAAGCGTAGAACTTCAACGCATTGCCGCCGGTCGTCGTTTCCGGCGAACCGAACATGACGCCGATCTTCATCCGAATCTGGTTGATGAAGATGACCAGCGTATTGGTCTTCTTGATATTGGCAGTCAGCTTGCGCAGCGCCTGGCTCATCAGGCGGGCGTGCAGGCCGACCATCTGGTCGCCCATCTCGCCTTCGATTTCGGCGCGCGGCGTCAGGGCGGCCACCGAGTCGATGACAATGATGTCGACCCCGCCGGAACGGACCAGCATGTCCGAGATTTCCAGCGCCTGTTCGCCGGTATCCGGCTGCGAAATCAGCAGGTCGCCGACATTGACGCCAAGCTTCTGGGCATATTGCGGATCGAGCGCGTGTTCGGCGTCGATGAAGGCGGCGACGCCGCCTAGCTTCTGCATTTCGGCGATGACCTGCAGACAGAGCGTGGTCTTGCCCGAGGATTCCGGACCGTAAATCTCGACCACCCGGCCGCGCGGCAGACCGCCGACGCCCAACGCAATATCCAAGCCGAGGGAACCGGTGGACACCACCTGAATGCCTTCGTCGATCTCGGCATCGCCCATCTTCATGATGGAGCCTTTGCCGAACTGCTTTTCAATTTGTTGCAGCGCTGCGCTGAGCGCCTTTGCCTTGTTGTCGTCCATGGTGGTACCTCGAAAATTTGAGCGGATTATGGCACAGGGGCCGAAGATGGAATAGAAATTGCTGCGCCGGCCAATCGGCGCCCGATACAAAGTGAATATTTGCTGACCGCAATATCCGGCCGTTGCAGGCAGGGAGGTGCATGCTCGCGGGCCCTGCATTTTTCCCCGCCCCTTGTACTGGGTATAAATACAGTACATTTACTGCAACTACTTGGCAAGTGCATTATTCGCCCATGCAATCCAAACTGTCGCTGACGCCGGTCATTTCATCCCCGGGCCGCGGGACCGGGCGCCGCCCTCGCGGCCCGCGAGCCTGCCAGATAGCCGTTGCCCATCGATGCCGGCAATTCGCCCCCGCCGGCCGCCTCGCTGGCAGCTGAGGCCATGGCCGCCTACCTGCCACCGCCCGATACCGGGCTCGCCGTCCTTTTCGTCGATGACCACCTGCTCGTCGTCGACAAGCCGGCCGGCCTGCTGTCCGTTCCGGGCCGCGGGGCTGACAAGGCGGATTGCCTGGCGTCCCGTGTCCAGGCGGTCTATTCCGACGCCCTGGTCGTCCATCGCCTTGACATGTCCACCTCCGGCCTGCTGCTGCTGGCTCGCGGCGAGGAAATGCAGCGCCAGCTGTTCCGGCTGTTTCGCGAACGCCTGGTCGACAAACGCTACCTCGCCGTGGTCGACGGCCTGCTGGCCGACGATGCCGGCGAAGTCGACCTGCCGCTGATCTGTGACTGGCCGAACCGCCCTAGGCAGAAAGTGGATTTCGAAGTCGGCAAGCGCTCACTGACGCGATTCCGCAGGCTGGACCTCGATCCGCTGAACAATACCAGCCACCTAGAACTGGAACCGGTCACCGGCCGCTCGCATCAGTTGCGGGTGCATATGGCCGAACTCGGCCACCCCATCCTCGGCGACGAGCTCTACGGCGGGCCGGCCGAAGGCAAGGCGGATCGCCTGCTGCTGCACGCCATGGACCTCGCCTTTGTCCACCCGCTGAGCGGCGAACCCCTGCGCTTTCATTGTCCGCCGCCTTTCTGAGCCGGCGGGCGATACGGCAATCGCCTTATAATTGCCGCGTTTTCAACCTCTTGCCCGCCTTTTGCCTGCCATGATGATCTGGTTCGTCGCCCTCTACATGCTCGTTTCGGTCGGCATCGGCCTGGTCGCCGCGACGCGCGTGCACAATGCCAAGGATTTTGCCGTGGCCGGGCGCTCGCTGCCATTTCCGGTGGTCATGGCAACGGTATTCGCCACCTGGTTCGGGGCGGAATCGATTTTCGGCATTTCATCGACCTTTCTCAAGGACGGCCTGGGAGGGATTGCCGCCGATCCTTTCGGTTCCTCGCTGTGTCTGGTGATTGCCGGCATCCTGTTCTCGCGCTACCTCTATCGCCTCAACATCATCACCCTCGGCGACTATTTCCGGATGCGCTTCAACCGCACGGTGGAAGTGCTGACTACGCTCTGCATCGTCGTTTCCTACCTCGGCTGGGTCGCGGCCCAGACCAAGGCGCTCGGCCTGCTGTTCTCGGTCGCTTCCGACGGTGCCGTCAGCGAAACCGCCGGCATGATCCTCGGCACGGCGCTGGTGCTGACCTACACGCTGTTCGGCGGCATGCTGTCGGTGGCCGTGCTCGATTTCGTGCAGATGATCGTCATGCTGGGCGGCCTGCTCTTCATCGCCTGGATCGTCGCCGGCAAGGTGGACGGCGGCGTCGGCGCGGTGGTCGATCACGCAGCGCAGGCCGGCAAGTTCAAGTTCTTCCCGGAGGCCGACCCCTGGCTGTGGCTGAGTTTCATCGGTTCAGGCGTCACCATGATGTTCGGCTCGATTCCGCAGCAGGACGTCTTTCAGCGCATCACCTCGGCAAAGACGGCCAGCATCGCGCTGTGGGGCTCGGTGGCGGGCGCCAGCCTGTATTTCGTCTTCACCTTCGTGCCGATGTTCATCGCCTATGCCGGTACCCTGATCGACCCGGCCGGGCTGGGCGGCTTGGTCAGCCTGGACCCGGAGAAGATCATTCCGACCCTGGTCACCCGGCACACGCCGCTGCTTGCCCAGGTGCTGTTCTACGGTGCCGTGCTTTCGGCCATCATGAGCACGTCGTCGGCCACGCTGCTCGCGCCGTCCGTGACTTTCTCGGAAAACATCATCCGCGGCCTGCGACCGGACCTGACCGACCGCCAGTTCCTGTTGGTCATGCGCGGTGTGCTGCTGGTGTTCGCGCTGCTGGTGCTGGTCTTCGCCCTCAATTCCGGATCGTCGATCTTCAAGATGGTCGAAAGCGCCTACAAGGTCACGCTGGCCGGCGCCTTTGCGCCGCTGCTCGGCGGCATCCTGTGGCGCCGTGCCACCACCCAGGGCGCGCTGTGTTCCATTTTCGGCGGCATCACCGCCTGGCTGCTGGTCGAAGTCCTGATCGGCGAGCGCAGCCTGGTCCCGCCTCAGCTGATCGGGCTCGGCATCAGCATCTGCGGCCTGGTGGCCGGCTCGCTGCTGCCGCAATGGGTCGGCCGGCCGACCCCGGCGCCGGACCGGCATGCCGAATTGCATCATCGGGCCGCCGCCGAAACACACCATGCCGTACCGCCGCACCAGGGCTGAAGACGCACAGCCCGGTACCGGTGGCCTGCCGGTGCGGGCTGCGCCATCGCCGGCGTTCAGCCGACATAAGGGCTGACGCCAGCCTGGATACGCCCTAGAATCGATCTCATGATCCAGCATGGCCGTGGCCCCATCCTGCTTGCCCGTTACCTGGCCCTGGCCTGGTGCGGCCTGGTCATCTACGGCAGCCTGCACCCGTTTTCCGGCTGGCGCGATACCGGCATTTCGCCCTTTGCCTTTCTCGAAGGCGGCTGGCCGCGCTACTGGACGGTTTTCGATCTAGCCACCAATGTCGCCGTTTATGTGCCGCTCGGCTTCCTGCTGACCCTGGCCTTGGACCGCCTCCCCGGCCGCTTCACCGCACCGGTGCTCGCCGTCCTGTTCGCCACCGGCGTCAGTTTCGCCATGGAAAGCCTGCAGACCTGGCTGCCGTCGCGCGTTCCTTCCAATGTCGACCTCGCCTGCAACAGCCTGGGCAGCCTCTTCGGCGCCATCTGGGCGCAACTGGTCGGGCCGCGCATCTTCGCCCGCATCGCCGCCCTCGAACATCGCCTGATCGCGCCGGTACCGCATGCCGAACTCGGCCTCACCCTGCTCGGCATCTGGCTGCTCGTCCCGCTGTCGCCGGAAACCCTGCTTTTCGGCGCCGGCGACCTGCGCCAGCTCCTTGGCCTGGCCGGCGCCGTGCCTTTCGCCGCCGGCAGCTTCATGCTGATCGAGGCCAGCGTCACCGCCTTCAATGCCATCGCCGTCGGCCTCATCGTCCGGTTGCTGACGGCGCGCCTGCTCTGGGCCTATCTCGTGGTGCCGCTGTTCCTGTTCCTCGGCCTGGTTGTCCGCACGCTGGCCGCCGCCATCCTGATCAGTCCGGGCGAAGCGCTGGCCTGGCTGACGCCCGGCGCCCAGATGGGGCTGCTGATCGCCGGCCTTTTCCTCGCCGTCAGCCTCGCCCTGCCGGCGACGGCGCGCCTGATGCTGGCGGCCGTGGCGCTGATGGCGGCGACCGTGCTGGTCAATCTGGCACCTCCCAATCCCTACTCGATGGCGGCGCTGGCCACCTGGCGCCAGGGACACTTTCTCAATTTCAACGGCCTGACCCGACTGGTCGGCACGCTATGGCCCTTCCTGACCCTGCCTTTCCTGCTGCTGACGACGCGCCGGGCCTAGCCTGGCATGCCGAGTCGGTGGATGGTGCCGCCCGCCGGCTGGGCGTCGATGTCGCGTCCGGCCTGAGCGAAGCGGAGGCGCAAGCCCGCCTGGTCCGCCACGGCCCCAACCGCCTGACCGAAACACCGGGCCGCCCGGCCTGGCGACGTTTCGCCGACCAGCTGATGCAGCCGCTGGTCCTCGTCCTGATCGCTGCCGGCGTGGTTACCAGCGGCCTTGGCGAAATCGTCGACGCCGGCGTCATTTTTGCCGTCGTGCTGCTCAACGCCCTCATCGGTTACTGGCAGGAAAGCAAGGCAGCCGGCGCCCTGGCGGCGTTGGCGAAGAGCGTCGCCACCCCGGTCACCGTCCGCCGCGACGGCCATCGGCAGCGGCTCGATGCCAGCCGCCTGGTGCCCGGCGATATCGTGCTGTTGGCCGCCGGCGACCGCATTCCGGCCGACCTGCGCCTGCTCCACCAGCGCGAGTTGCAGGCCGACGAATCGATGCTGACCGGCGAATCGCTGCCGGTCGGCAAGCACTGCGGCCCCTTGCCGACCGCCACCGACCTCGCCGAACGCTGCAATATGGCCTACGCCGGTGCCACTGTGGTGGCCGGCCAGGGCAGCGGCCTGGTCGTCGCCACCGGCGATGCCACCGAAACCGGCCGCATCGCCGAACTGATCGCCAGTGCGCCCGACCTGGCGACGCCCTTGACCCGCAAGCTGGCCAGCTTTTCCAACTGGCTGCTCTGGGCGATCGGCGGCCTGGCCGTGCTCACCGCCGTGGTCGGGCTGATGCGGGGCGAATCGGCTTTCGACATGTTCATGGCGACAGTGGCCCTCGCCGTCGGCGCCATTCCGGAAGGCTTGCCGGCCGCCGTCACCGTGACGCTGGCCATCGGCGTCGCCCGCATGGCCCGGCGGCGCGCCATCGTCCGCAGACTGGCCGCGGTCGAAACGCTGGGCAGCACGACGGTGATCTGTTCCGACAAGACCGGTACGCTGACCGAAAACGCGATGACCGTGCGGACACTGTGGTGTGCCGGCCAGACTCATGCGGTATCCGGCCAGGGCTACGACCCGGCCGGGGAAATCCGGCACGACGGCGAGTTGGCGGCGATGATCGGCGCCTTGCGCGAATGCCTGATCGCCGGCGCCTTGTGCAACGACGCCAGCCTGGCACGCAGCGGCCAGCGCTGGACAATCACCGGCGACCCCACCGAAGCGGCGCTGCTCGTTGCTGCCCGCAAGGGCCAGCTCGACGAACACACGCTGCGCGCCCTTTTTCCACGCCATGACGAACTGCCTTTCGATGCCCGCCGGCAATTCATGGCTTCCGTCCACCTCAACGGCGGCGAAGCGGTCATCTACGCCAAGGGGGCGCTCGAACGCCTGCTGCCGCGCTGCACCAGCCAACTGGATGAACACGGCCGACCCGGGACACTCGACGTCGCCGGGGTCGAAAGCACCGCCCACGGTTTCGCGAAACAGGGTCTGCGCGTCCTGCTGCTGGCCCGCCGCCTCGATCCGCCCGCCACGCCGTTGAGTGACGATTGCGTGCAGCAACTCTGCCTGCTCGGCCTGGTCGGCATGATCGACCCGCCGAGACAAGCCGCCGTGGCTGCGATCCGCAACTGCCACGCGGCCGGCATCCGGGTCAAGATGATTACCGGCGACCATGCCACCACCGCGCTTGCCATCGCAAGCCAGATCGGCCTGAGCGCCGACCGTGCCCTGACGGGGCGTGAACTGGCCCTGCTCGACGACGCGGCGCTGGCCGTCACCGCGCATGACACCGACGTCTTCGCCCGCGTCGAGCCGGAACAGAAGCTGCGCCTGGTACGCGCCCTGCAGGCACGCGGCGAAGTGGTGGCAATGACCGGCGACGGCGTCAATGACGCGCCAGCGCTGAAGCAGGCCGACATCGGCGTTGCCATGGGGCAGGGCGGCACCGAGGTGGCCAAGGAGGCCGCAGCCATGGTGCTGACCGACGATAATTTCGCCACCATCGAGGCGGCGGTCGAGGAGGGCAGGGCGGTCTGGGACAACCTGGTCAAGTTCATCACCTGGACGCTGCCGACCAATTTCGGTGAAGGCCTGGTCATCGTCGCCGCCATTCTGCTCGGCACCACGCTGCCGATCACGCCGCTGCAGATTCTCTGGATCAACATGACCACCGCGGTCCTGCTCGGCCTGCCGCTCGCTTTCGAGCCGATTGAGCGCGGCATCATGCAGCGCCCGCCGCGCCGGCTGGAAATGCCGGTGCTCGACGCGGCGCTGACCGGCCGCATCGTCCTCGTCTCGCTGCTGCTGCTCGGCGGCGCCTTCGGCCTTTTCCTGCGCGAACTGGCGCAGGGCCACAGCCTGCCGGAAGCGCGCACGGTGGCGGTCAATGTCTTCGTGCTGGTCGAAATGTTCTACCTGCTCAACTGCCGCTCGCTGAGCCGCAGCTTCTGGCAAGTCGGGATTTTTTCCAATCTCTGGGTCTGGGGCGGCCTGGCCGCCATGCTCGGCCTGCAATTGCTGCTCACCTACTGGCCGCTGCTCAACCGCATTTTCCAGACGGCGCCGATCGGCGTCGCCGAGTGGCTGGAAATCGTCGCCACCGCCTGGCTATGCACGCTGATCGTCGCTCTTGAAAAGACGTGGTCACGGCGGCTGCGTTCCACGTGAAACCGGACCGCCTATAATTGGCGGCCCGAGAGGAGAATTCGATGAGTTATTACCAGCACCATGTCTTTATCTGCTGCAACCAGCGCGAAGCCGGCGAGCAATGCTGCAACGCGGTAGGCGGCAGCGCCCTGCTCGCCTACGCCAAGGACCGGATCGGCGCCCTGAAGAAGAACGGCCCCGGTCAGATTCGCGTCAACAAGGCCGGCTGCCTCGGGCGCTGCGACCACGGCCCGGTGATGGTCGTCTACCCGGAAGAAACCTGGTATTCCTTCATCGATGAAGCGGACGTCGACGAAATCATCGACCAACACCTGCTCGGCGGCCAGGTCGTCGAACGCCTGAAGATCTGAGCCCATGAAAGCCCCGGAAGAAAGAATCATCGTCGCCGGTCCGGCCGGCAATATCGACGTCATCATGGAGCGTCCCGACGCGCCGCGCGGCATCGCGCTGATCGCCCACCCGCATCCGCTGGGCGGCGGCGCCAATACCAACAAGGTCGCCTACACGCTGGCCCGCACTTTCGTCGGCCTCGGCTATGCCGCCTTCCGCCCGAATTTCCGCGGCGTCGGCGGCACCGAAGGCGTCCATGACGAAGGCCGCGGCGAAACCGAAGACCTGCTGGCCGTGCTCGAAGATGCAAAATGCCGGTGCGGCAACCTGCCGGTGGCGCTGGCCGGTTTTTCCTTCGGCGCCTACTGCCAGACTCGCGTCGGCAAGCGCCTCGCCGAAGCCGGCCATCCGGCACAGCGCATCGTGCTGGTCGGCACCGCCGCCGGCTTCGTCGAAGGCACCCGCCAGTACGACACCGAAGCCGTGCCGCACGACACCATCGTCATCCACGGCTCGGCCGACGACACGGTGCCGCTGGCCAACGTGCTCGCCTGGGCGCAACCAAACGACCTGCCGGTGGTCGTCGTCCCCGGCGCCGACCACTTCTTCCACCGCCGGCTGCACCTGATCCGCGACATCATCACCCGCGCCTGGCGCAATTGATGCCCGCTCCTGACTCCATGGCACTCGCCGTCGCCCACCTGCGCAAGGTTTACGGCGATGCGGAAGTCGTCGCCGACTTGTCCTTCGCCGTCGAATCCGGCAGCTGCTTCGGCCTGCTCGGCCCGAACGGTGCCGGCAAGACGACCACGCTGCGCCTCTGCCTCGGACTGACGACGCCGGACAGCGGCGAAATCACGTTGAACGGCCGTCCCATTCCGCTGGAAGCGCAACAGGCGCGCGCCCGGGTCGGCGTCGTGCCGCAGTTCGACAACCTCGACCCCGATTTCACGGCCAGCGAAAATCTGCTGGTCTTCGGCCGCTATTTCGGCCTGCGTGACGCCGACGTCTCCGCCCGCATTCCGGAGCTGCTTGCCTTCGCCGGCCTGACCGGCAAGGCCGAGGCCCGCATCTCGACCTTGTCGGGCGGCATGAAACGACGGCTGACCCTGGCACGTGCCCTGGTCAACGACCCGGACATCATCTTCCTCGACGAGCCGACCACGGGACTCGACCCGCAGGCCCGTCACCTGATCTGGGACCGTCTGAAGCAGTTGAAAGCAGCCGGCAAGACGCTGATCCTGACGACGCATTTCATGGACGAGGCCGAGCGACTGTGCGACCGCCTGATCGTCATCGACCACGGCAAGAAGATCACCGAAGGTAGCCCGCGCCAGCTGATCGCCGAACACATCGAACCGCAGGTCATCGAAGTCTTCGATGAAAGCGGCGGTCACCTGCCATCCTTTGTCGATGCCCACCGCCAGTTGGCCGAACGCGTCGAAACGAGCGGCGAAACCGCCTTCTTCTACTGCCGCGAACCGCACGAACTGCTGTCCCGCCTCGGCACCGCCGACGGCCTGCGCTACCTTCACCGCGCTTCCAATCTGGAAGACGTCTTCATCAAGCTGACCGGGCGCGAACTGCGCGATTAGTCGGGCGTGGCGGCCGGCGCCGGGCGCCACGCGTGATGAAGTCGGGGCAGCGCAGTTGCCTACAGAAAATAATGACGCCCGTGGTGGATTTTGCCCATTGAAGAACGGGCAAACGCCCCTGTGGGCAATCAGGACCGGATGCGACCATGGTCACGGATAACTCTGGAGACCACCATGCCGCCTTCTTTTCTTGCCGCGTTTTCTGCGGCAAACCGGCCATTGCTTCGCATCGCCCTTGTCCTCGCCCTTGAGTTGCTGGCGATTCACGCCGCCCGGGCCGGCGTGCTGACCAGGGATGAAATTCAACGCCGTTTCGGCGTGCCCTTCGTGGTCGAGGAGAAACTCACCGATATTCCGGCCTGGCCGGTAACGAGCTCGCTGGAGAAAGAGGCGGGACCGGTCGCCTATGTCTTCGAATCGATCGATATCGCGCCCTTGCCGGGCTTCGAAGGTTCGCCGATGAATTTTCTGATTTCCATCGACCGCAAAGGCACGTTCACCGACGTCGAGGTGCTGCAGCAACGCGAGCCGGTATTCACCTTCCGCGACCTGGGCGGACTGGGCGATGCGCCCCTCCGCGACTTCATCGCCCAATACATCGGCAAGAGCATCACCCAGCCCTTCGTCATCGCGCTCGATGCGGCGCGAAACCATACCGGCACGACCCAAAACCGGGGCGCCCATGCCACGCTGGACGGCATTTCCAAGGCCACCACTTCGGTCCGCATCGTCAATCAGACCTTGCTGGCCTCTGCCCTGGAAGTGGCCCGCGCCAAACTGGGATTTGCCGATCACAAGAAACGCGGCCCGGCTGCCAAAGCCCGTCCTGAAGTCTTCGATTCCCTGACTTTTGCCGAGCTCCTCGATCAGGGCATGGTCGGGCGACTTCGCCTGAGCAATGCGGCGGTGGAAAAGCTCTTTGCCGGTACGGACGGAGCCGAAGTCGATGCAGAAGCCCTGGCCCATCCCGACGATCTCTACGTCGACCTCTACGTGGCCTACCTCAATGCCCCGACCATCGGCCGCGCCATATTGGGCGATGCGCAATACCGCGCGGTCATGGAACGCAATTTCGAGAACCGCCACTTATGGTGGATCGCTTCGGCCGGCCGCTTCCAGATTGTCGATGAAGACTTCACGCCGGGCGCCCAATCGCCCCGGGTCGCCCTGGCTCAGGATGGCGGCTTCCTGGACTTTCGCGACCAGGGTTTCGAGCCGCTCGGGATCGTCGGTCCGCCGCCCCTGAATTCGTCGCGCCTGTTCGGCGTCGGGGCCGATGCCAGTATCGATCCCGGCCAGTCGCTTGATTTGGTCCTGACCATTACCCGCGCCAAGGGGATGGTCTTGCCGACCCTGACCCACCGCCAGGTCAAACTGGCCTACCATCCACCGAGCCGCCTGTTCGCCTATCCGCCGACGCCGCTTCCCGAATGGTTACTGGCCTGGAAAAGCCGCTGGCCGGACCTCGCCGTCATCGGCTTGTCGCTGCTGATCCTCGCCGTGGTGCTCGCCCGGCCGCGCTGGATCTCGGTCAAGCCGGCGCGCCTGCGCAATTTCCGGCTCGGCTTCCTGGCCTATACGCTGGTTTTTCTCGGCTGGTACGCCCAGGGCCAATTGTCGATCGTGCAGATCACCGGCGCCTTCAAAACCCTGAAATCCGGATTGGGCTTCAGCGCCTATCTGTACGATCCGGTGTCCCTGCTATTGATTGGCTTTACGGTGGTCAGCTTCATCGCCTGGGGCCGCGGTGCATTCTGCGGCTGGCTTTGTCCCTTCGGCGCCCTGCAGGAATTTGTCGCGTTGGCGGCCCGAAAACTGCGCCTCCCCCAACTCAACGTCCCGCCGAAGTTTGCCCGGCAGCTCGAATGGGGACGCTACGCCGTCCTCGCCGCGCTGATCATTTGCGCCATTTTCGCACCCGAACTCGGCGTCAGCCTGAACGAAGTCGAGCCCTTCAAGACCAGTATCACCGTCGCCTTCAACCGCGGCTGGCCGTTCGTCGCCTATGCCCTGCTGTTGCTGGCGGCCGGCGCAGTCTATTTCAAGTTTTTCTGCCGCTTCATCTGCCCCTTGGGCGCCGTAATGTCGATCGGCGGGAAATTGCGGCGACTGGATTGGCTTAGCCGCCGCAGGGAATGTGGAAAACCCTGCCAGCGCTGCAAAGTGGTCTGTAACTACGAGGCTATCGAAGCGGGCGGCGAAATTCGTTACGACGCCTGTTTCCAGTGTCTGGACTGTGTCGGCATCTATCACGACGAGCAGCGCTGCGTGCCGGTGATGCTTTACGAAAAGAAGGGCAAGGTGCTGGTGCCGAGAGGCCAAGCCGCTTGATGCTGCCTGCGCCGACTCGAAGCGTGACCCTAATCGATCAGCTTCAGCTTCATGGCCAGGCGGGCCAGTTCGATATCCGTCCGCACGCCGAGCTTGGCCTTGATCTGGTAGTGGCCGTTCTGCACGGTCTTCGGGCTGATGTTGAGGATATTGCCGATGTCCTCGACGCCGAGGCCGTCGAGGAGCAGGCGGAGGATTTCGAATTCGCGCGGACTGAGTTCCTCGGCCGGATTGCTCTCGCCCTGCAGCAGGCTCAAGGCCATTTCCGGCGCGATGTCCGGGCTCAACACCTTTTCCCGGCGGGCCACCTTGTACACCGCTTGGATCAACACCTCCGTGCCGCTGCTCTTGGTCACGTAGCCAAGGGCGCCGGCGCGCATCGCCTGGGCCGCGAAAAGCGGGTCGCGGTGCATGCTGAAGGTGAGAATGCGGGCGTCGGGCTGGCGCTGGAGAATGCGTCGGGTCAATTCGATGCCGCCCATGCTGGGCAAGGAAAGATCGAGAATGATCAGGTCCGCTTCGATTTCGCGCAGCCGTTGCAAAGCCTCCTCGGCTGAATCGGCTTCGGCCTCGATGTGCAGGTCGGCACGGCGTTCAAGCAGGCGGCGATAGCCTTCGCGGACGACGGCATGGTCATCGACCAACAGAATCCGGATCATGAATGGGCTCCTTCGGTGAGCGCCTTGATGCCTGATAGCGGGAAATCGACGCTGACCACGGTTCCCCGCCCCGGTGCAGGGCGAATGATCAGCGTGCCGCCCAGGGCCAGGACCCGTTCTTCCATGCCCAGCCGCCCGAAGCCGCTCCCTTTGCCGAGCGCGTTTTCACCGCTCGGTGGACTGCCCTGGCCGTCATCGCGAATTTCCAGTACCAGGCCGTTTGACCGGCGCCGCAGCGTCACTTCGACATGCCCGGGCTGGCCGTGACGAACGGCATTGGTCAGGCTTTCCTGAATGATGCGGTAGATGCTGACGTTGATGTTGTCCGGCAAGTCGTCGAGGTCAGTGTCGGCCGCGAGGCTGAAGCGGGTCTCCCGGCTGCGCCGGTTCCAGCCTTCGATCAACTGTTCCAGGCTGGGGCCGAGTCCGAATTCCTCGAGGCCAATGGGGCGCAGGCGATGCAGGATCTGCTGCAGGACTTCCATCATGTGTTCGGTCGTCTTGCCGATCGAGTCGGCGCAGGGGCGCAAGTCCGGCAGGCTTTCATCGGCCAGCTCCCGGGCAAAAGCCGCTTCGGCACTGAGCGAGGCCAGGTACTGGCCGAATTCGTCGTGCAGTTCGCGGGCCAGATGCTGGCGTTCCTCTTCGCGTGCCGAGAGCAGCCGATGGGCCAGGCGCTGCTGGCTGCGGATGGTGCTTTCCAGGCGGTCGGCGAGGTGATTGAAACCTTCGCCGATCCGGTTCAGTTCGATCAGGGCGAAGGCCGGCATGCGCGCCGCGAGGTCGCCGTGCTCCATGCGGCGCAGGGTGTCGAGAACCGCTGCCGACGGGGCCAGCGCGTTGCGCACCGGGCGATAGACGAAAAAACTGAGGAACAGGATCATCACGCTGACCGCCAGCAGATTGCCGAGCTTTTTCGCCAGTTCAAGCACTTCGCTGCCGTAATTAGGCGTGATCAGCAATTCCCCGACCGTGATGCCGGGATATTGGCCGACGCTGCCCTGATACACCGCATCGCTGCCGATCACCCAGCGCATGAAATCGTCAACGGGTTGCGGTAGCGACGTCGCACTGGCAAAGCATTGCTGCTCGACGACGCGGGAGTAGAAATCTGTCATCCCGATGCAGAAATTGAGCAACTGGCCGATCGGCTTGATGGCGGCCAGATCGAGCTTGAGTTCGCCCAGGGTCCGGTTGTAGGCCGTGTCGTCGCGCCTGATTTCGTCGGTGATCAACTGGCGGATGGTGGCCCCGGTGCGCTGAATGTCGCCGCGGACCCGGTAACGGGTTTCGAGCAGGGTCGCTGCGGCTCCGAAAAAGAGCACCAGCAGGGCGAAAAGACTGACCCGGAGGAGGAGTTGGCGCTTGAGATCGAGGGGGCGCTGGTAGGCGGCGGCAGGCATGTGCGAAGCGGAATTTGTCGATGGGGACGAAGCATGCCGCAAAACGCCCGGGAATTTTGCCCGACGTGGCAGTGGGCGAGGCCGGGGCGGGAGCAGGGTGGCCTTATTCCGGCACGTAAACCAGCGAGCCGTCCGCCATCCGGTAGGCGACACCGGCCTTGACCCCCTTGCCCTGGCCGGTGGCGCCCGCCGACTGGAAACGCTGGATGGTCGTGCCCTCCCGGGTAACGATTTCCATATTGGCCTGGCCGGCATTGCGGATCAGGGTGACCTTGTCCTGAGTAAAGGGATTGAGCGGATTGTTGGCGATGGAGAGCAGCAGGGCGGCGATGATGACCAGGAAGACATCGATCAGATTGACCACCGAGAGGATCGGGTCGTCAGCCTCGGAGTCGTCGTGAAGCTCCAGTCTCATGGCCGGACTCCAGCATCCCGTTCGGCCAGCATCAGGTCGCGGGCGTACCAGCGGCGGCGGACGTGGGCGATGGCGTAGGTGATGGCCGATGCGATCAGGGCCAGGATGACCGCCGAGAATGCCTGCATCAGGCTGCTCGCGATATCGCTCAGCTGGCCGTCGCCGAGGGCCTTCAGGGCCGGCCCCATGGGGATCATGGTGGCGACCAGGCCGAGCATGGGGGCGACCCGGGTGACGATGCGAACAAATTCCAGCCGGGTGACCGCCTCAGCTTCCAAGTCGGCGCTGCTCAGTTGCGGCACGGCGCGCTGCAGGGCCAGCAGTTCGAAGGCGTCCGGGCGCCCCCGGCGGCGCTGCAGGGCTTGCCAGCTGAAGGCGCCGAGTGCGTAGAAGGCATAGAGAAAAAGCAGGGCGATGGTGAACATGAGAGGAATCAGGAAGAGCTGGCTGAGGCCATACATCAGGCTTTCCAGGGAATTTCCCAGCGGGGCGGCAAGGTTGGGATTCATGATCTTGAGCAGGGATGGAGAGTGGATCAAAGCGGCGAGTTGCCGGCGCCCGGGCGAGACCGGCGTCTTTGGCGCAGAACGCCCGCGGCAAAACTGGCCAGCAGGACCAGCCCGAGGCCGACAGAGGCTGCCGGCATTGCGGGCGAGGGCAGGACGGCGCTGCGTTCCAGCTTCTGGCCCTGGATTTCAGCTTCCCGGGTAACGGCGGGCAAAGTCGCCGCCGGAACAGAATCCGCTTCAGGAGCAGGGGCCGGTGGAGTCGGCCCCTGAACGAGCTTGACCGCTGCAACCGCCATTCCGGCTGCGACGGGTGCACGCCGAGGCAGGCTGGCGTTGTCGCCGGTCGGCGGGCCGGCCAGGGCAGCGGCGGTCGGGATGCCGGCGCCCATGCCGCTCAGCTCGCGATGGCCGGTGTGATAGCCGGTTTTGAGGAACTCCCGGGCTTCCTCGCTGCCTTCTGCGGCTGCGGCTTCGAACCACTGGCGGGCGGCGGCCTCGTCCTTCGCCACGCCGCGCCCGAGATGTAGCGCGGTGGCGTAGTGCATCTTGCCGATCGGCGCATACGCCGGATCGCCGCTGAGCGCGGCCCGGTGCAGGAGTTCGGCAGCGGCGACGGAATCCTGCGGCACGCCCGCGCCATCCTCGAGTAGCAGCGCTTTCCAGATCATCGCCCCGGCGTAGCCGGCGGCGATGCATTTGTCGAACACCTTGTGCGCCGTTTCGTGATCACCGCACTTTTCGATCAAATAGCCCCTGGCACAGGTGAGCATGCTGGCCGGTTGCTGCGCCGAGTATTCCAGGGTCTGGTCGCCGACGACGTTGGCCAGATCAGCCGGATCGCCCGGCGTCGCCGCCCCGCCGCAGAAGATGTTGGGACCGGCAGCGCCAGCCGGAACGGCGGCGAACAGGGCGATGGCGATAAGCATGCCGCCAGCCAGGGCGGAAGGACGGAAGGAGTTGGCGGGCAGCATGGGGTTACTCACGGCGAAAGGGACCGGGACAGATTAGCCAGCGCCACGGCCGTCTGGATGAGCAAAGTCCACGCTACGGGCCGGGCAATTTTCCCGACCCCGGACAGCCGGCCGCCCTGCCAGATTCAGAGGAGGATGGCCAGCGCCGACTCGGGCATGAAATGGGGCGAGTGGCCGTTCGTCGCGCCGACCGTCGTGAGCGTCGGCCCGCCTTCAGCCGCTGACACTGCCATGCCGTTGCTGGCGTTGCGCCAGCCGCCGGGCCGCACCCGCCACCGGCGGGTCGCGCCCCTGGAGCAATCCCTGCAAACAGGCCGGACTGGCCCGGGCGCCGCTGGCCAGGTAGTCGGCGAGCAGCTGTTGGCGAACGCATTCGGTTTCCCGGCCGACGACGTCGGTCAAATAGACAAACAGCTGATCGACCAGCAGTTCCGGCGTCAGGCCGCCGGTCTGGCCGATGTCTTGCCATAGCCAGTCGGCAAACGCCAGCAACGCGGCAAAGGGCGAGGGGCCTTCGAGCAGCATCGGCAAGGTTTTCGGGAAACGCCCGGAATTGGCCAGCAGGTCCCAGTAGCGGGCCAGACGGGTAAAGCGCTGCACGGTGGCGGCATCGACCGCCGCCGTCTGCAGCACGGTGTAGGGCGGCCGGGTGTCGTAGACCATGGCGCAGGCTTCGGTGTGGCGGACGATCGGTGTGCCGCGCAGGCGTTTCAGGACGCCGAGCTGGATTTCATGGGGCCGGTGGGCATACAGGCGGTCGAAACTCTCGGCGAAACTGGCCAGGCTTTCGCCGGGCAGGCCGAAAATCAGGTCGGCATGCAGGTGGGCCGGGCTGTGGGCGACCAGCCAGTCGAGATTGGCCGCGGTTTGCGCATTGTCCTGACGACGCGAGATGCGCTGCTGAACTTCGGGATTGAAAGTCTGGATACCAATTTCCAGCTGCAGCACGCCGGGCGGAAAGCGGGCGATCATCGCTTTCAGGCGGTCCGGCAGGTGGTCGGGAATCACTTCGAAATGCAGGAAAAGATCGGGCGTCAGGCGATCGAGGAAGAATTGCAGGATGCTCAGCGAGTTGTCGATTTTCAGGTTGAAAGTACGATCGACGAACTTGAAATTGCGCGCCCCGCGCCGGTACAGGCCGTCCAGCGCGGCAAGAAAATGCGCCAAATCGAAAGCCCGGGCCGTCTGGTCAAGGGCGCTCAGGCAAAACTCGCACTTGAACGGGCAACCGCGCGACGCCTCGACGTAGAGCAGGCGATGCGCCAGATCGTCGGTGCTGTACTCGGCATAAGGCAGTTCGATCGCGGCGAGCGGCGGCTGTTCGCCGGCAATCACCTTGACCAGCGGCGGCGGCCCCTCAATCAGGGCGCGGCACAGTTTGGCAAAACTGACATCGCCCCAGCCGGTAATCAGGTAATCGGCCAGCCCGACGATCGCCTGTTCCTGCCATTCGTGGCTGACCTCCGGCCCGCCAAGCACGATGTTGAGCGCGGGCCGCGCCAGCTTCAGCCGGCGGACAACCTCCGTCGTTTACTCGACATTCCAGATATAGACGCCGAACCCGATGATCTGTGGCGCCCCATCCACCGCCTCGCCCAGTTCGCCGAGCAAAGCGTCGACGATTTCCACCGGCGGCCGCTGGATGGTGAATTCCCGCAACACCGCCGCTGCCCGCAAAGCCGCACTGCCGTGCCGGGCCAGGTTGGCCAGCAGGTAGCGCAGACCGAGCGAGGCGTGGATGTAACGGGCGTTGAGGGTGCAGAGAATGATGGCAGGCGGCGACATGTTTGCATTTTGCCAGTCTTGCGGGGATTTCATGGGAGCCGGTCGGGTGCTTGCAAGACGCTACGCGCCCATCTTCAGGGAGATTCGCTGAATATCCTGCATCAGCTGGCCATTGCGATGCGGTCCATTCGCCAGCGCAGGGAAGACCAACAGCGCCCTCTTGTCGCCGATCAGCTCGATGAAGGGCCGGGACGGGCATTGTTTGCAGCGGGGTTTATCTTGCGCTCATTGCTCATCCGGAGCCTGTAGAAACCCGAAGGTACGTCCTTTACCGATGTAAAGTCAGCCAATACTATGAGTTCCTCATCCCTCTGTCGAAGTTCAGGACCATGCACTCCCTCTTTCCCCGCACCCCATTTCTGGCCGGTACCGACGTCGATGCCAAACGTGCCGAATTACTGCACTACTTCCACGCCACCTTCGACCGCTACGAATCCCTGTTCGAGGTGCTGTCCTGCGACGAGGCTTATTACGAGAAGGCGATCACGCTGCGACATCCGCTGATCTTCTATTTCGGCCACACCGCCACTTTCTTCATCAACAAATTTCTGCTCGCCGGCCTGATCGACAAGCGCGTCGATCCGCAGCTGGAGTCCATGTTCGCCATCGGCGTGGATGAGATGAGCTGGGATGACCTGGATGACGCACGCTACGACTGGCCCACGGTCGCCGAAGTGCGCGCCTACCGCAACAAGGCTCGGGAACTGATTGATGGCGTGATCCGGCACACGCCGTTTGCCCTGCCCATCGGCTGGAACGATCCGTTCTGGGTCGTGCTGATGACAATCGAACATGAGCGCATTCACCTTGAAACCTCCTCGGTGCTGATGCGCCAGCATGCGCTGCACTACGTCAAGCCCCATCCGGCTTGGCAGCCCTGCCGGGATAGTGGCCCCGCCCCGACCAACGCACTGGTGAACATTCCCGGCGGACGGGTGGTGCTGGGCCGCTCCTTTGCCGATCCGATCTATGGTTGGGACAACGAATACGGTCATCATCAGGCCGAGGTGCCCGCCTTCCAGGCCTCGCGCTATCTGGTCAGCAACGGCGAATTCCGCGAATTCGTCACCGCCGGCGGCTACACCGACGACCGTTTCTGGGACGAAGAAGGCCTGGGCTGGCGTCGCTACGCCGGGGCCGAGTTCCCAAGCTTCTGGGTGCCATCGACGGACGGCTGGAAGCTGCGCCTGCTCGCCGAGGAAGTGCCGATGCCGTGGGACTGGCCGGTGGAAACCAACTGCCTGGAGGCCCGCGCCTTCTGCCGCTGGAAGTCCGCGCAGAGCGGATTGCCTGTGCGTTTGCCGACGGAGGACGAATGGAATCGCCTGTACGACCACGCGCATCTGGCTGACGTGCCCGACGATGCACCGGCCAGGGCCAATCTGCATCTCGACCACTGGGCCTCAAGTTGCCCGGTGCACCGCTTCTCCCACGGCGAACTGGCGGATGTCGTCGGCAATGTCTGGCAATGGTGTGAAACCCCGACCTATCCCTTCGACGGCTTCAATGTCCATCCGATTTACGACGATTTCACCAGCCCGACCTTCGACGACCGTCACAACATCATCAAGGGCGGCAGCTGGATCGCCACGGGCAATGAATCCCGCCATGCCTCGCGTTACGCCTTCCGCCGGCACTTTTTCCAGCATGCCGGTTTCCGCTACGTGGTGACGGACACGCCGGTGACCAATCCCGCGTCCGCCTACGAAACCGATACCATGGTTTCCCAGTACGCGGAATTCCATTACGGCGAAGCGGCCCTCGGCGTGCCGAACTTCCCACAGACCATGGCGCAACTGGCGATCGACGCCCATCGTCGCCACGGCAACGGTAGCCAGGGCCGCGCCCTCGACCTGGGTTGCGCCACCGGCCGGGCCAGCTTCGAACTGGCCCAGGTCTTCGACAAGGTCATCGGCATCGACTTCTCGGCCCGCTTCATTCAGGTCGGCATCCGTCTGGCGGAAACCGGTTCGATCCGCTACACCATGCCCGAAGAAGGCGAACTGGTCAGCTACCGCGAACGTGATCTGGGCAGCCTTGGCCTGGCTGAAACGGCGGGCCAGGTAGAGTTCTGGCAGGGCGACGCCTGCAACCTGAAGGACCACTTCAGCGGCTTCGATCTTATCCTCGCCGCCAACCTGATCGACCGCCTCTACGCGCCGCGCCGCTTCCTCGACAGCGTCGCCGAGCGCCTGAATCCTGGCGGTCTGCTGGTGCTGGCCTCGCCCTACACCTGGCTGGAGGAATACACCAAGCGCCCCGAGTGGATCGGCGGCTTCAAGAAGGATGGCGAGTCCTATACGACCCTCGACGGCCTCAAGGATATCCTCGGCGACCGCTTTACCCTGGTCGAAGGCCCGCGGTCGGTGCCCTTCGTGATCCGCGAAACCCGGCGCAAGCACCAGCATACCCTGAGCGAGGTTACCGTATGGAAACGCCGGTCCTGACAACGGCCGACCCAGCCGGCCTCCGCGACCGCGCCCCGGTGCTGGCCTTGATTGGCGACGCCCGGGGTGTCGCCCCCACCGGCACCACGACGTGAACCGACGGGGGGCCGGCGTGCGCTCATCTTCAGCCCTCGGCAATTTCCCGGCACCGCGGGCAAGCTACCAGGCCCGCGCCCCCATCATGTAATTGCGCGTCTCGCGCACCGCTTCCTTGGGCATTTCCGCCGCCGGCGCCGCCTCGACCGGCGCTACAACCGGCAGCAGCAGGTCGCGCAGGCGCAGGACCATGACCAGCAGCTCCTCGTCGAGCGCCGCCTCCTCGATCTCGGCCAATCGTTCGCGCGCATAGGCCGGTTCGCGGGCCAGGCGTTCGAGATCAACAGTCTGGTTCAGGCTGCGCTTGACCATCAGCTTGAAGCGGGCCATCAATTGGGCTTTTTCGAGTTTTTCATCCATCTGCGGTTTTCCTTTTTTGAGCCGGGCTGTGTCGCCCGTTTTCAATGTTGGGGCCGGGGCTGCTGCAGTGCAGCGAAAATCGTGCCGACTCGAGCCATTTGCCGAGCACTCGACAGAAAACAAGGACTTGGGCGGCACGCCGGCCGGGCGCTCGACCATGCCCCGCCTGAATCCGGTGCGCCGGGTGCCCGGCCATGGGCCGCGGTGGTGCGCCGGGCCGATGTCGCCACCGACTTCCCGGTAAAATAGGCTTTCGTTTTCCGCCCCCGAGTGCGCCCGCATGTTTCCCGCTTCGCAAAGCTTTCGCTGGTTTCCGGTCTGGCAGCGCAATTTCCTGGTCTGGCGCAAGCTCGCCCTGCCATCGATCCTCGGCAACCTGGCCGATCCGCTGATCTACATGCTCGGCCTCGGCTACGGCCTGGGGGCCATGCTGCCGACCGTCGACGGTCAGCCTTACATCGGCTTCCTGGCGGGCGGCACCGTCTGCGCCTCGACGATGAACGCGGCGACGTTCGAAGCGCTGTACTCGTCCTTTTCGCGCATGCATGTGCAAAAGACCTGGGACGCCATTCTCAACACGCCGCTCGGCCTGACCGATGTCGTCGCCGGCGAACTGTTCTGGGCGGCCACCAAGTCACTGTTTTCCGGGGCGGCCATCCTGCTCGTCATCGCCGTGCTCGGCCTGTCGCACGGCCCGCTGCTGTTCTGGGTGCTGCCGGCCATCGTCCTCACCGGCCTGGCCTTCGCCGCCCTCGGCCTGATCTGGAATGCGCTGTCGCCGTCCTACGATTTCTTCATGTATTACTTCACGCTGTTCATCACGCCAATGACGTTGGTTTCCGGCGTCTTCTTTCCGACCGACCAGTTGCCGCGCTGGCTGGCCGTCATCGGCGCCTGGTTGCCGCTCGCCCAGGGCGTCGCGCTGATCCGGCCGCTGCTCGCCGGCCAGGTGCCGGCCAACGCGCCGTTGCACATCCTGATCCTGCTCGCCACCGCCGGCATCGCCTTCGCCATCGCCCTGCGCCTGACCCGCCGGCGCCTCCTCAAGTAGAATCGGCCGATGTCCACCCTGCTTGTCCTGACCAATTGCCCCGATGAGGAATGCGCCAATGCCATCGCGCTGGCCGTCGTCGAGGCCAGACTGGCGGCCTGCGTCAATATCCTGCCGCGCGTGCAGTCCATCTATCGCTGGCAAGGCGCCGTCGAGTCGGCCACGGAGGTCGCCCTTTTCATCAAGACGACGGCCGAACATTATCCGGCGCTGGAAACAGCCATCCGCCAGCGGCATCCCTACGAACTTCCCGAAATCATCGCGCTGCCCGTCGAGCGCGGCTTGCCTGCCTACCTGCAATGGGTGGCGGCGGAAACAGCCCAAACATGATACGTCTCCTGTTCATCCTCTTCGCTTTCCTGATCCAGTTCGCTCACGCCGAGGAATTCCTCGAGCCGGCGATCGCCTTCAAGCCGGCGGTGCGCGCCCTGGATGCGCAGACCATCGAAGTCAGCTACGAGATTGCCAAGGGCTATTACCTCTACCGCGACAAGTTCCGCTTCGCCGTCGAGGACGAGGCCGTTCGCCTCGGCACGCCGGCCTTCCCGAAAGGCAAGGAGCACAATGACGAGAATTTCGGCAAGGTCGAGGTCTATTACAAAACCGTCGTCATCCGCCTGCCGGTCGAACGCACTGCGCAGGAAGCCCGGCTTTCCGGTCCCTTGCCGCTCAAGCTGAAAGTCACCGCCCAGGGCTGCGCCGATGCCGGCGTCTGCTATCCGCCGCAAAGCCAGACGCTCAGCCTCGAACTGCCCGATCCGGCCAGCGCACCGAGCCGGGCAGGGCAGGTGGACGGCGACGAAAGCGGCACCATCGCCGCCACGCTGAAAAACGCCGGCTTCTGGGTCAATCTCGCCTTCTTCTTCCTAGCCGGCCTCGGCTTGTCGCTGACCCCCTGCGTCTTCCCGATGATTCCCATCCTCTCCGGCATCATCGCCGGTCAGGGGCACAAGATTTCCCATGCCCGCGGCTTCCTGCTCTCGCTGACCTACGTGCTGGGTATGGCCATCACCTACGCCGCGGCCGGCATCGCCGCCGGGCTGACCGGCACGCTGCTCGCCGCCGCGCTGCAGAGCGCCTGGGTGCTGGGCGCTTTCGCGCTGGTTTTCGTCGTCCTCTCGCTGTCCATGTTCGGCTTCTACGAACTGCAGCTGCCGACCGCGCTGCAAAGCAAGCTGTCCGAGGAATCCGGACACCTGCAGGGCGGCCGCGGCATCGGCGTCTTCCTGATGGGCGCCCTGTCGGCGCTGATCGTCGGCCCCTGTGTCGCCGCCCCGCTGGCCGGCGCGCTGCTCTACATCGGCCAGACCGGCGACGCCGTGCTCGGTGGCACCGCGCTGTTCGTGATGGCGCTCGGCATGGGCGTCCCGCTTCTCATCGTCGGCCTGTCGGCCGGCACGCTGCTGCCGCGAGCCGGCGCCTGGATGGAAGCAGTGAAGAAAGGCTTCGGCGTGCTGCTGCTGGCCACCGCGCTGTGGCTGGTTTCGCCGGTCATCCCGGTCGCCGCCCAGATGCTGGCCTGGGCCGCCTTGCTGATCATTCCCGCCATCTACCTGCATGCCATCGATCCCTTGCCGCCACATGCCAAGGGCTGGCAGCGTTTCTGGAAAGGCATCGGCCTCGTCATGCTGCTGACCGGCGCCGCGCTGCTGATCGGCACGCTGGCCGGCAACCGCAATCCGCTGCAGCCGCTGGCCGGCCTGCGCGGCCAGGCGGTGGCGGCGGAAGAAAAACACCTGTCTTTCACCACGGTCGCCTCGGTCGCCGATCTCGACGCCCGGGTACAGGCCGCCGGCCGGCCGGTGATGCTCGACTTCTATGCCGACTGGTGTGTTTCCTGCAAGGAAATGGAACGTTTCACCTTTGCCGACCCGGCCGTGCAGGCGAAACTTGGCGATTTCCTGCTGCTGAAAGCCGATGTCACCGCCAACACGCCGGAAGACAAGGCTTTGCTGGCCCGTTTCGGCCTTTTCGGACCGCCCGGCATCATCTTTTTCGCCAAGGGCGGCCAGGAGATCAAGACGGCGCGGGTAGTCGGTTTCCAGAAGGCGGCGACTTTCCTCCAGGTCCTGCAGCAGGTCCACTGAACCGGACCGGCGGCGAATCCGCTAATTTTTGTAAAAAGAAGGCCTTGGGCTAAAATGCTGCCCACTATGGATTCCCTCGGCCTGATTCGCGAATTTCTTCAAAACCGTCTCGGCGTCGAGCCCGGGCGGGCTACTCCCGAGGTCCTCCTCGTTACCCTGGGCGTCGATTCGCTGATGATGCTGGAATTGATGTTCGAATTCGAGGACCGTTTCGGCATCGCGCTCTCCAAAGATCTGAAAAGCCCGAGGACCGTCGGCGACATGGCAGCGCTGATGGACCGGCTGCGCAGCGAACAGGGCTGACATGAAGCAGCGTCGGGTAGCGATTACCGGCCTCGGCATGGTCAGCCCGTTTGGCGGCGACCTGGCCGATTTCTTCGCCCGCCTGCTGGCCGGCGAATCCGCCGTCCGTTTCCTGCAAACCGACGACCAGCCGCGGCCCCTGAACATTCCCTTCGTCAGTTGTGCCGGCTTCGACGCCGAAGCCGGGCTCGGCCGCGCCTTGGCCGCCACCATGGACCGTTTTGCCCAGCTCGGCACGGCCGCCGCCCTGGCTGCCTGGGACGATGCCGGTTTCGAACGGACTCCCGACCCCGCACAGCGCGACGACTGGGGCGTTTCCTGGGGCACGGCACTGGGCGGTACGCTGGCCTATGAGAAGGGTTATCGCGAATTGTGGCAGCAGGGCCGGCCGCGCATTTCGCCGCTCTCGGTGATTCTCGGCATGAACAATGCCGCCAATGCCCATATTTCCATCCAGCTCGGCCTGGGCGGGGTCAGCATGAGCCATACCGTCGCCTGCGCCTCGTCGGCCATCGCCATCGGCGAGGCTTTCCGCCGCGTGCGCAGCGGCGAAGCTCCGGTGA
Organism: Bacteroidota bacterium; assembly: GCA_050259955.1. GTDB lineage: Bacteria > Pseudomonadota > Gammaproteobacteria > Burkholderiales > Rhodocyclaceae > Azonexus. The sequence goes on from JBLNBM010000027.1 coordinate 273,667, forward strand.
TGCTGACCGGCGGTTCCGATGCGCCGCAGGCCTACGGCGTGGCCCGCGCCTGGGAAGCCTTGCGCGTCATGGCCAGCGCCGATGCCGATACGGCGCCCGGTGCCTGCCGGCCGTTCAGCGCCGACCGCGACGGCCTGGTGCTGGGCGAGGGCGGGGCGGCGTTGGTACTCGAAGACTGGGACCACGCCACGGCGCGCGGCGCCCGCATTCACGGCGAGATCGTCGGTTATGCGACGACCTGCGACCACAGCCACCTGGTTCGTCCGGCCGCCGCCGGCCAGGTCCGCGCCCTCGGCCTGGCGCTGAGCGATGCCGGCCTCGCCGCCGACGACATCGATTACGTCAATGCGCACGGCACGGCGACGGCCGAAGGCGATCCGGTCGAAATCGCCGCGCTGCGCGAGGTTTTCGGCGAACGCGCCGGCCGTCTGCCGGTCAGCGCCACCAAATCGATGCACGGTCACCAGTTGGGCGCCGCCGGCGCCGTCGAGGCGATCGTCACCGTGCTCGCCCTGCGCGAACAGGCCATTCCGCCGACCGCCCATCTCGGCACGCTCGACACCGCATGCACCGGCGTGGACCACGTGACGACGGCACGGCACGGCCAGCCGCTGCGGGCGGCACTCTCCAATTCCTTTGCTTTTGGCGGCAGCAACGCGGTCCTCGCCTTTCGCGCCATCAATCACTAATTTTCGGAAAGACGACCATGTCCCAAGCCCCCACCCCGGAAGCCATTGCCGCCCTGTTGCCGGAAGTCGCCGAGCTGATCATCTCGGCGCTCAACCTGGAAATGCCGGCCAGCGAAATCGAACCGGATGCGCCGCTGTTCGGCGAAGGCCTGGGCCTCGATTCGATCGACATCCTGGAACTGGCACTGGTCATTTCCAAACGCTACGGCTTCCAGTTGCGTTCGGATAATGAAGACAACATCCGTATTTTCTCGTCGATGCGCGCCCTGGCCGCCCATATCGCCACCCAGCGGACCAAATGAAGGGGCTGAACGCCGCCGCCATCCTGCGCGGCCTGGCGGTCGGCGGCTTAGTTGTCGGCTGGGCGGCGCTCGCCCACTACGGCAGCGCCGGCGCCCCGCAATCCGACCTTTCGGCGGCACTGGCCACGGCGCCGATCGTCGCCCTGGTCGTCATCCTGCTCTGGCGGGCCGGCCATCCGCTGTGGATCGCGCTCGGCGGCCTCGGCATTCTCGGCGTCTTCGCCTTCTACTGGCCGACCCTGCGCGACAACATCGCGCTGCTCTATTACATCCAGCACGTCGGCACCAACCTGGCGCTCGCCACCCTGTTCGGACGCAGCCTGTTCGGCGCGCAGCCGGCCCTCGTCACCCAATTTGCCCGGGTGGCGCATGGCGGCGTGATTTCGGCCGCCCAGGAGCGCTACACGCGCCAGGTCACCGTGGCGTGGACGGTGTTCTTCATCGTCACCGCCGCCGTCTCCAGCGGCCTCTTCTGGCTCGCTCCGGCGACCGCCTGGTCGGTTTTTGCCAACCTGCTGAACCTGCCGTTGATCGGCCTGATGTTCGCCGGCGAACTCTTTTGCCGCTACCGCCTGCTGCCCAACGAAAAGCATCCCAGCCTGGCCGACACCATCCGCGGCTATCGGACCACCATGCAGGCGCGCACCGAGTCCCGGCCGAAGCATCCATGACCGCCTGGCCTCTGCTCGGCCATGCCGGCCTCGACGACATCTTCGCCTGGCGCCCGGCCGGTGCCGTGCGCGTGCGCGATTTTCTTGCCGAGGTCGAGGCCCTGGCCAGCGTGCTGCCGGCTGGACGCCACCTGCTCAATGTCTGCCAGGATCGCTACCGTTTCACGGTCGGCCTGGCGGCCGGGCTGATCAGCGGCAAGACCAGCCTGCAGCCGTCGTCCCAGTCCGCCGAAACGCTGCGTCAGATCCGCGCCGGCTATCCGGATGTCTTCTGCCTGTACGACGGCGATTTCGACAGCCAGGACCTGCCGCGTTTCGATTTTCCCGAACTTGCCGCCGGCGACGCCGCCACGCTGCGCACCGTCCCGACCATTGCGGCTGACCATCCGGCGGTGCTGGTGTATACCTCCGGATCGTCCGGCCAGCCGATACCGCATGCCAAGTCGTGGGGCTCGCTGGTCCGCAATGCGCACGCCGCAGCGCAGCATCTCAAGGTGGCCGGCCATGTGGCGGTCGGTACGGTGCCGGCGCAGCACATGTACGGTTTCGAATCGACCATCCTGCTCGCCCTGCACGGCAATACGCCGTTCTGGTCGGGCAAGCCGTTCTACGCCCAGGACATCGTCGCCGCGCTCGCCGCGGTGCCGGCGCCGCGCCTGCTGGTGACGACGCCCTTCCATCTCTCTGCCTTGCTCGCCGCCGACCTCGAATTACCCGCCATCGACTTGCTGCTCTCGGCCACGGCGCCACTCTCCGGGACCCTGGCCAGTGCCGCTGAAAGCCGCTGCCAGGCGCCGCTCCACGAAATTTACGGGTGCACCGAAACCGGCCAGATCGCCAGCCGGCGCACCACGGCCGACCCGACCTGGCAACTGCTCGGCGATATCCGGCTGACGCAGCAGGGCGAGCAGACGATCGCCAGTGGCGGCCACGTCGAAGGCCGGGTCGCGCTGTCCGATGTCATCGAAATTGTCGATGAGCGCCACTTCCTGCTGCATGGCCGGCAGGCCGATTTGATCAACATCGCCGGCAAACGTACTTCGCTGGCCTATTTGAACCATCAGATCGCCGCCATTGCCGGTATCGAAGACGGCGTCTTCTTCCAGCCGGACGAAGTCAGCCCGGACGGCATCACGCGGCTGACCGCCTTCGTCGTCGCCCCCGGCCTGACCGGCCGGCACGTGATGGCCGCGTTGCGCGAGCGCGTCGATGCCATTTTCCTGCCCCGCCCGCTGGTCTTCGTCGACGCGCTGCCGCGCAACAATACCGGCAAGTTGCCGCGCCAGCAGCTGCAGGCGCTGTACGACGAGAAGGTCGGCCATGAGCGCTGACTACGGCTGGTCGGTACCGGCCGATCATCCGGCCTTTGCCGGTCATTTTCCCGGCCGGCCGATCGTCCCCGGCGTCGTCCTGCTCGACCGCGCCGTGCTCTTTGCCGAACAACTGCTCGGCGCTGCACCGACCGGCTGGCAGATCGGCAATGCCAAGTTCTTCAGCCCGGTCGAGCCCGGCGAAGAACTCGTCTTCACCCTCGATGCCCGGCCCGGCGGCGCCATCGCGTTCAGTATCCGGGGAGCCGGTCGCGCCATTGCGTCCGGCAGCCTGAGCCCGGCGACGCCATGAGCCAGGCCAAGCCGGCCGGCGCCGACTGGCTGCGCCAGCAGGAAAAGAGCAATCTCGCCATCCTCCGCTTGATGGTCTGGATTTCCCTGACTTTCGGCCGCCGCATCGGCCGCCTGGTGCTCTACGGTATCGCCGCCTACTACGTGCTGTTCGCGCCGCGCGCCCGGCACTTCAGCCGCGACTACCTGCAGCGGGCGCTTGGCCGCTGGGCCGAATGGTCGGATGGTTTCCGCCATGTCTTCAGTTTCGCCAGCACCATCCACGACCGCATCTACCTACTCAACGACCGTTTCGACCTCTTCGACATTGAGGTGATCGGCGCCGAAGCGCTGCATGCCGCGCTGGAAGAAAAGCCCGGCGCCCTGCTGATCGGCGCCCATCTCGGCAGTTTCGAAGTGCTCCGCACCCTCGGCCGGGGCAGGGCAGGGCTCAAGGTGGCGGTGATGATGTACGAGGAAAATGCCCGCAAGATCAACGCCACGCTGCAGGCGATCAATCCGGCGGCGAGCGGCGACATCATCCCGCTCGGCCGCATGGATTCCATGCTGCAGGCCCGCGACCGTCTCGACCAGGGCTACCTGCTCGGCATCCTGGCCGATCGCGGCCTGGGCAACGAAGCCAGCGTCGATTACGATTTCCTCGGCGATGCGGCGGCTTTCCCGGTCGGTCCGTGGCGGATGGCCGCGATGCTGCAACGGCCGGTATTCTTCATGGCCGGGCTGTATCTCGGCGGCAATCGCTACCAGATCCATTTCGAGCCGCTGGCCGATTTTTCCGCCGTACCGCGGGCCGAACGCGATGCCGCGATGCGCGCCGCACAGCAGGCGTATGTCGACCGGCTGAGCCATTTTTGCCGGCTGGCTCCTTACAACTGGTTCAACTTCTTCGATTTCTGGCAGAAAAAATGATCAAACGACTCTGCGCCGCCGCCTGCCTCGCCGCACTCGCACTGCCGGCGCTGGCGGCCTTCGACGTCGGTCAGTTGATGGACGACCTGGCCCGGCACAAGGGCGGCCGGGCCAAGTTCGTCGAGAAGAAATATCTCGCCGTCCTCGACAAGCCGGTGGTGTCCACCGGCGAAATGACCTACACCGCCCCCGACCAGCTGGAAAAACGGACCCTGACGCCCAAGCCCGAAACCCTGCGCCTCGACAAGGACATGCTGAGCATCGAACGGGAAAAGCAGAAGTTGAGCATCAACCTCGGCAATCAGCCGGAAGCGCTTGCCTTCATCGACAGCATCCGCGGCACGCTGACCGGCAACCGGGCAGCGCTGGAGAAAAACTATTACCTGCATTTGTCCGGGAACGCCGACAAGTGGGTGCTCACACTGCTGCCCAGCGAACAGAAGATCGCCGCCCTGGTGCTGCGCATTACGGTCAGCGGCAGCAAGAGCCAGATCCGCAGCATCGAATACCTGCAGGCCGACGGTGACCGCTCGGTGATGACCATCGAACCCCTCGACGCCAAATGAAGAGCCGCGCCAGCCGCAGCTTCCTGGTCTGGCTGCTGGCCATGCTGGCCGGTGTCGTCGTCGTCTGGCACAGCCGCTTCTCGGCCGACATGTCCTTCTTCCTGCCCTCCCGGCCGACGGCCGAACAGCAGGTGCTGGTCGACCAGCTGAAGGACAGCGCCCTGTCGCGGCTGCTGATGCTCGCCGTCGAAGGCGGCACTGCGCCGCAGCGAGCCGCCCTGTCGCGCGACTTGCGCCAGCGGCTGGCGGGGCGGCCGGAATTCGTCGCCGTCCAGAATGGCGAGGCCGATAGCCAGCAGGCCGACCGCGAGTTCCTGCTCAAATACCGCTACCTGCTCAGCCCCACGGTGACCCCCGAACGCTTCACGACTACCGGGCTGCAGGCGGCGGTGGCCAACAGCATCGACCTCCTGGCTTCGCCGCTCGGCATGCTGTTGAAACCCCTGCTGCCGCGCGATCCGACCGGCGAACTGGTCGAACTGCTCAGCCATCTCGATAGCGGCGCCCAGCCCAACAGCAATCTCGGCGTCTGGGCTTCGCGCGACGGCGAGCGCGCCATGCTGCTGGTCCTGACGCGGGCGCAAGGCTCGGATACCGACGGCCAGGAAGCGGCGATCGCCACCGTCCGGCGCGAGTTTGCGGCCAGCGTCGCGGCGAACGGCCTGGACAGCACGCGGCTGCAACTTTCCGGCCCCGGCCTGTTCGCCGTCAAGTCGCGGGCGACGATCAAGGAAGAAGTCAGCCGCCTGTCGCTGATCAGCACGCTCGCCATCATCGGCGTCCTGCTTTTCGTCTATCGCTCCCTCCGCCTGCTCGGCCTTGGCCTGTTGCCGGTGATTTCCGGGGCGCTGGCCGGCATCGTCGCCGTCAGCCTGGCCTATGGCACGGTGTTCGGCATTACCGTCGGCTTCGGTTCGGCGCTGATCGGCGAAGCGGTCGATTATTCCATCTACTATTTCGTGCAGTCGGGGCAGGGCGGACTGGCCGCCTGGCGCCAGCGCTTCTGGCCGACCGTCCGGCTCGGTGTCCTGACTTCCGTCTGCGGCTTCGGCGCCCTGCTTTTTTCGGGCTTTCCCGGCCTGGCGCAACTCGGTCTCTATTCGCTGAGCGGCGTGCTGACCGCCGCCCTCGTCACCCGTTTCGTGCTGCCGCCACTGACCGGCCCGGCCAGCGGCATGCGCGATCTGGCGCCGCTCGGTCGCCGCCTGCAACGCGTCATTCACGCTCTGCACAGGCTGCGCGGGCCGGTGCTGGTCATCGGCCTGCTCGCCGCGCTGACCCTGTTCGCGCGCGGCGGCAGCCTGTGGGACAGCGAACTGTCGGCCCTCAGTTCGCTCAGTCCGGCCGACCAGGCCCTCGATGCTGCCCTGCGCGCCGACATCGGCGGCCCGGATACGGGCATCCTGGTGGTACTCAGCCGGCCGCAACGCGAAGAGGCGCTGCAGGCCGCCGAGCGGAGCGGCCAACTTCTCGACCGCCTGGTCGGCCGCGGCCTGCTCGGCGGTTACGACAGCCCGGCCCGTTTCCTGCCCAGCCTTGCCGCCCAGGCCGTCCGCCGCAGCAGCCTGCCGAGCGTGCCGGAATTGCGGCAACGCCTGCCCGAAGCCCTGCGCGATTCGCCGCTCGCCGCCGGCAAGCTCGAACCTTTCCTGGCCGATATCGACGCCGCACGCCAGCTGCCGGACATCGACCGGGCCACTCTGAACGGAACCAGCCTGGCGCTGGCCGTCGATTCGCTGCTCCTGCCCGGCGGAGCAGGGTGGACCGTCCTGCTGCCGCTGCACCCCGGCAGCCAGCCGATCGACCTCGCCGGCCTGCGGTCCGAACTAGCCGGTTCGGGCGCCCTGGTGATCGACCTGAAAGGCGAATTCAACAAGCTCTACAACGATTACCTGCACGAAGCCATACTGCTGTCGCTGGCCGGCGTCGCCGCCATCGTCGCGCTGCTCGGCGCCACGCTGCGCTCGGCCGGCCGGCTGGCGCGGGTGCTGCTGCCGCTGGTCCTTGCCGTGCTGATGGTGATCGCCGGCCTCCATCTGCTCGGCGAGCGGCTGCATTTGCTGCATCTGGTCGGCATGCTGCTGATCGTCGCCGTCGGCTCCAACTACGCGCTGTTCTTCGACCAGGCCCGCGGCACACCGCTCGATCCGAAAACGCTGGCCTCGATGCTGATCGCCAACCTGACCACGGCCATCGGCTTCGGCACCCTGGCGCTATCCAGCGTCCCGGTGCTGCACGCGGTCGGCGCCACCGTCGGGCCGGGCGCCATGCTGGCGCTGCTGCTCTCGGCCATTTTCGTTCCACGTGAAACCGGCGCATGAGTCCGCCTCTGCGCACCCTCCGCCAGAGCACCGGCAGCTCTACATTGATGGTGCTGCTGCCCGGCGCCTACATGACGCCTGAGGATTTCGTCGCTGCCGGTTTTTTCAGCGCCGCCGCCCAAGCCCAGCCGGGACTCGACCTGATCGCCGTCGACCTCGATTTACAAGCCATTTCGGCGGGCACTGCGTTGCCGGCGCTGCAGGCCGAAATTCTCGAACCGGCCCGCCGCCAGGGCTACCGGAAAATCTGGCTGGGCGGCATTTCGTTGGGCGGCCTGCTGGCGCTGTGCCATCACGCCGACCAGCCGGGCAGCGTCGACGGCCTTTGCCTGATCGCCCCGTATCCGGGCAGCCGCCTGACCACCAACGCTATCGCCCGGGCCGGCGGCCTGGCGCAATGGCGGGCGACGCCGGAACAGCTGGACGATCCGGAATTCCGCATGTGGCAGTGGTTGCAGCAGCCGCCCGTCGCTTTCCCGGTTTTCGTCGGCTACGGCACCGAAGACCGCTTCGCCGCCGGCATGCAGCAGATCGCCGACTGTTTCCCGCCGGCCGCTCGCCTGGCGCTACCCGGCGAGCATGATTGGCCGGTCTGGCGGTTATTATGGCAACACTTTCTCGACCGGGGATTTCCCGCCATCTGATTGCCATGCCGCAGCCCTGGAAACCGTCGCCCTTCCTCCAGCTTTCCGCCGCCGTCCATGCCGGGGCCGGCCTGGGGCTGCTCGCGGCGCCGACCGTCTGGCCCGGCGCCTTGGCAGCCGTCCTGCTCAATCATCTGCTGATTACCGCCGGCGGCCTGTTGCCGCGCAGCGCGCTGCTCGGTCCCAACCTGACGCGGCTGCCGGCCGCCGCCGTCGGGCGCCGGGAAATCGCGCTGACCATCGACGACGGCCCCGATCCGGAAGTGACGCCGCGCGTCCTCGACCTGCTCGATGCCGCCGGCCTGCGGGCCAGCTTTTTCTGCATCGGCTGGCGCGCCCGCCAACATCCGGCGCTGTGCCGCGAGATCGCCGCCCGCGGCCATCTGGTCGAGAACCACGGCGACGCCCACGCCAACGCTTTCGCCACTTTCGGCCCGGGCCGGATGCGGGCCGACATCGCCGCCGCCCAGGCCTCGCTGGCCGACATCACCGGCCGCCCGCCGCAGTTTTTTCGACCCACCGCCGGCCTGCGCAATCCATTCCTCGACCCGGTCCTCGCCGGACTCGATCTCCGGCTGGCCAACTGGACGCGCCGCGCCTACGACACCCGCCAGGGCGATCCCGACATCGTGCATCGACGCCTGACCCGCCAACTGGCGGCCGGCGACATCCTGCTGCTGCACGACGGCAACGCGGCGCGCAGTGCCGCTGGCGTCCCGGTGATCCTCGCCGTGCTGCCCCGCCTGCTGCGCACTATCGCCGAACACCGCCTCCACCCCGTTACGCTAGGCGCCGCCCTGACATGACATCCCGCTTCCCGAACTCCCTTCTCGACGAGGCCAGCCGCCCATTTCGCGGCGGCGGCCGTTTCGCTTACCACTACGCGCGCGGCAAGCTGTCGTCCGACTGCATCTTCCGCCAACTGCTGCAGCGCGGCATCTTCCCGGCCGAAGCCCGCTTCCTCGACCTCGGCTGCGGTCAGGGCAGCCTGTTCGCCTGGCTGCTGGCAGCCCGCCAGCAGTACGAGAAGGGCGACTGGCCCACGGACTGGGCGCCGGCGCCGAAGCCGCTCAGCCTGCGCGGCTTCGAACTGATGCAGAAGGATGTCGATCGCGCCGCCCGCGCTTTCGGCCCGAATCACGCACTGGTCGATATCCGGCAAGGCGACATGTGCGAAGTGGATTTCGGCCAGGCCGATGTCGTCACCATCCTCGACGCCCTGCATTACATCGACCACGCCCGCCAGAAAGCGTTGCTCCAGCGCATCCGCGCCGCATTGCCGGCCGGCGGGCTGTTCCTGACCCGGGTCGGCGATGCCGGCGCCGGGCTGCCGTATCACATCTGCAACTGGCTCGATCATGCCGTGACCTTCGTCCGTGGTCACCGCCTGCCGACTCTTTACTGCCGCCGCCTGGCGGAGTGGATCGAATTGCTCGGCGACCTCGGCTTCGACGTCGAAACCATGCCGATGAGCGAGGGCAAGCCCTTCGCCAACGTCATGCTGATCAGCCGGCTACCCGGCGGAAAGGGGCACTGAAATGAACGGGATTCCGGGCTTCCTGGCCGGCACGGCTCTGCTCCTGTGGTTTTCACGCAAGCCCCTGCGCGCGCCGGGCTCGCACGGCTTCTACCGTTTCTTCGCCTGGGAAGCTATCCTGCTGCTCTTCGTCCTCAATCACGGCGTCCCGCCAGCGGCGACCAATTCGGCATGGCAGGCGGCATCCGCGGCGCTGATGCTGGTCAGCATCCCGCTCGCCGGCTTTGGCCTGCTGGCCTTGCGTCGCCGCGGCCAGGCCGGCCAGGAGCGCGACGAGCCCGGCTTCTATGCTTTCGAAAGGACCACCACCCTGGTCAGCAGCGGCCTTTTCAAATACATCCGGCACCCGATGTACACCTCCTTGCTGGCACTGGCCTGGGGCCTCTGCCTTGAGGACCCCAACTGGCTCGGCGTCAGCCTCGCCCTGGTCGCTTCGGGCTTCCTGCTGTTGACGGCCAAGGCCGACGAAAAGGAGTGCCTGGGCTATTTCGGCGCCGAGTATGCCGCCTACCGGCAGCGCACCTGGATGTTCGTTCCTTTTCTCCTCTGATTTCCACTGGGATAAAATGGCCGGCTACCGATTATGAGGCCCATCGTGACGCCGCTGCTGCTTTCCAGTTACACCGCCACCACCTGTCTCGGCCGCGGTCTCGAAGCGACCCTGGCCGGCCTGCGCGACGGCCGCAGCGGCCTCGCGCCCTGCGCTTTCGAGACAGTCGACCTGGCGACCTGGATCGGCGAAGTCGCCGGCGTCGATGCGCAGCAACTTCCCGAGGCGCTGGCCCGTTACGATTGCCGCAATAACCGGCTTGCGTTGCTGGCGCTCGAAACCGACGGTTTTGCCGAGAGCGTGCGCCAGGCGACCGCCCGTTACGGCAAGAGCCGGGTCGGCATTTTCCTCGGCACCAGCACCGCCGGCATCCACCAGACCGAACTCGCCTACCGCCGGCGCGATCCGGAAACCGGTGCGCTGCCTGACGATTTCATCTATCGCACCACCCACAATTCCTTCTCGGTCGCCGAATTCGCCCGCGACTATTTCGGCCTGGAAGGTCCGGCGATGGCGGTATCCACGGCCTGCTCGTCGAGCGCCAAGGTTTTTGCCGCTGCCGCCCGGCAACTGGCCTGCGGCACCATCGACGCCGCGCTGGTCGGCGGCGTCGATTCGCTGTGCCTGACCACCCTTTACGGCTTTGCTTCGCTGCAACTGACTTCGCCGACGCCCTGCCGCCCCTACGCGGCGGCGCGCGACGGCATTTCAGTGGGCGAGGGCGCCGCCTTCGCGCTGCTCGAACGCGCCCCGGATCAGCCGGCCGCCGGCTCGGTACTGTTGCTCGGCAGCGGCGAATCGAGCGATGCCTACCACATGTCCTCGCCGCATCCGGAAGGGCTCGGCGCCCGCCTGGCAATGGAAGCGGCCCTGCGTTCGGCCGGCCTGAAGCCGGCCGACATCGACTACCTCAACCTGCACGGCACGGCGACGCCGGCCAACGATGCCGCCGAAGGCAAGGCCGTCGCCGCGCTGTTCGGCGATCGCGTCCCGTGCAGTTCGACCAAGGGCGCCACCGGCCATGCCCTGGGTGCGGCGGGTGCCGTCGAAGCAGTGATTTGTGCCCTGGCCCTGACGCATGATCTGCTGCCCGGCAGCCCGCACACCGAACAGCTCGATCCGGCTTTTGCCTTGCACTATCAACTCAGGAGCCGGACCGGGCAGGTGCGCCGGGCGCTCAGCAACTCCTTCGGCTTTGGCGGCAGCAATTGCAGCCTCGTTTTCGGAGTCGCCGCATGAACGCCATCCCGCTCACCGCCTGGATCGAAGGCATCGGCTTCCTCGCTCCAGGCCTGCCCGACTGGCCGACCGCCGGCGCCGTGTTGCGCGGCGAGACACCGTATATCGTCGCCCCGAGCATCCTGCCGGCCCCGGCCCTGCTGCCCGCCGCGGAACGGCGCCGGGCCAGCCGCGTCGTCAAGCTCAGCCTGGCCCTCGGCCTCGAAGCCGCCACCCAGGCGGCAGCCGATATCAGCGAGCTGGCTTCGGTTTTCGCCAACTCCGGCGCCGACGGCCACAATTGCCACGCCCTGTGCGAACAACTGGCCTCGGCTGACCGGCAGATTTCGCCGACCCGCTTCCACAATTCCGTGCATAACGCCGCCGCCGGCTATTGGGGCATCGCCACCCGCTCGATGGCTCCGTGCCAGGTGATCTGCGCCTTCGATGCCAGTTTCGGCGCCGGCCTGCTCGACGCCCTCGGTCAGGTCGTGGTCGACCGGCAGCCGACGCTGCTCATCGCCTACGACAGCGAATACCCGGAACCGCTGCATGGCAAGCGCAATACACCGGATTGCGGCGGCGTCGCGCTGCTGCTGACGCCGGAGAGGACGGCTCGCTCGCTGGCCGGCATCACGGTCAGCCCGAGTACGGCCGCGGCCGATGTCCTCGCCGACGCCGGACTGGAAACCCTGCGCACCAGCATTCCGGCGCTACGCGCCTTGCCGCTGCTGCAAAAACTGGCGCGCCGCGAAAGCGGCCCGGTCTGTCTCGACTACCTGCCGCCCATGCAACTGCGCGTCGACCTGCAGCCGTGCTAGATCACGCCGCCATCGCCGCCCGCATCCCGCATGCCGGGACCATGTGCCTGCTCGACGCTGTGGTCGACTGGTCGGAGACCGGCATTTCCTGCCGGGCCGTCAGCCACACCGATCCGGCCAATCCGCTGCGCGCCAACGGCCGCCTGGGCGCCGCCAACGGTATCGAATACGCCGCCCAGGCGATGGCCATGCACGGCGCGCTGCTCGCCCCGGCCGGCGAAGCACCGCGCCAGGGCTACCTGACCAGCGTGCGCGGCGTGCAATTGCATGTCGCCCGCCTCGACGACCTGCCCGGCGAACTGGCGGTGCAGGCCGAACGCCTGTCCGGCGACGGCAACCACATCCTCTACCAGTTCTCGGTCAGCCACGCCGGCCGCTGCCTGCTCAAAGGCCGTGCTGCCGTCGTGCTCGATGCCGACGCCCTGAAGGGAACAAAATCATGAAACGCGCCCTGGTTACCGGCGGCAGCGGCGGCATCGGCGCCGCCATTTGCCGGCGCCTCGCCGCCGACGGCCTGCATGTGGTCGTCCACGCCAATCGCGGCCGGGAAAAAGCACAAGCGCTGGTCGCCGAGATCATCGCCGGCGGCGGCAGCGCCGAAGCGATCAGCTTCGACATTACCGACCGCACCGCAGCCGCTGCCGCACTCGCCGCGCTGCTCGAAGGCGGGCCGATCCAGGTCCTGGTCAACAACGCCGGCATCCACGCCGATGCGGTGTTTCCCGGCATGTCGGGCGAACAGTGGGACAGCGTGCTCGACGTTTCGCTGAACGGTTTCTTCAACGTCACCCAGCCGCTGACCCTGCCGATGATCCGTACCCGCTGGGGCCGCATCATCACCGTTTCGTCGATTGCCGGCATCACTGGCAACCGTGGCCAGGTCAATTACTCGGCCGCCAAGGGCGCCCTGCATGCGGCCAGCAAGTCACTGGCACTGGAGCTGGCCAGCCGCGGCATCACGGTCAATGCCGTAGCGCCGGGCATCATCGCCACCGACATGATCGTCGGCGCCTTCGACGCCGAGACGATCAAGAAATTGGTCCCCATGCAGCGCGCCGGCAAGGCCGAGGAAGTCGCCGACCTCGTCGCCTTCCTGGCTTCCGAGCGGGCGGCCTACATTTCCGGCCAGGTCATTTCGATCAACGGCGCAATGATCTGAATCGCCGAGGCGAGGGAATTCCCTCGCTGTCGGCGGGTCGATGTTTCCGTAAACTGGCCTTTCATACGCATCGGACCGCCACGGGCGGCTGACCTTCTCGGAAAACCCGCATGTTCCGCACCCTCAGCAAACCCGAAGTCCTGCTCACCACGCTGGCCGCCGCCGGCATCCTGGCCATCACCATGGGCGGCCGCCAGTCGCTCGGGCTGTTCATCGCCCCGCTCGATGCCAGCACCGGCCTGGGCATCGCCACCATCAGCCTGGCCTTGGCCGTCGGCCAGTTCGCCTGGGGCGCCATCCAGCCCATCGCCGGCGCCGTCGCCGACCGTTACGGACCGCGCGCCGTGCTGATCGGCGGCATCCTGCTGATGGCGCTGGGCAGCGCCATTACGCCTTTCATGGATTCGGGCTTCGGCCTGGTCGTTTCGCTCGGCCTGCTGGCCGCCATCGGCTCGGGGGCCGGCAGCTTTTCCGTGCTGATCGGCGCCGCCGCCCAGCGCCTGCCGCTCGAGGCGCGGGGCACGGCCTCCGGCGTGATCAATGCCGGCGGTTCCTTCGGCCAGTTCGTGTTCGCGCCCGTGCTGCAGAAGCTGATCCAGGGCATCGGCTGGATGAACGCCATGTGGGCGCTGGCCGCGATGACGCTGGGCGCCTTGCCGCTGATCGGCCGACTGACCGCCGGGGCGCCGTTGCCGGCACACCACGCGACTCCCGATGGCGGCCTGAAAAACGCGGTACGCGAAGCGCTGGGCGACCGCAGCTACTGGCTGCTGCACGCCGGTTTCTTCACCTGCGGCTTCCACATCGCCTTCCTGGTCACCCATCTGCCCGGCGAAGTGAATCTCTGCGGCCTGCCGCCGGCGGTGGCCAGCTGGTCGCTGGCGATCATCGGCCTGGCCAATATTTTCGGCAGCCTCTACGCCGGTTCCTGCGTCGCCAAATACCGCAGCAAGTACGTGCTGGCCGCGATGTACGGCTCGCGCGCCTTGCTGATCGCCGCCTACCTGCTGGCGCCGCGCACCGAATGGACCTATTACCTTTTCGCCGCCGGCCTCGGCTTCACCTGGCTGGCCACCGTGCCGCCGACTGCCGCCATCGTCGGCAAGCTGTTCGGCATCCGCTATCTCGGCACGCTGTTCGGCCTGACCCTGTTGTCGCACCAGATCGGCGGCTTCCTCGGCGCCTGGCTGGGCGGCCTGGCGATCAGCCGCTACGGCGACTACGCGTGGATGTGGTACGCCGACATGGCGCTGGCCGCGGTGGCCGCCGTGATCAACCTGCCGATTCGCGAAGCGCCGGTACTGCGCCCGGTCGCCGCCTGAGTTTTCGTGAAAGGATGCGCATGAGCCAACTACGTCCCGAAATCACCCCGGAAGTCCTGCAGCAGCGCGGCGAGGAATACCTGCCCGGCTACCTCGGCATCGAAGTACTGGCCGTCGAGGAAAACACCGTGCGTAGCCGGATGCCGGTCAAGAAACTGCATGTCGCGCCCAACGAATTCCTGCACGCCGCCAGCATCGTCGCGCTGGCCGACACCAGTTGCGGCTACGCGACCATCGCCCACCTGCCGGCGGGCGCTCAGTCCTTCACCACTATCGAGTTGAAGAGCAACCATCTGGCCACCGTGCGCGAAGGCAGCATCGCCTGCATCGCCACCGCCCAGCACCTGGGAAAAACGACCCAGGTCTGGGATGCCGTGGTCACCGACGAGGCCAGCGGCCGCAAGCTGGCGCTGTTCCGCTGTACGCAGATGATCCTCTGGCCGAAAGGCTGACTTGCCGGTTTAACTGGTCCGAAAGATCAGTTCGCGCAGCCGGGCGAGTTTCGGCGCCACCATCGGCACGGTCAGCATCGTGCTGGCGACGGCCATCAGCAGCAGCGCGGTGAAGGCTTCGCTGGTGATGATTTTCTTGTCGAGCAGGATATTGACGAAAATGATCATGATCAGCGCCTTGGTCTGCAGCAGCCAGCCGATGATCGACGCTTCGCCGGGCTGCCACTTGAGGATGCGGCCGGCGAGTTGAACGCCGAGCAACTTGCCGCTGATCGAGGCGGCGAGCAGCAGGCTGGCGGCCATGAAAACCGTCTCGCCACCCAGCGTCCAGTTGGTGCGCAGCCCGGTGCTCAGGAAGAAAACCGGCATGACGACCAGCAGCACGTGATGGCGCAGCAGGTCCATGCGTTCCTGGTCGAACCATTCGGCTTCCATCACCGCCCCGGCCAGGAAAGCGCCAACCATGAAATGCAGCCCCGACCAGTCGGTGCCAAAGGCGCAGGCGGCCAGCCAGATCAGCGCCACGTACCAGCGGTCGCTCTCGGCCAGCCAGGCCATCAGTTTGCGGAAAGCGTAGCCGAGCACGGCGAAGGCGGCGAGGAAGGCCAGCTGTTTGCCGACCCGCTCCCAGTCCATCAGGATCAGCGCCAGCACGCCCCAGATGGCGATGTCGTCGACGCTGGCATAGCGCAGGATGCGCTGGCCGATCGGCTGGCGCAGGATTTCGAGCTTTTCCATCAGCAGGATCAGAATGGGCAATGCCGTCACCGCACAGGCCATGCCGACGCCGAGCACGAACTGCCAGGTCAGCGCCTTTGGCCCCATCCAGCCGTCGCTCAGCAACAGGACGGCGGCGGCCACGCAGCCGAAGACGAGCGGCGTGCCGAGGGCCAGGCCGGCGGTAATGGCGCTTTCCCGGCGATGCGCCCAGGCCTTGCGCAGGTCGAGTTCGATGCCGGCGATGCAGACGAACAGCATCACCGCCCACCAGGCGATGCCGTTCAGCGACTGGATGACGGCCGGCGTAAAGACGAAAGCGTAGTAATCGGGGGCCGCCCGGCCCAGCACGCCCGGCCCGAGCAGGATGCCGGTGATGATCTGGACGACGACCAGCGGCGCGAAATAGTCGGTGCGACCGACCCGCCAGATCAGGTAGGGGACCGTGAAGATGATGGTCATCGCGATCAGGAAGATTTCGGTGGTGTTCATGGCGATGGCAGGGCTAGAAGATTTTGCGCAGCAGCAGGCGCGGCAGGCGGAGCAGGAAACCGAGGAAGAGCCGGGTATGCATCCAGGTCAGCAAGGTGTTGTCGCGCAGGTAGCGGAAATGCGATACGCCGCCTTCGTCGGGGCGGAAATAGCGCACCGGCGCATCGATGTTGATCGGCCGGACGCCGGCCCAGCACAGGCGGACGACGGCTTCCGGATCGAAATCGAAACGGCGCATGAAACGGTTGCGCCGCATGATGCGGATCAGCGGCGCGATCGGATAGACGCGGAACCCGTACAGCGAATCGCCGATGCCCATCCATAGCGTTTCCAGGTTGGCCCAGCCGTTCGACACCTTGCGGCCATTGACGCGCAGCGCCGGCGCGTCGGCCGCGAAAACCGGCTTGCCGAGCACCATCGCCGCCGGCTGGCGCTGCGAAGCGGCCATGAAGGCGGGAATCAGTTCGGCCGGATGCTGGCCGTCGGCATCCATGGTCAGGGCGTGGGTATAGCCGGCTGCCGCCGCCTGCGTGATGCCTTCGAGCACGGCCGAGCCCTTGCCGCGATTTTCCGGCAGCACGATGACGCGCAATGCCTTCTCGGTCGCGGCCAAGGCCTGCAGTTGCTCGCCACTGCCGTCAGTGCTGCCATCGACCACGACCCAGACCGGCGACCACCGGGCGAGGGCGGCGCGCACGGTATCGAGTACCTTGGGGCCCGGGTTGTAGCTGGGGATGATGACGAGATGGGTGGCGGAGATTTCAGGCGGCATGGACGACAGTCGACGTGGTGTTGCAGCCCGTTTCTAGCTCCTGCCGGAAATAGGCTTCAAGTTCGTGGCTAAAGGCGGCGCAGTTGTCCGGCGGCGGGAAGCGGCGGCCGAGCCGGATGCGACAGCGCAGGGGCAGCATCGGCCGGCGGAACAACGGCCAGGCCTTGCCGAGATAAGGGGTCGAAAATTCGATCAACAGGGTTTGCACCGGCACCCCGGTCCGGCGGGCGATCAGGCCGGTGGTGGGCGTGCAGGGATCGATGGGGAAACGGGTCGTCCGCGTGCCTTCCGGGAAAATCACCAACTGCGCGCCGGCGCGCAGTTCCTCGCGGGCACCGAGGATCATCTCGAGCGGTGCATGGTTGCGGATATAGCGGGCCAGCCGGGCGGCGGCACCGAACAGGATATTGTCCATCAGCGCCGCCTTCATCACGCAGACGGCGTTGGGCAGGCGGGACACGATGAGCACCGCGTCGAGCAGCGAAGGATGGTTGGCGGCCAGGATCAGCGGTCCTTCGCCACGCAGGCGGTCAAGTTCGGCGAGATCGAAGCGACAGGCGCAGACGGTGGCCAGCAGCCCGAGATAGAAGCGGAAGCCGGCGGCGATCACGGCGCGCCCGAGCGGCTGGCCGATCCGTTGCGGCAGCAGCAAATGAAGCAGCAAGGCGAAGGGCAGCCAGGCGAGGCAGAGCAGGGCCAGCGAACCGAGCCCGAGCGCCATCGCGACATATTCGTAGGCGATCCACAGCGGACGGCCGACGCCTTGCCGCTCAGTCATTGACCCGCACGCGACTCGCCGATTCGCCGAGAATCCAGGTCACCGCGACGCCGGCCGCGACATAGCCTTTCTGGCGCACCAGCGGGCTGTCGGCGAAATCGGCGCCGTCCAGGTTGTCGTAGCGGACGAAACCGCCCAGCCAGTACGACGAATAACGCTTCGAGACGGCGGCCAGGTACTGCATGCCGGCATAGCCGGCTTTTGCTTCGTAAGCCGGACGGGCGGCCGTCGCATATTGCGGTTCGACGGCGTAATAGTAGGCATGCTGGCGCTGGTCGCCGAACAGCGGACCGGCCAGCAGGCCGAGATTCCAGCCGGGCAGCCCGGGCAGGTCGGTGATGTCGAGATTGAGCTTGGGATGAAAAACCCAGCCGATGCTCTTCGGCGAGCCTTCGACGGTGACCGCGGTGCGCAAGGGCAGCAGCAGCTTCAGGAAACGGGCCTGGTTCTCGGAACGCCAGAAAGTGACATCGACTTCCGGTCCGATCTCGAAAGTCGCTTTCAGGTCGGGCATGCCGGCCCGCGCCACGACATCCTTGCTGCTCGCCGGCGCCGACAGTGCCAGGCTGAGCGTCAGGTCGAGGCGATCGGAATCGAAGAAACTGCCGCGGATGCCCTGGCGGTCGGCCTTGAGGAAATCGCCGTGATAGGTGAACAGCGGCACCGGCAACAGGAAAGTATTGCTCTGGTCGGAACCGCGATAGGCCGGAAAGCTGAAGGCGGCGACACCGGCCCCGACTTCCCAGAGCGGCCGGTCTTCGGCCGCGCCGGCCAGCGTCGTGACCAGGCAAAGGCCGGCCAGCGCCAGGCGGCTTGCGGCTTGCGGCAGTACGGATCATCGGTGATTCTCCAGCGGATGCGAGGCCATGGCCTCGATTTCCAGCAACAGGTCGTGGCGGCAAATGTCCGCCTGCAGATAGACGATGTCCGCCGTGCCACCCAGCAAAGGTGCCAGCGTTTCGCGAATTTCCGGCAAGTCCGCTAGCCGCCGGACATAGACACGATAAGTCAGTTCGTCCAGCGTATAAGGGGCCGAATGGCACCGACGATTGGCCTCGGCAACGACGGCCGCCACGTTGACCATCGCTTCGCGGACCTGGCCGGCGACGTCGCCGGGATGCACCGTCTGGTGGCCGACGATGCTCGCCGTGCCGGAAATGAAGAGGATTTCCTGGCCCGGTGGATAAACCAGCGCCGCCCGCGAAAAGGTCGGGCTGCGCGGGCCGTATTCGCTCGGATAGTTGTAGGCGCTGACCTGGCGCGGATTCTCGATCGGCACGGCGGGCTGCCGCCCGGCGAGGAAGGCGATCGACAGTGGGCCGCCGGCCAGACCGATGGCGCAGGCCGCCGGCACATTGCCCGTCGCGCCGCGCCTGAATTCGAGAAAGGCATCCTGGCGACCGATGTTGAATTGCCGGTAACGCTCCAGTCCGTCGGCTTCCCGATTGATCTCGGCGAGGTAGTTCCACACCCGCCACAGATGCGGCAGATCCTGGGTGTCGAGCAATCGGAAAATCCGCCGGTAGGCTTCGCGGCTGGCTGCCTGCAGGGACGGGCAGTCGGCAGAACCGGGAAAATCGCTCTCGGCCAGTTCGATGACGCCATAGAGCAGGTCGCCGCTGCGCCGCCAGGCGATACCTTCAGAACTGCCGTCAGTACAGCGCCCGGCGCAGCGCCAGAGTTCCCGCCGGGTACCCCCTGCCTGATCGGGCAAGAGCGCCACCAAGGCCTGCTCCGGCCAAGCTACAGGCATCGGCGCTTGACCGGAGCCGAGCCGGAAGCCGCCCAGCACGCGGTCTGCCTCGCCCGGGTCGGCAAGAGGCAGGGCGGGAGCGGGCGATATGAACTGCAGATTCACTCGGACCAGCCTTTGCTTCCCGGGTACTAAGCGTTATAGACCGCCGGCACTTCAACCGGGCGGATATTGAAATGCCGACGTTTCCAGCCCATGAAGGCGCGCTTCGGCTGGACGATATTGGCGATGTAATAAAGCAGCTTGAACATCCAGATCGAGCGCCAGATCGGCGTCTTGCCGAAAATGTCCCCGGCCAGCACCGAAAGCAGCGCTTCCTTGACCCGGAAGATGTTCTTCGGATGCATGAAGAAATCGCGCATGATCGGGTTGGTCACGCGGTAGATGAACCACGAGAATTCCTTCGGGCCGTGCTTCATCAGCGCATCGAAACGCTTCAGCGCGGCGGCGGCCCGAGCCGGCTGGCGCAGGCAGGTATCGATCGCCTCGGCACCGAGCACGCCGCTGTTCATGGCGAGCAGCACGCCGGACGAGAAAACCGGGTCGATGAAGGCGTAGGCGTCGCCGAGCAGCAGGTAATTGGCGCCGTGGTTGCGTTCCGATACGTAGGAAAAATTGCCGGTCGCCTCCACCTTGTTCACCAGTTTGGCATCCTGCAGCCTCTGGGTCAGCGCCGGACACATCGCGATGCCGTCCATCAGGAACTGCTCCAGGCTGCGCTCGCCGATGGTCTTCATGTAATACGGCCAGGTCACCATGCCGACGCTGGTGACGTCGTTGATCATCGGGATGAACCAGAACCAGCCGTGCTCGAACCAGAAAATGGTGATATTGCCTTGGGCCTGGCCTTCATGGCGCCGGGCGCCGGCAAAATGGCCGTAGATCGCCGAACTGTTGTGCTTCGGGTTGCGGTGCTTGATCTGGAAGCGGTTGGCCAGGAAAGTGTCGCGCCCGGAAGCATCGACCACGAAACGCGCCTGCCACTCGAATTGGCGTCCGTCGTCGTGCTCGGCCCGGACCACGGCGGTATTGTCAGGCAGGAAATCGACCGCCTTGGCCTTGCAGTTTTCGTGAACCTCGACGCCCTTGTGTTCGGCATTGCGGATCAGGATGGTGTCGAATTCATCGCGCTTGACCTGGTAGGCGTAAGGCATGGACTTGTCCCAGGCATCGGCGAATTCGAAACTCTGCGGCATGTCATGATGCGGCGAAACGAATTCGGCGCCCCATTTTTCCATGCCGATCGCCTTGACCTGCTCGGCGATGCCCATCTGCTCGAACAACGGCAGGTTGGCCGGGAGCAGGGATTCACCAATGTGAAAACGCGGGTGACGCGCTTTCTCGAGCAGCACCACCCGGTAGCCTTTTTCGGCGAGCAGCGGCGCCACCGTCGTCCCGGCCGGACCGCCGCCAATGACCAGGACATCGCATTCCTGACGCGCCACTTCCTTCGCTTGCTGTTCCATCAAGTCCATCCTCAAAAGTCTCTGTGGCGGCGAAATCTATTTGCCTTTGTAGGTCATGCTGGCCACGGTTTCCGAGTGGCCATCGATCTTGCTGACGGCGCCCTTGTTCCAATACACGTAATAAGGGCCGAAACTCGACCACCAGTAACGCCAGTAAGGCCCGTCCAGCCGCGGGTTTTCATTCGTTTGCGGGTGGCCGACGGCGATGACGACCTGTTCCCGGGTCATGCCGCGCATCAGCTTGCCGGCCTTGATCGCCTCGCGGATGGACGGCGCAAAGGTAGCGATCGTCGGCCGGGGATCCTCGGCAACGATCAGCTTGCCCAGCCACTGCTCGGTCGTTTCCTGGGTCCGCCCGTAATCGAGCCCGAGGTGCATCGGCTTGCCGCCGACATCGACGTCGGCGCGGTAACCGTCGATCTTCCTGACCTTGACCGGTGTTCCCGCGGCAATGAAAGGCAGTTGCGCCCGATTCGCATCGCTGATCCAGTCGCCGTCGTAATGCAGGTTGCAGCAAGCATAGCCCTGACGCAGATAGCTTTCGTCGGCCGATGTGGACGGCCTGGCGGCGTCACGGGCGCTGTCCAGCGCATTGCCAGCGCAGGCAGCAAGCAGTGCCAGCATGGCTGGCCATACCCAGCACCGGCCAAGCCTGGAAATGCACTTGCTTGTCATGTCGATACCCCGTACCCCCGCGCGGCAAGTCGGCGATTATACCGCCACCGGCATGTTCGGCGGCGTACAGCAGGATGACGTTTCCCCGATGACCGGCTGGAGCACCTTCAGGGCGTCGCGGCGCGACAGCTTGACCGGCGACATGGAAACGATGTTATCGACCAGCAGGTCGGGGCTGAGATGGGGTTGCAGGCCGACCGGCTGGCGCGGATGCAGCTTGAATTCGCGCTTGGCCTTGTCCAGCTCTTCCTTGTTGGCGCTGAAATAGCGCGCAGCGGCGATGGTTTCCGGCAAATGCTTCAAGACGTGCCACAGGCTCCAGCGATGTTGCCACAGGCGTTTGGCGAAGCGATGGCGGTAACCCCGGCTGTCGTAGAAGCGCTTGACGTGCCAGTTGTAAAGCGCATCCATCTCCTCGCGCGAGGAAAAACCTTCGGGCAAATAGACGAAATTCAGGCAGTTCATCAGCCGCCAGTCCTCGACCATCGTGCCGCCGACGCCGGAAACGCATTCGTCCCAGATCGGCGCACCGTGCAGCGGGCTGAACTTGGTCATGTTCATTTCGTCGAGATCGAGCGAGAGGATGAAATCGCTGGTCGTCCTCACCGTTTCCGGCGTCTCGCCGGGCATGCCGAAAATGAACAGGCCCTTGGCGCGCAGCCCCGCGGCGTGGATCTGGCGCACCGTGTCGCGCACCGCGTCGAGCGTGACGCCGGCCTTGTGGCGTTCCATCATCGCCGGGTCGGCCGATTCGATGCCCATCGACACCATCAGCGCCCCAGCCTGCTTCAGTTTGGCCAGCATCTCGTCCGACGTATGGCCGGTGCGGATGGCGCAGTTGAACTGCATGCCGAGCGGCTGGTCGATCAGGAGCTGACACAAATCCATGACCCGTTGCTTCTTGGCGGTGAACAGGTCGTCGTACATGTTGATGTGATACACCCCGAAGTTGTCCCGCAGGTACTTCATGTGGTCGTAGGTGTATTGCGCCGAATTGGTCTTGTACAGGCGCTCGAACACCGTACGGTCGCAGAACGAGCAGGTGTAGGGACAGCCGCGCGAGGTGATCATCGTCGCACCGTGGCGTTTTTCGTAGCCGAACAGCGGCAGGTGATAGGCATGCGGAAAGCCGGCCAGCTTCTCGTAGGCCGGGAAAGGCAGTTCGTCGAGGTCGAGGATGCGGTCGCGGCGCGGATTGGCAACGATCTTGCCCTGCGCGTTGCGATACACCAGGTTGCCGATTTCTGACAGCGGCTTGCCGTCAGCCAGATCGAGCATGGCGCCTTCGCCTTCGCCGATCACCAGATAGTCGATTTCCGGAAAATGTTCGAGGATGGGCGCGCCGAGTGACGAGACATGGACGTTACCGAAAACGATCCGGATTTCCGGCCGGCGTTGGCGGATATGCGCCGCAATCTCGAAGGCATCCATGAAGCCCGAGGTGGTTGCCGAGAAACCGACCATTTCCGGATCGGTGGCGAGCACGATTTCGGCATTTTCGGCAATGGTCGGCGGCGCGTAGGGCCCGAGACAGTCGTGCAATTGCACGCAGTGCCCGAATTTTTCCAGCCAGGAAGCCAGCTGCATGATGCCAATCGGCGGCATGCGGTTGGCCAGCACCGAGAAATCGGGCTGGCCGGGCACGAAATTGAAGCCGGCGGGATGGACGAGCGTGATGCGCATGAAGGGTGACCCGGACGAAGTAACGGAATTTTATGAAAAAAATCAGGAAAAGCCGAAAGTATCCCAGGCCAGTTTGATGATCAGCATCCCGACCACGACCAGGAAAACCCGCCGCACAAAGCCGCTGCCATGCTTCAAGGCGAGCCAGGTGCCCAGCGTCGAGCCGCTGACATTGGCCAGCGCCATGGCGAGCGCCAGTCCCGCCATCACATAGCCATTGGGCAAAAAATAGAGCAGGGCGGCCAGGTTGGTCGCCACATTGACAATCTTGGCGCTGGCCGAGGCATGCAGGAAATCGAAACCGAAAAAACGGACGAACAGGAATATCAGGAAACTGCCGGTACCCGGCCCGAAAAAACCGTCGTAAAAACCGATCAGGCCGCCGAGCAGCAAGGCATAGAGCAATTCGCGATGGCCGCCATGAAGCGGCCGGTGCACCCGGCCAAAATCCTTGTGCCACAGGGTATAGGCCGCCGCCGCGATGAGCAGCAGCAGGACCAGGGGCCGGACGGCATCCTTCGGCAACCAGGCGACTGCCGCGGCGCCCAGATAGGAAAAGGTAAAAGCCGCCATCGCCGCGGACAAGATCGTCCGCCAGGGCAGCTTGACCTGGCGGGCATATCGCCAGCTGGCATTGGCGGTACCGACGATCGAGGCGCACTTGTTGGTCCCGAACAGCGTGGCCGGCGCAGCATCCGGGTGCACCAGGAATAGCGCCGGGATCTGGATCAGCCCGCCACCGCCGACCACCGCGTCGATCGCCCCGGCCAGGAAAGCCATCAGGGTCAGCAGCAACAGCCCGCTATCAAATGCTTCCATGCTTTTTTACTGGCCAGTCGTCGTAGCCGCATCGCATTCGGGTCAGCGGCGGCATTTCATGCCATTATTATTCCCGGGTAAAGGCGGACTATACAGCGAATGGATGCTCTGACAATCGGATTATTGGCGGCGGGACTCATCGGCGGCGCCACCCTCATACGGCGAAACCAGTCGCAGCGCGACGAGCCGGAGCGCAGCGAAATACCAATGCGCGTTCCGGGAAAAAGCTCCCGACCGCCCCAGCAATTCGATCTTGACCAGCAGACTCGCCTGCTCGAGCGCCCAAAGCGGCAATATCGCCTGCTCAACGACGCCGAGCAGGAACTCTACCTGCGTCTGCTGGAAGCGATGCCCAATATGCGGATATTTTCCCAGGTCGGCGTCGCCCAGCTGGCGCAGCTGCGCGGCCGCGTCGACGCCCAGCGTTTGCGCGGCATGGCGGGCCGGGGCGTCGATTTCGTAGTCTGCGGCAGCGATTTCGGGATTGTTGCCGCCATCGAACTGGCCTGGCCGACACCTGGTGGTGAAACTGCTGCTGAAGACGAAAAACAGGCGGCGCTGGCCAGCCTCGGCATACCGCTGATCGTTTTCCGTCCCAACCAGTTGCCGAACGCCGATGCGATCAGTCGGGAAATTGCCGATGCCATCATTCGCCGCAATCGCCTGGAAAAGGAACGCGCCTAGCTGGCGCAACTGCCTTTGAGGCAGTTCGGCACTTGTTCTTATAGCCTTTAATAAGAACTATAAATAAAGCTACTACTAAGACTATAGTGGCAACAAGTCTGTGGATAACTATTAATCGTCTATGTAATTCAATGGGTTAAAGTTTGTTTTTGCTTCTGGACAAGTCCCGTTGCAGGCTGTGGATGAATTCTGGATAGTTTTTCGCCTGTGCACGATTCAGCGAATGACCAACAATCCGCATACAGCTTCCCAACATACTTATCCACAGCCCGGCGGCAGGCACTGGCGATAACAAAAAGCCCGCATTTACGCGGGCTTCCAGGTAATAAGTGGGATGTTGCGGCGCGCTATTTTCCGATGCAGAAACGGCTGAAAATCACGCCCAGCAGATCGTCGGCGGTGAATTCGCCGGTAATTTGGCCGAGCGCCTGCTGGGTCAGGCGGAGTTCCTCGGCGAAGAGTTCAAGGGCGGGCAATTTTCCTTCCACCACTTGCCGCGCTGCAGCCAGGTGCTCTTGGGCAAGGGCGAGGGCACGCAGGTGGCGTTCGCGGGCAATGAAGACGTCCTCGCTCTGGTGCCAGCCGGCAATGCGCAGCAATTCGCGGCGCAGCAATTCGATGCCGGCACCGGAACGGGCGGATAGCGAAATGGCCGTGCTGTCGGCGTCGGCATGGCATTCCGGCGTACTGCCGGCGAGATCGATCTTGTTGTGGATGGTGATGCGCTGCAGGCGGGTCGGCAGCCGGGCCAGGATGTCGCGATCGGCGTCGCCGATACCGGAACGGGCATCGACCAGCAGCAAGACCACGTCGGCGCGTTCGATTTCCCGCCAGCTGCGTTCGATGCCGATTTTTTCGACTTCGTCTTCGGTATCGCGCAAGCCCGCAGTATCGATGATATGCAGCGGAATGCCTTCGATCTGGATGCTCGAGCGCAGCGCGTCGCGGGTCGTTCCGGCAATCGGCGTGACGATGGCCAGGTCGTCGCCAGCCAGGCGATTGAGCAGCGAGGACTTGCCGACGTTAGGCTGACCGGCGAGCACGACGTGCAGGCCGGCTTGCAGCAGCTTGCCCTGGCCGGCCCGGTCGAAAACACCGGCGAGCCGGATTTGCAAATCTTCGAGCCGGCCGAAAGCATTGGCTGCCTTGAGGAAATCGATGTCTTCCTCGGGAAAATCCAGGGTTGCCTCGACCAGCATGCGCAAATTGATCAGTTCGTCGGTCAGGCCGTGGATGGCTTGCGAGAATTCACCCTGAAGGGAACGCACGGCCGAACGGGCAGCACTGGTCGTTGCGGCATCGATCAGGTCGGCGACCGCCTCGGCCTGCGCCAGGTCGAGCTTGCCGTTCAGGAAGGCACGCCGGCTGAATTCGCCGGGTTCGGCCAGCCGCGCGCCGAGATCGAGACAGCGGGCGAGCAGCATCTGCATGACGACGGGGCCGCCGTGGCCCTGCAGTTCGAGGACGTCTTCACCGGTAAAGGAATGCGGATCGGGAAAATAGAGCAGCAGGCCGCTGTCGATGGTGCTGCCGTCGGCCGCCCGGAAATCGGCCAGGGTGGCATAACGCGGCTGCGGGGCCTTGCCGCTGAGGGCCAGGGCAAAGGGCAGCAAGTCGCTGCCCGAGACGCGGATGACGCCGACCCCGCCACGGCCCGGGGCCGTGGCGATGGCGGCTATCGTTTCCGGCTTGACCTCAAGCCTTGGCGTCGTTGGCGGCTTTGCCACCGGTTTCGATCATCCGGGTAATCTGCCACTGCTGGGCAATGGACAAGACGTTGTTGACCACCCAGTAGAGCACCAGACCGGCCGGGAACCAGAAGAACATGACACCGAAAATCAGCGGCATCAGCATCATCACCTTGGCCTGGATCGGGTCCGGTGGCGTCGGGTTGAGCTTGGTCTGCACGAACATCGACACCATCATGATGACCGGCAGGATGTAATACGGGTCGGCCGACGCCAGATCGTGGATCCACAGGATCCAGGGCGCGTCGCGCATTTCAACGGCACCTAGCAACACCCAGTAGAGCGAAATGAAGACGGGAATCTGCACGACGATCGGCAGGCAGCCGCCGAGCGGATTGACCTTTTCGGTCTGGTACAGCTTCATCATTTCCTGGTTCATGCGCTGCTTGTCGTCGCCGTAGCGTTCCTTCAGCTGCGTCAGGCGCGGCGTCAGGATGCGCATCTTGGCCATCGACTTGTAGGACGCAGCGGAGAGCGGGAAGAAAATGGCCTTGATGATGATGGTCAGTACGACAATCGCCCAGCCCCAGTTACCGACCAGGGAGTGAATCGTCTGCAGCGCCCAGAAAATCGGCTTGGCAACCAGCGTCAGCCAGCCATAATCGACCACCAGGTCGAGACCCGGTGCCACGTTCTTGAGAGCAGCCTGTTCCTGCGGACCGGCATAGAGACTGACCGCCGTTTCCGCCTTGGCGCCCGGCGCGATTTCGGCGACCGGCACGATCAGGCCGGCCTGGAAGACATTGCTGCCATCCAGCTTGCGCATGTAGAACTCATGCGGCGTCTTGTCCCGGGGAATCCAGGCCGAGACGAAGTAATGCTGGACCATGGCCAGCCAGCCGCCATCCGCCGTCTTGGCGAACTTCGCCTTGTCCTTGGCGATATCCTCGAAACTGACCTTCTGATACTTGTCGGCTTCGGTATACACCGCCGGACCGGTAAAGGTGGACACCATCTTGGTTTCGCCGGCCGGGATCACGTCGTCGCGCTGCAGCTGAAAATAAGCGTGCGGTGCCAGGGCCTTGTCGCTACCGTTAGTGATTTCCCAGGCGACGTCGATGACATAGGAGCCGCGCTTGAAGGTCAGTATCTTGGTCGCCTTGACGCCGTTGACGGTGGCGGCTTCGAGACGGACTTTCAGTTCGTCGGCACCTTCAGCCAGCGTGTCCGGGCCGGCCAGGCGCTTGAAGAGCGAGCGATGGTTGGGCAGGCCGTCGCCGATCAGGCCGCTTTGTGCTGCGTACTGGTGCTGGCCTTCGAAAAGGACGAACGTCTTGTTCTTGTCGTCATGCGCCTTGTACTTGAGCAGTTCGAGTTCGACCAGATCGCCGCCTTGGGCGGAAATGGTCGCCTTGATCAGGTCGGTGCTGACGGTGAAGGTTTCGGCCGAAGCAACCGCCGCATCGGCGGGCGCGACGACGGGGGCGCCCGTCGCGGCTCCTCCTGCCTGCAGGGCGGCGGTAGGTTTGGGTACCACACTGCCAGCCGGATTGGTCGCTGCAGCTTGTGCTGCCGGCGTCGGCTGGTTGTACTTCTGCCAGTTTTCCCACAGCATGAAGCTGGAGAATGTGAAGATCAAAACCAGGATCAGGCGTCGAGTGTCCATGAACTGCCTACGTAATCAAGCATTCGTAAATCAGGGTACCGGATCGTACCCACCGGGATGCCAGGGATGACAACGGCAGAGGCGTTTGACGCCCAGCCAGCCACCCTTCAGGGCACCGTGTTTATGCACTGCCTCCACCGCATATTCCGAACAGCTTGGAAAATAGCGGCAGCGTCGCCCCAGAAAGGGGCTAATCGCATACTGATAGACGTGAATCAGTCCAAGCAGCAGGCGTTTCATCGATCTTCCCGCTTTGGCCGAGGCCGCCGCAGTTTGTCCAGCAGGGCGAGAAAGTCACTGGCCATCAGTTTGCCATCGAGCGGTGCCGGCTTGACAGCCAGGCGAACCACCAGATCGCAGGCCGGCAGACTGGCTCGCTGACAACGAAACTGTTCCCGGATGATACGTTTGACCCGGTTACGGTCAACCGATCGCTTGAGCAATTTCTTGCCCACCACCAGTCCCAGACGTGCTTCCGTCATGCCGGTCGCTCGCGGTTGGTAGTGCAGCATCAGCAGTTTGCCGCGAATTGCCTTCCTGAAACCAAAAACGGATGAGAACTCATCCGTTTTTGTCAGGCGATAGCGTCTGGCGAAGGTTTGTTCCACCTCGCCGAACGTCCGGTTTAAACGGCCAGACGTGTGCGGCCCTTGGCGCGGCGAGCAGCAATAACTGCACGGCCACCCTTGGTGCGCATACGAACCAGGAAGCCATGGGTGCGCTTGCGGCGCACGACCGAAGGTTGATACGTGCGTTTCATTTGGTAATCCCTTGATGTGCTAAGAAAAACACGTGATTACACCTTATCCGCCACCCTTCTGTCAAGATCAATTATTTGCAAAAGCTGTGGATAACTTTGTGCATGAAGGGTAGAATCCGCTCTCTCAGGGCGGCCCTAAGGTCGCCTGTTTCTTTATAGAGTTTCGCAATAAATCATATAGTTAATACCGCCAGCGAGGAGTCGTCGCCGGAGCGGAAAGGGTAACAAAATCAATGGCCGGTTTTTGGGAATCCTGTTTGCTGCGTTTTGAGCAGGAATTGCCCGCGCAGCAATTCAATACCTGGATCAAGCCCTTGCGGCTCGATGGGGAAAATGCGCCGCAGGATGGTTTGCGCCTGATTGCACCCAACGGTTTCATCATGAAATGGGTGCGTGATCGTTACTTGACCCGCATCGAGGAATACAGCCGCACTTTCTTTGCAGTGCCGACCAGCATTGCCCTGGTCATCGACAACAGCAAGAGCACCACGCCGCGCACCGAGAATCGGCCAGCTGCCAGCACCGGTTCTGAAACCAGTAGCGCGCCGGCCAGCGCCCCGGAAAAACCGCGTGCCAAGACCGGCAATTACGAGAAATCGCGGCTTTTTTCCTCGTTCACCTTCGACAACCTGGTGGTCGGCAAGGCCAACGACCTGGCCCGCGCCGCGGCGGTGCAAGTCGCCAACAACCCGGGCGGTGCCTACAACCCGCTGTTCATCTATGGCGGCGCCGGCCTCGGCAAGACCCACCTGATCCACGCCATCGGCAATACCATCATCGCCGAAAATCCGGAAAAGATCGTCCGCTATGTCCATGCCGAGGATTACTACTCGGACGTCGTGCGCGCCTACCAGCAGAAATCCTTCGATACCTTCAAGCGCCTGTATCGGACGCTGGATGTGCTGCTGCTCGACGACGTCCAGTTTTTCAACGGCAAGAACCGCTCGCAGGAAGAGTTCTTCTTCCTCTTCAATGCGCTGATCGAAGCCCGCAAACAGATCATCATCACCTGCGATACCTATCCGAAGGATATCAACGGCCTCGACGATCGGTTGGTGACCCGCTTCGACTGGGGCCTGACGGTCCAGATCGAGCCGCCGGAACTGGAAATGCGCGTCGCCATCCTGAAGAAGAAGGCGGAAGCCGAAGGACTGCAACTCGATGATGAAGTCGCCTTCTTCATCGCCAAGCACCTGCGCTCCAATGTCCGGGAACTGGAAGGTGCGCTGAAGAAGGTGCTCGCCTATTCCTCCTTCCATGGGCGTGTCATCGCGCTGGACCTGGCCAAGGAAGCGCTGAAGGACCTGATCGGCTCGGTGCGCAATGTCGGCATGGACAATATCCAGAAGACCATCGCCGACTATTACAAGATCAAGGTTGCCGAACTTTTCTCCAAGAAACGCACCCGCGCCATTGCCCGGCCGCGCCAGGTGGCAATGTGGCTGTGTCGCGAAGTTACTTCGCACAGCTTTCCTGAAATCGGCGACGCCTTTGGCGGTCGGGACCACACCACGGTGATCCATGCCGTGAAGACCATCGACTCGTTACGCCTGAAAGACAGCGAGCTCAATCACGACCTGCACGTACTGTTGCAGGTACTGAAAGGATAAGCCTGTTCATAAATCTGTTGGCAAGCTGTCCATGCTTTGTGGATGAACCGGGCTTGGCCGGTTTATGGGAAAATTGTCCAGATTTCATCCACAGGCAATTCAGAGCTTTTCCAAGATGCTAAAAATTTACGCAAGCCGCTGAATTAAAATATTATTTTTTGGTTATCCACAGAGTAGTTCCCGATATAGTCTACTTAGGAATTTAATTTATGGTTCTTATTAAAACCCATAGAGACACGCTTTTGGCCCCTTTACAGTCCGTATCGGGGATCGTTGAAAGGCGTCACACTCTTCCCATTCTTTCCAATGTCCTGCTGGAAAAGAAGGGTGATCGTCTCACCCTGCTGGCAACGGATATTGAAATCCAGATCACCACCTCGACCGACGGTGCCGGTGGTGACGGCGACGGTGCGGTCACCGTCGGTGCTCGCAAATTGCAGGAAATTCTGCGCTCCCTGCCGGATACCACCGAAATTACATTGACGCTGGAAGACAAGCGTCTGCAGGTCAAGGGCGGCAAGAGCCGTTTCAACCTGCAAACCCTGCCGGCCGACGATTTCCCGCGCATGACCATGAGCGAAGGGGAAACCCGGCAATTCTCCATCACGCAAAAAGCTTTCCGCGCCTTGCTCGGCAAGACCCAGTTCAGCATGGCGGCGCAGGATGTCCGTTATTACCTGAATGGCCTGCTGTTGCTGGTCGAAGGTAAGGAACTGCGTGCCGTCGCTACCGACGGTCATCGCTTGGCCTACGCCAGCGTCGAGATCGAAGCCGATCTGCCGCGTCAGGAAATCATCCTGCCGCGCAAGACGGTGCTGGAACTGAACCGCCTGCTGGTCGATAACGACGAACCGCTCAACATCACGCTGACCGCCAACCAGGTCCGCTTCGCTTTCGGTTCGGTGGTCCTCGTCTCCAAGCTGATCGACGGCAAGTTCCCGGATTACGAACGCGTTGTCCCGGCCACCCTGAAGAACCACATGACGGTCGGGCGCCAGATACTGATGCAGGCCATGAACCGCGCCGCCATCCTGACCAACGAAAAATTTCGCGGCGTACGGGTCGTTCTCGGCGACAATAGCCTGAAACTGATCGCCGCCAATGCCGAGCAGGAAGAAGCCCAGGAAGAAATCGAAGTCCAGTACAGCGGCGATGCCATCGACGTCGGCTTCAATGTCGGTTACCTGCTGGACGTGCTCAACAATGTGCATTGCGATGAAATCCAGTGGAGTTTCAACGATGCCAATTCCAGCGCCCTGATCACCCTGCCGGGCAATGAGCGATTCAAGTATGTCGTCATGCCGATGCGTATTTGATCCCTGTATTTAAAGACCAGTTTCACGTGGAACACAAGCAATGAGCGAAGAGAACACGCCGGTGGGCGGCCCGCAAGAAGGTGCACCAGCTTACGGTGAAGCCAGCATCCAGATCCTTGAAGGCCTGGAAGCCGTCCGCAAACGTCCGGGCATGTACATCGGCGACACCTCCGATGGCACCGGTCTGCACCACCTGGTGTTCGAGGTCGTGGACAACTCGATCGACGAAGCGCTGGCCGGTCACTGCGACGATATTGTCGTCACCATCCACACCGACAATTCGATCAGCGTCACCGACAATGGCCGGGGCATTCCGGTCGGCGTCAAGATGGACGACAAGCACGAGCCGAAGCGTTCGGCGGCTGAAATCGCGCTCACCGAACTGCATGCCGGCGGCAAGTTCAACCAGAATTCCTACAAGGTGTCGGGTGGCCTGCACGGCGTTGGCGTGTCCTGCGTCAATGCGCTGTCGAAGTGGCTGCGCTTGACCATTCGCCGCGACGGCCAGAAGCACTCGATGGAATTCTGCCGCGGCCATGCCGTGGATCGCGTCATCGAAGTGCGCAACGGCGTCGAAGTTTCGCCGCTCAAGGTAATCGGCGAAACCGAAAAACGCGGTACCGAAGTACATTTCCTGGCCGACGAGGAAATTTTCGAGCACATCGAGTTCCACTACGAAATTCTCGCCAAGCGTCTGCGCGAACTCTCCTTCCTGAACAATGGCGTGCGTATCCGTCTGCTTGACCAACGCACCGGCAAGGAAGAGGACTTCGCCTTCGCCGGCGGCGTGCAGAGCTTCGTCGAATACATCAACCGCACCAAGAGCGTGCTGCACCCGAGCATCTTCTACTCGGCGGGCGAAGCCAAGGTCGGTGAAACCGGTGTCACCATCGGCGTCGAAGTGGCGATGCAGTGGAACGATTCCTACCAGGAACAGGTGCTCTGTTTCACCAACAACATTCCGCAGTCCGATGGTGGTACTCACCTGACCGGCCTGCGCGCCGCGATGACGCGGGTCATCAACAAGTACATCGACGAACACGAAATCGCCAAGAAGGCCAAGGTCGAGATCGCTGGCGACGATATGCGCGAAGGGCTGGCCTGCGTGCTGTCGGTGAAGATGCCCGATCCCAAGTTCGCGTCACAGACCAAAATGAAGCTGGTTTCCAGCGAAGCCCGCCCGGCCGTCGAAGAGGTCGTCGCCCAGAAACTGGCCGACTTCCTGCTCGAACGTCCGGCCGACGCCAAGATCATCACCGGCAAGATCGTTGAAGCGTCGCGCGCCCGTGAAGCGGCCCGCCGAGCTCGCGAACTCACCCGCCGCAAGGGTGTGCTGGACGGTATCGGCCTGCCCGGCAAACTGGCCGACTGCCAGGAAAAAGATCCGGCGCTCTGCGAAATGTACGTGGTCGAGGGCGATTCCGCCGGCGGCTCCGCCAAGCAGGGCCGCGACCGGAAATTTCAGGCTATCCTGCCACTGCGCGGCAAGGTGCTCAACGTTGAGAAGGCCCGTTTCGACAAGCTGATTTCCAGCGAACAGATCGTCACGCTGATCACGGCACTTGGCACCGGCATCGGCAAGGACGAATTCAAGATCGAGAAGCTGCGTTATCACCGCATCATCATCATGACCGATGCCGACGTGGACGGCGCCCACATCCGTACCCTGTTGTTGACGCTGCTCTATCGTCAGATGCCGGAACTGATCGAACGCGGTTATGTTTATATTGCCCAGCCGCCGCTCTACAAGGTCAAACACGGCAAGACCGAACGTTACCTGAAGGACGACCAGGAATACCACCAGTTCCTGCTGCGCATGGCGATGGACGAAGCCGCGCTGACGCCGCGTGCCGGTGCCGAACCGATCAGCGGCCCGGCCCTGGAAGAACTGGCCCGTTCCTGGCTCCTGACCGAAGCGGTTATCGAACGTGTTACCCACCTGGTCGATCCGCTGGTCCTCAAGGCGCTGGTCCAGCACAATCTGAAGCTCGACCTGGTCAGCGAATCCGGCGCCCAGGCCAGCGCCGAGCTGCTGACCCGGCACCTGAACGGCAAGATCCGCGTCGTGCCGCGTTATGACGACATCCAGGAACGCTGGACCCTGCGCATCGAAAAAATGCACCACGGCAACCTGAAAGTCGGCCTGATCGACGAAGACCTGTTACTTTCCGGCGACTTCATGCAACTGCGTCGCACAGCCGAAACCCTGGCCGACCTGTTTGGCGCCGGAGCCTTTATGGCCCGCGGTGAGAAAAAGCAGGCGGTAACCAATTTCGGTGACGCGATGAAGTGGCTGCTCGCCGATGTCGAACGCGGTATCAGCAAGCAGCGCTACAAAGGCCTGGGCGAAATGAACCCCGACCAATTGTGGGAAACCACCATGGACCCGAAAGTTCGCCGCTTGCTGCGCGTTCAGATCGACGATGCGATTGCCGCCGACGAAATCTTCACCACCTTGATGGGCGAGCTGGTTGAGCCGAGAAGGGCATTTATCGAAACCAATGCCTTGAATGCGCGGATCGACATTTAAGGTTTTTTGTAGGATGTAGGATCCCACGATGATCTAGATTTTTCCCAAAAGTCTAGAATTGATGAAAGCCACCTGATCACGGTGGCTTTTCTTTTACATCGGCAATCACGTCCGCTTCGCTGGCCCCCAAGTGATTGCGTTGGATGCCGCGTAGTTCCAGACCGTTCCCACGACGATTCCGGCGATGCCGGCCAATATCCACTGCTGATTCTGCTTGAACACATAGTTGGCGATACCGACATTGGCGAGCGCGCCGATGCCGCAGACCAGATAGAACGAGAGTAGCCCGGTCAGCAGGTTCCAGCCGTGACGGCGCCTATCGAAATACGTGAGGGCGTTGTTCAGCAGGTAGTTGCTGGTCATCGCCACCAACGATGCCGTGGCTTGGCCGATGCCGAAATCCAGGGACAGGTGTTGATAGGTGAACCAGAGCACGGCGAAGTGGACCAGCACGCCGCTCCCTCCCACCAGCGAGAACAGGACCAATCTTGGGGGGATTGCATGGTGCGTCAGCTTGTCGATGATCAGCAGCAGGTATTCAATAAGGACGGTGGAGTCCAGCTTGCTTTCACCGGCCATCCGGGTTTTGAAGGTGTAGGGGATTTCGGCCAGGCGGGGTGTTTCTCTCGTGGCGGTAAGCAGATCGAGGAGGATTTTGTAGCCCTCGCCGGAAAGTTTCCTGACCCGGGAATCGAAAGCGGCTCGCGTGATCAGGAAAAAGCCGCTCATCGGATCGGAAACTTCTTCACTTACGATTATGTGGGCCAGCTGGGTAGCGAACCGGCTCATGCGCAGCCGGCTGTTCTCCCACTTTCCCGGCGATCCCCCTGCGCAGTAGCGGCTCGCGATGATGAAATCCAGACTGCTGGTTTTTGCTTCGGCGAGCATTTGCGGAATGAGCTTCTCATCGTGCTGGAGGTCGGCATCCATCACGACGATGTAGGGGGCGGATGTCGCGAGTATCCCTTCGATGACCGCCCGCGAGAGGCCACGGCGACCGATTCGTTGCAGGCAGTGGACGTTAGGCTCGCGTAAGGCAATGCTGCGCACGTAGGCAGCAGTACGGTCAGGGGAGTCGTCATCGACGAAGACGATTTCCCAATGCAGGCCAGACAGGCTGTCACCCAGCACCGCGAGCAGCGCATCGACATTCGCCCGCTCATTGAAGGTCGGAACAACGATGGACAGCTCCAGTGGCGTATTCAGAGAAGTCATGATGGACCATGGGATTGGGCGGCTTCCGTGCGCGATTTGCGGACGAAAACTACGGTTTCTTCATCGCTGTAAATCTTTTCCCATTCTGGTAGTTTGGCGAGCACCGCATTAGCGGGCGTCTCGTTACCCAGAAGCGTTGCCGTAATTTTGTATCGATCAAGCAGATCGGTGAGGTTGGATAGGTCCTTTAAGCGTATGGCGTCCTGATAGGCCTCCAGAAATTTGTCGCCATACATATCGGCGCGTCCGTCGATAAAGACTTTCTGGTGGGCATGAATCAGATAGCCTCCATAGCCATAGCTGTTGAAGATTACCGGTTCCGCTTGGCGAGCCAGTAAGGCCTGCAAGGCTGCGCTAGGGGTGATGGAAGCTGGGGGAGAGAGATTATTGCCAAACTGGATGCCGGCCGCCAAGGTCAGCGTCAATGCCAAGGCAAGCACGACACCTCGCGTGCTGGCGGGAGGGGCGAGCTGCTGAAATGTCCGATCCAGGAAGCCGACATCCTCGCCGAGTTTGGCGGCCTGATACCAATGCTCGCGAAGGCCTTGGGCGATCAGGAATGGGAAGATGATGCCCAGAACGGCAATGTAGCGCTGATGCTGCAGCGAGAGGTGAACCAAGCCGAGCAGCAGCAAGAGCCGCGGCAGGGGAAGCCGTATTCTTCCCCCGAGTGCTGCGGCCATCAGCAATAGCAACCAGAGTTGAAAGGGGGTGATGCCCTGAAAGCTTGCCGACTGCCATTCGCTGAGCATGCTGTGCATGAACTTCTGGCTAAGAATCTGGGATGTGAACGCCAGGCCATGCCAGAAGTGCGGCGTGATCAAGGCCGCGGCGATGCTTAACAGCAGAAAACCTCCCCACTGTCGCGCCACGGAGGGATAAAGCGGGCGCGCCTTGGACCAGGCCGACTCGAAGCCGAAGGCGGCAATCAGTGCGAGGGCGAGGGTGAAGCTGCCGTGGAGGTTGGCCCACACGGTAATCAGCGGTAGAAGCCACCAACTCGGGCGCCGCCCGGATTCGCTGGCATGGATCAGTTCGGCCATGAGCAGGGCAAGCAGAGGGGCTACCAGCATATGGGGGCGGGCCAGCAGGTGAATCTTCATCATGCCGGCCGCAAGGGCTACCAGCATAAGGACATGGACGGGTTCGAGATAGCGCAGCAGGAGGCGCGTGATGACAGTCAGGGTAGCTGCGAAACACAAGGCGGTCGTGATGACTATGCCATTCCATCCTGCAATTTGGTAAAGCAGGGCGTAGACGACCTCGCTAAGCCATTCATGCGCCGTCCATGGGATGCCAGGTACCGAATGAGAATAAAGATCGGCTTGCGGTATGCTGTGATGCTCGAGAATCCATTGGCCCACGGAAACATGCCAATAGCAGTCCGGGTCGTCGAGCATCCAACCACCGGAGAACAGGACACACAGGCCGGCAAGCCACACGAGAAGTGACCAGGAAAGCAGGCGCGCCGGCGCGTCGCCTGGGGGAATACTGGCTTGCGGCATTGTCATGGCATGGCGATCAGTATTTTTCACCATGATATACGAATCGGAAACTGGCTGACCAACTATGGTTTAAGAGTGAGAGGGTCGGAAATCACAAGGAGTAGATTGGCTCTCGGGTGCATCGAGATGAGATTGAGCGGCCCCGGCAGAACTAAGTTTTCGGGCATGACATCGCTACCATCTTGGAACGCTTTTCACGGAGGGTGGCAAGTATTCTTGCGGAGCAAGGCGTCTTTCCTTTTCGAGCGCATGGTGCCGAAGCCTGTCGTCAACCGGTGTATGCACGTCGTGATGATATCCAGCGCTTCGCCGGGAGCATTCAAGCTGATGAGCAGGCCCTGCTTCCCCAGATCAATCCGAGAGGATAATCGAGCCTGCGGGGGACGGCTCAGGCGAATTTCCGATGCACAACTTGCAAGCAATTGATCCTCATAAACTGCTTTCGCCGCATCCGATTAGATTGCTAAGTTTAAATTTTTTTAAAATAGATTGTAAAAAACAGAAGAAAAATAGCCGAATCGATGCTGGTTCGGTTTTTTTTCCCGAAATCTGGGCAGAATTTACGAAAAATCCCATTTTCAGGCAGCAATCTGGAATAGCTGCCGACGAACTCGGGATTCATTGATAGTCGGTGCCTGAACCATTCGGACTATGGGATTGTCGAATAGTCGCAACGCAGCACAAGCTGGTTCCGATGGCTACGAAGCGGATCGTGAAATTTTAATAAAAGGGTTTGCTACTTTTTTGGTGAAGCCTATGATGAAAGTAAGGTAGCTGTTGCACGTGTCATAGGATGTTGCCGTAGAGGGTGAACCTGTGGTCCGTTTGAACGTTTCCATTTTTCGGACCCGACCGTCGGCATTGTTGGTTTCCTTTTTGGGGAGATTGTCATGAAAGACCTTGATCACATGGTGGTACGGCTGATGCGCGAAGAAGACGGTGCTGCGGCATCGGAATACGCGATTCTGGTCGCATTGATTGCGGCGGCGGTTGCTGCTGCTGTTAAGTTGTTTAATCTCGAAAGTATTTTCTCGACCGTCAGTGGCAAAGTCATTGCCTTGATTAACGGAACCTAGACGGTTCCGCAGCGCGTCGTAATGACCATAGCCGCATGCCCCATGCTGTATCGGATTTCTATTTTGATGACTGAAGTTTGCGACGCCGATCATGGGGCTGCGGCGTCTGAGTATGCTATTTCACTGGCTTTGATTGCTGCCGCTGTTGCTCTTGCCATATCGCAGTTCGATCTGACCCAGGTTTTTCCGGCGTTGGTCGCCAAAATAACGAGTCTGGTCAACTGAAAAAAGACGGGCGTATTAAGTGCCCGACCGATTGGGTGATGTGTCTCTGGGGAGTTCGCCGAGGGGGGCGAATGAACATCATGCTCAATGTCCTGCTCGCGTTGGCGGTGGTGTATGACCTTCGTGAAAGGCGGATTCCCAATTTCCTGAACGCCTGCGGCTTGGCGCTTGCCCTTTCCATGGCGGCGTATCGCGGGGGCTGGGAAGGGCTCTCGGATTCCCTGGCAGCCGCCTTGGTCGGTCTGCTGGTCTTCTTCCCGTTTTTTGCGGTTCGCATGATCGGCGCTGGCGACGTCAAGCTGTTTGCCGTGGTCGGCGGCTTCGTCGGTCTTGGGGCGCTGTTGCCGGTGTGGTTCTACACGGTGCTGGCCGGCGGCTTGCTGGGTATCGTGTCGGTCCTCCTTTCGCGGTCCTTCCCGCAGTTCATAAGCAACATGAGAATGTTGCTGTTCTCTCTTCTCTACCACGCTCCCGGGCCTGAAATTTCACTCGCCGATATCGCCGCCCGGACTTCGGCCAGGATTCCCTATGCGTTGGCGATTGCCGCCGGTGCCCTAACCTGGATGTGGCGATCATGAGCGAACTGGCTTTCCTGTCCGTCGCCAATGAGGCGCCCGGTCTGACCAGCCGGGGAATGTCCTTGCGGGCGCCCCGTACCCTGGCCGATACCGGCTTGAGTCAGGATTTGCTGTGCGATCTCGCCGCCCGCCTGCTTTTACGGGCCGGGCGTTGTTCACTGAAGGAGATCGCCAGCGGAGTCCGCTTGCCGCACAGCGTCGTCGGCGAAGTGCTTTCCTTTCTGCGTAGCCAGCAATTAGTCGATCTGGTCGCCAATTCCGGACTGGAAATCAATGCGGAATACCAGCTGACTGCCGCTGGCCAGCATTTTGCTGCAGAGGCGTTTTCGCGCTGCCAATATATCGGGCCGGCCCCGGTGTCGTATGCGGCTTATTGCGATCAGGTCAATCGCCATTCGCTGCGCCATGTCACGATCAACGCTGCCTATGTCCGCAAGGCCTTCCAGGATCTGGTGGTGCCTCCCGATGTCGTTGATCAGATGGGGGCGGCGATGAATTCCGGGCGCGCCATCCTGATCTACGGTCCGGCCGGCAGCGGCAAGACTTACCTCGCGGAACACCTGGCTGCCCTGCAGCCCGGGAATATTCCCGTTCCTTACGCCATTACGGTCAGCGGCGAGATCATCCAGATGTTCGATCCCCTGGTTCATGAGGCACGCTCGGCCGAGTACGACAGCAATCTGGTGCGCTCCGATGATGATGTCCGCTGGCAATGGTGTCGGCGGCCGGTAGTCATTGCTGGGGGCGAATTGACCTTACAGATGCTCGATCTGCAGTTCGATCCGGCGACCCGCTATTACCAGGCGCCGCCGCATCTCAAGGCGAATGGCGGGGTTTTTGTCGTCGATGACCTCGGACGGCAACTGGTTTCACCGCGCGATCTGATGAATCGCTGGATCGTGCCGCTCGATCGCAGCCGGGATTACCTGTCGTTGCATACCGGATTCAAGTTTGCCGTGCCGTTTGAAATGACGGTGATGTTCTCGACCAACCTGAAGCCGGCGGAAATTGCCGACGAAGCCTTCTTGCGGCGCTTCGGCTACAAGGTCTATCTCGGGCCGCTGGATCTGGCCAGCTATCGCCAGGTCTTCGCAGACGCCTGCCGCAGCATGGATGTGGAATTCGATGCCGAGGGTTTCAACTGGCTGATCGAACATCGTCATCGCCCGGAAAAACGCGCTCTGCTGGCCTGTTACCCGCGCGACCTGGTCGGTCGGGTCAGCGATTTCGCCGAATATTACGGTCATCCGGCGCGGACCACGGTGGATGCCCTGACCAAAGCATGGACGACCTATTTCACGACGTCCGGTGCCGTCTTGATCGATGGTTTTACAGACATTACCAATAGGGGGTGACTCAATGAGAAATACCCGCGCAGTGATGATGATCGTCGTGTCGCTGATTGCCGGCGTGCTGGCCATTGTGTTTGCGGCGCGCTGGCTGAATCAGCAAAACAGCATGACGACGAGCAAGGTGGCGGTGGCCGCGATCAACCTCGGCCTTGGCCAGCAGATTCTTCCCGAGCACATCAAGATGGTCGATTGGCCGGGCGGATCGGTTCCGGTCGGGACATTTTCCGATGCGGCAGCTTTGAAGGACCGTGTCCTGCGGACCGATTTGCTCCGCGATGAGCCGATCCTGGAATCGAAACTGGCTTCCGCCGGTACCAAGGGCGGCTTGTCCGCCGTCATCGCCGAAGGAAAACGGGCGATCACGGTGCGGGTCAATGACGTCATCGGTGTCGCCGGCTTTGCCTTGCCTGGCAATTACGTGGATGTCGTGGTCAATACCAAGGACGACCGCAAGGCGAAGGACGATCAAAGCATTTCCAAGATCGTGCTGGAAAAAATCCTGGTCCTGGCCATCGGTGAAGAGGCGGCGCGCGACGACACCAAGCCGAAGGTCGTCAAGGCGGTGACCCTGGAAGTGACGCCGGAACAGGCCGAAGCCATCGACCTGGCACGCAGCGTCGGGCAATTGTCGTTGGTGCTGCGTAACCAGATCGACGTCAAGCCGGTGAGAACCGGAGGCGTCACCAAGGATTCGTTGCTCGGCATCGCGCCGCCCCCGAAGGTCGAGCCGGTCGCCAAGGCGAAAGCGGTTGCCGTGCGCGGTCCGGTGGTGCATCGGCAATGCGTCGAACTGATCATGGATCGCAATCGGAGCGAGCAATGCTTCTGATCAAAAACAATGGGGGTGTCCCGATGTATACGAATACGTTAAAGACGGTCGTGGCAGGGGTCCTTACCCTTGCCTCGATGGGGATCATGGCGGCGCCGGCAGCTCAGAAAGTCGGCGCAACGCAGCTTCCCTCGGCCGAACAGGTGGTTCCCGACGAGCGCGCGGAAGCACGACGGGCACCGGACGTCGTGGTCATTCCGCAATGCCGCGAACAGGTCGGGGTGTCGCAGATCATCGAGCTTTCCGCCGGCAAATCGCGCATGCTCAATCTCAGCGAGCCGATTACCAAATTGACCATCGGCAATGACGGCGTGGCGCACGCCAAGCTGATTTCGCCGACCTCGCTGTACCTGCTGGGCAGCACCGTCGGCTCGACCAACATGATCCTGCTCGGCACCAGCAAGCGTTGCTCGGTGTACGACGTGGTGGTCCAGCTCGACCCGGCGCCATTGCTGGCGACCATCCAGGGTGTGTATCCCAACGAGAAGAATGTTTCGGTACGCACGGTCGGCGACGGCATCGTTCTTTCCGGGATGGTTGCCGATGCGGTGGCGGCCCAGCAGATCGAAGCGATGGCCCGCTCCTATGTGTTGCGCCGGACGGCCAATCCGGGTGCCGGCGGCCCGGGCGCGGCACTGCGCAACCCGGCCACCTTGGTGGTCAATTCGCTCACCGTCGCGGCGCCGCAGCAGGTGATGCTGGAAGTCAAGGTGGCCGAGATTTCGAAGACCGTGCTCGACCAGTTCGGCATCAATTTCTCGCATGCCTTCGCGCTGGCGGATGGTTCCGGATTGCGTTTCCTGAGCGGCCTGTTTGGCGGCCAGGGCCTGCAGATCGGTTCGGCGAACGGCACCAACGGTGCCCGGGTAGGTTTCGGCTCGTTGAATTCCTCGACGGTGGGTTCGTCCAGTTCGGCCATCACGGCGCCCGTGGGCAGTGCGACGATCGGCGGCACGACGACGACCGTTCCGATCGCCAGTGCGCTGAATGCGACCAATTTTGGTCTCGATGCCCAGAAGCAGGATGGCGTCGTCAAGGTGCTGGCCGAGCCGACCGTGATGGCGATCAGCGGCCAGGAAGGCAGTTTCCTGGCCGGTGGCAAGATCTTCATCCCGGTGGTGCAAAACAATGGCTCCGGTGCCGTGACCTACACCCTGGAAGAAAAGGAGTTCGGCGTCAGCCTGCGCTTCCGTCCGACGGTACTGGCCGACGGGCGCATCAATTTGCAGGTCAATCCCGAAGTCTCGGAACTGAGCGCCACCGGCGTGTCGATCACCTCGTCGGCGAGCGGTGCGACCACGGTATTGCCGGCCTTCACCACGCGCAAGGCATCGACCACGGTGCAGCTTTTCGACGGCCAGAGCTTTGCGATCGGCGGCTTGATGAAGAACAATGCGACCGGCAACATCAACGCCTTTCCCTTCCTTGGGGAAATTCCGGTACTGGGCGCGCTGTTCCGCAGCCACAGCTTCCAGACCGACCGTACCGAACTGGTCTTCGTGATCACGCCCCGGCTGATCAAGCCCTTGCCGGCCGACTACGAATTGCCGACCGACCGCTACAACCCGCCGAATCGCTGGCAGTTGTATGGCCGCGGCCAACTGGAAGGCAGCGCCCCCGAGAAGACCGATCCGGCCGAGGGCGGCTTCGAACCAAAATAAGGAGTGAATCATGAAAAGCTACAGACTTCCGGTTTCGATGCTTGGCGCAGCGCTTCTGGCAGCGGGTTGCGTGGCGACCACGCCGCAGACCGATGCCGCTTTTGGCGGGGCATCGATGGCGCTCCGGGCACAGCAGATGCGGGACCCCGCTGCATCGGTGAACAACGAGAATCGACCGGTTGACGGCCTGGAAGGGCAGGCAGCCGGCAATGCGGTTGACCAGTATTACAAGTCGTTCACCAAGCCGGCGCCGTCGATGACCATCCTCAACCTGGGCGTGGCCGGAACCCAATAGCCGGCAATCGGCAACCAGCGCGGAGGTGACATCATGGGATCGCGATCCAGGCGGCAACGGCAGTCACAGCAAGGTGCGGTGGCAGTTGCCTTCATCCTGTTCAGCGTCCTGCTGCTGGGTTTTGTCGCCTTCGCGATGGATGTCGGGCGTCTCTACGTCAGCAAGGCGGAGTTGCAGAATGCCGCGGATTCATGCGCTTTGTCGGCGTCTGCGGCATTGACCGGAGCCAATGCCAACCAGCTGCAGACCGCCGAGAATTTCGGCATCACGGCGGGCACGCGGAATCTGGTGGGCATGCAGAAGGTGGCGGTGACCATTGGCGCCGACCGCGATGTCACTTTCAGCGAAACATTGAATGGCAGCTATCAAACGCGTACGGCAGCGGCTGCCAATGCGCTGAAAATGCATTTCGTGCGATGCACGCTGAGCGAAGCCGACATCCCGACATTGATGATCCAGGTCGTCAATCTGCTACCGGGCCAGGCGATCGGGCCGACAACCGTCAGGGCGGCGGCGGTGGCGAGCCTGGAGCCTTCGAAATCGAATTGCGCCTTGCCGCTCGCCATGTGCAAGAAGGCGGGTTCCTCCGCGCCTAATTACGGCTACACCGTCGGTGAATGGCTGGTCGGCCGCTTCAACACCAAGGACAACGTAAACGGCAAATTCAAGTGGGTCGATTACCCCGGGTTTTCCAAGACCAAGGATTTGAAAGCCTTGCTCGACGGCAGCGGCCAATGCGACCTGGTCGATACGACCAGCCTGACGCCGACCCAGGGTGATGTGAATTCCCTGGCGCCCGACTGGAACTGGCGCTTCGGCGTCGTGAAAAACTCCGGGGCGCCGGATGGCGCCTTGTCGCCTGACTGGTCCGGCTACGCTTACGACGCCAGCAACTGGCTGGCGCAGGCCGGGGCTTTTGACGATTTCAAGGCCAGGCGCGGCACTTTCACGCCCTGGAACAATGTGCCCATACTGTCCGGGGGCTGGAAGGCCAGTACGACCGCGGTCCATGCTGCAGGCGGCGATCGCCGCCTGGCGGCTGCGCCGGTCGTCGATTGCTCCACCTGGGGGCCGGGCGCCACCAATTCCCAGCCGATCATCGGCTGGGCTTGCCTGCTGATGCTCAATCCGGTAGCCAATCCATCGAACGATAATATGGGACTGGAGTATCGCGGTTCGGCCGAGGACATCGATTCGGGGTGCGTGACTTCCGGGGCGCCGGGGGGGCCGACTGCCGGCGGGCCAAAAGTCCCGGCCTTGGCGCAGTGAGAATCGTATGAGCCGCCTTTCATTCAGCAATCGCCATCCGGGATGCATGCGGGGCGCCGCCGCCGTCGAACTGGCGCTGGTTGCCACCCTTCTTGTCATGATGGTTCTGGCTGCCGTCGACTTCGCAAGGGCGATGTTCGTCTACGACCAGTTGGTCAA
Organism: Bacteroidota bacterium; assembly: GCA_050259955.1. Classification (GTDB taxonomy): domain Bacteria; phylum Pseudomonadota; class Gammaproteobacteria; order Burkholderiales; family Rhodocyclaceae; genus Azonexus. The sequence goes on from JBLNBM010000027.1 coordinate 318,023, forward strand.
ATCGGCGCGTGACGGGGCGCGCTACCTGTCGTTCTTCGACCCCTCGGTCGCTGCCGAATACCCCACCACGCTGGCCAAAAACCGGATGCTGTACGGCTCGACCAGCTCGACCAGCAAACCTATCGTTCCCGGACTCACGGCCGGCATGATCAGCATCTGTGACCGGGTCAATTCCGCCGCCTGTCCGGGCGAAACTTTCGCCGATGTGGCAACGGGCAGCGGCAGCATCAATCTGGTGAAGGTGACGATTTCCGGCTATCAGTTCACGCCGATTTTTCCCGGCGTGTCGAAATTGACGACGATAGTCTTCGACCCGATCAGTGTAACGATGAGGCAGTTGTACTGATGAAAACCGCCACTTTCCGTTCTGTCATTCAGGGTCAGCGGGGCGCCGCCGCCGTCGAGTTCGCGCTGGTTTCGATCCTGTTCCTGGCGCTGGTCATTGCCGTCATCGAATTTGCCATGGTGATGTACGTCTATTCCACGGCCATCGAAGCGACCCGCCTGGGCGCGCGAGTCGCGGTGGTGTGCGATGTCGGCGATGCGACCGTCAAGGCGCGCATGAAAGCCATGCTCAGCATCCTCGAACCGGCCAACATTGTCATCAGCTACCCGGCCAGCGGCTGTTCCGCGGCGACCTGCGATCCGGTGACGGTCCGCATCCAGAACCTTACCTATCACGCCGCCATACCGCTTGTGCCATTGAATTTTCCGATTCCCGATTTTGCGACATCCTTGCCCAGCGAGAGCCTGAGCAGCACTGACAACCCGATCTGTTCATAGCGCTTGCCGGCGCCATTTCATCTCCATCAGGGAGCTCCGATTTTGAAAGTTCTAGCCGTCTCCGAAGATCGTCACCATCTCGAACAGGTCCGGAAATTGTTGGCCGAGATCGATGTGATCAACGAACTGGTCTGCCATGAGGGCTCGTTGAGCGGTCGGACGACCTTGCCCGTCAAAGGCGACTTCGACGTGCTAATGCTCGATTGCCGGCATGGCGGCATGGCGCTGCTCGCCGACGTCGAACACTTGTCCGCGTTCTACCCCGGCCTGAACACCATTCTGGTCATCGAACAGGAGTCGCCGGAACTGCTGTTGCGGGCGCTGCGTCTCGGCGTCCGGGAAGTGCTGAAAACGCCGTTGCTGGCCGAAGAATTGTCGGCGGCCTATCGCCGCATTCAGCAGAAGAGCACGGCGGCGCCCAAGGGCGACGGCCACGTGCTGGCTTTCATGTCGTGCAAGGGCGGTAGCGGCGCCAGTTTCCTGGCGACCAATCTGGGTTACGTGCTGGCGGCGCGGAGCGGCAAGCGGGTTTTGCTGATCGACCTCAACCTGCAGTTCGGCGATGCCGTGCTGTACGTGTCGGATCGCCGGCCGAGCATTTCGCTGACCGATGTCGTGCGCGACATTCAGCATGTGGACATGTCGCTGATCAAATCGGCGATGATCGAAGTGCTGCCGAATTTCGGGGTGATTTCTGCCCCTGACGATCCGACCGAATCAGTCGATATCCGGCCCTCCCACATCGAAGCCCTGGTGCGTTTTGCGCGGGCCAATTTCGATTATGTCGTGCTCGATGTCGGGCGCTCGCTCGATACCTGCACGATCCAGGCCCTTGATCTGGCCGACCACATCTATCCGGTACTGCAGTTGACCCTGCCTTTCCTGCGCGATGCCAAGCGGCTTTTCGACGTTTTTCGTTCGCTGGACTATAGCGTCGTCAAGGTGCGCCCCATCCTCAACCGTGTCGAGCGCTCGCCGGGCGACCTGACTGAAGCCGATGCGGACAAGTTGCTGTCGTACAAGGTCTTTGCCACCTTGCCCAATCACTACAAGTCGGTCACCGCGTCGGTCAATCAAGGGGTGCCCATCCTCAAACTGGATCCCGGCAGTCCGGTCGTGCTTGCCCTCGAAGAACTGACCGATCAGATCGCCGATCGTCCGGCACCGGGCGGCAAGGGGCTTTTTGCCCGACTGTTTGCCCGACGCTGAAGCAAAGAAAGAGTCCCCGCCATGTCGATACGAACCCGATTTGAAAACAGTGCAACGGAGAATGTGCGTCAGGTCGCCGGAGAGGGGGTGTCCGAGGCGACCCGCCGCAACTACCACGACGTCAAGCAGCGCATTCACCAGACCCTGCTCGATCGCGTCGATCTGGCGCGGCTGCAGAAGCTGGGTCCGGAACAGCTGAGCGAGGAACTGAAATTCCTGATCGAGCAGCTGATGCAGGAGGAGGAGGTCGCCCTCAACGACCAGGAGCGGCGGAATCTGGTGCGCGATCTGCGCTGGGAAATGCTCGGCCTCGGTCCGCTCGAACCCCTGTTCGCGGACCCGAGCATTTCCGACATCCTGGTCAATACCTACCGCCAGGTCTATGTCGAGCGCGCCGGCCGCCTAGAGCTGACCGATGTGACTTTCAACGACGACCAGCATCTGATGAAGATCATCGACAAGATCGTCTCCCGGGTCGGGCGCCGGGTCGATGAATCGAGCCCGATGGTCGACGCCCGCCTGCCCGACGGTTCGCGGGTCAATGCCGTCATTCCGCCGCTGGCCATCGATGGGCCGATCATGTCGATTCGCCGTTTTTCGGTGACGCCTTACCGGATCAGCGATCTTCTCAATTTCAAGACGATGACCGAAGCGATGGCCGAAACGCTGCAGGCCTTGTCGCGGGCCAAGGTCAATCTAATCATTTCCGGCGGCACCGGCAGCGGCAAGACGACCCTGCTGAATATCATGTCGTCCGGCATTCCAAGCACCGAACGGATCGTCACCATCGAGGACGCGGCGGAACTGCAGTTGCAGCAACCGCATGTCGTGCGCCTGGAAACCCGGCCGCCGAACATCGAGGGGCGAGGCGAGGTGGCCCAGCGCGCCCTGGTCCGCAATGCGCTGCGCATGCGCCCGGACCGCATCATCCTCGGCGAGGTCCGGGGCGCCGAGGCCTTCGACATGTTGCAGGCCATGAATACCGGCCATGAGGGGTCGATGGTGACCATCCACGCCAATACGCCGCGCGATGCCCTGTCGCGTCTTGAGAACATGATCAGCATGGCGGGGGTGACGATGACGCCGAAGGCGGTGCGCCAGCAGATTTCATCGGCCATCTCGGTCATCGTCCAGATTGCCCGCCTGGTCGACGGCAAGCGCAAGGTCGTCTCGATCCAGGAAATTACCGGCATGGAAGGCGATGCCATCACCATGCATGAGATTTTCAATTTCCGGCAGACCGGGCTGTCCCCGGAAGGGGTTGAGGGATATTTTTCAGCGAGTGGGGTTCGGCCGGCGTTCCAGGAGCGCTTGCAGGCCTTCGGCATTCATCTGCCGGACGAATACTTCGATCCGAACCACCGGTTTTCCTGAGAGGGAATCGCCATGAATGACAACTTTTTCATTCTCGCCATGTTGCTGTTGTTCATCGCCGTGTTTTCGGTGAGCGAGGGTATCTACATCTGGTGGAATGCAACGCATGGGCCGGAGGTGAATCGCCTGAACAAGCGCCTGCGCATGATTTCGGCCGAAGGGGGCGGCGAGGCGGCTGGAGATACGTTGTTCAAGCGGCGCCAGAACAACAATAGTCCGGCCGTTGAACGCCTCCTGCTGGTCTGGCGTCGCCTCGAGGATTTCGATCTGCTGCTGGTGCAGAGCGGAACTGCCTGGAGCCTGGCGAATTACGCCGTCTATAGCGCCAGCCTGTTTGCCGTTGGGCTGATCGGCATGCTGCTTGCCCGTTATCCTTTCCTGGTGGCGCTCGTCGTTGGATTGGCGGGCGGGGCGCTGCCGTCGCTTTACTTGCGGCGCCAGCGGAACAGGCGTCTCAAGCGCTTCGAGGAATTGCTGCCCGAAACGCTCGATTTGATCGGGCGTGCCCTGCGGGCCGGCCACTCGCTGTCGAGCGCCTTGCAGATGGCCGGGGCCGAAATGCCGGACCCGTGTGGCGAGGAATTCCAGCAGGCCTTCGACGAAATCAATTTCGGCATTTCGGCGCAGGACGCCCTGCAGAATCTGGCCAAGCGCGTTCCCAGCACCGATCTCGGATTCTTTGTGGTGGCGGTGCTGATCCAGCGCGAATCGGGTGGCAATCTCTCGGAAATCCTGGGCAATATCAGCGCCATCATCCGCGAGCGCCTGAAGCTTTTCGGCAAGGTCCGCGCCTTGTCGGCCGAAGGACGCTTCTCCGGCCTGGTACTGAGCCTCTTGCCCTTCTTCACCGGGTTCATGCTCTACCTGATCGACCGGGATTTCATGTCGCTGTTGTGGGTTGACGAGAATGGGCGGTTCTTCCTGAAGCTGGGCCTGGTATTCATCGTACTCGGCGGCGTGTGGATGCGCCGTATCGTGCGAATTCGCGTCTAGGAGGCTGCGATGAGCAACTTTTCAGTGGCCCAATGGCTGTTCCTGGCACTGGTTTTCGTAGTGGTCAGCGGCGTACCGATGGGCGGGTATTTCATCCTCCGGCGGGGCGTCGTCCATGACCGCCTGACGCGTGTCGTCAATTCATCGGCCAACCTCGAGGCGCCCAAGGCAGCCAGCAAATGGATCGAATCGGTGGTTAATGCCGCCCGGCCGCTGGCCCAGCTATCGCTGCCCGATGCTGGCTGGGAGGATTCCGAATTTCGCCGGCGCTTTGTGCAGGCCGGACTGCGGCGCCCGGAAGCACCGGTCATTTTCCTGGCGGTGAAGTCGATCATCGCCTTCGGCTTGCCCCTCTGTCTCTGGCTGATCCGCGTCTTCTCGGACAACAACATGCCGGCCAACCAGTTCTTCATCATGCTCGGTTTCCTGTGCGCCCTCGGCTATTACCTGCCCAACTTCCTGCTGAACAAGTTGATCGCGGCGCGCAAACTGGAGATTTTCGAGAACTTTCCGGATGCGCTGGACCTGCTGACCATCTGCGTGGAGGCCGGCTTGAGCCTTGAAGCGGCGCTGAATCGCGTCGCTTCCGAAATCGCCATCAATAGCCGAATCCTGGCCGAGGAACTGGAACTGGTTTGTCTCGAATTCCGCGCCGGCAGCGGCAAGGAACGGGCGTTGCGCAACCTGGCACTGCGCACCGGCGTCGACGATATCGATACCCTCGTTGCCATGCTGATCCAGTCGGAGAAATTCGGGACCAGCATCGGCGAGTCGCTGCGCATCCATTCGGAAATGTTGCGGGTCAAGCGCCAGCAGCGTGCCGAGGAATGCGCCGCCAAAGTTGCCGTCAAGCTCATTTTTCCGCTGGTGTTGTGCATCTTTCCGTCCATTCTGATCGTCGTGGCCGGCCCGGCCATGATACGTATCGTCAAGGTGTTGCCGACCATTGTTGGGGCGGGCTGATGCCTGATTCAGGAGTAACCGCGATGAAACCGAAACTGCTTGTCACCCTCCTTAGCCTGGCGCTGGGCGCCTGTGCGGTGTCGCCGGAAAACAAGCTGGCCTGGGAAACCCGGCCGGTTATGGACATCCGTCACGGAATGGCGAACGCCATGGCCTATTACCAGTTGGGCCGCCATCACCAGGAGCAGGGACAACTGGCGGCCGCCGAGGCCGCCTACGATCAGGCGCTGGTTGCCGATCCGAAAAGTGTCGATGCCTTGAATGCGCTCGGTGCCATCTATGCCGGGCGCGGCGAACTGGAAAGGGCGGCCGCCGCCTACCGGACGGTTGCCCGCCTGGCGCCGCAACGTGCCTACCTCTACAACAATATCGGCTATGCGCTTTACCTCCAGGGCCGGCATGCCGAAGCCGTCGATGCCTTGCGCCAGGCGGTGGCAATGGATCCCGATTATGCGCGGGCCTGGGTGAATCTCCAGAATGTCGCCCGCAAAGCCGGCATGTTCGAGCTTGCCGCGCTGGCCGCACGGCGTTCGCCCGATCTCCTGCTGCCGAAGCTGGCGGTGGCCAACCCGGCGGCGGTGGACGATGTGCCGGTTTCCCGGAAAATCGACGAACAACTGTCGGCCATTCCTGCCGAGCCGGCCGTCCCCAGGGTGCTGGCCGATGCTTCGCCACAGGCGGTCGTCGCCGAACCCGAACAGCGCAACCCGAGCATCATCGCCAAGCGGCCATTGCCCATCCGCCTGAGCGATGCCTCTCCCCTTGGCGCCGCTTCGGCCCGGGCGGTGACCCTGACTGAAACGCCGGTGCCGGCGGCCAGCCGGCATGCGCTTGCCTCGCCCGTCGTGAGGGCAATGAAGGTGCTGATGCATCCGTCGCTGCCGGTTTTCCGGCAAGCACCGGCAATGCCGGCCCGGGTCGAGGTTTCCAACGGCAACGGGGTGACCGGTTACGCCGCCCTGGTCCGCACGCAATTGCGCAGTGAAGGTTTTGGCGTCACTCGGATGACTAACTTCCGGTCTTTCAATATTCCCTACTCGATCATCGAATATCGCAGCGGTTTTGCCGATGCGGCGCGTGCCCTGAAAGACAGCCTGGGGCGCAATGCGCTATTGCGTGAGACTGAAGTCGAACGGGCGGGGACCGATGTCCGGCTGATCATCGGTCGGGATTGGGGAGCACCTCGCCGCATCCTGAGCGGGATCGAAAACGAGATTTTTCCGCCGGCCTGAAAGCCGGTTCCGCCGGCCGCGCCAGCCAGGCCGCCCGAGCCGGCGTGCCGCTCAGGGCACGACGGTCAGTTCGGGCGCCTGGCCGATGAATTCGAGACGCTTGTACAGGGCTTCGGTGACAAAAATGCGGCCCTGGCGGTCGACGCGCAGAACCATGCCGACCCCCATTTTTGCCGCCATTTCCCGCCAGCGCTCGCCGCCGGCGATGAAAACCGGCTTGGAAGTGGCATCGGACAGCGTCCCCGCCTTGGGCCCGGTCGGAATCAGCACGGTGACAGCCTCGGTGTGGTCGGCCGGATAGCCGCTGCGCGGATCGAGCAGATGGGCGTAGCGTTTGCCGTCGACTTCGAAGAAACGCTGGTAATCGCCGGAAGTGCCGATTGCTTCGCCGTCTTCCAGGGAAATGGTGGCCATCGGCCCGGGCTGGCGCGGGTGCTGGATACCGACCCGCCATTTCTTGCCTTCCTTGCTGCCCAGCGCCATGACGTTGCCGCCGATGTTGATCAGGGCGTTGTTGATGCCCTGGGCGCGCAGGATGGCGGCGGCGCGGTCGAGGGCGACGCCTTTCAGGTAGCCGCCGAAATCGAGGGCGACATTGCGGTTGCGACTGCGGATGGTGTTGCCGTCGATGACGACATCGGCGATCGACGGCTTTTTCGCCAGCCAGGCCTTGATGTCGGCGGCCGGCGGCAGTTCGGCCTTGAATTCGTCGGCCTGGAAACCCCAGAGCTTGATCAGTTGGCCGATCCCGGGGTCGAACAGGTAATCGCCTTGCTTGCTGAGTTGCTGGGCTTCGCCGACGAAGGCGGCCAGTTCCGGCGTGACGGTCAGCGCTTTGCCGGCGGCGAAGGCATCGTTAAGCGCCGTCAATTCGGAAGGCTGCCAGGCATGGTAGGCGCGGTGCAGGCGGTCGAATTCGCGCAGCACGGCGGCGATCGCCCGCCGTCCCTGTTCCGCTTCGGGGCTGACGACCAAGACTTCGACGCGGGTACCGAAAACATAGGCCTGCTGTTCCTGCAGCGGGGTACGGCCGCAGGCGGCGAGGAAGAGGGCGACAAGAAGGATCAGGCAATACCGCATGCGTGCTCGATGGCTGTGATGAAGGCGCCGGCCGCATCGAAACCCGTCTGCTGACGGATTTCGACCATGCAGGTCGGACTGGTGACATTGATTTCGGTGAGGTGGCTGCCGATGACGTCGAGGCCGACCAGCATCAGACCGCGCTTGAACAGTATGGGACCGAGCGTTTCGGCGATTTCCCGGTCGCGCGGCGACAGTTCCTGGGCGACCCCGGTGCCCCCCGCCGCCAGGTTGCCGCGCGTCTCGCCGGCCTTGGGAATGCGGGCCAGGCTGTAGGGAACGGGCTTGCCCGCGATGAGCAGGATGCGTTTGTCGCCGGCGCTGATTTCCGGCAGGTAGCGCTGTGCCATCACCGTCCGGGCGCCTTCGTGGGTCAGCGTTTCCAGGATGACGTTGCGGTTCGGGTCGTTGCGGTGAATGCGGAAAATCTGGCTGCCGCCCATGCCATCCAGCGGTTTCAAGATCACGTCGCGCTGTTCTTCGATGAAATGCTGCAGCTGGTTCAAATCGCGGGCGACCAGCGTGGCTGGTGTGAACTGGTCGAACTCGGTGATCGCCAGCTTCTCCGAATGCTCGCGCAGGGCACGCGGCCGGTTGAAGACGCGCACACCGGCGGCTTCGGCGCGTTCGAGCAGCCAGGTGGCGGCAAGATATTCGAAATCGAAAGGCGGATCGCGGCGCATGATGACCGCGTCGAAGGCTTTCAGCGGCTGCCATTCGCGCTGGGTTTCGCGATACCAGTCGTGATCATCGGGTCGCAGGTGCAGGTGCGTCGCCTCGCCGAAGACGCCGCCGGCGTGGTGGCCGGGTTCCGGCGTGCGCCAGCCGAGAGTTGCGGCGTCGACGGCAAAAACCTCGTGGCCGTGCGATTCAGCGGCCCGCATCATGGCCACCGAGGAATCCTTCCAGGCTTTCAGGTGGGCCAGCGGATCGACGACAAATGCCAGTTTCAGCGAACGGGCGCTGCCGCCGAGCAGGTGTTTCTCGAAGTGGAGTTGTTGCGTCACGAGACCGTTTTCAGCCGTTTTCCGGCGCCGTCCGTTCCAGTTCGACCGCCGCCGCCAGGCAGGCCAGGCGGCCGACGACGCCGTAGGCGTAGAAACGGTTGGGCGCGGAATCCGGATTGTTGCAGCGGTAATCCGGCAGGTTGCAGCCGGTCTCGAAAGCCAGCGGCTCGAAATGCATGCCTGGGGCGTTGAGGTTTTCGTCCTTGCCGCGGCCGGTATGGACACGGTAGAAGCCACCGACGACATAGCGGTCGATCATGTAGATCACCGGTTCGGCGACCGCCTCGTTCAGGGTCTCGAAGGAATGCACGCCTTCCTGGATCAGCACTTCGGAGACTTCGAGGCCTTCCTTGACGACGCTCATCTTGTTGCGCTGCTTGCGATTCAGCGCGATCACCTCGTCGGCGTCGCGCACCGTCATCACGCCCATGCCGTAGGTGCCGGCGTCAGCCTTGACGACGACGTAGGGCGTCTCGGTAATGCCGTATTCCTTGTATTTCTCGCGCACGATGTCGAGCACGGCGGCGACGTTGGCGGCCAGACATTCCTCGCCCTGGCGTTCGTGGAAATTGATGCTGCGGCACACCGAGAAGGCTGGGTTGATGCGCCACGGGTCGATGCCGATTTCCTTGGCGAAATCGTTGGCCACCTGGTCGTAGGCGGCGAAATGATTGGACTTGCGGCGCACCGCCCAGCCGGCATGCAGCGGCGGCAACACGAACTGTTCGTTGAGATTCTGCAGGATCTCGGGAATGCCCGCCGACAGGTCGTTGTTCAACAAAATGGCGCAGGGATCGAAGCCGTCCAGCCCCAAACGGTATTGGCTGCGGACCAGCGGTTCGAGCAACAGGCTGTGGCCGTTCGGCAATTCGATCGAGGTCGGCTTGGTGATGTCGGGCAGCAGGGAGCCGAGGCGAATGTTGAGGCCGGTCTGACGCAGGATGGCGACCAGTTGCGCCACGTTTTGCAGGTAGAACTGGTTGCGCGTGTGGTTTTCCGGGATGAGCAGCAGATTGCGCGCATCCGGGCAGATTTTTTCGATGGCACTCATCGCTGCCTGCACGCAGAGCGGCAGGAAAGCCGGATTGAGATTGTTGAAACCGCCGGGAAAGAGGTTGGTGTCGACCGGCGCCAGCTTGAACCCGGAATTGCGCAGATCGCAGGAGGAATAGAAAGGCGGGGTATGTTCCTGCCACTGGCTGCGCAGCCAGTGTTCGATGCGCGTGCTGTTCTCGAGAAAGCTGCGTTCGAGTTCGAGCAGGGGGCCGGTGAGGGCGGTGGTCAGGTGGGGAACCATGGGCTGTCTCGCTGCCGGAAAGGCAAGTTATTGTTGGCCGGAATCTTACACCGCAGTGCACAAAAAATGGCGCTCCGTTTGGCGGTCAACCCCTTGAAAGCAGGTAAAATTCGTCCCTTCGCTTTACACCAATTCGCAGATCGGAATCGCCGTGCTTGTCGCTGCCAATATCACCATGCAGTTTGGGGCCAAACCCCTTTTTGAAAACGTCAATGTCAAATTCGGCGAGGGTTACCGCTACGGCCTGATTGGCGCCAACGGGGCGGGTAAATCAACCTTCATGAAGATCCTCTGCGGCGCGCTGGAGCCGTCGGCCGGCAATGTCTCGAAAGAGAAGCACGAGCGCATGGCCTACCTGAAACAGGATCAGTTTGCCTACGAAGACATGCGCGTCCTCGACGTCGTGATGGCCGGCCACGAGGAACTGTGGGCGGCGATCCAGGAACGCGACGCCATCTACGCCAATCCGGAAGCCAGCGAAGACGACTACATGCACGCCGCCGAACTGGAAGGCAAGGTCGGCGAATACGACGGCTACACGGCCGAATCCCGCGCCGGCGAGCTGCTGCTCGGCGTCGGCATTCCGACCGAACAGCACAACGGCCCGATGAGCCAGGTGGCACCCGGCTGGAAGCTGCGCGTGCTGCTTTGCCAGGCGCTGTTCGCCAATCCGGATATCCTGCTGCTCGACGAACCGACCAACAACCTCGACATCAACACTATCCGCTGGCTGGAAGACATCCTCAACGCCCGCGAATCGACGATGATCATCATCTCCCACGATCGTCACTTCCTGAACCAGGTCTGCACCCACATGGCCGACCTCGACTACGGCAAGATCACGACCTACGCCGGCAACTACGACGACTTCATGGAAGCCGCCCAGGCTGCCCGCGAACGTCAGTCGAACGCCAATGCCAAGGCCAAGGAACGCATCGCCGAACTGCAGACCTTCGTGCGTCGCTTCTCAGCCAACGCTTCCAAGGCAAAACAGGCGACCAGCCGGATGAAGCTGATCGACAAGCTGAAGCCGGAAGACGTCAAGCCCTCGTCGCGCCAGTATCCGTGGATCCGCTTCGATTACGACGAGAAGCAGAAGCTGCACCGCCAGGCGGTCGAGATCGAAAACCTCTCCTTCACCTACGAAGGCGGCGAGCGCAAGATCTTCAATAACCTGACGCTGACCATCAATGCCGGCGAAAAGATCGCCGTGATCGGTGAAAACGGCGTCGGCAAGACGACTTTCCTCAAATTGCTGATGGGTGAAGTGACGCCGCAGTTCGGTACCGTCAAATGGGCGGAAAAGGCCAATCCCGGCTACTACGCGCAGGACCACAGCGCCCAGTTCGCCGGCGAGCAGAGCCTCACCGACTGGATCGCCGGCTATGCCCGCGCCACCATCGAAGATGGCGGCGACCTGGAAACCCTGATCCGCGGCACGCTGGGCCGTCTGCTGTTCTCCGGCGACGAGGTCAAGAAGCCGGTCAACGTCATTTCCGGTGGTGAGCAGGGCCGCATGCTGTTCGGCAAGCTGATGCTGTCGAAGCATAACGTCCTGATCATGGACGAACCGACCAACCACCTCGATATGGAATCGATCGAAGCCCTGAACTCCGGGCTGGAAAAATTCCCGGGCACGCTGATCTTCGTCTCGCACGACCGCGAATTCGTTTCCTCGCTGTCGACCCGTGTTTTCGAGGTCAAGAACGACGGCCGGATCATCGATTACCTCGGCGGCTACGAAGACTATCTTTCCAGCCAGGGCGTGGACTAAACGCCGGATATCTCTGCCCGCGAAAGGCCGGGGCGCATGGCGCCGCCGGCCTTTTTTCTTACTGGGCTTCGCCGCTGGCGGCCAGCGTCCGGATGATGCGCACGCAATCGACATCGGACTGGTGGTAGGCCGATTTGACGTACTCGATGTAGGCGCGTTCTTCCGAATTGGGATTGCTGGCCAGCGTCGTCTGGTAGGCAAAGCGCAGGAACAGGAAGCCGGGCTCCGGCTCCTCGATGCTGATGGTCAGGCTGCCGCCGGCATGGCTTTCCGAGGGCACGATTTCGAAACGGACCCAGTGCATCTCCTGCAGCGTGACGCGATCCTGGATCACGGCCGGGCCGAAATCCAACTCGCGCAGCAGCTGGTTGGCCTGGCGTTCGAGAATGGTGCAGGCTTCGAGGCCGGGAAGGAAGGGCAGCGGATTTTCGACGCGATGCAGCAGGCCCTGCCAGAGCTGGGCGCGTTCTAGGGATTCGACCAGCGGATTTTCCGGGTCGTTGATCTGGATAAGGTGTTCGAAATTCATGGCTGAATGTTAGCATCCCGCCATGCAACTAGAACGACTCCTCCAAAAACACGGTTTCGGCACCCGCAAGGAATGTCGGGGCCTGGTCCGGCACCAGCGTGTCGCCATCAATGGCCAGATGTGCGACGATCCTTTCGCCGAAATCGACACCCATGGCCTGGTTTTCTCCGTCGACGGCGTCGATTGGCCCTACGCCGAATTCGCCTGCATCATGCTGAACAAGCCGACGCATTACGAATGTTCGCGCAAGCCGCAGCATCACCCCAGCGTGCTGACGCTGCTGCCGGTTCAATTGCGGGAACGCGACGTGCAGCCGATCGGCCGCCTCGATGAAGACACCACCGGCCTCTTGCTGATCACCGACGACGGCCAGCTCAACCATGTGTTGTCCTCGGCCAAGCGCAAGGTTCCCAAGGTCTATCTGGCGACGACCCGGCATCCGGTCGATCAGGCGCTGATTGACCAGCTACTGGCCGGCGTGCTGCTCACCGACGAGCCCGAGCCGATTGCCGCCGCGGCCGCCGAAAAGGCCGGCGAATACCTGCTGCGCCTGACCCTGACCAGCGGCAAGTATCACCAGGTGAAGCGCATGGTTGCCGCCGCCGGCAACCGTGTGGACGCGCTGCATCGCGAGGCGGTCGGCGGACTACAGCTGCCAGCCGATCTCCAGCCGGGCGAGTGGCGCTGGCTGAGCGCTGACGACCTCCAGAAACTGGGTTACCAGCGATGACGCTGACCGAAATGCGTTACATCGTGGCCCTGGCCCGTGAACGACATTTCGGCAAGGCGGCGGAAGCCTGTCACGTCAGCCAGCCGACCCTGTCGGTGGCGTTGAAGAAAGTCGAAGGTCAGCTCGGTGCGGCGCTTTTCGAACGCACGGCCGCCGATGTGCGGATTACGGCGATCGGCGAGCGCATCGTGACCCAGGCTCGGCGTGTCCTCGACGAAGCGGTGCGGCTCGAGGAAATCGCCGAATCGACGGGCGACCCGTTGAGCGGTCAGTTGCGGGTCGGCATCATCTACAGCATTGCGCCTTACCTGCTGCCGCAATTCATCCCGGCGCTGCATCAGTATGCGCCCAACATGCCGCTCTTCCTCAAGGAAGATTTCACCGGCAATCTGATTCCCGCGCTCAAGGCCGGCGAACTGGACGTCATTGTCATTGCGCTGCCCTTTGCCGAAGCCGGCCTGGTCGCACAGGCGGTTTATCAGGAGCCGTTTCGCGTCGTCGTGCCGGCCGCCCATCCGTGGAGTAGGCGCGAAGCCATATCGACCGATGAACTGGATGGCCAGAACCTGCTGCTCCTTGGTCAGGGCAATTGTTTTCGGGATCAGGTGTTGGAATCCTGCCCGCGCCTGAGCGCGCCGGACGGGCTGGCTCATTCGCTGGAAGGCGGCTCGCTGGAAACCATCCGCTACATGGTGGCGAGCGGGGCCGGCATTGCGGTGATGCCGAGTACGGCGGCTGATCCGCTGATCGACAAGGAAGCGCTGGTCAAGGTGCTGCCGTTTGCCGGCGAGCAGCCATCGCGGACGGTGGGGCTGGTCTGGCGGATCAGTTTCCCGCGGCCGCAGGCGATCGATGCGGTACGGGCGGCGCTGCTCTCCTGCTCGTTGCCAGGAGCGTCGGCGCGACGTTAAGTTCCACGTGAAACCCTCCGCTCGCAGAGTGGGATAAAAAACGGGAGCCAATTGGCTCCCGTTTTTTTCATTCGGCTTCGGCCGTTTTCTTCTTGGCCGGCGCCTTGGGTTTGGCGACCTTCTTTTCAAATTCGAAACCGACCTTGCCGTCCTTGGCAACCAGGTAGGCCGAGAACTTGCGGCGGGTTCGGTTGGAGACGAATTCCTTCAGCAGGTCGGTCTTGCCGTCGGCGAGCAGTTTCTGCATCTGGGCGGGCTCGATCGGTTGCTGCAGGATGATCTTGCCGGAGCGGAAATCGCAACTCTTGTCCGGGCCGACCGACTTTTCGCAGACATAGGATGCGCCATGGTCGAAGACATTGGCGGCGCATTTCGGGCACTTGCCGAGGCTGGTCTGGGCGGAGAAGTCGACCGGTTCGCTGTTCGCTTCGTCGGCCTTGTCCTGGCCGAAGTCGAATTCCGGCTCCATCTTGTCGTTCAGCTTGATGGCGGCGGCGAAAGTGCGGCCCATCTTGTTGCGAAAGCCGGTCAGCGGACCGATCTGCTTTTCGTTGATCAGGGTGTCGATTTCGGCTGGTTCGAACTGGCGGCCGGCGACGATTTTCCATAGCGAGTAGTCGCAATTGCCGCACTGGAATTTCTTGTAGGTTTCACGAATCTCGCCGCCGCATTTCGGGCAGCGGGCAGTCAGCACGCCGAAATCGCCGGGAATGGTGTCGGCTTCGAAAGTCTTGGCACGCTCGACCATATGGCGCGTCATTTCGGCGATTTCGCGCATGAATTCGTCGCGAGTGAATTCGCCCTTCTCGATGCGGCCGAGCTTCCATTCCCAGTCGCCGGTGAGTTCCGGTTGGGTCAATTCGTTGATGCCCAGGCCGTTCAGCAGCGTCATCAGTGAGAAAGCCTTGGCGGTCGGGATCAGTTCGCGGCCTTCGCGCAGCATGTACTGCTCGCCGATCAGGTTTTCGATGATCTGGGCGCGGGTCGCTGGCGTGCCGAGGCCGCGGCCGGCCATCGCCGCCTTCAGTTCCTCGTCGTCCACCATCTTGCCGGCGCCTTCCATGGCGGAAAGCAGGGTGGCTTCCGAGTAGCGGGGCGGCGGCTTGGTTTCGTTCGCCTTGACCGTGACTTCCTCGGTCTTGACCTTTTCATCCTTGGCGACCGCGACCAGATTGCCCTCGGTGCCTTCCTGGCCTTCCTTGCCATGCACGGCCAGCCAGCCCGGATTGACCAGCACCTTGCCTTCGGTCTTGAAGGGATGGCCTTCGACGCGGGTGATGCGGGTGGTGACCAGGTATTCGGCGGCCGGGAAAAAGACCGACAGGAAACGGCGCACGACGAAGTCGTAGAGCTTTTGCTCGACTTCGTTGAGGTTCTTGGGCGCCTGCGGTGTCGGGATGATCGCGAAGTGGTCGCTGATCTTGGCGTTGTTGAAGATGCGCTTGTTGGGCATCACCCAGTTGCGCGCCAAAATCTGGTGCGCGAAGGGGGCGTAGCGGGCGAGCAGCACTTCGTCGTGACCCTTGCCGGCGCCTTCGCCGGTCAGGATGGTCAGCGTCTCGCGTACCGTGGGCAGGTAGTCTTCCGGCAGGCAGCGCGAATCGGTCCGCGGATAGGTCAGGACCTTGTGCTTTTCGTAGAGCGCCTGGGCGATGGACAGCGTCGTCTTGGCCGAGAAACCGAAGCGGGAGTTGGCTTCGCGCTGCAGGCTGGTCAAATCGAAAAGCAGCGGCGAGAGGCGGGTTTCCGGCTTGGCTTCCTCGGTGACCAAGCCGGTCTTGCTGCTGGTGGCGGCGCGGATGGCTTCGGCGCGGGCTTCTTCCCACAGGCGGTCGGCGCGGGCGTGTTCGTCGTCTTCCTTGCCCTTGTAGGCTTCATCGAACCATTTGCCGGTGTAGTTGCCGGCCTGGGCGGCGAAATCGGCTTCGACTTCCCAGTAGGAGCGCGGCTTGAATTCGCGGATTTTCCTTTCGCGTTCGACGACGATGGCCAGGGTCGGTGTCTGGACGCGGCCGACGGTGGTCAGATGGAAACCGCCGGTCTTCGAGTTGAAGGCGGTCATCGCCCGCGTGCCGTTGATGCCGACCAGCCAGTCGGATTCGGAGCGGCAGACGGCGGCATCGCCCAGGCCCTGCATTTCGTTGCCGTTGCGCAGGCGCGTGAAACCGTCGCGGATGGCGCCCTGGGTCATCGATTGCAGCCACAGGCGCTGGATCGGCTTGGTGGTCTTGGTGTGCTGCGCGATGTAGTTGAAGATCAACTCGCCTTCGCGCCCCGCATCACAGGCATTGACCAGGGCGGCGACGTCCTTGCGCTTGATCAGCTTGGTCAGCACCTTGAGGCGGGATTCCGTCTTCTCGATCGGCTTCAGCGCGAAATGCGGCGGAATGACCGGCAAATGGGCGAAGGACCATTTGCCGCGCTTGACCTCGAATTCTTCCGGGCAGGCCAGTTCCAGCAGGTGGCCGACGGCCGACGAGATGACGTGCGTCTCGCTCTCGAAATAGTCGTCGTGCTTGGTAAAGCCCCCCAACGCCTTGGCAATGTCGGCGGCGACGGAGGGTTTTTCGGCGATGATCAGCTTTTTAGTCATGGGCTTTACCTGTTGAGTCCGGGGCATGATAAGTGCCCGGCGCGCGGCTTGGCAAGCCATCTATATATATGCAGCGAATTACTAGAGGCGCTGGTAGCGATTGCCGGGCAGGGGGGTGATCTGGCCGGAGAGTTCGAGCAGCAGCAATTCGGCGAGCAGTTGCTCGGTGTCGCAGCCGCTGCGTTCGGCCAGTTCGTCGAGGCTGCAGGGGTCGTGGCCGAGGGCTGCGAGCAGGGGGTCTTCGGGCGTCGTCCCGGCCTCGGTCATGACCGGCTCAGCCGGACCGAGATGGCCCAATTCTTCCAGCACGTCGCTGGCCGTTTCCACCAGCTTCGCCCCTTGCTTGATCAGCTTGTGGCAGCCGCGGGCGAGCGGCGAATGGATGGACCCGGGGATGGCGAAAACTTCGCGCCCCTGTTCGCCGGCCAAGCGGGCGGTGATCAGCGAGCCGCTTTCCGGGGCTGCCTCGATGACCAGCACGCCGCGCGCCAGGCCGGAAATGATCCGGTTGCGGCGTGGGAAGTTGGCGGCAATGGCTGGCGTGCCGAGCGGAAATTCGGAAACGATGAGGCCGCGGGCAGCGATTGCCAGAGCCAGATCCTTGTTGCGCGCCGGATAGATGCGGTCGGCGCCGGTGCCGATCACGGCGATGGTGTCGCCGCCGGCGGCCAGGGCGCCGCGGTGAGCAGCAGCGTCGATACCGAGGGCGAGGCCGCTGACGATGCAGAGTCCGCCTCCGGCCAGCGTCCGGGCGAAGTTCTCGGCGGTCTGCAGGCCTTGCGGCGTGGCGTTGCGACTGCCGACCATGGCCAGGCTGCGCTTGCCGAGCAGGCCGGGATTGCCCCGCAGATAGAGGATGTTGGGCGGGTCGGGAATTTCCAGCAGGGCCGGCGGGTAGGCGGCATCGGCCAGGGTAATGATGAGTTGGCCGGGCTCGCTCGCCCAGGCCAGGCTGTGCTCGACGGCTTCATCGACCGCAAAATCGAAAAGCAGGTCGGCGCGTTCGCCGACCACGCCGCGTACGGCTGAACGACCAGCCGCGAAAACGGCTTCCGGTAAACCAAAAGCGGCGAGAAGCTTCCTCTGCGTCTCGCCGCCTATCCCGGGGATCAGGGTCAGCCGCAGCCAGGCGGCCAGACCTTCATGGTTATTCACGGGTTTTTGGCGGAGTCACCGATCATTACGGATTTTGCCGAGTCGACCACCAGGGCATAGGAGATGCGGCCAAAGACGCGGAAGACAAAGGCCAGGGCATAACGTTCTTCGGGGATCGTCGTGGCGACGCGGCGGCCCTGTTCATCATTGCCGATTGAAACGCGGTTGCGGAAGATGGCGAGGACGTGGCCGACTTCCAGGCCGTCATTGCTGCCCCGGTTGATGGCGACCACCGAACTGGCGCCGCCTTCGTTGAGGCCGCCGTAGATCGAGATGATCTTGGCGGCGACCGGCTGCTCGGGCCGGTGCGGCGCATAGGCGATGATATTGGGCGGCGGGGCGGGCAGCAGGCGGTCGCCGCGGCCGATTTCTTCCTTGGCGACGACGATGCTGATCGCCGCCGGCTCGCCGGGGTGGATCAGCTTGGCGCTGCCGAGAAAGAAGGCTTCGTGGCCGATGACTTCGCCGGTGTCGGGGTCCTTGAGCGGCTTGCCCGGCCGGAAGACATTCCAGTTGACGACGCTGGCATCGGGAATGCCGCTGACGAAGGCGGTATCGCCGGCGCCCATGAACATGCGGTCTTCCTGCGAGGCGACGATGCGCGCGACGTTGTCGTGCTCGCCGGGTTCGATCACCAGCGGCTGGGAAATGAACGGTTCGATTTCGTTGGGCGGAATGCTGGGGACGACCTGCTGCACCGCTTCGCTATAGACCTTGGGCTGCAGTTTGCCGTTGCCGCCATTGCCGACCGCCTTGGCCATTTTCAGGCGCGGTTTGCCATCAACGTAATCGAGCAGGATGATGTCGCCGGGATAGATCCAGTGCGGATTCTTGATTTCCGCCTTGTTCATGTTCCAGATTTCCGGCCAGCGCCAGGGCTGCTTCAGGAATTTGCCGGAAATTCCCCACAGCGTGTCACCGCGTACGACGATATGACGGTCCGGTGGATTGTCGACGAGTTGCAGCGGCTCTTCGGCAGATGCGCAGATGGCCGTTACGGCCAGGATGAGCGCGGATATAATGCGAACCATAGTCGTAACCTCTCGTGCCGGCGGAACGCGGTGCGAATGACACTGTCTGAGCAGCGTCTGGCAACCCGCGCCAAATCTCGGGAATTGCTTGAGATTCTGCACGTAATAACCTAATCGAGCAAGCTTTTCATCTGTTTAGTCTATGGCGCTTCTACCCATTTTGCGTTTCCCCGATCCGCGGCTCAAAAAAGTCGCGGCCACGGTTCAGAATATTGACGACGGCATTCGTAAACTGGTCGCCGACATGGCGGAAACCATGTACGAAGCGCCCGGTATCGGCTTGGCCGCGACTCAGGTCGATGTGCACCGGCAGGTCGTGGTGATCGACATCTCGGAAGAGAAGAACGAACTGCTGGTCTTGATCAATCCGCGCATCGAACAGTGCGACGGCGCCCAGGAAGGCGAGGAAGGCTGCCTCTCCGTGCCTGGCATCTACGAGAAGGTGGAGCGCGCCGAGCGGGTGACGGTCCGCTATCTCGATCTCGACGGTAGCCAGAAATCGCTGACCGCCGACGGCCTGCTCGCCGTGTGCATCCAGCACGAACTGGATCACCTGAAAGGCCACGTCTTCGTCGATCACCTGTCGCAACTGAAGCAGACGCGCATCCGCAACAAGCTCGCCAAGCAGGCGCGGGTCACCGCATGAGGGTGATTTTCGCGGGCACCCCGGAATTCGCGGCGCAGGCCTTGCAGGCCATTGTCGATGCCGGCCACAAGGTGGCGCTGGTGTTGACCCAGCCCGACCGGCCGGCTGGGCGCGGCATGAGCCTGCAGCCGTCGGCGGTCAAGAAGGTGGCGCTGGAACACGGAATCGAGGTGTTCCAGCCGCTCAGCCTGAAGCAGGTCGAGGCCCAGGAAAAAATCGCCGCACTACAGGCCGACGTCATGGTGGTTGCCGCTTACGGCCTGATCCTGCCGCAAGCCGTGCTCGACCTGCCGCGCCTGGGCTGCCTCAACATCCACGCTTCGCTGCTACCGCGCTGGCGGGGAGCGGCGCCAATCCAGCGCGCGCTGCTCGCCGGCGATGCCGAGACCGGTGTCTGCATCATGCAGATGGAAGCCGGGCTTGATACCGGGCCGGTGCTCCTGCGCGGCGCGTTTCCGATCGAAGCTACCGATACCTCGGCGAGCCTGCACGACCGGCTGGCAGACCTCGGCGCCCGGCTGATCGTAGCCGCGCTGGACCAATTGCCGTTGCCACCGGCGGCGCAGCCGGCCGAAGGCGTCACCTACGCCCACAAGATCGACAAGGCGGAAGCCCTGATCGACTGGCGCAAGAGCGCCGACGAAGTGGATCGCCATCTGCGCGCCTTCAATCCCTTTCCCGGTGCCCAGGCCGTACTCGGCGGCCAGACCATCAAGTTGTGGCGGGCGATTCCGGTGGTTGGCCAGGGTGAGGCCGGGCAGATTTTGAGTGTGGACCGCAACGGCGTCGTGGTCGCTTGCGGCGACGGGGCGCTGGCGGTCAGCGAGTTGCAGAAAGCGGGCGGCAAGCGTTTGCCGGTGCAGCAGTTCCTGGCCGGCAACCCGCTGCAGGTTGGCGAGCGCTTCGAACTGCCGGCTTGAATTCCGGCGGCGCCGGCCGCAGTTAACAGTCGGTTCGACAGTTTTCGGGAGTTCTGGCGATGTTCAACTGGGTCAAGACGGCAATGTTGATGGCGGCCATCATGGCGCTGTTCGGCATTGTCGGTGGCATGATCGGCGGCCGCTCCGGCATGCTGCTGGCACTGCTTTTCGGCGGCGGCATGAACCTGTTTTCCTACTGGTTCTCCGACAGCATGGTGTTGAAGATGTACAACGCTCGCCAGGTCGATGAAACCAGCGCTCCGCAGTTCTACGCCATGGTGCGTGAACTGACGCAGCGGGCCGGCTTGCCGATGCCGCGCGTCTTCATCATCGACGAAGCGCAGCCCAACGCCTTCGCCACCGGGCGCAATCCGCAGCATGCGGCGGTGGCTGCGACCACCGGCATCCTGCAACTGTTGTCGGCGCGCGAACTGCGCGGCGTGATGGCTCATGAACTGACCCACGTCCAGCACCGCGACATCCTGATCTCCACGATTTCGGCGACGCTGGCCGGGGCGATTTCGGCGCTGGCCAATTTCGCCATGTTCTTCGGCGGGCGCGATGAGGACGGTCGTCCGGCCAATCCGCTGGCCGGCATCCTGGTTGCCTTGCTGGCGCCGCTGGCAGCGAGCCTGATCCAGATGGCGATTTCCCGCTCGCGCGAGTTCGAAGCTGATCGGGGCGGCGCCGAGATTTCCGGCGATCCGCAGGCCTTGGCCGATGCCCTGGGCAAGATCGAGCGCTATGCCGAAGGCCGCATCCCGCTCGGTGCGGCCGAGGCGCATCCGGAAACCGCGCAGATGATGATCCTCAATCCGCTGGCAGGCGGTGGCCTGCAGAGCCTGTTTTCAACCCACCCGCCGACCGCCGAACGGATCGCCCGTCTGCGGGCGATGGGGCGCTAGAACGCGATTTGGCCGCTGACCGGCGATCCCGGGCGGTAGCATGTGGCAAGCAATGTCGTGGTAGGCGGCAAAACCGGTATGCGGCAGCAGTCGTCCGAGGCGACGCCCAGTTGCGGGGCGTCGAAAGTGCGGGGTTACGGCGTTCCACGTGGAACGCCGCGGGCAAGAAGGTCGTTGAGCAGGCGTCCCAGGCGATAACCGGCGTCAACCAGACGGCGGTTGGCGATGTCCTGCGTTTGCTGCTGGAATTCCTCGGTGACAGTCGGCAGCAGGCTGCCGGTCGCCGGCGGGTAGGCAACGCTCAGCAGGCGATGGCTTTCGTCCCGCCAGCGCCGGACCGAGCCCTGAACGGGCGCCGGATAGCGCGCCAGCAGGTCGTCCGTCGCCTTTTGCAGACGTTTGCCGCGCCAGGCTGTGGTGCCGGGTAATTCGTCCCAGTAGCGATGCAGGTTCGAGAAGGGCTGCCGGCGGCTGAGCGGATTTTCGATCTCGAACCTGTTGCCGCCTTCATCTTCGTGACGGCCGACGTGCAGTGGTTGGTGGATGTCGCCGACCAGGTGAAGCAGCCAAGGGAGGGCCCAGGCCATTTCGGCAGCGCTGTCGCCGGCTCGCAGCAACTGGCTGAGGCGCTCGATCTGCTGCTCGATTTCGCCGGCCTGGACCCTGCCATCGTCGGCCAGATCGACGTAATGCCAGGTCAGGTGGCGGGCGCTGTCGGGCAGGCCAGGAATGGCGGGCGTCGGTGCTTCGCGTCTTTCATCGTGGAAGCGCGGATCGCGGCGAATATCGTCGGGCCAGGTCGCCGCCTCGGCAAAAATGGCGCGTGTCTCGGTGGACCGTGCCTTCTCGACCCAGCGCGGATAATCCGGATGCAGCGCCAGCAGGGCAGTAATCTGCTGCCGGCTCGCTGCCGACAATTGTTGCCAGGCAATATCGGCCGTCAGCCGATGACCGGTGGCATTCCAGGCCTGGGCGAGCAGCGGCATGCCGGCTAAATACAGAAGGATGAGGAATCGACACATTGCGCCATTATGCAGCGTGCGATAATCCCGGCCTATGTCCAAACTGCCGCCCAACTCCCTGGCTTTCGCCCTCCTTAACGCCGCCTGCATCGACGCCGCGGTTTTTGCCGGCCAAAGCCTGGCCGAAGGCCTGCTCGGCCGGGTCGACCCGCTAGCCCGGCCGGCCGTGCAGGACTTGGTTTATGGCAGCCTGCGCCAATACGGCCGGGGCGATTTCTTTCTCTCCCGACTGCTCGCCAAACCGCTGCTGGCCGAAGATGTGCGCGCCCTGCTGCTGGTCGCCCTCTATCGCCTGGAAACCCGGCCGGATGCGGTGCATACCGTTGTCGACCAGGCGGTGGCGGCGGCCGGCGAGCTGGCCGAAGGGCGTTTCCGGGCACTGGTCAATGGCGTGCTGCGCAATTTCCTGCGCCAGCAAGCCGCGTTGAGTGCGGCACTGGCTGCCGACGAAATCGCCGTGGCCCAGCATCCGGGCTGGTGGCTGAAGACTCTGCAGGACAATTACCCGCAAGACTGGCTAAGCATTGTCGCCGCCGGCAACGCGCCGCCGCCGATGGCGCTGCGCGTCAATCTGCGGCGCGGCGGGCGCGCCGAATATCTGGAACGGCTGAGTGCCGAAGGCATTGCCGCAGCGCCCGTCGGCGAAGCCGGATTAATGCTGGAAAAGCCGCTGCCGGTCGATCGCCTGCCGGGATTTGCCGCCGGCCTTGTCTCGGTACAAGACCCCGGGGCGCAAAGGGCGGCCGAACTGCTGGCTCCCGCCGCCGGCAGTCGCGTGCTCGACGCCTGCGCCGCGCCCGGCGGCAAGACGGCGCATCTCCTCGAGGGCGCCGATCTCGATCTGCTAGCGCTCGACCTCAAGCCGTCGCGTTGTCGCCGGATCGAGGAGAACCTGTCCCGGCTCGGCCTGCACGCCGACATCCGGGCGGCCGATTGCGCCAAACTGAGTACCTGGTGGGACGGCCGGCCCTTCGATGCGGTGCTGGCCGACGTGCCCTGCACGGCCAGCGGCGTCGTGCGGCGCAATCCGGACAGCAAGTGGCTGCGCCGGGAAGAAGATATCGCCAGCTTTGCCGCCACCCAGGCGAGAATTCTCGATGCCTTGTGGCCGGTGCTGCGGCCGGGAGGTAAACTCCTGTACGTCACCTGTTCGGTCTTTCCGACCGAGAACGCGTTGCAGATCGGGGATTTTCTCGCCCGCCAGCCGCAAGCCCGCCGTTGCCACGAGGAACAGTTGTTGCCGACCGCCGAACACGATGGATTCTTCTACTGCCTGCTTGAAAAGTGTGATTGAACGACTGCCGCGCTGGCTCCTGCTGCTGGCTTTGCTGCCGGCGCTGGCCTGGGCCGCGGAAATCGAGATCAGCGCGCCGCAGATCGCCGCCGGCGACGATGGTTACGTGCTGTCGGCCGATTTTGCCTTCGACCTCAACCCGCGCCTGGAAGAAACGGTGACCCGGGGCGTCGTGCTCTATTTTGTCGCCGATTTCGAATTGTCCCGGCCGCGCTGGTACTGGCTGGATGAAAAAGTGGTCAGTCGCAGCCAGACCTACCGCCTCTCCTATCACGCCCTGACCCGACAATATCGGTTGTCGACCGGCGCCCTGCACCAGTCGTTTTCCACGCTTTCCGAAGCGTTGCGCATGCTCTCCCACTTGCGCAACTGGGTGGTGATCGACAAGGGCGACAAGACGGTCAAGGTGGGCGAGCCCTACCAGGCGGCGCTGCGCCTGCGCCTGGACATCACCCAATTGCCGCGTCCCTTCCAGATATCGGCGCTCGGCAACAAGGACTGGAGCCTGGCTTCCGACTGGAAGACCTGGCCGGTCAGCTTGCCGCCCATTGTGCCGGCGGAGGCCAAGTGAAGCGTTTCGTTGCCGTGGGTGGTGCGCTGGCGGGGGCGCTCGGCGGTATCGTCTGGTTCCTGCTGCTGATGTCGACGGCGGCCGACACCGTCCTCTTTTCCCGCAACTATCCGCTGCTGATCGGCCTCAACATCATGCTGGCGCTGGGCATGGTGGCGCTGGTCGGCTCGCAGCTGCGCTCGCTGTGGCGCGATTACCAGGCGCAGGTCTTTGGTGCCCGGCTCAAACTGCGCCTGATGCTGATGTTCGGCATCATCGCCGTGCTGCCGGGGGCGCTGGTTTACGGCGTTTCGGTGCAGTTCGTAACGCGCTCCATCGAAAGCTGGTTCGATGTGCGGGTCGAAAAGGCGCTCGAATCCGGGCTGCATCTCGGCCGTTCGGCCCTCGATTCGCTGCTTGCCGACCTCAACGACAAGGCGCGCAGCATGGCCAACGAGCTTTCCGATATCCAGGAGTCCTCCCGGCGTTCCGCCCTGTTGCGCCTGCGCGACGAAAAGGGGGTGCAGTCGGCGGCGCTGTTTTCGGTGGGCGGCCAATTGTTGTCCAGTGCCACCGGCGATCTCGGCAGCGTGCTGCCGGACCTCCCGACCCAGGCACAACTCAAGCAGGCGCGCAGCACGCGCGCCCTCAGTTCGGTGGAAGGCGATGGCGGCAAACTGTATTTGCGCGTGCTGGTGCCGGTCTCGGCGCGCGACGTATTCGAGGAGCCGCGCATCCTGCAGCTGACGCAGCCGGTGCCGCCGGGCCTGGCGCACGACGCCGACGCGGTGCAGGGCGTCTATCGCGACTACCAGGAACTGCAGCTGGCGCGCGATGGCCTGACCCGGATCTACGCCCTGACCCTGACCCTGACCGTGCTCGTCGCCCTGTTTGGCGCCTTCGCGCTGGCCTACGTCATGGCCCGCCGCCTGGTCGCGCCCCTGCATATCCTGGCCGAGGGGACGCAGGCCGTGGCGCAAGGCGACTTTTCGCCGCGCCAGGCGATCTACAGCGGTGACGAACTCGGCGTCCTGACCCAGTCCTTCAACCGGATGACCCGCCAGCTCAACGACGCCCGGCATGAAACTGAACGCCACCGGGCCGAACTCGAATCGGCGCGCGGCTATCTCGAATCCATCCTCGCCAACCTGTCGGCCGGGGTGCTGGTTTTCGACCGCAACTTCGTGCTGCGCACCGTCAACGAAGGCGCGCTGACCATCCTCAACGACGATTTCAGCGGTCTGATCGGCGCCGCGGTGGATGGCTGGCCGCGCCAGGGCGTGATGGGCGCCTGCATCCACCAGCATTTCACCGCCGCCGACCAGGTCGAGTGGCAGGCCCAGCTTGAACTGGAGCGGCCGAACGGCATGCCGCAGGTTCTGTTGCTGCGTGGTTCTCGGTTGCCGGAAGCGAGCGGCGGCGGCGACGTCGTGGTCTTCGACGACGTGACGCGGATGATTGCCGCCCAGCGCAGCGCCGCCTGGGGCGAAGTCGCCCGGCGCCTGGCGCATGAGATCAAGAACCCGTTGACCCCGATCCAGCTTTCGGCCGAGCGCCTGCAGTTCAAGCTGGCCGGCAAGCTGGTCAATGGCGATGCCGACATGCTGGCGCGCGGCACGCAGACCATCATCAACCAGGTCCAGGCGATGAAGCGCATGGTCGACGATTTCCGCGACTACGCCCGCTTGCCGGCGCCCGATGTCGCCCCGCTCGACCTCAACGAACTGGTCGGCGAAGTGCTGGGGCTCTACGAAAGCTCGTCGGCCGCCATCGACATCCAGCTTGCCGGCAACCTGCCGCGGGTGCAGGGCGACGCCACGCAGTTGCGCCAGGTCATCCACAACCTGCTGCGGAATTCCGAGGATGCGCTGGAAGGGCGCAAAGACAGCCGCATCCGCATTCTCACCGAAGTCGCTGGGCGTACCGCCCGGCTGCTGATCAGCGACAATGGTCCGGGTTTCCCGGTCGAACTGCTGCCCCGCATCTTCGAGCCCTATGTCACCACCAAGGCGCGTGGCACCGGCCTCGGCCTGCCCATCGTCAAGAAAATCGTCGAAGAACATCTCGGTAGCATCGAAATCAGCAATGCGCCGGAGGGCGGTGCGCGGATCGACATCCGCCTGCCCCTGGCCAAGGAAGAGGAAGCCACGGATGGCAATTATTCTGGTCGTTGACGACGAAGTCGGTATTCGCGAATTACTGTCGGAAATCCTGATCGACGAGGGCTACGATGTCCGCCTGGCCGAACATGCGACGGCGGCCCGGCGCATTCGCAACGAACTGCGCCCCGACCTAGTCCTGCTCGACATCTGGATGCCGGATACCGACGGCATTTCGCTGCTCAAGGAATGGCACGCCGGCGGCCACCTCAACATGCCGGTGGTGATGATGTCCGGCCACGGCACCATCGACACCGCCGTCGAAGCCACCCGTTTCGGTGCCTTCGACTTCCTTGAGAAGCCGATTGCGCTGCAGAAGCTGCTGTCCACGGTGCAGAAAGCGCTCAAGCACGACGCGCCGCCGCAACGCCTGCCGCTGACCCTGGAAGCTTTCGGCCGTTCGCCGTTCGTCAAGGAATTCAAGCGCCGGCTCGAACAGGCCGCCGCCAAGTCGCCGCTGCTGCTGCTCAAGGGCGCGACCGGCGGCATGGCGGAAATCTGCGCCCGCACGCTGCAGCCGCCGCGCGCCCCCTGGCTCGATCTGTCCGGCGTGAGCAGCGCACTGACCCAGGAAATGCTGGAAAAAGTCAGCGGCGGCCTGCTTTTCGTGCCGGACCTGTCGGCGCTCGGCAAGATGCAGCAAATGAACCTGACCTATGCCGTCGACCGGCTGGAAAAGCTCAACCTGCAACTGGTCGCCGCCATCGCGCGGCCGCTCGCCACGCTCGGCGAAGCCGGCTGGGACAGCAAGCTGCTGACCCGGCTCGGCGAAGTCTGGGTAGCCATGCCTTCGCTGGCCGGCCATGCCGACGAGCTGCCGGAAATCGCCAGCCTGCTGTTGACCAATTTCGTCGAGCGCAGCGAAGTGCCGGCCCGCCGTTTTTCCACCGGTGCCCTCAATGCCTTGCGCACCTTGCCCTGGAAGAACTTGCCGGAAGCCAGCTGGACCGACCTTTACGGGCTGGTCCGCAATCTGGCGCTGACTGCGCTGGAAGAGGAAATCTCAGCCGAGGATGTGAGCCGGGTGATTCCGGAACGGGAGGCCGGCGGCAACGACGCGGTGTCGCTGCTGCCCCTGCTGGACCAGCCTCTGCGCGAAGCGCGGGACGCCTTCGAGAAGCTCTATTTCGAGCATCACCTGCGCCAGGAAGGCGGCAACATGACCAAGCTGGCTGAACGTTCCGGCCTCGAGCGCACGCATCTCTACCGCAAATTGAAGCAGCTGGACGTCAAGCTCGGTAAACGCAACGACGATTAGGACACTGTGCGGCGCCCGGAGAAGGGGGGGCGCCGCCATGGTCAGCTGTCGTCCGTGACCCGGCGCCCGGAAAGGCGGATAATCCCGCCTTTCCGATTTTCTGGCGGAGTCCGACGTGAGCCGACCCAAGAACGACACTTTCCTGCGCGCCCTTCTCAAAGAGCCGACCGAATACACACCGCTCTGGCTGATGCGCCAGGCCGGCCGTTACCTCCCCGAATATTGCGAGACCCGCAAACGGGCCGGCAATTTCCTCAATCTGTGCAAATCGCCGGCCCTCGCCTGCGAAGTGACGCTGCAGCCGCTGGCCCGTTACGACCTCGATGCCGCGATCCTCTTCTCCGACATCCTAACCGTACCGGACGCCATGGGCCTCGGTCTCTATTTCGCCGAAGGCGAAGGGCCAAAATTCGAGCGTCCGTTGCGCGAGGAATGGGCGATCAACGACCTGACCGCGCCCGATCCCAATGACCATCTACGCTACGTGATGGATGCGGTGGTCGAAATCCGCCGGGCGCTCGACAACTCGGTGCCGCTGATCGGTTTCTCGGGCAGCCCCTACACTCTGGCCTGCTACATGGTCGAAGGGCAGGGTTCGAGCGATTTCCGCCATATCAAGGCGATGCTCTACAACCGGCCGGACCTGCTGCATCGCATACTGTCGGTGACCACCGACTCGGTGATTTCCTACCTGAACGCCCAGATCGATTCCGGTGCCCAGGCGGTGATGATTTTCGACACCTGGGGCGGTTCGCTGTCCAACGCCGCCTACGAGGAATTCTCGCTGCAATACATGCGCCGCATCGTTGCCGGTCTGAAGAAGGAAAAAGACGGCCAGCGCGTGCCGAGCATCGTCTTTACCAAGAATGGCGGCCTGTGGCTGGAGAAGATCGCCGATATCGGCTGCGATGCCGTCGGCCTCGACTGGACCATCGATATCGGCGAAGCCCGTCGCCGGGTCGGCGACAAGGTGGCGCTGCAAGGCAATCTCGATCCCAACGTGCTGTTCGCCAAGCCGGAAATCGTTGCCGCCGAGGCCAGGAAAGTGCTCGACAGCTTCGGCCCCGCCAATACCGGCCATGTTTTCAACCTCGGCCACGGCATTTCCCAATATACGCCGCCGGATAGCGTGACGGCCCTGGTCGAAGCGGTACATGTCCATAGCCGGGTATTACGTAAGTAATAGCCATAAGCCGGGGAAAAAGCTTGACTTATGCACAGAGCTTTTCCCCCGGCGACAAAAAACCGGGGAAATGGCTTGACAGTGGCAGCTTTGTTTAATTTATTGAAAATAAAAGCTTTTATCGGTTGCTCAATATTTCGGCAAAGTGACAATATCCTTTCCGGGCCGCCTGCCGGCGCCAACTGTGGAAAGCAATCCACAAAGTTATCCACAACTTTTGTGGACAACATGAAAAGATCCTGTTTGCTTTGGGGTCGGCTTCGTTTTCCGGAGAAATGACGGTCAGCCGTCGGCGAATTCATGCCTGTCTTACGTGTCGCCCTCGACTTACCCCTGCATCGGCTGTTCGATTACCTGGCCGTCGACGCATCTCCCGCCGATATCGGCTTGCGCGTGCGGGTACCGTTCGGACGTGGCGAAAAACTCGGGGTGATCGTCGATGTACAGGCAACGAGCGACTGGCCACTCGACCAGTTGAAGGTCGCTGGCGAAATACTGCGTGATCTGCCGCCTCTGCCCGCCGATTTCCTCGGCCTCTGCCAGTTTGCCAGCACCTACTATCAGGCGGCGCTGGGCGAAGTCCTGTTGCAGGCCCTGCCGGGCGGCCTCAAGCGCATCGATCCGCCGACCCGCCGCCAGGCCCGCCCGGGCCGGGTCAGTGCGGGCGGAGCCAAGCCCGAACTGACCGCCGAACAGGCGATTGCCGTCGATGCCATCGATCCGGCCGCCGGTTTTTCCGCCCACCTGCTGCATGGCGTGACCGGCAGCGGCAAGACCGAGGTCTACCTGCGCCTGATTGAGCGGGCGCTGGCGGCTGGCCGGCAAGTCCTGCTGCTCGTTCCCGAAATCAACCTGACGCCGCAGCTCGAAGACCGCGTGCGGGCGCGCTTTCCGGAAATCGGCGTCGTTTCGCTGCACAGCGAACTCGCCGAGGCGGCGCGGGAACGCAACTGGCGGGCGGCGTTTGCCGGTGAAGCCAACATCGTGCTCGGCACGCGGCTGGCGATTTTCACGCCGCTGCCCCGCCTCGGCCTGATCGTCATCGACGAGGAGCACGATGCCTCCTTCAAGCAGCAGGATGGCATGCGTTATTCGGCCCGCGATGTCGCTGTCTTCCGCGCCCACCAGCGCGGCATTCCCATCCTGCTCGGCTCGGCGACGCCTTCGCTGGAATCCTGGGCCAACGCGCAGAGCGGGCGTTACCGGCTGCTGACACTGAAGGAGCGTGCCAACCCGGAAGCTTCGCTGCCCCAGGTCCATGTCCTCGACACCCGCCCGATGGTGCTCCAGGAAGGCGTCAGCGCGGCGCTGGTCGCCGCTATCAAGGAGCGGCTGGCCCGCGGCGAACAGAGCCTGGTCTTCCTCAATCGCCGGGGCTACGCGCCGGTGCTGGCCTGTCCTGCCTGCGGCTGGGTTTCGCGATGCACGCGCTGTGCGGCGAACATGGTGCTGCACCTGGCGGACCGTCGGCTGCGCTGCCACCATTGCGGCTGCGAACACCGCGTGCCGAAAGCCTGCCCCACCTGCGGCAACCAGGACATCCATCCCTTCGGTCGCGGTACGCAGCGCCTTGAGGTCTGGCTGCAGGAGACCTTTCCGGAAGCCCGTATCCTGCGTGTCGACCGCGATTCGGTCAAAAGCCGCAAGCAGTGGGAAGCCATGCTGGCCCGCATCCACGGCGGCGAAGCCGACATCCTGGTCGGCACCCAGATGCTGGCCAAGGGCCACGATTTCCCCAAACTGACCCTGGTCGGCGTGCTGGGCGCCGATTCGGCGCTTTTTGCCACCGACTGGCGGGCGCCGGAACGTCTCTTCGCGCAATTGATGCAGGTCGCCGGTCGGGCCGGCCGCGCCGAACTGAAAGGCGAGGTGCTGATCCAGACCCAGTACCCGGATCATTCGCTGTATGCCGCCCTGGTCCGCCACGACTATCCGGGCTATGCCGCGACCTTGCTGAAGGAGCGCGAGCAGGCCGGTTTCCCGCCTTACGCCTTCCAGGCAGTGTTGCGCGCCGAAGCGCCGTTGATGGCAGATTCGATCGCTTTCCTGGCCCTGGCCAGCCAGTTGCCGGTGCTGGCCGAGCATGAAAATGTGCTGGTCTATGATCCGGTGCCGATGAAAATGGCCCGCCTGGCCAGCCTGGAGCGTGGCCAACTGCTGGTCGAATCGCCATCCCGGCCCGCCTTGCAGGCTTTCCTGCCGCGCTGGCGGGAAGCGATCGAAGGTCTCAAGGCGCCTTCCCGGTTGCGCTGGCACATCGAGGTCGATCCCTTCGAGTTCTGAGCGGCCGGCTCTGGCAACCGGTTTCGCCAGTCTGTCCGGCGTCATCCCGGGCGCGATGCGCCGGTTGCCAGGATTGGCCGTTCAGCGTTGCCGGCCGGGGCGCAGCAGCCAGGCAAGGGCCAGTGCTTGCGCCGCAAGCAGACTCCAGAAGGCGGCACGAAACGCCGCTTCGGCTGACCAGCCTTCGACCTGGAGATGGCCGACCAGTATGCCGATGCCCCATTGCAGGCCGAAGGCCCCAGCGAAGACCAGCAGGTTGAGCGCGGTGTTGGCGCGCCCTGAAAGTGTTGGCGGGAATGCCTGGGCGACCAGGGAGTAGGCGATGTTGGAGAGCGAGAAACAGATGCCGAGCAGCGGCCAGAGCAGCGCCACGGCCAGTGTCGGCAGGCTGCTGATTAGCCCGAAACAGGCAAGGGCGAGAATCATCGCCACCCGGTACAGCTGTTCCAGCTTGACCCCGCGGCGGACCAGCGCACTGGCGAAGAAACCCATGAACAGGAAGCCGGCGAGCAGGGCGCCGCTGATCAGCGTCAGGCGGGCGGCGATGGCAGCCCGGTCGAGGCCTTCGATGACGGCCATCCAGCGCGACGCCCACAATCCCTGGACGGCCATGAAGCCGCCCGTGAAACAGAAGCCCATCGGCGCGTAGCGCCAGAAATGGCGGCTGGCGAAAACCGCCTTGACGCCGGCCAGTTGCGCCGATAAACCGGCACCATGACTTTCGCCTTCCCGCTCCGGCACCCAGCGCCAGAGTGACGCCGCGACAAGTAAGGTGACGACCGCCAGACCCCGGACAATATCGCGCCAGCCGGTGAAATCGATCGCCAGTTCCAGCGGTTTGGAGGCCGCCAGCGCGCCTAGGCCGCCGGCGGCCATGATCCAGCCGGTCAGCGAGGCTTGCCGTTCAGGCGGGAACCACTGGGCGAAGGCCTTGAAGGAAGCCATCAGGCAGGCGGCGACACCGAGACCGATCAGGGCCCGTCCGGTTGCGAGGCCAACCAGACTGTCGGCGGAGGCGAAAGTGATGGCCCCGGCGGCGGCCAGCAGCAGCAACCCGGCTTCGACACGGCGCGGGCCGAAACGGTCGAGGAGCATGCCAAGCGGCAACTGGGCGGCGCCGAAGGCCAGGAAATAAGTACTGGTCAGCAGGCCCAGCGCGTTATCGCCGAGATTCAGCTCGCGGGCGAGCAGCGGGCCGATCACAGCATTGGCGGTGCGGTACAGGTAGGAGAGGAAATAGCCGGCGGCAAAAGGCAGGAACAGCCTGAACCACAGGCGGCGCGAGTCCGGCTGCTTCATGCTGGCCCGGGCTTGGCCGGATTGCCGTCGCTCTGCTGCTTTAGCCAGCCGAGGCGTTGCACGATTTTTTGCTGCCATTGGCTGGCAATGCCGGGTGTTGCGGCGAGACGTTCCAGTTCGGCCAGCGACGGCCGGTGCTCCTGCCAGAGGCGCATCGCCTCGGCCAGCGTGAAGGCGCCGGTGGCCGGCGTTTCGAGTTGCAGTTCATCGTCCGGCGCGACTTCGCCCGGGGTCAGCACGCGCCAGTACCAGCCGGTCAACCGCTGCTCGGCGATGAAGGCGGCCATGCCATCGGCGGCAAAGCGCTCGTCGATTTTCCAGCACGGATTGCGCGGCTGGCAAAGCTGCAACCGGGCACTGCCGAGACGCCAGATGTCGCCAATTCGGACGTCGTTTTCGTCGAGTTCGGCAGTCGATATGTTTTCGCCGAGGCTGCCCGGAACAAGTTGTCGGGCGGCTTCGGGAAAGCGTTCGGTGAGGCGGGTGTAGTGACAGGCGGGATAAAGATGGACGGCCTTTTCCGGGCCGCCATGAACGCGACGGTCAGCCTGCTGGTCGCCGACGAAGCCTTCCCGGCCGAGTTCCAGGCGACCGCTGACCGGCTGCTTGTAGATGCCGGTCGGCCGCCCCGATTCGGGAAGCGGGCGAATGCCGCCGATGAAAAGAGAGATATGCGCCATGGTTGCCGGATTTTGCCATCAATTCCACAGCCATGCCGCGCCGCGTACCCCCGAGGAATCCCCATGGGTGGGGGGGCGTATCCGGGTGCAGACGCTATCTGAAAAGACATGCGGAGCCCAGCAGGCCGGCAGGTTGCGATAAAGGCGCTGGATTTTCGACAGGCCGCCGCCGAGCACGATGACTTGCGGGTCAAGAATGTTGATGATGCCGGCCAGCGCCCGACCGAGGCGGGCTTCGTAGCGCTGCAGCGTCGCGTCGCAGTCGGGGTCGCCGGCACTGGCACGGCGGTCGATTTCCTCGGCAGTCAGCGCCTGGCCGGTGCTGGTCAGATGGTCGCCGGCCAGGGCGGGGCCGGAAAGCCAGGCCTCGACGCAGCCACGGCGGCCGCAGTAGCAAGCCGGGGCGGGTGCGGGATCATCGCTGGCGACGGGTAACGGGTTGTGGCCCCATTCCCCGGCAATGGCGTTGGCCCCGCTCAGCACCCGGCCATTGACGACGATGCCACCGCCGACGCCGGTGCCGAGGATGGCGCCGAAAACGATCTCGGCACCGCTGCCGCTGCCATCGACCGCTTCCGACAGCGCGAAGCAGTTGGCATCATTGGCCAGCCGCAGCTCGCGGCAGAGTAGGGTCTGCAGGTCCTGGCGCAGCGGCTGACCGATCAGGCAGGTGGAATTGGCATTCTTGATCAAACCGCCGGCCAGCGATTCAGCGCCGGGAATGCCGATGCCGACGCTAGCGCGTTGCCCCAGGTCTTGCTCGGCATTGTTGACCAGTGTAGCAACGGCGCTCAGGGTCGCCGAATAGTCGCCCTGCGGTGTCGGGATGCGGCGGCGCAACAGTTCGCCGCCATCGTCGGCCAGCGCAATGATCTCGATTTTGGTGCCGCCAAGGTCGATGCCAATCCGCAAGTTTCAGACCCGGACGGCAATCGCCTTGACGTTGCCGTAGGTGGTGGTAACGGTGCGCAGGACGCTGGCCCCGGCTTCGAGCAGCAGCATGAACAGGTTGCGTTCGGAGTACAGGCAGACCGGATGCGCGATGCCGTATTTCTTGGCCAAGGCAGGGGATAGCGTGGTGAAGCGGTCTTCGATCGGCAGTTCCTTGCCGGCGTAGCCTTCGCTGAGGTCGGAATGCAGGCCGAGGATGGAAACGTAGAGCTTGCCGCCGATCTTCAGTTGCTGCAGCAATTGGCGGACGACCTGGCGCGCTTCGGCATAGGGCAGGTTGCACAGGCTGCGGCGGACGAAAATGATGTCGAACGGTTCGCCCGGCGAATTTTCCGGGGGAAAGGGCATGGCGCAGGGGGCGAAGGACATTTCCTCGCGCCGGCCGGCCGCCAGGATACGGCCTTCGACCTCCTGACGATGCGAAGCCTCGTCGGACACGGTAACCTGGGCGCCGAGCTCGGCAAACTGCACGGCCAGTTCGCAATGGTTGGCCGGCATCACTAGGACGGAAACCCGATCGAGCCGCTGACGCTTGGCGCATTCGCCGAGCGCGTGGCGTTCCAGTTCGTCGGTTCCCGGGTCCCACGGATTGGCAGTACTATGGTGGTTCATTAGTCCCCCCTTCTGGTCTCATTGTGCATGAAGGGCGGCCGCTCTGACAACCCGGACGACAAAAGGAAAGGCATATGCTGGTTAGATTTTTTTCGAGCACGACGGGCGAACTGCTGATGTTTGCGGATGTCGCCAAGGCCTTGTTGCAAGTGATCGGCAAGGAAACGACGGCACGCGGCGCCTTTACTCCGGCAGAAATGCAGCCGGCCGCCGATGCCCTGCGCCAGGCGGTGCAGCACGCCGGCCCGCCGGCCGATGTCGCAGACGAGGACGAGGAACGCCCGGTCGAGCGCCCGGTCGGTCTCGGGCCGCGAGCCTGGCCCTTTATCGACATGCTGGAACGAACTGGCCGGGCCGGTCCCAAGGCCAATATCATTTGGGAAGCGCCCGTCGATTTTTGAGCGGAGCCTGGCGTCAGAAAAGTTCGATATCGTCGCTTTTCTCGGCCATTTCGGCCATGAAGTGTTCGATTGCCTCGTGTACCGGCATGCCGTGCATCACCGCTTCGAACATGGCAATTTCTTCGCGGGTCGAGTACTTGCTTTTGATTTTGGCCTGCAGATCGACCCATTCTGCCGGATTGAACAGCCGCCTGGTATCGCCCACCAGATTGCTCAGGTCTCCCAGGCTGATGCCGACGTGGGCCAGGCGCTGGACCAGCTTGTCGTAGAACTGGAAGGCGATGATAGCCTGGTGCACCATGCTCGAAACGTGATCGGAAACCCCGCTCAGGCTCTGCTTGGCAAGGCCGACGGCGCCGTCGTCGGGCAGCGTGTGCACGGTATCGGAAATGCTCCGCATGTAGCCGGCCATGGTGGTGAAGGAATTGGTCAGCACTTCGACCGACGCATTGCTGTCCTTCATCGCCGCCTCGATCTGGACTGCCGCCAGTTCCAGCATGAGCACCGTCTCGCGGACCTGGCTCCAGTTCAGGTCGGGGGAGTGGGCCGAGGTGCCGCGCGGCAAAAGGGTCGTTTCGGTCATTATTCGGGCTTCCTGTGGTGAGCCGGGCAACTATAACGCAAGGGCCGGCGACTGTTCCAGTGCGCCGTGTCGGGCGCCGATGCCGGTTTGCCGCGATAATCGCCCGATGGTGATCCGGATTACCCTGTTCCTGGCCGTGACCTTGCTGTCGGCGCCCCTCCGCGCCGAGCCCCGGGTAGCGGTTGACGTCGGCCATGGCCTGAGCGACAGCGGCGCCGAAAGTGCGCGCGGACGGCCGGAATTCGCATTCAATCGCGCCTTGGCCGGCGCCCTGGCCGATGCCCTGCGGCAGCGCGCTCTTGATGTCCAGGAAATCAATTTTGCCGGCACCATCGGCAGCCTGGCAGAGCGTCCGCTACAGGCAAGGGGTAGCGATTTCTTCATTTCCATTCACCACGACTCGATCGGCCAAGCCTATTTGCGGCCTTGGCAATGGCTAGGCGCCGAACGCAGCTACACCGACCTCAAGCGCGGTTACGGCATTTTCGTGTCGGCGCGCAATCCCGATCCTGAAACCAGCCTGCGTTGCGCGTCCGCCATCGGCAGCCAGTTGCGGCGGGCCGGCTTCATGCCGACACCATGGCATGGCCGCCAGCATCGGGCGGCCGACGCCGAAAACGGCGTCTGGTATTACGACAATCTGGTCGTCCTTTACCGGACGATCCTGCCGGCCGTGCTCTTCGAGGCCGGGGTGATCAAGCATCGCGAAGAAGAACTGGAACTGCTCGATCCCGAGCGCCAGGCATTGATGGCCGATGTCGTCGCCACCGGCATCGCCGCCTGCCTGTCGGTCAGAGAAATATCGGCTCCGCCGTCAGATCCACCGCAAAGCGCGCCCTGACATCGGCCTGCACCGCCGCCATCGTCCGCCTGACGTCGGCCCCCGTGGCGCCGCCGCGGTTCACCAGTACCAGTGCCTGTTTCTCATACATGCCCACTGGCCCGAGATTTTTCCCTTTCCAGCCGGCCTGTTCGATCAGCCAGCCGGCCGCCAGCTTGACCCGGCCATCGGCTTGCGGGTAGCGCGGCAAGCCGGGGTAGTCGGCGGCCAGGGACTGGGCGAGCGCCGGTTCGACAATCGGGTTGTGGAAGAAACTGCCGCTATTCGGGATCGCCGCGGGATCGGGCAATTTGCGCCGGCGCACGGCGCTGATGGCGTTGGCGACATGCAGCGCGCTCGGGGTGGAGATGTTGTTGGCGGCCAGTTCCTGTGCCACGTCGGCGTACCCGATATTGGCCTGCCAGGTTTTCGGTAGCCGGAAAACGACCGCAACAATTGCCATCCGGCCGCTCAGATGCCAGCCCTGCTGTTTGAACAGGCTGTCGCGGTAGGCGAAGCGGCATTCGCTGCGGTCCAAGGTCACGAACGCCTGTTTTTCGAAGTCCCAGGCGGTCAGCGAGTCGAAGCATTCGCACACTTCGAGGCCGTAGGCACCGATATTCTGGATCGGTGCTGCACCGACTGTGCCAGGAATCAGGCTGAGGTTTTCCAGCCCCGGCCAGCCTTGCCGCAAAGTCCATTGCACGAACTCATGCCAGTTCTCGCCGGCCCCGGCTTCTATGTACCAGGCTTCCGCGTCCTCCTTGACCAGGCGTTTGCCGGGGATCGCCATGTGCAGCACCAGGCCGGCGAAATCGCCGGTCAGCACCAGATTGCTGCCGCCGCCGAGGATGAAGCGTTTTTCGGCTTGCAGTTCGGGGACGGTCAATTGCTCCGGCCCGGTGATTTTCAGGTAGCGCGCCGCCTGGCCGGGGAGGGCGAGGGTATTGAAGGGAGTGAGGTCGATGTTTTGTTGGGGGAGCATGGTGCGGGATTTTCGTTGATCTTTGGGTATTTGGGCTTGATTTTGGGGCTCTGTTCCGCCTGGCGGGCGGGCGTACTTTCTTTTGTTTTGCCAAATGAAAGTGGGACGCCCGCAAGGCGGAATACAGCGCTCAAATAAGCGCTGTCGCCGATTACAGCAACGGTGCCAGCCAATACTCCGCATCCTTGAGCGCCATCCCCTTGCGGCTCGCCCAATCTTCCAGCTGATCCCGACCGATTTTCGGAATGGCAAAATACGCAGCGCCCGGATGCCCGATGTAAAAGCCGGAAACCGCCGCCGCCGGCGTCATGGCGCAGGACTCGGTCAATTCCATGCCGGCCGTGTTTGGCGCGTCGAGCAGTGCAAACAGTTCGCGCTTGGCGGTGTGGTCCGGGCAGGCCGGATAGCCGGGAGCAGGGCGGATGCCCCGGTATCGCTCGGCGATCAAGGCGTCGTTGTCGAGCTTCTCGTCCGTCGCGTAGCCCCAGTAGCGAGTGCGCACTTCGGCGTGCAGCCATTCAGCAGCCGCCTCGGCCAGGCGGTCGGCGAGCGACTTGAGCATGATCGCCGAGTAGTCGTCGTTGGCTGCCTCGAAGGCCGCGACGCGCTGGTCGATGCCGAGACCGGCGGTGACGGCGAAGGCCCCGACGTAATCGTTGTCGCCGACGAAATCGGCCAACGCAACGTTGTAGCGGCCCGCGGGCTGCTTGTGCTGCTGGCGCAGGCCGACCCAGCGCGTCAGTTCCGTCGTCCGGCTTTCGTCGCCGTAGATGATGATGTCCTCGTTGTCGCCGCGCGCCGGGTAGAGGCCGAACACGGCCCTGGCGGTCAGCCACTTCTCGGCAACGATCCTGTCCAGCATCGCCTTGGCGTCGGCGAAAAGCTGGCGAGCGGTTTCGCCGACCACCTCGTTTTCGAGGATGGCCGGGTAGCGGCCGGCCAGGTCCCAGCTCTGGAAGAAGGGCGACCAGTCAATGTAAGGCAGCAGCTTTTCCAGGTCGATGGTCAGCGCCTGACGACCCGGTTCCTTCGGCGCAACGGGCGTGTAGCCATCGTTCCACGTGAAACGATTATCGCGCGCCTGGGCCAGCGTCACCAGCGTGGCGCCCTTGCGGCCAGCGTGTTCGGCGCGCACGGTTTCGTACTCGGCGACGATTTCGGCCATGTAGCCATCACGCTGCTCGGCGGAAAGCAGCTTGGTGGCGACGCCGACGGCGCGCGAAGCATCCGGCACGTACACCACGGCGCCTTCGGTATTGGGGGCGATCTTGATCGCGGTGTGGGCGCGGCTGGTGGTGGCGCCGCCGATCAGCAACGGCTGCTTCAAGCCGAGGCGCTGCATTTCGCTGGCGACGTGGGCCATTTCTTCAAGCGACGGCGTGATCAGGCCGGACAGGCCGATGATGTCCACGCGGTGTTCGAGCGCTGCCTTCAGGATGTTGTCGCAGCTGACCATGACGCCGAGGTCGACCACATCGTAGCCGTTGCAGCCGAGCACGACGCCGACGATGTTCTTGCCGATGTCGTGCACGTCGCCCTTGACCGTCGCCATCAGGATCTTTCCCTTGCTGCCCAGGCCGGTGCGGCTCTTTTCCGCTTCGATGTAGGGCAGCAGGTGGGCCACCGCCTGCTTCATGACCCGGGCCGACTTGACGACCTGCGGCAGGAACATCTTGCCGGCACCGAACAGGTCGCCGACGTGGTTCATGCCGGCCATCAGCGGGCCTTCGATCACGGCGAGCGGCGGCTTCCCTTCGCTTTCCAGCTTGGCGCGCACTTCCTCGGTATCGGCCACGACGAAATCGGTGATCCCCTTGATCAGCGCGTGTTCCAGGCGTTTCTCGACCGACTGATCGCGCCAGCTCAAATCCGGGCCGGCATCCTTGGCCTTGCCTTCCTTGACGGTCTGGGCGAAATCGACCAGCGCTTCGCCGGCGCCCGGGTGGCGGTTGAGGACCACGTCCTCGACCTTCTCGCGCAGCACCGGTTCCAGATCGTCGTAGACGCCCAGCATGCCGGCGTTGACGATGCCCATGGTCATGCCGGCCTGGATGGCGTGGTAGAGGAAAACGGTGTGGATCGCCTCACGCACTGCATCGTTGCCGCGGAAGCTGAAGGAAACGTTGGAGACGCCACCGGAAATATGGGCGTGCGGCAGGTGCTGCTTGATCCAGCGTACCGACTCGATGAAATCGACGGCGTAGTTGTCGTGTTCCGGGATGCCGGTGGCGATGGCGAAAATGTTCGGGTCGAAGATGATGTCCTCGGCCGGGAAACCGATGCCGGTCAGCAACTCGTAGGCGCGGGCGCAGATTTCCGTCTTGCGCGCGTAGGTGTCGGCCTGGCCTTTTTCGTCGAACGCCATCACGATGACTGCGGCGCCGTAGCGGCGGGCGAGCCGGGCTTGTTCGACAAACTTGGCATCGCCTTCCTTCATCGAGATGGAATTGACGATGCCCTTGCCCTGGATGCATTTCAGGCCGGCTTCGATGACTTCCCATTTCGAGGAGTCGATCATGATCGGCACCCGCGAAATATCGGGTTCGGAAGCGATCAGCTTCAGGAAACGGTCCATCGCGGCGACCGAATCGAGCATCGCCTCGTCCATGTTGATGTCGATGACCTGGGCGCCGTTCTCGACCTGCTGGCGGGCGACGGCCAGTGCGTCGTCGAAACGGCCTTCGAGGATCATCCGGGCGAAAGCCTTCGAGCCGGTGACGTTGGTCCGTTCGCCGACATTGACGTACAGCGAATCGGTGCCGACGTTGAACG
This sequence comes from Bacteroidota bacterium, assembly GCA_050259955.1. GTDB lineage: Bacteria > Pseudomonadota > Gammaproteobacteria > Burkholderiales > Rhodocyclaceae > Azonexus. The sequence continues at coordinate 358,007 of JBLNBM010000027.1, forward strand.
GCTCCAGGCCGGAGAGGCGCAGTTTTTTCTCGACGTTCGGGATGGCGCGCGGCGGCAGGCCGGTCACGGCCTGGGCGATGGCCTTGATGTGCTCGGGCGACGTGCCGCAGCAGCCGCCGACGATATTGACGATGCCGCCCTTGGCCCAGCCGCGGATTTCCTCGGCCAGCATCTCGGCCGTCTCGTCGTAGCCGCCGAAGGCGTTGGGCAGGCCGGCATTCGGGTGGGCGGAAATGTAGCAATCGCAGACGCGTGACAGTTCCTCGACGTACTGGCGCAATTCCTTGGCGCCCAGCGCGCAGTTCAGGCCGAAGGAGAGCGGCCGGATGTGGCTCAGCGAATTCCAGAAGGCTTCGGCGGTCTGGCCGGACAGCGTGCGGCCGGAAGCGTCGGTGATGGTGCCGGAAATCATCACCGGCCAGCGACGGCCGGCACGGTCGAAGAAGGTTTCGATGGCGAACAGCGCGGCCTTGGCGTTCAGCGTGTCGAACACCGTTTCGACGAGCAGGATGTCGGCACCGCCTTCGACCAGGCCGGTGATCGCTTCGATATAGTTGGCGACCAGTTCGTCGAAATCGACATTGCGGTAGCCGGGGTCATTCACATCGGGCGAAATCGACGCGGTACGGCTGGTCGGGCCGAGAACGCCGGCGACGAAGCGCGGCTTGGCGGGATTGGCGGCAGTGAATTCGTCGCACAGTTCGCGGGCCAGGCGGGCGCCTTCGAAATTGAGTTCGTAGACCAACTCGGTCAGGTTGTAATCGGCCTGCGATACCGAGGTCGAATTGAAGGTGCAGGTTTCCAGGATGTCGGCGCCGGCTTCCAGGTACTCGCGATGGATGCCGCTGATGATCTGCGGCTGGGTCAACAGCAGCAGGTCGTTGTTGCCCTTCAGGTCGTGCGGATGATCCTTCAGGCGATCGCCCCGATAGTCCGCTTCCTGCAGGCCGTGCCGCTGGATCATGGTACCCATGGCGCCGTCGAGAATGAGCAGACGCTGGGCGAGCAGGGTGGAAAGTTCGGAACTACGGTCGGCTTGTATCATGATCACCTCGGCAAAACGGAAATTCACCGGAAGGGCCGAAAAGCAAGGCGCCACAAACCGGCTGGGGTTTGCGAGCGCCGTTGATCATTGCCGAGCCTGGCCCCATTGCAGGGTCGCAGCGCTCCTCGGCAGAGGGCGCTAGTTTATAGGGCGGCGCAGCGGCTGCCAAGTTAAGCCTGATCTGGCGGGAAATGCGCCGCTTGCCGCAGTCGGTCATTGAAATTGCGTGTCATCCGCTGCTGGTCGCCGGATTTTCAGTGCGATCCGTTAATTTCCGGCTTCTCCCAAGGGCTCGCCTGTAGAATCCGATGCGGTTTCCCGCCTTCGGGGAAGCCGTAGCCGACGGTGCTCGGCGGCGTTGCGAAGCATTCTTTCCCTTCACCGATCAGGAGCGGTTTGCGCAAATGAGCGAAAAGATTACCGGCGTCGTGCTGGCCGGCGGCCTCGGCCGACGCATGGGTGGAACCGACAAGGGGCTGCGCGAATTGCGTGGTCACCCGATGGTGCATTGGGTCATCGAGCGTCTGGCGCCGCAGGTCGAGGAACTGATCATCAACGCCAACCAGAATGTCGAGCGTTACGCCGCCTTCGGCCACCCGGTGGTATCCGACCGGATTCTAGGTTTTGCCGGCCCGCTGGCCGGATTGCAGGCGGCGCTGGAAACGGCCGCCCACCCGCTGGTCGCCACGGCGCCGTGCGATTCACCGTTCCTGCCGGCCGACCTGGTGGCCCGGCTGCGTGCCGCCTTGGACGAGGGGCAGGCCGACCTCGCCGTCGCCCGCACTTTCGACCAGCCCCACCCGGTGTTCTGCCTTTGCCGGCGCACTGTCCTGCCGCACCTGACCGACTTCCTGGAGGGCGGCGGCCGCAGGATGGAACTCTGGTATTCGACGCTGAATAGCGTGGAAGTCGCGTTCGACGACCAGGCGGCAGCGTTCGCCAACATCAATACGCCGGCCGATCTTTCGCGCCTGGCTGCCGGCTAGTACTACAGCGTCAAAGGCGGGCACTAGCCTTTTTGGGCGACGCGCCGGGAAGTCTTTTTGACGCCGCCGCTGGCCAGATCGAAATGCACCATGAAATAGGTTTCCTCGATCGGCGGCATGCCGTCGACGTGCCATTCCCAGACTTCTTCGCCGAGATTGTTGAAAACCACGGTCGAAGCCGGCGCGCCGAGCCGGCGCCGGACTTCGTCACGGCTCATGCCATCGCGGATGGCGGCGAAATTGACGTCGGTCAGCACCTGTTCCATTTTCTGCACGATCTGGTCGCGGCCGATGGTGATCATGTAGCAATGGGTGCCGTTCGGCTGGCGGGAATATTCCCAGGTCACACTGCCGTCATCATTGCTGAATTCGAAGCCGGGCTGGCCCAGGCGGGCGCGGACTTCATCGGCCGAGGTCTGGCCGGGCTTGATTTTCGGCAGATTGACGGCATCGCAGGCGGGGAGCAGGGCGGCGCCCACGGCGGCCAAAAAGGAACTGATCCAGGCGGCGGTTCTCATGCGGGCGATCTCCATTTCAGATGCGCGAAGGCGGCCAGGCCGCCCAGCGCCATCATCCCGGCCATGCCGAGCGCCAGCGTCAGGGTCGAGCCCCAGAGCAGCGGCACCACCAGCCCCGCGGCGATACTGTTGCTGCCGGACTGGAAAAAGGTCTGACAGGAAGCGGCGAGGCCGCGCTGGGCCGGGAAGGGGTCGAGGGCCAGGATGGTCAGGCTGGGCATGGCCAGCGACATGCCCAGGGTGTAGACGAAAATCGGCATCACGCTCCACGGTACGCCGGGGGGCAGCGCCAGGTTGATGCCGATGTTGAAGAGGGCGGCACTGACCATCAATCCGTAGCCGAGGGCGATGGTCCCGGCCGGCGAACGCTTGCCGGCGAGCCGGCCGGAAAGCCAGGAGCCGGTCATCAGGCCGCACATCGAGGGGCCGAACAGCCAGAGGAAGCCAGTCTCCGGAATGCCGAGATGGGTCATCAGGAAGGTCGGCGCCGACAGCACGTAGATGAAGAAGCCGAGAAAATTGAGCGAGAGGGCAGCGCAGGCGAAGAGGAAGCGCGGCGACGTCATGACTCTGAGATAGGTGCGGCCGAGGTAGCCGGGGCGCAGGGACTGGCGTTTTTCCGGCGGCAGGGTTTCCGGCAATAGTTTCCAGCAGGCCAGCGCCAGGCCACCGGTGCCAACGACCAGGAAGGCAAAGACAGAACGCCAGCCGAAGAGACTCTGCAGCCAGCCGCCAATCATCGGCGCGATGGCCGGGGCCAGTGCAAACATCATCGTGATCTGCGACATCAGGCGCTGGGCGGCGGCGCCGTCGAACAGGTCGCGGACGATGGCGCGGCTGATGACGATGCCGGCGCCGGCCGTGACGCCCTGCATGGCCCGCCAGAACCACAGTTGCTGGATGCTGGTGGCCAGCCCGCAGCCGGCCGAGGCAATGGCGAACAGAGCCAGGGCCGTCAGGATGACGGGGCGCCGGCCGAAGCGGTCGGCAATCGCCCCATGCCACAGCGTCATCACGGCAAAAGCCAGCAGGTAGGCGGACAGTGTTTGCTGCACCTGCAAGGGCGTGGCGCCCAGTTTTTGACCGATTTCGTGGAAGGAAGGCAGGTAGGTGTCGATGGAAAACGGGCCGAGCGCGGATAACGCGGCCAGCAGCATGGCGATGCCGCGCGGGGTCTGGCGGATTTCAGTCATTGGGGATGCGTCGGTATTGAATGGCTTCTGCGACATGCGGCGCGCGGATTCGTTCGCTGCCGGCCAGGTCGGCGATGGTCCGCGCCACTTTGAGGATGCGGTGCCAGGCACGGGCCGACAGGTCGAGTCGGGCGATTGCCTGTTTGAGCAGACTGGTGCCGGCGTCGTCTGCGGCGCAAAAGATTTCGGCTTCGCCAGTGGTCAGGCGGGCGTTGGCTTTGCCCTGGCGAGCGTCCTGCCGGGCGATGGCCTGCTCGACCCGCTGCCGTACGCTGGCCGACGATTCTCCCCCGGCCTTGCCGGCCAGCGCTTCGGCCGGCAAGGCGGGGACTTCGACCAGCAGGTCAAGACGGTCGATGAAGGGGCCGGAAAGCTTGCCGCGATAGCGGGCAATCTGGTCCGGCGTGCAACGGCATTTGCCATTGCCGTGACCATGGAAGCCGCAGGGGCAAGGGTTCATCGCGGCGATCAGCTGGAATTCGGCGGGAAACTCGGCGTGGCGGGCGGCTCGCGCAATATGGACGTGTCCCGATTCCAGAGGCTCGCGCAGGGTTTCGAGGACTTTTCGGTCGAATTCCGGAATTTCGTCGAGGAACAGGATACCTTGGTGGGCGAGGCTGATTTCGCCGGGGCGTGGCGGGTTGCCGCCACCAACGAGGGCGACCGCCGAGGCCGTGTGGTGGGGCTGCCTGTAGGGGCGGCGACCGAAGGCCTCGGGGCGGAATTGTCCGGCCAGCGACAGGATGGCTGCCGACGCCTTGGCCGCTTCGCGGTCGAGCGCCGGCATCAGTCCGGGCAGGCGCGCCGCCAGCATCGATTTGCCGGAACCGGGAGGACCGACCATCAGTAACGAATGACGGCCGGCCGCGGCGATTTCGAGAGCCCGCTTGGCCTGGTTCTGGCCGCGCACTTCAGCGAGATCGGGGTAGGCGGGGGGTACTTCGCCGTCGCTGACGACGGGCGCCTGCAGAATGTCCTGTCCCGTCAGATGGGCGCAGACTTCGAGCAGGGATTTCGCGGCAAGAATACGGTCGGTGCCGGTCAGTGCCGCTTCGCGGGCGCTCGCTTCGGGCAGGATGAAAGTCTTGCCGTCGCCGGCGGTCTGCAGCGCCATGGCCAGGGCGCCGCGGATCGGGCGCAGTTCTCCGGACAGCGAAAGCTCACCGGCGAATTCAAGGTTGGCCAGCGATTTGACCGGAAGCTGGCCGCTGGCCGCCAGAATGCCGAGGGCGATGGGCAGGTCGAAACGGCCGGATTCCTTGGGCAAATCGGCCGGGGCGAGATTGACGGTAATCCGGCGGGCGGGAAATTCGAAGCCGGAATTGACGATGGCGGCGCGCACGCGGTCGCGCGCTTCCTTGACTTCGGTATCCGGCAGACCGACCAGCGTGAACACCGGCAAACCGCCGGCGATATGGACCTCGACCAGAACCGGTGGGGCGTTCAGGCCGTCCAGTCCGCGACTGTGGGCGACGGCCAGCGCCATGTCGTTCAGGCCTGACGGGCCTTTTCCAGCGCATCGAGGCGCGCTTCGAGTTCCTTCAGCTTGTCGCGGGTACGGGCCAGTACCTGGGCCTGGACATCGAACTCTTCCCGGGTGACGAGATCGAGTTTGGACAGGAAACCGCTCATCACGGCTTTGGCATTTTTTTCAATGTCACGAGCCGGGGAATTGGCAAACAGGGCGCTCATCTTGGCGCCGAAATCTTCAAGAGTCTTGGGGTCGAGCATGGGGTTCCTCCTAATGTAAAAAGTTTAACACAGCGCCCGTAGCATCCGTTTCCGGGGGCTGCTCAAGCATGGTGCGCGGGGCAAAATCAACGCACCGATTCAGTGCGCATATTAAATGCGAATCCCCCGATGCCTTTTCTAATTGCTTGATTAAAAATCATAAAATAGATTGGCATGCATTTCGCTAATGATGTGCTACGCAAGTTTTATTGTTTATTCACTTTGATCGCAGGAGAGACTAATGAAAAAATCCCTTATCGCTCTGGCACTGCTCGGCGTCTTCGCTGTTCCGGCATTTGCCGAAGAAGCTGCTCCGGCAGCTCCGACGCCGGAACATACTTTCACGGGTAACGTTGCTCTGACCAGCAACTATATTTTCCGTGGTATCAGCCAGTCGCAGGGCAAGCCGGCCGTGCAAGGCGGTTTCGACTACAGCCATTCGAGCGGTGTATATGTTGGTACCTGGGCATCGAATGTGGGTTGGGTTAGTGCAACCGATGGCACTTACGAACCGTTCAAGCGCAACAACAGCATTGAAGTTGACGTCTACGGCGGATACAAGGGTACCTTTGCCGATGATTTCTCTTACGACCTGGGCGTTCTGACCTATATCTATCCGGGAGACAAGACTCCTGGCGCAATCGATACCAATTCGACCGAAGTCTACGCCAGCATCGGCTGGAAGTTCATTACCCTGAAATATAACTACGCGGTTTCTTCCCACCTCTTCGGCTGGGCCGGTACTGCTGGCGAAAAGACCCGTGGTTCGGGTTACCTTGACCTTTCCGCCAACTATGACCTGGGTGAAGGTTGGGGCATCAACGGTCACGTTGGCAATCAAAGCATCAAGCACAACAGCGACGCTTCCTACACCGATTGGAAACTCGGAGTGACCAAGGATGTCGGTTTTGGTGTCGTCGGTCTGGCTTATTCCGGTACTGACGCCAAGTTTGACTCCGCGTTGGTCAACACCAATTACAACTGGGCTGGCAAGAATGTCGGTAAAGACGTTCTCGTCGCTTCCTTCAGCAAGACCTTCTAATCAGTTTTAAAACTCCCCGCCGGTGACCCGGCCGGCACCAGCGGGGAAGTACTCAATATCAAACCTTGTGAGGTATTACTCATGAAATTCGTTACCGCCATCATCAAGCCGTTCAAGCTTGACGAAGTGCGTGAAGCGCTTTCCGCCATCGGCGTGCAAGGCATCACGGTCACTGAAGTGAAGGGTTTCGGCCGGCAAAAAGGGCACACCGAGTTGTATCGCGGTGCCGAATACGTCGTCGATTTCCTGCCGAAGGTCAAAATCGAGGCTGCCGTGAAAAGCGAGCAACTCGACCAGGTCATCGAAGCCATCGAAAAATCGGCCAGCACCGGCAAGATCGGTGACGGCAAGATTTTCGTCTTCGAACTCGAACAAGTCATTCGTATCCGTACCGGTGAAACCGGTACCGACGCCCTGTAAGGAGATCGCACGATGAAACGTCTATTTGCAATGTTGGCCCTGGTCGGCGCCGTCGCTATCGGCGCCCCGGCCTGGGCAGAAGACAAAGCTGCTCCGGCGGCACCGGTGGCTACCGCCCCGGCCGCCGCTCCTGCCGCTGCCGCTGCGCCGGCTGCTGCTGAAGCGGCCGCGCCGGCCGCCGCTCCCGCTGCCGCGCCGATCCCTCCCAACAAGGGCGACAACGCCTGGGTCATGATCAGCGCCGCGCTGGTCATCCTGATGTCCATCCCCGGTCTGGCCCTGTTCTACGGCGGCCTGGTCCGTACCAAGAACATGCTGTCGGTGCTGATGCAGGTCTTCGTCACCTTCTCGCTGATCTCGGTGCTCTGGGTGATCTACGGCTACTCCGCCGCCTTCACCGAGGGCAACGCCTTCTTCGGGGTGCTGGACAAGCTGTTCCTGAAGGGTGTGACGGTTGATTCCGTGGCCGCCACCTTCACCAAGGGTGTGAATATCTCCGAACTGGCCTACATCATCTTCCAGGGCGCTTTCGCGGCGATTACCTGCGGCCTGATCGTCGGCTCCTTCGCCGAACGCGCCAAGTTCTCCGCCATCCTGGTCTTCATGGTGATCTGGTTCACGCTGTCCTACATCCCGATGGCCCACATGGTCTGGTACTGGGCGGGTCCGGATGCCTACATCGATGCCGCAGCGGGTGATGCTGCCACCAAGACGGCTGGCTTCCTGTTCCAGAAGGGCGCGCTCGACTTTGCCGGCGGTACCGTCGTGCATATCAACGCCGCTGTCGCCGGCCTGGTCGGTGCCTACCTGATCGGCAAGCGTACTGGCCTGGGCAATGTCTCGATGGCCCCGCACTCCCTGACCTTCACGATGATCGGTGCTTCCCTGCTGTGGTTCGGCTGGTTCGGCTTCAACGCCGGCTCCGCCCTCGAAGCCTCCGGCGGTGCTGCTCTGGCCATGGTCAATACCTGGGTTGCGACGGCCTGTGCCGCGCTGTCCTGGATGTTCGCCGAATGGATCCTGAAGGGTAAGCCCTCGATGCTGGGTGCTGCTTCCGGTGCGGTTGCCGGTCTGGTGGCGATCACCCCGGCCGCCGGTTTCGTCGGCGTGATGGGTGCCATCATCATCGGCCTGCTGGCTGGCGGGGTCTGCCTGTGGGGCGTCAATGGCCTGAAGAAGATCCTCGGTGCCGATGATTCGCTCGACGTCTTCGGCGTCCATGGCGTCGGCGGCATCCTCGGTGCCATCCTGACCGGTGTCTTCGTCGATCCGGCTCTCGGCGGCACGGGCGTCTATGACTACGTGGCCAACAAGGTCGGCGACTTCGACATGACCGCCCAGGTGATCAGCCAGCTGTGGGGCGTCGGTACCGTGATCGTCTGGTCCGGTGTGGTTTCCCTGGTTGCCTACAAGCTGGTCGATATCGTTATCGGTCTGCGTGTGCCGGAAGAAGAAGAGCGTGAAGGTCTCGACCTCACCTCGCACGGCGAAAGCGCTTACCACCACTAATTGCGTCGACCGGAGGCCGGTCTAGCGGCCGGCTTCCGGGTAAATGCAGCAGGAGTGTCATTGTAGTCTCTCTCCTTCGGGCACCTCGCGGTGCCCGTTTTTTTTGCCCATGAAAAAGCCCGCGGTGCCAATTCGGCAGCGCGGGCCTGGCGTTGTCGCGGCGGGCGTTAGCGGAAGACGACGGTCTTGTTGCCATGCACCAGCACCCGGTCTTCCAGGTGGTAGCGCAGGCCGCGGGCGAGTACGGTCTTCTCGATATCCTTGCCGTAACGCACCATGTCTTCCGGCGAATCGGAGTGGTCGATGCGGATGACGTCCTGCTCGACGATCGGGCCGGCATCGAGTTCGGCGGTGACGTAATGGCAGGTCGCGCCGATCAGCTTGACGCCGCGCTCGTAAGCCTGGTGATAGGGCTTGGCGCCGGCAAAGCTGGGCAGGAAGGAATGATGGATGTTGATGATCTTGCCGGCCAGCGCATTGCACAATTCCGGCGACAGGATCTGCATGTAGCGGGCGAGGACCATGGTGTCGCCGCGGACGTCCTCGAAAATCCGCTGCATCTCGGCGTAGGCGCCCTTCTTGGTGTCGGCATTGACCGGCACGTGATGGAAGGGAATGCCGTGCCATTCGACGAAGCCGCGGAAAGTGTCGTGGTTGGAGATGACGCAGGGAATCTCGATATCGAGCTCCCGGGCCTGCCAGCGCGCCAGCAGGTCGTAAAGACAGTGTTCCTGCTTGGAAACCAGCACGACGACGCGTTTCTTGACGGCGCTGTCGTTGATCCGCCAGTCCATCGACAACGGCTCGGCGACTTCCGTGCGGAAACGTTCGCGGAATTCGGCGAGCAGGAAAGGCAGCGAATCGGCCTTGATCTCGATGCGCATGAAATAGCGACCGGTCAGCACGTCCGAATGGAAACTCGATTCGAGAATCCAGCCGCCATTGCTGGCGATGAACCCGGAAACGCGGGCGATGATGCCGACCTGGTCGGGACAGGAGGCGGAGAGGGTGTAGAAACGATCTCTATGCATGACGGCCAATGGTTGATTCAATGTGGCCAGCCCCCGCGTGCGGGGGTGGTGCAATTCGCCGGAAAGCTTGCGTCAAGGCCCTCAGGCCTTGGCGAAAGCCTTGTCGATTTCCTTGCGCAGATCGTCGTAGTTGAAGACGACAGGGAACTGCGGGAATTCGCGGATGACGTTCTCCGGCGGATGGAACAGGATGCCGCCATGGGCTTCGCCGAGCATCGCCGTGTCGTTGTACGAATCACCGGCGGCGACGATGGTGAATTTCAGTTCCTTGAAGCGCTGGACGGCTTCGCGCTTCTGGTCCGGCATGCGCAGGTGGTAATTGACCAGCATGCCTTCGGCGTCGGCTTCCAGCGAATGGCAGAACAGCGTCGGCCAGCCCAGCTGGCGCATCAGCGGATGGGCGAATTCGTAGAAGGTATCGGAGAGGATGACGACCTGGTAATCCTCGCGCAGCTTGTCGAGGAAAGCACGGGCACCAGGCATCGGGCCCATTTCGCCGATCACCTTCTGGATGTCCGGCAGGCCGAGCTTGTGCTGGCGCAGGATGTCCAGGCGGTAGGTCATCAGCTTGTCGTAATCCGGCTCGTCGCGCGTCGTGCGCATCAGCTCGGGAATACCCGTGCGCTTGGAGAATTCGATCCAGATTTCGGGGACGAGAACCCCTTCGAGGTCAAGACAGACGATTTGCACGGGGAAGCTCCTGCGGCGGTGTTCGGAAAGGGGCGATTTTACCTTAAGGGGACGCTTTTCTGCGGGGGCGGTGATGCTTTGTGCTTATTGGATGGTCTTTGTTGCTGGTGGGGGTGGTCGCTTGTTCGAGCGCTGTGTTCCGCCTTGCGAGCGGGCGTACTTTCTTTTGCTTCGCCAAAAGAAAGTAGCCAAAGAAAAGGCGACCCCAAGGTCGGCGCCCGCTACGCGGGTCCCTTGCGTTACTCGAAAGCGGCGGGGACTGCGGAACTCGGCCCTGCGGGCCTCAGACAGTCCTCGCCCTTTGTCCGCCGCCTTCTGCGTTGCTCAGCGCCTCCCATGTGGACCCGAAAGGCATCTCGGAACGACGGCTCTGCCCAGGAAAAAGCAAATTCCGTCGTCAAACGCGTGAAGAAGCAAAAAACGAATATCGCTGGTTCCGCCGCGACGCCTTTCCGGGCCCCTTGCGAGGTGCCGAGCAACGCAGGTTTGAGCGGAGAAAGGGCGAGGACTGTTTGAGGGCGCAGCCCGAGTTCCGCAGCCCCCGCTCAAACCGAGTAGCGCAGGGAACCCCCGAAGGGGGCACCGAACCAGGGTCGCCTTTTCTTTGCTTACTTTCTTTTGGCGAAGCAAAAAAAGTGAGACGCCCGGCAAGGGCGGAACATAGCGGAGGAACAAGCGACCAACCTTACAACCTAATCAACCGCCGGCAGCGCCTCCAGCGCCTCATGCACCTCCAGCCACCGCATCTCCGCCTCATCGATCTGCTCGCCCAGCACGCCGGCCAGCCGATGCATTTCCTCGCTCTTCACCCGATCCACAGTCGCATAGAACCCGGGATCGGCGAACTGCAGTTCCAACGCTGCCTTTTCCTCGTTCCATCTGCCCAGTTTGCGCTCCAGCTGTTCTATCTCCTTAACCAGTGGTCGCCGTTGCGCCAGAATCGCCTGCCGGTTGGCCTTGGCGTCGGCGCGCAGTTGCAGCCGCTCGCTTTTCTCGGCCGCAACCTCGGGTTCGGCCGCTTTTTCGGCATTGCGCCGGGCGGCCAGCCAGGCGGCGTAGTCGTCGAGGTCGCCGTCGAAATCGCTGACCCGGCCGTCGGCGACGAGCAGCAACTGGTCGGCGCAGGTGCGTAGCAGGTGGCGGTCGTGCGAGACGAAGACGACGCCGCCTTCGAAATCCTGCAGCGCGAAGGTCAGCGCTTCGCGCATTTCGAGGTCGAGGTGGTTGGTCGGCTCGTCGAGCAGTAGCAGGTTGGGCTTGGTGCGAATCAGCAGGGCGAGTGCCAGGCGGGATTTTTCGCCGCCGGAGAAGGGAGCGATGGCGCGCGTCGCCATGTCGCCGCGGAAATCGAAGCCGCCGATGTAGTCGCGCAGTTCCTGCTCCGGCACCGTCGGTTCGAGGCGGACCAGGTGTTGCAGCGGCGATTCGTCGGGGCGCAGCTGTTCCAGCTGGTGCTGGGCGAAATAGCCGATATTGAGCGCCTTGGCTTCCTTGCGTTCGCCGCCGAGCTGCTGGAGCGTGCCGGCCAGCAACTTGACCAGCGTCGATTTGCCGGCCCCGTTGCGGCCGAGCAGGCCGATGCGGCAGCCCGGGCGCAGGGTCAGCGAGACATGCTCGAGGATGCGCTGCTCGCCGTAGCCGGCCGATGCTTTCTCGATGGTCAGCAGCGGGTCGGGCAGGGCGCTCGGCTCGCGGAATGAGAAATGGAAGGGCGAATCGACATGGGCGGCGGCGACCGTCTCCATGCGTTCCAGCATCTTGATCCGGCTCTGCGCCTGGCGCGCCTTGGTGGCCTTGGCGCGAAAGCGCTCGATGTAGCTGGAAAGATGGGCGATCTGCCGCTGCTGCGCTTCGTAGGCCGACTGCTGGGTGGCCAGCCGGGCGGCGCGAGCCCGTTCGTAATCGGAATAACCGCCGGAGGTCAGGCTCAGGCGCTGCAGGTCGATGGCGAGGATCTGGCCGACCACGGCGTCGAGGAAATCGCGGTCGTGCGAAATCAGCAGCAGCGTCGCCGGCGTGCTTTTCAGCCAGCTTTCCAGCCAGAACACGGCGTCGAGATCGAGGTGGTTGGTCGGTTCGTCGAGCAGCAGCAGGTCGGCGCGGCAGGACAGGGCGCGCGCCAGGTTGAGGCGGACGCGCCAGCCGCCGGAGAATTCCGCCACCGGGCGGCTGAAATCGGCATCCTTGAATCCGAGGCCATGCAGCACTTCCGCGGCGCGGGCCTTGGCCGAATAACCGTCGATTTCGCCGTAGCGGGCATGCAGATGGCCGATCGCCTCGCCGTCGCCGCGCGCTTCGGCGGCAAGCAGTTCGCGTTCGACGCGGCGCAGTTCGAGGTCGCCGTCGAGCACGAAATCGAGGGCGGCGTCGGGCAGCGCAGGGGTTTCCTGGGTGACGCGGGCGATCTGCCAGCTGGCCGGGATTTCGACATCGCCGGATTCGGCGTGCAATTCGTTGGCGAGCAGCGCGAACAGGCTGGATTTGCCGCAGCCGTTGGCGCCGACGACGCCGACTTTCCAGCCGGTATGGAGCTGGACTGAAGCGTCAATGACCAATGGATGGCCGGCGCGGGCGAAGGTGACTTGGCGCAGTGCAATCATGAGGGGGCCGATTATAGCGGCGGGCTGCTAGAATCTTCCGCATGATCAAGCAGATTCGCACCGACCAGCTCCAGCCGGGCATGTATATCCACGACCTGAATTGTGGCTGGCTCGATCATCCTTTCGTTTCCAACGCTTTCCACGTGCGCGACCAGGCGACGGTGGACAAGATCGTCAATCTGGGCATCCGCGAGCTCTACATCGATACGGTCAAAGGGGCGAATGTCTGGGAGGCGCGCAGCGAACGGGACGTGAATGCCGACCTCGACCGGCGCCTGCAGGAAATTGCCGAGAAGCAGGCGGCCAGGCCGATCGTCACCGAGCTGCGCGAAGAAACGGCCCGCGCCCGCCGCCTGCAGGGCGAAGCCAACCGCTTGGTGCGTCATGTGATGGATGACGTCCGCCAGGGACAGGCTGTCCAGCTCGATCGCGTCATGCCGCTGGTGGACAGTACCGTCGAATCGATTTTCCGCAACCAGGATGCGCTGTTGCCGCTGGTCCGTCTGAAGCGCCATGACGATTACACCTTCCAGCACTCGGTCAGCGTCTGCGCGTTGCTGGTGACCTTTGGCCGGGCGATGGAACTGCCCCGGGAAATCATTCGGGAAATCGCCTTGGGCGGCCTGCTGCACGACGTCGGCAAGGCCTGCGTGCCGGACGCCATCCTCAACAAGCCGGCCAAGCTCAGCGAGCAGGAATTCTTCACCATGCAGGGGCATGTGGTTCAGGGTGTCGAGCTGCTCCGGCGTAGCGGCGGAGTCAGCGAAACTGCTTTGCAGGTGGTCGGCGAACATCATGAACGCCTGGATGGCAAGGGCTACCCCAAGCAGCAGGCCGGCGAAGGGATTTCGCGTTACGGCCAGATGGCGGCGATCGTCGACGTCTATGATGCCATTTCCTCCGACCGCGTTTACCACAAGGGCATGCCGCCGCCGCAGGCGCTGAAGAAGCTGCTCGAATGGAGCAACCACCACTTCGATCCGCAACTGGTCAAGACCTTCATTCGCGCCATCGGCATTTATCCGACCGGCACCCTGGTCCAGCTGGAAAGCAAGCGGCTCGGCGTGGTGGTCGAACAGAATGACGGAAACCTGCTCAAACCCGTGGTCCGCGTTTTTTATCACGCCGGCCAGCAGCACTATATTCCTCCGGAGACGGTCGACCTCTCCAAGGTCCAGGACAGCATCGCCAGCTTTGAGAATTACGAAAAATGGAAAATCGATCCCTATCAGTGGCTGCCCGCCTGATCGCTCTCGCCCTACTCAGCGGCCCGGCCTGGGCGGCTGACCAGGGGCCGGACAGCGAGCAGCAGGCGGCGTGGCAACTCAGGCTCGACAAGGCGGCTGCCCTGTCCGCCGAGGGGCGGGCACGGCAGGCGGAAGCCAGCCGGATACTCGAAGAGAAGAACGCCACCTGCCGGAAAAAATTCCGGGTCAATGCCTGCCTGCAGGAAAACCAGGAGGAATATTCGGCGGCGGCCCGCCAGGGCAAGCTGCTCGAGAACGAAGGCCGGGCCATCGAGCGCCAGGTCCGCAAGGAACAATTGAGCGACAGCGACGTCCGGCGCCAGGCCGCGGCGCCGCAGCGCGAAGCCGAGTTGCAGGAACGCCAGGCCGAGGTGGCGGCGACGCGCGAGGCGGCCGCCAACAAGGAAGCGACGATCCGGGCCGACCAAGCGAAAAAGGCGGTCGAGGGCGAGAAGCGCAAGGCGGCCGACGCCGAAAAGCTCCGCCGCAAGCAGGCGGCCCATGATGCCCGCGTCGCCGAGCAGATGCGGAAGGCCGCGCAACGCGCCAGCGAAGCCGGCACGCCCAGGGAATAGACGACGCCCCGGCATGATCCGCAAGATAGCCATCCGCCACTTGTTGCCCGGCATGTATGTCGTAGACCTGCATAAAGGCTGGCTCGAACACAATATCTGGCAACGCCGCTTCTTGATCCGCGACGAAGCCCATATCCAGATGCTGTACGAACAGGGCATCGGCGAAGTCAGCATCGACACCGACAAGGGCATCGATTTGCCGGCACCGCCGCAGCCCGTCGCCCATCAGGAAATCGAGCGCAAGATCCTGTCCATCGCCGAGCGCTTCAAGCCCGGGCAGCGTCCGGTGTCGCTGGGCGAAGAGCGGCGCCGGGCGGGCCGCCTGCTCAACGAGGCCAGCGCCGGTCTGGCCGACCTGATGCTGGCCGCCCAGGGCAACCGGGACGTCGATGCCGCGCGGCTGGAGCCGGTGGTCGGCAAGATGATCGAATCGGTCCGGCGCAATCCGGATGCCCTGGTGCCGCTCGCCCGTCTGAAGCAGATGAAGGCTTACGCCGCCGAGCATGCGGTGGCAACCGCCGGGCTGATGATTGCCCTGGCCCAGAACCAGGGTCTGGCACAACCCGAGATCGAGAAGCTGGCGCTCGGCACCATGCTCAAGGATATCGGTCAGGCAGCGCTGGACGAGCGCCTGATCACCAAGCCGGGCATGCTGTCGCAGGCCGAATTCTCCGTGGTCAAGAGCCATGTCGAGGAAGGGCTGGCCGTGCTCGAAGCGACTTCGCGCCTGTCCGAGACTACGGTCGCCGTGGTGCTGGAACACCATGAACGCTACAACGGCTGCGGCTATCCGTACCGGATGGCCGGCGACGAAATTTCGGTGGCTGGACGGATGGCGGCGATTGTCGATACCTACGACGCGATGACCTCGGACCGTCCCTACCGGCCGGCGATTTCGCCGGCCCTGGCCCTGCGCCAGTTGTTCGAACAGGGCGGCACACAGTTCGACCCCGGCTTGGTCGCCGCCTTTGTGCGGACCGTCGGCATTTACCCGGTCGGCACCCTGGTCCTGCTCGAAAGCGGACACCTGGCGGTGGTTGACGAAGTGCATCACGACAATCTGCTGAGCCCCGTGGTGCGCGTCATCTACCATACCGGTCGCCGCCAGTATGTGCCGCCGGCCGTCGTCGATCTGTCGCGCAAGATCGGCAATCACTACGGCCAGATCGTGCGCGCCGAAGACTACGCGACTTGGGGCCTCAGCCCCTTGCGCTGGCAACCTGCCTGATCAGTTTCCTAATCGGCGTCGGCACACCGACTTCCGCCGCCTTGTCCAGATCGACCCATTCCCAGCCGCGTTCGGCCACCCCGGAATTCGCCGCAACCGTGCACAGCACGGGTTTCAGCGTCAGCCGGAAATGCGTGAAAGCATGCTTGAGCGGTGCCAGCTCGCTTTGCCTGAGCAGTTGCAGGCCGAGGCCGGCCAGCACTCCGGCCGGTTCGCCTTCCGGCGGCACCAGCAGGCCGCCCCACAGCCCGCTCGGCGGCCGCCGTTCCAGCAACAGGCGTCGGCCGTCGCTGATCAGCACGAAACCGGACGTGCGTTCCGGCACCGCCTTGCGCGGCCTGGCCTGCGGCAACTCGCCCTGGCGGCCGTCGCGACAGGCGATGCACTCGGCGGCCAGCGGACAATAACCGCAGCGCGGCCGGTTGCGCGTGCACACCGTGGCGCCAAGATCCATCAGGCCCTGCGTATAGGCTTCGATATTGTTTTCCGGCAGCAGGCTTTCGGCCAGCGCCCACAGGCTGCGTTCGACCGCCGTGCTGGCCGGCGAGCCTTCGATGGCGTAGTGCCGGCAGAGCACCCGCTTGACGTTGCCGTCGAGGATGGCGGCACGCCGGCCGTAAGCGAAGGCGGCAATGGCGGCGGCGGTCGATCGGCCGATGCCGGGTAGTTCGGCCAATTGTTCCGGGGTTTCCGGAAAACGGCCGCCATAGCCGGCAGCAACCTGCTGGGCGCAGCGGTGCAGGTTGCGGGCCCGGGCGTAATAGCCGAGGCCGGCCCAATGTTCGATCACCACCTCGATCGGCGCCGCCGCCAGCGCCGCGACATCGGGAAAACTCGCGAGAAAGCGCTGGTAATAAGGGATCACGGTAGCGACCTGGGTCTGCTGCAGCATGATCTCGGAAAGCCAGATGCGGTAAGGGTCGCGCGTCTTCTGCCAGGGCAGGTCGTGGCGGCCGGCGGCCTTCTGCCAGGTGATCAGATGTTCGGTAAAGGAATGCTGGGCGGCCAATTCTGCCTCGACGTGTGCGACGGGAGCACGGATAATACGGCCTTTTCCGCCGGACCCCGCCCGATGCCCCAAGCAAAAACCGATACCCGTGCCCTGCGCAACGCTCTTGGGCGCTTTGCCACCGGTATCGCCGTCGTTACCGCCATCGATCCGGATGGCCATCCCATCGGGCTGACGGTCAATTCCTTCTCGGCCGTGTCGCTGGAGCCGGCGCTGGTGCTCTGGTGCCTGGATAACGGTTCGCACAACCTGAAAGCTTTCCGCCGCGCCAGCCATCACGCCATCAACATTCTGGCGCTCGACCAGCAGGATCTGTCCAATCGTTTCGCCACCTGGCCGGTCGACCGTTTCGTCGGCCTCGACTGGCGGCCCGGCGCCGGCGGCGCCCCCGTCTTCCCGGGCTGCTGCGCCACCTTCGAGGTCGCCAATGCGACGCAACATGCCGCGGGCGATCACACAATCTTCATCGGCCAGGTCGAAAATTTCGCCCAGACGCCCGAACTTTCCCCGCTGCTGTTCCACGCCGGGCAATACCGGGGGCTGGCTAGTTCCTGATGAACGTTGAACCGGGCGCCTTCTGCGCTTAGAATGGCAGCCTCTTGCCCAGAGCGGGCGTCGTATAATGGTAATACCCTAGCTTCCCAAGCGTGCGATGCGAATCGCAAGGTTTACGAGTCCCCAGTCAGACGCTTAATTCTGACGAATCTTGACTCGCTTTATCCACCCGCCCGGGTGGGTTCCTTGTCGGTGAATGCCGAACAAGTAATTGTGCTGCTATCTATAAGGGCCTGTGATCGTCCGTTGGAGACAACGGAGTAGCAGGGGCAAGAAAATAGACAGCACCGGGGTTTCAGCACCCCGTAGCCTAGGAGCAGTGCGTCACTGGTAACGGTGAGGTGCTAAGCGCTCTGACAATGTAGCCACCTCTAGGGGTACGCCATACCCCGCGAGGGGTTCTGGTGTGATATCGAAAGTTGCATTCGATTGAGGCGCTAGGCTGGGCTGGTTGGCCAACGTAAGTGAATCGCTGTTAAACACCGTCAAGCTTGATGAGCCAAACGCAACTTGTTGTATCGGGCTCTGCCAAAAGGCATGTGATCGGATGTCTGTCTGCTTGGTGCAGGCACGCTGACGTAGCATCACCGGTGGAAAAGCGGGGCCTTCCCAGTTCTGTTACTGGTTCGGAACGCAGTAAGCCTGATTAGGCGTTCTTTAACAATTAGGCAATCCATAACACCCCAGCCAGCCGTAAGTCTGGTTTGGGAACGTTATTGCTTACGTGTTTGGTAATTGGTCCATGTGTCAAAAGTTTATAACGTATTGATTTTAAATACCGGCAGCGCTGCCGGTAATGAACTCAATGTGTGAAAGACTGGAACCGCATGCGTACCGAGAACTAACCGGATCCCTGCTTTTGCACGTCAACGTGCAAAGGAAGGAAACACCGGAAAGAACAAGGTGCCCCGCAAGGGTCGCTTTACCTAAGCAGGTAGAGGAGGATGGAAAAAGCGAATGCCTGCCTGTAATGGGCAGGATAGGGGATGAAAAGATTGCCCTGACGTGAAAGCGTGCTGACTTCCATCTGGTGATCCTTCGTGAGAAGGGTCTGTGTAATCGCGAACCCGAGGGGGTTGATGCTACAATCCCCGCCCGGGGAATGGTTGCGTCTTCCTCCAAAGGTTCAGAGCGGGCGTCGTATAACGGCTATTACCCTTGCTTCCCAAGCAAGAGACGAGGGTTCGACTCCCTTCGCCCGCTCCATACAACCGGAGGTTGATATGGACGCAACGCAGTTCAATTGCGATGTCGCCTCTACGGCTTGGCAGTCTTGGCACGAGATTCAATGGGTCAAGGCTTATCAAGTTGTCGCGAGGTTACAGACACGTATTGCGAAGGCAGCAAAAGCAGGGGAGTGGCGGAAGGTTCGCACTTTGCAGAGACTCCTGACTAAATCCAGCGGCGCGAAAGCGCTGGCAGTTCGGCGAGTCACGGAGAATCAAGGCCGGAAAACTCCAGGTGTGGATAAACAAACCTGGGACACGCCGGAGGCGAAGTGGAAAGCGGTCGTTGATCTTGGCAACAAGAGATACAAGCCGTTACCGCTACGTCGCATCTACATCCCGAAAGCAAACGGTGACAAACGCCCTCTGGGCATACCCACCATGCGTGATCGGGCGATGCAAGCGCTGCATTTACTGGCGCTGGAGCCTGTCGCTGAAACAACTGGCGATCATCATTCCTACGGATTCCGACGTGAGCGCTCGACGGCAGATGCCATCGAACAAGTGCGAAACGTGCTGGGCCGGAAAGCTTCCCCGAAATGGGTGCTGGAAGGAGACATCAAAGGCTGTTTTGACAACATCAGTCATGACTGGCTGGTTGCCAATGTCTGCATGGACAAGGGCGTCCTTCGGAAGTGGCTGAAAGCGGGCTTTATCGAAACGGGAAGGCTATTCCCAACGCAAGCAGGTACGCCACAGGGAGGCATTATTTCCCCGGTCTTGGCGAATTTGGCGCTGGACGGCCTGCAACATGAGCTGACTACACTGTTCAGAACAGTGCGGGATGCGCGTGCGGCAAAGGTCAATCTGGTGCGCTACGCGGACGACTTCATCATTACGGGTAGCTCGAAAGAGTATCTGGAAGAGAAGGTCAAACCCTTGGTGGAGAAATTTCTGGCCACACGGGGCCTCATTCTCTCGGAGAAGAAAACCAAAATCACGCATGTGACGGAGGGGTTCGACTTCTTGGGGTGGAATGTCAGGATGTTCAATCGAATGCTGGTCACTCAGCCGTCGAAAAAGAATATCAAGGCGTTTCTGGGGAAAATCCGCTGCCTGCTGCGGGAAAGGAAAGCAGCCAGACAGATTGAGGTGATCGAGAAGCTGACCCCGGTAATCAGGGGGTGGGCCAACTATCATCGAAGTCAGATGGCATCCCGGACGTTTGCAAAGTGCGACCATCAAATCTGGCAAGCATTGTGGCGCTGGGCGTGCCGCCGTCACCCGAACAAGGGGAAGCGGTGGATCAAACAGCGTTACTTCAAATGCCTCAAGGGGCGTGACTGGCTTTTTGCGGATCAGGACAAGTTACTACCGGTCTTGGCGGGATACCTGAAAAGGCCCCACATCAAGATCATGGGAGAAGCGAATCCATACGATCCAGCGTACGACAGCTATTTTTCCAAACGGCTTGCAAAGCGGATGGACAAGACGCTGGAAGGACGACGCAAGCTTCGCTGGTTGTGGTGGTGGCAGGAAGGTGAATGCCCCGTCTGCAATCAAAAGATCACGAGAGAAACTGGGTGGCATCTTCACCACATAATCAAACGATCTCAGCGAGGTTCGGACAAGCTGACCAATCTGGTTCTGCTGCATCCGAATTGCCACATGCAACACCACGTCTTGGAGAAAACCGGAATTGCTGCCGGTACCTCAATGTTCAAGTAGGGGTGCTTATGGGTTGCTTGAGCCGTATGCGGGGAAACTTGCACGTACGGTTCTTAGGGGAGGGGGTGGCCGTGAGGCCACCTCCTTACCCGCCTAGAGCCGTGGGTTCGATTCCCATCGCCCGCTCCACATAAAATATACTTAGATCGTTGATCTGTAAAAGAAAAAGCCAACCTTCTCAGGTTGGCTTTTTTGTTGTCTGGTCGATATCTGGTCAGAGCCAGATCAAGCGCTTTCCGCACTAATCAAGCTCAGGCTAAGTGATTTCAGATCGTGGCAAACTTCAAAATCCCGGTTTCATCGTTTGCAGGCACAACCTGCACATCGATCATGACGAGGTCGTCACGAATTTCGGTGAACGCATCGTAGGCGTTGGTACCAGCCTGCGGTGCGGTGACCGGGAAAAGAACGTCTTCCGGCAAGGCATTGCGCTTACGTAGGCGACGTACTTTGTCCACCCATTGCCCGCCATGGTTCAGTATCTTGGTGGTGTCACCTTGGGCCAGGTAAAGCGGCTTGATGATCCGTTGTGCCTTACCTTCAGCCATTAGTACGAAGGGGAAGTTAACGGCGAAATCAGGAGTGCCGATTTTCTCACGCTGATACTTGGTGCCTATCTGGCCACGGAAAAGCAGTTTGCGAACCGTGCTTTCGAGCAGGCGCTCTTGGTATTCCTTGGTGACGAAATTGCGTTCGATGTAATGATCAAACAGTTCCCCCAGTTTTTCCTTGGGGTTGTCGGCCAGCACAACGCGTTGCTCGGCAAACTGCAGCATCGCTTCTCGGGGGCGGACGAGCTCAGTGAACAGGTTCCGGGCGAGTTGAATATCCGGCTGAGTTTTGCGGCCATCCAATGCCAATCGGCGCAATTCACCGGCAAATCGGTCTAATTCTTCCTTGAAAAGTCCCTTGCCATCCAAGTAAACCTTGCGGTCAAGCTGGTGGAAAAACCGGGTAATGTGACCGTAGTGTTTCAATAGGCGGAAACCGAAAAAGCGAGCCTCGGGCGCCATCATAACGATACCCACATTGGCGAACTCGCCCGTTTCAACGAACGGGCGAAAGCGCAGCAGGGCGTATTGGCAGGCAAACTTTTTCACGGGGTATCCCAAAAATCTTTCCGGTGGCAGCGTTCCAGACAAGTAACGATTTCATCCCAAGTCACATTGGCCGGGACGGCTTCGTCAACAAACCACCAAGAATCGGGGATGTTAACACGGATATCCGGCAACTTGGCTAAGGCAGCAACCAGCTTGGTTCTGTACCGGTCTCGTTCGACATGATCACTGAAAACCTGGTTCCAGTGGTCGGAAAAAACATGGGAGGCCAGGAAGTTTTCGATGTTGAAGTCCGGATCAAAAGCCTGATTGTGGTCGATCACCACAAGGCCACCAGCCTGCATGTCCCACAGCAGATTGGGGTTGCCACCGCGCTCAGTCAGGTGTCGATCCTCGTTATGCACCCACCAATCGAAGACCAAGATATCCGTTGCCTGTTCCGGGGAGACCAAGTTCCGCGTTGTCACGGTCAACTCCTGCGGGTGCGACAATTCCCGCGAAGCGAACACAATGCCACACCCTAGATCGTTGATCTCCGGAAATATCTGCGCATCAACCAATTCAATGGGAACTTCGGCCAAGGCATATTCAGCGATAGGAAGACCAAAGGCGGTCGCCAGCTGGGCGGAAACCCATTCGCATATCTGACTGCGCCGGCCGGCACCTTTTCCCTTGACGTAATACAGCGCACCGTCATCACCCCGACAGATAAATGGTCGGGTAACGCCCTGTTCTGAGCGTTGCAGGATTTCCTCGATGACGACGGTAGGTTCGCTCACGTCAGGCAGCCTCCAAAGCTGTTTCGATCAAGGTATCGGCCAATGTGGCTTGACGCTGACTGGCGGTGGCGAGGTCAGCCTTCATGCGGTCGCAGAGGGTCATCAGTGCGTCGACTTTGGCGACGATGCGATTCTGCTCATTCAATGGCGGAACAGGAAAAACCATGTTTTTGATGATCTGTCCGTTGATGTTTGCGGCGACTCGAAGACCTGCCGCAAATCTCATCCAAATACCTCGGATAGATTTTAGGTAGTAATGAGTAAACGCTGGAGAAATGTACTTTACCGGAGGAAGGGCGAAGACTGATTGGTTGATTGTTGAGGTGATGCCTAGTACACCGGTTTTACCGATGGTCCCCGCCCCGCCATACATGGCGATACAGACTGTTTCTACCGGATAATAGGAGAGATTGCAGTCGGTGACCGCTTGAGGAGTAATGAGCTCTTCGCAAGTTGTCACAAGCGCATTGTTGAGGTCTGTCGTTTTAACCCAATATTCAGTACCAGCATCGAAATAGTCATGGCGTGTGCGAGGAGGTGTTGTGCCGCTTCCTCCTACAAACACCTCACCAAGCCTAGCCCACTGCCAGTTTGAGGGAATCTCGAAAAGCAACTCTCCGTCATCAATTGGAGCAAACGCTTTCTTGGGTTTAGGGATTTTTTGAAGTAGGACATTTGCCGGCTCATCGCTGGCGTTTTGTGAGACAAGCTTGCCCATCACAGCCAATTGCAGGATGGTCTGCTTCAGCGCGTCGAGGCTGACTTCGGTTGTGAAAAGGGTGTCGAAGTGCTCGGCGAGGCGTTGCCAGTTGGCCGTAAGGTCAGCAGCATTGACACTTTGGGTGAGAGTGCTGAGCAAGGTTTCAACGAGTCGGGTATGGGCGCTGGCCGAGGCCGTCTGTTCCGCCTCCAGCCGGTCGCAGAGGGCCATCAGTTCATCGACTTTGGCGACGATGCGGTGTTGTTCGGCGAGGGGCGGGAGTGGAAATGGATTCGACTCCAAGAAGTCTTTTGGCAACCGCTTCTGCCCGGCTGTTCCGGTCATTTTGGTCTCACCGACGGCGAGAAACATCGGTGCTTTGAGATATGCCAAAACATAGCGGGGCGAGAGCGTGTTACCAAGCGGACGAACGATGTGAAGCTCAGTTGTTCCTGCGCCAATACCGTTTCTCAGGTCAGTGAAGACACAAGCCTTGCTGTTCTCAAAACAAGGCGTGATTTTGGCGACACCGACGTCGCCTTCTGCGAAATGAGTAAACCCCTGCTTGATTTCACTCCATTTGCGAGTTTCTTGTTCGTGCGATCCTTCAAAACGATTGCCAATCATCGCCATGGGAACAAATGAGGCTTCTGTCAAATCATCGGCGCTGTTCCGTGGATTGATTAAAGCTACGGTGGCGAGATTTGTCCATGACCATCCAGGCGCTAGTGCAGACGGCCAAACTTCATCGCCCGAAAGTGGTGGGGTCTTAGATTTTTTGCAAACTCCTTCCGCCTCCAACTGTGCTCTTACTTGTGCAATACGCTTGAGCAATTCACTCGCCGGCTCATCCTTCGGGTCTTGTGGTACCAGCTTGCCACGCACAGCCAGTTCGAGAATCAGGCCGCGTAGTTTCTGGATGCCGTCCGGTGCGGTAGCGATCAGCGGCAGGTGTTCGCTCAGGACGACGCTCACGCCTTGCCCTCCAGCGCGGCGGCGAGGATGGCCTTGAGCTGGTTGCGGGTCTGGTTGATGCGCTGCTGCAGGGCGGCGTAATCTGCGAGCAGGGTGTCGGGGTCGTGCACCTCAGCGTCCGGGCTGTGCGGATTCTTGATGTCGAGGTTGTAGTTGCGGGCCTTTATGTCGTCAGCGCTGACTTTCCAAGCGTATTCGTTTTCGACCCGGTTATTCCACCAAGCCTTCTCGGCAGCGAATTCTTCATGCCGCATCGGCTTGGTCTTGTTGTAATTCTTCACGCCAGGGGGATAGGGGTGCTCGTAGAACCAGACATCATGTGTCGGCATACCCTTGGTGAAGAAGAGCAGATTGGTCTTGATGCCGGTGTAGGGGGCAAAGACGCCGTTGGGCAGGCGGACGACGGTGTGCAGGTTGCAGGTGGTGAGTAACTGTTCCTTAATGCGGGTCTTGATGCCTTCGCCGAACAGCGTGCCATCAGGCAGGACCACGGCGGCACGGCCACCGTCCTTGAGCAGGTGCATGATCAGCACAAGAAACAGGTCGGCGGTTTCACGAGTGCGAAAGTTGGCCGGGAAGTTGGTTTCAATGCCATCTTCTTCCATGCCGCCGAAGGGCGGGTTGGTGACAATGACATCTACCCGATCCTTGGGGCCGTAATCGCGCAGCGGCCGTGACAGGGTGTTGTCGTGGCGGACGTTGGTCGGCACATCGATGCCGTGCAGGATCATGTTGGTGGCGCACAGCAGATGCGGCAGCGGCTTTTTCTCGACGCCGAAGATGGATGCCTGCAGCAATTGCTCCTGTTCGACGGTTTTGACCTGCTGCTTGCGCACCGTTTCAATTGCACAGGTCAGGAATTCGCCTTTACCTCGGGCGCGCAGGCGCTCGATGCGCGAAACCGATAAGCCAAGCCGTTTGGCGAGCCAGGAAGTGGGTTGCAGAGTGTTGGTGGTCATGAAGTCCTCCGAGGTGACAAAACGGGTATCTACCGATTTGTTTCGGCAAAGTTCGGCCAAAAACATTAATTGCCGCAAACATTGTGTTGATACCCACACCACCCATCAAGGATACGAAGATGAGCAACACAAAAACCTTACCCACATCAGATAAAGGCCTTTCCGACGAGGACATTCAGGTCTGCATGAACTCCCTAGGTTGGTCCGTTTGGGCCCTGACGCTGGGAACGGAAACGACAATTTTTCCGGTGGAAGACCTCGCCACCGAAATAGCCATGGACCCAGACTACGCCGGGCGGGTGGTCGAGGTGTACAAGATGGTGGCTATCGAACGAGCCTTATCAGGAATCCGGGAACGGATCGCCGATGAGATTCTCGATCGCCTCCGCAAAGCGTTGATTCAGGCCGATCTGCTGCCAACGGGCAATCCGCTCTCGCTACCCATCGACTACAACAAAGTGGGTCGGTGTTCAGGCATACACCCCGACGACATCCACTGTCTGCGTCCAGACCGGCGCTGAGCGTGACCTCAAACACCCTGTCAGGCACAAGGCCTGACAGGGTGTCAGTGCCGATCCTCACTTTCATATCATTTTCCAGGGGAAGCCCCACCAACGCTGGCCAGTATCTCGGCCAGTCTCATTGCCCATCTCCGTGAGGATCGCCATGTTTTCCAATCTAGTACCTATCGTGGTCGATGCCGTCTGGCCCGACCATATCGAAATCGAACTGCGCATCGAGATCGATCGCTAACCAGCCCAAATCAAAGCCCAACAAGAAGCCCGTGATCCTCAGCGATCACGGGCTTTTCTGTTTATGGGCCACCGAAAGGACGCAAACCATGAGCAACACCCCCATTTATCTTCATCTCGCCACGCTGACTGCGCCCAAGACCAGCCTGAACGCGCAGGGCGGCATCGTCTACCAGTTCGTCATCGCTCAAGCCTTTGAAGGCTTCATCTTGCAGATAGCCGAAGCGCCGCTTGCCGGTGACAAATAGCCGGGTCTGGTTGAGCAGGTAGTCTAGGTTCTGGGCCCCCACAAAGGGGGCATCCTTGTCGGCATCGCGTCCGTTATCGATGTGGCAGTCGGCGCAGCGATTGCGATAGACGGTTTCCCCTTGCGCCACTTTCTGCGGATCGGTTTCTTGCCGGGGGCGGACCGCTTTGCTGCCGGCGTAGTGCCGGGCGATCAGGTCGATCTGGTCAGCGTCCAGGGCTTTCGGTACATGATCGGTAACGGTGGTGATCAGCTTGCCGCGCTGGAAGCGGGTACTTACATCGATCAGGTAGGTGTCTTGCTGCCCGTTCAGATGGGGCATACCGGGCTGGGTAGCGATGCCATCGGTGCCATGGCAACGAGCGCAATACTGCACCACGGCTTCCGGAGCATCTTGAGCCCAGGCCTGAGCGGCAACGAATATGAGCGAATAGATCAACGATCGGCAAGGGGGCATCGATATTTCTCCTTCAGGCGACTTGAGGCCGGCCGGTAGCAATCTTTGTCGGCAGTCCGTGGCGTAGTATCCAAGAGTTCAGCCGCCACGGGAAGTTGCAATTGTGCGGCGAGCGGGCAGTCATTTCCGTCTTCACTGCGCCGCGCGCTGCCTGCCCGAAGCGGCTAAACTGCCTCCATTCGCGGTCTGCGTCACAAACCGCCATTCATCAATAAGCCAGCGACATAGCGAGCGATGGACAACCCGTTTCTGCAACGTGCCGAGTTGCAACTGCTCGGCGGTTCGCCCGGCGAAGCGCTGCGCACGGCCCGCATGGGGCTGACCCTGTTTGCCGATCATTCACCGTTGCTTGAACTGGCGGCGGCCTGCGCCGCCAGCGAGGGGGACGACGAATATGCCGTCGCCTGCTGGCAACGTCGGCTTGAACTTGAAGCTGTTGATGCGTCGACCTGGAACAGCCTCGGTCTTGCCCTGGAACGGCTGCAGCGTACGGCCGACGCCGAGATGGCGTATCGCCAAGGCCTGGCCTCGTCGCCGGATGAAGCCGCGCTGCACGCCAATTTCGGCATGCTGCTGGAACGTACCGGTCGCCTCGCCGAAGCGGAGCACCACCAGCGGCGGGCGTTGCAACTGGCTCCTGACTCGGCGGAACTGCATTCGAACCTGGCCGGTCTGCTGCTCAAGCTGGGTCAGGAGGCGGCTGCCGAAAGCCTTTACCGCGCCGCCATCCGGCTGCAGCCGGGTTTTGCCATGGCCCACTCCAACCTGGGTGTGCTGCTCGTCGACAGTGGGCGGCAGGTCGAAGCGGAAGCAGCGTTTCGCGAAGCACTGGCCATGCAGCCCGATTTCCTGACGGCACGGATGAATCTCGGCCAGCTCCTGCTGATGCAGGGCCGCCTGGCCGAAGGCTGGCCGCTCTACGAGGGACGGCAATATGTCTACCTCGATGGCGGCAGCGGGCCGATGGTTCATCGGCCGGCTTGTCCTCAATGGCAGGGCGAGGCGCTGGCCGGCAAGGCGATAATCGTCATGCCGGAGCAGGGGCTGGGCGATGAAATCCAGTTTGTCCGCTATCTCGCCTGGCTGAAGGCGCAAGGGCCGGTGCGGCTGACGCTGGTTTGTCGGCCGAATCAGCAAGCCTTGCTGCAAACGCTGGACGGCCCGGATTGCGTGCTCAGCCTGAAGGAAGCCGCGACAGCCCTGGACAGCCACGATTACTGGACCTTCCTGCTCAGCTTGCCGCTCCACGCCGGGACGACGCTGGCGACGGTTCCGTGCGCCATTCCCTATCTTCATCCCGAGCCCGCCCGCCAAGCCCGCTTCGCGCCGCTGTTGGCCGGCGACGGCTTACGGGTCGGTTTGGTGTGGCGGGGTAATCCCAAGCATCTGAACGATGCCGAGCGGTCGCTGCCCGCCCTGGAGGTGCTGGCGCCGCTATGGACGGTACCCGGTGTGCGTTTTTTCAGTCTGCAGAAAAGCGAGACGGCGCTGTCTTGGCCGGAGGGCCTGCCGCTGACCGACCTCGGCCCGGCGATCGGGGATTTTGCCGATACCGCGGCCTTTCTGAGCCAACTCGACCTGCTGATCGCGGTCGATACCTCGGTGGCGCATCTGGCCGGGGCGCTGGGCCTGCCGTGCTGGCTGATCCTGCCTTGTTACAAGACGGACTGGCGCTGGCTGCAGCAGCGCAGCGACAGTCCGTGGTATCCGTCGATGCGCCTGTTCCGACAACAGCAGCGGGGCGACTGGCAGGCGCCGGTGGGCGAACTGCTGCAGGCGCTGCGCCGGTTCATGGAATCTGCGAGCGGTGGCTGATCAGTCGAGCAGCTTGCGTTGGTCGAGGTATTTTTCGAGAATTTGCAGCCGTGCCAGCGGGTCTTCCAGTTCGAGCAGCTTTTGCCGGGCCAGGTTCTGGATGGGCAGGATTTCGCTGATCCGGTAGCCCACCCATTCCGCGTCATCGTAATGATGGGGTTCCGGGATGCGCTCGCCGCCCAGGTCGCCGACCACGCGGCGGAGCAGCGGCAGCAACCGCTGGCGTTCTGCGGGCAGGGCGAGCGGGCCGTTGTCGGGGATGACCTCGACCCGGGCCTGCAACAACTGGCCTGCGCCGGTGCGGCTTTCCAGAATGCGGAAACGCCGCCCGCCATGAGCGATGATCTGCAGGATGCCGAGCTGTTCCATTTCCCAGTTGCCGATCGTGGCCAGCGTGCCGACGGCGTGCGGTTCGGCCGCTGCGCCCGTTTCCTGGCCGCTGGCGATCAGGCAGATGCCGAAAGGCCGGTTTTCCTTCAGGCAGGCGGCAGCCATGTCGAGATAGCGTTGCTCGAAGATTCTGAGCGGCAGCAGGCTGCCGGGGAAGAGCACGGCTTGCAGCGGAAAGAGCGGAATTTCCAGCGTTTCGACGACCGGCACTTGCGGGCTGCGGACAAAGTCGAACCAGCCCATCATTCTCCCCAACGCGGCATCAGCCGGTGCGGCACGGCGATCTGGTCGAGGATGCGGGCGACGACGAAATCGACGATGTCCGGCACGCTCTGCGGGTGATGGTAGAAACCCGGGCTGGGCGGCAGGATGACGGCACCGGCCCGCGCCAGGCGCAGCATGTTTTCCAGGTGGATGGCCGAGAACGGCGTTTCACGTGGAACCAGTACCAGCTTGCGGCCTTCCTTGAGCACCACGTCGGCGGCACGTTCGATCAGTTTGTCGGCCAGGCCCTGGGCGATGGCGGCCAGCGTGCCCATTGAGCAGGGGCAGACGATCATGGCGTCGGGCGGGTTGGAGCCGGAAGCGACCGGCGCGAACCATTCCTCGCGGCCGAAAACCGCCAGTTTGTCCGGATCGACGGCCGGGAAGCGGGCGAGCAGCGCGGCCCGGGCATCGGCCGGGCGGGAGGGCAGTTCAAGATCCAGTTCCTGCTTGGCGACGACCTGGGCCGCCTGCGAGTACAGCAACTGTATGCGGCAGCCGGCATCAAGCAGGCATTCCAGCAGGCGCAGGCCGTAGGGCATGCCGGAAGCGCCGGTCAGGGCGAGGCAGATGGTCTTGGGCATCAAGGACTTTCCGGAGACACGGTTTCAGCCAGCAGTTTAGCCGCGATCAGGCCGTTGATGGTGCCGAAGACCAGCGCCGCGCCGGCGAAGACCGGAGTGAGCAGGAAGACGCCGTCGTGCGGAATCAGCCAGGCGCGGGCGAGCAGCAACTGGCCGCCGATATGGGCGAAGGCGGCGAGGATGGACAGGCTGACCGGGCCGAACCAGCGCTGTGGCAAGTGGCGGGCGAGGCCGAGCGTCAGCAGGCTGAGTGCGGTGCCGGCCAATGACAGGAAAAAGCCGGGGGCGAGGAAGTAGCCGAGCAGCAGGCTGCCGGCCAGCACGCGCAGGCCGCTGACCCAGACCGCCGTGCCCCAGCCGTAGCGGGCGAGGACGACCAAAGTGACGATATTGGCCAGCCCTGGCTTGACGCCCGGCAGCGGCGAGGGAATCGCCGCATCGACCAGCGACAGGCCGACCGCCGCGGTGGCCAGCCAGGCGACGCGGCGATCCTCGGCGGTGACGGTGAGTTCAATAGCTGATCGAGTCATAAATCTTGGTTCGCCCGGCAATCTGGACGCTGACGCGGTTCGGGGCACAGATGGCGATTTCGCCGGGGCGCATCAACCAGCCCTGGCGCACGCAGTACTGGCGCGGACCGGGATCGCTGACGACGCGGGCGCGGCCGGGCTCGACGGCGATCAGGGTGGTGCCGAGCGGGCCGCTCACCGTGAACTGGCGGCGGCTGCGCAGATCGACTTCGGCGAAGATCCGCCCTTCCTGGCGGATGATGGCGCGGTCGGCGATGCCGCCTTGCCAGAAAACCGGGATGCTGCCGCCAACGGCGAGGGCGCCGAGCAGCATGACCAACCAGTCGCCGGGACGCAGCAGGCTCAGCCAGTGCATCGCGGCACCGGTCGGAACGCGACAGGTGGCATGCCGGCGTTGTCTTTCAACCCGCCAGCGTCCGGTGACGGACGAGGACGCGGGCCTGGTTGGCGAATTCGCGGCCCAGCCATTCGGCGAGGTAGACCGAACGGTGCTGGCCGCCGGTGCAGCCGATGGCCACCGTCAGGTAATTGCGGTTGTCGCGGATGTAGGCGGGCAGCCAGTCGGCGACGAAACGGCGGATGTCGTCGCGCATGCGCGCGACTTCCGGCTCGGCTTCGAGGAAATCGACCACCGCCTTGTCCTTGCCGGTCAGCGGTCGCAAGTCGGCGTCGTAATGCGGGTTGGGCAGGCAGCGCACGTCGAAGACGAGATCGGCATCGAGCGGAATGCCGTGCTTGAAACCGAAGGACTCGAACATCAGGGTCAGGCCCTGGCCGGGCTCGGCTTCGATGAACTGGCGGACCCATTCGCGCAGCGCATTGGCTTTCAGGCCGCTGGTGTCGATGCGGTGGCCGAGACTGGCGATCGGTTCAAGCAGTTCGCGTTCGCTGCGAATCGCCTCGGCCAGCGTCTGGCCGCTGCTGGCCAGCGGATGGCGGCGGCGTGACTCGGAATAGCGCTTGAGCAGCGTTTCCTCGTCGGAATGCAGGAAGAGGAAAGTGTGGCGGACGCCTTCGACCGACAACTTGGCCAGTTTTTCCGGCAGCAGTTCGATGCCGTGGCCGGAGCGGGCATCGATCGCCACCGCCACCTTGCGTATCTTCTCTTCCTTGAGCATGCGGACGAGGATGGTCAACATCACCACCGGCAGGTTGTCGACGCAGTAATAGCCGGCATCTTCGAGCAGATTGAGGGCCACCGACTTGCCGGAGCCAGAAAGTCCGCTAATAAGAATGAGTTCCATGAAGCGCAGCATAATGAAGGCGGCGCGGGCAGGCAACCCGCGGCATAATAGAAATAAACACGGAGATGATCATGCCCCCGACCCTTCCCCTGCTCGACCTGCCTTTCCTTGCCGAACTGACCGCCCAGCGGCGCGATATCCACGCTCACCCGGAACTGGCCTTCGATGAAAAGCGCACCGCCGAACTGGTTGGCCGCGAACTCGAAAGCTACGGCCTCGAAGTGCATCGCGGCCTGGCCAGGACCGGCGTGGTCGGTGTGTTGCGGGCCGGCACGTCGACGAAAATGATCGGCCTGCGCGCCGACATGGATGCGCTGCCGCTCGCCGAAATGAACGAATTCCCGCATCACTCCAGGCATGCCGGAAAAATGCACGCCTGCGGCCATGATGGCCATACCGCCATGCTGCTCGGCGCGGCGCGCTACCTGGCGGAAAAGCCGGATTTCGACGGCACGGCCGTTTTCATTTTCCAGCCCGCCGAGGAATCGGAAGGCGGCGCCGCGGTGATGATCGAGGACGGCCTGTTCGAGCGTTTCCCGGTCGAGGCGGTATTCGGCCTGCACAACTGGCCGGGCATCCCGGTCGGCGAAATGGCGGTGATGCCCGGGCCGGTGATGGCCGGCACCTGTGCCTTCGAGATATGGGTGCGCGGTCACGGCTGCCATGCCGCGATGCCGCACCAGGGTATCGATTCCATCGTCGCCGGGGCGCAACTGGTACAGGCGCTGCAAACCGTGGTCAGCCGCACCCTGCATCCCTGCGAATCGGCAGTGGTCAGCATCACCCAGTTCCACGCCGGCGAGGCCTGGAACATCATTCCGGAAGAAGTGGTGTTGCGCGGCACCATCCGCAGCTTCAAGCCGGAAGTCCAGGAAAGCGTCGAGCGGGCCATCGAGCGCCTGTGCAGCGGTATTGCCGCAGCCAACGGGGCACAGATCAGCGTCCAGTTCGACCATCGCTATCCGCCGACGGTCAATAGCGTGCCGGAAGCAAAGTTCTGCCGCGAGGTCGCAGCCTCCGTCTTCGGCAAGGAGCGAGTACTCACCGACATCCTGCCCTCGATGGGCGCCGAAGATTTCGCCTACATGCTGCGCGAAAAGCCGGGTTGCTACGTCTGGCTGGGCAACGGACCGGGTACCGGCGGCTGTACCCTGCACAATCCGCATTACGATTTCAACGACGAGTTGCTGACACTCGGCGTCAGTTACTGGGTCCGCCTGGTGCAGCGGGCGCTGCCCAAGGCCTGAACGCCATGAATCCGGCCCGCGTGGACCGGCAGCGTCTGGAGAAACTGACCGACTTGCCGAATATCGGCCCGGCCTGCGCCGCCGATCTGCGCCGGCTCGGCATCGACCGCCCGGAACAACTGATCGGCCGGGATCCCCTCGCCATGTACCATGAACTCTGCGCGGTGACTGCAACCCGGCATGATCTCTGTCTGCTCGACGTTTTCATTTCGATCACCCGCTTCATGGGCGGCGAAGAGCCAAAGCCGTGGTGGGCCTATACCGCCGAGCGCAAACGGCGGTTCGGACAAATCTAGCCTCGCCTGCTGCCAGCGTGATTTTTCAGCGGTCGGCGCCCGGCCGCCGCCGGCTTATTCCGGCGTGTCCGGATCGGCGCTGGCCGTGCTGGGCCCGACCACCGGCTGGCAGGCTTCGGCGACGATGCCCGGCGGCGCCAGCGGCGGGCGGCCACAGCCCAGGCAGTAGCCGGAATCGGGATCGGCCATGCAGATGCCGACACAGGGGTAAAAGTCTTCGTCGTTATCCATGGCACCTGATTCGCAGCGGATTCATGCTGCAGGAGCGGTCGGCAAGTCGCCTTCCCGCCGGCGTCGGGTGACGGCGGCGAGAATGACGGCCCGCTCGGCATCGTCGGTGCGCGCCCAGCGGGTGATTTCGTCAAGGGTGCGGAAACAGCCGCGGCACAGACCGTTGGCTGCCTCCATCTGGCAGAGGTTGATGCAGGGTGAGGGGAGCATTCAGATCAGCATGAAACGATGTTGTTGGTCGCGCACCTTTTCAACGGCTTCGAGAGCTTCGTCGCGATTGATCCTGGCAAGCGTGGCGAGATGAAGACGTCGGTCGCGGGCGGTTAGTTCCGGAAAATTGAGGGTATGCACATTGCTGTCGCGGTCGGGCTGGTCGCGGATGATACCCAGGCGGTCCACAGTGATGGCGACCGGGCAGAGCTGCAAGGCCATTTCCGGGGTCGCCAGGTAATCGGCCAAGGCGACGATCAGGTGCTCGGGCTCAAGGGCGGCGGCCTGCTGGCGCAAGCGGAGGTCGAGTTCGGCCAGGTGACGGGTTCCGACCGCGATGGCCGGGGCGTCGGCGGCTCCGCTACGCAGCACGGTGAGATGGGCGCGTTCGACCGAAAGATCGGCGCGCAGGCCTTCGCGCTCGTGGCGCAGGACTTCGACGTGGGCGCGAAAGGTATGGAGCAGGCTTTCCAGCGCCTTGCGGCGCAAGCCCAATCGGCTGTGCTCGATCTGACAACTGGGTTCGACCAGGGTCTGTCCCGAGAAATAAAGCACCACTTGCGGCACGTCGTAACGGACCAGCTCGCCCTGCTGTTCCATGCCCAGTTGTTTCTTTTGCTGGCGGCGGGCGGCGAGCATGGCGTAGAAATAGTCATTTTCCCAACAGTCCGGACTGGCCAGGAAGTCGCGCACCGCCTGGCTGCGGCCGAGCATCTGCTCGATATCGGCGGCCGTGGCGAACAAGGCATGGACCAGCGGATCGTTGGCGAAAGCCTGGCGGCTGATGTCGATCGGCCCGGGCAAGGCAGCAACCAGACCGGCACAATAGCCCAGGGCGTGCTGGAGCGGTCCGCTGAGGCGTTTCTCGAAGCCGGGCGTAAAGCGCAGCGCCGGTTCGACCATCCGGGCCACCAGATCCAGCGCTTCGAGTAGCGCCTGGTCGGCGTGGCGGGCGGGTTTCAGGAAATCGGCAAAAGTGGAAAGAAGGCTCACTCGGTCCTGGCACACAGTGCCCGGCCGGCTTTTGCGCCGTTCGGGCGGTTGAGGGCGCCGGAAATCCAGTCGCCGATAAACGCCAGTGTAGCCAGATCGATGCCCGTTTCAATGCCCAGGCCGTGCAACAGATAAACGACATCCTCGGTCGCGACGTTGCCCGAGGCGCCCCGGGCGTACGGACAGCCGCCCAGTCCGGCAAGGGAGCTGTCGAAAACGGCCATCCCCATGTTCAGTGAGGCGTAGATATTGGCGATCGCCATGCCGTAAGTGTCGTGGTAATGACCGGCCAGCCGGGCGATGGGCACCGGGCGGGCGCAGGCCTCGATCAGGCGGGAGACGCTGGCCGGATTGCCGACGCCGATGGTGTCGCCCAGGGAAACCTCGTAGCAGCCCATGCCGTAC
The DNA here is from genome assembly GCA_050259955.1 of Bacteroidota bacterium. Classification (GTDB taxonomy): domain Bacteria; phylum Pseudomonadota; class Gammaproteobacteria; order Burkholderiales; family Rhodocyclaceae; genus Azonexus. The sequence goes on from JBLNBM010000027.1 coordinate 392,416, forward strand.
AGCGTCCCGGCGACACTGGCCGCCTGTTCCGGCGCGATGGTGCCTTCGTAGGGGCAGCCGACGACACAGGAAACATAGCCGCGCACCGGAATTTCCAGCGCGCTGGCTGCCGAAACAATGGGTTCGAAGCGTTTCAGGCTTTCGGCAATCGAACAGTTGATGTTCTTGCGCGAAAAAGATTCGGAAGCCGCCGCGAAAATGGCTACTTCCGTCGCCCCGGCCTCCACCGCGGCGTCGAAACCCTGCAGATTGGGCGTCAAGGCCGCGTAGCTCGTACCGGGATGGCGCTCGATCCCTCGCATCACCGCCGTATTGTCGCCCATCTGCGGTACCCACTTCGGCGACACGAAGGAAGTCGCTTCGATGGCGCGCAGGCCGGCCCCGGCGAGGCGTTCGATCAGTTCGATCTTGACGGCGGTCGGCACCACCTGTTTTTCGTTCTGCAGGCCGTCACGCGGCCCGACTTCGACAATCCTGACGCGCTCGGGCAGATTCATGCGAGTCCCTCGAATTCAAGCAGGGCGGCGCCCTCCGCCACCTGTTCGCCGGCAGCATAGCAGAACGCCCGGACGATGCCGGCGGCGGGGGCGATGATGGTGTGTTCCATTTTCATGGCTTCCAGGATCAGCAGCGGCGTGCCCTTTTCAACTTTCTGGCCGGGCTGGGCGAGCAGGGCGACGACTTTGCCGGGCATCGGCGCGGTGAGTCCGCCGCCGTCGCCGCCCACGGCGTCGACACGATGCAGCGGGTCGTCTCGCAGGAGTGAGTATGTACTTCCATTGAGAAAGACGCTGCGCTTCCCCTCCACGGCGACAAGGCTGGCGATCAAACGCCGGTCGTCGAGTTCGACCGCGAACTGGTCGCCATCGAGCTTCCTGCCGCGGGCGACGGTGGTCTGGCCGTGCAGGGTGATGGCCCAATGCTGGCGATGGTAGCGGACGCCGGCCTCGATCAGGTGCTCCCCATCCTTGAAGCCGATGCTCCGGGCGGCGGCAAGATTCATCCGCCAGCCGTCGCGGGCATGCCAGGGCGACCTGGGGTCGGTGCTGGCCATGGCAGCCTGGCGGGCGGTGTGCTGTTCCCAGAGCAGCTCGCCCACCGTGGCGACGAGCAGCGCGTCACGCGGCACGGCCGCCGCCGCGGGGAACAGGAAATCCTTCTGGCGCTCGATCAGCCCGGTGTCGAGGTCGGCGCCGGCAAAAGCCGGGCAGGCGACCAGGCGGGACAGGAAATCGATATTGGTGGTGACGCCGACCACCCGGTAATCGGCCAGGGCCTGACGCATGCGGGCCAGCGCGGCATCGCGGTTTTCGTCCCAGACGATCAGCTTGGCGATCATCGGGTCGTAGTGGGAAGTGATTTCGTCGCCTTCTTCGACCCCGCCGTCGATCCGGACGTTGAGACTCTCGGCCGGTGGCGACAGGCGGAGCAGGCGGCCGGTAGAAGGCAGGAAGCCCTTGCCGGGATCCTCGGCGTAGATGCGCGCTTCCAGTGCATGGCCGCGAATCGCCAGCTGTTCCTGGGCAAGCGGCAACGGTTCGCCGGCGGCGACGCGCAACTGCCATTCGACGAGGTCCTGACTGGTGATCATCTCGGTGACCGGGTGTTCGACCTGCAGCCGGGTATTCATTTCCATGAAATGGAAGGAACCGTCCTGAACGATGAACTCGACGGTGCCCGCTCCGACATAGCCGACCGCCCGGGCGGCGGCGACGGCGGCTTCGCCCATGGCGCGGCGGCGTTCCGCCGTCATGCCGGGGGCGGGCGCCTCCTCCAGCACTTTCTGGTGGCGGCGCTGCACCGAGCAGTCGCGCTCGAAGAGATGGACGCAGTTGCCATGGCGATCGGCAAAAACCTGGATTTCGATGTGGCGGGGGCGGGTCAGGTATTGCTCGATCAGCACCCGGCCGTCGCCGAAGCTGGCCATCGCCTCTCGTTGGCAGGAGGCCAGCGCGGTCGGAAAGTCAGCCGGATGCTCGACCAGGCGCATGCCCTTGCCGCCGCCGCCGGCCGTCGCCTTGATCAGTACCGGATAACCGATGCGTTCAGCTTCCTTGTGCAGCAGTTCAGGCGTCTGGTCGTCGCCGTGGTAGCCCGGCGTGAGCGGCACGCCGGCGGCGTCCATCAGGCGCTTGGCGGCCGATTTCGAGCCCATGGCGCGGATCGCCGAGGCCGGCGGGCCGATGAAGACGATGCCGGCAGCGACGCAAGCTTCGGCGAAATCAGGGTTTTCGGAGAGGAAGCCGTAGCCGGGATGAATGGCCTGGGCGCCGGTGCGGCGGGTCGCTTCGAGGATTTTGTCGCCGGCGAGGTAGGAAAGGCGGGCTTCGGCCGGGCCGAGCAGCACCGCCTCGTCGGCCAGACGGACGTGGCGGGCCTCGGTATCAGCCTCGGAATAGACCGCCACCGTGCGGATGCCGAGGCGGCGGGCCGTCCGGATGACCCGGCAGGCAATTTCGCCCCGGTTGGCAATCAGGATCTTGCTAAACATCGCGGGCCTCCCGCCGGGAAATCCCGCAGTGGCGTCGTGCCGGCCGTGGGCCAGGCGTCCTTGCTGCGTCCCGGCGGGATTGTTCGATGTGCTTGGCTATCCGGTTCGCCTCGAACATGCTTATTCCCCCATCCAGGCCGGCGCACGTTTCTCGAGAAAAGCGGCGATGCCTTCGCGGGCTTCCGGGGTGGCGCGCAAACGGGCGATGCGGTGGGCGGTTTCCTCAAGCAGCGTCTGGTTGACCGGTTGGCCGTCGATCGCCCGGACCAGTTCTTTGGCCGCCGCCTGGGCGAGGGGGCCGCCTTGCAGCAGGCCGCTGGCGATTTCCTGCACCCGGGCATCCAGTTGCGCCGGGACGACGCATTCATGGACCAGGCCGATGTCGCGGGCCCGCTCGGCGCCGATGCGCTCGGCCGACAGGAAATAGCGCGTCGCCTGGCGGGCGCCGATGGCACGCAGCACGTAGGGCGAGATGGCCGATGGAATGAGGCCGAATTTTACTTCCGAGGTGGCAAATACGGCTTCCGTCGAGGCGACGGCGATGTCGCAGGCCGCCGCCAGCCCCATGCCGCCGCCCAGCGCGGCGCCGTGGACGCGGGCGATGGTCGGTTTCCGCATTTCGGCCAGGCTGCGCAGCATGGCGGCCAGTTGGCGGGCATCGTTCAGGTTGTCGTCGAGTCCGTTGTCGGCGGCGCGCTTCATCCAGTTGAGGTCGGCGCCCGCCGAAAAGCTCTTGCCCCGGCCGGCGAGGATGACGACGCGGACGTCGCGGTCGGCATCAAGCGCCGCGCAGGCGGCGGTCAGTTCGGTGATCAGGTTTTCGTCAAAAGCATTGTGCAAGGCGGGGCGGTTCATCCAGAGGGTGGCGACCGGGCCCTCGAGTTCGATTTGCAGGCTGGTGAACATTTCTGGCGTTCCCCTATTGTTGTTGCTGCCGGATCAGGTCGGCCATCGGCGTGCCGGCCAGCGCCTCGATCAGGCTGGCCTGGTTGGCCGGCGGCTGGTTCTGGCTGACGTTCCATTTGCCGATCAGCCGATCGATGACGATTTCGATGCCGACGATGGCGCCGAGCATTTTCTCGATGTAGTCGGCCGGCGCGTCGCCGACCGCCCACGGCTTGGGGCGTCCGGCTTCGTGCTCCATGGTCAACGCCGCCACCTGGGCCAGCAGCCAGCCGGGGTCGTCGATCAGGCGCAGTCGGCCGCTGGCATGCACGGCGCAGTAGTTCCAGGTCGGCACGACCTTGCCGTGTTCGGACTTGGTGGCATAGCCCGACGGGCTGATGTAACGGTCGTGGCCCTGGAAAACGACCAGGATTTCCCGGCCGCCGGCGCCGGCCAAGGGATTGGCGCGGGCGACGTGGCCGCGCAGCGTGCCGTTCGGTCCGGCGTCGGGCGCCAGCAGCAACGGGATGTGGTTGGCCTCGAGACCATCCGTGTCCTGCATGACCACCGTGGCGAGCGGAAAGGCGCGCATCAGGGCCTGCAGTTCGGTGATGTCGTTTTGTGCGAAGTGCTTGAGCAGATACATGGCCTTACATCCGGAAAATGCCGAACTTCGTTTCTGCGGCCGGCGCATTCATCGCGGCGGAAAGTCCCAGTCCGAGGATTCGCCGGGTATCGGCCGGATCGATGATGCCGTCGTCCCACAGTCGCGCCGAGGCGTAATAGGGATGGCCCTGGGTTTCGTACTGCTCGCGGATCGGCGCCCTGAACGCCGCTTCCTCTTCGGCGCTCCAGGCCTGGCCGGCGGCTTCGATGCCGTCGCGCTTGACGGTGGCCAGCACGCCGGCGGCCTGTTCGCCACCCATCACCGAAATGCGGGCGTTCGGCCACATCCACAGGAAGCGCGGCGAAAAGGCGCGGCCGCACATGCCGTAGTTGCCGGCGCCGAAGGAGCCGCCGATGACGACGGTGAATTTGGGCACCCGGGCAGTGGCCACCGCCGTCACCATCTTGGCGCCGTCGCGGGCGATGCCGCCATTTTCGTATTTCTTGCCGACCATGAAGCCGGTGATGTTCTGCAGGAAAATCAGCGGAATGCCGCGCTGGGCGCAGAGTTCGATGAAGTGCGCGCCTTTCAGCGCCGATTCGCTGAACAGGATGCCGTTGTTGGCGACGATCCCCACCGGGTAGCCGTAAATCCGGGTGAAGCCGCAGACCAGGGTCGAGCCGTAGCGGGCCTTGAATTCGTCGAAATCCGAGCCGTCAACGAGTCGGGCGATGATTTCGCGGACGTCGAAAGGTTTCTTGCTGTCGGTCGGGATGACGCCATAGAGTTCATCAGAGGCGTACAGCGGTTCGCGGGGCTCGGCCAGGGTCACCGGCGGCAATTTCTTCCTGTTGAGGTTGCGGACGATGCGCCGGCAGATGGCCAGCGCATGCGCGTCGTTTTCGGCCAAGTGATCGGCAACCCCGGAAATCCGGGTATGCACGTCGGCGCCGCCCAGGTCTTCGGCCGAGACGACTTCACCGGTTGCCGCCTTGACCAGCGGCGGACCGCCCAGAAAGATGGTGCCCTGGTTCCTGACGATGATCGATTCGTCGCACATCGCCGGCACGTACGCGCCCCCTGCCGTGCACGAGCCCATCACGGCGGCGATCTGCGGGATGCCGGCGGCGGACAGGTTGGCCTGGTTGTAGAAAATCCGGCCGAAATGCTCCTTGTCCGGGAAGACCTCGTCCTGCATCGGCAGGAAGGCGCCGCCGGAATCGACCAGGTAAATGCAGGGCAGGCGGTTTTCCAGCGCGATTTCCTGGGCGCGCAGGTGTTTCTTGACGGTCAGCGGGTAGTAGGTGCCGCCCTTCACGGTTGCGTCGTTGGCGACGATCATGCACTCGACGCCTTCGACGCGGCCGATGCCGGCGATCAGCGAGGCGGCCGGGACTTCGAAAGGGTCAGCGCCCTCGTACATGCCGTAGGCCGCGAACTGGCCAATTTCCAGGAAAGGCGTACCGGGATCGAGCAGGGCATCGACCCGCTCGCGCGGCAGCAGCTTGCCACGCGCCAGGTGTTTCTGGCGCGCCGCTTCCGGGCCGCCGCGGGCGATTTTCCCGGCCTGCTCACGCAGGTCGGCAACCAGGCTCGCCATGGCGGCCGCATTGGCCTGGAAATCAGAAGCGCGCGGGTTGAGCTGCGATTTGACGACAGGCATCAGTAGCCGCCGCTTTCCAGCCATTGTTCGATGTGCGGCAGGCGGTCGGCGCCGAAGAAAGGCTCGTCGTCGATGACGACATGCGGCGAGCCGAAGACGCCTGCCGTCAGGGCGTGGTCGCATTCCTCCTTGAGCCGGGCCTTGATTTCCGGCGCCTGCAGCGCGGCGGCGAGGGCTATGCGGTCGACGCCCAACTGCGCCGCAATGTCGAGCACGGTGTCCGGCGAGGAAATGTCGTGGTTGTCGACGAACAGCGCCCGATAGACGACGTGGGCGAACTGCCGGGCCAGCGCGCATTCCTGGCCGTGCAGCCAGTAGTAGGCGCGGCCGGCGTTCTGCGTGGCGAGCGGGAACTTGTCTGGATGGCGGTAGGGAATGCCCATGAAGCGTGCCGAACGGGCGAAATCGCGCAGCGAATAGGCGGCTTTGGCGGGATTCTGCAGGGTCAGGGGCGCACTTCCGGTGGCCTGGAAGATGACGCCGAGCAGGATCGGGTGCCATTTGACCCGCCGCCCGTAACGGGCGGCGAGGGCGTCGATCCGCTCGCTCATCAGGTAACCGTAGGGGCTGGAAAAATCGAAGTAGAAATCGATCGCTTCGGCCATGGTGGGTCTCCTCGGGCTTGCGGGCGCCGGCCCGGGGGGACCAGCAGGCCGCAGGATAGGCTAGTCGGCCAGCACGGCGCGGGCGATGACCAGTTTCTGGATTTCGGAAGCGCCTTCGTAAATCTGGCAGACGCGGACATCGCGGTAAATGCGCTCGACCGGGAAATCCATGGTGACGCCGTAGCCGCCGTGCACCTGGATGGCGTCAGAACAAACTTTCTCGGCCATCTGCGAAGCGAACAGCTTGGCCTGCGACGCTTCCTTCAGGCAGGGCCGGCCGGCGTCGCGCAGGCTGGCGGCGTGCCAGACCGACTGGCGGGCGACGTCGATCTGCGTCGCCATGTCGGCGAGCATGAAGGCGATGGCCTGATGTTCGCTCAGCGGCTTGCCGAAGGAGGTGCGCTCCTTGGCATAACGCACGGCGGCTTCCAGCGCGGCGCGGGCCATGCCGATGCATTGCGAGGCGATGCCGATGCGGCCGCCTTCGAGGTTGGAGAGGGCGATCTTGTAGCCTTCGCCTTCCTTGCCGAGCAGTTTGGCGGCCGGGATGCGGCAGTTTTCGAAGAGGATCTGCGCCGTGTCGGAAGCGTGCTGGCCGATCTTGTCTTCAAGGCGGGCGACGATGTAGCCGGGCGTCCGGGTCGGCACCAGGAAGGTCGAGATGCCTTTCTTGCCGGCGGCCTTGTCGGTGACGGCGAAGACGATGGCGACATCGCCTTCCTTGCCGGTGGTGATGAACTGCTTGACGCCATTGATCACCCAGTCGTCGCCTTCACGCCGGGCGGTGGTGGTGATGGCGCCGGCATCCGAGCCGACGTGCGGTTCGGTCAGGCAGAAACAGCCGAGCTTCTCGCCACGGGCCAGCGGCTTCAGCCATTCCTGGCGCAGGTCGTCGGTGCCGTATTTCAGCAGGATCATGCAGGCCAGCGAATTCTGGACGCTGACGATGGTCGAGGTCGCGCCGTCGGCGGCGGCGATTTCCTCGAGGGCGAGGCCGAGTTCCAGGTAGCCGAGGCCGGCGCCGTCCCATTCTTCGGGCACCACCATGCCGAGCACGCCCAGTTCAGCGAGGCCTTTCAGCGCGGCGCGCGGAAAGGTGCTGTGCTTGTCCCATTCCGCGGCGTGCGGGGCGATTCTTTCCTGCGCATAGGCGCGGATCGAGTCGCGGATCATTTCCTGTTCATTGGTCAATATCATGTTCTTGTCTCCAGGGATTGCTTGCGTTGTGTTGCCAGCCAGACGCCGGCGATGACGAGCAGGCCGCCGGCCAGCACCGACAGGCCGAGGCGCTCGTCGAGCAGTACGGCAGCCTGGAGCACGGCGAAAACCGGCACCAGGTTGATGAAAACCGAAGCGTGCCCGGCGCCCAGACGATGCACCGCAGCGGTGAACCAGGTGTAGGCGATGGCGGTGCCGAAAATGGCCAGGAACAGCATGCTCGCCCAGACGCGCCAGGACCAGGCGGCAGGGGCGACATCGCCGGGAAGGAAGGCGGCGAGGCCGAGCATCAGCGCGCCGGCCAGGCTGCCCCAAAGTGTAGTGGCGAGCGGCGACAGGGTTCTGGTCGCCTGGCGGGCGATGAAGGTATAGGCGGTCCAGCTCAGTACGCAGCCGACGATCAGCACTTCGCCGAAACCAACCGTGCCCTGCAGCAGGGCCAGCGGATTGCCGTTGCCGATCACGGTCAGGCAGCCGGCCAGCGCAATGGCACTGCCGATGGCCTTGCGCGCCGTCATCGGTTCATCGCCAAGCAGCCAGGCAGTGAGCACGACGACAACCGGGTTGAGGGCGACGACCAGGGCGCCGCGTCCGGCCGGGATGTGCTGCAGGCCGTAGAAGAAACACAGGCCGTAGAGAAAGATGCCGAAAAAGCCGAGGCCGGTGATGACGCCCCATTCCCGGCGATCTTGCGGCAGGGGAATGGCGCCTTCGCTGGCCAGCGCGACGGCGCCCAGCACCAGGCCGGCGACGACGAAGCGCAAGGCGGCAACGGCGAGCGGCGCCGGCACCTCCTGGGCGATAATACGCCCGGCGATCCAGGTACCTCCCCACATGAACATGGCGCCGACCAGCTTGGCGTAGGTGAGCGAACGCGCCGCTGCCGGCACCTACAGCAGTTCCACCGCCAGTGCCGTGGCTTCGCCACCGCCGATGCAGAGCGAGGCGATGCCGCGCTTCTTGCCGTACTTTTTCAGCGCGCCGAGCAGCGTGACGACGATGCGGGCGCCGGAGGCGCCGATCGGATGGCCGAGGGCGCAGGCGCCGCCGTGGACATTGACCTTGTCGACCGGCAGATTGAGGTCGTGGAGCGCTGCCATGGTGACCACCGCGAAAGCCTCGTTGATTTCGTAAAGATCGACGCTGTCGGCCGTCCACCCGGTTTTGGCGAAAAGCTTCTGCATCGCGCCGACCGGGGCGGACGGGAACAGCGCCGGCGTGCCAGCATGGGTGGTGTGGCCGACGATGCGGGCGAGCGGTTGCAGACCCAACTTGTCGGCCTGCGAGGCGCGCATCAACACCATGGCGGCGGCGCCGTCGGAAATCGACGAGGAATTGGCGGCGGTGACCGTGCCGTCCTTCTTGAAAGCCGGCTTCAGGCCGGAAATCTTGTCGACATTGACGGCGAACGGGCCTTCGTCCTTGTCGACCACGACATCGCCCTTGCGGCCGGCGACGGTGACGGGGGCGATTTCCCAGGCGAAAGAGCCGTTGTTGCTGGCTTCGATGGCGCGAGTGGTCGAACGGACGGCGAATTCGTCCTGCGCCTGGCGGCTGAAGCTATAACTGGCGGCGCATTCCTCGGCGAAAGTCCCCATCAGGCGGCCGCGGCTTTCCTTGCTGTAGCTGTCTTCGAGGCCGTCCATGAACATGTGGTCGATGATCTGGCCGTGACCGAGGCGATAGCCGCCGCGCGCCTTGGGCAGCAGGTAGGGGGCATTGGTCATCGACTCCATGCCGCCGACCACGGCGACGCCGTAGGAGCCGGCCAGGATGCCGTCGTGGCCGAGCATGGTCGCCTTCATCGCCGAACCGCAGACCTTGTGGATGGTGGCGCAACCGGCGGAAAGCGGCAGGCCGGCCTGCAGTGCCGCCTGCCGGGCCGGTGCCTGGCCCTGGCCGGCTTGCAGCACGCAGCCCATCAGCACTTCTTCAACCAGACTGGCATCGATCCCGGCACGCTCGACGGCCGCCTTGATGGCGACGGCGCCGAGATTGGCCGCGGTCAGGCCGGCAAAGCCGCCCTGAAAAGCCCCCATCGGGGTACGGGCGGCAGAGACGATAACAATGGGATCAGACATGTCGGTTTCCTCGGATGATGGTGCGAAAAATGGAGATGGCCGGTGGTGGCGCCGGCGGGATCACGGATCGTTGCCTAGGCCTCCAGCGCCTTCAGCGCGGCGTCGTAGCGCGTTGGCAAATCCTGGGGGCAGTCGACGGTAATGCCAAGGTCGTGAACCAGACCGTCCTTCAAACCGTAAACCCAGCCATGGATGGTCAGTTTCTGGCCGCGGCTCCAGGCGTCCTTGACGACCGGGGTGTGGCAGAGATTGGTCACCTGTTCGAGCACGTTCAGTTCGCACAACCGGTCGTGGCGCTGCTCTTCGGGCAGGGCGTCGATATGAGCGAGATGCTTGTTGTGCACCTCGGTAACGTTGTGCAGCCAGAAATCGACGATGCCGACCCGGTCGCGGCGCAACGCGGCGCCGACGCCGCCGCAGCCGTAGTGGCCGACGACCATGATGTGCTTCACTTTCAGCACATCCACTGCGTACTGGATCACCGACAGGCAGTTGAGGTCGGTATGCATCACCAGGTTGGCGACATTGCGGTGCACGAAAACTTCGCCCGGCAGCAGGCCGACGATCTGGTTGGCCGGCACCCGCGAATCGGAACAGCCGATCCACAGGAATTCCGGGGTCTGCAACTGGGCCAGCTTGTTGAAGTAGGTCGGGTCGACTTCGCGCATCTGGCGGGCCCAGGCACGGTTGAAATCGAACAGGTGGGAGAGGTTCTCGCTGCGGATTTCCTCTTCCGACCAGTTTTCCAGATCGAGGGCGAGGAACATCGTGCCTTCGACCGGCGTCTGGTAATAGTTCGGCGCTTCGGTGAAGCCCAGTTCGCGGTAGAGCTTCACGGCCATCCGCATATTCGGCAGGGTATCGATCATCAGCTTGCGGTAGCCGATCTCCTTGGCCGCCTTGATCGCCGCCAGGGCCAGCATGGCGCCGATGCCGTGGCCGCGTTCCTCCGGTGCCACGTAGAGCCGCTTCATTTCGCAGACGCCGTCGCTTTCGGGCAGCGGCCGGACACCGACGCAACCGGCCGGCCGGCCATCGACTTCGGCGAAGAACAGTCGTCCCTGCGGTGCAACATAGCTGCCGGGCAGCGAAGCCATTTCCTGGTCGAAGTTCTGGTAGGACAGATCGACGCCCAGCCAGGCCGCGTAATTGCGGAAAAACTGGCGCACACGCTCGATGGCGTCGCTATCGTGGGCAGTCAGGGTGCGTAGGGTAACGGTCATTGCTGTTCATTTCCTTATGGCGCCGCCACCGTTCCGGGGTAGCCGGCGGGTTTGTTTTATGCGGTTTCGGCGAAGAGTTCGCGACCAATCAGCATTCTACGGATTTCCGAGGTGCCAGCCCCGATCTCGTAGAGCTTGGCGTCGCGCCACAGGCGGCCGGTCGGATATTCGTTGGTATAGCCGACGCCGCCCAGTGCCTGGATTGCCTGGCCGGCCATCCAGGTCGCCTTTTCGGCCGCGTACAGGATGGCGCCGGCGGCATCCTTGCGCAGCGTCCGGGCATGGCTGCCGGCGTCGCAGGCGCGGCCGACGGCATAGACGTAGGCGCGGCAGGCCTGCCAAGTCGTGTACATGTCGGCCAGTTTGCCCTGCATCAGCTGAAATTCGCCGATCGCCTGGCCGAACTGCTTGCGTTCGTGCAGGAAGGGCACGACGACGTCCATGCAAGCGGCCATGATGCCGAGCGGGCCGCCGCAGAGCACGGCGCGTTCGTAGTCGAGGCCGGACATCAGCACCCGGGTGCCGTTGCCGACGCCGCCCAGGACGTTTTCTTCCGGTACTTCGCAGTTGTCGAAAAAGAGCGGGAAGGTGTTGGAGCCGCGCATGCCCAGCTTGTCGAGATGGGTGCCGTGGCTGAGGCCGGAAAAGCCCTTTTCGACGATGAAGGCGGTCATCCCCCGGGCCCCGGCCGTCGGGTCGGTCTTGGCGTAAACCACCAGCGTGTCGGCATCGCCGCCGTTGGTGATCCACATCTTGGCTCCGTTGAGGACGTAGCGGTCGCCCTTTTTCTCGGCTTTCAGCTGCATCGCCAGCACGTCGGAGCCGGCATTCGGCTCCGACATCGCCAGCGCCCCGACCTGCTCGCCGGCGATCAGCCCGGGCAGGTATTTCCGGCGCTGGGCCTCATTCCCGTTGCGCCGGATCTGGTTGATGCACAGGTTGGAATGGGCGGCGTACGAGAGGCCAACCGACGCCGAGGCGCGGGAAATTTCCTCGAGGGCGACGATATGGGCCAGGTAGCCCAGCCCGGTGCCGCCGTATTCCTCGTCGGCCGTGATGCCGAGCACGCCCATGACGCCGAGTTTTTTCCAGAGATCGGCCGGGAATGCGTTGAGGCGGTCGATTTCAGCGGCGCGCGGCGCGATTTCGGTGCCCGCGAAGGCGTTCACCGCATCGCGCAGCCGGTCGATGTCTTCGCCGAGACCAAAGTCAAGGCTGGGAATGTGCATGGATAGGCCTTTTTTCGTTGTTGGCTGCTTACCTGGTTCGAGCGTGCAAGGTCGCCCGAGTTCTGCAACTCGGAACAGCCCGACTTTCCATTGCCAGTAGATCAGAAGCCCGGGGATTTTTCAATCCGCTACCGTATGGTAACTTTTGCCTTCCCGCTCACAGGAATAGCCATGTCCCTGCATTATCCGCATCCCCGGCTGCCGGCCGCCGGCGAACTGGTTGAAGTCGCGCCCGGCGTCTTCTGGCTGCGCATGCCGCTGCCGTTCCAACTCGACCACATCAATCTCTGGCTACTGCGTGACGGTGACGGCTGGACCATCGTCGATACCGGCTTTCCCAGCGACGATGTCCGGGCAACCTGGTCGCTGATTCTCGCCGGCCTGGAGGGTTCGGTGCGCCGCCTGATCGTTACCCATTTCCATCCCGACCACCTCGGCCTGGCGACCTGGCTGCAGGAAAAAACCGGCGCCGCGCTGTCGATGACCAGCGGCGAATTCCTGACCGCCCACGCCGTCTGGCATGAAGTGGGCGGGCATGGGGCGCGTTTCATGGTCGAACAGTTTCGCCAGCACGGCCTGGACGCCGAGCGCCTGGAAAAGTTCGCCCGCCGCGGTTCGGGCTATCGCCTCGCGGTGCCGGCGCTGCCCGAACAATATCGCCGCTTCAAGGCCGGCGATACGACGCTCATCAATGGCCGAAATTGGCGGATAATGATCGGTCACGGACACGCTCCGGAACACATGGCGCTTTACTGTGCGGAACTCCGCGTGTTAATTTCCGGCGACATGCTTTTGCCGAAAATTTCCACTAATATCAGTGTCTTCGCCGCGACACCGGAGGCCGACGCCTTGGGCTGGTTTCTGGAATCGCTCGATGAACTGGCCGGTGAAATTCCGGAAGAGACTCTGGTGTTGCCTTCTCATGGCCTGCCGTTTTTCGGGGTGCAGGGTAGGGTCGAGGCTTTGCACGCCCACCACGAAGAACGTTTGCAGGCATTGGAGAACAGTTGTGAACAGGCGCCAAAGAGCGCCGCAGATTTACTCGAGGTCTTGTTCCAGCGGACACTCGATACGCATCAAACCATGTTCGCCATGGGTGAGGCCATTGCCCACCTGAATCATCTCGAACAAGCCGGACGCTTGTCGCGCAGTATCGACAACAACGGCGTGATTCGCTACATGCGGCTTCCCAGCGCCGCGCACTGACAGAGGGAGTTTGAGTATGTCGCAGCAAACCGAAGCAAAGGCCATCAACCTGCCGAATCCGGCAGAGATCGCCAAAACCTACGCCGAAGTCGCCCAGCGCGCCTCGCGCCTGATCACTTCCTTCATGGAAAAGAAGGCCAAGGACGGCGTCAATGCGCCTTCCGACGAGCTCGGCGTGGCCAAGGCCTTCATGGATCTGTCTTCCCGTCTGATGGCCAATCCGTACAAGGTGGCCCAGACGCAGATGAACATGATGTGGGATTACTTCTCGCTGTGGCAGAACACGACGATGAAGATGATGGGCATGCCGGCCCAGCACCCGATTGCCGCCCCGAAGAAGGGCGATAACCGCTTCAAGGACGAGGAATGGGAAGAGCATTTCCTGTTCGATTTCGTCAAGCAGTCCTACCTGATCACCGCCCGCCACCTGCATGACACCGTGGCCGGCACCGACGGCCTCGACGAAGCGACCCAGCAGAAGGTCAATTTCTTCACCCGCCAGTACATCGACGCCCTGTCGCCGTCCAATTTCGCCCTGACCAACCCGGAAGTCTTCCGCGAAACGGTCAAGAGCCACGGTCAGAACCTGATCAAGGGCCTCAACAACCTGTTGCACGACGTTGAAGCCGGCGACGGCCAGCTGCGTATCCGGATGACCGACACCGCGGCTTTCGAAATGGGCAAGAACGTTGCCACGACGCCGGGCAAGGTGATTTTCCAGAACGAACTGTTCCAGCTGATCCAGTACAACCCGACGACGCCGGAGCAGAACAAGAAGCCTTTCCTGATCGTGCCGCCGTGGATCAACAAGTACTACATCCTGGACCTGCGCGAGAAGAACTCGATGGTCAAGTGGGCGACCGACCAGGGCCACACCACCTTCATCATGTCGTGGACCAATCCGGACGAGAAGCTGGCCCAGAAATCCTTTGAAAACTACCTGCTCGAAGGTTCGCTCGAAGCCATCAACCAGGTCTGCGCCCATACCGGCGAAGACAGCGTCAATGTTGCCGGCTACTGCCTGGGCGGCACGCTGACCATGACGACGCTGGCCTACATGGCGGCCAAGAAGGACAAGCGCGTCGCGTCCGCGACCTTCTTCACGACCATGCTCGACTTTGCCGAGCCGGGCGAACTGGGCATCTTCCTCGATGAAGACGCCGTTTCCGGCCTCGAAAAGAAGATGGCCGAAAAGGGCTACCTGGAAGGTTCGGAAATGGCCGGCACCTTCAACATGTTGCGCGCCAACGACCTGATCTGGTCCTTCGTGGTCAACAACTACCTGATGGGCAAGGATCCCTTCCCCTTCGACCTGCTCTACTGGAACTCCGATTCGACCCGCATGCCGGCCGCGATGCACAGCTTCTATCTGCGGAACATGTACCTCGACAACCTGCTCAAGGAACCGGGCGGCGTGACGCTGGGCGGCGTCAAGATCGACCTTTCGAAGGTCAAGACCCCGTGCTACTTCATTTCGACCATCGAAGACCACATCGCACCGTGGAAGAGCACCTACATGGGCGCCCGCCTGCCGTCCGGCAACACCAAGTTCGTGCTCGGCGGCTCCGGCCACATTGCCGGCATCGTCAATCCGCCGGCCGCCAACAAGTATGGTTTCTGGACCAACGATGCGACCGACGGCAATCTGCCGGAAAGCCCGGACGATTTCCTGGCCGGCGCGACGCAGAACGCCGGTTCATGGTGGACGCACTGGAACCAGTGGGTGACCAGCCTGCCGGGCGGCAGCGCCAAGGTCAAGGCTCGTCAGCCGGCTGACGGTACGCTGAAGGTCATCGAGGATGCGCCGGGCAGCTACGTCAAGTTCCGTCTCGATACGCAGAAGAAGGTGAGCTGAGTCGACCACGCTCATCAGAAGGGAGGCTGCGGCCTCCCTTTTTTTTCGAACCCCAAGCGCAGCAGCTGGTCTGATGAGCATCACCTGAAAGGAGGCACATCATGCTTTCCGACTCTCCCGTCCTGACCGTTCATATCCCGCCACCCTTGCGCTCCTATGCCGGTGGCCGCGCCGAAATCATGGCCAGCGGCGATACGGTGGGTGAAGTTTTCGAAACCATCAGCCACGAATATCCGGCCATTCGCTCGCTGCTGGTCAGGGATGGCCGGCTGGCGCCCGGGCTGGCGGTATTTCTCGGGCCGCGCAGCGTGCGCGAGCTGCAGGGATTGGCGACGCCGGTCGATCAGGAGGAACTGATCAGCGTCGTTCTGACCGGCGAAGTGCCTGGCTGATCAGCGGCCGGGCAACAGGAAGGCGGGCAGGCCGGGCCATTCGACGGCGTCGAGCATATTCTTGACGATCAGGCCCAGTTCGGTGTCGCCGGTGATTTCCAGTTCCCGGTTGAAGAACAGCGTGTCCGGGTCTTCCTGGCGACTGAGCAGTTGCAGGTAGGCCGACAGGTTGGCGGCAAAGGCCAGGTCGGGTTCCCGTTCGACCCGGAATACCGGCCGGAACAGCCCGTCGCGGTAGGTGTAGCTGGCTTCGCCGCCGGTATCCAGGATACGGACGCGGAACAGTTTGTCTTCCAGCGCGGCGAGTTCGCTTTCCGGCAGCAACTTCATTTTCAGTGCGGCATTCAGGCCAGCCACCAGAGCCAGGGTATGCGGCCATTGCGGCAGTTTCTGGCCGATGGTGGCAATCAGTGTCGGGAGGCGAAACTTTGGAATGGTGAAATTCGGATTCATGCTCATGCTCCGAGATGGGCGATGGCTTGGGTGTGGCGCTGAACGATGCCGGCATCGCCAAACCAGTAGCCGTCGACCAGGCCACTGTTGTTCCACTGGCTGACGTCGGCCTGCGGCGTTTGACCGCGGCGCGCCGCATCGAAAGCGGCGATGATTTCGTTGATCTGCTGTTTCTGCGGGCTGAGGCGGACGATGTCGATACCCATGGCCAGCATGTCGGGGATTTCGTGCAGCAAATTGTAGCTCTGCGCCGACATCGTCTGGATGCCGTTGATGGTCAGGAATTCCTGGCCGTCGCGGGTCTTCAGGGTCAGGCCTTCGGCATGGTCGAGACACTTGAACTGGCAGTCGTCCTTGTTCAGGTCGTAATGGCGGGCGGTGAAACAGCGCGCCGAGAAGGCGAGCGGAATCTTGCCGTAAACGAAGACTTCGGTCTCGACGCCGGCCGGCTTGCTGCGGTGCAGGGTGTCGACCAGGGTGCGAGTCGCTTCGAGCGGCGGCACCCAGCGTTTCAATCCATGTTTGGCGAAGGTGGCCAGTGTTGCTTCGTTGTAGATATTGAGATGCGGCCCGGCGACGAAGTCGTGGCCGTGTACCAGGTTCACCGCGCCCAAGTCGTTGGCTTCCAGCATGCAGCCCGCTTCATCGACCAGTCGGCGCAGGGCCTTGAGGTCACTTTCCGATTCGAGCAGTGCCTGGGCCGAGACGACGACCTGTTTGCCGGCGTCCGTCAGGTCGCGCGCCAGGCCGATCCAGTCGGCGGTGCGCAATTGCTGGCGCCGGGAACAGACGACTTCGCCGACGTAAATGACGTCGAGCGCCGGGTTCTCGGCCATTTCGGCGTAGAACTCCATGACTTCGGCCTTGGGCCAGAAATAGAGCAGGGGACCTAACGAGAGTTTCATTTGCAAGACCTTAGACGCCGCTGCGTTTCAAAAAAATTATCGCCACGGCCGGTTGTAGGCACCGAGCGTCGCCTGGCTGCCTTCGGATACCTTGGCCAGTTCGGCCTGCCAGGCCGGTTTCACGTGGAAGCGCTCGCCGCCTTCGGCCAGCGCATCGAGGGCAGCGCGCAGAGTGCGGGTGACTTGCGTGACGTAGGCCGGGCTGCGCTGGCGGCCTTCGACCTTGATGGCGCGCACGCCGATCTTGAGGATTTCCGGCAGGATGGGCAGCACGTTGAGGCTGGTCGGTTCCTCCAGGGCGTAATAGGTTTCGCCCTGCACTTCGAAGCGGCCTTTACACAGCGTCGGGTAGCCGGCTGGTTCGTCGTCGCCGAAGCGGTCGATCAGGATGCCGTTGAGGCGGGTTTCCATCGCCCCCGGCTGCTTGTCCCACTTGACGTACTTGGCCGGCGAACAGGCGCCGACGGTGTTTGGCGATTCGCCACAGGCGTAGGAAGACAGCCAGCAACGGCCTTCGTTCATCACGCACAGGCTGCCGAAACCGAAGACTTCGATCTCGACCGTGGTGTTCCTGATGACGTTCTCGACCTGGGCCAGGGTCAGGACGCGCGGCAGTACGGCGCGCTTGATGCCGAATTCGCGCTGGCAGAAATTGATCGCCTCGTAGCTGGTCGCCGAACCCTGGACCGAGAGGTGCAGACGTTGCTGCGGATGCCGCTGGCGGGCGTAATCGAGCAAGCCGACATCGGCCAGGATGATGGCATCGACGCCATGGTCCACCGCGGCATCGACGGCTTTCTGCCAGTCGGCAACGCGGCCCGCCTGGGGAAACGTGTTGATGGCGAGCAGCACTTCGCGACCCTTGCCGTGGGCGTAACGAATGCCGTCGGCCATATTTTTCTGGTCGAAATTGAGGCCGGCAAAGTTGCGGGCATTGGTGTCGTTCTTGAAGCCGAGGTAGACGGCATCGGCGCCGTTATCGATGGCGGCCTTGAGTGCCGGCAGGCTGCCGGCCGGGCAGATCAGATCGGGCAGGGAACTCATGGAATGGGCTGCTTGAGGGTAAGCCGCCCAGTATAGCGAGCGGCCGCCGGCCGCCATTGATCCTCGTCAAAGCCTCGGCAATTGCTCAGCGAATGACGACGGTTGGCTTGTAGCCGAGTGCGGCGCGGATTTTTTCGGCGACCAGGTCGGCATCGTTGCGGCTGGCATAGGGGCCGAGCTGCAGACGGTGAATGCCGGCGCCAGGATAGACCCGCATCGCTTCATTGACCCAGTCGAGATCGCGCAGCAGATGGTTTTTCAGGCTTTCGGCATTGTCGGCATTGGCGAAGGCCCCGAGTTGCAGGTAGACGCCCTTGGCGACGACGGCATCGCCAGGCGTCGGGGTCGGGCTGGCAGCCTGTACCAGGCGTTCTTCCTGGGCCATGCGCCGGACCAGCTGTTCGATGTCGTCGGGCTCCGCAGCCAACGGGCGGGGGGGCGGCGTGACTTGGGCATAGGTGGTAGCAGTCGGCTCGCCGGGCAGGATGGCTTCGACGTCGACCAGGCCGCTGCCGCCATTGACCAGGCCGAGCTTGTAGGCGGCGGTGTAGGAAAGGTCGATGACGCGGTCGGCGTGGAAAGGGCCGCGATCAGTGATGCGGACGATCACCGACTTGCCGCTCTGCGCGCTGGTCACCCGGACGTAGGAAGGCAGCGCCAGGGTCGGATGGGCGGCAGTCATCGCGAACATGTCGTAGGGCTCGCCGATCGAGGTTTTCTGGCCGTGGAATTTTTTGCCGTACCAGCTGGCGATGCCGCGCACCTTGTAGGGCTTGACCGACGTGTTCGGCACGTATTCCTTGCCGAGAACGACATAGGGCTTGGTCGCCGGCTTGTGCAGCGGCTCCCATTTCGGTTCGGCATCCGGGATGTCGTCGAGGCCGTCGGGAATCTCGTCGGCCGGGCCGTCGTCCTTGTAGAATCCGCCACCTCTTTTCAGCACAACGCCCGGCTTGCGAGTCGGTGTCGGCGTCTTGGCGAGCGTCCCCTTCTGAGCTTCCGCCCCGGTTTCCTGGCTGCCGGGGCGCGGGGCGCTGCTGCCACACGCCGCGAGCAGCAGGGCAAGGGCTGGCGGCAGCAGGCGGCTGATCATTTCTTGACCAGCATCCGGTGGGTATGAATCGACATCAGGATCCCGATGCCGATGAACAGCGTGACCAGCGCAGTGCCGCCGTAGCTCATGAAAGGCAGCGGCACGCCGACCACGGGCAGGATGCCGCTGACCATGCCCATGTTGATGAAGGCGTAGGTGAAGAAGCCGAGCGTGATGGCGCCGGCCAGCAGGCGCGAGAACAGCGTCGGCGCGGCCGAGGCGATCATCAGGCCGCGGCCGATCAGCAGGGTGTAGAGGAAAAGCAGCACGATATTGCCGATTAGACCCCATTCTTCCGAGAACACGGCGAAGATGAAGTCGGTGTGCTTTTCCGGGATGAATTCGAGGTGGGTCTGTGTGCCGTTCAGGTAGCCCTTGCCGATGGCGCCGCCCGAGCCGATCGCGATGGTTGCCTGGATAATGTGGTAGCCGGCGCCGAGAGGGTCGGTGGTGGGGTCGATCAGGGTCAGGAGGCGCTTCTTCTGGTAGTCGTGCAGCACCGTCCACACGAAGGGGGCGGCGGCGGCGCCGGTGGCGATCAGGCCGACGATGACCTTCCAGGGCAGGCCGGCGAAAAAGATCACGTAGAAGCCGGCGGCGCCGACCAGGATGGCAGTGCCGAGGTCGGGCTGCTTGGCGATCAGGGCGAAGGGCACCAAGAGCAGCAGGGCGGCGATGATGTAGTGCTTGAATTTCAGCGTCGCCTCGTATTTCTGGAAGTACCAGGCGAGCATCAGCGGCATCGCGATCTTCATGATCTCGGACGGCTGGATGCGGGTGAAGCCGAGCGACAGCCAGCGCTTGGCGCCATTGACCTTGATCCCGAACAGGAAGACGCCGACCAGCAGCACGACGCCCAGCACATAGAGCGGAATGGCGAAACTCATCAGCTTTTGCGGCGGCAGGCGCGAGACCAGCCACATGAAGATCATCGCGACGCCCATGTTGCCAGCCTGCGACAGGACCCGCTGGTTGCCGTCGAAAGTGGCGGAATGGACGGTGGCGAGGCCGATGGCCATGATGGCCAGGGTGATGCAGAGAAGCGGGAAGTCGATATGGGCGATCAACTGGAACCAGCCGCGTCGCAATGTGCCAACGACGTCGATCATTGCTCGGTCTCCTCCTCTTCGACGGCGCTGCTGTCTTCCGGCGCAGCACCGGCCGGCAGCTTGCCGAGCAGGTAATAGTCCATCACCATGCGGGCGATCGGCGCCGCCGACTGGGCGCCGAAACCGCCATTTTCGACCAGCACGGCGAGGGCGATTTTCGGATTGTCGGCTGGCGCGTAAGCGATGAACAGCGCGTGGTCGCGCAACTCCTTCTTGACGCCGCCTTCCTTGTACTGGGCGCCTTTCAGCGAATAGACCTGGGCCGTCCCGGTCTTGCCGGCTGCTTCGTACGGCGCCCCGGCGAAAGCGCGGGCGCCGGTGCCTTCCTTGTTCACGCCGACCATGGCGCGGCGAATGGTTTCGATATTCTGCGGTTTCAGATGCAGGTCGCGGATCGGTTCCGGTTCGATCAGGCGCTTCTCGCCGGTCTTGGTGTCGATGATGTGATGCACGATGTGCGGCCGGTACATCACGCCGTTATTGGCCAGCGTGGCGACCGCCTGGGCCAGCTGGATCGGCGTGTAGGCGTTGTAACCCTGGCCGATGCCGATCGAGATGGTTTCGCCGGCATACCATTTCTGCTGCTCCGGCTTCTTGAAGCGCTGCTTTTTCCATTCCGGCGAGGGCAGCACGCCTTTCGACTCGCCGGATTCGTCCTTGCCGAGATCGACCCCGGTGCGCTGGCCGAGACCCAGTTGCCCCATGAAGCGGGAAATGGCGTCGATCCCCATGTCGTTGGCCAGCATGTAGTAGTAGGTATCGCAGGACTGGACGATGGATTTGTACATATCGACGCTGCCGTGGCCACCCTTCTTGTCGTCGCGGAATTGGTGGTTGCCGAAATTGTAGAAGCCGGGGTCATAGATGGTCTGGCCGGCGGTGCGCTTGCCGTTTTCCAGCGCCGCCAGGGCCATGAAGGGCTTGAAGGTCGAGCCCGGCGGGTAGGCGCCGTTGATGGCGCGATTGACCATCGGCTTGCTCGGATGCTCGTTGAGTTCCTTCCAGTTGTCCGGCGTGATGCCGTCGACGAACAGATTGGGATCGTAGGTCGGGTTGGAAACCAGGGCCAGGATGCCGCCGGTTGAGGGTTCGATGGCGACCAGCGCGCCCTTGCGGTCGCCGAAGGCCTGCTCGGTGATTTCCTGCAGCTTGGCGTCCAGCGTCAGCGCCAGGTTGTTGCCGGAAACCGGCGGAATGCGTTTCAGGCTGCGCAGCGCGTGGCCGCCGGCATCGATCTCGACTTCCTCGTAACCGGTCTGGCCGTGCAGCTCGAATTCGTAACGCTGTTCCAGGCCAGTCTTGCCGATATGGTCGGTGCCCTTGTACATGGCCTGCTTTTCCGAATCCTCGATCCACGACAGGTCGCGGTCGGTGATCCGGCCGATATAGCCGAGGGCGTGCGAGGCGACGGTGATCAGCGGATACTGGCGGAAGAGGCGGGCCTTGACCTCGACACCGGGGAAACGATAGCGCTGGGCGGCGAACTTGGCGACTTCGGCATCGGTCAGGCGGGTGCGAATGGGGATGGATTCGAAATTCTTCGCTTCGTCGATCAGGCGTTTGAAACGTTTCCGATCCTTGGGCTGGATATCGATGATGGTCGACAGTTCATCGATCGCCGCTTCCATGTCGGGCACCCGGGACGGCGTGATTTCCAGTGTGAAGGCGGAGTAGTTGCGGGCCAGCACGGTGCCGTTGCGGTCGGTGATGACGCCGCGGTTGGGGACGATGGGGATCAGCGCGATCCGGTTGTCCTCGGCCCGCGTCTGGTAGAAATCGTGCTGGATCACCTGCAGCCAGATAAAACGGCCGAGCAGCAGCCCGAAAGCGACCAGCACGGCGATCGCCGCGACACCGGAACGGAAACGGAAGCGGTCGAGATCGGCTTCGGGATTGTGGAAATCGCCCACGGTCGGCAGTCTGCTTAAATCGGACGGTCAGGGTCCTGCTCGACCGGCCGGTATTGCGGCAGGAGCAGGATGAAGGTGGCCGGAATCCAGAGCAGGGTGGCAACGAACGGGCCGATGAAATAGCCCAGTCCGGGAAAATCGGCGCCCACCGCCAGGCGCATCAGGGCCTGGATGAGCTGGGTGGCGAGGAGCAGGGGCATGATCTGCAGCGCCTGCTGGACCAGCGGGAACCACAGGAAACGACGCGACAACGTGGCCGAGACGTAGGCGAGCAGCACATAGGCGAAACAGTGCTGGCCGAGCACCGAGCCATCGGCGACATCCATCAGCAGGCCGAGAATGAAGGCCCAGCCCATGCCGACCCGACGGAATTCACGAACGCTCCAGAAGCAGAGGACCAGCGCCACCCAGTCCGGCATGCCGGGCCAGTGGCCGGTGGGCAGGAAATTGAGCAGCACGGCACCGATCAGGCTGGCGAAGATGAACCAGGGGCGAACCGGGAGCAGGATGCGCGAGGAGGAAAAGGTTGGTTGCATCAGTTGCCTTTGGTGGCGCGTTTTTTCTGGCGGAGCAGGGTCTTCTCGCTGACGCCGCTATCCCGGCCGGCCGATTCCGGCGGCGCCGGCGGCAAGGGCTGACGGGGATCGAGGACCATGATTTCGCCGAAATTCTCGACGCCAGCCACCGGCACGCAAAAAATGCGGGCGAAGGAATAGGCGCTGTCGCGTTCGATATTGATCACCTTGGCGACCGGGAAGCCCGACAGATAGACGCCATCCAGGCCGGAAGTGACGAGGATGTCGCCGACCTGGACGTCGGCGTTGGCCGGCATGTAGCGCAGTTCGAGCTGGCCGTTGCCGAGGCCGAACACGACCGAACGCTGGCCGCTGCGCACGATCTGCACCGGCACCGCCTGGTCCTTGTCGGTAATTAGCGTGATTTCCGCCGAGAAGGGGAAGACGCGGGTCACCTGGCCGACGACGCCGGCTTCGTCGATGGCCGGCTGGCCGGCGACGATGCCCGATTGTTGGCCCTTGTCGACGATGACTTTGCGCGAGAAAGGGTCGCGGGCGGTGTACAGGATTTGGGCGACCTGGCCGCCGGCCTTTTCCCGCTCCTTGACGGCGAGGAGCTTGCGCAGCCGTTCGTTCTCCGCTTCCAGCTGCACCAGGCGTTCCAGGTTGGGAGCGGTATTGAGCTGGGCATGCTTCAGGTCGAGATTCTCCTGTTGCAGAGAACGCATGCCTTGCAGGTAATTGGCACCGTAGTCCACCAGGCTGCCCGGCGTCTGAGCGACGCGCTGCACCGGATCGACGAGCAGCGCGATGCTCTGACGCAGCAGGTTGAGGCTGCGAAAGCGCAGGTCGACGATGAACAAGGCCAGCGAAAGGGCGATGTAGAAAGTCAGCAGGGCCAGCGGTGCTGGCCCTTGCTTGAAGAACGGCGGCGGAGCGTGGTCGATACCGGCCATCGCGGTCAGCCTTGAATCAGTGGCAAGAAATCAGTCCGAAGCGAAGATGCTGCCCAGCTTGTCCATCTTTTCCAGCGCCATGCCGCAACCGCGGGCAACGCAGGTCAGCGGTTCGTCGGCAACGATGACGGGGAGGCCGGTTTCTTCCATCAGCAGACGGTCGAGATCGCGCAGCAGGGCGCCACCACCGGTCAGCACCATGCCCTTCTCGGCAATGTCGGCACCGAGTTCGGGCGGGGTCTTTTCCAGCGCCGACTTGACGGCGGAAACGATCTGGTTGAGCGGGTCGGTCAGCGCTTCGAGGATTTCGTTGGAGGAAATGGTGAACTTGCGCGGAATGCCTTCGGCCTTGTTGATGCCGGAGACTTCCATTTCCTTGACTTCGGCGCCCGGGAAAGCGGAGCCAATGTTCTTCTTGATGTTCTCGGCGGTGTTCTCGCCGATCATCATGCCGTAGTTGCGGCTGATGTAATTGATGATGGCTTCGTCGAGCTTGTCGCCGCCGACCCGGACGGAACCGGCGTAAACCATGCCGCCCAGCGAGATGACGCCGACTTCGGTGGTGCCGCCGCCGATATCGACGACCATCGAACCGGTCGCTTCGGCCACCGGCAGGCCGGCGCCGATCGCCGCCGCCATCGGCTCCTCGATCAGGTACACCTGGCTGGCGCCGGCACCGATCGCCGATTCGCGGATGGCGCGGCGTTCGACCTGGGTCGAGCCGGAAGGCACGCAAATGATGATGCGCGGGCTCGGCGAAAACAACTTCGAGTCATGCACCTTCTTGATGAATTGCTTCAGCATCTGCTCAGTGACGGTGAAGTCGGCGATCACGCCATCCTTCATCGGGCGGATGACGGTGATGCTGCCCGGCGCCTTGCCAAGCATTTCCTTGGCTTCCTTGCCGACGGCCTGGATGGTTTTTTTGGCGTTGGGACCGCCTTCGAGGCGGATGGCAACGACCGAGGGCTCGTCGAGGACGATGCCGCGACCGCGCACATAAATCAGCGTATTCGCCGTGCCAAGGTCGATGGCCAAATCGTTGGAAAAGTATTTGCTGAGGAAACCGAACATCTCTGTGACTCCGCTTGGGGGGGTGCGGTAGGGAAAACTTTTATGATACCTTATAACGCTTTCCATTTTAAGACTTTGTGCGCCGCACTATAAGTCTTTGGCAGCCATGTCGCTCACACTAGAACAGGTTCAGCGTATCGCCCATCTCGCCCGCATCGAGGTCAGCGAATCCGAAGCCCTTGCCACGCAAGCGCATCTTAACGGTATTTTCGAACTCATCGAACAGATGCAGGCGGTCGACACCACGGGGATAGAGCCGATGGCCCATGCCCAGGACGTCAGCCAGCGGCTGCGCGCCGATGCGGTGACCGAAGCCGATCGCCGGGCCGCCTTCCAGGCCGTCGCGCCGGAAGTCGAAGCCGGTCTTTACCTGGTGCCGAAGGTGATCGAATGATAGCCAAGAGTCTTAAGCAACTGGCTCAGGCCCTGGCCGCGAAACAGATTTCCAGTGTCGAACTGACCGGGCTTTTTCTAGAGCGTATCGAACGTCTCAATCCGGCGATCAACGCCTTTGTCACCGTCGATGCCGAAAAGAGCCTGCAGGCAGCGCGCGCTGCCGATGCCCGTATTGCGGCCGGCACGGCTGGCTTGCTGACCGGCATCCCGATCGCCCAGAAGGACATTTTCTGCGCCGAAGGCTGGCGTACGACTTGCGGTTCGAAGATGCTGGCCAATTTCGTCTCGCCCTACGACGCGACGGTGATCCGCAAGATCGAAGCCGAAGCTGGCCTCGTCTCGCTGGGCAAGACCAACATGGACGAATTCGCCATGGGCTCGTCCAACGAAACTTCCTTCTTCGGCGCGGTGAAGAATCCCTGGGATACCGAACGCGTTCCGGGCGGTTCGTCCGGCGGTTCGGCGGCAGCGGTCGCCGCCCGCCTGGCACCGGCCGCCACCGGCACCGATACCGGCGGCTCGATCCGCCAGCCGGCAGCGCTGTGCAACCTGACCGGCCTGAAGCCGACCTATGGTGTGGTGTCGCGTTACGGCATGATCGCCTTTGCCTCCTCGCTCGACCAGGCAGGCCCGATGGCGGCCAGCGCCGAGGATTGCGCCCTGCTGCTCAACAGCATGGCCGGTTTCGACGAGCGCGATTCCACCTCGCTGGAACGCGCCGTCGAGGATTACGCCCGCGATCTGGAAAAGCCGCTCAACGGCCTGCGTATCGGCCTGCCCAAAGAATTCTTCGGCGAAGGCTGCGATGCCGAGGTAATGGCCGCCGTGCGCGCCGCCATCGCGGAATACGAAAAGCTCGGCGCGACCTGCGTCGAAGTCTCGCTGCCCAATTCCCATCTGTCGGTGCCGGCCTACTATGTCATCGCCCCGGCCGAGGCCAGTTCCAACCTCAGCCGTTTCGACGGCGTGCGCTACGGCTATCGGGCGCCGGAATACGGCAACCTCGACGACATGTACATGAAGAGCCGGGCCCAGGGCTTCGGCGCCGAGGTCAAGCGGCGCATCATGATCGGCGCCTACGTGCTCTCGCACGGCTACTACGACGCCTATTACCTGCAGGCGCAGCGCATCCGCCGGCTGATCGCCAACGACTTCGTCGAGGCCTTCAAGTCCTGCGACGTGATCATGGGCCCGACCTCGCCGTCCACCGCTTTCAAGCTCGGCGAAAAGGCGGCCGACCCGGTGCAGATGTACCTTTCCGACATCTACACCATCGCCGTCAACCTCGCCGGCCTGCCCGGCATGTCGGTGCCTTGCGGCTTTGCCGCCGGCCTGCCGGTCGGCCTGCAACTGATCGGCAATTACTTCGCCGAGGCGCAATTGCTCAACGTCGCGCACCGCTATCAACAGGCGACCGACTGGCATCAGCGCCGGCCGGCCGGAATCTGACCGCCATGCGGCTGTTCTGGGCGCTGCTGGCGCTGCTCGTCCTAGCCGGCTGTGCCGAGGTCGAGAAGTCGCCGGAGGTCAAGGTCGAGCCGGCGCCGGTCGAACCGGCGCCGATCGTCGTTGAAGAGCCGAAATTCAAGAATTCGACGCTGAAGTATCTCGCCAATCGCAATCTCAAGCCGCAGCCGACCCGGCCGCTCAACGTCAAGTCGCACTGCGCGCACAAGGATGCCATCGGCACCCGGACCCGGCTCGACCTGCAGGTCAAGGAAGCCGTCGTCAAAACTTTCGACGCCCAGGTGACGATGAAGGGTTACGGCAGCTGCCACTTCAATCTCAACGATTTCGAGCAGGCGGAGAAGATGCCGCAGGCGCTGCTCCGCCACAAGCGCGACCACGACTGCCTGGTGCGCATGTGGGAGCAGGGGCCGCAGGTGACGATCGCTTTCAACAGCTGCCCGAAAGCCTGCGAGGGGGATGCTTTCAGCTATCTCTGGCCAATCATGGTCGAGGCGAAATCGGGACGTTGTTTCTGAACGGATGAAATTATGAATCAGTGGGAAGTGGTAATCGGCATCGAGACGCACGCGCAACTGGCGACCGTTTCGAAAATTTTTTCCGGCGCCTCGACGGCCTTCGGTGCCGAGCCGAACACGCAGGCCTGTGCCGTGGATCTGGCCTTGCCCGGCGTCTTGCCGGTGCTCAACAAGCAGGCCGTCGAATGCGCCATTCGCTTCGGCTTGGCGATCGGCGCCGAAGTTGCCGGCAAATCCGTTTTTGCCCGCAAGAATTATTTTTACCCCGATCTGCCCAAGGGCTACCAGATCAGCCAGATGGACCTGCCGGTCGTCGTCGGCGGGGCCATCACCGTGGCGGTCGGCCAGGGCGACAAGGCCTACGAGAAGGTGGTACATCTGACCCGCGCCCACCTCGAAGAAGATGCCGGCAAGTCGCTGCACGAGGATTTCCACGGCAAGTCGGGCATCGACCTGAATCGGGCCGGGACCCCGCTGCTCGAAATCGTCACCGAGCCGGACATGCGCTCTTCGGACGAGGCGGTCGCCTACGCCAAGGCGCTGCACGCGCTGGTCCAGTGGATCGGCATCTGCGACGGCAACATGCAGGAAGGATCTTTCCGCTGCGATGCCAACGTTTCGGTGCGTCCGAAAGGCCAGGCCGAATTCGGCACCCGGCGCGAAATCAAGAACCTCAATTCCTTCCGTTTCTTGAAGGAAGCCATCGACTTCGAAGTTCAGTGGCAGATCAATGAAATCGAGGAAGGCCGCAAGATTCAGCAGGCCACCGTGCTCTTCGACCCGGACAGCGGCGAGACGCGGATGATGCGCAGCAAGGAAGACGCCCACGATTACCGCTATTTCCCGGATCCCGACCTCCTGCCGCTGATTATTTCTCCCGACTGGCTAGCCCGCGTCCAGAGCGAGTTGCCGGAATTGCCGGGCCAGATGCGCGAGCGTTTCGTCAGCGAACTCGGCCTCTCCGCCTACGATGCGACGACGCTGACCGCCAGCCAGGAGATGGCGGGCTATTTCGAAGCTGTCGTTGCCGTCGCCGGCCAGGCCAACGCCAAGCCCTGCGCCAACTGGGTGATGGTCGACCTGGCGGCACGCCTCAACAAGGATGGCCGGGAAATCGCGACTTCGCCGGTCAGCGCCCGGCAACTGGGCGGCCTGATCCAGCGCATTACCGACAACACCATTTCCAACAACATCGCAAAAAAGGTGTTCGAGGCGCTATGGAGCGGCGAAGGCGAGACTGCCGACCAGATCATCGAAAAGCAGGGCCTGAAGCAGATTACCGACAGCGGCGCCATCGAGGCGCTGGTGGATGAAGTGCTCGCCGCCAATGCCGGCAATGTCGCCGAATTCCGGGCGGGCAAGGAAAAAGCCTTCAACGCCCTGGTCGGCCAGGTGATGAAGGCGGCCAAGGGCAAGGCCAATCCGCAACAGGTCAACGACCTGCTGCGCGCCAAACTGGCCGGCTGATCAGCGCGGCCGCAATTCGCTGCCGGCCGGCGGCGGGCCGCGCCGTTTGCCGGTGAGTTCCTGGTAGCGCAGGCGGTCCGCGTCGTACTTGGCGCGGATGGTCTCGAAATCGTGCTTCTTGACGTCGAGCAGTTCCTGCTCGACTTTCAGTTCATGCTCGATGGCCCGCAGGTTCTTGTCGAGTTCCGGCGGCAGCGCCTTTTTCCGGTAGAACTCCGCTTCGTCGCGCAGTTTCTTCCGTTTGCCGAGCGCCACCTCGATCTTGGCTTCGGTGGCGGCGATGGCCAGCTTGACATCGTTCTCGGCCTTGCGTTGTGAAAGGTCGATATCCTGCGGCGTGGCATAGGTATCGAGCAGTGCCTGATCCTTGCGCTGCTGTTCCCGGGCGGCCTCGTCCCGTTGTTTCTGGCGCAGGTTTTCAGCCGCCTGCTCGACCTTTTCCTCGGCGGTCAATGGCCGACCGACTTCCTTGATCACGTTGCCATTGCTGTCGAGCACCCGATACGGTCGGCCCCGGCATTGTTCGGGCAGGGTGTCGCCACAGACCCGTCGTCCGTTGGCGGCGTCCTGGCAGCAATAGAATTCGCCCCCCGCCTGCGCCGCGGTGGCGATCAGGAGCAGCAGGAGCGGCGCCAGTCTAGACATTGACGCCGTATTGCTGGCGGTAGCTGGCGACGGCGGTGCGGTGGGCGGCGAACTCGGCATGCTGCTCGAGGTAGGCCATCAGGTCGCCGAGGCCGGCGACGGCGACCACCGGAATGCCGTAGTCGCGTTGCACTTCCTGGACGGCGGACAAGTCGCCCTGGCCGCGTTCCTGGCGATCCAGCGCGATCAGCACGCCGGCCGGCGTGGCACCGGCGGCACGGATCAGTTCAACCGATTCGCGGACCGAGGTGCCGGCCGAAATCACGTCATCAACAATCAGCACACGGCCGGCCAGCGGGGCGCCGACGATGCTGCCGCCTTCGCCGTGATCCTTGGCTTCCTTGCGGTTGAAGGCAAAGGGGAAATTGCGGCCGCGCTGGGCGAGGGCGATGGTGATCGCCGCGACCAGCGGAATGCCCTTGTAGGCCGGGCCGAACAGCATGTCGAAGTCGACGCCGCCGACTTCGGCGGCTTTGGCGTAAAATTCGGCGAGTCGGCCCAGCGAATTGCCGTCGTTGAACAAGCCGGCATTAAAAAAATAGGGCGACAGCCGTCCCGCCTTGGTCTTGAATTCGCCGAAGCGCAGAACATTGCAGCCGAGGGCGAATTCGATGAAATCTTGACGAAAATCCATTTTCTTATCCATTTTCTATGGTCAGACTGTCCTGACCGGAAGCTGCTCAATGTTACGCATCATCTCCCTGAATCTCAACGGTATCCGCTCTGCCTGGAGCAAAAATGTGCTGCCCTGGGCCGCTGTCCAGCAGGCCGACGTCATCTGCCTCCAGGAACTGAAAGCGCAGTTGCCGGATCTGTCGCCGGAAATGCGGGCGCCGAACGGCATGCATGCCTATTATCACTGCGCCGAAAAGAAGGGTTACAGTGGGGTCGGCATCTGGAGCCGGAACAAGCCGGACCGCGTCGTCGAAGGCTTCGACGGCGCCGAATTCGATGCCGAAGGCCGCTACATCCGGGCCGATTTCGGCAATCTGACGGTCATTTCCCTGTATCTGCCGTCCGGCTCTTCATCGCCGGAGCGTCAGGAGGCGAAATTCCGCTTTCTCGACGCCTTTTTCCCTCATTTGTTGGCGCTGCGTGCCGAAGGTCGGGAAATCGTGCTCTGTGGCGACTGGAATATTGCCCATCAGCAGATCGACCTCCGGAACTGGAAGTCCAACCAGAAAAATTCCGGCTTCCTGCCGGAAGAGCGGGCTTGGCTGTCACGCGTCTTCAACGAGCTGGGCTGGGTCGATGTCTATCGCTCCCTGTATCCGGACGCGACCGACGACTGCTATACGTGGTGGAGCAATCGAGGCCAGGCTTGGGCCAAGAACGTCGGCTGGCGCATCGACTACCAGATCGCCACCCCGGGAGTCGCGGCGCAGGCCAGAAATGCCGCCGTTTATAAGGCCGAGCGTTTTTCGGATCATGCGCCATTGGTCGTCGATTATGAATTCGTGGGTGGTTCTAATGCGAATTGATTTCAAGGCACGGACCGGCTAACCTGTAGCCTTGCTTAACTGTCATCAAAGAGGTTGAAAAATGTCCCAAGAGATGAGTGCTGCCAACAAGGAAAAGCTGGTTTCCGACCTGAAAATCGTCGTTGCCGATGCGGAAGAGATTCTGCGTGCCACGGCCGGTGCGGCCGGTGACAAGGTGGGCGAGCTGCGGACCCGGATCGAAGCCCGCCTGCGCGACGCCAAGGAACGCCTGGCCGATGCCGAAGCCATCCTGATCGACAAGACCAAGGCGGCGGCTCGCGCCACCGACGACTTCGTGCATGATGAACCGTGGAAAGCGGTCGGTGTTGCGGCCGCGCTGGGTCTGGCGCTCGGTGTGCTGATCGGCCGTCGCTAAACGCATGGCCCAGGAAGCAGGCGGTGAAGCCGGTCGCCAAGGCCTGTTTGCCGCGCTGAAAAATATCGTCGCGACTCTGGTCGCGATAGGCAAGACGCGCGCCGAACTGCTGGTGACGGAGCTGGAGGAGGAGAAAATCCGCCTCCTGCTGCTCGGCTCGAAAGCGATCGGCGCCGCCTTCCTGCTCATCGTCGGCATCATCCTGGCGATTTGCTGCTTTGCCCTGATTTTCTGGGAGCAGCGCGTGCTGGTCTTCGGCATTTTCGCCGCGTTGTTCATCGCCGGCGGCATGCTGCTGGTGCGTTCGATGCAGACGCAGGCTGCCCGGCCGAGCCAGCTTTTCCGCTCCAGTCTGGCCGAACTGGAAGCCGACGTCGCCGAGTTGCGGCGCAGCGTCAATAAGCCGCAATGAACGAGCGGGCGCTCGCTCTCGCCAGGCGTCATGGCGCGCTGAAAGCACGCATCGACGAGCAGCGACGCGCCCTCGGTCAGCATGTCGTACCGCTCGAGGCCGCGCTGGCCCGGGGCGATGCCGTGCTGCGCGGTGTCGACTGGCTGAAGCATCATCCGGCGGCGGTGGTCGCCGCCGTCGCCGCCGTCGTCATTGCCCGGCCCAAGCGCGCCTGGCGCTGGGCCAAGCGGGGACTGTTCCTCTGGCGTGGCTGGCAGGCCGTCAGCACGACCGTTGCTGCAGTCCTCTGAACATGGCTGGCAACGATCCCCTCGACGCCGTTGTCCCCGGTTGGTGGGCGCAAATCGTCTCCTCGCAACGCCGCGAAGTACGGCGTATCCTGGCCGAACTGCTGGTCATGCGCGGCATGATGCCCTTGCTGATGAAGGCACGAAACGGCGGTCACTGGACGCCGGAAGAAAAGGACCAGATCATTGCTCACCTGCGCCGGATGGCGCACCTGTCGCCTTACCTGATCGCGCTGATGATGCCGGGTTCGGTCTTCCTGCTGCCGGCTTACGCCTGGTGGCTGGATCGCCGGCGCGTTAACCGGCAGGATTGAGCGATTCGGCGCGCTGATTCCAGGGCGCCACTTTCAGCAACAGCAGCAGACCGGGAATCGCCAGGCCGGCGCATAGCCAGAAGAAACTCGACCAGCCCAGCATTTCAACCAGCCAGCCGGCCGAGGCGTTGATGAAAGTACGCGGCACCGCCGCCAGACTGGTGAACAGCGCCATTTGGGTTGCCGTATAGGCCGGGTGCGTCGAGCGGGCGATGAAGGCGACGAAGGCCGCGGTCCCCAAGCCGACGCCGAGGGCTTCGAGGCCGATGACGAAAGCCAGGGCCAGCCGTTCGCCGGCGCCGATGCTGACATAGTGCCCCTGGGACGCCAGCCAGGCGAAACCGAAGATCGAGACCAATTGGACCGCACCGAACAGCCATAAGGCCCGGTTGATGCCCAGCCTGACCATCCACAGGCCGCCGAGCAGGGCGCCGGCCACCGCCGGCCACAACCCGGCATGCTTGGCGATCAGGCCGATGTCGGTCTTGGTGAAACCCATGTCGAGATAGAAAGGCGTGGCCAGCGCCGTGCACAGGCTGTCGCCCAGCTTGTACAGGAAGATGAAGCCGAGGACCATGGCAGCACCGCGCCAGCCCTGGCGACCGATGAATTCGTGGAATGGTTCGGTGACCGCCTGGCGCAGCGTTTTTGGAACCCCCTTGATCCGCGGTTCCGTCACCAGCCAGGCCATCGCCATGCCAGGCAGCATGAAGGCGCTGGTGATCCAGAACACTTCGTTCCACGGCAGGCGGTCGGCGAGGATCAGCGATAGCGAGCCGGGAACCAGACCGGCGATGCGGTAGGCGTTCACATGCACGGCATTGCCGAGACCGAGTTCGTTGTCGTCGAGGATTTCGCGCCGGAAGGCGTCGACGGCGATGTCCTGGGTGCCGGACAGGAAGGAAAGCAGCGTCGCCAGCCAGAGTATCGGCCAGATGTTGTCCCGCGGACTGAGGCCGCCGAGGAAGCCGATGCAGAGCAGGAGGCCGAGCTGGGTGAGCAGCATCCAGCCCCGCCGGCGGCCGAAGCCAGGTACGTTGAAGCGGTCGAGCAGCGGCGACCAGAGGAATTTCCAGGTGTAGGGAAACTGGATCAACGCGAAGAAACCGATGGTCTTCAGGTCGATCCCTTCGCTGCGCAGCCAGGCCGGCAGCAGGTTGAGCAGCAGGTAGAGGGGCAGACCGGAAGTGAAGCCGGTGAAGATGCAGGTCAGCATCTTCCGGGTCAGCAGCGCGGCGAACCAGGCCGGCATCAACGCGGCTGGGTCAGGCGGTAAACGGCCAGGCTGCCGAGGAAATTGACGTCGCGGTCGGCGCTGCAGGTCACCGGCTTGCCTTCTTCGTCGAGTACGCTGCGCTCGCGGATGATCAGGCCCATCCTGGCGCACAATGCTTCGAAATCGAGCAGGGTGAAGAAACGCACATTGGGCGAGTCGTACCATTCGTAGGGCAGATCTTCGGATACCGGCATGCGGCCGTCGAGTACCGAGCGCAGGTTCTTCCAGTAGGCGAAATTGGGGAAAGACACCACCGCTTCGCGGCCGACGCGCAGCATTTCGCGCAGGATGCCTTCGGTGTGGCGCACGGTTTGCAGTGTGCGCGACAGCACGACATGGTCGAAAGCCTGGTCGGCGAAAACGTCGAGGCCCTTTTCGAGGTTGCCCTGAATGATGTTGATACCGTTCCTGATCGCCGCCAGCACGTTGGCGTCGTCAATCTCGACACCGACGCCGGAGACGCCGCGGTTGTCGATCAGGTGCTTCAACAGCGTGCCGTCGCCGCAACCGAGGTCGAGGACGCGATGGCCGGGCTCGACCCAGCCGGCGATGACTTCGAAATCCGGGCGGCCCAGGGTGTGCGTGAGTTGCCCCGCTTTACTAAGCGGGGCTGCCTCGCCACGAGTTTGAGTGGCGCCTGACGGCGCCTCGTTGCGACATTCGCTCACTGGTGTTCGCGGCGTGGTCATAGCTTGATGTTCCGCAGGTAGGCATCGACCACGCCGTGGTAATGCGCGTCGTCCATCAGGAAGGAGTCGTGGCCGAAATTGAGGTCGATTTCGGCGTAGGAAACCTTGCGCCCGGCGGCGAGCAGGGCGGCGACGATTTCCTTGGAGCGGGCCGGCGTGAAGCGCCAGTCGGTGGTGAAGGAGGCGATCAGGAAATTGGCCTTCGTGCGCGCCATGGTCCTGTTGAGATCGCCGTCGTCTTCGCGTGAGGGGTCGAAATAATCGAGCGCCTTGGTCATCAGCAGATAGGTATTGGCGTCGAAATAGCCGGCGAATTTGTCACCCTGGTAGCGCAGGTAGGATTCGACCTCGAATTCGACGCCGAAATCGAAACCGAAGGAGCCATTA
The DNA here is from genome assembly GCA_050259955.1 of Bacteroidota bacterium. Lineage (GTDB taxonomy): Bacteria > Pseudomonadota > Gammaproteobacteria > Burkholderiales > Rhodocyclaceae > Azonexus. The sequence goes on from JBLNBM010000027.1 coordinate 426,645, forward strand.
CGCAGTTCGCGGCCGAATTTCTCGCCCATCTGGTCGTCCGACAGGTAGGTGATGTGGCCGAGCATCCGGGCCAGGCGCAGGCCGCGTACTGGCCGGGTGTTGTGTTCGTAGTAATTGCCGCCGTGGAAGTCCGGGTCGGTCAGGATGGCTTGACGGGCGACATCGTTGAAGGCAATGTTCTGCGCCGACAGTTTTGGCGCGGCGGCGATCACGATGGCATTACGCACCCGTTCCGGGTAGGTGATGCTCCAGCGCAGCGCCTGCATGCCACCCAGGCTGCCGCCCATCACCGCTGCCCAACTGTCGATGCCGAGGCGGTCGGCCAGTCGCGCCTGGGCATGCACCCAGTCATTGACGGCGACGATCGGGAACGCGGCGCCCCAGGGCTTGCCGGTCGCCGGGTTGATCGACGACGGCCCGGTCGAACCGTGGCAGCCGCCCAGGTTGTTCAGGCCGACGATGAAGAAGCGGTCGGTGTCGAGCGGCCGGCCAGGGCCGACGATGTTGTCCCACCAGCCGATGTTGTCGGGTTGGTCGACGTAGTGGCCGGCGATGTGGTGGTGGCCGGATAGGGCGTGGCAGACCAGGATGGCGTTGGACTTGGCGGCATTGAGGGTGCCGTAGGTTTCATAGACCAGGTCGTAGGCGGGCAGAATCCCGCCGCTGCGCAAATGCAGTGCTTGGTCGAAGTGGGCGCGCTGTGACTCGACGGCGCCGACGGATTGTCCTGGCATGCTGATCCTGAAAACAAAAACCCAGTTGGCTGAAAAACGCGAACTGGGCGGTTCCCGTTTTAGCTGTATTTAGAAGCGCCCGCAATCAGAGCTCAAATCGGCGCCGCTGGCACGATTCCAGCGTGTTCCAGACAATACCGAGGGGGCTGGCAAAAGTCAATGAAGGCCGTCGACCGCCGTAAAAGGCGGTAAGCGCCTATGGTTTTGTTAAGATACGCAAAAAAACCGAATAACGAGGGAATCGTGACAAGCAACCTGTTCGAGCAGCGGCGGCATCAACGCATCCGCTTCGGCAATCCACCGCCGATCCAGATCGGTTACGGCGGCGCGATCGGCAACGGCGCCATCGTTAATCTGTCGCTGTCCGGTCTGATGGTGCGCACCGATCTCGAACTCGAAATCGGGCATGTCGCCGGTTGCGAGTTTTCCCTGTTCGGCTCGCCAGTCATCGATGTGCCGATCAGCGTCGTCAGCCGGGTCGGCAACCTGTTCGGCGCTCGCTTCCAGACCGGGCCGATCAACCAGGTGATCATCGATGATGCCATTTCCGGCGCCCTGGCGCGCGGCCAGGCCTCCATCCTGTCGCTCAACGAACTGGCCGGTCGCAAGGTGATGCGCATCGCCGGTGGCCTGAACGGCGACTTGCGCGCCGACTTCATGCACGCCCTGACCCGCGTCGGCGTTGACGAAATCGACCTTTCGGGCGTCACCCTGGTCGATCAGGCCGGTCTGGCCTTGTGCCTGGTCGCTGTCGGCCGCCACGGTGCAGCGATCGGCGCCCAGTCGGAATGCTTTGCCGGCGCCTGGAAAATCGCCCTGGCGGCCCCCGGCGATCTTGATGCTTTCTGAGAACTGACATGCTGCACCGCTCACTGCCCGGACTGGGCAAGCCTCTCGTAATCGTCCTTGTCTCATGCTCTCTGACCGCCAGCGCATTGGCGGAGGATGAAAGCATCTATTTCAGCGACCTGCCGGTGGTGGCTTCGGTCAGCCGCCTGCCGCAGAACCTGGCCGACGCGCCGACGGCGGTGACGGTCATCGATCGCGAGCTCATCAAGGCCTCGGGCGCCCGTGACCTGAACGATATTTTCCGGCTGGTGCCGGGCTTTCAGACCTATCCCAACAATACCGAGACGGCCCGGGCGACCTACCATGGCATGGGCGACGGCGATTACGCGCCGCGCGTCCAGGTCATGATCGACGGTCGCTCGATGTATTCGCCCTTATTCGGTGGTGGCGTCAATTGGTCGACGCTGCCCGTGGCGCTCGAGGATATCGAGCGCATCGAGGTGGTACGCGGCACCAATGCCGTGTCTTACGGCAGCAATGCCTTCCTCGGCGTGATCAACATCATCACCATCGATCCGGCGCTGGTGCGGGGCGTTTCGGCGTATACCGCCTACGGCAACCAGAATGTCCGGGATTACGGTTTTCGGGCGGGCGGCAAGCTGGGGGAAGTGGGCGATTTCCGTTTTACCTACAAACAGTTGAACGACGACGGACTGACCAACCGCTATGACTGGGTCGATTCCTATTTTTCCCGCCTCTTCGACTTCCGGGCCGATCTCCTGCTGAGCGACCGGGACAGCCTGCAGGTCTCTGCCGGGCAAGCCGACGGCATGTCGCAGCTCGGCCGGCTGAAAATTCCGGCGGGAAGAACCACGGGGCCGTCGGACCCTACCAATCCGATTCGCGACTTGTCACAGTCGGACACCTATGCGCAGCTTTTGTGGCGCCGGGTGCTGTCGCCGACTTCGGATGTCCAGGTGCGCTATTCCTATGCGCTCGACCGCTCCTCGGATTATTTCAGCGTGCCGCTGCCCGCCCCGCTGTCCTTCAGTGTCAATCAGTCGGGCGACCAGGGTGTGCGCCACGAACTTGAACTGCAACACAGCCTGAAACTGCTCGATGCCTCCCGCCTGGTCTGGGGCGCCAGCTGGCGCGACGACGCCATCCGTTCGAAGTGGGCCTTGCCGGGCCAAGGCACGGTGCATCGCGAAGTCAGCCGCCTGTTCGGCAACGTGGAATGGAAGCCGGCCGCCTGGTTTACCGGCAACGCCGGCCTGGCCGGCGAAGACGACACGATGGCCGGATTCCATACGACGCCGCGCGTCAGCACCAATTTCCACCTGGATTCCGAGAATACCGTTCGCTTCGGCTATTCGCGCGCTTATCGCACGCCGAGCACGGTCAATTTCCTCGGCAACGAAAAAGTCACCCTGCCGTCGCCCTACTACGAATACGTCTATGCCGGTGTGCCCAACCTGCCTCCGGAACGCCTCGATTCCTGGGAAATCGGCTATCTCGGCAACTGGCGGGCGTGGCGCGCCAGCCTCGATGTGCGCCTGTTCAGCGAACGAATCCATGACCGTCTGTTCGTGGTCGACATGGGGGCCAATAACGCCAATGTCCCGTCTTCCACCATCCCGATCCAGAATGTCCGGATCAAGGGCATCGAATACCAGTTCAAATGGCAGCCGTTCGAGGCAACGCGGGTCTTGCTCAATCAGACCTTCGCCCATATCGACAGCGCCTATCTGGCTTCGGCGCTAGCCTACCCGAATACGACACTGAGCAATCCGCTCAAGGCGGGGGACGTCACCAATTTCACCGACTATTCGATGCCGCGCCAATCGACTTCTCTGCTGCTGATGCAGAAATTGCCGCTAGGCCTGGAGTTGTCGCTGGCCGGCTATTGGCAGGACAAGATGAAGTGGTCGACCAATACCTGGTCCCGGAAATACGAACGGGTCGATGCCCGTCTCGGCTATCCCTTCCGCACCGCCGCGCTGGCCGGGGAAGTGGCGCTGACCGTCCAGTCCCTGAACGGCGACCACAACGAATACAAGTCTGGCAACACGCCCGAGCCGGCGGATCGGGTGGTCGAGCGTCGTCAATGGATCAGCCTGCGCCTCGATTATTGAGGCGGCTTACGCGGCGCGGATGACGGCGCCTTCCAGCCAGACCTCGAAGGGTTCAGCGGGGGCGACGGCTGGTCCCTGGGCATAGCTGATGCCGAGCTCCTTGAGGCGGGCCAGCGTCTTGCGATCATTGACATTGTCGGCCACCGTATGGATGTCGAGGTCGGCGGTGATTTCCTGAACGGCGCGCAACAAGGCGGTAGATGCCCGGCTGCCGCCGAGGTCGCGGGTCAGGCTCCGGCTCAGCTTGACGCAAATCGGCGCAATGCCATGCAGGTGGCTGAACGAAGACAGGCTGCCGCCGAAGTCGTCGAGGCCGATCTGGCAACCCAGAGCGCGGGCCAGGCGGGCAAATTCCGCGGCCTGGCTGCTGTGATGCGTTGATACGTCTTCCGAGAAAAACAGGCAAAGACCGCTGCCAGGTAGCGCGCGGGCGGCGAGCTGTTCGGCGATGAAATCGATCAGTTCGCGCCGGCCGAGCGAAGTGCGCGACAACGGGACCAGGCAGTGCAATTCCTTGTGTTCCTGCCGGGCGCGCTCGAGGCCGGCGATGGCGGTTTCGATGAAGAAGCGATCGATGCCGGCGGCCAGGTCATAGCGTTCGGCGGCATCGAGCAGGGCGGACCAGGCGATCGGTGGCTGGCCGGGTTCATGCAGTCGTGCCGTCAACTCGACCCAGTGCCCGGCCGGGGTGCTGTCCTGCAAGGGGCGCAAGGGCACGGCCTCGATCTGCAGGCGGTGTTCGGCCATCGCTTCGGTAATCCGCGCAGCCCAGTTCTGGGTTTCCTGCCGGCGTTCCGGCACGTTGCTGGTTTCCTGTTCGCAGACCTGGTGACGACCCCTTTCCTTGGCGCGATAGCAGGCGGCATCGCCGGCAGCGAGGATTTCGTTGATGTTGCGGACACGCCGGTTGACCGGCGTCAAACCGATGCTGGCGCCGATCGCAAAGACCTTGTCCTGCCAGATGAAACGGTAGGCGCTGGCCAGGCCGCAAATGTCGTCGGCGACTTGGCGGGCGCGCTGGCCGCTGCAATTGACCAGGATGATGCCGAATTCGTCGCCGCCCAGGCGAGCCAGGGTGTCTTCCTCGCGCAGGCGGCCCTGGAAGAGTTGCGATATCTGGCGCAATAACTCATCGCCCGCCAGGTGGCCGCAGGTGTCATTGACCGGCTTGAAGCGGTCGAGGTCAAGGAGCAGGACACTGAAGTCCTCGCCGCCGGCCTGTACGCCGGACAATGCCTTTTCCAGCCGATGCTCGAATTCGCGCCGGTTGAGCAGCCCGGTCAGCGCGTCGTGGCGGGCCTGGAAAGCGAGTTGTGCCGTGGCTTCTTCGATCCGCGTCTGCATCGAGCGGTGAACTTCCTCGATATGGCCGGCCATTTCATTGAAGCCCTGTTCCAGGATGCCGAGTTCGGCGCTGGAATGGATCGGAACCCGGGTGTCGAATTGGCCGGCCGACATTTCGCGGACGGCCTGGACCAGGCGTTTGAGGGGCCGGGCGAGACTGTCGGCCATGGCGATGGCGAGCAGAGCGATGAAGACCAGGCCGATGAAGACGATGACCAGGCCGCGCAGCAGCAGGTCGTGCTGGCGGCTGAGCAGTTCGCTCTTGTCGAATTCGACGAAGACGCGGCCGATCACTTCGGGGGCGGCTGGGCTGGTGCTGGAAACCGGTTCGAACAGCGCATCGCTTTCATTCTGGGTGCGCATGACGGGCGCGCCGTAGCCGATCCAGCGCTCGGTTTCGTCCACCATGGCCGGGCTGGTCAGCGCCTGGCGCAGTGTTTCGCCGGCCAGCGAAACCCGGCCGCTGACGGCGATGGCCCGTCCCTTGGCGTTGACGATGATGGCCGCCTTGACGGCCGGTTCGTCGATGGTGGTCTGGGCCAGGCCGTGCAGGCTTTCCATCTGGCCGGCGATGATGCCGTATTCGCTGACCTGGGCCAGGTAGCGCACCGTGGACAGGCCCTTGGCACGCAGTTCGCCCTCGAGGGTGCGGATGCCGCTCAGCGTGAAATAGGAGACCAGCGTGATCGCGATCACGGCGCTGGGCAGAAGCGACAGCAGCAGCAGGCGTTGGCGGAGGTTAAGCCGGTTCATCGGGTCTCCTTGTCGGCGAGCAGGGCGCGCCGGATATCGGCTTCGTCCGGAATGTGCAGGTCGAAGGCCTGCGCGACATTCTGGTTGATCAGGATGGCAAATTGGTTGGGGAACATCGGCGAGGGCAGCGCGCTGCCGTAGGCATGAAGCATTTCCGCGGTCTGGCGGGCGATCTGCGCCGGCGTTGAATAGATCGCCGCCAGGGCGCCGGCATTGACGAGAGCAGGAGAGAAGGCGATGACGGGCCGCTGGTGGCGGTAGGTGGTGATCAGGATGCTCTTGATGTTGTCGCGCTTGTAGATGCTGCTGTCCGGCGTCGCGAGCAGGACATGGACGCGCGCCAACAAGGTGTTCAGCGCCGGCAGCAGGGTGGCGTCGGCATCGCTGTCCTCGCTGTCGAGGATCAGGCCGGCGGCGCTGAATGCCTGGCGAAAATGGGCGGCCTGGGACCGTGTTTCATTGCTCAGCAGCATACCGACGCGGTTTCTGCCGGGCAGGACATGGCGTACGAAAGCGGCCTGGCGGGCGGCTGGCTGATCGAGCCAGATGGCCGTCACCCGGCGGTTGCGGCTGCCGCTGTCGGCGAGCAGCTTTTCATAGGTGAGGCGGGGGATCAGGGTGGCGATAATCGGCTGCGGGCCGGCACGGGCGAGCATATGGCGCAGGGCGTTGCTGCCGACGGCGACGATCAGGTCAGGCTTGTCGGCGGGGGCATCCAGGCTGTCGACGCCGCCCAGGCTGCTGATTTTCCAGCTGGAGTCGTCGATCGCTTCGCGCAAGGCCGCACTGAATTCCGCATAGGGTCCGCCGCTTTCGCCCAGCACCAGCGCAACATTCCCCGCCCAGGCCGACGAAGCGAACAGGAAAAGAACGAGCAGGGCGCGGATTGCGGCGAGGGGCATCGTCGAAATATAGCTGTTAGCCCCTTGTCATTGCAATGCGGGGTATCGCGAAATCCCGCTGTCGCTTCGAATTCACCGCGCCGTGGCAGTGGACGGACCGGTGCCCGGGAAGAATATGCGGAGCAGTTGCGGCAGACCTTCGCTGATTGCCACTGGCCCGGGGCAGAGGATGACGGCCGACTTGATCTCGTGCAGGCGGCCGTCGCGCACCGCCGGGACAGCGGACCAGCCGGGCCGGCCGGTGATGTGTTCCGGGCGGAAATGCTTGCCGCACCAGGAGCCGATGATCACTTCCGGGGCGCGCCGGACAACTTCCAGCGGATCGGCCAGGATGCGGTCGCGAGCCAGCGGCAGCGCGGCACGCTCGGGGAAGATGTCGGCGCCGCCGGCAATGGCGATCAGTTCCGAAACCCAGCGCACGCCGGTGATGTTCGGCTCGTCCCATTCCTCGAAATAGACACGCGGCCGGGCGGCGCCCTGCGCCAGTCGCTCGGCGACAAAGCTCCGGGTCTGCTCGATCTGCGCCTCCAGCCCGGCGACCAGCGCCGCCGCCCGGTCTTCGGCCCCGACCAGGCGGCCGAGCGTTTCGATCATGCCGAGGATGTCGTCGACGCTGCGCATGTTGAAGGCGTAGACCGGCACGCCGGCCTTGATCAGGTCCCGGGCGATGTCGGCCTGCAGATCGGAGAAGCTCAGCACCAGATCGGGCTGGACGGCGAGAATCTTCTCGATGTCGCCGCTGGTGAAGGCATAGACCTTGGGTTTCTCCTTGCGTGCTTCCGGGGGGCGAACGGTATAGCCGGAAATGCCGGCGATGCGATCCTGTTCGCCGAGGGCGTAGAGAACTTCGACCGTTTCGGTGGTCAGGCAGACTATGCGTTGGGGGAGACGGCTCATCGGGGGCTCACTTGGTCGGGCGACGGCTGCGCGCGGTATCGAGTGCGGCGCAGAGTTGTTCGGCACCCTCCAGGATGCGCGGCGTATGGCGCTGCATGATGTCGGGGTTGATATGGAACAGGTTGCCGCGCTTGACGGCGGTCAGACGCATCCATTTGCCCCAGTCGTCCAGCCATTCCGGGCGGGCATCGCCCATGCCGGTGGCGATGATGGCTTCGGGGTCGGCATCGAGCACGGCTTCGACGCTGACCGTCGGTGCCATCTGGGCAAGCCGCCCGAAAACGTTGTCGCCGCCGCACAACTGCATGGCGTCGCTGATGATTTGCTGGCCGCCGACCGTCATCAGCGGATTTTTCCAGATCTGATAAAAGGTACGGACTTTCGGCTTGCCGGCGTTGGCGATGCGCAGTTTTTCCAGGCGCTGGCGAAAGCGATCGGCCGCCGGCTGGGCGACCGCTTCGGTACCGGCCAGCTGGCCCAGTTGTTCGAGCTGGGTGGCGACATCGGCCATCCGGTTGGGCTGGGTGATGAACACGGTCAGGCCGAGGGCGCGCAGCTTGTCGACTTGCGCCGCCGGATTGCCGCTTTGCCAGGCGATGACCAGGTCGGGCTTGAGGGCGACGACCGCTTCGAGGTCGATGCGCGAATAGCCGCCGACGCGCGGCACTTTCTTGGCGGCCGGCGGATAGTCGCTGTAGTCGACGGTGCCGACGAGATAGGCGCCGGCCCCGGCGGCAAAAAGGCTTTCCGCCGAATGCGGGGCGAGGGTGACGATGCGGCGGGCGGCGGTTTTCAGATGCACCTCGGCGCCACTGTCGTCACGTACCACGATATCAGCCCGGGCGATGGGCAACACGGCCAGGGCGGCGACCAGGGCCAGGACCTGTTTCAGTTTCATTGTTGACTCCAGGCCGCCAGGGCGGCCTCAAGACGCTGCCAGCCGGCCTCGTCGCCGGGCAGGCCGAAGCGGAGCAGCGCCTGCGGCTCGAAATGGCGGACCAGGATGCCGTGGCGGGCCAGGAATTCGTGCAGTTCAGCCGGCTTGCCCGGACTCAGGGTGGCGAACAGGGCGGTGTGCCTGACTTCGCCGTGGCCCTGCAACAAGGTGGCGAGGCGCGTGCTGGCGGCGTTCAGCTTGTCGCGGGCGGCACCCTGCCAGGCCTCGTCCTGCAGCGCCAGGCGGGCGACGGTGCGCGCCGGGCCGGCGATGGTCCACGGGCCGAGCGCCTCGGCCATCCGGGCCAGCAGGTCGGGGGTGGCGAGCAGGAAACCGACGCGCGCTCCGGCCAGGCCAAAAAACTTGCCCAGCGATCGGAAGACGATCAGGTTGGGTGCTTCCGGCGTACCGGCCAGCGCCGCCAGGCTGTCTTCCGGGGAGGGGTCGATGAAGGCCTCGTCGACAATCAGCCAGCCGCCCCGTTTCTTGAGCTGCCGGGCGGCATCGAGCGCCAGGTCGTGGGGATGGCGATCGGCCGTCGGATTGTTCGGATTGCAGAGCAGCACGTAGGGTGTCGCTGCGGTCAGTGCCCGGCTCAGCGTCGCGTTCTGCAGGAAGCGCAGGCGATGGCCGGCACGTTGCCAGGCCTGCGGATGCTCGCCGTAAAGGGGGCTGATGCAGGCGACGACAGCCCGCGGCAGCAAAGTCGGCAGGCACTGGATGGCGGCCTGCGAGCCGGCCACCGGCAACAGGTTGGGGTTGCCGTAATAGGCAGTGGCGGCCGCTTCCAGGCCGTCGTCGCTTTCCGGCAGGCGATGCCAGACCTCGGCGGGTAGCGGCGGCACCGGCCAGTTTTCGGGATTGATGCCGGTCGACAGGTCGAGCCAGTTTTCCAGCGGAATATCGTAGTGGGCTGCGGCTTGGCGCAGGCGTCCGCCATGCTCAAGCATGCAGGGCTCCGGTAAGGGTGAACAGGGCGGCCAGCCACAGCCACAGGCTGTTCCTGACCAGTCGGATGGCGCGTTCCAGGTCGCCGGCGGCGGGCGGCGCGCCGGTGCCCAGTGGCGGACGGATTTCCTCCTGGCCGTGATAGATCGCCGCACCGCCCAGGGCGAGGCCGAGGCTGCCGGCTCCGGCGGCCATCACCGGCCCGGCATTCGGACTGTCCCAGCCCGGTGCCTGAGTCCTCCAGCAGGAGAGTGCCGTCCGGGTATGGCCGAGCAGGGCGTAGCTCAAAGCGGTGAGGCGTGCCGGCAGCCAGTTCAGGGCATCATCGAGGCGCGCCGCACTGCGCCCGAACAGGTTGTAGCGTTCGGTGCGGTAGCCCCACATCGCATCCAGCGTATTGGCCAGCCGGTAGAGCAGGGCGCCGGGGCCGCCGAGCAGGGCGAACCAGAACAGGGCGCCGAAGATGGCGTCGTTGCCGTTTTCGAGGACCGACTCGACGCCGGCCTTGGTGATGCCGGTGGCATCGAGTTGCGCGGTTTCGCGCGAGACGATCCAGCCGACGCGTTGCCGCGCCGCTGCCAGGTCGCCTTCCTGCAAGGGCCGGGCAATGGCGGTGGCATGTTCGCACAGGCTTTGTGCGCCGAGGGCAAAATAGAGCAGCGCGACATCGACGGCAAAAGGCGCCGACGGCCGCAGCCAGGCCGCCAGCGCCACCCCGGGGGCGACGGCGAGCAGCCAGGCGAGCAGGCCGGCCGGCACGCTGCGCCGGTTGAGCCGGCTTTCGAGCAGCAGCGCCAGCCGGCCGAAACCGACCAGCGGATGCCAGCGCCGCATTTCGCCGAGTCCGCGGTCGAGCAGCACGGCGGTCAGCGCGGCGAGCGGCATGGCGAACGTGTCGAAGCCGGAATTCACTTGGGGAAAACCTGACGTTGCTGGATGTCGGCCTGCATGTCGCGCAAGGCGGCGGTCAGCGCCTCTTCGCCGATATCCGTGGCGCCCCATTGCTCGTGGAACACCAGGTCTTCGACCGGCAAACGCGGCAGCCAGCCGGCCTGTTCGAGTTCCGGCTTGTCCTTGAAATGGCTGACGTAGCCGATGCACAGGTAGGCGATCGGCACGATGTGCGACGGAATGCCGAGCGCCTCCTGCAAGGCCTTTTCGTGGAAGATGCTGACCCAGCCGACGCCCAGCCCTTCGGCGCGCGCGGCCAGCCAGAGGTTTTGCACGGCACAGACGCTGCTGTACAGGTCCATGGTCGGGATGTGGGTGCGGCCGATCACCACCGGGCCGCTGCGCGAGCGGTCGCAGGTGATGCACAGGTTGATCGGCGATTCGAGGATGCCCTGCAGCTTCAGGCGGCTGTAGATTTCGCTCTTGCCGTCGGGGAACATCCGCGCCGCTTCGCCGTTGGCCTGCTGAAACACGTCATGAACGCGCTGCTTGACCGCATCCGAACGGACCAGCAGGAAATTCCACGGCTGCATGAAACCGACCGATGGCGCGTGATGGGCGGCGAGCAGGACCCGGCTGAGTATATCGACCGGCACCGGCGTCGGCAGGAACTGGCCGCGCACGTCGCGGCGATTGAAGATGGCCTGATAGACCGCCGCCCGGTCGGCGTCGGAAAAAGCGTGCGCCTGGGGCGCGATGAGGTTTTCCATGGATTCCCCTTCTGGAAACAGTGGCACCGGCCCGTCCAGGGCAGGGTCGAACATGGTCTCCCGGCCGGTCTTCTGACTCGGATTCACGCGAACGATGCGCCTTCCCGGCCGGCTTTCCCGTTGGCCAGTGGCTGTTGCATCGCCCATCCTCCTTACAGCGTTGGGCACGTGGCGGACTCTAACCGCCTTCCCGATTCTCCCCGCAGGGCACCTGGAGACCTCTTGCCCGAATCAACCGGGCGCTGCGATGCTAAGCGAGCCGGGCCGGTGAGGCAAGTGCGATAATCTCGCTCCCTTGTTGAAGACCTCCCCGATGACCTGTCTTCCCCTGATGGTGCAAGGCACCACTTCCGACGCCGGCAAGACGACGCTGGTCGCGGCGCTGTGCCGCATCCTGCACCGGCGCGGCGTTTCGGTGGCGCCGTTCAAGCCGCAGAACATGGCGCTCAATTCGGCGGTTACCGTCGATGGCGGCGAAATCGGACGCGCCCAGGCCTTGCAGGCGCTGGCCAGCGGTCTGGCGCCGCACACCGATTTCAACCCGGTGCTGTTGAAGCCGACCACCGACCGCCAGGCGCAGGTCATCATCCACGGCCGGGTGGTCAGCGATTTCGATGCCCGCGACTACCACGAGTACAAGCCGCGGGCGATGGGGGCGGTGCTGGAATCCTGGGCGCGGCTGACCGCCGCCTACGACTGCGTGGTGGTCGAAGGCGCCGGCTCGCCGGCCGAAATCAACCTGCGCGACCGCGACATCGCCAACATGGGCTTTGCCGAGGCGGTCGACTGCCCGGTGATCCTGATTGCCGACATCGACCGCGGCGGCGTCTTCGCGCACCTGGTTGGCACCCTGGAACTGCTCTCGCCTTCCGAGCAGGACCGCGTCAAGGGTTTCGTCATCAACCGTTTCCGCGGCGACATCGGCCTCCTCGAACCTGGCCTCGCCTGGCTGGAAGAGCGCACCGGCAAGCCGGTGCTGGGCGTCCTGCCCTACCTGCACGGGCTGATGCTCGACGCCGAGGATGCCATCGCCGCGGCCGCCATCGACAAGCAGCCGGCCAGACTCAAGGTGATCGCGCCGGTCTATCCGCGCATTTCCAACCACAACGATCTCGACCCGCTGCGCCTGCATCCGGAAGTCGATTTCCGCTGGGTCGGGCCGGGCGAGGCGCTGCCCGCCGCCGACCTCATCGTGCTGCCCGGCTCCAAGGCGGTGCGCGCCGACCTCGACTGGCTGCGCGAGCAGGGCTGGGCGGCGGCGATCGGCAAGCACCTGCGTTACGGCGGCAAGGTGGTCGGCCTGTGCGGCGGCTACCAGATGCTCGGACGCCAGGTGCACGACCCGCTGGGCCTGGAAGGCAAGCCGGGCAGCACGCCGGGGCTGGCCGTGCTCGATGTCGAAACGACGCTGGAAAGCGAAAAGCAGTTGCGCAACGTCGGCGGCCACCTGGCTTTGCCCGGACGTCCGGCGATGGCCGGCTACGAAATCCACCTCGGCGTCACCTCCGGCGACGGCCTGGCCCAGCCCGCCGTCGAACTGGCGGACGGCCGCCGCGACGGCGCCATCTCGGCCGACGGACAGATTTTCGCGACTTACTGCCACGGCCTTTTCGACCATCCCGAAGCGCTCGGCGCGCTGCTCGCCTGGGCCGGCATGAGCGAAAGCGCCCCGGTCGATTTCGCGGCCCGCCGCGCCGCCGACCTCGATCGCCTGGCCGATGCGGTCGAAGCGGCGCTCGACTGGCGCAAGCTGGCGGACCTGTTGCCGTCGTCCCGGAATTAGCCGGCCGCCGCTTCCTCGTGGTGGATGCGCCTGAGCGCGGCCTGGCGCTGGATTTCGCGGAAATCCATTTCCCGGCCGTGCAGGGCGTACTGCTTGCGGACGCTGCCGAAGACCCTCTTCGCATCGGCACCGGCGATCAGGCGTTCGGTGTGATGGTCGGCCAGTTCGTGGTCGGCGACGGCTAGCGCGGCGCGCATGATGTCGAGGCGGGCCGTCGAGGCTAGTTCGGCGCTGATCAGGGCGGGGCGCAGGCCGGCGAAGCGCGGCTTGCCCTTGTCCGGCGAACTGATCGCCAGCAGCGCGGCATAGCTCGCCTGCTCGTCCAGCGCGAGGTTCTGGATTTCCGAATCGCGCAGGCAGACCAGCACTTTTTCCGCCGATATCCGGTCGCCGGCCTCGACGTGGCTGCGCGCCAGCGCCAGGCGGTCTTCCGTCGAAACGGCACCCGGCATGTTGTCGTTGGCGATGACGTCGGCCAGCGTGCTGCGCGCCGTCTCGGTGTCGCCATTGAGGGCGGCGGCTTCGGCCAGCAGGCGCTTGCGCAGGTAATTGCGCGGCGTTTTCTTGGCGACCGCATCGAGTGTTTGCTGGGCCGCCGCGTGTTCGCCCTGCGCCATGCAGATGCTGGCCTTGAGATCGGCGGCATCGAAATAATGCGGCGTGCCGGCGACCACCTGCTCGATTTCCTGGCGGGCCTCGGTCAGCCGGTTCTGCTGGTGCAGGGAGCGGGCGACACCGGCCCGCGCCCAGGGGAAATTGTAGTTGTCGAGAATGTCGCGGTAGGTGGCTTCGGCCGATTCGGCATCGCCGCTGGCGAGCAGGACTTCCGCCTGCTGGCGCAGAATTTCGAAGCGATAGCGGCGCCCCGCCTCGCTGTCGCGTTTGGCCTGCAGCAAGCGCAGCGCGGCGGCGAATTCCTGCTTGCGCTTTTCCTGGTAGTAGGCGGCGAAGAAATTCTTCTTTTCCATGATGCGGTTCAGCCGCAGCAGCAGTTTGTCCGGCGAAAAGGGCTTGATGATGTAGTCGTCCGGCACCAGTTCGACGGCGGAGACGACCTGTTCGTAGGATTGCTCGCCGGTCACCATCATGAAGATGGTTTCGTCGGGCAGCAGGTTGAAGCGGCGCAGTTCCTCGAGCAGTTGCTGGCCGGAGCGGCCGTCGCCCAGCAGGTAATCGCAGAGGATGATGTCGGGCGCATTGTTGCGGATGCGGTAAATGGCATCCTGGTAATTGGAAGCGAATTCGACGGCAAAGGCGCCGACCGTCTGGGCGATGGTGCGCAGCGCGTCACGGGCCAGCGGCTGGTCGTCGATGACCAGGAAACGTCGGGAGCTGTAGTCGAGGCTCATGGCAGGCGCAGCTCGAAACGGGCGCCGCCAAGCGGGCTGTCGTTGCTCAGATGCAGGCTGCCCGACTGGCCGCGGCGGACGTGCAACTCGGCGAGGCGTTCGGCGACCCGCAGGCCGGTACTGGTTGCCGGCGGCAGACAGGCAAAGCCCGGGCCGTCGTCGTCGACGCGAAAGCAAAGCCCGTCCGCCGTCGCCAAGACGCTCAGGCGCACGGCCTGGCGGGCGAAACGGCCGGCGTTCTGGACGGCATTGTTGAGCATGTCGGTGACCAGGTCGCGGTCGAGCGGCCATTCGTCCGGCACCTGGCAGTCGACGCTCAGCGTGATGCCGGCGGTGGCGAGGTGGCGGCGCTGGGCGAGCGCCACTTCTTCGCAGAGGTCGGCGACGACGCTGGGCACGATGGCCAGTCGGGCGCCATGGCGGGCCAGCCGGTAGGCGGCCAGCGTGCGCGACAGACGGTTGGCGGCCGCCTCGATGGCGTAGCGGGCTTCACCGAGATCGACCTGATGTTTCGCCTCCTCGGCGGCAATCAGCGACTCGGCGACGAAAAGCTGGTTCTTTGTGTCGTGGATGCCCGAAGCGAGCACATCGAGCAGACGCTGCATATTGTTCTCCCCCTTCGGGCTCTTGAAGTCCCAATCGCGGCAAGAATAACCTTACTTCAGTAATAAGGGCAGTCCGGCGGCGACCAGGGTGACGTGGTCGCAGGCAGCGGCCACTCGCTGGTTCAACCGGCCCTGCTCGTCGGCGAAGAGGCGCGACACCGGGTGCATCGGCACGATACCCCAGCCGACTTCGTTGGAAACCAGGATGATGCGCCCGGGCAATTGCGGCAGCAGTTCGACCAGGGCGCCGGTTTCGGCCTCGAGCAGCGGGCAGTCGATGGCTTCCCCGGCTTCGGCCTGGGCGGCGGCTTTCCCGGCGAACAGCAGGTTGGAGAGCCACAGCGTCAGGCAATCGACGAGCAGGCAGGTGTCCGGCGTCGCCAGTCGCTGCAGGGTGGCGGCCAAGTGCAGGGTTTCCTCGGCACAGCCCCAGTCGGCCGGACGGCGGACACGATGATGGGCGATGCGCCGGCTCATTTCGCCGTCGCGCGCTTCGGCGGTGGCCAGGTAAATGACATGCAGGCCCGCGGCCGCCGCCTTTTTTTCCGCCAGCAGGCTCTTGCCCGAGCGCGCTCCGCCGATGATCAGTTCTTTCATGGCCGGCACTTTAGGTGATTGCGCACCTTCCCGGCAAGCCGGATAATTCGCCCCGATTCGATGTAACGGAACACGGTGCAATTCCGTGGCGGGCCCGCCGCTGTAATCGGGGACGGCTGCTGCAAGATGCCACTGCACGGGGAAACAGACCCGGCGGGAAGGCGCGGCAGGCCGGCTGATCCGAAAGCCAGAAGACGTATCGAATAGTTGGGGCCGGAAGCCTGTGGACAGGGTTTCGTGGCGGCATTTTCGCGAATGCCGCCGCGAGGCCCTTTTTGCTTTTTACAACGGAAAGAATCGGATGCATTCAAAATTCAACATCGTCGCCCCGGACCAGGGGCTGGCCGCCACGCTGCAGCACAAGATCGACCAGAAGACCAAGCCGCTCGGCGCCCTCGGCCAGCTTGAAGCGGTGGCCCGGAAAATCGGCCTGATCCAGCAGCGCCTCGATCCCGAGTTCGGCCAGCCGCACCTGCTGGTTTTCGCCGGCGACCACGGCGCGGCCAAGGCCGGCGTTTCGGCCTATCCGCAGGACGTGACCTGGCAGATGGTCGAGAATTTTCTGGCCGGCGGCGCCGGGATCAACGTCTTCGCGCGGCAGAACGGCCTGCACCTGGCCGTCATCGACGCCGGTGTGGCGCATGAGTTCGGCAAGCGGCCGGGGCTGATCGACGCCAAGGTGGCACCAGGCACGGCCAACTACCTCGAACAGCCGGCGATGAGCGCCGGGCAATGCGCCCTCGCCATCGAGCGGGGTGCCGAGATCGTCCGCAACCTGGCGAGCAATGGCTGCAATGTCGTCGGTTTCGGCGAAATGGGCATCGGCAACACGGCGGCCGCCTCGCTGATCACCCATTGCCTGACCGGCACGCCGCTTGCCGCCTGCATCGGACGCGGCACCGGGCTGGATGACGCCGGCCTGGTCCGCAAGCAGGGCCTGCTCGAGCAAGCCCTGAACCGCTACCGGGCGGCCGGTGGCAGCGACGAACCGGCCGAAGTCCTGGCCGAATTCGGCGGTTTCGAAATCGCCATGATGGTCGGCGCCATGCTGGCCGCCGCCGAGGCGAAAATGGTCCTGCTGATCGACGGCTTCATCGTCGGCTCCGCCGCCCTGACGGCGATTCGCCTGGTGCCGGCGGTGGCCGACTATTGCGTCTTCTGCCACCGTTCTGCCGAACCCGGCCATGCCGCGCAATTGCAGGCGCTGGGTGCCGAGCCGCTGCTCGATCTCGGCCTGCGGCTCGGCGAAGGCACCGGTGCCGCGCTGGCTTTTCCACTGGTTCGTGCGTCGCTCGCTTTCCTCAAGGAAATGGCCAGTTTCGAGTCGGCCGGGGTTTCGGAAAAGGCATGAATCGGGAAAGACTTACCGCGGAAACGTGGCGGCGCCGAGAAATTCCTGACAGCACCGCGTCCAGCGCTGGCCCGGGCAGTCATCTGGCAGGCGCTGCCGGCCCGGGATATTCCGGCCTTTTTCTCCGTGCCTCGGCGCCGCTGCGGTTCAAGCCGGCTTTCCCCAAATGATCCGCCGCGAGCTTGAGTATTTCTTCGGCGCCGTCCGCTTCTTCACGCGGCTGCCGGTGCCCGCCTGGGTCGGGCATTCGGTCGAGGCGCTGAATCACTCGGCGCGCTATTTCCCGGCCGTCGGCCTGCTGGTCGGCGGCCTCGGGGCCGCGGTCTATGCGGTGGCGCTGCGCCTCTGGCCGGCGCCGGTCGCCGTGCTGCTGTCGATGGCGGCGACCATTTATGCGACCGGGGCCTTCCACGAGGACGGCCTGGCCGATGCCGTCGATGGTCTGGGCGGCGGCTGGGACACGGCGCGCATCCTGGAAATCATGAAGGATTCGCGGGTCGGCAGCTACGGCGTGGTGGCCACCGTCCTGGCGCTGCTCGGTAAATTCGCGCTGCTGTCGGCGCTCGACAGCGCCCTGGTGCCCTGGGCGCTGCTCGCCGGGCATGCTTGCTCCCGCTTCTGCGCCGTCACGCTGCTGGCGAGCATGGATTACGTTCGCGAAGATCTGCTGGCCAAGGCCAAGCCGTTGGCCACCCGTTTGTCGGGAGGCGCCCTGCTGGTTGCGCTGCTCTTTGCCGGCGGCGGGCTTGCCCTGCTGCCGCCGGAAAATGCCGTCGCCGGCGTGCTGCTGGCGCTGTTGGCAACCGGCTGGCTGGTCGCCAAGTACAAACGCTGGCTGGGCGGCTATACCGGCGATTGCCTGGGGGCGGTTCAGCAAGTCAGCGAACTGGCTTTCTACCTCGGCCTGCTTGCCCGCTGGCCGCAATAAGGGGGGCGCTGCGGCGCCCGCCTGCCTTATCATGGCGTTGGCGTCATCCGCCGGCTGGCCGGCCGGCGCCGCGATCTTCCATTCTTTTTTCAGGTAGGCAAGCCATGCGCCCCTTTCTGCTTCTGCTGCATCTGGCCGCCGTGATTGTCTGGATCGGCGGCATGTTTTTCGCGCATTTCTGTCTGCGTCCAGTGGCGGCGCAGCAGCTTCCGCCGCCGCAGCGCCTGCCGTTGCTTGCGGCCGTACTCGGGCGTTTCTTCACGGCGGTCGCTGTCAGCATTGTGGCCATCCTGCTTTCCGGATTCGCCGGCCTCTCGCTGGTTGGATTTGCCCAGGCACCGCTGCCCTGGCACTTGATGGCGGCGAGCGGCCTGTTGATGGCGGGCATTTTCGCCAACATCTACTTTCGCCATTATCCCCGGCTGGCCGCCGGGGTGACTGCGGCGGACTGGCCGTCGGCCGGGGCGGCGATGGACGACATCCGCCGGCTGGTCGCGACCAATCTGCTGCTCGGTGCCCTGACCGTGGCGGTGGCGACGCTGGGCGCTTATCTCGGTCAGTAAAGCCGACGCATGATTCTCCATCTGGTCCGCCATCCACAACCCCTGGTCGAGCCGGGCATCTGCTACGGCCGGCTTGACTTGCCGGCGGCCAACGCCGGGATCGTCGCCGCGAAGCTGCGGGCGGAACTGCCGGCCGGTCTGCCGGTATGGAGCAGCCCCTTGCGCCGCTGCCGGGAACTGGCCGACTTGCTGCATCCGACGCCCATCCTTGAGGCGCGTTTGCAGGAAATGAATTTCGGCGCCTGGGAAGGGTTGCCCTGGGATGCCATCCCGCGTGCCGAACTCGATGCCTGGGCCGCCGATGTGGCCGGCTACGCGCCGCCCGGCGGCGAATCGCCGCACCAGTTGCAGCAGCGGGCGCTCGATTTTGTTGCCGCTCTGAAGGTGCCGGAAGCGGTGATCGTTACCCATGCCGGCGTGATCCGGACCCTGCTCGCCCAGTGGTCCGGCCGGCCGATCGGCGCGGCCGGCGAAAGCTCGCCGGCCTTCGGCAGTATCGTCACGGTGAGCCTGGAGCAGGCCGCCGCGTAGTTTTCGCTGCACCTGCCGAATCTATTCCGCGAGCTGCTGCATCCGTTGCAGGCGGGCGTAGAGGCTGTCCTGGGCGAGGAGTTCCTCGTGGCTGGCCGATTCGACCACCCGACCGCCGGCCAGAACGAGAATCCGGTCGGCCTGTTCGATGGTGGACAGGCGGTGCGCGATGACCAGCGTGGTGCGGCCCTGCATCAGTTCGTCGAGGGCTTTCTGGACATGGCGCTCCGACTCGGTGTCGAGCGCCGAGGTGGCTTCGTCGAGGATCAGGATGGGAGCGTTCTTCAACAGGGCGCGGGCAATGGCCAGGCGCTGGCGCTGGCCGCCGGAGAGCTTGACGCCATGTTCGCCGACTTCGGTGTCGAAACCCTGCGGCAACTGCAGGATGAATTCATCGGCATAGGCGGCGCGCGCCGCCGCCTCGATCTCGGCGCGGTCGACGTGGCGCATCGCGCCGTAGGCGATGTTGGCGGCGATGGTGTCGTTGAACAGCACGACTTCCTGGCTGACCAGCGCGATGTTGCGGCGCAGGCTTTCCAGCGTGATGTCTTCGAGGGGCACGCCGTCGATCCGGATACTGCCGGCATCGACCGGGTAGAAGCGGGGCAGCAGGTTGGCGACCGTCGTCTTGCCGCTGCCCGACTGGCCGACCAGGGCGATGCATTCGCCGGGCTGGATGCGGAAACTGATGCCTTGCAGGGCCGGGCCGTCGGCTTGCGGATAGCTGAAGACGACATTCTCGAACTCGACCTCGCCGCGGGCGCGTTCCAGCCGGTGTTGGCCGTGGTCGGCTTCCGGCGCCTGGTCGATCAGCGCAAAGACGCTTTCGGCGGCGGCCAGGCCGCGCTGGATCGGCGTATTGACGTCGGTCAGGTGACGTAGCGGCGTCAGCAACATGATCATTGCGGTGATGAAGGAAATGAAGCTGCCGACGCTGCCGTGGCCGGCCCCAGCCTGGTAGATGGCGATGCCCATGATGATGGCAAGGGGCAGGCCGGCAAAGAACTGGACGATCGGTTTCTGCCCGCTGCCGGCGAGCACGGCCCGCATCTGCAAACGCCGGTGGGCACCGATGGCTTGCACGAAGCGCTCCTTTTCGTAGGCCTGGCCGCCGAAGATGCGGATCACCTTGTAGCCTTCGACGCTTTCCTGCATGACCTGGGTGATTTCGCCGAAGGAATCCTGGATGCCGCGCAGCACGCGGCGCAGACGGCGACTGAAGAAACGGACGGCGAGCGCGATCAGCGGTGCCATGATCAAGGTGATCAGGGTCAGCTGCCAGTTCAGGTACATCAGCCAGACGAGCAGGCCGACGATGGAGAGCGTGTCCTTGATCAGGCTGCTCAGCGCGTCGGTGGCGGCCGAGGCGACGTTATTCACGTCATAGGTCACCTTGGAAATGATGTGGCCGGACATGTTGTCGTGGAAATAATGGACCGGCAGCGTGACCAGCCGGGCGAACATCGTCTCGCGCAGGTCGCAGATGATGTGGTGGGCGACCCAGTTCATCAGGTAGTCGCCGACAAAGCCGAGCACGGCGCGCAGCATGAAGATGCCGATGATGATCAGCGGATAGATCAGCCAGTCCCATGGACCCTGGGCCGTCGAAAAGCCGTTGTCGAGCAATTCCTTCATCATCGCCGGGAAGAAGGGTTCGGTCGCCGACGCCAGTCCCATGGTGATCACGGCCGTGACGAAGCCCAGGCGGTAAGGACGGGTCTGGGTCAGGAGCCGTTGATATAATTGGCGGGAATTCATCGGGGATGGCGGCATAGGGGTTCGGCTAGGTGGTTGCGGAGGCAGGGTGATTTGGCCGGCGTCCGGGGCGGGCAGATTATACTTCGCCCGCGAAACCGGGCCGCACCCTAATGCCGGGGTTTTCGGATTTCCAACAGAAAGGGTGGGTACGGCCTTGTGCGCCAACTCACCGCAGCGGTTTTTCACCAGGACAGAGCGCTTGAAAATTCATTCCTCGTTTGCCGTCCGCTTCATTGCTGGCCGCCATGTCATCCAGTAATCGGGCGCCAGCCATCAAGCCGGTCAATGACTGGGTCGACGCGGTTTATGTCATTTCCGTCAAAGGCTCGGACTTTCGCATTCGCCATATCGAGGCCGAACTGGCGAAGCACGGCATCGCCTTTTCGTTCATGTTCGAACATGACGCCGTGGACCTCGATCCCGCCTTGCTGACCGCCACCTTCGGCCCGTCGTCGATGCGCCCGGCCCATCAGTCACTGGTCCTGAAGAATATCCAGATATGGAAAGACTCGGTGGCGCGCGGCTACCGGCGGGTGCTCGTTTTCGAGGATGACGCCGTACTCGGTGAGGACTTCGGCGCCGGCTTCTCGGCGGCGATGGCGGCGGCGGCCCAGTTGCCACCGGGCTGGCTGGTCTTTCTCGGCGGCATCGACACCAAGGTGCCCGACAGTTATTTCCTGGCGCCCGGCCCGCTGGTCGAGTTGCCCATTCCCACCGCCGAAGGTTGCGTCCATGACCTGCTGGCCATGCAGCGCCGGCTGGCCTGGCTGGAGAGCCACAAGGTGACCCTGCCGGTGGATCATCTGATGTGCCACATCGACCAGGCAGTGGGCTCGCCTCAGTACTGGTTGCGCCATCCCATCGTCGAACAGGGCAGTGTGACCGGCACCTTCGAGAGCCTGCTCGACAGTGGCCGGCAGAAGCACAGCCGGACCTACAACGTGCTGCGCAATCGCTGGAACAAGTTCCGCCGCCGTCGCCTGCGGGAGTGGCTGGTCAAGACCAAAGCCCTGTTTTGCTAGCGCCTTTCTCCCGCTTTCCATCTTGGAACTGACATGAAATTTTTCTCCAGACCCGTTGATAGCCATGCGCTGGCTTGTGCGCTGATGATCGCGGTCGGCATCAGCGTGCTCATTTCGCCGCCGCTGATGAACCTGTTCGAGTTCCTGCTGGTGGCGGTGATCCTGAGTTCGGTCGAGCTGCGCCAGCGCCTGTGGGCCACCTGGCGATCGCCGATGGTCAAGTTCATCCTGCTTTTCTACGCCATCATCATCGTCGGCACCACCTACAGCATCGCCCCGGCCAATGTCACGTTCCGCATGGCCCTGGGCTGGCACAAGCTGTTGTTGCTGCCCATCGCCCTCTCGCTGTTTGGCGAAGCGGACTGGAAAACCCGTTTCCTGAGCACCTTCATCAGCGCGGTGACGCTGGCTGCCGCGCTTTCCTTCGCTCTGTGGCTGGCCGGCATCGCGCTGCCCGTCAGCCCGAATGAGCCCGGCGTATTCCTGCGCAACCATGCGACCCAGGGCATGGCTTTCGCGATGGGCGCCTTCGGCGCGGTCCTGCTCGCCAGGGAAAAGGTCGGCGCCCGGCGCGTCTGGCTGGCTTGCGCGGCGCTGCTCGTCGCCAATATTGCCATCGTGACGCCGGGGCGCAGCGGCTACATGGTGCTGGTCGTGGCGACCGTGGTCGCGGTGCTGGCTTACCTGTTCGCGGCGCGGCAGCGCCTCGGCGCCCGGCAGATCCTCGGCGCCGGACTGGTCGTCGCCGGCGTCGTCGGCGTGTTGCTGCTCGCCCCTTCGCGCAGCCATATCGAGCAAGGCCTCAACGAAGTGCAGCAATATGACCAGACGCAGGAATTGACCTCAATGGGTATCCGGATGATTTTCTGGAGGAACGCCATCGAGCTGATCAAGGAGCGCCCGCTGCTGGGTTACGGCACCGGCGCTTTCGGCGAGGCGTATGGCCGGTTGGTCGCCGGGCGCGGCGGGCTGGCGGAAACTCCGGCCGGCGATCCGCACAACCAGTACATGAAAATCACCGCCGAGAACGGCGTCTTCGCCTTGTTCGCTTTCCTCGGCTTTCTCGTCGCTGCTCTCCGTCAGCGCTGCGCTGCCCCCTGGCGCGTGCTGGGCCTCGGCGTGCTGGCCGCCTGGTGCGCGACTAGCCTGTTCAATTCGCATTTCTCGACCTTCAACGAAGGCAACCTGATCTATGTCTGGCTGGGCGTCATGCTCGCAGCGCCCGGCAGGGCCGAACAGGAAACGCTCAGCAGCTGAGTGCCTCGGCGGCGCACAGGGCCACCCGATCGACGCTGATTTCCTGCAGGCAGCGGCTGGCGCTGTCGAGATGGCGGTCGCACCCTTCGAGCAGGCAGGGCACGCAGTCGCCGCCGCCCTGGATCAGCCAGACATTGCCGCAGCGCTTGCTGCCGACGGTTGACCAGGGGCTTTGCCGGGCGGCGTAGTCGGCGGGCCACGGACCCCATTTGACCGGATTGGACGGGCCAAACAGCGCCAGGGTCGGGATGCCGGTCGCTGCGGCGAGGTGCGTCACCGCGGTGTCCGGGCCGACAAAAAGGCGGGCCGGGCGCAGCAGTTCCGCCGTCTCGGCGAGCGACAATTGGCCGGCCAGGCAGCGGCAGCCTTCCGGCACACGGGCGGCGATCTCTTCGACGTAAGCGGCTTCGGCCGGATCGCCGCTGCCGGTGAGCAGGACTTCCAGTCCCTGCTGGCGCAGCCACGAAACGAATGCCACCCATTTGTCGCTTTCCCACATCTTGTAGCGGAACTTGGGATTGGGGTGGATCACGGCATAGTTACCGATGCCGGTGAGGCCGAGTTCCTGGCGACGCTTCTGCCAGCGCGCCGGCGCCAGCGCCGGCGTCCGCACCTGGCTGAGGGCGGGGATGCCGATGGCTTCGGCCAGGCGCAGTCCCATGCTGACCGTGTGGGTGTCGAGATTGTCGAAAGGAACGGCAAGATCGAGCCAGTGCCGCTTCAGCCAGCTGGCTTCGTCGGCGGTGGTAAAGCCCACTGTTTTCGGCGCGGCGGCCCAGGCGAACAGGCGGGCCCGGTCGCTGGGAATGGCCGCCACTGACAGGTCGTAGCGGCGCCAGATCTGCCGGATCTGGGCGAGCTTTTGCGGCAAATTGACGCGTTGCGGAAAACTCAGCACCTCGCCGATGTCCGGATTGCCTTCGAGGATGCCCTGCGTTCCCGGCAGCACCAGGTAATCGACTTGCGCCGCCGGCCAGGCAGCTTTCAGGGAGCGGGCGAGCGGCGTGGAGAGCAGCACGTCGCCGATGCGCTGGGTGCACACCAACAGGATTTTCCGGGGCGGGGCGGTCAGCAGCATGGGCGAGGAAGGCAAGGGGAAAGTCGTCGTCAATTCGGAAAAGGCCGTCAAGTTGGCGATCAGCCCGCCATTTTCGCTAAGGGCGGAAAGCATGTCGCGGGGAGGGCGGCCGATGGTGCGGCATGGCCATCAGCCGTACAACCGGCGGCCAGTCCAATATAATACATCGCCCTGCCGAATCGCCGGCGCCATGCCGGCTCCGTGCGCCGGCAGTTTGAGGAAGACAAAGCCGCCATGCCCAAGATCACCGCCTACATCATCGCCTTCAACGAAGCCCACAAGATCGCGGCGGCGGTGAATAGCGTCCAGTGGGCCGACGAGATCATCGTCGCCGATTCGGGCAGCACCGACGGCATGGTGGAAATCGCCGAAAGCCTCGGCGCCCGCGTCGTGCAGATTCCGTTCAAGGGCTTCGGCGACCTGCGCAATCAGGCGATTGCCGCATGTAGCCACGAATGGATTTTCAGTCTTGATGCCGACGAGCGTTGCACGCCGGAAGCACGCGACGAGATCCTGCGCGTCATCGCCGATCCGGCCAGTCTCGACCTCTATTTCATGCCCCGGCGCAATTTTTTCATGGGGCGCTGGATCGAGCATTCCGGCTGGTATCCGAATTACCGCCAGCCCCAGCTTTTCCGCAGGGGCAAGATGAGCTACACGCCGGAACCGGTGCATGAAGGCTACATTTCGCACAGCGACCGGCCGGAAGGCCACCTGACGCAGCCGATCTGGCAGGTGCCGTTCAAGAACCTGCACGAGGTGGTGCACAAGGCCAACCGCTATTCGACGCTGGGCGCCGAAAAACTCGCCCTGCGCGGCCGCAAGGGCAGCATGGGCAAGGCGCTGACGCACGGCCTGTGGTCCTTCATCAAGCATTACATCTTCAAGCGCGGCTTCCTCGACGGCTGGCCGGGCTTCGTCATCGCCTTCGGCAATTTCGAAGGAACTTTCTACCGTTATGCCAAGGGCTACGAAATGGACCAGGCCTGGCAGGTCCCCGAGACTTTGCCGCTCACCCGGCCGTAAGGGGCGGCGTTGCCTGCCATGCCGCCGCGCCTGATTTCCGTCATCGTCACCACCTACAACCGGCCGGATGCGCTTCAGGCCGTACTGCGTTCGCTGGCGGCGCAGATCGACCGCGCTTTCGAAGTGCTGGTCGCCGACGACGGTTCGCGGACCGAGACGGCGCAGGCCATCGCCGAAGTGGCACCCGGTTTCCCGGTGCCGCTTGTCCATCTCTGGCAAGCGGACGAAGGCTTTCGCGCCGCCGCCGCCCGCAATCTTGCCGTGGCCGCCAGCCGCGGCGATTACCTGGTCTTTATCGACGGCGATTGCGTGCTGCGCCCCGATTTCGTCGCCCGCCACCGGGCGCTGGCCGAAGCCGGCTGGTTCGTCGCCGGCAATCGCGTGTTGTTGAGTGAGGCCTTTACCGCCCGGGCGCTGCAGTCGCACGCCCCGGAACTCCATGCCGCCAGCCGCTTCACCTGGCTGTTGCGGTGTTTGACCGGCGCCATCAACCGCTGGCTGCCGCTCTGCTTCGTCGGCGGCCAAGGCTGGCGCAAGCGCCAGGCCGGGCGCTGGCAAGGGGCGCGCACCTGCAATCTGGCGTTGTGGAAAAGCGATTTCGAGCACATCAACGGTTTCGACGAAGCTTTCCAGGGTTGGGGGCACGAGGACGCCGACCTTGCCATTCGCCTGCTGCACGCCGGCGTCCGGCGCAAGGACGGGCGCTTCGCGACCGCTGTGCTGCATCTCTGGCACCGCGAAAACGATCGCTCCAACTTGCCGGAAAACGAGCGCCGGCTGGCCGAAATCCTGGCCAGCGACCGCATCCGGGCGGAGCAGGGGAGCGATGCCTATGCCCCGGAAAAAATCGCCGCCGCCCGCCGGCAGCAGTTCGGCCCCGCCGCCGGCTGAGCGCCGGCGGCGCGCTTTAGTGTGCCGCTTCCCAGTTCGGCCCGACGCCGACTTCGACGACCAGCGGCACCTTCAGTTCGGCGACCTGGCCCATCAGGCGGGGCAGGTGGGTGCGGACTTCGACCAGTTCGTCGTCCGGCACTTCGAGCAGCAGTTCGTCGTGTACTTGCAGCACCAGCTTCGACTTCTGCCCTGATTTTTCCAGCCAGTTCTGCACGGCGATCATCGCCAGCTTGATCAGGTCGGCGGCGGTGCCCTGCATCGGCGCGTTGATTGCGGCGCGTTCGGCGCCCTGGCGGCGATTGCCGTTGCTCGAACGGATTTCCGGGAACCACAGACGGCGGCCGAAAGCGGTCTCGACGTAGCCCTGCTGGCGCGCCGCTTCCCGCGTTTCTTCCATGTACTGCGCGACGCCGGGGTAACGGGCGAAATAGCGGTCGATATAGGTCTGCGCCGCGCTGCGTTCCAGCCCGAGCTGGCGGGCCAGACCGAAAGCGCTCATGCCGTAGATCAGGCCGAAATTGATGCTCTTGGCGACGCGGCGCTGGTCGGGGCCGACTTCGAGCGGCGTGACACCGAATATTTCGCCCGCCGTTGCGCGGTGCACGTCCTCGCCTTGGGCGAATGCTTCGAGCAGGCGTTCGTCGCCCGAGAGGTGGGCCATGATGCGCAGCTCGATCTGCGAGTAATCGGCCGAGACGATGCTGCTGCCGGCCGGCGCGATGAAAGCGGTGCGAATCTTGCGGCCTTCCTCGCTGCGCACCGGGATGTTCTGCAGGTTGGGGTCGCTCGAAGCCAGCCGACCGGTGACCACGGCGGCCTGCGCGAAACTGGTGTGCACCCGGCCGGTCGCCGGATTGACCATGCGCGGCAGCTTGTCGGTGTAAGTGCCTTTCAGCTTGGACAGGCTGCGGTGTTCGAGCAGCAGCTTGGGCAGCGGGTAGTCCAGCGCCAGTTCGGAAAGCACTTCCTCATCGGTGGACGGGCCGCCCGACGGCGTCTTTTTCTTGACCGGCAGGCCGAGCTTCTCGAACAGGATGTCGGCCAGTTGCTTGGGCGAGGCGAGGTTGAAGGGCTGGCCGGCCAGCTCATAGGCCTGTGCTTCCAGCGCCATGATCTTCTGGCCCATTTCGTGGCTCTGGCGGGCGAGCACGGCGGCGTCGACCAGGATGCCGTTGCGCTCGATCTGCCAGATCACCTGGCGGACCGGCATTTCGATGTCGCCGTAGATGCGCTGCAAACCGGCTTCGCCGGCGAATTGCGGGAACAGGGTTTGATGGACACGCAGCGTGACGTCGGCGTCCTCGGCGGCATAGACGGCGGCGCGTTCGAGGTCGACCTGGTCGAAGCCGATCTGCTTGGCGCCCTTGCCGCACAGGTCTTCGTAGGCGATGGTGGGCAGGCCGAGGTGGCGGCTGCATAGCTGGCCGAGATCGTGGCCCTTGTCGGATTCCAGCACGTAGCTTTGCAGCATGGTGTCGTGGGCGATGCCGGAAAGCCGGATGCCGTGGTTGGCGAAGACGTGCTGGTCGTACTTGGCGTTCTGCAGCACTTTCCGGCGCTCGGCGTTTTCCAGCCAGGGTTTGAGCCGGGCCAGCACCTCCGCGCAGGGCAACTGGTCGACGACACCAGGCCCGCTGTGGGCGAGCGGGATGTAGCAGGCTTCGCCGATCCTGACCGACAGCGAGATGCCGACCAGGCGCGCGGCGAAAGAATCGAGGCTGGTGGTTTCGGTATCCAGCGCGGTCAATTCGGCGGCTTCGATTTTGGCCAGCCAGGCATCGAGCTGCGGCCAGGTGAGCACGGTTTCGTAGCTGACCGGGATGGCGCCGACCAGCGTCGCTTCGACGGCGTGTGGCGCCGATTCAGGTGGTGCTGCCGCGGCTGGCGCGCTGCTCGCCGGCGCATCCAGGTCGCGCAGCCAGGTGCGGAATTCGAAACGGCTGTACAGCCCGCGCAGGGCTTCCGTGTCGTGGGCCGTGGCGGTCAGCGCGGCGGGAGCCGGCAGGTTGGAAAGATCGCAGGCCACCGTCACCAGCTTCCGGCCGAGCGGCAGGAAAGCCAGGTGGTCGCGCAGGTTCTGGCCGACCACGCCGCCGATTTCGTCGGCATGGGCGACGATTTCGTCGAGCGTGCCGTACTGGGCCAGCCATTTGAGCGCCGTCTTCGGACCGCACTTGCTGACGCCGGGCACGCCATCGACGGTATCGCCGACCAAGGCCAGGTAGTCGATGATCCGCTCCGGCGGCACGCCGAACTTCTGCTCGACGCCGGCTTCGTCGAGCAGTTCGTTGCTCATCGTGTTGTACCAGCGCACGCTCGGGCTGACCAGCTGGGTCAGATCCTTGTCGCCGGTCGAGATCAGGGTGTCGATGCCGGCTGCCGTGGCTTGCGTGGCCAGGGTGCCGATCACGTCGTCGGCTTCGACGCCGTCGACCATCAGCAGCGGCCAGCCGGCGGCGCGGATCGCGGCGTGCAGCGGCTCGACCTGCTGCACCAGGTCGTCCGGCATCGCCGGGCGGTGCGCCTTGTAGGCGGGAAACCAGTCGTCGCGGAAGGTCTTGCCTTTGGCGTCGAAGACGACCGCCTTGTAGTCGGCCTTGTAGTCGCTTTCCAGACGACGTAGCATGTTCAGCACGCCGTAGATGGCGCCGGTCGGTTCGCCGGCCTTGTTGCGCAGGTCGGGCAGGGCGTGGAATGCGCGGTAGAGATAGGACGAACCGTCCACCAACAACAAGAGGGGCATGAGAAGTGACGGAAAGTGAAAAACTGGTGATGGGCGTGGAGTCCGAGGCCCTGCTGCAAACGGCGTCGGCCCGTGAGTCCTGGCGGATTTTCGGCATTATGTCAGAGTTCGTCGAAGCGACCGAACGTCTGGCCGCCATCAAGCCGGCCGTCACCATCTTCGGCAGCGCCCGCGTGCCGCCGGAGTCGCCCTATTACAGCCTGACCGAGCGGACCGCCCGGCTGCTCTCCGATTCGGGTTTCTCGGTCATTTCCGGCGGCGGTCCGGGCATCATGGAAGCGGCCAACAAGGGTGCCTTTTTCGGCAAGTCGCCGTCGGTCGGCCTCAACATCCAGTTGCCGCACGAGCAGTCCAACAATCCCTACCAGGACATTTCGCAGACTTTCCGCCACTTCTTCGCCCGCAAGTACATGTTCGTGCGCTTCGCCAGCGCCTATGTCGTGATGCCCGGCGGTTTCGGGACGCTGGACGAATTGATGGAAGCCCTGACCCTGATCCAGACCGGCAAGGCGCGCAAGATTCCGCTGATCCTGGTCGGTTCGGCGTTCTGGAAAGGCATGATCGACTGGTTCAAGGACCGCCTGGTCGAGGAAAAGATGGTTGATCCCGAAGACATCAACCTGATCCAGTTGATCGACGAGCCGGAGCAGGTGGTCGAAGCCATCTTCAAGCATTACGAAGCCCGTCCGTTCGGCCCACTGCCGAGCGAGCGCGAGTTGATGCTCAACCTGTAATAAACTTGCAGCCTGATTACCGAGGACATATTCATGCGTCGCCTTTTCCCCGTTTTGCTGCTTGCCGCGCTGCCTGCCTGGGCGCAAAGCGATCGCCAGCCGTTGCCTGCCATTCCGCCGCCGCCCCCGGGCATGGAAGCTTTCGATGCGGCGCTCGAGCCGCAGGTCACCATCGTCAAGTCGGCGAAGGACACCCGCGAGGAATACCGGATCAATGGCAAGCTGTACATGATCAAGGTCACCCCGTCGGTCGGTCCGACCTATTATCTGGTGGATCGCCAGGGCGACGGCAACTTCATCGAATCGGACATTCCCGGTCCGACGACCAAGCCGCCGATGTGGGTCATCCACAGCTGGTAAATCTTGTCGGTCTATACAACGGTCGGCCGCGATGAGCTGGCGACCTGGCTGCAGCCGCTGGGCGCCGGCGAACTGATCGACCATGCCGGCATTGCCGCCGGCATGCAGAATTCCAATTATTTCGTGACGACGGCCGAAGGTCGTTACGTGCTGACCCTGTTCGAGCGCCTTGACCCAGCGGCGCTCGATTTCTACCTGGCCCTGATGGACCGCCTGGCCGCCCGCGGCATTCCTTGCCCGCGGCCGTTGGCCGATGCCGCCGGACGCCGCTGGCGAAGCCTGGCCGGCCATCCGGCCGCCCTGCTCAGCTGCCTGCCGGGAGCCAACTGCGAAACGCCCTCCCCGGCCCAGTGCCGCGAACTGGGCGGCGTGCTGGCCCGTCTGCACCTGGCGGCAGCCGATTTTCCCCAGCCCTTGCCCAATCCCTGTGGCGCCGCCTGGTGCCGGGCAGTCGGCGAAGCGCTGCTGCCCGGACTGCAGCCCGACGAGCAAGTCCTGCTCGTCGACGAACTGGCCTTCCAGGCCGCCCAGGACTTCGCGCCACTGCCGCGCGGCATCATCCACGCCGACCTCTTTCGCGACAACGTGCTGTGGGATGCTGGCGGTCGCCTGTCCGGCGTGCTCGATTTCTACTTCGCCGGCGAAGACGCCTGGTTGCTCGATCTGGCCATCGTCGCCAATGACTGGTGTTTCAACGAGGCAACACTGTCCGGACTGCTCGCCGGCTACACCGCCATCCGCCCGCTGGTCGACGCGGAACTGGCCGCCTGGCCGGCCATCCGGCGGGCCGCCGCGTTGCGTTTCTGGCTGCTGCGGCTCGAAGTCAGGCAGCGGCCGCGGCCGGGCGAAGTGGTCACGATCAAGGATCCCGATCATTTTCGCCGGCTGCTGGCGCGTTTTCGCCTTGCTCCGGAAGCCTTGCACCGTTAGCATCCGCGCATGAACGAAACTCCTGCTTTTCCGATGGCGCCGGCGGACTTCACCGGCGAGAGCCGCCAGGTCGAACCCGGTGCCTGTTTTGACTGGCTGCGCCAGGGCTGGGCCATGTTCCTCGCCAACCCGGGCGTCTGGATCGGCTGCACCGTATTGCTGCTGATCAGCCTGATGGCCATCTCCATCGTGCCCTTCTTCGGCCAGGTCGCGGCGCACCTGCTGGTACCGCTGTTCGGCGCCGGCATGATCCAGATCTGCCGGCATCTTTCGGACGGCCAGGAACCGGAAGTTTCCGACCTCTTTGCCGGCTTCCGGCGCGGCGGCGGGCAGCTGGTGATGGTCGGCGTCTTCTTCGCGGCCGGTGTCTTCAGTATCGCCTTCGTCGCCTTCCTGCTGGTCAGTGGCGGCATCTTCGGCGGCGTCATCACCGGCCGGGTCGCAGGCTTCGGCATTGCGCTCGGTGGCGTCATGCTGGCCGGACTGCTGGTCATGGTCTTCTCGGTACCGGTGATCATGGCCACCTGGTTCGCCCCGGCCCTGGTTTTCCTGCATGGCATGCGGCCGCTCGACGCGATGAAGGCGAGTTTCGCCGCCGGCGCCAAGAATTGGCTGGCGATGTCGATTTTCGGGACTTTCCTGGTCGTCGTACTGTTCTTTGCCATGCTGCCGCTCGGGCTCGGCCTGCTGCTGATGTTGCCGGTGTTTTCCGGGGCGGTTTACGCTTCGTACCGCGATATTTTCGTGGGCGTCTAAGGGGTGCGGGCCCAAACCCTTCCCGCCGCCGCCGGCTGGCGCTGGATCGCCGGCGGTTTCGCGATTTTCCGGCGCAACCCGCCGGTGCTCGCCATGCTGGTCGTCACCTACTGGTTCACGCTGCTCTTCCTCAATATCCTGCCGGTGATCGGCGCGCTGGCCGCCTCGCTGGTCGTGCCCGGCCTGTCGGTCGGCCTGATGCAGGCGGCGCGCAACCTGGAACGCGGCCAGCCGGCCGGCCTGCAAACGCTCTACGGCGGCCTCAAGGAAAATACCCGGACCCTGCTCGGTCTCGGCGCCCTGTACCTGTGCTGCACCCTCGGCATCCTCGGCCTGTCGGCGCTGGTCGATGGCGGCGATCTGGTGCGCTACATGCTGGCCAGCAACAAGGCGGAGCGGGCGGCGGTTGAGGACGCCGACCTCATGTTGCCGATGCTGATGGTCAGCGTGCTCTTGCTGCCGGTGATGATGGCTTACTGGTTCGCGCCGGTGCTCGCCGCCTGGCATCGGCTGTCGCTCGCCAAGTCGCTGTTTTTCAGCTTCGTCGCCTGCTGGCTCAACTGGCGCCCCTTCCTCTCCTACAGCCTGGGTCTGCTGCTGTTCGCCGGCCTGATTCCCGGCCTGTTGGTCGGTCTGCTCCTCCTCCTTTTCCCCGAGGCGCAGGGTTTCATCACCAGCATCGTCATCGTGCCCATGGCGCTGGTCATCGCGCCGGTGATTTTTGCCAGCTTCTATGCCGCCTACCGCGACATTTTCGGCATCTCCGAAATTGTCTGAACCTCTGGGCATCTTCGGCGGCACCTTCGATCCGGTGCATTTCGGTCATCTGCGTCTGGCCGAGGAGGCGGTCGGCCATCTCGGTCTCGGCGGCGTTCGCTGGATTCCGGCCGGCCAGCCGCCGCATCGCGGCATGCCGCAAGTGACCGCCGGCCAGCGCCTGGCCATGGTCCGCGACGCTACGGCCGGCAACGACCGCTTCACCGTCGACGCCAGCGAAGTCGAAGCGCCGGCGCCGAGCTACACGGTGCATACCCTGGAACGCCTGCGCCGGGAACTGGGCGCCGGGCAGTCCCTGGTCCTGCTGGTCGGGGCCGACGCTTTCGGCGGCTTGTCGGGATGGCACCGCTGGCGCGATATTTTTGCGCTGGCCCACGTTGCCGTTTCGCACCGCCCGGGTTTTCCGGTCGAAATCGATAGCCTGCCGCATGAACTTGGCATCGAGTTCAGCGAACGCCGAACGGGCGACGTCGACGACCTGAAAGCCGCGCCAGGCGGGGCGATCGTCACTTTCGCGATGACCCAGCTCGCCATTTCGGCGACCCAAATCCGCAAGTTGCTGGCCAACGGGCTGTCCGCACGCTATTTGCTGCCGGATAGCGTTCTCGACTATATTCAGACTCATTCCCTCTACAGAAA
Source organism: Bacteroidota bacterium (assembly GCA_050259955.1). GTDB lineage: Bacteria > Pseudomonadota > Gammaproteobacteria > Burkholderiales > Rhodocyclaceae > Azonexus. The sequence continues at coordinate 459,426 of JBLNBM010000027.1, forward strand.
CTCCTAATGGACATACGCAAGCTGCAGAAAATCGTCGTTTCCGCCCTCGAAGACATCAAGGGCAAGGACATCGAAGTGATCAACACCACCAAGCTGACCTCGATGTTCGATCGTCTGGTCATCGCGACTGGCGATTCCAACCGCCAGGTCAAGTCGCTGGCCCGCAACGTTCAGGACAAGGTCCGCGAAGCCGGCGTCGAAGTCCTCTCCACCGAAGGTGAAGACAGCGGCGAATGGGTGTTGGTCGATCTCGGCGACATCGTCGTGCACGTCATGCAACCGACCGTGCGCCAGTACTACAACCTCGAAGAACTCTGGCAGGCGACCCCCAGCCAGCGGAAAAAGGCAGTGGAGCAGGGCGCCGCCGAATGAAACTGAGCGTGCTCGCCGTCGGCCATCGCCAGCCCGCCTGGGTGAACGAAGGCTGTGCCGAGTACCTCAAGCGCATGCCGCGCGAACTGCCGGCCAGCGTCAGCGAAATCAAGCCGGAACCGCGCGGTTCGAAGACCCGCGAACAGTTGCTGGCGGCCGAGAAGGGCCGCATCCGCGAAGCCCTGCCGGCCGGTAGCCGCATCGTCGTCCTCGACGAGAAGGGCGACGATCTGACGACGCTGAAACTCGCCCGCCGGCTAGAAACCTGGATGCTGGATGGGCGCGACGTGGCGCTGCTGATCGGCGGTGCCGACGGCCTCGACGAAGAATTCAAGGCGCAGGCCGACGACCGGCTGCGCTTGTCCAGCCTGACCCTGCCGCACGGCATGGCGCGGCTGCTGCTCTGCGAGCAACTTTATCGCGCGGTCAGCGTTCTAAAGAATCATCCCTACCATCGCGAAGGTTAGGCGGGAAATGCGGATTTACCTGGCATCGCGCAGCCCACGCCGACGGGAGTTGCTGACCCAGATCGGCGTCGCCTTCGATACGATCATATTCCGCGCCGGCGAGCGGGCCGATCCGGAAACCGACGAAACGCCGTTGCCGGACGAGTCTGCTGTGGTCTATGTCGAGCGCGTCGCCCGTGCCAAGGCCGAACATGGCGCCCGCCTGCTCAGCTGGCGCAAATTGCCGATACGCCCGGTGCTGTCGGCCGATACGACACTGGAACTGGACGGCCGGATCATCGGCAAGCCACGGGACGCGGCCGATGCCGCCGCCATTCTGCGCTGCTTGTCCGGCCAGACGCATCGCGTGCTGACCGGTGTCGCGGTCACTGCCGGTGGCCATACCGACTATGTGCTATCGAGCAGCGAAGTGCGTTTCCGTCCGCTCGACGACGAAGAAATCCATCGCTACGTGCGCAGCGGCGAGCCGCTGGACAAGGCTGGAGCCTACGGTATCCAGGGTTATGCCGGACTGTTCGTCGAATACATCGCCGGGAGTTACACCGGCATCATGGGGCTGCCGGTCTGCGAGACCGGGGAGTTGTTGAAGGGCTTGGGATACAAGGTTTAGGGGCGCCCACTGGCGCCAAAGCAATTCCTACCCAATCACCGCCACTGCCCCGGCCCAGCCCTCCGGCAAGGCCAGTTCACGAACCCTGCACGGTGCCAGCTTGGCCTGCCGCGGTGGCGACCATTCTCGAAGACCTTCCCCTAGGCATTTGAGGCTTGCCTCATGCTTTGCCCAGGCCAGGGCGAACATCTGGCGGCGCTGTCCGGTAGTGCTGCAGCCGAGGGCATGCGCGGTTTCCGGGCCCAGATAATCGGTCGCCAGACGCAGTAGTTCCTCATCAGCCAACGGCAATTGTTCAAGTTTGAGAAGATCGACCCCGACCGGCCCCGGCGGATTGATGGCAAATAACGACAAGCCGACTTCATGGCTGACCGAGAGGCCCATGCTGTGGCCGGGAAAATCGAGTTGCAACGGCTGCCCTGGCGAAGAAAGCAGGGGGACTTCGGGGACCAGGCAGCCGAGCGCGGGAGCCAGGATTTCGCGTAGCGCCTGCCGGACCTGCTGCCGAGCCTGATCGCGAATTGCCGTGGCTGGCGTGGCGATCGAAAAAACCAGCAATTCACCGCCTATCTGCGGGGCCGTGCCGCCGAGGCGCCAGGGCTGGATGGCGACTCTGCCGTCGGTCACACCCAGTCAGCCTTTGCCCGGTGCGGCCGGGCAACCGTGCCAGTAGGAACTGGCCGGGATGCTTTCGCCCTTCATGACCAGGGTCAGCGGTCCGAGCTTGACGTTGTCGCCGACGGCGGCACTGTAGAGCACGGAACTGCGGGCACCGAGCGTCACCTGACGGCCGATGCGGACGTGATCGATTTTCATGATCCGGTCTTCGAAGAGGTGGGTTTGCGGGCAACAGAGCGCGTTGAGCTCGCTGTAGTCGCCGATGTGCACGCAGTCGAATTCGTCGAAATCGGTGGTGTCGAGATAGACGCCGCGGCCGATGCGGCAGCCCAGCAAATTGAAGGCCAGCGGCAGCCAGGGCGTGCCGCGCAGGTAGCGCATGAAATTGGGAACGGTAAAGCCGACGTAAAGGCTGGTGATGCCTTCCGAAATCCACACGAAGGGCGTCCACATCGGCTCGGCCAGGCGGTCGTAGCGGCCGATCAGCAGCCATTTGAGGGCGGCGACCAGGAAGAGCGTGCCGACCCCGTAGAGCAGGCCGGCGATGTTCAGGTACCAGGCGACGGCGCTCCACTGGCCGGCCCCGGCCAGCGGCATGACATTGAGGACGACGGTGTAGCCGACGGCAATCACCGCGGCGTGGGGAATGATGATGCGGCAGCTTTCGACCAGCGTGCGGCCGAGGCGGCGCAGGGGCGAAGGCCGGAACGTCAATTCTTCCGGGTAACCGCTGGTTTCCTCGCGAGCCGGCAGGTTGATCGCCGGCGAGCCGAGCCAGGTGTCGCCGGGCTTGATCAGGCCATTGGCCGGCGTGCGCGAATGGACGCCGATCAGCACGTTCTCCGGCAGGATGGTGCCGTCCGGCACAAAGGCGCCGTTGCCGACGAAGCTGCGCCGGGAAATCACCGTCGCGCGCAGTGTCATCCAGCCGCCGTCGATTTCCTCGTCGCCGAGCATCACGGCGTCGGCGATGAAGGTTTCGTCGCCCAGGGTCAGCAGGTCGGGGATCAGACCCTGGGCGGTGGAAATCTCCGCATCGCGCCCGACCCGGGCGCCGAGCAGGCGATACCAGGCCGGGGCGAAGACGGTGGCGTAGATGCCGTGCAGGATGTTGAGGCTGGATTCCTGGATCTGGTTGACGATCCATCGGCTGCAATAGGCGTTGCTATGGACCGGCCAGCTGCCCTCCTGCATGCGTGGCAGCAGGCTCCAGCGCAGCGCCGCCGAGATCAGCACGGTGCACACGATGAGAACCGCGGTGGCGGGAAAGGCGAGGCAGAAATACTTGACCAGCTGGAAGGGGATGTTGTTGCTCTGCATCCATGGGTAATTGCTGTCGTCGAACCAGTCAATCAGCATGAAGCTGGGAAAGACCGGGATGAAGAAGATGGTGGCGGTGGCCAGCGTGCCGAGCACGAAGAACAGGCCTTCACGGGCCAGCCGGGTTTCCGTCACTTCAGGGCGCGGCCGTAGCTCGCCGGTTTCGAAGGCGCCGGTATCGCGGGCCGGCGAGCCGCTCCACAGGCGGCCGGCCGGCACCGCGGCACCGTCGCTCAAGGCCGACTGGCCGTCGAGATGGCCGTATTCGCCGATGCGGGTATTGCCTTCGAGCACCGAGTAGGAGCCGATACAGGCTTCGCGGGCGAGTTCGATGCGGCCGACGATGAATTCGCCGCGCTCGACGCGGACATTTTCGAGGTTGACGGCGTTGCCGATGCTGACGCCGTCGCCGATGTCGATCAGGTCATGGGCGCGCACGGTGACCGAGCCGATGGTCACGTCGTGGCCGATGCGGGCGCCGAGCAGGCGCAGCCACCAGGCGAGCAGCGGCGAGCCGCTCAACATGTAAACCGGGGCCCCTTCGATCAGCCGGTCGGCGATCCACCAGCGCAGATAGACCGCGCCCCACAGCGGGTAGCGGCCGGGCTGCAGGCGCCCGAGGATCAACCATTTGCCGCCGGCAGCAATGGCGAATTCGATGGCGGTGGCGAGCAGGAAAACCCCGACCGAGACGGCAATGGCGCGGGCGATCGAGTCGCCGGGGTCGCCGGTGAAGAAATGGTAAGTGAAGAAAGGCGCCAGCCATTGCGCCATGCGCAAAACGACCAGGCCGGGAATGACCAGCGCCTGGGCGGCGCCGCACAGCCAGCGATCGACCGTCGACGGCGGCGTCCATTCTGCGGTGGCGGCGTGATCGGCGGTTTCGGCCAGGACTTCGGCCAGGCGGCCGATGGTGCGTTGCTGGTAAACGTCGCGCACCGTGAAACCGGCAAAGCCCGGATGGGTGCGCAGCGCGGAAGCCAGCCGGGCGGCGAACAGCGAATGGCCACCCAGGTCAGAAAAGAAGTCGGCGGCACGGTGGATGGCCTGGCCGGGGAAAAGCCTGGCCAGTTCGGCGAACAGCACTTCCTCGGCTGGCGTCTCCGGCGTCTCCGAACCGCCCGCCGGCCCGGCGGCGATTTCCAGCGGCCGGGCGCGCAAGGCCTTGCGGTCGATCTTGCCCGAGGTCAGGCGGGGCATTTCCGGCAGCGTCTCGATGTGGACCGGCACCATGTACGGTGGCAGGGTTTCCGCCAGGGTGCTGCGCAGCAGGGCGGCGCTGGGCGTCAATTCGCCGTCGCCGACAATATAAGCGACCAGGCGCTCGATGCCGTCATCCTGGCGCAGCAGCACGGCGGCAGTGCCCACCCCGTGGTGGGCGGCGAGGGCGGCTTCGATTTCACCGAGTTCGACGCGGAAACCGCGGATCTTCACCTGATCGTCGGTGCGGCCCAGGCAGAGCACCTGCCCGGCGGCATCGATGCGCGCCAGATCGCCGGTGCGGTAAAGACGGGCGTCCTCCGGGCCGGCCGCCCAAGGGTTGGCAACGAACTTCTCGGCGGTCAACTCGGGCCGGCCGAGATAGCCGGGAGCGACGCCGGGGCCGCTGATGCACAATTCGCCGGTCTCGCCGCGCGGCAGCAGGCGCAGGCCATGTTCGACCGCCGGGGCGATGACGAGCAGGGTGTAGTTGGGCAGCGGCCGGCCGATGGTCACCGGCTGGCCGGCGTGCAGTTCGGCCAGGCTGGCCGAGACGGTGGCTTCGGTCGGGCCGTAGGTATTGAACACCTGGCGCCCGGGGCGCGCCCAGCGGGCGACCAGGGCTTCCGGGCAGGCTTCGCCGCCGAGATTGATCAGGCGCAGGTTGGGGATGTCGCGGGAAAACAGCGCGAGCAGCGTCGGCACGGCATGCAGCACGGTGATCTGCTGTTCGATCAGCGCGAGCGGCAGGGCGTCGGGGTCGGCGGTGACTTCGCGCGGGGCGATCCACAGCGTGGCGCCGACCAGGTAGCTGATCCAGATTTCCTCGAAGGACATGTCGAAGGCGACCGAGAAACCCTGGTAGACGCGGTCGTCCTCGCGGATGCCGAGGACGGCGTTTTCGCTGCGCAGGAAGTGGCAGATCGCGCCCTGGTTGATCTCGATGCCTTTCGGCTTGCCGGTCGAGCCCGAGGTATAGATGACATAGGCCGGATGCCCGGGGCCCACGTCGTGGCGGCGCGGTCCGGGGACGGCGACGGGTTCGGTCAGCGCGTCGCCGGTCCACACCGGGCAGGATAGTTCGGCCAGCAGGTCGGCGCTGGCGGCGGCGGTGACGATGCCGGTCGCGCCGGCGTCGTCGAGGCAGACCTTGATGCGGTCGACCGGCGTTTCGGCGTCGAAAGGCAGCCAGGCGGCGCCACTCTTGGCGATGCCCAGTTGCATGACCAGCAGGTCGATGCCGCGTTGCAGCCAGAGACCGACGATCTGTCCGGCGCCGATGCCGGCGGCGATCAGGCGTCCGGCAACGCGGTCGGCCAGCTCGTCGAGTTCGCCGTAACTCAGCGTGCGCTGGCCATGGATCAGGGCGGTACGGGCGGCAAGACGGCCGGCCGTCGCCTCGAAGATGTCGGCCAGCACCTCGCGGCGAATCAGCCCGGGCTGTAGCGGGCCGCGCAGCAGGCTGTCGTTGGCGATGGGCGGGGCGATCTCTGTCATGACGATGGTATGCTTGGGCGGGTAAATCAGGCAAAAGCGGCCAATCCGACAGTTTGCCGCATTTTTGCGGTTAACCGCCAGGCAAGGCGTTAATTATTGCAGCGATCCTGGCACTTGCTTGAAGCGTACCATTCGCCACCGGCCTTGGCGGTTGCGGCTTTGCCCATAGCGTTTTGATATTTTCGCCAATTTTTCCCGTCTCCAGGGATTCGGCGCTGATTTCCAGACATTTCGCCTGTTGCTCCAGCCATTCGATCAGGCAATCCTGTTCCGGCCAGTCGTCGCGCCGCTGGTAAAGGACCGGCGTGCCGTTGCAGGCGGCTTCGGTAAAAGTGCCATACCCGGGTTTGGTGATCACCGCGTCGACCGAGCAGAGCAGGTCGGTGAAGGACAGGCCGAAGCGGTCGAAGGCGACGGCGTCGGGATGCGTGCACTGCCAGTCGGGATTGACCAGCCAGCGGATGCCCGGCAGGTGCGGCCAGTTGTCGACCGGCAAGCGATGGGCGATGCCACCCATGGCGATCAGCACGGCGCGATCGCCGCCCAGTCCGAGGTCGTGGCGGCGGCCGAGAGCGGCGACCGGGCCGATTGCGTGCACGTTATCCAGCGCCGGCATCGCCATGCCGGGCGTGACCCGCAGGAAGGCCGTGGCCGAGCGGTAGGCGGCGAGAATGTCGGCATGAATCGGTTTCGCCCAGGTTTCGCTGCCGAAGAAATGCGCGAAAAGGTCGGCCCAGTTCAGCGAACAGAGAGCCACGGCGCGGATGCCGGCCGCCGCCGCGCCGGCCAGCGGCAGATAGCTGACATTGCTCAGCACCAGGTCCGGCCTCAGGCGGCGCAAGAATGCGGCTTCGCTGTCGACGCGCGCGGCCCAGTCGATGTGGGCGGCGCGGTAGGCGGTGGCGCTCAAGGAGCGGTTGATCCGTGTCGCATCGACCATCGCGTAGCCGAAATCGCTGGCCGCGGCGATCAACTCGAAAGGCGCCGCGATGCGTTCGCGCAGGCGCTCCGCCGGGATGCCGCTGCGCACCGTGAGACGCAGTTCGGGAACGGTTTCGGCCAGCCGGTTGAGCACCGGCGCGCTGATCGCCAGGTGGCCGAGTCCGTGGCTGGAAATGTCGACGAACAGATGCAAGTCAGCGATTCCTGAAGCTCGGTTTGCGCTTCTCGGCGAAGGCCGCCATGCCTTCTTTCTGGTCTTCCAGCGCGAAGGCCGCATGGAATACGCGGCGCTCGTAGAGCAGGCCTTCGTTCAGCGACGACTCGAAGGCGCGATTCACCGCTTCCTTGATCATCATGGCGACCGGCAGCGAGAAGCCGGCGATGGTCTGCGCTGCCTTCAGGGTTTCCTCGAGGAGTTGCCCGGCCGGGATGACGCGGGCGACGAGGCCGGCCTGCTCGGCTTCGTTGGCATCCATCAGGCGGCCGGTCAGGCACATGTCCATCGCCTTGGCTTTGCCGATGGCACGCGGCAGGCGTTGCGTGCCGCCGGCGCCCGGCAGCGTGCCGAGGCGGATTTCCGGCTGCCCGAATTTGGCGGTGTCGGCGGCGTAGATCATGTCGCACATCATTGCCATCTCGCAGCCGCCGCCCAGCGCGAAGCCCGCCACCGCGGCGATCACCGGCTTGCGGGCGCTCTTGATGCGCTCCCAGTTGCGGGTGATGAAGTCGGTCCGGTAGGCGTGCATGTAATCGAAATCCTTCATGAAGCCGATATCGGCCCCGGCGGCGAAAGCCTTGTCGTTGCCGGTGATGACGATGCAGCCGATGGCGTCGTCCGCCTCGAAGCTGTCGATGGCGGCGCCGATGCCATCGACCACGTCATTGTTCAGCGCATTCATCGCTTCCGGCCGGTTGATCCGGATCAGCCCGACCTTGCCGTGGATTTCACTGAGGACTGCAGACGTCATGGGGATTCTCCTGTCGTATTTCCGGTCAAAACGGCATCTTAGCAGGTCGCGAATACAGGGTTTGTCCGCCTGGCGAGCTTCCCTGCCTTTGCTATGCTGCCCAGCTCAACCCGGGATTTCAAAAAATATCGGAGACGCGATGATCGACGCCATAGACCGCCAGCCGCTCTGGCGACCCAGCCAGCAAGCCGTAGACGCCAGCCGCATGGCCGAGTTCATGCGCGCCATGGGACACGACAACTACGCCGATCTCTGGCGCTGGTCGATCGACCGGCCCGAGGTATTCTGGTCGAAACTGTGGGATTTCTGCGGCGTTCTCGGCGAACAGGGCGATAGCGTGCTCGCCGATCGTGACCTGATTCCGGGTGCCCGCTGGTTCCCCGAGGCGCGCCTGAATTACGCCGAGAATTTGTTGCGCCAGCCGGATGACAGCGCGGCACTGGTTTTCTGGGGCGAGGACAAGGTCAGGCGACGGTTGAGCCGCCGCGAGTTGCAGGCCGAAGTCGCCCGTTTCCAGCACTTCCTACTCGCCGCCGGCGTCGGCGAAGGCGACCGGGTCGCCGCCTATCTGCCCAACCTGCCGGAAACCCTGATCGCCATGCTGGCGACCACCGCGCTTGGCGCCATCTGGTCCTCCGCCTCGCCGGATTTCGGCGTGCAGGGCGTGCTTGACCGCTTCGGTCAGATCGAACCCAAGGTGCTGATCTGCGTCGATGGCTACTGGTACAACGGCAAGGTGGTCGATTGCCTGGCCAGGAATGCCGAAGTGGCTGCCCGGCTGCCGTCGCTGGTCAAGAGCGTCGTCGTCCCCTACCTTCAGGCCGCCCCGGAAATCGCCGCCATCGCCCATGCCGTGCGTTGGGAGAGCATTGCGCCGGCCAGCGAAGCGGTGACGTTTCGCCGCGTCGCCTTTGATCACCCGCTATTCATCATGTTTTCGTCGGGCACCACCGGCGTGCCCAAGTGCATCGTGCATGGTCATGGCGGCGTCCTGCTCCAGCACCTGAAGGAACAACAACTGCACAGCGACGTCCGGCCTGGCGACCGGCTGTTCTATTTCACCACCTGCGGCTGGATGATGTGGAACTGGCTGGTCTCCGGGCTGGCCAGCGGCGCGACACTGCTGCTCTACGACGGCTCGCCCTTTGCGGCTCGCGGCAAGGTGTTGTTCGACTATGCGGCGGCCGAACGGATGACCCATTTCGGCACCTCGGCCAAGTTCATCGATGCCGCCGCCAAGCTTGGTTTGCAGCCGGGCCGCACGCACGACCTGGCGTCGTTGCGCGTCATGTTCTCGACCGGTAGTCCGCTGTCGCCGGAAGGCTTCGACTGGGTCTATCGCGAAATCAAGCAGGACCTCCTGCTCGCCTCCATTTCCGGCGGCACCGATATTGTTTCCTGCTTCGTGCTGGGCAATCCGCTGCTGCCGGTGTGGCGTGGCGAAATCCAGTGCCGCGGCCTGGGGCTGGCGGTTGATGTCTTCGACGAGGCAGGCCGGCCGGTCCGCGAGGAAAAAGGGGAGCTGGTGTGCACCCGGCCCTTCCCGGCGATGCCGGTCGGCTTCTGGAACGATCCGGACGGCGCGAAGTACCGGGCAGCCTATTTCGAGCGTTTCCCGAATGTCTGGTGCCACGGCGACTTCTCGGAACTGACGGCGCACGACGGTGTGATCATCTACGGCCGCTCCGATGCGACGCTCAATCCGGGCGGCGTGCGTATCGGCACGGCGGAAATCTACCGCCAGGTCGAGCAATTGCCGGAAATCCTCGAAGCGCTGGTCATCGGCCAGGAGTGGCCGCCGGGCAGGTACGACGACGTGCGCCTCGTGCTCTTCGTCAAGCTGCAGGAAGGCCTGACGCTGGATGCGGCGCTGATCGAGCGGATTCGCCAGCAGATCCGCAGCAACGCGACGCCGCGCCATGTGCCGGCCGTGGTGATCCAGGTGGCGGATATCCCGCGCACCAAGTCGGGCAAGATCGTCGAACTGGCCGTGCGCAATGTCGTGCACGGCCGGCCGGTGAAGAATGTCGAAGCGCTGGCTAATCCGGAAGCGCTGGAGTTCTTCCGTAACCGGGCGGAACTGGCCGACCAGTCGGCCAGCCCTGGTTCTCTGGGTGTTTAGGCGCGGCCGAGCAGGATGCGGCGCAGTACCGGCACCAGCAAGCGCGGTAGCCGGCACAGGCTTTCCCACAGCATGCCGCTCAGCCAGCCGATGGCAGCGCTGATGCGCTGGCTGGCCGACGGGCATTCAACCCAGCGATAGAATAGGGTGGCGGCCAGAATGCTGACCACCCCGGCCAGCCCCATGCCGATCAGGGCGGCACCGGTCGACGACAGTTCGAAGTAGGCGTAAAGGCCGTTGGCGATCAGCAGGACCGGAAAATGGACCAGGAACACCGAGTAGGAAATCTGGCCGAGAAAGGCGAGTGGCCGGGCGTTCGGCCAGTTTTCGAGCAGGCCGGTGCGACGACCGAAACCGAGCAGCAGCGCAACGGCCAGCGCGAGCGCGATGCGCAGGCGGAAATCGACGATCAGCGCGGCGATGGCCACCGTTGCGATGACGCCGAGCCAGGCCGACATCTGCCGGCGTTCGGAAGCCCACCAGGCCGCGGCGCCCAGGCCGTAGGAACCGAAGAAGTAGATTGCCCAGTTGTCCCAGCTGGCATCGCGGTTGAACCAGAACAGCGAGACGCTGGCGACGCCGAGGACCAGCGCCGGGGCGAGGATGCGAATACGGCCGGACCAGAGCAGGATGGCCATCAGCGCGAAAAGCTGGAAGTCGATGGCGATGTACCAGACGCCGGCCGACAGCGCATCGAAGCCCAGCAGGCTGTGCACCAGGAAAGCGTGAGCCAGCCATTGCGCGAAGGTGGCGCGGTCGGGAATGGCCTCGTCGTCCAGCCACTGGTTGGCAATGGCGGCCGCGATGATGGCCAGCGCGATCGCCGCCAGATAAGGTACGACCAGGCGCAGGTAGCGTTTCCAGATCAGCGGCAGCGGCGAAATGGTCAGGGCCTGGCCTTCGCGCGACAGGCCGCGGGCGGCGAGGAAACCGGCGATGACCAGGAAGACCTGGACGGCCATCCGGCCGTAGTCGTAGAACCAGCCGAAAACCGCCGGAAAGGCTTCATTCGCCGTGGCGGCTAGCGGGCCGTAGGATGAAAAATGGGTGAGCAGGACGAGCATGGCCGCGACCGCCTTGAGGGCGTCGATCAGCGGCATGCGGTTGGATGGATGGCTCATGGGGCGAATTTTACATGATTTGCTGCAGTGCACAAACCGCTAGCGCCTTGATTGTTTTTGCTTATGGGTTCAGACATAACGCGCGACAAAGCAATTGGTGTACATCGCCGGCAAATCCACCCAGACGCGGTGGCCGCTGCCGGGGGCGACGGTGACCGCTTCGCCGTTCGCATTTTCCATGCGGGTCAGCGTCCAGGTATGGTTGCCGGCGGGGTGAATGCATTCCAGCCGGTCGCCGACAGCAAAGCGATTCTTGACTTCGATTTCCATCAGGCTGCGGGCCGCGTCGAAAGCCACGGCGTCGCCGACATAGAGGCTGCGGTCGGATTCGGAATGGCCGCGCAGGTAGTTCTGGTAATCGGCATCATGGTGGCGCTGGTAGAAACCGTCGGTGTAGCCCCGATTGGCCAGCCCGTCGAGTTCGCGCAGCAGTTCCGGATTGAGCGGCCGGCCGGCGACGGCGTCGTCGATCGCCTGGCGATAGGTCTGGCAGGTGCGAGCGACGTAATAGGGGCTCTTGGTGCGGCCTTCGATTTTCAGCGAATCGACGCCGATGGCAACCAGGCGTTGCACATGCTCGATGGCACGGAGGTCCTTGGAGTTCATGATGTAGGTGCCGTGCTCGTCTTCCTCGATCGGCATCAGCTCGCCCGGCCGCTGTTTTTCCTCAAGCAGGATTTCCTGGTCGTCACGTAAAAACTGCACGGGCTGGCCGGCGGCGGCATCGGAACTCGACAGCTTGTAGTCCCAGCGGCAGGAATTGGTGCAGCTGCCCTGGTTGGGGTCGCGGTGGTTGAAATAGCCCGACAGCAGGCAGCGCCCGGAATAGGCGATGCACAAGGCGCCGTGCACGAAGACTTCGAGTTCGATATCCGGGCACTGCTGGCGGATTTCGGCGACTTCGTCGAGCGACAGTTCGCGCGACAGGATGATGCGGGTCAGCCCCAGCTTCTTCCAGAAACGGACAGCCGCCCAGTTCACGGTATTGGACTGCACCGACAGGTGGATGGCCTGTTCCGGCCAGGTTTCACGCACCAGATCGATCAGGCCGGGATCGGACATGATCAGCGCATCGGGCTTCAAGGCGACGACCGGGGCCATGTCGGCGAGGTAGGTGGCGAGCTTGGCGTTGTGCGGGAAAATGTTGCTGACCACGAAAAACTGCTTGCCGCGGGCGTGCGCTTCGTCGATGCCTTCCTTGAGAGCAGCGATGGTCCCGAAGGCGTTGTTGCGGACGCGCAGGCTGTAGCGTGGCTGGCCGGCGTAGATGGCATCGGCGCCAAAATCGAAGGCGGTGCGCATCATCTCGAGCGAGCCGGCCGGGGCGAGGAGTTCGGGGGCGTGGGGCATAGTAGAATGCGGCATAACCCAGCATTTTAGCCCGCCATGACCGAAGAGATACTGATTAACTTCACGCCGCAGGAAACCCGCGTTGCCGTCATGCAACAGGGCGTCGTCCAGGAGTTGCACATCGAACGGACCGCCAGCCGCGGACTGGTCGGCAATGTCTATCTCGGCCGGGTCTGTCGTATTTTGCCCGGCATGCAGTCGGCCTTCATCGACGTCGGCCTCGAGCGTACCGCGTTCCTGCATGTGGCCGACATCTGGCAACCGCGGGACAGCGCCAGCGAGCGGCCGATCGAGAAGATGCTCTACGATGGCCAGAGCGTGCTTGTCCAGGTCGTCAAGGACCCGATCGGCACCAAGGGGGCGCGGCTGTCGACACAGATTTCCATCGCCGGCCGCATGCTGGTCTATCTGCCCCAGGAAAAGCATATCGGCATTTCGCAGCGCATTGAAGCGGAAGCCGAGCGCGAGGCCTTGCGCGGCAAGATCACCAGCCTGGTGCCGAGCGACGAGAAGGGCGGCTTCATCGTCCGGACCATGGCCGAGAATGCGAGCGACGCCGAGTTCGCCACCGACATCGCCTACCTGCGCAAGACCTGGGCCGACATCCGCGACAAGGCCAAGGTCTTCGGGCCGCCAGCCGTGCTTTACCAGGAACTGTCGCTCGGCCAGCGCGTGCTGCGCGATTTCGTCAGCCCGGAAACGACGCGCATCGTCATCGACTCCCGGGAGAATTTCCAGAAGCTGACGGCTTTTGCCCAGGAATACACCCCGGCCGTGTTGCCGCTGCTCGACCACTATATCGGCCAGCGACCGTTGTTCGACCTGTATGGCGTCGAGGAGGAAATCCAGAAGGCGCTGGCCCGCCGCGTCGACCTCAAGTCCGGCGGCTACCTGATCATCGACCAGACCGAGGCGATGACGACCATCGACGTCAATACCGGCGGCTTCGTCGGCGTGCGCAATTTCGACGACACCATTTTCAAGACCAATCTCGAAGCGGCGGTCACCATCGCCCGCCAGCTGCGCCTGCGCAACCTGGGCGGCATCATCATCGTCGATTTCATCGACATGGAAAACGAGGAGCACAAGAAAGCCGTGCTCGACGAATTCAACCGGGCGCTGGCCCGCGACCACACCCGGCTGACCGTCAATGGTTTCACGGCGCTCGGCCTGGTGGAAATGACTCGCAAGCGGACGCGCGAATCGCTGGCACACGTGCTCTGTCAGCCCTGCCCGACCTGCGGCGGCCGGGGCGAAGTCAAGACGGCCCGCACCGTGGCCTATGAAATTCTCCGCGAGTTGCTGCGCGAGGCGCGCCAGTTCAATGCCCGCGAATATCGCATCCTGGCCGGTCCGGCCGTCGTCGACCTGTTCCTCGATGAAGAATCGCAGGCCCTGGCCATGCTTTCCGACTTTATCGAAAAGCCGGTTTCCCTGCAGTCAGAGCCGAGTTATTCGCCGGAGCAATACGACATCGTCCTGATGTAAGCAGGATGGGCGGACAGCGTCCGCTAGCAGAAAGCCATGGCCAGGATGGCCGGGTCGTCGAGCAGATGGACGAGGGCGTAGCCGGCCAGGCGGTTGGCCGAGAACCACAGCTGGGTCGAAATCTGGTCAAGCAAGTTGGACAAGGCAATCTCGGAAAGCGGCCGACAGGCCTTGGGTCATTGGCCTTTGGCCGGTCGCGGGGCTTCGGTGTCGCCGATCGAATGCCCCTCTTCGCCGGCGGCGTGGATCAGCCAGCACAAATCGCTGCCCTGGACGGGCATCGGAATCATCTGGTTCCAGCTCCAGCGAAATACCGGGCCATACGGGACGTAGCGCGCCAGTACGTCGCCGTGCGGACTGACCCCGAAAAAGGGCCAGGGCGAAGTGATGGCGTTCTTGAGCTGGGATTCGGTCATGGCTTGCCTCCTGGGGACTGCGGGCGCAAAAACGCAGTTTGCGCGCAGTCCAGCTATCGAGCAAGCGAGGGCGACCTAGGCCGTCCCTGCAAAAACCTATTTGCTGGCCGGCTTGCGACCCGGGGCGGCGGGCGGGAAATAGCCGGAAACCCGGCAGAGAAATCCTTCCACTGCCTTGCCGTCGTTGAATTTGGTGACGCTGCACTTGGAGATTTCGCCCTGGGCCGACAGGTCGGTCAGGGAAATACGCACCTCGTCGAGGGATATCCCGGTGGCGGCGGCAATTTCCGAGTCGAGTTTCTGGCCGTGCTTCTTCAGGTACTGGAGGACTGGGGCTGTGTGCATCTTGAATCCTTTCGTGAATATGCCATCGAGGACGATGAACGCGTGGGCGATCCTCGCATTTGATGAATCCACATGCAGAGTGCTACATGGATGCTGCAAAGCAAAAAGCCCAGTCTGAGACTGGGCTGGATGCTTAGTAATCTGGTGGGGCGCGACAGATTCGAACTGTCGACCTACGGATTAAGAGTCCGCTGCTCTACCAACTGAGCTAGCGCCCCAGATTTTCCCGACGCGACTGGTGGGTCGGGCGAGATTCGAACTCGCGACCAACGGATTAAAAGTCCGCTGCTCTACCGACTGAGCTACCGACCCGCCGAGGGAGCGCGAATTATATAGATGACCCCGGGGAGCGTCAACGCACTTTTGCATTTTTCGCGCTATTTTTGTCGATCTGCGAGGAACGCCGTACAACATGCTCCCCGGGACAGCCGGAAAAGCATCCCGATGCCGCGCCATCCTGCCGTTCGGCGGGCCAGGGCAAGCCGCATATTTTGCCGTTTCGACACATCACCGTTAAGGCCACCCGCTTTGACGCGGGTTTTCCCGGAACCGGCGGAACGTCGCGTTCAGCCGAGGCGGCGGCAGATTTCCGTGGTCAGAACCGACTGGTTCATCGAATAGAAATGCAGGCCGGGCGCGCCGCCCTGGAGCAGGCGCTGGCAGAGTTCGGTGACGACATCGAGACCGAAGGCGCGGATCGAGTCGGCGTCATCGCCGAAGCTCTCGAATTTCTTGCGCATCCAGCGCGGAATGTCGGCGCCGCAGGCATCGGAAAAGCGGGCCAGTTTGGTGAAGCCGACGATGGGCATGACACCGGGCACGATGGGCGCCTCGACGCCGAGCGCCCGGGCCTCATCGACGAAATGGAAATAGGCGTCGGCATTGTAGAAGTATTGGGTGATCGCCGAGTTGGCGCCGGCCTTGACCTTGCGCGCGAAGGCGTCGAGATCGTCCTTCGGGCTGCGCGCCTGGGGGTGCCATTCCGGGTAGGCGGCGACTTCGATGCTGAACCAGTCGCCGGTTTCGGCGCGGATGAACTCGACCAGTTCGTTGGCGTAGCGGAACTCGCCGGTCTCGGCCATCCCCGACGGCAGGTCGCCGCGCAGGGCGACGATGCGCTTGATGCCGGCCGTCCGGTACTCGGCAAGGATTTCGCGGATGTTGTCGCGCGTCGAACCGATGCAGGACAGGTGCGGCGCCGCGGCGTGGCCTTCGGCGGCGATTTCCTTGACCACGGAAAAGGTGCGTTCGCGAGTCGAGCCGCCAGCCCC
The DNA here is from genome assembly GCA_050259955.1 of Bacteroidota bacterium. Taxonomy (GTDB): domain Bacteria; phylum Pseudomonadota; class Gammaproteobacteria; order Burkholderiales; family Rhodocyclaceae; genus Azonexus. The sequence continues at coordinate 475,533 of JBLNBM010000027.1, forward strand.
GAAAGTCACCGAAAAGAAGCTCGGGTTCAGCTTGGCCAGTTCGGCGCGGACGGTGCGCAGTTTGTCGACGCCTTCCGGCGTTTGCGGCGGGAAGAATTCAATGGAAATTTCTTTGTTCATTTTTTCAACCAGATGAAAAATTCGCGGTTGCCATCACCGCCGGTAATCGGGCTGTCGAGCCAGGCGCGGACAGTGAGTCCGAGGCTGGCCGCACAGCGGCGCAATTTGGACTCGACCTCGGCATAGCGCGCCGGGTCGCGGACGATGCCGCCCTTGCCGATGTTTTCCGGGCCGACTTCGAACTGCGGCTTGACCAGCAGCAGCAGGTCGCCGTCGGTGGCGAGAAGGGTCGGGAGTTGCGGCAGGATCAGGGTCATGGAGATGAAGGAGACATCGCCGACGATCAGATTGAAGCCTTCTTCCGGAAATGCCGTACCCAGGTCAGCCGGGGTTAGTGCCCGGCAATTGACGCCTTCGATGGCCGTGATCCGTTGGTGGCCGATCAGTTGCCGGTGCAACTGGCCATGGCCGACATCGACGCCAACGACATGCCGGGCGCCGGCCTGCAGCAGGCAGTCGGTGAAGCCGCCGGTGGATTGGCCGACATCAAGGCAAAGCTTGTCGGTCACCGTCAGGTTGGTTTCGGCCAGGGCGCCGGCCAGCTTCAGGCCGCCGCGCGAGACGTAGCGATCGTCCGGGTCGGTCGCTAGGTTGAGCGGCGTGTCGGCGGGCAGATCGAGCGCCGGCTTCCGGATGATGCCACCCGACCAGCTGACGCGTCCGGCTGCGATCATGCGCTGGGCCGCCGTACGCGATGCGGCGAGTCCCGATTCGACGAGCAGTTGATCGGCGCGCGGCATTAGCGCTTTCCCTGCTCAAAGAGCAGGGCGCTCAGCGCCCAGGAAATCAGGCTGTAGCCGATCGAGCCGAGCAAGGCCGACCAGAAGCCGCCGACATTGAAGCCATCGATCAGGTTGCCGGTGAGTTGGAAGAGCAGGGCGTTGATCACGAAAATGAACAGGCCCAGCGTCAGTAGCGTGACCGGCAGGGTCAGCAGGATCAACAACGGACGTAGTACGGCATTGATCAGCCCGAGCACCAGGGCGACGACCAGCGCGGTGCCGAAGTTCGCCACCTGGACCGACGGCACGACATAAGGCAGCGCCAGCAGGGCGAGCGCGTTGACGATCCAGATGGCGAGCAGGCGCATGGCTTAGTAGCGGTAGTGGTCGGCCTTGTACGGGCCTTCCTTGGGAACGTTGATGTAGGCGGCCTGTTCGTCGGTCAGCTCGGAGAGCTGGGCGTTCAGGGTCTTCAGCTGCAGGCGGGCGACCTTCTCGTCGAGGTGCTTGGGCAGCGTGTAGACGCCCACCGGATACTTGTTCGAACCCTTCTGGGCTTCCGTCCACAGCTCGATCTGGGCGATGGTCTGGTTGGCGAAGGACGAGGACATCACGTAGGACGGATGGCCGGTACCGCAGCCGAGATTCACCAGACGACCCTTGGCCAACAGGATGATGCGCTTGCCATCCGGGAAGATCACGTGATCGACCTGCGGCTTGATTTCTTCCCACTGGTACTTCTCGATCGACGCGACGTCGATTTCGTTGTCGAAGTGGCCGATGTTGCAGACGATGGCGTTGTTCTTCATCTTGACCATGTGGTCATGGGTGATGACGTGGTAGTTGCCGGTGGTGGTGACGAAAATGTCGGCCTTGTCGGCGGCGTATTCGGTGGTGACGACGCGGTAGCCTTCCATCGCGGCCTGTAGTGCGCAGATCGGGTCGATTTCGGTGACCCAGACTTGTGCCGACAGGGCGCGCATGGCCTGGGCGCAGCCCTTGCCGACATCGCCGTAGCCGACGATGAGGGCGACCTTGCCGGCGATCATCACGTCGGTGGCGCGCTTGATGCCGTCGACCAGCGATTCGCGGCAGCCGTAGAGGTTGTCGAACTTGGACTTGGTCACCGAGTCATTGACGTTGATGCCCGGGAACTTCAGTTCGCCGCGCTGGTGCATCTGGTACAGGCGATGGACGCCGGTCGTGGTTTCCTCGGTAACGCCCTTGATCTGCGCAAGGCGCACGGAGTACCAGGTCGGATCGACGGCCAGCTTGGCCTTGATGGCGGCGAAGAGAATGGTTTCTTCCTCGGAACCCGGCTTGGCCAGTACGGAAATGTCCTGCTCGGCGCGGGCGCCGAGATGCAGCAGCAGCGTCGCGTCGCCGCCGTCGTCGAGGATCATGTTGGAATAGCCGCCGTCGGCCCATTCGAAGATACGGTGGGTGTAATCCCAGTAGTCGGTGAGCGACTCGCCCTTGACGGCGAAGACCGGAATGTTCTGCGCGGCGATCGCGGCGGCGGCGTGGTCCTGGGTCGAGAAAATGTTGCACGAAGCCCAGCGCACTTCGGCGCCGAGCGCGGTCAGCGTCTCGATCAGCACGGCGGTCTGGATAGTCATGTGCAGCGAACCGGTGATGCGGGCGCCCTTGAGCGGCTGCGTTTTCGCGAATTCTTCGCGAATGGCCATCAGGCCCGGCATTTCGGTTTCGGCAATCTTGATTTCCTTGCGACCCCAGTCGGCAAGGTTGATGTCGGCGATAACGCAGTCTTTGAATTCAGCCACAGTAAGCTCCTAAATAACTGTGACGGGGAGGGGAATGACGGCATTGTGCTCACCGGCGGCCCCCTGCACCCGGCAGGGTTGATCAGTGAGCGCCGTTTTAAACCGAGCCTGGGAGTGATCTCCTGCAGCGCCCCTCGGTAGGTGGCGGATTATAAACCGATTTCAGGTTTTGTCGCCGGCCCAGTAGCGGTCGATGTCCTTGATGCCCCATTTGGCGGCATCCTCGCGGCCGGCGATCTTCTCGGGGCTGCGCGCCAGATCGACGGTTTCCGGCTTGATGTAGGCTTGCGATCGGGTCGAGAAAAAGGCCTTGATCTTGGGCTTGAGCAGCGATTGTTCGCCCTGTTCGACAACGACGCCGAGCTTGCCCGATTCGAGGCGGACCAGCGAGCCGATCGGATAGATGCCGAGGCTCTTGACGAAGGCCTGGAAGACTTGCGGATCGAAATGGCCTTTCCATTCAGCCATGCGCTTGATCGATTCGGCCGGGTCCCAGCCTGCCTTGTAGGGGCGGTTGGAGGTGATCGCGTCGTACACGTCGCAGACGGCGCCCATCTTGGCGAGCAGGCTGATTTCCTCGTTTTTCTTACCAGCCGGATAGCCGCTGCCATCGATCTTCTCGTGATGGTGGAGGCAGACGTCCTTGGCGGCCTCGCAAATGCCTTTCCCCGCCAGCAACAGGCGATACCCTTCTTCAGGATGGGTCTTGACCAGCGCGAATTCCTCGTCGGTCAGCTTGCCCGGCTTGCCCAGAACTTCATGCGGGATCATCGCCTTGCCGAGATCGTGCAGCAGCCCGGCCATGCCGGCATCGCGCGTTTGTTCCTCGCTGAGGCCCAGCTGCCGGGAAAGCGCGATCATCAGGGCGCAGACGGCGACCGAATGCATGTAGGTGTAATCGTCGGCCGTCTTCAGCCGGGCCAGGCTGATCAGGGCGCCGGGATTGCGCAGCATGGAGTTCGAAATTTCCTCGACCAGCGGCGCCACGGCTTCGGCTTCGACGGCCCGGCCCATGCGCGCTTCCTGGAACATCGAAACGACCGCTTCCTTGCCCCGGGCGCAGATTTTTGCGGCGCGCTTCAGTTCGTCGTTGAAGGAAGCCCTTTCGACCGATTCCGGGGGCGGCGGCGGGATTTCCTCGACGGTCAGCGTTTCGCTGCGATCGGTGGCGGTGCCTGACGCGATGTCGAGGCCTTTCGCCAGATCGATCCAGACTTCCCTGATCGGGCTTTCGCGAATCAGTACGATGTCGTTGGGGTCGCTGAGGACGAACTTGGTTCGCCAGAAAGGGTGGTCGAGCCAGGCGCCGCAAAAAGCTTGCAGGTGCATCCCGAGACGGACATGTTCGACGGCGATTTTTTTAAGCATATACCCAGCTATGGTAGCGAAAAAAGGGAGCCCGCGGGCTCCCCTTTTGTGGCGACTTTGAAGGTTCAACCTCCGGCCTTCTTGCCCTTGACAGCTGCTCGCAGTGGTCCGTCTGCGCCGAAGTACTCACCCCGCTGCGCGGAGGCCTGTGTACTGCGATTACAGGCCGGCGTCGCCGCGCAACAGTGCCGCCCGGTCGGTACTTTCCCAGGTGAATTCCGGTTCGTCGCGGCCGAAGTGGCCGTAGGCGGCGGTTTTCTGGTAGATCGGGCGGAGCAGGTCGAGCATGTTGACGATGCCTTTCGGGCGCAGGTCGAAATGCTTTTTGACCAGCGCGGTCAGGGTCTCGTTGCTGACCTTGCCGGTGCCGAATGTCTCGATCATGATCGAGGTCGGTTCGGCGACGCCGATGGCGTAGGAGACCTGCACCAGGCACTTGCTGGCCAGGCCGGCGGCAACGATGTTCTTGGCGACATAGCGGCCGGCATAGGCGGCGGAGCGGTCGACCTTGGACGGGTCCTTGCCGGAGAAGGCCCCGCCGCCGTGCGGGGCGGCACCGCCGTAGGTGTCGACGATGATCTTGCGACCGGTCAGGCCGCAGTCGCCTTGCGGGCCGCCGACGACGAAGCGGCCGGTCGGATTGACCAGGAACTTGATGTCGCCCTTGATCAGCTCCTTGGGCAACACCGGCTTGATGATTTCCTCGATGGTCGCTTCGCGCAGATGTTCGAGGCTGATGTCCGGAGAATGCTGAGTCGACAACACGATGGTGTCGATCGAATACGGCTTGCCGTCGACATACTTGATGGTGACCTGTGACTTGGCATCCGGCCGTGCCCAGGGCAGGCGGCCATCCTTGCGCAGCATGGCCTGGCGCTCGACCAGGCGGTGTGAAAGATAAATCGGCAGCGGCATCAGCGACGCGGTTTCATCGCAGGCGTAGCCGAACATCAGGCCCTGGTCGCCGGCACCCTGGCCGAGATCGTCGTCGTAGGCCTTGTTCACGCCCTGGGCGATGTCCGGCGACTGCTTGTCGTAGGCGACGAGCACGGCGCAACCCTTGTAGTCGATGCCGTATTCGGTGTTGTCGTAACCGATGCGCTTGATGGTATCGCGCGCCACCTGGATGTAATCGACGTTGGCGTTGGTGGTGATTTCACCGGCCAGCACGACCAGTCCGGTATTGCACAGGGTTTCGGCGGCAACGCGGGAATGCTTGTCCTGCGCCAGGATGGCGTCGAGGATGGCATCGGAAATCTGGTCGGCAACCTTGTCGGGATGGCCTTCGCCGACCGATTCCGACGTAAAGAAAAATTCGCTCATTTGCAACTCCTGGCGCCCTTTGGTCCGGCGTTACCGGCTGCGGGCGAGGAGCAGGCGACGCTTTAGCAGTATTTATTAGTCGCCCCGCAAGTTGTCTCTTTAACTCGGCGAACGGATAATATTAAACTTTTCACGGCGGGTTTCAACCCCCGGAGCGGCATGGTCTTTTTATTTCGTGTTTTAAGCCGGCTGCCTTTGTGGCTGGTACATGCGCTGGGCGCGGCCCTCGGTCGCCTGGTCTATTTCCTTTCGTCGACTTACCGGCGCCACCTGCAGGAAAATCTCGCCCAGGCCGGTATCGATCCGGCATTGCGCCTGACGGTGGCGGCCGAGACCGGCAAGCAGATGCTGGAACTGTCGCGCATCTGGCTGCGCCCGCTCGACGCTGCCATCGGCCAGGTGACCGACGTAGTCGGCTGGGAACTGGTCGAGGCGGCGCGCCAGTCAGGGCGTGGCATCGTCTTCCTGACGCCCCATCTCGGCTGTTTCGAGATCACGGCGCAGTACCTGTCGGCGAATTTTCCGATCACCGTGCTCTATCGGCCGCCGAAACAGGCCAGCGCGCAATACCTGATCGAGACCGGGCGGCAACGGGAGCAACTGCATCTGGCGCCTGCTGACCTGTCGGGAGTGCGCTCGCTGATCAAGGCGCTCAAGCGCGGTCAGGCGATCGGTCTGCTGCCCGACCAGGCGCCGAAGACCGGTGAAGGCGTCTGGCTCGATTTCTTCGGCCGCGCCGCGTACACCATGACGCTGGCGGCGCGCCTGACCGAGACCGGCGCCGCAACCCTGCTTACCTGGGGCGAACGGCTGCCCGGCGGGCGCGGCTACCGGCTGCATTTTGCGCAGCCGCAAAACGAACTGGCCGGCGATACCGTGCATCGGGCGCAACAGATCAATCAGGAAATGGAACACCTGATCCGCCAGTGCCCCAGCCAGTACCTGTGGGGTTACAACCGTTACAAACGACCGGCCGGCGCCGAAGCGCCCCCGGTTCCGGAAGGAAATGTCGAATGAAGGTGCTGTTGAGCTATGTCGCGTTGGCTATTCTCTGGCTGTTGCACTGGCTGCCGCTGCCCGCCCTGCGCTGGCTGGGGCGTGGCCTGGGGCGCCTGCTCTATGCTTTCGGCCGCGAGCGGCGCAATGTCGCGCTGACCAATCTCCGCCTGTGTTTTCCCGAGAAGAGCGACGCCGAACGTGAAGATCTGGCACGCCGGCATTTCATCGTCTTTGCCCAGTCGGCGCTCGACCGGACACTGGGCTGGTGGGCTTCCAAGGAACGCTTGCAGCGCCTGATCCGCATCCGCGGCCTGGAGCATTTGACGGCATCCTACGGCGAGCCGACCATCCTGCTGTCGGCCCATTTCGTCGGGCTGGATGCCGGGGCGACCCGGATCACAATGGATGTCGAAGGCTGCAATATCTACTCCCAGCAGAAGAACAAGGTCTTCGAGCGGGTTATGCAGAACGGCCGCAAGCGTTTCAAGGAAGGCGTCCAGCTGTCGCGCCAGGATGGCATGCGCAAGATCATCAAGGCGATCAAGAAGGGCTATCCGTTGTATTATTTTTCCGACATGGACTACGGACCGGAAGAATCGATTTTCGTCCCCTTCTTCGGCGTGCCGGCGGCGACCATCACCGGTGTGTCGCGTTTGGCGCGCCTGACCGGCGCCCGCGTCGTGGTTGCCATCACGCGTCTGGTGGACGATGGTTATGAAGTCGAGGTGATGCCGCCCTGGGAGAATTTCCCCGGTGAAAGCGTCGAGGCCGATACGTTGTTCGTCAACCGCTTTATCGAAAGCCAGGTGCTGCGCATGCCGGAGCAGTATTTCTGGGTACACAAACGTTTCAAGACCCGGCCGCCGGGTGAACCGAGGTTTTACAAATGAGTTGCAGCCTGAATATCGAAATCCGCCCCGTGACGCTGCCGGATGTGCCCGCCATTTCGTCGCTGGCCCGCGAAATCTGGCAGGCGACCTATCCTGGCATCATCACCCAGGAACAGATCGACTTCATGCTCGAGCAGCGCTACGGCCATGAACGCCTGCACGAGGATCTCGCGGACGCCAACAAGTGGCTGGACCAGGCTTTCCTGGACGAGCGCCGGGTCGGTTTCGCTTTCAGCGAAATCTACAAGGGCGAGTTCAAGCTGGACAAGCTCTACATTCATCCCGAAGTGCAGCGCCAGGGGGTGGGTGGCAAACTGATCGAGCACGTTGCGGCGCGCGCCCGGAAGCTCGGCTATTCCTGCGTGATCCTGGCAGTCAACAAACGCAACGAGAAAGCCATCGGTTCGTACAAGAAATACGGTTTCGTGGTGCGCGAGGCCATTGTTGACGACATCGGCCGGGGCTTCGTGATGGACGATTACGTCATGGAGAAAAAACTTTAACAATTTGAGACAAGCTACTGTCTCTGCTATCCTTTTTTAATTAACCAGCGGAGCAGCATGTGAAGCTCAAATTCTCCAAGATGCATGGCCTGGGCAACGATTTCGTCGTCCTCGACGGCATCCGCCAGTCCATTTCCCTGACCCCGGAACAATTGCGTTACCTGGCTGATCGCCATTTCGGCGTCGGTTGCGACCAGATCCTGCTGGTCGAGGCGCCCCGCCAGCCGGGCGTCGATTTCCGCTACCGGATTTTCAATGCCGACGGCAGCGAAGTCGAGCAGTGCGGCAACGGAGCGCGCTGCTTCGTCCGTTTCGTCCATGAAGCCGGGCTGACCGACAAGCGTGAAATCCGCGTCGAAACGCAGAACGGCATCATCGCGCCGCGCCTCGAAGCCGACGGCAGCGTCACCGTGGACATGGGCGTGCCGCGTTTCCTGCCCAACGAAATTCCTTTCCTGCATGACGAGGACGTCGTGATCTATTCGCTCGATGTCGCCGATGAAACTCTCGACATCAGCGTTGTCTCAATGGGCAACCCGCACGCCGTGCAGGTGGTCGACAGCGTCGACTACGCGCCGGTCGGCGAGCATGGGCCGTTGATCGAAAATCACCCACGCTTCCCGCAGCGGGTCAACGCCGGCTTCATGCAGGTGGTCGACCGCCATGCCATCAGGTTGCGCGTCTATGAACGCGGTAGCGGCGAAACCCTGGCCTGCGGCACCGGTGCGTGCGCCGCCGTGGTGACCGGTATTCGGCGCGGCCTGCTTGATTCGCCGGTGCGGGTCCGCACGCGCGGCGGGGAGTTGACCATCGTCTGGGGCGGCGCGGGTCGCCCGGTGCTGATGACCGGCCCGGCAATGACGGTATTTACTGGAGAAATTGACTTATGAGCGCGCTGTTTCCCGAAGATGTTGCCGATTACCTGAAGAACAATCCCGGATTCTTCGAGCAATATGCCGACCTGGTTTCGCAGATTTTCGTGCCGCATCCGCACGGCGGGCGGGCCATTTCGCTGGCCGAGCGGCAGATGCTGACGTTGCGCGACAAGAACCGCCAGTCGGAGAGCAAGCTCGCCGAGTTGATCGCTTTCGGCGAGGAAAACGACGCGATCAGTGAAAAAGTGCATCGCCTGGCGGTCGGCCTGATCGCCGCCGAGACTTTCCAGGCGGTGATCCACCTGCTCAATTTCCATCTGCGCGACGATTTCTCGGTGCCGCACGTGGCGCTGCGCCTGTGGCACAAGCCGGACGATATCGAGGACCTGCCGGAATTCGCCGCGGTCAGCGAGGAGTTGCAGGTTTTTGCCGAGACGCTGGGCCGGCCGTATTGCGGCTCGACGGCGGGTTTCGGCACTGCCTCGTGGTTCGGCGAGCACGCCAACCATATCCGTTCGCAAGCGCTGATCGCCTTGCGCAACGGCGGCGGCACCATCGGCATGATCGCCCTGGGCAGCGAAGAAGCGCAGCGTTTCTACGCCGACATGGGCACCCTCTATCTCGAACGGCTCGGCGAGATGGTCTCCGCCGCGCTGGCCCGGGTCACCAAGAGCGTGCTGTGACCGCACGCGACAGCGTCGCTGCCTGGCTGGCCGAATTGGCCGAGCAGCGGCGGCTGTCGCCGCATACCGTCAGCAATTACCGGCGCGATCTGGACAAGCTGATCGCGGCGGCCGGCGACATTCCGCTGGCCGAACTGCACGGCCAGCAGATTCGCCGCTTCGTCGCCCAACTGCACGGCCAGGGTCTGGGCAGCCGATCGCTGGCGCGCACGCTTTCCGCCTGGCGCGGCTTTTTCGCTTGGTTGGGCGAACGCGGCGCACTGCCAGCCAATCCCTGCGACGGCGTCCGCTCGCCGAAAGCGCCGCGCCTGCTGCCGAAAGCGCTCTCGGTCGATGAGGCCTGTCGCCTGCTCGATGCCGTCGAGGACGACGATCCAAGATTGACGGCGCGCGATACGGCGATGTTCGAACTCTTTTATTCCTCAGGCTTGCGTCTCGCCGAACTGGCGGCCCTCGACCGCGAAGCGCTCGACAGCATGCTGCATGAAGGCGAAGTCCGGGTGCTCGGCAAGCGCAGCAAGGCGCGGCTGGTCCCGGTCGGCAGTCATGCCCGCGAAGCGCTGGCGGCCTGGGCGGCGGTGCGCGACGAACTGGCCAGGAGCGGCGAAAGCGCCTTGTTCGTCAGCCGCTGGGGCGGTCGCATCAGTCATCGGATGATCGAGGAAAGACTGGCGCGGCGGGCGCGATTGCTGGGACTGCCGCGCCACGTCCATCCGCACATGTTGCGCCACTCCTTTGCCTCGCATGTGCTGCAGTCCTCGGGCGACCTGAGGGCGGTGCAGGAAATGCTCGGCCACGCCAGCATCGCTTCCACCCAGGTGTATACCCATCTCGATTTCCAACACCTGGCGCGGACCTACGATGCGGCGCACCCGCGGGCGAAACGCTGATATTTGCCGCGGCACATCCTTGCCCAGCGCTTTTCAAAAATATTTCAAGGTGCTGTTCAGTCGCTGAATGACCAAGGCGAGTTCAGGAAGTGATTTCAGTTTCATCTTGTTCATCACGTTGTGCCGATGAACCTTGATGGTACTTTCGCTGACGCCCAGATCGTAGGCGATGATCTTGTTCGGCCTTCCCTTGGCCACTTCAAGCATGATCTGTTTCTCCCTGGGGGTCAGGTTTTCAAAGCGTAGCCGTAAGTCGGCAAGTTCCAGGCGTTCGTTGGATACGGCGCTGATCCGGGATAGGGCGACGGCGATGGCGCTGAGAATGTCGGTGTCGTTGAAAGGCTTGTTCAGGAAGTCGACGGCGCCCGCTTTCATTGCGCGGACGGCGAGCGGAACGTCGCCGTGACCGGTGATGAAAATGATGGGAATGATGTTGCCCTGCGCCGCCAGCTTGTTCTGCAGCGCCAGGCCATCGAGACCCGGCATGCGGACATCGAGAACGACGCAGGACAGGTCGTCCAGGTGCTGTAGCGCCAGAAATTCCAGCGGCGATTCAAAAACCTCCGCCCGCATGCCCGCCGAGCGTATCAGGCTGCTCAAGGATTCCCGGATGGAGGCATCGTCGTCGACGATATAAACGGTGGGTGATGCAGGGGTCATGTCGGTTGTTGTCATCAGTTGACCGGGATATTGAAGACAAAACTGGCGCCGACCTTGCGGGAGGTGTCGAGCCAGAGTCTGCCGCCATGGTTTTCAACGATGGATCGGCTGATGGCCAGGCCCATGCCGAGTCCGTCGTTCTTGGATGAAAAAAAGGCCTCGAACATTTTTTCCGCTATCTCCGGTGGTACGCCCGGCCCACTGTCGCTCACCGAAAAGCAGACACCGTGCAGTGGTTCTTCGGCAACCACGATGGTCAGGTTCCGCTCGCCCGTCGACTGCTCGCGCATCGCATCGATGGCATTCATGACCAGGTTGAGCATGACCTGCTGCAGTTGCACCCGGTCGGCGACAAACTCCGGCAGGCTTGGCGAAATTTGGACATCGAGCGCTATTCCCGCCGCCTGCAGCGGTGTCTGCAACATCAGCAAGAGATCGTCGAGGATGCGATGGACCTCGACCCGTTCCTGTTTGATGCCTCCCATCCGCAGGAAATTGCGGATCCGGGCGATGACTTCGCCGGCGAGGGTCGCATCGCGATTTATCCGCTTCAGGGCAGCCTCCACTTCCTGAATGTCCGGCGTTTCCCGGGCCAACCAGCGCAATGCCGCCTGGCTATTGGTGACGACGGCGGAAAGCGGTTGATTGACTTCGTGCGCAATGGAGGCGACCAGTTCTCCCATGGTGCTGAGGCGCGACACCCGGGCCAGTTCGGTTTGCGTCGCCGCGAGCGCGTCTTCGGCCTGTTTGCGCGAGCTGATATCTTCGACAATCACCGCCAGCCGCGGGCCTTCCCGGTCGACTGCGGGAATCAGGGAAACACTGACATTGGCCCAAAGCAGTTCGCCGTTTTTTTTCTCGTAACGTTTTTGCGCGTGGTAATTCTCGATGCTTCCATCAAACAGTCCATGCACATTCTGCTCGGTCATGGCGCGCTGGGATTCCTCGGTGATTGCGATCAGCGAGATGCCGAGCAACTCCGACTCGCCGTAGCCGAGCATTTCTTGCAGCGCGGGGTTGGCCGTCAGTATCCGCCCTTCGCGGTCGGCCAGCGCAATGCCGACCGCCGTGTTTTCGTAGAGGCCCAGCCAGCGGCGCTCGGAAATCTGCAGCGCCAGCAGGCTGCTCTGCAGGGTTTTTCGGCTCGATACCAGACCAGCCGTCAGTTCGCAAACATCGGAAGCCTGGGAATTGAGTTCCCGCTGCAAAATATCCACCGTGCGCTTGACGGTGATCAGGTTGCGCACGCGGGCCCGCAGTTCCTGGGGTGAAAACGGCTTGGTCAGATAATCCTGGACCAGTTCGCCGAGCAGGTTTTCGCGCAGCCCGTCATCGACGCGCGCCGAAAGCACGAGCACGGGGAGATTGTGGAATTGGTGGGTGCCACGCAGTTCACGAATGAATTGCTCACCGTCGAAATGCGGCATCATCAGATCGGTGATCACCAGGTCGGGCGGGTTTTCCAGCGCCGACAAAAGCGCTGCCTGGCCATTTTCCTCAAGGGTGACGTTGTAATCGTCAATCAGCACATCGTAGAGAAAGTGTCGCAAATCGTGGTTGTCTTCGACCACGAGAATTCGCGCATGACCGGCGCTGTGCTTCATCGGCGGCTGGTCTAGCGATTTAAGCGGATCGATGTATTGCTTGGATTCGAGCGTGGCGTCCTCGCCGCCGCCGCTTTCCCGGACAAATGCGCCGTTCGGGGCGCGGATCGGCAGCTCGACCTGAAAAATGGCGCCTCCGCCGGGAGCGTCGAGGACAACCACCGTCCCGTGGTGCAGTTCGACAAATTCCTTGACGATATTCAGTCCCAGACCGCTACCGACGTCGGACAAACCATCGTTGCCCTGGGAAAAGCGGGCAAAAATCTGTTCATGCATTTGCGAAGGCACGCCCGGGCCGTTGTCCTGGACGCTCAGCAGGAAGCGACCGGTCGGCAAGCGCTGGATCGAGCAGTTGATACGGCCACCGACCGGCGTGAATTTGAAGGCATTGGACAGAAGATTGGCCAGTATCCGCCCGAACTTGACCCGATCGACGTCGGCATAAAGTTCATCGACCCCCTCCATCTGCAGCGTGATCGAGTGCTCAGCGGCGGCCTCAGAGAAACTGGCCATGACGTCCCGGAGCAGGGCAATGACGTTGGCGCAAATGTAGGCCAGTGGCATGCTGCCGGAGTCGATGCGGGCCAGGTCGAGCAGGTCGTTGACTTGCTGCAGCAGGAACTGGGCGTTGCGCTTTATGGTTGCCAGGCGGAAATGCTCGCGTTCGCCCAACTGATTTCCGTCTTTCAGCAGTTGGTCGACCGGTCCGAGGATCAGCGTCAGCGGTGTCCTCAATTCGTGACTGACGTTGGCAAAGAATTTGGTTTTGAAACCATCGATTTCGCGAAGTTTTTCCAATGCCGCCTGTACTTCGCTGTTCTTGCGGGTGAGTTCGGCCTCGATGGCGATCTTTTCGGTGATGTTCCTGCCTTCGGGAAGCAGAAACGCGACATTGCCCTCGTCATCGCGGATCGGCGTCAAGGAAAAATCGACAAATATCGTCTTGGATCCGTGCGAGTCACCATAAATCTCCATGTCGCAGCGAACAAATTCGCCTTTTCTCGCCTGCTCGATCATGCCCTTGACCTGCTGGCGCACCTCTTCCGATATGGCCCACCAGCGGGCTTCCCAGAAAGGCTTGCCGATGACGCGGTCAAGCGTGAGTCCGGCGCCTTCGAGGGCTGCGCTATTGATTTCCAGAACGGTCCCGTTTACATCGAGCAAACCGAGGAACTGGTACATCGCGTCGAGGATGACGCGGGCAAATTTTTGTCGGCGAACCGCCACGCCATCGTCGGATAGCAGGACGACCCCTTTGACCGAGATTTGCGATTTATTGCCCGGCAAGCAAGTTCCAAAGTTCATGGGGGTCCCGTCATGACAAGAGCGAGGAAATGCCTTGCGCATTTCCTTCTCCCAGAATGATAAGAGAACTCCGAGCATGCGGTCCATTCATCGGGAGCGGTACGACATTGCCGCTGCGGATAGCCGAATTGCCATGTCGTTTAAATTTCCGCTCCCTGCCAATAAAAAAAGGCGAGTGTTACCTCGCCGAACCACGGACGCGTGGAGGAAATCAGTTTAGAAACTATGGCTGTAGTTGATGGTGGCGTTGTTTTGCGAATGACTGACCTGAATCGGGGCGGAAGTATTCGGCAGGCTGGTGTTCTCCATGGTTTCCTTGAAGGCATGGGAATAGGCGAAATCGAGCCGACTTTGTTTCGAGAACGCATAGCTCAGACCGGCCGACAGATGCGTTTTCGGCGTCGCCGGAATCACCGCGAACAGCGTCGAGGAGCGCAAGGCCTGGCTGGCGAAACGCAGGCCGCCGCGCAAGGTCAGCTGGTTGTTCAACTCATAGGCGGTGCCGAGGGAAAGGATGGTCTGGTCCTTGTAGTCCTGGGGCAGAAGGATGTTGAGATCACCGCCGCCATCGGCGACAAAGGAAACCTTGATGTCCTTCATCACGTCTTTCCAGAACACCCTCGACACATCTGCCGTAACCATCCATTGCGAGTTCAGGCGCTGACTGATCCCCAGATCGACGTGGGCTGGCATCTGGAAATCCTTGATCTGGATTTTCCCGCCAAAGGGTATCTGGCCGACGCTACCATCGATAGCGGTCAGCGTTGCCCGTCCCTCCATGTCATTCATCTGGCTTTTGAAGGTGTAGGAAGCGCCCAGCGTCGTATCCCGGGTCGCCTTGTAGAGCATGCCCAGTTTTCCACCGTAGCCCCAGGCATCGACACCGCTGCCCAGCGGCTGGTCTTTGGTCAGGCTGAAATGGGCTCCGCGCAGGTCCGGCAGTGTGCCTAGGGCACCGACCAGCGAACCCGTGGCTCGTCCGGCACCGATCAGGCTGCCGACTTGATCCGCGCCGAGCAGCAAATCGAGATTGAGGCCCTGCCACATGGCATCGATGCTGCCGCCGATGGTCAATTTATCGGTTGCCTGGAAGCTCGCTGCGAAGGGAATATTCAGCACCAGCAAGCGACTTGAATTGTCGAGCCCGGTTGCCAGCCCGCCGTTTGCCCGGGACAGGAAGCTGTTATTGCCGTATTCGGTCCCCAGACCGCCCTGGGCAAAAGCGCCGACCCCGAAGGACCAGGCGCCGAACCGTTTAGTATATGCCGCCTCGGGGGCGAGGTAGGGCCCGCGGTTGTTGGAATGCGTGTCGGAGGAAACGCTTTCGCCGGTCGTCTGGTTCGTCACCTTGATGTCCGTCGTCACCAGATCGAGGCCGATCATGGCCTGATCTCCTTCCGCCATCAGCGACAACGTGGCCGGATTGGTCATCATGCCGGCCGGGCCGACATCATGGGCCACCGCCGTGCCGCCCATCCCGCGCGATATCGCCCCGAAACCTTCCAGGCGGAAAACATCGGTCGCCTGAGCCAGCCCCGTGAAACCGGCCAGGCCCGAAAGCATCGCCGATGCAATGATTTTTCTTGTTGTCATCCCTGTCTTCTCCTCTGTCGTTGAAATTCAGGACGCGGGAAATTCCCGCGTCCTGGCGTGTCGAAATTAAAAAAAGCGGTCGAAATGAATTTGTTCGAAAGGCACCTTGTGGCCGACCATCAGCAATTCCTGCAAGGCCTGGGTCATCGGGGGCGGTCCGGCGAAATAGAATTCGTAGCCGGGCAGTGCGGCCGGCAGGATGCGCGCCACGGCGTCGTGCACGTAGCCGGTTTCGCCGTGCCACGCGTCGTTGTCGCCGGGTAGCGAAACCACCGGGATGTACACGATCTTTTCGCCGAAGCCGTCCAGCTTGCGGAGCAGCGATTCGCCACAGACATCACGGGGCGTACGGGCGCCGTAGAAAAAGTACAGTTTGCGGTCGCCCAGCATGCCGGATTCGGCCACGCCACGGGCGATGGAAACCATCGGCGCCAGCCCGGAACCGCCCGCCACGCAGACGATGTCGCGGGGCGAATCGGTCCGCAGATAGGCGACGCCATAAGGGCCGTCGAGGCCGATTTCGTCACCCTCAGTCAATTTGTCGAACAGCACGTGGGTGCCCTGACCATGCTGCACCCGGCGGATCTGGAAATGCCACTCGCGCTGTCTGTTTGCCGTGTTGGCGAGGGAATAGGCGCGGGAACTGCCGATGCCGGGCAAGTCCAGCATGGCGAATTGACCGGGCAGGAAATTCGCATCCTGGTCGGTACGGAAACGGAATTCGCGGATGTCATGCGTGATGTCGCGACAGCCGGTCAGCCGGGCACGTTGGCGTTTCGGGAGGATTTTCGGCTGGTATTCGGGCGCGGTGGCTGCCTTGATGCTTACCGGTCCGCACGCCCGGCACTGGCAGGCGAGATGACGGCCGCGCTTGCGGTCGCGTTCGGTCAGCCCCGGCGCATCCGCCCACAGCGTCTCGATTTCCCCCGAGATGAGTTCGAACTTGCAGCCGCCGCAGCCGCCGGAGTTGCATTCGTAGGCCAAGCCATGGCCGGCGCGCAAGGCGGCGCGGAGGATGTTGTCATCGGGGGCCTGCTCGAAGGTCGAGCCGTCTTTTTCGTTGCGGATGGTCGCGTTCATCATGGTGCTCAATCGAATAGGGAGACTCAACCAGGGCGGCATCCACGGGATGCGCCCTGGTTGCCGTCGATTTGCCGATTACAGGCCCAGGGAATGGCGGAATTCGCGGGTGGCGGCCTTGGCGACGGCGGCCGCATCGGCCACATCCGGCAGGGCCGCGCAGTAGGCGTCGATGGCCTTGTCGGCCAGCGGCTCCCACTTGGCGATCCAGCCCTGGATGGTTTCCAGGTTGCCCGGCGTCTCCTGCGCCATCTTGACCAGCGCGGAAATCCAGCGGCGATGGCGTGCCGAGTCGATCAGCTGGGCATCGGTGATCAGGCCGAGCAGGGTGTCGCCGTTGTGGCGGGCGGATTCACCCAGCTTGCGCAACACTGCTTCCTCGATGGCCGGCTTGGCGACCAGGTTGAGGACCACGACAGCCTCGCCCCAGTCCCAGACGGTCAGGGTCTTTTCCATCAGTTCGCGGAAACCCTGCCAGACCGGATCGGTTTCCCAGTAGCGCCGCTCATCGACCGCGAAACCCTTGTCCGGGAAGGCGACCGAGAGTTCCTTGGTGCGGTAGGCGGTGTGGCTGAGCCAGCGCAGGCTGTCCGCCATCTGGAAATAATTGCAGTTGGTGATGGTACTGGCCGGCGAAACCTGGCCGACGTAAGCCGAGGCCATCTGGACGGTGTGGAAGAGATAGCGGGCCGGGGTGTACAGACGGGCCAGAGAACCGGCCCAGCGCGGGTCCAGCGATTTTTCGTGTTCGCGCTGGTTGAACTGGTCGAGGAGGCCGAATACGTAAGTTTCCTGGCCGTCCTGCATCATGTTGTAGGTACGGTAGATCACCTCGTCCGGATCGCGGAAGGCATTCCAGTCCGCGTGCTTGAGCGCCGTGCCGAAGGTGTTCTTCTTGTACCAGGCGTTCATGAACATGTTGGGGTCGAGCTCGTAGGGCGAGTCGGGCCGCTTGTCGTTGTAGTGCAGGTTGGCAGTGACGATTTCGTATTCGCTCGGCTTGCGGCGGCGGGCGGCGAGGTGGCTCCACGTCTTGAGCGGCTTCAACACTTGAGTTTCCGACATTCTTGTCTCCTTGATTCCTGGTGATTGGGTGAGGGCTGGCGCGGCAGCGCGCCCTTCACATCTTTTTCGTGTAATAGAAGCGGATCGAGTCGTCGCCGCTTTCGATCTGTCCGGCGAAAGAGCTGAGGTCCACTTCGAGATCGTTCATCTTGAAGGGGCGGCCCAGCTCGTCCTCGATGGTTCCGCGGTGCAGGACCATCTCCTGCTCGGTGTGAATGCGGATGTAGGCCCGTTTGTCGTCAACGAAAACTTCCTTGCCCGGGTTGTCGACCTTGGCGGCCTCGATGATTGCCTGTGCCAGATCGCCGGCGCGCATCACCGGCCCAACCAGGTTGTTGTGATAGGCCTGCGCGGAACTCGTCGTACTCATTGTTTTCTCCCTGTTTTCTTTCAAGTCCGGCGCACCGGCCTGGTGTGCCGATACGGCCGGGCCGGCGACCTGGAGCCGGCCTTGATCGCCGCCCAGTAGCTTGCCTATCCATTGCATAATTCCCATGCCACTTTTCCTTTGGAAATTGGAGGAATGTCCGATTTCAGGTATGCGCGAACAAAGGTTCGATGCCTTCGGTGCTGACGAAGACATCATCCCCTTGCACCTTGACCGGGTACTCGGCCAGCGCGCAGTCTTCGGGGTTGATCCCTTTGCCGGTGTCGGCGTCGAACTGCCAGAGGTGGGCGCGGCAGATGACCTTTTTGCCGTCAAACTTGCCTTCCACCAAGGGAATGTCCTGGTGCGGGCAAATGCCCTGAAATGCCTTGACCGCGCCGCCTTCAGCGCTGACCAGGATGATGTCGTGACCATTGACGGTGAAGGATTCCATTTCCCCTTCCCAGAGGTCGTCGATCGTGCATACCTTTGTGAAACTCATTCCTGACTCCAGTTTGTTAGCCGTTGGAACCCGCAATCCCTCAGGATTTGGGCGCTTCCCAGATGATTTCGACGGTCTCGGTCGGCTTCAGGCCGGATTCGGAAACCTTCATGGTGCGCGGCAGGAATCTTTCGCCGCCTTGCCGGCGGACCCGCATGATCTGCCCCGGGCGGGCCCTGACGCGTCGCCCCACCGAATGCACCGCTGCGGCGGCGGCCACTTCATCCATGGTGTTTTCGCTATCGACGGCGACCAGTTGCAATACGAAGTCGCCTTCAAAGTTGGACGTTATTGGAAACAAAGCCATTTCTAGAATCTCCTATGCTCGATAAAACCGGCACTGGTGGTGCCGGGTTGCACAATCTCGTGTGACGGTCAGCCGACCTTCTTGGCGGCCCGCAGCGCCCGGTAAACCTCGGCCCAGGCGTAGTTGTGGGCATCGTCGCCGCACTCGCCGGGCGCGATGTTCATGTACTCCAGGGCGCCACCGAGGTTCATCGGTTGGATCATGCCGGCCAGGAAACGGTCGACAATGCTCAGGTGGCCGGCATAGCGCTCCGGCTCCTGCTCGAAGACCCAGCGGTCGACTTCCGAGCCGAAGTGATAGAGGCGGCCGTTGTATTCGAGCGGGTAGTCCTTGACGTTCCAGCCCTTGCCCGGCGTGCCGAGAATCGGCAGCTGGCACATGTTGCAGACGTAGGGCAGGGTTTCCGGATAGGCCATGGCCATGTTGCCGTCGACCACGTTGTCGATGATCACGTCCCAGCACTGGCCCCAGGTGTCGTTCCAGCCGGGGTACTTGGTTTCCAGCCAGGCACGGTCATCGGGCGTCACACCGGCCGCCGGATTCCACCACAGGGTGGGGCGCCAGAAATAGGAGCCCATGTGCATGCCGTGATGGGTTTCGCCGATGTCCTTCAGGAAGATGTCCCAGTACCAGGGCAGGTCGAGGCCCATGTCGGTCAGGGTGCGCTCGAACTGGGCGACAATCCATTCCTCCATGAATTCCTTGAACGACTGCTTGCGGTGTTCCAGCGGCGTGTAGTAGTCCATGATCGGACCGGTCAGCACCGAGAACAGCTTCCAGGCACCCCAGACGGCGATATCGACGCGTTTCTGCGCTTCCGCCTTCTGGCCGTTCTCGATCAGTACCTTGAGCGCCGGGCCGCCGATCTGGGCGTGACGGGATTCGTCGGTCTGGATACTGGAGATCAGGTTGGCGAAAGTGTGGTCGCCGGCTTCGGCGGCGTCGGCGGCGAGGCCGAGGAACTGCATGTTGGTGAAGCCGGTCTCGAAGCTGAAGGTCAGCATGATGGAAACGCTGATCGCGTCGCGGGTCATCATGATGTCGTCGAAGAAATGGCGGGCCGCGATCATTGCCCACTCGTTGGTGTCGTAGGCTTTGTGCGCCCAGTCCATCTGGCGGTCCTTGGCGACGTGCTCGTGCGGGAAATACAGCTGCATCTGGCCGTGACGGACCTCGTCCAGGCAGCCCAGCGTGGACATGTTGCGCATCCCCGGTGCCTTGGAGAAACGCATCATGCGCGCTTCGGCGGAAGCGGCGGCGTACTCGCCGCGGGCGATGGCGCCGTAGTGCGCCTTCATCACCGACTTCCAGCCCGGATCGGCGTTTTCGTAAATCCGGCTGCGTTCCAGGGCGGCCTTCACCGAGTAGGCGCCGGCATCCTTGTCGCGCTGGACCTTGACGTATTCCGGATAGGTCTGCTTGTAAGGCTCGTCATACTTTTCCCAGGCGTTCTGCGGCAGACCGAAGGCACCCGATAACTGCGGCGGAAACAGTTCGTCTTCCGTCACATACGTCGGCGTCCAGTTCGTGCTTCTGGCCAGGTCATACCAGTCCATTCTGTTGAGTACAGCCATTTGTGTCTCCTCTTTGTCGCAGGGCCGTTGGCCTGCATTTGCCGAATCAAAGCGACTTTTATTCGCCTGGAATCTACGAAATAATCATTTTTTCTCGATAATTCGTACGGGAGCAAAGTTAGTCGGAAAGCAAAAGGGCGGCTATTAGACTTTGGTTTAGACGGGAAACCGGCCGGGCTGGACGGCACTTTGAGAAGAAGTGGCGGCAATTGACCTTTTCTCTGCTACCCTCTATGATTCACGGTTTTAAAAATTCGCCGGAATCAAGGAGTTAGTCATGGCCATTAACCGCACCCGCCGTTCTTCCCTGGAACGCCGCAGCATTTCCAAGTCCGCCAAGCGCCTGTTCAAGGGCGACGGCAAGACTGCATTCAAGGTCATCTACGCTGCCGAATGCCACGCCCGCAACCGTAAGGCGCTGGGTAACTAAGCAGATACAGGTTTATTTGGCCCCGGTTGCCTCGCGGTAACCGGGGCTTCTTGCTTTTGAGGTCGGGAAAAACATGGCTCAGCTCATTCTTCTGCCGGGTAAGGAACGCTCCGCGTTCAAGCAGCACCATCCCTGGGTTTTCGCCGGTTCGGTCGGTCGTCTCGAAGGGCGTGCCCGGCCGGGCGATACGGTCGAAGTGCTGGCCGACAACCTGCGTCCGCTCGGGCGCGCCGCCTACAGCCCGAAGTCGCAGATTCGCGCCCGCTTCTGGACTTTCGATGCCGAAGAATCGGTCGACGATGCTTTCTTCAAGCGCCGGGTGGCCGCGGCCGTGGCGCGTCGCCAGACCTTGCCGGAATTGCGCGGCCAGCAGGGCCTGCGCCTGATCCATGCCGAATCCGACGGTCTGCCTGGTGTTATCGCCGACCAGTACGGCGACACCGTGGTTGTCCAGCTGACCTCGGCCGGGGCTGACAAGTGGCGCAATGCCATCGTCGCCGGCCTGGTCAAGGCGACCGGCTGCGCCCGCGTCTATGAGCGTTCCGATTCCGACGTCCGCGGCATGGAAGGGCTGGAGCCGACGACCGGCTGGCTGTACGGCGAATCCCCGGCTGGTGTGCTGAGCATCGAGGAAAACGGCGTCAGGATGGCGGTCGACGTGGTCGGTGGCCACAAGACCGGCTTTTACCTCGATCAGCGCGACAATCGCGCCCTGCTCGGTCAGTTGGCGGCCGGCAAGGACGTGCTGAACTGTTTCTGCTATACGGCCGGTTTTTCGCTGCAGGCGCTGGCCGGCGGCGCGGCGAGCGTGCTCTCCATCGATTCTTCAGGCCCGGCGCTGGCCCAGGCCAAGGCCAATCTGGCGCTGAATCCGCAGTTGCCCGCCGAGCGGGCGCAGTGGCAGGAAGCCGACGTCTTCCAGGCGCTGCGCGATTTCCGCAAGGACGGCCGCCTGTTCGACCTGATCGTCCTCGATCCGCCCAAGTTCGCACCGTCGGCGGCGCATGCCGAGCGGGCGGCGCGCGCCTACAAGGACATCAATGTGCTCGGTTGCAAGTTGCTCAAGCCGGGCGGTCTGCTGATGACCTATTCCTGTTCCGGCGGCATCGGCCTTGAACTGTTCCAGAAAATCGTCGCCGGAGCAGCTCACGATGCCGGTCGCGAGGCGCGTATCGTCCGCCGTCTGGCCGGCGCCGCCGATCATCCGGTGGCGCTGAATTTCCCGGAAGGAGAATATCTCAAGGGCCTGCTCGTCCAGGTCGATTGAGGCAGGTGGGGACAGGTTTTCTGCCACGCGCCGGCCACCTGTTCCGACTAGAATGAAGCCCATGCGATCCTTGCCGCGCCTCCTTCTCGTTGCCCTTCTCTTCTTCGCCCAGGCGTGGGCGGGAGCGCATGCCGTCGAGCATGCGGCGGGCAAGGAAGGCGCGCTGCCGAACCACGTTTGCGAGCTTTGCCTGGCGGCGCACGATCTTGGTTCGGCGCTGCCGTCGCTGGCGGTGCCCTTGCCACTGCTGGTCGCGCAGATGCCGCTCGCCGTTCGGTCGCTATCCGAACGCAGTGCTCAGCCGGCGCCGCTCGCCCGGCAACGCGGCCCGCCCACCGCCTGAAAACGCCCCCGTTGTCGTCGACCGCCGGGCTTGCGCCGGGTGGTCGCGTTGATTGCGTTTTCAGGAGAATTCCATGTTATCCAAGTCATTTGCCCTGACTGCCCTGCTCGTCGCTTCCAGTGCCGCGCCGGCGGCCAGTGATGCCGACCTGGCGGCGATCCGCAGCCAGATTGATGAAATGAAGAAATCCTACGAGCAGCGCATTGCGGCGCTCGAACAGCGGCTGGCCCAGGCTGAAGCCAAAGCCGACGCCACACCGCCGCTCGCCCCGGAAACGCCGGCATCCGCCGGGCCGGCCAGCGCCGGCAGCTTCAATCCCGAAGTGTCGCTGATCCTGCAAGGCCAGGCGCGCCGGATGCAGGACATCCCGAACCGCGCTATCACCGGCTTTTTTCCGTCCGGAGTCGAGGGTGCCAACAAGCGCGGCTTCTCGGTCGACGAAACCGAGCTGGTGCTCGCCGCCAACATTGATCCCTACTGGCGCGGCCAGGCGATCGTCGCGCTGGCCGATGGCCAGGCCAATATCGAGGAAGCCTGGTTCCAGTCGCTCGGTTTCGGGCAGGGTCTCGGCCTCAAGGTCGGGCGCTTCCGTTCCGGCATCGGCTACCTGAACGAACAGCACCCGCATGCCCGCGATTTCGCCGACGCGCCGCTGATGTATCAGGCGATGTTCGGCGACAGCTACGCCGAGGACGGCGTGCAACTGAAATGGCTGGCGCCGACGCCGCTGTTCGTCGAATTCGGCGCGGAACTCGGCCGCGGCGCCAATTTCCCGGGCAGCGAGCGCAACAGCAACGGCGTCGGCGGTTCGGCGCTGTATGTGCATGTCGGCGACGATCTCGGCGTTTCGAACAGCTGGCGGGTTGGCCTGTCCTGGCTGAAAACCCGGGCCAGCCAGCGCAGCGCCGATTTCACGGGCATCAACGGCGCGCCGGCGCAAGGCGCCTTCACCGGCGATTCGGCCACCTGGCTCGCCGATCTGGTGTGGAAATGGGCGCCCAACGGCAATCCCAAATACCAGAACTTCAAGTTCCAGAGCGAACTTTTCTCGCGCCGCGAAAGCGGTGATCTGAATTGTCTGGGCGGCATCTGTGGCGGTGGCGTCGACAGCGGCTACCGGACCAGGCAGTCCGGCTGGTATACCCAGGGCGTCTACCAGTTCGCCCCCGAATGGCGGGGCGGTCTGCGCTACGAACAACTGGACAGCGGCAGCCGTGATTTCGACGCCAATGCCGCCAATCTGGTGGTGGACAGCTATCGCCCGAAAAAAGCCTCGGCGATGGTCGATTACAGCTGGAGCGAGTTTTCCCGCGTCCGCCTGCAATATGCTCAGGACAAGTCGATGGCAGGAATCACCGACCATCAGTGGACCCTGCAGTACATCATGAGTCTCGGCGCCCACGGCGCCCACAAATTCTAGGAGCCCGACATGCGCAAATTTTTCATGCTGGTGCTGTTGTTTGCCGCTGCGCTGCCGGCTCACGCCGATCTGCGCATTTTCGCCACGGTGCCGGAGTGGGGCGCCCTGGTCCGCGAGATTGGCGGCGACAAGGTCAATGTCTATACCGCCACCACCGCTTTCCAGGACCCGCACCGCATCGAGGCCAAGCCGTCGTTGCTGGCCCAGGCCCGGCAGGCTCAGCTGGTCGTCGCCGTCGGCGCTGATCTGGAAATCGGCTGGTTACCGCTGGTGCTGCGCGATTCCGGCAATGCGTCGATCCAGCCCGGCCAGCCCGGCTATTTCGAGGCGGCAGCCTGGGTCAAACGGCTGGAAGTGCCCACCGTGCTTGATCGGGCGCACGGCGACGTGCATCCGGGCGGCAATCCGCACATCCAGCTCGATCCGCGCAATGTGCTGAAAGTTGGCGAAGCGCTGACCGCGCGCCTGGCCCAACTGGATGCCGCCAATGCTGCCGCCTATCAGGCCGGCTTCAAGGCTTTTGCCGGCAAGTGGCAGGCGGCCATCGTCCGCTGGGAAAAGGAAGCGGCGCCATTGCGCGGTGTCGCCGTGCTGGTCCATCACCAGTCCTTCGTTTATCTCTGCAACTGGCTGGGCATGCGGGAAGTCGGTTCGCTCGAGCCGAAACCGGGCATTGAGCCGACCAGCGGCCATCTCACCGAGCTGCTCGCCCGCCAGCAGACGACGCCGGCCCGGATGGTGCTGCGTACCGCCTACCAGCAGGACGGGCCGAGCCTGTGGATTGCCGGCAAGATCGGCATGCCGGCGGTGCTGCTGCCGTATACGGTGGGGGGCACGCCGGAAGCTCGGGATCTGTTCGGCCTCTTCGACGATACCGTGCAGCGCCTGCTGAAAGGCCTGCGGTGAACGGCCTGCTGCGTGCCGAACGGCTGGTCGCCGGCTGGCAGAAGCCGGCGACGCCGGCGATCGATCTGGCGCTGGCGGCTGGCGAAGTCGTCGGCCTGACCGGCCCCAACGGCGTCGGCAAGAGCACGCTGCTGGCCAGCATTGCCGGTCGGGCCCGGGTCTTTTCCGGGAGCATCGAGCAGCGACCGGGCTTGCGGCTCGCCTTGCAGACCCAGGATATTCCGCCGGTGGTCGGCCTGCCACTCTCCGGTCGCGAACTGCTCGCGCTGACTGCGGCCTCGTCCGCTGGCCTGCCGCCCTGGTTGAGCCAGCGCCTGGACATCCGGCTCGATCGCCTGTCGGGCGGGCAGCGGCATTACCTGGCCTTGTGGGCGGTGCTGCAGGCGCCGGCCGACCTGATCCTGCTCGACGAACCGACCAACAATCTCGACGCGGCCGGCGTCGGGCACCTGACCGCGCATCTGCGCGAGCGGGCCGAGGCCGGGGCGGGCATCGTCGTCGTCAGCCACGATGCGGCGTTCGTCGAGGCCGTTTGCGACCGCGTTGTGGTTCTGGGAGCCGGCGATGTGGAATGAACTTTTCCTGCTGCCTTTCCTGACCGGCCTCGGGCTGGCGATCGTGCTGCCGCTGCTCGGCTGCTATTTGCGGCTGCGCGATGAGTGGCTGGCGGCGCTTGCCTATTCGCACGTCGCGGCGGCCGGTGCCTTGCTGGCGCTGATCGCCGGGCTGGCGCCGATGGTCGGCGGCATTGCCGCAGCCGGCCTGGCCGGTGTCGGCAAACGCCTGTTCGCCCGCCGCCTGGCCGGCGGTGCCAGCTATGCGGTGCTGCTCCTCGGCGGCTGGTCGATCAGCGTCCTGGTCGCAGCCAACCAGCCGACGGCCGAACGCCTCGGTCACGCCATGTTCGACGGCCAGCTCTATTTCGCCGGCCGCGACGAGTTGTGGCTGGTCGTGCTCGGCGCCGGCGTCGCGCTGGCCGTGCTGCGCCTGCTGTCGCAGCATCTGTTGCTGGCCCACGTCTATCCGGATCTTTTCCGCGTGCGCGGCCTCAAACCCTGGCCAATTGACAGTGGCTTCGATCTGCTGGCCGCCCTGGTGCTCGCTCTGGCGACCATGAACATGGGGGTCATGGGCGCCTTCGCTTTGGTCTTCATCCCGCCCTGGCTGGCTTTCCGGCGCGGCCGCAACTGGCGTTCCGGGCTCGGCCTGGCCCTGCTCATCGGTTGCCTGTCCTATGTCGCGGCCTTTGTTGCCGCCCTGGCTTTGGACCAGCCCTTCGGACCGGTACTGGCGCTTCTGCTGATCGCGGTCGGCCTGGTGATTGCGTGACGTCGGGTGGCATGCTAAAACACTACCTCTGTTCGCGGAGCGGTTATGGTTTTTTCCTTTTTCAAGAAGCAGTCCCAGAAGATGCCGGAGCGGCCGGCGGCCCGCCCGAAGGCGCCGCTGCCGCCTGCCGTGCCCAAGGAAGCTCCAGTGGCGCCCCCGGTGGCTGCCCCGGTCGAGGCGCCGCCGGCGCCACTGACCGATCTTGAATTCACCACCGGCAATCTGCCGCCGCCCAAACCGGTGGAAAAGCCGCAGCCAGTCGCGCCGGCAAGCGCACCGGCCAGACCTCTGGCCATGGTGGAAGACCCCGACATCGCGATCGCCGAATTCGATCGCGACTTTACTGAT
The DNA here is from genome assembly GCA_050259955.1 of Bacteroidota bacterium. Classification (GTDB taxonomy): domain Bacteria; phylum Pseudomonadota; class Gammaproteobacteria; order Burkholderiales; family Rhodocyclaceae; genus Azonexus. Next base: position 501,790 of record JBLNBM010000027.1, read on the forward strand.
TCCAGTGTCATGGCGATCGACGTCGCCCATGATCTTGATCCGCTGCAATCCGACCTCGAACAGGCCGTCGTGCTCTTCGCCAATGGCCAGGATCTGGCTGCCCGCGGCCTGCTCGAAGCCCTGATCCGGGCCTATCCGGGCAGCGAAGGCCGGCGTTTCTGGCACCTGCTCTTCGATCTGCTGCAGATCGAAGGCGATCGCGCGGCTTTTGACAAACTCGGCGTCGAATTCGCCGAGGCCTGCGAAACCTCGCCGCCTGCCTGGCGCCAGGATGAGCCGACAGAAGTCCGAAACGACAACGGTGCCAGGCGATTCGTGCTGCAAGGGGTGTTGACCGCCGAAGGCGTCGCGCCGCTGCTCGAAATTGAACTGGCCGTCGTCCGCAAGCAACCGGCGGTGATCGATTGCGGCAAGCTGATCGGCTGCGACGACGAAACTGCCGGCCACCTGGCCGAACTGCTGGCGCGGGCTCGTCATGCCGGTGTTTCGCTGACCCTGGAACAGCCGGAAGCCCTGCTCCGGCGACTCGACGACCGGCTGGTGGCGGGCGAGGCGACGCACGCGCCGTCCTGGCTGCTGTTGCTCGAGCTGCTGCAGCGCCACGGCACACAGGCGGCTTTCGAGGAACGCGCCGTCGACTACGCGGTCACTTTCGAGTTGTCCCCGCCCTCGTGGGATGTCCGTCCGCCGGCTGCGGCGGCGACGGCCCGCCCATCGACGACGCAGCGCGACGATGCGCATTACCTGAGCGGTGACCTCAAAACCTGCCGTTTCGACGATCTGGTGTCCGTCATCGAGCAGCACGAGACGCCGGTGATCGACTTTTCCGGCGTCCGCCGCATGGATTTCTTTTCGGCCGGCCAGCTGGTCAATCGCCTGGCCCCCTACAAGAGCGCCGGTCGCGAAATCGTCATCCGTAGCCCGAATCACCTCGTTGCCGAGCTGATGGCGGTGGTCGGATTGAACAAGCAGGCGCGCATCATCGTCCCCAAGTCTTAAAGATCAGGAACAAACATGGAGCAATATCACGGCACGACCATCCTGTCGGTGCGACGGGGTAATTCCGTCGCCATGGCCGGCGACGGCCAGGTCACCCTGGGCAATATCGTCATCAAGGCCACTGCCAAGAAGGTGCGCCGTCTCTACCAGGGGCGCATCCTCGCGGGTTTTGCCGGCGGCACGGCAGACGCCTTCACGCTGTTCGAGCGTTTCGAAGCCAAGCTCGACAAGCACCAGGGCAACCTGCTGCGCTCGGCCGTCGAACTGGCCAAGGACTGGCGTTCCGACCGCGCGCTGCGCCGGCTGGAAGCGATGCTGTCGGTGGCCGACAAGGAAGTTTCGCTGATCATCACCGGCAACGGCGACGTGCTCGAGCCGGAACAGGGCATCGTCGCCATCGGCTCCGGCGGTTCCTACGCCCAGAGCGCGGCCCGCGCCCTGCTCGAAAACACCGACCTAGCGCCGCGCGACATCGTCACCAAGTCGCTGGAAATCGCCGGCGACATCTGCATCTACACCAATCGCAACTTCACGATCGAGGTGCTCGAATGACCGCGATGACCCCGCAGGAAATCGTTTCCGAACTGGACAAGCACATCGTCGGCCAGAACAATGCCAAGAAATCGGTCGCCATCGCGCTGCGCAATCGCTGGCGGCGCGCCCAGGTGGCTGAACCGCTGCGCCAGGAAATCACCCCCAAGAACATCCTGATGATCGGCCCGACCGGCGTTGGCAAGACCGAAATCGCCCGCCGCCTGGCACGCATTGCCAACGCGCCCTTCATCAAGATCGAGGCGACCAAATTCACCGAAGTCGGTTACGTCGGGCGCGATGTCGAAACCATCATCCGCGATCTGGTGGAAATCGCCATCAAGAGCCACCGCGAACGGGCGATGAAGCAGATGCGCACCCGCGCCGAAGATGCGGCCGAGGACCGTATCCTCGACGTGCTCTTGCCGCCGTCCCGCAGCCCGGGATTCTTTGCCGAAAACAATGCCGCGGCCGACGAAAACGCCACCCGCCAGAAATTTCGCAAGAAATTGCGCGAAGGTGAGATGGATGACAAGGAAATCGACATCGAGGTCGCCGCCCCCAATGTCCAGGCCGAGATTTTCGCGCCGCCTGGCATGGAGGAACTGACCCAGCAGATCCAGGGCATGTTCCAGAACATCGGCGGCGGCAAGAAGAAATCGCGCAAGCTGAAGATCAGCGAAGCCCTGAAATTGCTGACCGACGAAGAGGCCGCCAAGCTGGTCAATGACGAGGATGTCAAGCTGGGGGCGGTCAATGCCGTCGAGCAGAACGGCATCGTCTTTCTCGACGAACTGGACAAGATCGCCAGCCGCTCGGAAATGCAGGGCGCCGATGTTTCGCGCCAGGGTGTCCAGCGCGACCTGTTGCCGCTGGTCGAAGGTACGACGGTATCGACCAAGTACGGCATGATCCGGACCGACCACATCCTGTTCATCGCCTCCGGCGCTTTCCATCTATCGAAGCCGTCCGACCTGATTCCCGAACTGCAAGGCCGCTTTCCCATCCGCGTCGAACTGGATTCGCTGTCGGTGGCCGATTTCGAATGCATCCTGACGCAGACCGATGCCTGCTTGACCCGGCAATACCAGGCGCTGCTCGAAACCGAAGGCGTGCAGCTGGAATTCGCCGCCGACGGCATCCGCCGGCTGGCCGAGATCGCCTATCAGGTCAATGAGAAGACCGAGAACATCGGCGCCCGCCGCTTGCATACCGTGATGGAAAAGCTGCTCGAGGAAATTTCCTTCGACGCCGGCAAGGCGGGGCAGGCGAAGATCGTCATCGATGCGGCGGCGGTCAATGAGCGGCTGGGGCAACTGGCGGGCGACGAAGACCTGTCACGCTACGTGCTGTGAGCGGCGAAAGCCTGGCGGTACGCCTCGCTGCCATCCTCTTCCCGATTTTCGGGATCGTCGCCGTCGGTTTTTTCTACGCCCGCCATCACAAGCCGGAAATGGCGGTCGCCAACCGGCTGAACATGGATGTTTTCGTGCCCGCCCTGGTTTTCGCGGCGATGGCCGGCAAGTCGTTTGACCTGCTGGCTTTCGCGCCGCTGGCCCTCGGGGCGTTCCTGGTGCTGGCCTGCTGCGGCCTGCTCGCCTGGCCGGTGGCCCGGCTGCTCGCCATCCCGCCGAAGACGCTGGTGCCGCCGATGCTGTTCAACAATTCGGGCAACATCGGGCTGCCGCTGGCCGTGCTGGCCTGGGGTGAAAGCGCCTTGCCGGCGGCGGTGATCCTGTTCATGGTCGAAAACACCCTGCATTTTTCCTTCGGCGCCCGGCTGCTCGACCCGCATGCCCGCTTGCTGACCCTGTGGCGCGTGCCGGTGCTGTTCGCCGCCATCGCCGGCCTGGTCGTGGCGATCCTGAAGATTCCCGTCTGGGGACCGCTGCTCATCGCCATCAAGATGCTGGGCGATGTTTCCGTGCCCCTGCTGCTCTTTGCACTGGGCGTGCGGATGACCGAAGTCTCCTTCCGCGAATGGAAGCTGGCGGTAGGCAGCGCCCTGCTGCGGCCGCTGGCCGGCATGCTGGTCGCCGCCGGCATCATTTCGCTGCTCGGCCTGCAGGGACGCGAAGCGGCGATGCTGCTGGTGTTCGGTGCCCTGCCGCCGGCCGTGCTCAATTTCCTGTTCGCGGAACGTTATCAGCAGGAGCCGCAGCGGGTCGCCTCCATCGTGCTGATCGGCAACCTGGCGGCGCTGCTCTTCCTGCCGCTGGCGCTGGCGCTGGTTCTTTAGTAATCAGCCCAGCCGGCCGAGTTGCCGGCGGTCGCGCTTGGTCGGGCGACCATGAATCTGGGCGGCCGGTTCCTGCTCAAACTTGCGGCGCGCCTGTTCGGCTTCTCGGGCGGCGATGCTGGCGGCGCTCTCTTCGTAAAGAAGACGGGCCTCGGCCGCCGGGCCGCGTTTTTCGCCGAGCGCCCGGACGACGACTTCCCAGCGGGTATCACCGTTGAAGATGTCGAGCCGGTCGCCGATTTTCACGTCACGCGCCGGCTTGGTCGGCGCACCGTTCAGTTTGATCTTGCCGCCGCTGACGGCATCGGTGGCCAGGCTGCGCGTCTTGAAGAAACGCGCAGCCCACAGCCACTTGTCGATGCGAATGCCGTTCAAGCCGGCAGGACCTGCTCGCCGGTGTAGAGCTGCTCGACTGTCTCGCGCTGGCGGATGACATGCAATTGCTCGCCATCGACCATCACTTCGACGGCGCGCGGCCGGGTGTTGTAGTTGGAACTCATCGCCATGCCGTAGGCACCGGCCGACATCACGGCCAGCAGGTCGCCGGCCTCGACGCAAAGCGGCCGGGCCAGGCCGAGGAAGTCGCCGGATTCGCAGACCGGGCCAACCACGTCGTAGTCGCGGCTGGCGCCGGCCCGCGGCGTCACCGGCAGGATGTCGTGCCAGGCGTCATAGAGCGCCGGACGCATCAGGTCGTTCATTGCCGCGTCGATAATGGCGAAATTCTTGCCTTCACCCGGCTTGAGGAACTCGACGCGGGTGAGCAGCAGGCCGGCGTTACCGACCAGGCGGCGACCCGGTTCGAGCACGATCTTGAGGCCGCGACCGGCGAGTTTGTCGAGCAGCGGCGTCAGGTAGGCGGCCACCGTCGGCTGCACTTGGTCTTCCTTGTACTTGATGCCGAGGCCGCCGCCGAGGTCGAGATGATGGATGCGGATGCCTTCGGCTGCCAGCTGATCGATCAGCACCAGCACGCGATCGAGCGCTTCGACGAAGGGCGACGGGTCGAGTAGTTGCGAGCCGATATGGCAATCGATGCCGGCCACTTCGATGTTGGGCAGCGCGGCGGCGCGGCGGTAGAGGGCCAGCGCGTCGTCGTAGGCGACGCCGAACTTGGCTTCCTTGAGGCCGGTCGAGATGTAGGGATGGGTTTTCGGGTCGACGTTCGGATTGACGCGCAGGCTGACCGGCGCCATCTTGCCGCACCGGCCGGCGACTTCGTTGAGGCGCTCCAGTTCCGGGGCAGATTCGATGTTGAAGCAGAAAATGCCGACGTCGAGCGCCAGCTTCATTTCGGCGGCCGTCTTGCCGACGCCGGAAAAAACTACCTTCTTCGGATCGGCGCCGGCCGCCAGCACGCGCTGCAATTCGCCGCCGGAAACGATGTCGAAACCGGCGCCCAGGCGGGCGAACAGGTTGAGGATGGCGAGGTTGGAATTGGCCTTGACGGCATAGCAGACCAAGGCGCCGGCGCCAGTCGGATGACCGTTCAGGACGTCGAGGAATTCGCGCAGCGAGCCTTCGAGGGCGGCGCGGGAATAGACATAGGCCGGGGTGCCGAACTGTTCGGCGATGGCGGGCAGGGCGACGGATTCGGCGTGCAGCACGCCATTCTTCAGGCTAAAGGAGTTCATTGGGGATTCGATTGGGTGGCCGTGCTAACATCCGGAGCACTGGCGGCAGGTTGTTTGGCGGCCGGTTTGGCCGGTTTCGGATTGCCGAGCAAGGGCTCCGGCACGGGACCTTCCGGCATGCGGAGCGGCGTTTTCGTGCCGCAGGCAGCCAGGCAACAGACCAGCAAGACGACTGGAATTTTGAACATTGATGACGAACCGGTCAGCAAAGAGCGGGATGGTAGCATACGATGGAAGACAAGGAATTCAACGCGTTGGCCGATGCCGTTCTGGCCCGGATCGATGCGGCACTGGAAGCCTGCACGGCGGATATCGATTTTGAACTGGCGGCCGGCGGCGTGCTGGAAGTCGAATTCGCGGACGGCAGCAAGATCATCATCAATCGCCATGGCATCGCCCGTGAAATCTGGGTCGCCGCCCGCGCCGGCGGTTTCCATTTCCGCTGGGACGGCGAGTCATGGCGCGACACCCGGGACGGCAGCGAACTGCTCGCCAAGCTGTCCGACCTCGCCAGCCAGCAGGCGGGCGAGGCGATCAGGCTGACCTGATCAGTCGGCCGGCGGCTTGTCCAGTTCCGGCCTGGGCAGCGGGGTTGTCGGGTCTTCCTCGGGCAATCTTTCCTTGGCCGCATTCTCGGCATAGACATAGCTGCGGTCGCGGCCTTCGCCATAGGCGATCAGGCCGTCCGGCATTTGCGGCAATTGCACCGGGACATCCTTCAGGGCGCGGTTCATGTAGCCGATCCAGATCGGCAGCGCGGCGGCCCCGCCGGTTTCCTTGTCGCCCAGTTTTCGCGGCTGGTCGAATCCGATCCAAGCACAGCCGGCCACCGTCATCTGGTAACCGCAGAACCAGGCATCGACATATTCGTTGGTAGTGCCGGTCTTGCCGGCCAGATCCTGGCGTTTCAGGGTGACCGAAGCGCGGGCGGCGGTGCCGTAGATGGTGACGTCGCGCAGCATGGAGTCCATCATGAAGGCGTTGCGCGGATCGATGGCGCGGATGGACTCGTCGCCGGCCGGCACTTCGGCGGAATGGGCGAGGACCTGGTTCTTTTCGTCGCGGATTTCGCGGACGATGTAAGGGCTGATCTTGAAGCCGCCGTTGGCGAAGACGGAATACGCCGTCACCATCTGCCACGGCGTCACCGAGCCGGCGCCGAGTGCCATGGTCAGGTAGGGCGGATGTTTCTCCGGGTCGAAGCCGAAACGCCCGGCGTAGTCCTGCGCGTAATTGGTGCCGATGGCCTGCAGGATGCGGATCGACACCATGTTCTTCGACTTGGCCAGCGCCATCCGCATGCGCATCGGGCCTTCGTACTTGCCGTCGTAGTTGTGCGGTTCCCAGGCCTGGGTGCCGGTCTGGCTGGCCGGAATGACGATCGGTTCGTCGGCGATCACGGTATTCGGCGTATAGCCTTTTTCCAGCGAGGCGGAATAGATGAAGGGCTTGAAACTCGAACCCGGCTGCCGCCAGGCCTGGGTGACGTGGTTGAACTTGTTGCGGTTGAAATCGAAGCCGCCGACCAGGGCGCGGATGGCGCCATCCTTGGGCGAAACGGCGACGAAGGCGGATTCGACTTCGGGCAACTGAGTGATCTGCCAGCGGCCCTTGTCGTCCTTTTGCACACGGATGATGGCGCCACGGCGCAGGCGCTTGTTGGGCGGCGCCTTGTCGTCGAGCATGCGGGCGGCGAACTTGATGCTGTCGCCGCTCAGTTGCAGGACTTCGCCGCCGCGCTTGTAGGCGCGCACGTTCTTGGTGTCGGCCGCTAGCACCAGGGCCGGCAGCAGGTCGCCGGCTTCGGGGGCATCCTGCAGTGCCTCGTCGATGCTCTCGTCCTGGTCGGACTTGATCTCGGACATATCGACGTAGGATTCGGCGCCGCGGT
>JBLNBM010000028.1:0-50283 GCA_050259955.1 Bacteroidota bacterium
GACCTCGCTGTCGCCGGCGCAGGAGCGCAAGTACAAGAAGTTGAAAGAAGAGATCATCACCGAGGTGAAGTCGCTGCGGCTCAACCAGGCGCGCATCGACAGCCTCGTCGAGCAGCTCTACGATATCAACAAGCGCCTCGTGTCGAACGAAGGCCGCCTGATGCGGCTATCGGAGAGCTACGGCGTCACGCGCGACGACTTCCTCAAGCAGTATCTCGGCGGCGAGCTCGACCCGCGCTGGCTCAACCGCGTCTCCAAGCTCAGCGCCAAGGGCTGGAAGAACTTCGTCGCCAAGGAGAAGGACCGCATCAAGGAGATCCGCTCGCTGGTGCACGACCTCGCCGCGCAGACCGGCGTCGGCATCGACGAGTTCCGCAAGATCGTCCACATGGTGCAGAAGGGCGAGCGCGAGGCGCGCCAGGCGAAGAAGGAGATGGTGGAGGCCAACCTCCGTCTCGTCATCTCCATCGCCAAGAAATACACCAACCGCGGCTTGCAATTCCTCGACCTGATCCAGGAAGGCAACATCGGCCTGATGAAGGCAGTGGATAAATTCGAATACCGTCGCGGCTACAAGTTCTCCACCTATGCCACATGGTGGATCCGCCAGGCCATCACCCGCTCCATCGCCGACCAGGCACGGACCATCCGTATCCCAGTGCACATGATCGAAACGATCAACAAGATGAACCGGATCAGCCGCCAGATTTTGCAGGAAACGGGTGCCGAACCCGATCCGGCAACGCTGGCCAAGAAGATGGACATGCCCGAGGAAAAGATCCGCAAGATCATGAAGATTTCCAAGGAGCCCATCTCCATGGAAACCCCGATCGGCGACGACGACGACTCCCACCTCGGCGATTTCATCGAAGACTCAGCCACCCTGGCCCCGGCCGATGCCGCGATGTATTCGAGCCTGCGCGGCGTCACCAAGGAAATCCTCGACACGCTGACGACGAGGGAAGCCAAGGTCCTGCGCATGCGCTTCGGCATCGAAATGAACACCGACCACACGCTGGAAGAAGTCGGCAAGCAATTCGACGTCACGCGCGAGCGCATCCGCCAGATCGAAGCCAAGGCCCTGCGCAAACTGCGCCATCCAAGCCGCTCCGACAAACTGCGCAGCTTCATCGACACCAACGGCAGCTAAAGCTTTCGGGCCTGTAGCTCAGTTGGTTAGAGCAGAGGACTCATAATCCTTTGGTCCACGGTTCAAGTCCGTGCGGGCCCACCATAAACTGCATCAGGCCATCCTTCGGGGTGGCTTTTTGCTTTTCCGGACAACGGCGCTTGATGAACCATTCGCCGCCCTTTGACTCGGATACCTGTCCGCCTTATATTGGCGCGCCCATACTGTGGTGGCCCACCACAGCACGTTCGAGACCCGCACCATGCCCGAAGTTGAAACCGTGATTGATCCGCAACAGAAGACAGCGCCGCCCGGCGCTCTCAAGCGGCGCTTGCGGGCGCTCGGGAAAGCTGCACTGAAGGGCGTCGGCGCCTTGTTGATCGTGGTCGGCGGGTTTTACGGTTATCTGCAGGTGACCCACAATTTTCATGAAGTCGAGCCCGGGCTCTACTACCGTTCCGCCCAGATGACACCGGACGACCTTGACGCCACCATCCGCCAGCACGGCATCCGTTCGGTGCTCAACCTGCGTGGCAAAAACATCGGCACGCCCTGGTACGACAAGGAAATCGGGGCGCTGGCCGGCACCGGCGTGACGCATCTCGACTACGCCATTTCGGCACGCGAACCGGTCAGCCCGAAGCGGATTGCCGAAATCCAGGCACTGATCGATGGGGCACCGAAGCCCATTCTCGTTCATTGCTGGGATGGCGCCGACCGTACCGGCCTGGTGACCGCCGTCTACCGACTGTCGCGCGGCGCCGACGCCGGGACGGCGGGGCAGGAACTGTCGATCCGCTACGGCCATTTCCCGTACCTGGGGAGCAAGTCGCGAGCAATGGACGACAGTTTCAACGCCTACCTGGTCAGCCGCAATCCGCCGCCGGCGACCAGCCCGGCGCCGTAAACCAGCGTGGCGCGGCATGGCGGCCGCGAAACTTGCTACTTGTGATCCAGCTGGTCGTAGACCGCGGTCGCGACACGCGCCAGTTCGCCTTTGGCGATGCCGGCCGACAAGGCGTAGCCAAACTGGCCGTCGACCCAGTAGAAGACATTGACGGCGCCTTCCCGGGCGAAGCGGAAACCGGTTTCCTTCGCTCCGGCCTGCTCGGTGCTGACATAAAGCGTCAGACGCTGGCCGCCGGCATCCTGGTACATGAACTGGGCGACCGGTCCGCGATTGCCCGGCAGCAGGCGGCCGCCAATCAGCTCGAAACCCAGTTCGCCCAGTTTGGGCGGTTTGACTGCCGTACCCAGGCGTTTCGACAGCCAGGCGACCAGCTGGGCTTCCTGGTCGGCGCCGACTTCGACCGGCCGGCGGACATCCGGGCTGAACACGACGTGGGCGACGGCGGCCTGGTGCGATAGCGGCGCCAGCCGGGCCAATTCGTCACCATTCGGATACTGGCCGTGCGCCAGCCAGCCGGCAACGCCGCCAAGCAGCGCGACCAGGGCGACAGCGGCAACGCGCAGCACCGGCCGGCGGGTCAAAAACGATCCTGGCCCGCCCCGCGACGCCGCTCGCAACGGCTGTGCCGCCAGTCTCTGCAAGGACTGGGGAAGCGCTTCATCGAGCACCGGATCGAACAGCGCCCGCAGCGCCTGGCGCTGCGCCTGGTAGGCACAGACCCGCGCCAGTTCTCCGGGATGGTCGGCGAGATGGGCTTCGACCTCGGCCCGCCGGGTAGCCGGCAAGGCAGCATCGACGTAGGCGTGCAGATCCGCTTCGGTAATCGGAAGGTGGCTCATCGCACGACCCTCAGGTTGGTAACCGGCGGCTGGCCGGACATCAGCTGGCGCAGCCTTTCCCGCCCGCGCGCCAGGCGCGACATGACGGTACCGGCGGGAATGCCGAGCGCGGCGGCGACTTCGGCATAACTCATGTCCTCCAGGGCGACCAGCAGCACGACTTCGCGCTGTTCGTCGGAAAGCTGCTCGAGGGCGGCGGCAATATCCATCACTTCCAGTCGATCACCCTGGGTCGGACGCGTCGCCCAGTCGGCTTCATGATCGTCGAGCGCCGTCGTCGCCAGCGTCGGCCGGCGTAGCTGGTCGACCCTCAGGTTGTGCATGATGCTGAACAGCCAGGCGCGCAACTCACTGCCCGCCCGCCATTGCGAAACCCGGCTCCAGGCGCGCTCCAGCGTATCCTGGACAAGGTCGTCGGCGGCGGCGCGATCCTTCAGCAGCGCTCGCGCATAACGGCGCAGGCGGGGAATTTCGTTGAGGATCGCGCTGCTGTCCACGGTGCCGCTTACGGCTTGGCGACGTGCCAGACGTTGTTGAAACCTTCGCCTGTCCGGTCGCCCGCCTTGCTGTCCTTCGACCAGTAATACAGCGGCTTGCCGCGAAACGCCCACTGGTTCTTGCCGTCGTCGCGCATGACCAGCGTGTAGTCACCGCTGCTCATTGCACCGTCCATCGCGTAGAGCGGCGGCCAGTTGGCGGCGCACGGACCGTTGCACAGGCTCTTGCCGCTGCCCGCGGCATCCTTGTCGAAGACGTAGAGAGTCATGCCGTTGCTGCCGGTCAGGATATCGCCGGTGGCCGTCGCCGGGGCGGCTGCATGGGATTGGTAGGAGGCGCAAGCCGACAGGGTGGCGGCGGCCAGCAGGGCCAGGGCAGATTGCGTGGTTTTCATGATCGTCTCCGTGGGTGTTGTGGGTGCTACACCTGGATATACGGGAATGAGCCCGGGCTTATTCCATACCGCATGAAATTTTATTTCCCCCGGCCGATGCCCGATAAAGACGGACCCTACCCCGTCCGGCTGCCCAGCGCCAGCTTTTCATCGCCGACGGTGAAGCGGTCGACGATCATTCCCATCCGGTTCGAGATGTTGCGGATGGCATCGGCCAGGTTGCGCGTATGGCTGGCGGCGGAATTGGCGTTGCCCATCAGCGACTGGATGGTGGTGATCTGCTCGACGATGTCGTGGCTCGATGTCCTGCCCACCCCGACCAGCTGCTGGATATTGCCGACGACGCCGATCACCTTGTTGGCCGATTCCTCGATCGAGCCCATCGAGACGCCGGCCGATTTCGCTAGGTCCATGCTTTTTTCCATATCGGCCACCACGCGGTCCATCAGTTCGGCGGTGGTCGACGAAGTCTGCTCGATCGCCGAGATTTGCTCGGAGACCGATGCCGTGGCCTGCGCCACCCGCTCGGCCAGCTTGCGCACCTCGTCGGCGACGACGGCAAAGCCGCGCCCGGATTCGCCGGCCCGCGCCGCCTCGATCGCCGCATTGAGCGCCAGCAGGTTGGTCTGGTCGGCGATCTGGCGAATCTCGGCAACCACGTCGGCGATCCGCGTGCCCGCCTGGACCAGCGCGAAGACCTGGCCGGAAGCAGTACCGACGCTATGCGCCAGATCGAGGATGCGCTGCACGGTGGCGCGGATGACCTGGCCGTTTTCGGTGGCCATTTCGCCGGATGCGGTGGTCAGCGATTCGGCTTCCTGCGTCCGGCGGGTGATGTGATTGATCTGCGACTGGATTTCCATCACCGCCGAGTGGATTTCCCGGGACGCCGAGTCGCCGTTGGCTGCCATGTTGGCCAGGACCACCGCCGACTGGTGCATCTCGACCGAAGCCACTTCGTTGTTCTTGATCACCTGGATCATCTCCGACAGGCTGCCCTGCAAGTTATCGAGCAAGGAGTTGAAGGCGGTGATCGCCTGGCCGATCTCATCCCGCCGCGTCACCGGCACCCGGCGCGTCAGGTCGAGCGAGCGGGCGATGTCGGTCATCGTCCCTTCCATCACCTGCAGCGGTTGCGAAATCTGCCGATAGAGCCGCCAGCCGGCGGCGACCAGCACGGTCATGGCCAGCGCCAGAGCCAGGCCGAGACCGAGGGTGGCGTCCTGGGCGCCGGCTTCGAGTGCCGTCACCGAAGCTTCCTTGTAGCGCCGTTTTTCGACGCGCAGCGTCTCGAGCACCGCCTGCAACTCCTGCTGATACTGGGCGGCGGTGCCGTCCAGCATGGCCTCGGCGATGACGCGCTGGCCGCTGCTCCGCTGCTGCACGACATCGTCGATCGCCGCCAGGTAATTGCTCAGGCTGTCGCGCGCCTGCTGCACCAGCCCGCGCTGCACGTCGCTCTCCGCCAGCCGGGACTGCTCTTCGACCGCATCGAGCAGCCCTTTCTTGCCGGCCGCCACCACTTCCCGCGGCTGGCCCGCCACCGCGACATCGGGGGCATAAACCAGGGCGGTGACGGCAATCTGCATGTCCTTCAGCTTGGCGCCGAGCTCGGCCGCCGACAGGAAGCCGGGCAGCGCCTCGTCGGTCAGGGCGTGGAGTTGCGCCGTGTTGCGCTGGAACTGGATGAAGGCGGTGGTTCCGAGAAAAATCAGGGAAGCCACCGCGATCAGGATCAGCAGGATCAGGTGTCGTCGGATACTCATGGGCGTGCGGCGCTTTCGAAGAGAGGAATTTCGCCACCCCCTTTTGGAATCGGGAGATGACGCTCAACGAGAGACGTTAACCGGCCATTGTTACCGCCACATTTCAGTTTGGCGACGTCAAGCCAGGTCGCAACGCGGCAGCCGGACCGGCGCTAGGCCAGGCCGAGCCGCCACAGCGAAGTGACTTCGGCCGCCCGCGCGGCATGCAGCGGATCGCCGGCATCGCGCGCTTTCGGATGTTTCGGGCAAGTATCGAGGCGGCCGAGCACTTTCAGGCCGCCGTCGGCGATCCAGCCCAGCAGTTCGGCGCGCGAACGGAGGCCAAGATGTTCGGCAAGGTCGGAAATGATCAGCCAGCCTTCGCCGCCGGGCGCCAGATGCGCCGCCAGGCCGCCGAGGAAACCGCGCAGCATTTGCGAATCCGGATCGTAGACCGCGTATTCGATCGGCGAACTCGGTTGTGCCGGCACCCAGGGCGGATTGCAGACAACCAGCGGCGCCCGCCCGGCCGGAAACAGATCGGCCTCGACCAGTTCGACGGCTGCGGCCAACCCGAGTTTTTCGATATTTTCCGTGGCGCAGGCCAGCGCCCGTTGATCCTGGTCGGTCGCGACAACGTGCGCCACGCCACGCCGGGCAAGCACGGCGGCGAGAATGCCGGAACCGGTGCCGATGTCGAAGGCCAGCCCGCAATCGGTCGGCAACGGCGCCTGCACCACCAGGTCGACATACTCGCCGCGCACCGGCGAAAAGACGCCGTAATGCGGATGGATGCGCCCGCCGACGGCGGCGACCTCAACCCCCTTCTTGCGCCATTCGTGGGCGCTGACCACAGCCAGCAGTTCGCGCAAGGCGAGCACGCTGTTGCTGCCGTCCGGCTTGCCCCAGGCCTCGCGGCAGGCCGGGCGGACATCCTGGGCGCGGCGCAGGGCCAGCTTGTAATCGGGGCCGAGCGGCACCAGCAAGCGGGCCAGCAAGGCGGCCCGCTGGCCTTGCCGGGCGCGGTGGCGGGCGAAGGTCTCGCCCGGCGGGGCGGCTGTGCCCGGGACGGCGAACAGCCGGTCGGCCCGCCGCGTCAGTTCCTGCATCAGCCGGCGGGCAGCCGGCCAGTCGCCGCGCCAGAGCAGCGCCGTGCCGGCCTGCATTAAACGCAAGGCGGCGTCGGCGTCGATGGCGTCGACCGCTTCCAGCGTCGGCGGCGGCGCCAGGCCAGCCTCGGAACGCCAGCCCGCCTGCCGGCGGCGGCCATCTTCCTGCCATTCGAGAGTGGAGCGCATGCGCGGTTCGGCCATGGATATTTCGGGCAATGCCTGCAGTCGACTGCAGGATTCTGTAAAAAAGGTTGGAAAGCCGGCCGATAAGCCGGGTTCTGTTCCCCCCTCGCGGGGTTCGGCAATCATTCCTCTAGGCCTGCCGTCACCGACAGGCTCAAGCAACCTACCCGGAAGCAGCGCGGGCCACGCCTGATGCTTCCCTATTTGGTCTTGCTCCGGATGGGGTTTGCCATGCCGCTGAACGTTACCGCCAGCGCGGTGAGCTCTTACCTCGCGGCGACTGTCGTCGCCACGGCCCTGCTTTCGCAGGGCCACCGTTTCGCCCTTACCTGATCTCCGGCGGGTATTGCTACCCGACGTTAGTGAGGCATTGCAGCCACACTAAAGGACTTTGCCGCTGCAAGCAGCGGCGAAGCCCAAAGCCATCGGCGGTTTATTTTCTGTTGCACTGTCCGTTGCCTTGGGTCTTGCGACTTATAGCACCCAGTCGTTAACTGGCATCCTGCCCTATGGAGCCCGGACTTTCCTCCCGATACTTGCGTATCCAGCGATTGCCTGGCCGACTTTCCGGGGCGGATTATACGCCGACCGGGATCGCTGTCCGGTCAACAACGCGACGCATCACGAAACTGGTGTGCACGCCGGTGACGCCCGGGATGCGGGTGATGCGGTTGAGCAGCAGGTCCTGGTAGGCGTCCATGTCGCGGACGACGACTTTCAGCTGGTAGTCGGACTGCTGGCCGGTAATCAGCAGGCATTCCAGCACCTCGGGAATTTCGCCGATGGCGGTTTCCAGGCTGGTGAAGCGTTCCGGCGTGTGCTGGTCCATCGAGATGCCGATCAGCGCCATCAGCGACAGGCCGAGCTTTTTGGCGTCGAGCAGCGCCCGGTAGCCGGTGATCAGGCCGGATTCTTCCAGCGTGCGCACCCGGCGCAGGCAAGGCGACGGCGACAGGCCGATGCGGTCGGCCAGGTCCTGGTTGCTGATCCGGCCATCGTGCTGCAGGACATCGAGAATCTGACGATCGTAGCGATCGAGTTGCATGTTATTTCCGCATTGTTTGACACGGAGAAATAATATCGTCGATTACTCATTAATGGCACAATTTAATTGCGCATATCTAGAAAACACCGCCACACAACGCAAGCACCTGCCAGACATTTTTCCGTAAACTGGCCAGCATCGAATTCACCGTTTCAGCGCCAGGAGCCGCCGCCATGTTGCAGAACCCCGCCACCAAATATCACCCTTTTGCGCCGATCCAGCTTGCCGACCGCCAATGGCCGAACCGGACCATCACGCAGCCGCCGGTATGGATGAGCACCGACCTGCGCGACGGCAACCAGGCCCTGTTCGAGCCGATGAACGGCGAGAAGAAGATGCGCCTGTTCAAGACGCTTTGCGCCGTCGGTTTCAAGGAAATCGAGATCGCCTTCCCGTCCGCCTCGCAGACCGAGTTCGACTTCGTGCGCAACCTGATCGAGGGCGGCCATATTCCGCAGGATGTCACCATCGAAGTCCTCACCCAGGCCCGCGAACACCTGATCCGCCGCACTTTCGAGTCGCTCAAGGGCGCCCGACGTGCCATCGTGCATGTCTATAACGCCACTTCGAAACCCTTCCGCGACAACGTCTTCGCGATGAGCAAGGCGGAAGTCGTCGGCATGGCAGTCGATGCCGTCAAGCTGATCCGCCAACTTGCCGAGGCGATGCCGGAAACCGAGATCGTCCTTGAATACAGCCCGGAAACCTTCACCGCCACCGAACTCGATTTCGCGTGCGAAGTCTGCGATGCGGTGACCGCCGCCTGGGGAGCGACGCCCGAGCGCAAGGTCATCCTCAATCTGCCAACCACGGTGGAAGTGGCGACACCCAATGTCTACGCCGACCAGATCGAGTGGATGCACCGCCATCTGGCGCGTCGCGACAGCGTCCTGATCAGCCTCCACCCGCACAACGACCGCGGCACCGCCGTCGCCGCCGCCGAACTCGGTCTGATGGCCGGCGCCGATCGCGTCGAAGGCTGCCTGTTCGGCAATGGCGAGCGGACCGGCAATGTCGACCTGGTCACCGTCGCCCTCAACCTGTACACCCAGGGCGTCCATCCCGGCCTCGATTTCTCGGACATCAACGCCGTCGCCCGCACTTTCGAGCACTGCACCCAACTGCCCGTTCACCCGCGCCACCCCTACGTCGGTGATCTCGTTTTCACGGCCTTCTCCGGCTCCCACCAGGATGCCATCAAGAAAGGACTCTCGGCGCAAAAGGCCGAGCCGTCGTGGAACGTCCCCTATTTGCCGATTGACCCGGCCGACCTCGGGCGCAGCTACGACTCGGTGATCCGCGTCAATAGCCAGTCGGGCAAGGGCGGCATCGCCTACCTGATGGAAAGCGAGTACGGCGTGGTCATGCCGCGCCGCCTGCAGGTCGAATTTTCCGGCGTCGTCCAGCAGCATACCGACGCACACGGCGGCGAAATGAGCGCCGCCGACATCTGGGGCCTGTTCTCCCGGACCTATCTCGAAACGGTAGCGCCGATCCGCTATCGCGAACACCACCTGTTCGAGCAGGGCAGCGCCCAGGGGATCCGCCTTGCCGTCGACATCGGCGACAAGCCTTACGTCCTCACCGGCGAAGGCAACGGTCCGATCAATGCGGCGGTGCATGCCCTGCAGAACGCCGGCATCGCCATCCAGGTGCGCAGCTACGAGGAACGTTCGATGGTGCCGATCGGCGAGGACGGCAACGCCCAGGCCTGCGCCTTCATGGAAATCGCCGGCAAGAGCAGCGGCGAGAACTACGGCGTCGGCATGGACAGCAATATCGTCACCGCCTCGCTGAAAGCCCTGCTCAGCGGCATCAATCGCCTCGGCCCCCTGGCCGTGACCGAAGAAGGCCGGCCGGCGGCCTGATACGGTCGCGCCCCCGGGGCCGGGAGCGGTGCCTGGGGGTGGAATATGCCTTGATTTACCTTGCCGCTTCGGGTATAGGCGCGTAAGATGCTCGGCTTGGGGCACAAGCCCTGCCGATCATCGTTTTGCACCGCGTAAATGCCTGTCCCCGGCTGCGCCTTCGCCCCGGCGAACTGCCAGCACCCCGTACTGAACATTTCCCCGCCGCATAGCGTCGTTTCATTGGTCGCCTGCCGCGCCCGGGGATTGCCTGGACCACAGGCCTCCTCACCTTGGGAAATACATGGTTCGCATCCAGTTCGCAATTGATCTTCAATACGAACTCCTTTATCCGGGCACCGATTTCGTCTTCAACATCCATGCCGCGCAGACCGCCAGCCAGCAGGTGGTCGGCGAGCAGTTGCAGATCAGCCAGCCGGTGGCGACGACCATCCAGACCGATCCGGCGAGCCATGCCCGCTACCTGCGCCTGACCGCCGGCCCCGGCCCGCTGCAGGTCAATTACCAGGCGACGCTGGATATCGAACATCATGTCGGCGCTCCCGACCGCATCGGCGAAACGCCGGTCGCCCAGTTGCCGCTGTCGGCCCTGACCTATATCTATCCCAGTCGCTATTGCCAGTCCGACCGGCTCGGCGTCCTGGCGATGAACGAATTCGGCCACTTGCCCAAGGGCTACCGGCGCGTCGAAGCGATCCAGAACTGGGTGCGCCGGCAAGTGGCCTTCCGTTCGAACACCAGCAACTCCAACACGTCGGCGCTCGACACGCTGACCGATCGCGTCGGCGTCTGCCGCGACTTCGCGCACCTGATGATCGCCATCTGCCGCGCCCTCAGCATCCCGGCCCGCTTCACCACCGGCATCGACTACGGCGCCGACCCGGCGCTCGGCCCGACCGATTTCCACGCCTACGTCGAAGTTTTTCTCGACCACCGCTGGTACCTGTTCGACCCGTCCGGCACGGCGATCCCGATGGGCTTCGTCCGTCTCGGCACCGGTCGCGACGCGGCCGACGTCTCCTACGCCACCATTTTCGGCAGCGTCACCTCGCCCCCGCCGGCCATCACGGTCAGCGCCCTCACCGAAGCCGGCCGTCCCTGGGAGTTGCCCCGCCATCGCGCGGAAGCACTTTCAAGTGATGCCGCGGTCAACAACCCATAAAATTCATCAATTTCATTCACCGGAGAAATATCCTTGGCAAAAGAAGAACTACTTGAAATGCAAGGCGTCGTTAATGACGTCCTTCCCGATACGCGCTTTCGTGTCACGCTCGAGAACGGCCATGAACTGATCGCCTATACCTCGGGCAAGATGAAGAAGAACCACATCCGCATCCTGGTCGGTGACAAGGTCACCCTGGAATTGTCGCCCTACGATCTGACCAAGGGCCGTATCACTTTCCGCCACATCGAAACCCGCACCGGCAGCGCCCCGCCGCCGCGCCGCCGTTACTGAGAGCTGACCGGATCGGCGTCGGCGACGCCGGACCTGCACCTTTCAGTCAGACTACGACAGCCATTTCAGGATGGTCGCGAACAGGGTTTCCGGGCTGACCGGCTTGGCGATGAAATCGTTCATCCCCGCTTCCAGGCAGCGCGCCCTGTCCTCGGCGAAGGCGTTCGCCGTCACGGCGACGATCGGCACCGTCCGGCCAGCCGGCTGTGCCCGGATGCGGCGCGTCGCGCCGATGCCATCGAGTTGGGGCATCTGCATGTCCATCAGGATCAGGTCGTAAGCGTTGCGGCCGGCCAGCTCGGCCGCCACCACCCCGTTTTCGGCGACATCGACCTGCGGCCAGACTTGCTGCAGGAACTCGAGCACCACTTCCCGGTTGAGCGCTTCATCTTCGACCAGCAATATCCTCGCCCCGCCATGGTCGCGCCGCAGCATGCTTTCGGCGCCATCGGCCGGCGGCTGGAATTCTGCCGGCGTCACCGCGCCGCCCTTGCGCAATCGTGCCGTGAACCAGAAGACACTGCCGACACCCGGCGTGCTGACGACGCCGGCGTCGCCGCCCATCAGCTTGGCCAGCTTGCGGGTAATCGCCAGCCCGAGGCCGGTGCCGCCATACTGGCGGGTAATCGAATTGTCGGCCTGCTCGAAGCTGGCGAACAAGCGGCCGGCCTGTTCGGCACCGATACCGATACCGGTATCTTCGACCTCAAAGCGGACGAGCACGCTGTCAGCGTCATCGTCGGCGATTCGCGAACGCAGGGTGACCTTGCCCTGGTCGGTGAATTTGATGGCATTGCTGGCGTAGTTGAGCAAGGCCTGCTGCAGCCGGGTGGAATCGCCCAGCAGCTGGTGATGCTGCGCCGCGCAGTCGACGACCAGCAGCAGGTTCTTGGCCCGGGCCCGGTCGCAGAGCATGGAGATGACGTTGCCCATGATGGCGCCGAGACTGACCCCGGTTTCTTCCAGCGTCAGTTTGCCGGCCTCGATCTTGGAAAGATCGAGAATGGCATTGATGATTTCCAGCAGATGCCGGCTGGCAAGATCGATCTTGTCGAGCCGTTCGTCCTGTTGCGCCGTCACCCCGGAACGCCGGACGAGGTGCGCCATGCCGGTGATGGCATTGAGCGGCGTCCGGATTTCGTGACTCATGTTGGCCAGGAAAGTGCTCTTCGCGACGCTCGCCGCCTCGGCCGCCTGCTTGGCCAGGCATAGATCGTTGGTCCTCTCGGCGACCAGTTCCTCAAGGTGCTGGCGGTGCCGCTCCAGCTCGACTTCGCTACGCTTGCGTTCCGTAATGTCGCGGGTCACCGCCAGATGCACGATGTCGTCGCCCAAAGCCATGGGCACCGCATGCGACTCCAGCCAGCGCCGCCCGCCTTTCAGGCCGATGACTTCGAATTCCAAAGTCTGGGGCGCGCCGGCAATCACCCGCTGATGCATCGCGACGAAGGCATCGCGGCATTCGGGAGCGACCAGATCGGCGACCGGCCGTCCGAGCGCCTGCTGCAGGCTGTCCGCCTCGATCATTGCCAGGCCGGCCGGATTCATCATCTGCAGGCTGCCCGCGCGGTCCACAATCTTGATGCATTCCGGCTCGGCCTCGATGATGGTGCGCAGCCGCGCCTCGTTGTCGGCCAATTGCCGTTCGGCTTCCCGGCGCCGGCCATCCGCCTCGTGCAGGCGTTCCTGCATTTCGCCCAGCCAGCCGAGTACGCTGTCCTTCGCGGGCGCGGAGCCGCCCTGGCGCGGTGAGAAATCGCCCCGGCTGAGTCGGGAAATATAGCCATAAACTTCGTCGACCGAGCCGCCCAGCGTCGTCTGCAGCACCCGATAGGCGCGCCACAGCATGAACACCAGCAGGCCGCTGAAAAAGACATAGAGGGCGCGCAGCTGGTCCGAGGTTCGCGCCGCGGCCTCGACCGCATGCCGGGTGCGCTCGTCACTCATCTGGTTGAATTCGCCGATCGGCCGCATGATATTGGCCTTGGCCTGATGGTAAGCGGCATCGAACAGCATCGCCCTGGCCTTTTCCCGATCGGCTTCGTTGGGCGGCACGGCGGATTCGAGCAACCGCATCGCGTCGAACTCGGTCTTGGTCAGGGCATCCGAGTTCACCTTCGCCTCGGCGAGCTTGGCGAACTCCTCGGCGGTGAACGCCGCCTGGCGCATCGATTCGAGCAGCGGTATCGCCGCCCCGTTCGGTCGGGGCCGCCGGTCGTCCGGCAGGACCAGATCCCAGTAGATGTTCTGGTATTCGAGCGGCCGCGGCGCCAGGCCCTCGCGGATATCGAGAATTTCTCGATAATGCTGCTTGTAGAGCGGATTGCCGGTGACGACATAGGTCCGCACCATGCGCGTCAGGTCGTCCGAGGACTGGCGCAATTCGTTGGCCAGATACAGCGACTGGTGGCGTAGCTCGTTGGCCCGGTCGATGTCTTTCTCGGAGTGCACGTACAGCACGAAAACGCCGACAAAGACCACGAAAATGCCCAAGGTCAACCAGAGCGTCTTATGGAATCGAGAGATGGATTGCCGGGTACCGGGCACGTTCGCCTCATTCGGTTGGAATTATTTCAGCCAGCGCCGATATTAATCCCATTTCGGCGACAAGGTTAATGGCCGGTCAAGGCACCTGCCGCCCGTGTCACCGGCGCCCGGCCCGGAATTGCCAGGTATCGTCGTAGAAAGCCGGGTTTTCGCTGGCCGGGGTCAGGCCGGGAATGCCGAGCAGGGGCAAGGGCTGGAAATCGCGAGGCCGGGCGTAGCGACCACTGGCCAGATCGTCGGCCAGGCGGCGGTCGAGGGCCGCCAAGCGTTCCTGGAACGGCTGCCGGAGCCAGTCCTCACTCACGTCGTAAAGCATGGCTTTGGCGGTCAGGCCGCGAAATGGCTGGAGCAGCTGCTCGTAGGTGGCATGGCCGAAAACGACGAATTGCATGTTCCGGCGGACGTCGGCGCGGTGCTCGACGAAGAGCTTTCTCCATTCGAAATCGCGCAGCAGTTCGAGCAGTTCGGGACGACTGGAAAGAACGACGATGCCGCATTCGTCGAAATGGGTCAGTGCATCGCGGACCGCGCCGCGCGCCTCGCCGGCCGGGGTCATGGCGCGCACATGGCGGGCGCTGACGGCGATCTTGGTACGCGGAAAGGCGAACCAGACCAGGGCGTTGAAGAAATCATGCCAATTGTCGGGCCGGGTTTCCACTTCGCCGCTTTCCCAGATCCGGCATTCATAGGCGAGTCCGTCGGGCTGCGGCGGCACGAAGCGGACTTGCCGGCCATTTTCGGTATGGATGGGAAAACGTTCGGCCAGTTCCGCCACCGCCCGCGTATCCGGGCCGGGCGGCAATTGTTCGAGCCAGGGCCGCAGGGGATCGAAGAGCGCCGAGGCGTACGCCGCAGTCGGGCTCACTCGGCTTTGGCGGCAGGGCTTTCGGCGCTTTCTTCCTTGACGAAAACCAGCGCGCCGTCCTTGACCTGGAAGGTCCCCATCAGCGTGCCCAGGCCTTCGGGCGGCTCTTCCGTCATCTTGGCGAAGCTCTCGCAAGTCTGCGTTTCGGTCGCGAACATCCGCTTGCCGGCCTTGACGATGAAGGCGCCGGACGGCACCTGGTAGATTTCCACCTTGGTATTGGGCGTGGCCGGCCCGATGCTGTGCCGCCGCATGCAGGCCGGCATCCGCGAAACCACCAGGTAGAGCTCGACCTTGCTGTCCCAGAAATAGGGCTGCTCACGGATCAGCGACAGCACATGCTCGCGGGTGTTGTCGATTTCATAGGTTGCGGCGTCATTGACACAGGCGGTGAGCAGCGGCGCAGCCAGCAAGGGCAGGAGGAGATGACGCAGGCGCATGATGGATGTCCTCAGAGCATTTTCCAGGAAAGGGTTTCGCCGGCCCGCAGCGGCACGATGCTGTCCGTGGCGAGATACGGGTAATCGGCGGGCACCGTCCAGTTTTCCTTGGCCAGCGTCACGGTGCCGCGGTTACGCGGCAGACCGTACCAGTCCGGGCCGTGGAAGCTGGCGAAGGCTTCCAGTTTATCGAGGGCGCCGGCCTGTTCGAAAGCTTCGGCATACAGCTCGATGGCGGCATAGGCCGTGTAGCAACCGGCGCAGCCGCAGGCCGCTTCCTTGGCGCCCTTGGCGTGCGGCGCCGAATCGGTACCGAGGAAGAATTTCGGATTGCCGGAAATCGCCGCCGCGACCAGTGCCTGGCGATGCGTTTCGCGCTTCAGCACCGGCAGGCAATACCAGTGCGGCCGCACGCCGCCCTGGAAGATGGCGTTGCGGTTGTAGAGCAGGTGATGGACGGTGATGGTCGCCGCCACGTTGGCCGGCGCCGCGGCAACGAATTCGGCCGCATCCTTGGTGGTGATGTGTTCCATGACCACCTTCAAGCGCGGGAAACGCTGGATCAGCGGCCGCAGCACGGTGTCGATGAAGACTTTTTCGCGATCGAAAAGGTCGATCGCCGGGTCGGTCACTTCGCCATGGACCAGCAGCGGCAGGCCGCAGCGCTCCATTTCGGCGAGCGTGTCATAAGCCTTGGCGATGTCGGTCAGGCCGGCGTCGGAATTGGTCGTCGCCCCGGCCGGGTAGAGTTTCACCGCATGAACGAAGCCGGACGCGGCGGCTTTGGCGATTTCGGCGGGCGGCGTGTTGTCGGTCAGATACAGCGTCATCAACGGTTCGAAATTCATGCCGGCCGGCAGCGCCGCCAGGATGCGGCCACGGTAGGCGGCGGCCTGGTCGACGGTGGTCACCGGCGGCTTCAGGTTGGGCATGACGATGGCCCGGCCGAACTGGCGGGCGGTATGCGGCAGCACGGCAGCGAGCGCTTCGCCGTCGCGCAGGTGAAGATGCCAGTCGTCGGGGCGGGTGATGGTCAGTTGCATGGCAGTTCTCGAGACAAGTTGCGGCAATTTTAGCAGGCGGCCGAGCCGGCTTGCCGGCGATCGCCCAAGCCTTGGTTTGGCGACCGGCCGGAGCGCGGCGGCGCTTTACACCAGCACATGCCGGGTTTCGGAAAAATAGCGATAAATCCGCGCCTCGATCGCCGGCCGGATCATTTCGGCCGGTCCCTTGCCGCGCGGGCAGACGAGGCGTGGCGTGGTGCCGAACAGGCGGCAGATCAGGGGGCGTTCGTCGTAGACCTGGCAGCCCCGCTCCCCCAGATGCGGGCAACTCAGTTCGGCCAACGCCGCCGCATGCGCCTCGGCACTTTTCACCGGCAGCCGGGCCATTTCTTCGCTCGACGCGGTGACCGGACCGCAGCAGTCATGGCAGCCCGGCTCGCATTCGAAGCCGGGAATCTGTCGCCGCAGGAAGCGGATTTCCTGGCTGTTTCCGGTCATCGCCACGGCCGCCGCATCAGTTGCCCGACTCCGCTTTTTTCAGGGCCAGCGCCCGTTCGTAGAGCGCGTTCTTGGCGGCACCGGTAATCGCCGCCGCCAGCTTGGCGGCCTGCTTGACCGGCAAACCGTCATCAAGCAGCAACTTGAGGACCCGTTCGCTGTCGCCGTCATCGGCTTCGGCCGGCGCACCGGAGACGATCAGCACGAATTCACCGCGCTGGCGGTTCGCATCTTCCTGCAACCAGTCGAGGGCCGCGGATAACGGCCCCGAATGAATGGACTCGAACATCTTGGTCAGTTCGCGGGCAACGACCAGGGTGCGCTCGCCGAATACCGCAGCGAGATCGGCGACGGTGTCGAGTACGCGATGCGGCGCCTCGTAGAAGACCAGGGCGTAGGGATGCTCACGCAATTCTTCCAGGGCCTGCCGCCGCTGGCCGCCCTTGGCCGGCAGGAAGCCGTAGAACAGGAAATGCTCGTCGACCAGGCCGGAGGCGGAAAGCGCCGTGGTCGCGGCGCACGCCCCGGGCAGCGGCACGACAGTACAGCCAGCGGCCCGCACGGCGGCGACGACGCGGGCGCCGGGATCGGAAATGCCCGGCGTGCCGGCGTCGGAAATCAGCGCCACGGCTTCGCCGGCCTGCAGCTTGGCGACAATGCGCTCGGCGGCTTCGTTTTCGTTGTGCTGATGCGCCGGCAGGGTGCGCGCCTGGCAACCGAGTTGCTTCAGCAGCGTGCCGCTGTGCCGCGTGTCCTCGGCGGCGATCCACGGCACGCTACGGAGAATTTCCTCGGCGCGCCGCGTCAGATCGGCGAGGTTTCCGAGCGGCGTCGGAACGACATACAATGCAGCGTATTCCTTTGTCATTATTATTCGTATGCAGGCAAAGACCCACGATACCACCACCGGGCGCGGCCGCGAAGCCGAGACGCTGGCGGCCCGTTATCTGGCGGCCCACGGCCTGCGCCTGATCGAACGCAATTTCCGCGTCCGCGGCGGCGAAATCGACCTGATCTGCCGCGACGGCCGGACGCTGGTCTTCGTCGAAGTCCGCTTCCGGAGTCGCCCGGATTTCGGCGGCGCCGCGGCCAGCATCACCGCAACCAAGCGCCGCCGCCTGATCCTCGCCGCCCGTCATTACCTGGCCGGCAAAGCGGATGGCGACTGCCGCTTCGACTGCGTGCTGCTCGACGGCGAACACCTGGAATGGATTCGCAATGCGTTTGCTGCTGACGATTAGCCTGTGCGGCTGGCTGACGGCGGCCAGCGCCGACAGCATCCGGCTGCTGATCCAGAGTTCGCCGCTGGCCGGCAGCCAGTATTACGCGCTGGGCGAATTCTGGCAGGAACTGAAAGTCGGCGATCGACTCCAACTCATACGCGAACCGGACAATCGTCACGATGCCAACGCCATCCGCGTCGAATGGCGCGGCCATCAGCTCGGTTATGTGCCGCGCACGCAAAACCGGCCACTGGCCGCCGCGATGGATGCCGGCGACCGACTGAGCGCCCGCGTGTCGTCCCTGAGCGACAACAAAAACCCGTGGCTGCGGGTCGCGTTCGAAGTGTTCCGCGAGCTGTGAGGTAGAATGCGCCGATTATCTGCACCCACCCTGCCCAGAAAAATGGACCTGATTGCCCGCGTCACCAAGCATTTCGAAGACAGCGCCCACACCAAGCTCGATGCCATCGAGATGATGGCCGCACCGATTGCCGCCGCGATTGAAACCCTGACCGGCAGCCTGATCAACGGCGGCAAGATTCTCGCCTGCGGCAACGGCGGCTCGGCCGGCGACGCCCAGCATTTCGCCGCCGAACTGATCGGCCGCTTCGAAGCCGAGCGCCAGGAACTGGCGGCCATCGCGCTGACCACCGACACCTCGATCATTACCGCCGTCGCCAACGACTATTCCTTCAGCCAGATATTCTCGCGCCAGGTGCGCGGCCTCGGCCATGCCGGCGACGTGCTGCTGGCGATCTCGACCTCGGGCAATTCCGCCAACGTCATCGAAGCCATCAAGGCCGCCCACGAAGCCGACATGCACGTCATCGCGCTGACCGGCAAGGGCGGCGGCCTGATCGGCGAAATGCTGCGCGACGACGATATCCACCTTTGCGTGCCGGCCGACCGGACGGCGCGGATTCAGGAAACCCACCTGCTGGTCATCCATTGCCTGTGCGATGGCATCGACGCACTTCTCCTGGGAGTTGAATGATGAACAAAAACCGTCTGTCCCTCGCTGCCGCACTGCTCGTGACGGCCCTTCCCCTGCTCCAGGGCTGCCTGCCGGCGATCGTTGCCGGCGGCGCCGCCGGCGTCATGTCGGTCTATGACCGGCGTTCGACCGGCACCCAGGCCGACGACGAAACCACCGAATGGAAGGCGAGCAAGCGCATTCCCGAGAAGTTCAAGGCGGCCTCGCACGTCAATGTCACCTCCTACAACCACCGCGTGCTGGTGACCGGCGAAGTGCCGAGCGACGAAGCCAAGGCCATCATCGGCGAGCAGATCGGGCAAATCGAAGGGGTCAAGGAAGTCTTCAACGAACTGGTCGTCGCCCCGGCCTCGGCGCTGGGCAATCGCAGCAACGACAGCTACATCACTTCCAAGCTGAAAGCCCGCCTGGTCGATTCAAACCAGTTGTCGGCCAACCACATCAAGGTGGTCACCGAAAACACCGTCGCCTACCTGATGGGCATCGTCAACGAACGCGAAGCCAAGGTGGCCATTGCCGTCGCCCGCACCACGGATGGCGTGCGCAAGGTGGTCAATCTGCTGGAAGTCGTCTCCGAAGCCGACACCCGGCGCATCGACAGTGCCGTACCGGGCGGCGTCCGCACCCCGCCGCCGCAGACGGCACCGGTGGAAAGCCGCTAAGGCCGGACAACAGCGAACAGCGGCGGGCATAGCCCGCCGTTTTTTTCTGGCCGGCCGACAGGCTAAAATGGCGGCCTGTTCCTCAGTTGACACGCCCATGACCTACGCCGCACCGAGTTTCGAAGCCAAGATCTGCCCGCCGGAAGAGCTCGCGTCGCGGGCCGCCCGCATCGCTCGCCCGCTGGTCTTCACCAACGGCTGTTTCGACATCCTGCATCGCGGTCATGTCACCTACCTGGCGCAGGCCGCGGCGCTCGGCGCCAGCATGGTGGTGGCGCTCAACAGCGACGCATCGGTCAAACGCCTGGGCAAGGGCGACGACCGTCCGGTCAATGCTCTGGCCGATCGCCTGGCGGTGATGGCGGCACTCGACTGTGTGGCGCTGGTCACCTGGTTCGACGAGGACACGCCGCTCCAGCGCATCCTCGACTGCCGGCCGGAAATCCTGGTCAAGGGCGGCGACTGGCCGGTGGACAAGATCGTCGGCTGCAGCGAAGTGCGCGGCTGGGGCGGCAGCGTGCATTCGATCCCCTTCATCCACCAGAAATCGACGACCGCGCTGCTCGACAAGATTCGCAAGCTGTAAAAAAGGCGCCTGCCGGCGCCTTCCTTTTGCGATCAGTCCGAACTAGAGGACCACCTGGGTGCCCAGTTCCACCACCCGGTTGCTGGGAATCTTGAAGAAGGCGGTGGCCGAGCCGGCATTGCGGAACATGGCGACGAAAATCTTCTCGCGCCAGAAGGCCATTTCCGAATTAAGACGCGGAATCAGCGTTTCGCGGCCGATGAAGTAGGACGTCTCGAGGGCGCTGAATTCCAGTCCGGCATCGCCGCACAACTGCATGGCGGCGGGAATGTCGGGCTCGTCCTTGAAACCGTACTGGACGATGACGCTCCAGAAGTTTTCCTTCAGCGGCTTGACTTCGACACGGTCGATATCGGGCACGAAGGGCACGTCGTAGAACAGCACCGAAACCAGCACCACCCGCTCGTGCAGCACCTTGTTGTGCATCAGGTTGTGGAGCAGCGCGTGCGGTACGCCCTTGGGATCGGCATTGAGGAAGACGGAGGTGCCGAAGACCCGGGTCGGCATCGAGGTGGCCAGCGAATCGATGAACATCGACAGTTCCAGGCGCTCGCCCTTGAGGCGGTCGGAGAGCAGCTGGCGACCGCGCTTCCAGGTCGTCATCAGCACGAAGACCGCCATCCCGGCGACCAGCGGGAACCAGCCGCCATCCGGGATCTTCAGGATATTGGCGGCGAGGAAGACCAGTTCGACCGACAAAAAGCAGGCGAACAGCGCCGCCGCCCGGAACCAGCCCCATTTCCAGGAGCGTGCGACAACAACGGTGGCGAGGATGGACGTGATCACCATGTCGCCGGTCACCGCGATGCCGTAGGCCGCCGCCAGGTTGTTCGAGGACTTGAAGCCGAGGACGAGGATCATCACGGCAACCATCAGGCCCCAATTGACCGCCGGCAGGTAGATTTGCCCGGCTTCCTGTTCCGAGGTGTGCTGCACTTCCATGCGCGGCACGAAGCCGAGCTGCATTGCCTGGCGGGTCACCGAGAAAGCGCCCGAAATCACCGCTTGCGAGGCGATCACCGTCGCCACCGTGGCCAGCCCGACCAGCGGATACAGCGCCCATTCCGGCGCCGACAGGAAGAAGGGATTTTTGGCGCCGTCCGGATCGACCATGATCAGCGCGCCCTGCCCGAAATAGTTGAGGACCAGGGCAGGCAGCACGAAGGAAAACCAGGCGCGCTGGATCGGCTTGCGGCCGAAATGTCCCATGTCGGCGTAGAGCGCCTCGGCCCCGGTCACCGCCAGCACGACGTTGCCCATGGCGACGAGGGCCAGGGCCTTGTTGGAGAACAGGAATTCAAGGCCATAAACCGGGTTCAGGGCATGCAGGATGGCCGGATGTTCGACGATGTTGTAGAGGCCGAGCAGGGCCAGGGTGCTGAACCAGAGCACCATGATCGGTCCGAAGAAGGCGCCGACCACGGCGGTGCCGCGGCGCTGCACGAAAAAGAGCCCGAAGAGGACGATCATCGTGATCGGAATCACGAAAGGCTTGAAGGCGGGCGTCGCCACCTCCAGGCCCTCGACAGCGGAAAGCACCGACATCGCCGGCGTCACCATGCCGTCGCCGTAGAACATCGCGGCGCCGAGGATGCCGACGATCATGATCAGCTTCATCTGGGCCGGCTTGCCCTGGGCATCGTGCAGGGCGAGGGCGATCATCGCCATGATGCCGCCTTCACCGCGGTTGTCGGCGCGCATGATGAAAATCACGTACTTGATCGAGACGATGATGACCAGCGCCCAGAAAAAGAGCGACAGGCTGCCGAAGATATTGGCTTCGTTGAGCGGAATCGGATGATTGCCGGCGAAAACCTCCTTCACCGCGTACAGCGGGCTGGTGCCAATGTCGCCATAGACCACCCCGAGGGCGGCGAGGGCCAGTACGGCAAGGCGCTTGCCGGAAATCTCGCCGGCCCGATCGTGACTGCTGCTCATAGATACCCCTGAATCGCTGGCGGCTTGGCGACCGCTCTGCGCACTGTTCCCGCGCCGATGACCGGCGTCATCCCGCCATCAACCGCCCAGCGCCTGCTTCAGCGACTGGACCTCTTCCTGCGACTCCTCGACGATTTCGGCCAGCGTTTCGGCGTCGAAAATCGATTCGAGCATTGAGGTATCGACTTCGCCATCCAGTTCCGGATCGCGCCAGCTCGACGCCCGGTTGGCGATCTTGTTGGCCACGTACAGCACGTCGGACAAGGACTTGAGGTCCTTGATCTCGCGGTCCGTCTCGTGCTCCTGGACGGCGACCAGCACCGATTCCGGCAGATTGAGCGCCGACAGCAGGGCATGGCCGATGTTGTCGTGCCAGCCGACCAGCAGGCCGTGCAACTCCACCTTGTCATTGACCAGTTCGGGGAAATTGGCGGCCCGCGACATCAGGTAGAAAACGCCGATGTCGTGCACCAGGCCGGCGAACATCGCCTCGTCGCCGTTGATCTTGGCGATCTTGCGGGCCAGCACGCGGCACAGCGCGGCGACGTGCGAAGTGTGTTCCCACAGGCGCTTGGAAATGCCCTCGAAAGGCTGCATCTGCTTCGATTTCAGCAACTGCTCCATGGCCACCGCGAAGGAGACGGTGCGCACGGCTTCCATGCCGACCCGGACAATGGCGCTCTTGACGTCGGCAATTTCCCGCCCGGAAGGATTCATCGCCACCGAGTTGGACATGCGGATGATCTTGGCACTCATCAAGGGCTCGGCGCCGACCAGCTTGGCCAGTTGCTCGACATTGAGATTCGGGTCCTTCAGGGCCGTACGGACCTGGAAGGTGATGTCGAGGAAAGTCGGAAAATTGATCTCGTTGCCGGACAAATCCTTGGCAATGTCTTCGAGAACCTTGAAAGTACTGGCAGTGGACATGGTTTCAGCCTCAGGGCAGTGATCAGCTCGCACCGCCCGCGGCGGCGCAAGTTACGGGCTTAGAACGGGATGTCGTCGCCGAGGTCGTCGAACGACGGCTTCGGCTTGTTCTTGGCCGGGGCCGGGGCATAGTCGGTCGGTTCGCTGTCATAGCCGCCGCCGGAAGAGGCCGGGGCACCCATGCCCTGGCGGGAGCCGAGCATCTTCATTTCCTCGCCGCGGATTTCAGTGGTGTAGCGCTCCTGGCCATCCTTGTCGGTCCACTTGCGGGTGCGCAGGCTGCCTTCGATATAGACCTGCGAACCTTTTTTCAGGTACTGGCCGGCGATCTCGGCCAGCTTGCCGAAAAAGGAAATGCGGACCCATTCGGTCTGTTCCTTCTTTTCGCCGGTCTGCTTGTCTTTCCAGGTATCGGTGCAGGCAATGCTGAAATTGCAGATTGCCTCGCCGCTGGCGGTATAACGCATTTCCGGGTCACGCCCGAGATTGCCGATGCCGATCCATTTATTTACCGATGCCATGACCCACCTCTCCTAAACAGTTTGAACCGCAGCCGGCGTCGCACGCCGTTGCGGGAAATTCATCGAATTCGCCACTGCCAGCCAGAGCAGAACCAGCCCGGCGCAAACGGCAAAAACCGCATTATCGCCGAAATGCTGGGCGATATAACCACCGAGCGCGCCGCCGGTGAACAGACCGAGCGCCTGCGTCGTGTTGTAGACACCGAGCGCGGCACCTTTGGCGGCCGGCGGTGCCGTCCGCGAGACGAGTGAAGGCAGGCTCGCCTCGAGAATGTTGAAGGCGACGAAGAAGAACAGCAGGCAGGCGGCCAGGCCCCACAGGCTCTGCCCGAAGGCGAGCAGCCCGAGCTGGACGAGGACCAGCATGGCGACGGCGGCGAGGAAGACCGGGCGCATCTTGTCCTTGCGCTCAGCGGCGATGATCGCCGGCACCATGATGGCAAAGGAGACCAGCACGGCCGGCAGGTAGACCATCCAGTGCGCCGACGGCGCCAGGCCGCCGTAATTGACTAGGGCGTGCGGCAGCACCACGAACATGGCCATCTGCACCATGTGCAGCACGAAGATGCCGAGATTGAGGCGCAGCAGGTCGGGATCGAACACCACCCGGCGCAGCGGCAATTTGACATGGCCATGCGGCGCCGGGGCGGGCGGCACGGCCTTGAACAGAAGCACGATGGCGGCCAGTGCCAGCGCACCGGTCAGGCTGAACAGTCCGCCCATGCCGATCCAGCCGTAGAGCACCGGCGAGGCGACCAGCGACAGTGCGAAGACGAGGCCGATCGAGGAGCCGATCATCGCCATCACCTTGGTGCGATGCTCCTCGCGCGTCAGGTCGGCGGCCAGCGCGGTGACCGCCGCCGAAATGGCGCCCGCCCCCTGCAGCACGCGGCCGACGATGATCCAGGTCATGTCCGGCGCCCAGGCGGCGACGAAACTGCCCAGCGCAAAAATCAGCAGGCCGACGACGATCACCTGCTTGCGCCCCCAGACATCGGAAGCGATGCCGTAGGGAATCTGGAACACGGCCTGGGTCAGGCCGTAGGCGCCCAGCGCGAAGCCGACCAGCGCCAGGTTATCGCCACCGGGCAGGGTTTTGGCATAGACCGAAAACACCGGCAGGATCAGGAACAGGCCGAGCATGCGCAAGGCGAAGATGGAAGCCAGGGAAGCGCCGGCGCGGCGTTCTTCGGGGCTCATTCGATCGGGAGGGGAAGTCATTATGGTTGGTATTTGTTGCGTTGCAGCGAGAGCCAAATCTTAACAGATTGCCGTTGATCCTCTTTTGTATCGTCGGCGTTCGGAAATCCGAACGGCCAAAACGCCGCAAACAACGGAAATCCGTTCGCCCGGCTCCTCTGATACCGAAAACCCCCTTTCAAATCAAACCCCTGCTTCTCCTCCCCGGCTGGCATGCCGCGTGCAATAGAGAAAGAGCCGGAGGACGCCGCTCGCGCCTCCCAAGAACAAACACAGGAGACAACATGACCAGAATCCCCAAGACCCGCCTCGAACACGACCTGCTCGGCGACCGCGAAGTTCCCGGCGATGCCTACTACGGCGTCCATACGCTGCGGGCCCGCGAAAACTTCGATATCACCGGCATTTCGATCGCGGTCTACCCCGACCTGATCCGTGCCCTGGCCCAGATCAAGAAAGCCGCCGCCCAGGCCAACCGGCAACTCGGCCTGCTCGACGCCAAACGCGCCGACGCCATCGCCGCCGCCTGCCGCGAAGTCATCGACGGCCAGTGGCACGAGCAGTTCGTCGTCGACGTGATCCAGGGCGGCGCCGGCACCTCGACCAACATGAACGCCAACGAGGTGATCGCCAACCGGGCGCTGGAAATCCTCGGCCATGCCAAGGGCGACTACCAGCACCTGCACCCGAACGAGCACGTCAACATGAGCCAGTCGACCAACGACGTCTATCCGACGGCGCTGAAGCTCGCCACCTACACCGGCATCTTCCGCCTGGTCGACGCCATGGCCTACCTGCGCCGCGCCTTCGAGCGCAAGGCGGAGGAATTCGCCGACGTGCTGAAGATGGGCCGCACCCAGTTGCAGGACGCGGTGCCGATGACGCTGGGCCAGGAATTCTCGACCTACGCGGTGATGCTGGGCGAAGACGAGGAGCGCCTCAAGGAAGCAGCCTTGCTGATCCGCGAAATCAACCTCGGCGCCACCGCCATCGGCACCGGCATCAACGCCCATCCCGATTACGCCGCACTGGTCTGCCGCCGCCTGGTCGAAATCACCGGCATTCCGGTCCTCACCGCCCCCAACCTGATCGAGGCGACGCAGGATTGCGGCAGCTTCGTGCAGCTTTCCGGCGTTCTGAAGCGGGTCGCGGTGAAACTGTCGAAAACCTGCAACGACTTGCGCCTGCTCTCTTCCGGGCCGCGCGCCGGGTTCAACGAGATCAACCTGCCGCCGCGCCAGGCCGGCTCGTCGATCATGCCGGGCAAGGTCAATCCGGTGATCCCGGAAGTGGTCAACCAGATTGCCTTCGAAGTGATCGGCAACGATTCGACCGTCACCTTCGCCGCCGAAGCCGGCCAGCTGCAGTTGAACGCTTTCGAGCCGATCATCGCCCACAGCCTGTTCAAGAGCGTGCTGCACCTCGGCAAGGGCTGCCAGGCGCTGGCCGACCATTGCGTGGACGGCATCACCGCCAACCGCGACACGCTGCGCGCCAGCATCGAGCGCTCGATCGGCATCGTCACCGCGCTGAACCCCTACATCGGCTACGCCAACGCCACCGAAGTCGCCGCCGAAGCTCACCGCAGCAACCGCGGCGTCGCCGAAATCGTCCTCGAACGGCAGCTGATGAGCCCGGGCCAACTGGCCGAAGTGCTGCGCCCGGAAGTCCTGACCAAGCCGCAGATGATCCCGGCCATCGCCGCCTGATCGCCGTCTCCCCATTGCAATCAAGGAAAACACCATGAAAATGAACAGACTGACGACCCTGATCGGGATCGCCATGGCGCTCGGCGTCATCGTCGGCTATGCCTGCAACGCCCTCGCCGGCAGCCCGGCCGAAGCCAAGGAAATCGCCGCCTACTTCGGCATCCTGACCGACATCTTCCTGCGCCTGATCAAGATGATCATCGCGCCGCTGGTCTTCGCCACCCTGGTCGCCGGCCTGGCCGGCATGGGCGACACCCGGACGGTCGGCCGCATCGGCGGCAAGGCGCTCGGCTGGTTCGTCGCCGCCTCCTTCTGCTCGCTGCTGCTCGGCCTGCTGTTCGCCAACCTGCTGCAACCGGGCGTCGGCCTCAGCGTGCCGCTGCCGGAAACGAGCAGCGCCCTGAACCTGAAGACCAGCGCCCTGAACCTCAAGGATTTCATCACCCATGTCTTCCCGAAGAATATCTTCGAGGCGATGGCGGCCAATGAAATCCTGCAGATCCTGGTCTTCGCGGTGTTCTTCGGCCTGGCGCTCGGCCACCTGCACAACCAGACGGCGCGCAGCCTGGTCGGCACCATGGAAGAAGTGGTCCATGTCATGCTGAAAGTCACCGACTACGTGATGCGTTTCGCCCCGGTCGGCGTCTTCGGCGCGGTGGCTGGTGCCATCACCACCCAGGGCCTGGGCATGCTGCTCGTCTTCGGCAAGCTGCTGGTCAGTTTCTACGTGACCTTGGCGGCGCTCTGGCTGTTCCTCATCGGCGCCGGCTACCTGGTGCTCGGCAAGGATGTCTTCCGCCTGCTGAAACTGGTGCGCGGCCCGATGCTGGTCGGTTTCTCGACGGCTTCCAGTGAATCGGTCTATCCGAAACTGATGGAACAGCTGGAAAAGTTCGGCATCAAGAACCGCGTCACCAGTTTCGTGCTGCCGCTTGGCTATTCTTTCAACCTCGACGGCTCGATGATCTACACCACCTTCGCCGCGCTGTTCGTCGCCCAGGCCTACAACATCCCGCTGACGCTGGGTGCGCAATTCACCATGCTGCTGGTGCTGATGGTCTCCTCCAAGGGCATCGCCGGCGTGCCGCGCGCCTCGCTGGTCGTCGTCGCCGCCGTGCTGCCCATGTTCAACCTGCCGGAAGCCGGCCTGCTGCTGGTGCTCGGCATCGACCACTTCCTCGACATGGGGCGCACCGTCACCAACGTGCTGGGCAATGCCATCGCCACCGCCGTTGTCGCCAAGTGGGAAAACGCCATCGTCCCGGTCGCCGATTCGCTGGCCGACAGCGACGACACCCTGCCGGTGGCCGACGACGGCATCGCCGTGCAGACCGCCTGAGCCCTTGTCTTCTCTGCGGTTCGGCAACCCTCGCGCCGAACCATTTTGACTGGCCCGATGCACAAGCATCGGGCCATTTTTTCCCGGAATACGCATGATTGAATGGACCATCCTCGCCCCCGCCGCCTTCTTTGCCGGCATGGTTGACGCCGTGGTCGGCGGTGGCGGCCTGATCCAGATTCCGGTGCTGCTCTCCGGCTTTCCGCAAACCGCCATCCCGACGCTGTTCGGCACCAACAAGGTGTCGAGCATTGCCGGCACCGGCGCCGCACTGTGGCGTTACGCCCGCGCCGTGCAGATTCCCTGGCGCCTGGTGCTGCCCGCCACCGCCGCCGCCCTGCTCGGCGCCTGGCTGGGCGCCGCCGTCGTCGCCTGGATCCCGCGCGACGCGATGCGCCCGCTGGTCGTGGTGATGATGCTGACCGTCGCCATCTACACCTTCCTGCGCAAGAATCTCGGGCAAAGTGAAACGCACGCGCCGCGGCCGAGCGATCCCTGGTGGGGCGCGCTGTTCGGCCTGGTGATCGGTTTCTACGACGGCTTCTTCGGCCCGGGCACCGGCAGTTTCCTGATCTTCGGTTTCGTCCGCCTGTTCGGCATGGATTTCGTTCGCGCCTCGGCCAGCGCCAAGGTCGTCAACTTTGCCACCAATATCTCGGCGATCGGCTTCTTCGCCAGTCACGGCCCGATCCTGTGGGGTGTCGGCCTCGGCATGGCGGCCTGCAACCTGGCCGGTGCCCAGCTCGGCACCCATCTCGCGTTGAAGCACGGCGCCGGCTTCATCCGCAAGGCTTTCCTCGCCGTCGTCGCCATCCTCATCGTCAAGCAGCTGACCGACCTGTTGTAAACGCCGGCCACTGCTAACATAGCTTCTCCTGCCCACGCCGCCTGCCGATGCCGCCCCGCTCCCTGCGCCACCT
The DNA here is from genome assembly GCA_050259955.1 of Bacteroidota bacterium. Taxonomy (GTDB): domain Bacteria; phylum Pseudomonadota; class Gammaproteobacteria; order Burkholderiales; family Rhodocyclaceae; genus Azonexus. The sequence goes on from JBLNBM010000028.1 coordinate 28,553, forward strand.
CTCGCTGTTCCTGCTGCTCCTTGCCCTGGCGGCATTGAGCGGTTTCGGCACGCATCGCGTTGTCCAGCAGATCGGCATCGCCGACCTGCAGACCACCGGCCTGCACCGGCTCGACCTGTACACCGCCAGCCTGGAACGGGAAATCGGCAAATACGCCTTCCTCCCCGGCACGCTGGGCCTCGAACGCGATGTCGTCGACCTGCTGCGCCAGCCGCGCGACGGCAAGCGGGCCCAGGCCGTCAACGCCTACCTGGAACAACTCAACGAGCGGGCCGGCACGCTATCGATCTATGTCATCGACGCCACCGGCCATGTCGTCGCCGCCAGCAACTGGCAGCGCGCCGACAGCTTCGTCGGCGAGGACCTTTCCTTCCGTCCCTATTTCCGCGACGCGCTGGACAACGGCAGCGGCCGCATCTTCGGCATCGGCACGACACGCGGCGAACCGGGCTACTACCTGTCGTCGCGGCTGAGCGACGAACAGCAGACGCTGGGCGTCGCCGTCACCAAGGTCAGCCTCGAACAGCTCGAAAAGTCGTGGAGCACCGTCGAAGCACCGGCCATGGTCACCGACGAGAACGGCGTCGTCATCCTCGGCTCGGTCGCCGACTGGAAATTCACCACGCTGCGCCCGCTCGACGAGACGACGCGCCGGGCCTTCGACCAGACCCAGCAGTACAACCGGCGCGCCCTGAAACCGCTCGGCCTGCAGGAAATCCGCGAACTGGAACACGGCGCCCGGCTGGTCAGGATTGCCCGCGACGGCCCGGAGATGGTTTCGGTCTATCCGGTGAGTGGCCGCTTTCTGGCCCAGTCCCGGCCGCTGCCCGGCACGCCATGGACGCTGACCGTGCTGTCGCACCTCGAACAGGTGGACGACATCGCCCAGAGCCGGGCTGCGGTCGCCGTCGTCGGCGCCGGGCTGCTCTTCATGCTGGGCCTGATGCTGGACGAGCGGCGGCGCCACCTGAAGGACCGCCTCGCCGCGCAACAGGCCCTGCAGCAGGCGCACGACCAGCTCGAGCGCAAGGTCGATGAGCGCACCGCCGACCTCTCCGCCGCCAACCAGTTACTGCAGGATGAAGTCGCCGAGCGCATCCGCGCCGAACGCACCTTGCGCGCCGCTCAGGATGAACTGGTCCAGGCCGGCAAGCTGGCGGTCATCGGCCAGTTGTCCACCGGCATCGCCCACGAACTGAACCAGCCGCTGGCCGCGCTGCGCACCCTGTCCGGCAACAGCGTTCGTTTCCTCGAACGCGGCGATCTGGCCACCACGCGCGGCAACCTCGAACGCATCGCCCAGCTGGTCGACCGCATGGGCCTGATCACCGGCCAGCTGCGCGCCTTTGCCCGGAAGTCGAGCGGCCAGCAACAGCCGGTGGCGCTCTGCCATGCCCTCGACAATGCGCTGGCCTTGCTCGAACCACGTCTGCGCCAGGCCAACGCCGAAGTCGTCCGCTACTGCCCGCTGCCCGAACCCGTCGCGCTGTGCGACGCCAACCGGCTGGAACAGGTGCTGATCAACCTGATCGGCAACGCCCTCGACGCCATGGCCGGCCAGGCCGCGCCGCGCCTCGAAGTGGACTGCGCCGGCGTGGACGGCATGGCGCGCCTGAGCGTGCGCGACCACGGCCCCGGCCTCGGCGAGGAAGCCCTGCAGCACCTGTTCGAACCTTTCTTCACCACCAAGGGCGCCGGCGACGGCCTCGGCCTCGGGCTGACCATTTCGGCCGGCATCGTCCGCGATTTCGGTGGCACACTGGGCGGCGCCAACCATCCCGCCGGCGGCGCCGTATTCACGCTGGAAATCCCCCTCTTCGACGAATCGACCGGCCATGACTGAAGCACTCAAAGTACTGATCATCGAGGATGACCCCGACGTCGCGCTGGGCTGCGAACAGGCCCTGCAACTTGAGGGCATCGCCACCGAATGCGCCGGCAGCGCCGAGCAGGCGCGCAAGAAGCTGGGACGCGACTTCCGCGGCATCGTGGTCAGCGACATCCGGCTGCCGAAAATGGACGGCATGGCTTTTCTGCGCGAAACCCTGGCCGTCGATCCCGAATTGCCGGTGGTGCTGATCACCGGCCACGGCGACATCTCGATGGCCGTGCAGGCGATGAAGGATGGCGCCTACGATTTCATCCAGAAACCTTTCGCCCCGGAATACCTGGTCGAAGTGGTGCGCCGGGCGCTGGAAAAGCGCCGCCTGGTGCTGGAGGTGCGCGACCTGCGCCGCCAGCTCGAGCAGCGCGACCAGCTCGAAGGCAAGCTGATCGGCCGCGCCCCCGGCATGCAGAAGCTGCGCGACATGCTCACCGGCATCGCCGGCAGCGCCGCCGACGTCCTGATCCACGGTGAAACCGGCACCGGCAAGGAACTGGTCGCCCGCTGCCTGCACGACGCCAGCCCGCGCCGGCATGGCAATTTCGTCGCCATCAACTGCGGCGGCCTGCCGGAAACGCTGTTCGACAGCGAAATCTTCGGCCACGAAGCGGGCGCCTACACCGGCGCCGCCAAGCGCCGCATCGGCAAGATCGAGCACGCCAACGGCGGCACGCTGTTCCTCGACGAAATCGAGAGCATGCCGGTGCCCATGCAGATCAAACTGCTGCGCGTGCTGCAGGAACGCACCCTGGAACGTCTCGGTTCCAACACCAGCATTGCCATCGACTGCCGCGTCGTCGCCGCGACCAAGACCGACCTCCTCGAACTGTCGGCCAAGGGCGGCTTCCGCGCCGACCTCTACTACCGCCTCAGCGTCGCCACGCTTGCCCTGCCGCCGCTGCGCGAACGGCGCGAGGACATCCCGCTCCTCTTCGAACATTTCCTGCTCCAGGCCGCCGCCCGCCACCAGCGCCCGCTGCCGGAGACGACGCCCGGCCGCGTCCACCAACTGGTCGGCTACGCCTGGCCGGGGAATGTCCGCGAATTGAAGAACGTCGCCGACCGCTGCGTGCTCGGCATCGAAAGCGGCTCGCCCCCCTTCGGCCAACCCGCCGCCGACGGCCCGACACCGCTCGCCGAAACCGTCGACGCCTTCGAACGCGCCCTGATCGCCGACGCCCTGCGCCGCCACGGCAGTCTGGCCCGTACCGCCGAGGCGCTGGCCGTCGCCAAGACGACCTTGCATGACAAGATCCGGAAGTATGGGCTGGAGGCAGCGGGCTGACCGGAACAACGACTCGTCCGCCGGCGAGATGCTGTTATTGGCCGACCAAGGACTTTCGTCCGGGAGATCAAGTTGCAGCGCCTCTTGAGTCAGCTTCATCCTGAAGCAGGGAAGTGCCCCCCAAGCGATAAAAATTAGGGGGCGTGGATCATGGCGGTCCCGTACCAGGCCGGGAAACGTCAGCTTCCAGAACTTAAGTGCTGACCCAGACTCTCATTGCTGCCATCCTGCTCCTTCGGTTCAACGGAGGGCATCTGCAAGAAGCGATGCGCCATGCGAAAGGTCGATGGGAAATCCATTGCACGAAGGCATTCCCCTTTGGCGTCAAATAAAAGCGGCAACCGCTAGGGGCGCGATACTATCGACTATCCGATTGGTCATTAATTCTCCCGCCCCAGATATTGACTGCATGACTGCCAACAAATCCAAGAAGCCGGTCGCCGACCGAGTGGCACCGCCGCCGGAGGCCGCATCCAGCGGGTCGGAAGCCACACCCCGCTACTTTCCGGTCGTCGGCATTGGCGCCTCGGCTGGCGGGCTGGAAGCTTTCGAGCAATTTTTCCGGCACATCCGGCCGGACAGCGGCATGGCTTTTGTGCTGGTCCCCCATCTGGATCCGGGCCACGCCAGCATGCTGGACGACATCCTGCAGCGGGTGGCGCCCATTCCCGTGGTCGAAGCTTCGGATCAGCTCAAGATTGTTCCGAACAGGGTCTATATCATCCCGCCCAATCGCGACATGGCGCTGTTCAACGGCGCGCTGCAACTGAGCCTGCCGGACATGCCGCGCGGCCAGCGCATGCCGATCGACGCTTTCCTGCGCTCGCTGGCCGACGACTGCGGCGAGCGCGCCATCGGCATCGTCCTCTCCGGTACCGGCACCGACGGCACCCTGGGTCTGCGTGCCATCCTGGGCAGCGGCGGCATTACGCTGGTCCAGGAGCCGTCTACCGCCAAGTTCGACGGCATGCCGACCAGCGCCATCCATGCCGGTTACGCGACACGGGTTCTGCCCGTCGGCCGGATGCCCGACATGCTGCAGTGCGATCTGCGCCGGCTCGTGTCACCGGAGGCAAAGCCGCAACCACCGAGCCGGCTGAGCAGCATCAATCGCATCCTGATGCAGTTGCGCACGGTCACCGGCCATGATTTCGCCCAGTACAAGAAAAGCACCATCGGGCGGCGGATCGAGCGGCGCATGTCGCAGAACGACATCACCGACATCAACCAGTACGCCCGCTACCTGAAGGAACACCCGCCCGAACAGCAGGCGCTGTTCAAGGAACTGCTGATCAATGTCACCAATTTCTTTCGTGACAGCGAAGCCTTTGCCTTGCTGAAAAGCGACATCCTGCCCCTGCTCTGTACGGACAAGCCGGAAGACTACGTTTTTCGCGCCTGGGTGGCGGGTTGCGCCACGGGCGAGGAAGCGTTTTCGCTCGCCATGCTGCTCCGCGAATACATGGACGAAACCCGCCACGAGTTCAAGGTGCTGCTCTATGCCACCGACCTCGACGAGGAAGCCATCAATATCGCGCGGGCCGGCATCTATCCGCCCAACATCGCCCAGGATGTCTCGCCGGAACGGCTGCGCCGCTTCTTCGTCAAGGAAGGCGACGGCTATCGGGTGAAGAAGGACATCCGCGAAATGGTGGTCTTCGCGGTGCAGAACGTCATCAAGGACCCGCCCTTCACCAAGCTCGACCTGCTCTGTTGCCGCAACCTGATGATCTACATGGAACCGGAACTGCAGGCGCAACTGATCCCCTCCTTCCACTACGCGCTGAAGCCGGGCGGCGTGCTCTTCCTGTCGCCGTCGGAAAGCATCGGCAACCACCCGGAATTGTTCACGGCGCAGAACCGCAAATGGAAGTTTTACCGCGCCACCAACCTGCATCCGTCGGCCCGGCTGGTCATGACGCAGGCCATGGCGTGGACCACCAGCAGCAGCCACCCGGCGCCGGAGGAAACCATCAAGAAATCCAAGGAAACCAATTTCGCCACCCTGGCCCAGCGCGCGCTGCTGCAGTCCTACGCGCCGGCGTCGGTGGTCACCGACCGCAAGGGCAATATCCTCTATGTCCATGGCGATACCGGTCGCTATCTGCGTCCGGCGCCCGGACAGGCTTCGCTCAATGTCATCGACATGGCACGCGACGGGCTGCCGCTGGAATTGCGCGCCGCCCTCCAGGCAGTCGGTGCTGCCGGCGCAATCATTTCCCGGGAAATTTTGGTCAAGACCAATGGCGACCTCCAGAACGTCAGCGTCAGCGTCCGGCCGCTGGCCGATTCGGATCCCCAAGGCGGCCTGCTGCTGATCAGTTTCCAGGACATCGCGACACCGGCGAAGCAGTCCGGACGCAGCCGGAAAACGGCCGGCCCCGCCGAACTGCTACGCATTGAGGAACTGGAGCGTAACCTGGCCTACACCAAGGAAAACCTGCAGGCCACGATCGAGGAGCAGCAGGCCTCCAACGAGGAACTGAAATCGGCCAATGAGGAAATGCAGTCGACCAACGAGGAACTGCAATCCACCAACGAAGAGCTGGAAACGTCAAGGGAAGAATTGCAGTCGGTCAATGAAGAGCTGATTACGGTCAATGCCGAGCTGCAGACCAAGATCGAGCAGCTGGCCGGGATGCAGAACGACATGAAGAACCTGCTCGACAATATCAGCGTCGGCACGGTTTTCCTCGACCTGGGACTGCAGATCCGGCGCTTCACCCGCGAGGCGCAGTGCATTTACCGGCTGGTCGCCTCCGACGTCGGCCGCCCGCTGATCGACATCAAGGCCGACATCGACAACGAGCTGGTGCTGGCCGATGCCCGTTCCGTGATCGCCACGCTGACCCCGTGCGAACGCAAATTGCGCACGCCGGCCGCCGTATCCTACCTGCTGCGCATCAAGCCCTACCGGACCCTGGACAACACCATCGAGGGGGCGGTGCTGACCTTCACCGACATCAGCCAGGGTGTCGAGGCCGAAGCCGAAACCCGCGCCGCCCGCGACCTGGCCGAAGGCATCGTCGACACCATCCGCGAACCGCTGCTCGTCCTCGACGCCAAGCTCCATGTCATCACCGCCAGCCGCTCCTACTACGAGCTTTTTGAGGTCACGCCGCAGCAGACCATCGGCGAGTCGATCCACGACCTGGGCAACCGCCAGTGGAACATTCCGGCGCTGACCGAGTTGCTGGAAACCGTACTGCCGCGCGACCGCAGTTTCGAGGGCTACATCGTCGACCACGATTTCCCGGGAATCGGCCGTCGCCGGATGCGGCTCAACGGCCGCCGCATCGTCGGCTCCGCCGGCCAGACGCAGCTGATCCTGCTCGCCATGGACGACATCAGCGCGCATGAGAAAAACAACTAAATTTCCTAACGGGCCGTCCCTCCGGGCGCGCGCCGAAGCCGTCCTGGCCGAGCAGCCGCCGACCGGGAACGCCGCTCGCCCGCCCGACGAACTGCTGCACGAATTGCAGGTGCACCAGATCGAACTGGAAATGCAGAACGAGACGCTGCGCCAGACGCAGGTCGCCCTCGAAGAATCGCGCGATCTCTATGTCGACCTCTATGAATTCGCGCCGCTCGGTTATATCTCGCTCAACGCCCAAGGCGTGATTACCCGGATCAACCTGACGGGGTCCGCGCTATTGGGCGACGAGCGCAAGAAAATGCTGCAGCGCCCCTTCTCCGCTTTTGTCCCGGGCGACGAGCGGGAGCGCTGGCACCGGCATTTCATGCACCTGATCGGCGCCGGGGGCAGCAGCCGCCTGGAACTGCCCGTCAGACGCGCCGACGGCATGGTGTTCGCCGCCCGCCTCGACTGCGCCTGTGAAAAGGCTGTGAGCGACCTTGCCCGGCGGCCGTCGGGCGCCGACGATGCCTGCATGCGCATCGCGTTGAGCGACATCAGCGCCACCAAGGCGATCGAGCAGGAACTGCGGCAGATCAAGGCCGGGCTCGAACAACAGGTGGCGGCGCGCACCGCCGAGCTGTCGCTGGTCGCCCACAACATGCAGCAGTTCATCAAACAGGCGCCGACCTGCATCGCGATGTTCGATCCGGCGATGAATTACATGGCGACCAGCGACCGCTGGCTGGCCGAATACGGTGATGGCCTGAGCTCGCTGGTCGGCCGCAACCACTACGAGCTTTTCCCCGATCTACCGGAAGCATGGAAAGACATACACCGCCAAGTCCTGGCCGGCGCCACCGTCAAGAACGATGAAGACCCGTGGCCGCAAGCCGACGGCCGCCGCCGCTGGCTACGCTGGGCGGCGCAGCCCTGGTATCAACCCACTGGCGAAATCGGCGGCATCATCATTTCAGCCGAAGACATCACCGCCCGCAAGCGCATCGAGGCCGAGCTGGCCGACGCGAAACTCAAGGCAGAAGAGGCCAATCTGGCGAAATCGGCCTTCCTGGCCAACATGAGCCATGAGATCCGCACGCCCTTGAACATCATCATCGGCCTCGGCCACCTGTTGCGCCGCGATCTCGCCGAGCCGGGACAGCGCCAGCGCCTGGAGCAGATGCTGGCCAGTTCGGACCACCTGCTCGGCATCGTGAACGACGTCCTCGACCTCGCCAAGATCGAAGCCTATGGCCACGCCCTCGAGCCCGCCGACTTCAGTCTCGACACGCTGCTGTTCAAGGTCGGGCGCATGGTGGGCGGCCTGGCGCAGGAAAAGGGATTGACGCTGACGATGGCGGTGGCGCCGCCCGTGCGCGCCCTGCGGCTGAACGGCGACGCCCAGCGCCTGGCGCAGGTGCTGATCAATCTGTGCGGCAACGCGGTCAAATTCACCGCCCGGGGCTCGGTGCGCCTGGGCATCGAATGCCTGGCGGAAACGCCCGACCGCGTCATGCTGGCCATTTCCATCAACGACACCGGCATCGGCATCGCCCCCGAGGCTTTGTCACGACTGTTCCAGCCATTTTTGCAGATCGACAGTTCCCTGACGCGCCAACATGGCGGCACCGGTCTCGGCCTGAGCATCAGCCAGCACCTGGTCAACCTGATGGGCGGCGCGATCGAGGTCGACAGCCAGCCCGGCGTCGGCAGCTGTTTCCACTTCCGGCTGACCCTGCCGCGTGCCACGGCCCCTGCGCCGCCCCCCGAAGCACTGCCGCCCCCCCCCCCCCCGGCCACGACCGATTTCCACGGCCGCCACGTGCTGATTGCCGAAGACCATCCGCTGAGCCAGGAAATCCTCTTCGAGATGCTCGAAGACCTGGGCTGCGAAGTGGATGTCGCTTCCGACGGCACCGAAGCGGTGGACTACGCCAGCCAACGCGACTACGACCTGATCCTGCTCGACATGCAGATGCCCAAACTGAGCGGCCTGGCCGCCGCCCGGCGCATCCGCGAAATGCCCGCCCACCTCAGGACGCCGATCATCGCGCTGACCGCCAATGCCTTCACCGAAGACCGCCAGCATTGCCTGGCCGCCGGCATGAACGACCATCTCGCCAAACCGGTGACCCCGGCACTTCTCGCCGCCGCGCTGGCGCACTGGCTACCCGGTACCACCGTCGCCGAGCAGCCGCCGGCGCCCGCCTGCGACAACGAGCTGACACGCGCCCTGGCCGCAATCGGCGACCTCGCCACCCCGCCCAGCATCTTCCGCACCCCGCGTCAGGTCGAAACCTACCGGGAACTGCTCTGCCGCTTCGTCGACCTGCACGGCGAAGACATGGCGCAACTGAGCACCCTCATCGCCGCCGGCGACCGCGACGCCGCCCATGGCATCGTCCACCAGCTCAAAGGCATCGCCGGCCTGCTCGGCGCCCGCCGCATCGAGCCGCTGGCCACCGAACTGGTCAAGGCGCTGCGCAGCGGCGCCGAGGCGGCCGGCATCGCCGAACTGACCAGTTCCTGCGCCAGCGAACTGGCCAGGCTCAAGGCCGCGGTCGGGCGCTTGCCGGGATAGTGCGGGCGGGTGAGCCAGCCGCAAAGAGCCTTGAACTTCCATACCCGATTCCCCCTCTGAAACGGATCGCGCCCAAACGCGACAGCGCCGTTCGGCAGCAGCCGGGCCGCCCGCCATTCCGCCATTCACTTCTCTCCTCAAGGAGCCAGGATCATGGAAAAACCCGCAGCAGGGGTCTGGAAATCAGGCCAAGGCTTTCCCCCGGTCACCGTCACTGTGGTCAGGCAGTTCGCCGATGCCGATGGCTACTTTCTCGCCAGGGTGAGCGTCGAAGGCGATCCGCTCGACCTCGAACTCGATCCCGATGAATGGCGCAATTTCGTTGCGGCGAACGGCCTGACCCCCTCCTGAGTCCATCGGCAGACGACCGCAAAGGTCGGCCGATTTATCGACAAAGCCGGGGCGACCCGGCTTTTTGCGTATAGTTACGTCTCCCCAAATCAAGAACAGAACAGCGATGGAAACCATCCGCATCCGCGGTGCGCGCACCCATAATCTGAAGAACATCAATCTCGACCTGCCGCGCAACCAGCTCATCGTGATTACCGGGCTCTCCGGCTCCGGCAAGTCATCCCTGGCGTTCGACACGCTGTATGCCGAAGGCCAGCGGCGCTATGTCGAATCGCTGTCGGCCTACGCCCGGCAGTTCCTGCAGTTGATGGAAAAGCCCGATGTCGACCTGATCGAGGGCCTGAGCCCGGCGATTTCCATCGAGCAGAAGGCGACGTCGCACAACCCGCGCTCGACCGTCGGCACCGTCACCGAAATCCACGACTACCTGCGCCTGCTCTTCGCCCGCGCCGGCACGCCCTACTGCCCGGACCACAACCTGCCGCTCGAAGCGCAGACGGTATCGCAGATGGTCGACACCGTGCTCGCCCTGCCCGCCGAAACCAAGTTGATGATCCTGGCGCCCGTCGTTGCCAACCGCAAGGGCGAGCAGATGGATCTCTTCGCCGAATTGCGCGCCCAGGGCTTCGCCCGCGTCCGGGTCGACGGCACGGTTTACGAAATCGACGACGTGCCCAAGCTGGCCAAGACGCAAAAACACAACGTCGACGTCGTCGTCGACCGCCTCAAGGTGCGCGACGACATGCGCCAGCGCCTCGCCGAATCCTTCGAGACGGCGCTGCGCCATGCCGACGGCCGTGCCATTGCGCTGGAAATGGACAGCGGCAACGAACACATGTTCTCCGCCAAGTTCGCCTGCCCGGTCTGCTCGTTTGCCCTGCAGGAGCTGGAACCGCGCCTGTTCTCGTTCAACAACCCGATGGGCGCCTGCCCGAAGTGCGACGGCCTCGGCGTCATCCAGTTCTTCGATCCCAAGCGCGTCGTCACCAACCCGGCCGCCTCGCTGGCCAATGGCGCGATCCGCGGCTGGGACAAGAAAAACCAGTTCTATTTCCAGATCATCGAATCGATTGCCGACCATTACGGCTTTTCGGTCGACACGCCTTTCGAGCAATTGCCGGAAGATGTCCGCCAGTTGGTGCTCTACGGTTCGGGCAAGACGGAGATCAATTTCCGCTACCAGAACGACAAGGGCACGCGCTTCGACCGCAGCCACACCTTTGAAGGGATCATTCCCAACCTGGAGCGCCGCTACCGCGGCAGCGACTCGCAGGCGGTACGCGAGGAGTTGTCGAAATACGTCAGCAACATCGCCTGCCCGCACTGCAACGGCACCCGGTTGCGCATCGAGGCCCGCCACGTGCGGGTCGGCACCCGGACGCTGCATGAAATCAGCCGCCTGCCGCTCGGCGAGGCGCGCAATTACTTCAATTGCCTGGAACTCTCCGGCCAGAAGGCGCAGGTCGCCGACAAGATCTTGAAGGAAATCACCGCCCGGCTTTCCTTCCTGATCAATGTCGGCCTCGACTACCTGTGCCTCGAACGCTCGGCCGAAACGCTGTCCGGTGGCGAGGCGCAGCGCATCCGCCTGGCCTCGCAGATCGGCTCGGGCCTGACCGGCGTCATGTACGTGCTCGACGAACCGTCGATCGGCCTGCACCAGCGCGACAACGACCGCCTGCTGCAAACCCTGCGCAACCTGCGCGACATGGGCAACAGCGTGCTCGTCGTCGAGCATGACGAGGACGCCATCCGCTCGGCCGACTACGTCGTCGATATCGGCCCCGGCGCCGGCATCCATGGTGGCTTTGTCGTCGCCGAGGGGACGCCGGCCGAAGTCACCGCCAACCCGGCCTCGATGACCGGCGCCTACCTCGCCGGGCGCAAAGCCATCACCGTGCCGAAAAAACGCCGCCCGGCCAATCCCGACAAGCAGTTGCAGGTGGTCGGTGCCTGCGGCAACAACTTGAAGGATGTCACGCTGGAACTGCCGGTCGGCCTGTTCATCTGCATCACCGGCGTGTCAGGCTCGGGCAAGTCGACGCTGATCAACGACACGCTGTATGCCGCTGCCGCCAAGCATCTTTACGGCTCAACGACGGAACCGGCGCCGCACAAGGAAATCGTCGGCCTCGATCTGTTCGACAAGGTGATCAACGTCGACCAGGCGCCGATCGGGCGCACGCCGCGCTCCAATCCGGCGACCTACACCGGCGTGCTGACGCCGATCCGCGAACTGTTCGCGCAGGTGCCGGAATCGCGGGTACGCGGCTACGGGCCGGGGCGCTTCAGCTTCAACGTCAAGGGCGGGCGCTGCGAAGCCTGTCAGGGCGACGGCATGATCAAGGTCGAGATGCACTTCCTGCCCGACATCTACGTGCCCTGCGACGTCTGCCACGGCAAGCGCTACAACCGCGAAACCCTGGAAGTGCAGTACAAGGGCAAGAACATCTACGACATCCTCGGCATGACCGTCGAACAGGCGCGCGAATTCTTCGACCCGGTGCCCAACATCGCCCGCAAGCTGCAAACCCTGGTCGATGTCGGCTTGAGCTACATCACGCTCGGCCAGAGCGCGACGACGCTCTCCGGCGGCGAGGCGCAGCGCGTCAAGCTGGCGCTCGAACTGTCCAAGCGCGACACCGGTCGCACGCTGTACATCCTCGACGAACCGACCACCGGCCTGCATTTCTCGGACATCGAAATGCTGCTCGCCGTGCTGCACCGGCTGGCCGACCACGGCAACACCATCGTCGTCATCGAGCACAATCTCGACGTCATCAAGACCGCCGACTGGCTGGTCGACCTCGGCCCGGAAGGCGGCGACGGCGGCGGCCGCATCCTGGTCACCGGCACGCCGGAAACGGTAGCCAAGCACAAGACCAGCCACACCAGCAAGTTCCTCAAACCGCTGCTGGAGAAAAAAGCGTGAGCCTCGAAGAAATCCGCCCCCTGGCCGTCGAGAGCAGCGAGTCGGCCGCCGGCCTCAAAGGCCGGAAAGGCCTGGTCCGCCTGTGGAACGCCCTCGGCTATTCGCGCGATGGTTTGGTGGCGGCCTGGAAGAACGAGGCGGCTTTTCGCGAGGAACTGGTCGTCGCCGCGATCGCCATTCCTTTCGCCTTCCATCTCGGCCGATCCGGCGTCGACCGCGCCCTGATGGTCGGCAGCATCCTGCTGGTCCTGATCGTCGAAATTCTCAATTCGGCGCTGGAAGCGGTGGTCGACAAGGCCTCGCCGGAAAAGCATGAACTGGCCAAGCGCGCCAAGGACATGGGCAGCGCCGCCGTGCTGCTCAGCCTGCTCAATGCCGCCGTGGTCTGGGCCTGCGTGCTCTGGCCGGGCGCCAACTAGCGGGCGGCGGTTTCAGACTTCGCTGACGGCCACCAGGGTTTCGGCCAGCACGACGCGGTTGCGGCCCTGGCGCTTGGCTTCGTACAGCGCATCGTCGGCCCGGCCGAGCGCCTCCTCGACGGTGCCGGCATTGGCGGCGGCCAGGCCGATGCTCATCGTCACCTGGACGAAGCGGCCGTCGGGCAACACGATGTCGTAGCCGGCACAGCGCACGCGCAGGCGCTCTGCCTGAATCTGCGCTTCGGCCAGCGTGCTTTCCGGGAAGAGGAAGGCGAACTCTTCGCCGCCGTAGCGGCAGATCATGTCGGACTGGCGGAAACTGTCGCGCATCAACCGGGCCAGCGAGCGCAATACGGCGTCGCCGGCGGCGTGACCATAGCTGTCGTTGAGCTGCTTGAAGAAATCGAGATCGGCCATGCCGACCGTCACCGGCCGCTCGTAGCGCTGCGCCCGCTGGGCCTCGGCATCGGCCAGCAACATGAAATGCCGGCGGTTGGTGAGGCCGGTCAGGCCATCCTTGTTGGCCAGTTCCTCGAGGGCAAAGCGGGTCTGCTCGTTCTGGACCAGCGAAGCGTGCAGGTCACCGATCGCCGCTTCGACGGCATGGATTTCGCGCATCGCCGAGGGGCGGAATTCCGGCGCCGGCCGATCGACGCTCAGGCTGGACAGCGCCCGGTCGATGCGCTGCAATGGATGAATCAGGTGGCGGCGCAGCAACATCAGGAAGATCAGCAGGAACCCCCCGACCACGGCGAGGACGCCGGCCAGCTTGTAACCGGCCAGGCGCATGGCGCGGGTGACATCGTTGAGGTCGGCGTTGGCCAGGTTGATGCCCTGGATGGAAACGTCGTCCACCTGCACGCCGAGGCGGGCGGCATGGCGTTGCCACTCATCGTGATGGCGCGCCAGGGCGCCGGGATCGTCGCCGGCGCGGCGCAGCACGTCGGCGAGAAAACGTTCCGTCTCGCGCGCCATGGCGGCCGATTGCGGATGCTCGAGCACGCTCGGATGGCTGGCCACCAGCATCACGACGAACATTGCCTGCTGCCGGGCCTGCGGCGTATTGGCGGTAAAGATCCGCTCGCCTTCCTGGCGCAACTGCTCGAGGTTGCGCGCCAGGCGTTGATAGCGAATGATTTCCGGAACCGTTTGTTCCTGCAGGTGACTGGTCGCCTCGAGCACTCGTTGCTGGTCGCGCACGACAAGAACCACCATGACGCCGAAAGCCAGCACAAACAGCGCCGCCAGCAGCGCAAAGGCGCGGCCGGCGCGAATGCCGCGAAAGTTCGCCATCATGTCCACCCGAAGACCCCCGCTCGAGACCGGAGAATACTGGCGGGCACCGCCTGTTCCGCCGGGCAAGGCGACAAAATTGTCCGCCGGCTGCCGGCCGTCGCCCCGGCCTCAGGGCTCCCCGGCGCGGCGCGCCCCCCGGCGCCTTGGGCCAGGACCGCCCGTGCCATGCTGCGCAACAGGATGAACAGGGGAAAACACATCATGGGCAAAGTATAAACGCCTCTGGCCATGCCGCTGAATTATTGCGTCGCCGGCGTCAGCTCGACCAGGCGCCCCTGCAGCGGGAAATAGATGGCCGTGCGCAGCGGCAGCGGGTCGCCGGCGAAGAGGCCGGCGTAGCGTTCAAGCTGGCCACGGAAGCCGGCGGCGCGCTGCTCCAGGCTGGCCTCGACATCGTCGCCGGCGGCCAGGCGGACGGTCTTGTAATCGACGATCCAGCGACAGCCGGCGGCAACGAAAACGCGGTCGATGACGTGATTGGTCGTCACCGCCATGGCGGCCGGCCGGGCCGGATCGACGGCCAGGCTGCTCCAGGCCTGCTCGGCGGCGCCGCCTTCGTGCGCGGCAAGGACCCAGCGCCCGGCGTCGCAGCAGAGTGTCAGTTGCAGCGCGGCGAGCGCTTCGGCCGCCCCGCTCGCCGCCTCGTTGGCACTGTGTCCGCGCGCCTGCAGCCAGCGCCGGTAAGCGGGAGCCAGGGCGTCCAGGCGCTCGGCCGACCAGGTCTCCAGCCCCTGGCGAACGATCAGTTCGAGGCAGCGGTGGACCAGCGTGCCGACCGAAGCTTCGAGCATCAGGCCCTCCGCCGCCTCATCGGCGTTCAACGCATTGCCGGCCGCGCGGACGACGGCGCCGTCCAGCCGCAAGGCAGCCGGCAGGCCGATTTCGGCCAGCCTGACCAGCGGCGGCTCGAAAGCCGCCGGATCGATGCCGCATGCCGGCCGCCCGGACCCGGGACTGACAGCAAGCAGCGCACCGGCGAACACCGGCTGCGCGACGCCCGGCCACAGCAGTTTGAGCAGCGTGCCGGCCGCCGGCGCCTGCAAGCCGTCTTCCTGGCGCGGATCGGCGACGGCGACGCCGACCAGATGCAGGCGGCGGATGGCGCGGGTGGCGGCGACGTAAAGCAGGCGTTCGTCCTCGTGCCCGCCGCGTTCGCCTTCAAGTTTCCGGAGGTAATCGTAGGCGGTCAGCTCGCCGTCGTTGGCGCCTTTCTGGCGGATCGGCGCCACCAGCAGGTGCTCGCGCCCGTCGGGGCCGGCCACTTCGTCCCACAACAGCAGGCTGCTCTCGTTGCCCCCCGTCGTGCGGTGCAGGCCGGGCAGGATCACGGTTTCGAATTCGAGGCCCTTGGCCTTGTGGATGGTCATCATCTGCACCGCGTCGCCCTGCGGGTCGGACGGGGCATAGAGTTCCGCGGCATGGGCGGCCAGCGTCGCCGCATCGAGCCGTCGCGCCGCCGCCAACTGGTCGATCAGCGCGAAAAAGGCCTCGACATCGGCCAGCGCCGCCGGCGTTTCCAGGCAGCGCGGCCCGCCCAGCATCAGCCAGACGCCTTCCAGCCAGCGCCGCGGATGCTGCCGGTCGCGACTGGCGAAGGCGGCGGCCAGGATGTCGCGCAGGTGGCGCAGGCGCTGCTGGCCGTCGGTCGAGAGGCGGGAAACCCGGCCAGCATCCTGCATCAGCTGCCAGAGGGTCTGTTTCTTGTCGTCGGCGGCCAGCGCGTGCAGGTCGGCCAGCGTCAGGCCGCACCACGGCGCGCGCAACAGCGCCAGCCAGGGCACCCGGTCGGCGCGGTGATGCAGGGCGCGGAACAGGATCAGCAGGTCCTGGATGTGCTGGCGGCCGTCCAGGCCTTCGATATCGACCGCCTGGAAACGCAGGCCGGGAGCGCTGCGGCGGATTTCGGCGACGAGCGAATCGAGGTGGCTGCGGGCGCGGACCAGCACGGCGATGCGTTCGGCCGGATAGTCGTGCCGCGCCGCCAGGATCAGGTCGAGCACGCAACGCGCTTCTTCAACCGCCGGATCGCTGTCCTCGCGCTCGATCACCGGATGCACAGTGACCCCGCTGTCGGCATGAAAGTCGCGGGTGGCCGCCGATTCGGCATAGCGCACGGCGCCCGCTTCCGGGTTGTCGGCGACCGGGAAAATGCTCGGGAAAGCGGCATTGACCCAATCGACGATGCCGGGGAAGGAACGGTTGTTGCGGAACAGTTGCAGGTGTTCGAGGCGGATGTCGCCGATGCCGCGTTCGCGCACCCGCAGGAAGAGGCCGACGTCGGCCTTGCGGAAACGGTAGATGGACTGCATCGGGTCGCCGACCACGAACAGCGTCCGGCCGTCGTCCGGCATCCAGCCGCGGGTCAGCTTCTCGATCAGGCCGACCTGGCTCGGGCTGGTGTCCTGGAACTCATCGACCAGCAGGTGGCGGATGCGGTAATCGAGCGCCTGCGCCAAGTCGGTCGGCGCTTCGTCCTCGCCCAGCGCCAACCCGGCCCGGGCGGCGATTTCGATGAAATCGACTTCGCCGGCTTCCTGGAAAACCAGCCACAACTGCCCGGCGGTCAGCCGCAGCAGGCGCGAGAAACATTCGACCGTCGCCCATTCGGCATCGCTCAGCTCCGGCTGCGGCAGGCCGGCGAGCAGGCCGAACCGGTCTTCGAGGCCATCGATGCCGGCCAGTTCGGCGAGCGCTTCGCCCATCGCTTCTTTCGCTGCCGCGAATTCCTTGCCGGCCGGGAAACCGATGTTCTTGTTCAGCGCCTTGCGCAGCGTCCCGGTGCCGGTCAGCAGCAGCCGACCCAGCGCCTGCCAGGCCGGCAGTTCGGCGATGTCGGCGGCGAGCGGCATTTGCCAGTCGAGCAACGGTTCGAGAATTTCCGGCACGTTGGCGGCAGCAAAGCGGGCCAGCGGCATCAGCCGCGCCTGCCAGCCAGCATCGAGCAGCGCCCCGGCCTGCGCCAGGTCGCGTTCGATCAGCGCCGCGAAGCCGGCTTCGACCTCGGCCTGCATTTCGCCGTTCTCGATGCGCGTGGCGTGGCGCAGCCACTGGTCGCGACGGCCGAGCATGGCGACCAGCAGCTTCTCCAGGCGCCCGGCATTGTTGTCCATGAAAGCCAGCGCCTCGCCGACGATGTCCGCTTCGCCGCCCTCGCCTTCGAGCATTTCCAGGGTGCGGCGGGCGGCCGTCGCGTAATGCGCTTCGGCATCGTCGCTGACCCCGGGCTGGGCGCCGAAACGGCTGAGGTAGGGCATTTGCCGGGCGAGGCTGGCGCACAGCGCGTCGAGTGTGGTGATGCGCAGCCGGCCGGGATGGCCGAGCAGGCTCCAGCCGCGCTGGCGGTCATGGGCCAGGACCCGT
Organism: Bacteroidota bacterium; assembly: GCA_050259955.1. Taxonomy (GTDB): domain Bacteria; phylum Pseudomonadota; class Gammaproteobacteria; order Burkholderiales; family Rhodocyclaceae; genus Azonexus. Next base: position 46,017 of record JBLNBM010000028.1, read on the forward strand.
TGCGCCAGATCGAAGGTCAGGCGTTTATGGGGCAGCGCCGGCATGACGCCAGTGGCAGCCAGTTCCAGGCTACCCAGGATGCGGTCGCGCATCTCGGTCGCCGCCTTGTTGGTGAAGGTCAGCGCCAGCACTTCCTCGGGGTGTTCGACCACTGCCAGCAGGCGCAGGTAGCGCTGGGTCAGCAATTCCGTCTTGCCGGCGCCGGCCGGGGCCTCGACGATGAAGGAGGCGACTTCCAGCGCCCGCTGGCGGGCGATCCGGTCCTCCTCGAGGCGGTCGACCGCCCTCATTCGGCGGCCTCCGGAAAAGCGGCGGCGGTTCGAGACGGAATGGCGATGCGGCGCCGGAGGCGGCCAGGCGGGTAAGTTCTCACGCCAGCCATTCTAACGGCAAGCGGCGCCCGCCATCGAGCCTTCTCAGGTCCCGGACGCGCTCCGCTCAGAGGCGCCGCGACACACGCGGCCTGGACCAGAAGCCGATCACCTGCTCGGTCGAAATGCGGCCCTGGCGGAGGCCGACGTCCAGGACTTTCTGGGCTTCGTTCTTGCGGCCGTAGAGCACGTAGATCTCGGCCTCGGTCAACAGATCGACATCCTCGCCGGAAAACTGCGCGGTAGCCGGAGGCAGGCGCGAAAACGCCGACATGGTCAGATTCCCGGCCGAATCCTCGGCCATTTGCAGCCTGGTCGCCGTCCGCTGCCGGAAAAGCAGCAGTCCGGCTACCAGCGCGATGCCGAGCAATACGCCAAACTGAACCAGGGCGGGGACGTCGTTCATCAACAGCAGCGAGTTCATCATTATGGGCAGTCCGCAAGAGTTGGCACCGGGGCAGCACAGCAAGCCCCGTGCCACGGCCATATCTCGTTGATTCAACGGCACTTCGCCCACACCACCAATGACAACCGCCTATATTCTGTCGGGATGCGGCGACACCTCTGCCGGCGGCCCCGCCGAAGCCACTGTTTCCGCGTCTTATTTGCTGTCGCGAAAAGGCGACAGCGGCGACCACTCAGGCGCTGCGCCCGGCCGCCTCGGCCAGCAGGCGGCGCCGCTCCGGCAAGCGCAGCAAGGGCAGCACTTCGCAATATTGCAGCGCCTTTTCATCAGCGAAGCTAACGCCGGCGCGGCCGACTTTCACTTCCCGGGCGACGGCGTGCAGGCGTTCGCGCCAGTGGGTGACGACGGCGATCCAGTCCGGGAATTGGGCGGGATCGAAAATTTTCTGTTTCTCGTCGCCGGCGCCCTGGACGCCGGGCAGCAGGTCTTTCTCGTCGGCAATGCCGGCAAAGCCCGGCTTGTCGGGCAGCACCTTGGCGAAGACGACGGCCGCCACCTCGTCATTGACCAGCGCCGCGTAGATCGGCAATTGCGGTTCGGTCAGGCGCGCTTCGGCCCAGTTCCTGATATCGATGGCGGCACCGGTCTTGTAGTCGATGATCACCTGGCGGCCGTCGTCCAGGCGGTCGATGCGGTCCACCACCATCTTCACCTTGATGCCTTCGATCTCGACTTCCGCCCCTTCCTCGCAGGCGATGACGGTGAAATCCTGGCCGCGTTTGCCTTCGACCGCCAGCCAGAGGCCGAGCAGCTTTTTCAGGCGCGCCGCTTCCAGGGCACGGAAACGGGCCGGCAAGGCGAGGCGGCGATCCTCTTCGAAACTTTGCAGCGCCTGGTCGACCGCCCGGCCGATCGCCGAATGCCGCTCCCGCTCATCGAAGGCGGCCAGCACCGACGAGCGACCGACGGCCCGCCAAAAAGCTTCCAGCGCCGCATGGACCAGCGTGCCGCGGGCCGCCGGATCAAGACCTTCGACCGCTTCTTCGAGCGCTTCGCCGCCCAGCCGGAACTGGTAATAGGCCCAGGCCGGGCAAATCGCCTGGGCGCGCAACAGCCAGCTGCCGCCCGAGACTTTTTCGCCGGCCGCCACCGGCGGCGCCACGGCATCGGCCAGTTGTTCGCACGCGATTCCGGCCTGCTCTGCCAACAGGCGGGCGAGGCCGGGGACGGGAAGCGGCGGCGCCTCCGCCGGCGCAATACCGGTGACCAGCGGGCTGGGACGCAGCAGGCGGTTGCCGTCGGCCTGCGCCCACGAGAAGTGTACATCCGGCGCCGCCTGCAGCAGCCGGGCATGGACGCGACGGGCAAAATCCAGTTCGACTTCGGCGCTGGCGTGCGCCGCCCCCGCTGCCCGCAGCGCTTCGGCCGGCAGCAGCGGATTGGGGCGCGGCGGCGGCGGCCACAGGTCGTCGTTCATTCCCATCACCCACAAGGCGTCGAATTCGAGGCCGGCGCTTTCCAGTACGCCGAGCACCTGGATGGCCGGGCGGCCACGGGTTTCCGGCTGGAAGATGCGCTGTCGGCAAAGCTGGGTCAGGCGGCGGACCGCCTCGTTCTGGGCGAGCGGCCCGAGCAGGGCGTCGAACTGGCCAAAACTGTCGAGCACTTCGCCGAAAGCGCGCCGGGCCTGGAATTCGTGGCTGGACAGTTCGCGGTCGCCCGGCCAGCCGGCGGCCTGCAGGCAACTGCGGAAGACGCCGGCCCATTGCCCGGGGCGCAACTGGCGGCCGGCACTGGAGGCCGCTTCGACCAGGGCCGCCAGCGCCGCGACACTGTGCGGACACAGGGGCGCCTCCTTTTCGGCCAGCCGCCGGGCCAGCCGGATCAGCGCCGACAAGGTCGTGAAATAAGGCAGCTCGCGGCGCAGCGCCACATCGAGCCGCGCCCGTCCGTCGGCTTCGCCCTCGGCCGCCGACCAGCCGCCGGCCAGCAGCAGGGCCGACAGGCGGGCCTGTTCGACCTTGGCGCGACCGCTGCCCAGGGCCAGCAGCTCGAGGGCGACGCGGATCAGGGGGAGGTCGGCCAGGGCGCGGCCCAGGGAGAAATTGAAACAGCGCGGCGCTTCGGCGGCGTCCGGCCGGATCAGCGCCGGATGCAGCGCGTCGTCGAGGCTGAATTCCAGGCGGTCGCGCACACCGGCCAGGTCGGGGGCGACGACGCCGAGCCGGCAGTCCGGCCGCCGGTCCAGCCATTCTTTCGCCCAGGCCGCCACCGCGGCGCATTCGGCGGCGCTGTCCAGGCAGGCGACCAGTTGCTGCCGGCCGGGCGTGCCGGCAGTTTCCGGCGGCGCGGCGAGATCGACCTTGACGCCGCGCCCGGCCAAAGCGGCCATCAGGCGATTTTCCAGCGGCGTGCAGCGATCGAAGCCGACCAAGTCGACCGCCGCCGGCAAGGCAAAATGCCCGCCCTCGATCAGGGCGATGGTCTGCAACTGCACGCCGGCCAAGTCGAGCCAGCCGCCAACCCGGCAACGACGCAGGAATTCCTGCTGCCAGCCGACGAAGAGCCGGGCTTCGTCGGAAAGCTGGCCGGCCGCCGGGTCGATGCGCCAGATGCGGCTCAGCGCATGCGCTTCGACGGCCGATGCCGCCATGCCCTGGATGTCGAAGAGCGGCGCCGCCGCATCGTCGATGGCTTCGGCAATCACCCGCTCCCAGAGCAGGCGTTCGGAAAAGGCGTCGAGCGCCACCGGCAGTTCGGCGATGCCGCAGAGCAGCGCCTCGTCGGCCAGTGCCGCCAGCCACTGACCGACGGTCAGCGCCGCCGGCGTCAGCCAAGCGGTGGCCGTACCCGGCAGTTCGCCGCGCCGGGTCTGGGCGAGACGAGTGGTGGCGCAGAGGAGCAGCGGCGGACTCAAGCCTGGCTCCAAGAAAGGCAGCGTCCGATCACTGGCCACCACCGCTCGGACGGGGCGGTTGGGCGGGCCGGGGCGGTGCCGCCGGGCGGGTGACCGGCTGCGGCGACGGGGCGGGACGAACGAGATCGACCGGCGGGCGCGCCGCGAATGCGGCGTTTCCCGGCATCGCCGGTCTGGCCGGTGCCGGCGCCTTGGCGAGCGGAGCCGGCGGCAGGGGGCGAGCGGCGGATGGCAGCTGGCCCGGCCGGGCCGGACGCGCCGGTGCCGGTGCCGGCAGGGGCGGCGGATCGCCGGCGAACTCGGCGGAAACCGGACCGGCCAGGAGCGCTCCGGCGAGCAGGAAGAACAGCGCTTTCATGGGTGATCCCGAATGCGGAAGCGCACAGTATGCCAGTCGTTGCCGCCGGGGCGCGAGATGCTGAGCCAGCAGGGCACCAGCGTGCTGACAAAATAAGCCCTGCCGAAGCAGGGCTTTCATTGAAGCTCGGCGACTTACTTGGTGCCGATGACTTCGATGTCGACGCGACGATCCGGCTGCAGGCAGTCGATCAGCGCCTTGGTCTTCTTGTTGCC
>JBLNBM010000029.1:0-22932 GCA_050259955.1 Bacteroidota bacterium
CGGTCTCTTCCTCGGCGGCCTTGTAGTTATGCCACTTCGAGGTCACTTCCGGGCTGTTCAGCACCGCCTGCTGCGCCACTTCCTTCAGCGTCACCGGCGCGCCGGCCGGCGCGGCCAGGGCCAGTGCCGGAAATACGGTGGTCAGGAGAACAAGGATGGCGTTCGGTTTCATGGGCATTCAATCAGGAAATTTACAAGGCATCAGGCAGCGGCAACAAAACCCTAATCGCATATTACGGACGCGAGCGGCGCTGATTATAGGAAAGAAAAGCCCATTTTATGTAAGTTTTTGTAAACCTCCGCCAGGGCATCGTCATAACCAAAGACAGTTGCCGGCAGAGCAAGTCCTATGCGGCCAGGAAGATTTCGACCAGCATACGTCGGCCAGCCGCTTTTTCGGCCCCGAATTCGGCTGCCGCTGGCGGCGATGATCCGCCGGGCAATGGCCAGACCAAGCCCGTAGCCCGCGCCAGCGGCCTGGCCTTCGCCGCGGTAAAAAGTCAGGAGGTAGCCTGCTCCTGGTTCCGGCCTGAGTCGGGGATCGTGAGGCAAAGCCCCGGCGGGGCTTTGCGCCGGTCGACTATTGTTGCTTGAAAGTCTTGTGGCAGCTGCGGCAACGCTCGTGCACCGCTTCGTAGGCCGCGGCCACGGCCTTTTCGTCCCGGCTTTCCGCCGCCTGCAGCAGACGGTCGGTAGCCGCCATAAACTCCTGCTGCTCCTTCTTGAACTGCTCCGGCTCACTCCACACCTTGGCCGTTGCATGCGTCGGCGGGTAATTGGTGTCGGCAGCGAAATACTCCCAGGGGCCTTCCTTGACGCTGGCCAACTCCTTGGCCCGCTCCAGGAAAACGTCGGGCTTGTACTGCTGCTTGCGCAACTGGATGCCCATCGGCTCGAAGGCATGCAGGATTTTTTTGAAGGCGTCCCGCCGATGGGTGACTGGCTGACCGGGGCGGTCGTCGGGCGGTTCGCCGCAGGCAGTGAGGGCGAGGGGAATGAGGAGGGCGACGAGAATTCTGGCGTAAGGCATGGTCGTTTCAGGCAATGGGCGAAGGCGAATTATGGGCCTATTTTGCCAGGCGGCGCGCGCCGCCTTCAGGCTTCTCGCAAGCCCCTAATTTTTCGATATAAAGTCCGCTGGCTGACGCCCAGCCGCATGGCCAGCATCGCCGGGTCGGCTGGCAACTGCGCTTCGGCCCAGGCCAGATAGCGCATTTCCAGGGTCGCTAGGTCGACGACTTCGTTCAGCTGAAAATTATCGCTAGTCCCTGGCGCAACTTCGGCCAGCCCATCGGCCATTTCGGTCAGGTTGTGCAGAGTGATGTGGTCACCGTCGGCGAGCAGCGTCGCCCGTTCGATCAAGTTGCGCAATTCGCGGATATTGCCGCTGTAGCGGCGCCCGCCCAACCAGGCCAGCGCCGCCGGCGCCAGGCGGCGTCCGGCCTGGCGATCGACCCGCTCAAGCAGCGAGGCGGCGAGCAGGGGAATGTCTTCGCGGCGCTCATGCAGGGCCGGCGTCCGGATCGGAAAAGTGTTGATCCGGAAATACAGGTCGCGACGAAAAGTCTCGGCCTGGACCATGCCCCCCAGATCGCGATGGGTCGCCGCGATCAGCCGGAAGTCAGCGGGCAGCCAATCCAGGCCGCCCACCCGTCGATAGGTGCCGGTTTCCAGCAAACGCAGCAGCTTGACTTGCAAGGCCAGCGGCAACTCGCCGATTTCATCGAGGAACAGGGTGCCGCCGCTGGCCGCTTCCACCAGTCCCAGCTTGCGATTGGCGGCCCCGGTGAAGGCGCCTTTTTCGTAGCCGAACAGCTCGCTTTCGAACAGCGTTTCGGTCATCCCGGCGCAGTCGACGGGAACGAAAGGCCCGGCGGCGCGATTGCTGGCCTCGTGGATGGCATGGGCGACCAGTTCCTTGCCGGTGCCGGTTTCGCCGAGCAGGAGGACGGCAGCATTCGAGTTGGCGACCCGCATCACTTTTTCCAGCATGCCGACGAAGGCCGGCGAGCGCCCGACCAGGCCCTGCGCCGCTGCCCGGCCGCTGGCCTGGCGCACGCGGCGCATGGTTTCGACGAAATAGACGACCTGCTCTTTTTCATCGCGCACCGGGGTCGTTTCGACATCGACATGCTCTTCGCCGCGCGGCGTGTGGTGCAGATGGAGCACGCGCTGCGGCGTTCCGTCATCGCGGCTTTGGCGCAGCGGACACGACTCGCCGGCCTGGTCGCACGGTGTATCGAAATGATGCGAGACTTCGTAGCAGCAGCGGCCGACGACCGGCCGACCGTCGCCAAATTCCTTCAGGTAGGCCGTATTGGCGGCGATGATGCGATAGTCGACGTCCATGATGATGCGCGGCTCGGGAAGCCCGTCGAGGAAGGAAATCAGTTCGCTGAGAAAAGGCGCCGCCATGGAAATTCCGCCAGATTTGACACTATCGTCCGCCAATTTTGACACAAAGCCCAAAACGATGCCGGATTTGATAATATAAGCAATTGATTTTTAACCGACTCGGCGCCACCACAAGCCAGGCATGCATCTTGTTAATAGGAAGCTTCGGAAACCGGCACTATCCGCGCCGCCGCAACGCCTTCGTCATATCCCGGAAAAATACGACGTGCGTCGCGGCGGAGCATGGCCCGGCAGCAGCTTCTTTCGTTCGCCCCGCAGGCTTGCTTTGCTGCAGCCGCCATTCGCCGTCGGTAGCGCCGGTTTCCAACCCAATTTTCCTCTTTCATGAAAGCCGAAATGAAACAGCCCGCTGAACAGCCGGAAGAAATGACCCCGACCGGAGTTTCCTTCTACGAGAAACGCAAGAAAATCTTCGCCAAGGGCGTCCGCGGCTATTTCGACAACTGGCGCATCGCTCTCGTCATCCTGACCCAGGTCATCTTCTACGGTGGCCTGTGGCTGGAATGGAACGGCCGACAGGCGCTGCTACTGCATCTAGTCGAACGCAAGTTCTATATTTTCGGCACGGTTTTCTGGCCGCAGGATGTGATCTACCTGTCGGCGCTGCTCATCGTCTCGGCCTACGGCCTGTTCCTGGTCACCGCCATCGCCGGGCGCCTGTTCTGCGGCTACGCCTGTCCGCAAACCGTCTACACGCAACTGTTCATGTGGATAGAGAACTGGATCGAAGGCGAACGCAATGCCCGCATCAAGCTCGACCAGGAACCGTGGACGGCCCGCAAATTGCGTATCCGCGGCACCAAGCATGCCCTGTGGCTGCTCCTTTCGCTGTGGACCGGCTTCACGCTGGTCGGCTATTTCACGCCGGTCAAGGAACTGATCGAGAACATCCGCACCGACAACCTCGGCTCCTGGGAAATTTTCTGGATCTTCTTCTACGGCGGCTTTACCTACCTGATGGCCGGCTTCATGCGCGAGCAGGTGTGCAAGTACATGTGCCCCTACGCCCGCTTCCAGAGCGTGATGTTCGACCCCGATACGCTGATCGTCAGCTACGACCCGGAACGCGGCGAACAGCGCGGCGCCCGCAAGAAGGGTGTTGATGCCAAGGCGGCCGGGCTCGGCGACTGCATCGATTGCGGCCTCTGCGTCCAGGTCTGTCCGACCGGCATCGACATCCGCAACGGCCTGCAGTACGAATGCATCGGCTGCGCCGCCTGCATCGACGTCTGCGACCCGGTGATGGACAAGATCGGCCAGCCGCGCGGCCTGATCCGCTATTCCACCGAGAATGCGCTGGCCCGCCACCTGACACGGAAGGAAATCTTCAGCCACATCATCCGTCCGCGCATCCTGCTCTACACGGCCATCCTGGTGCTGATCACCGGACTGAGCGGCTGGTTCCTGGCGCACCGCATTCCGCTCAAGGTCGATATCATCCGCGACCGTTCGACGCTGGCCCGCGAAGCCGACGACGGCCAGATCGAAAACATCTTCACCTTGCAGATCATGAATACCGAAGAGCGGCCTCATCGCTACAAGGTGACGGTCGATGGGCTGCCCGGCGTGACGATACTGGACAACCACGACGTCGATGTTCCGGCCGCTACGCTGCAGTCCTATATGGCCATCGTTCGAGCCCAGCCCGACGCCGGCAACAAGGGAGCGAACCCGATTCACTTCGCGATCGTCGCCGAAGACAACCCCGACATCAAGGTACGCGAAAAAGCGTCCTTCATGCTGCCCTGACATTTTCGGGCAAGCGGCAGGCGGGAGCGTGTCTCCCGCCTTTTTTTCGTCGACGCCGCCCGAAACGGATGGCGCCCGCCTACTGAAAGACTATTCGGCGATCAAGTCGACGGTTTCGCCGGCAAAGCTCACTTTCTGTCCGGGCCGCAATTTGGCCCGCTTTCGCGTTTCGACAGCGGCATCGACGGTGACCAGACCTTCGGCGATCGCGGCATGGGCGGCACCGCCCGAATGACACAGACCGGTAGCCTTGAGCAACTGGTCCAGCTGGATATACTCGCCGTGCACGGCAAAGGGGATGCTCATTCGGTTTCTCCAGGCGATATCAGTGCTTGCCCCGACGCCATCAGCTGGCTTCCGGCTTGTCGGACTCTAGTTTTTAACGGCAGCTGCGCTGCCCGGTGGCGACGCGGCATCAAAGCGCCTGCACTCTACAAGGCGTGCCATGCGTTTCCGCAATGGCCGCGACCTTCTCACCGAGCCCGGCATTGCCGACATAGAGCAAGCGATCGACACCAGCCGTACACAAGCCGGCGATCGCCGCCGCGTCGCCCTGCACCAGGTTGAGCACGCCGGCCGGCCAGTCGGCACGGGCCGACAATTCGCACAACGCATAGACGGCCGACGGGGCTTTCGGACTCGGCTTGACGACGATGGTGGCGCCCGCCATTAACGCCGGCGCGATGGCTTTTGCAAAGGACAGCAGCGGCTGGCTGGCATCGAGAACCAGCCCGAGCACCCCGGTTTCGCCGACCGCCGCCGCCTGCAGTGCGGCGACGGCGGCCGCCACTTCAGCCGACGCCTGTACCTCGTCGCCAGCAACTTCCTCGCTCAGCAACTTGGCAAAATGTCCGGCATATCCTGCCAGCGCCTCGGCCAACCGGGTGAGGCAGACGCCGCGCGCCGGCATGCCCATGTCAGCCCAAACGCCTTGCGCGGTTCGGGCAGCCGCCACCGCTTCGGCCGCTTCCGCAGCACCGCACAGCGGCACACGACGAATGGCCTCGCCGGTGGCGGGGTTGGTCACATCATAGAAATTTTCACAGACGGTCAGAAAGGCGTGGCCGTTGACCCACAAGGGGATAGCCATCGGGCCTTCGGGAGAGAAATCCATATTCGACTCGCTTTCGTACGGCGTAATGTCAAAGAAAATCTTGCCACCTCTCCGGCCGAGCATCCGCAGTGCGCGGCAATTGCTAGCCTGCCGTGCTGGCCGGGCAGCACCGGGTCGGGCAGAGAGGTAACGTGGCGGGCAGCGCGCATGTTAATATTGCGCCGCACAAGAATCAAAGTGGCCAATGCTACTCAAACAGCACCAATAAAGGAATCCAGTTGTCCGAAGTTGTCCAGGGAACCGCCAAGAATCCAGGCTCCATCCAGGTCATCGAGCGCATGATGTCGCTGCTCGACGCCCTCGCCGATGTGCCTGAAGCGGCCAGCCTGAAGCAACTGGCTTCGGTCACGGAACTGCACCCGTCGACGGCTCACCGCATTCTGGCCGCCATGTGCAATGCCCGCTTCGTCGAACGCCAGGATGCCGGCAACTATCGCCTGGGCATCCGCCTGCTCGAACTCGGCGCCATCGTCAAGTCGCGCATCAGCTTGCGCGAAGTCGCCTTGCCCTACATGCAGCAGCTCCACGAAACCATTGGCGAAGCGATCAATCTGGGCGCGCGCCGGGACGATGAAATCGTCTATCTGGAACGCACCTCGTCCGGCCGTTCGCTGGTCCGCGTCGTCTACCTGGTCGGTGGACGAGCACCGCTGCACCTGACCTCGCTGGGCAAGTTGTTCCTCGCCGCCGATGGTCCGCAGAAAGTCCGCGACTATGCCAAACGCAGCGGCTTGCCGGGCAAGACGCCGCACTCCCTGACCACGCTGGTGGCGCTGGAAAAGGAACTCGACAAGGTCCGTCGCCACGATATCGCCTACGACGACGAAGAAGCCGAAATCGGCCTCAAATGTGTCGCCGCACCGATCCGCGACGACGAAGGCACGATCATCGCCGCCCTCTCGGTTTCGGCTCCCGCCGACCGCCATGATCCGGACTGGGCCAATCAGGTCAAGAAGACCGCCGACGCCGTCTCGCAAGCCCTCGGCTACCACCGTCCCTGACGGTGCGCGGCGGCTCCCGCCGCGCCTTTACTTTTCCCGTCTCAGGCGCAATGTCGCCAATCGCCAACCATGCGCCGACTTGCGGGCACAAAAAAGGCCGATGCAATATCGGCCTTTTTTGCGTCCCGCCGCAGCAGCACTTCAGGAAGTGCGCCTTCCCGAATCGAAGCTGGCGCTTTCCATCCAGCGCTTGATGCGGTTGGCGTCGCCGACCCGGGTCATCTTGCCGACCGAGTCGAGGAGGACGATGACCACCGGCTTGTCGGCCACTCGTGCCTGCATGACGAGACAGCGCCCGGCTTCGGAAATGTAGCCAGTCTTGGAAAGACCGATTTCCCAGCTTTCGCTGCGCACCAGGGCATTGGTATTGTGGAAACTGGTGATTCGCCGGTTCAGTTCGACCTTGGCCTCGCCTGTCGTCGAGTAGCCGCGAATCTCCGGGTAACGCGCCGCTGCCGTCACCATGCGGGCCAGATCATGGGCCGTGGAGACATTGTTGCTGGACAGCCCGGTCGGCTCTTCGAAGCGCGAGTTCAGCATGCCGAGGCTCTGCGCCTTTTTGTTCATCGCTGCCACGAAAGCCGGCATGCCACCCGGATAGTGACGTCCCAGGGCATGCGCCGCCCGGTTCTCGGACGACATCAGGGCGAGCAGCATGGCCGTGTCGCGGGTCATCGTCGTGCCGACTTGCAGACGCGAGTGCGTTCCTTTCAGGCCATCGACGTCTTCTTCTCCGATGGAAATGACTTCATTGAGGTCGAGTTTCGCATCGAGGACGACCATCGCCGTCATCAGCTTGGAAATGGAAGCAATCGGAGTCACCGTATCGGCGTGTTTCTCCAGTACGGCCTGGCCGGTATTCTGATCGATGACCAAAGCCGACGACGAGAAGAGCGCCAGGCGATTGGGATCGACATTCGCCATCGAAACGCGGCGCAGCGGCGAGTGGCCGGCATGAGCCGCGACATGGGCGGTCGGCACTGATTTGGCGGCATGCGTCGTCTTGCCATGACCGGAACGAGCCGCCGACTTGTGCGCGGCGTGGGTATTCTTGACGGCGGACGCCTCGCCCTTCTTGCTGGCATGGTGCGTCGATTTTTTGGTTTCCGCCGACTGTACCGGCGCGCCTGCGCCCAGACTCAGCAAGACGCCTAACAACAGGGCTTTTCTAAACTTGTTCTTCATTTCTATCTCCCGCCGACACCGGTTAAATTGTAGCCCAGTTTGGCGGGAGATAGTGAATTTCCAATGAAAATAATTAGATACAACAATAACTTAAGGAAACAATTTATACAGCGTCAACCACTGTAAGAGCTGTCATATTGACGATCCGGCGTACCGTTGCCGTCGGCGTCAGTATATTTACCGGCTTGGCGGCGCCAAGCAGGATGGGACCGACGGTCAAATTGTCGCCTGCCGCCACTTTCAGCAGATTGAAGGAAATGTTCGCGGCGTCCAGGGTCGGCATGACCAGCAGATTGGCCTGCCCCTTGAGCCGGGAATTCGGGAAAGCGGCCAGACGGATCTTTTCGTCGAGCGCCGCATCGCCGTGCATCTCGCCTTCGACCTCAAGGGCGGGCGCCCGCTCGTTCAGCAGGGACAACACCTGGCGCATTTTCAGCGACGTCGGCGTGTCTTCAGTCCCGAAGGTCGAGTGGGAGAGCAGCGCAACTTTCGGCTGGATGCCGAAATTGCGGATCTCCTCGGCGGCCAGCAAGGTCATGTCGGCCAGTTGTTCGGCGCTCGGGTTGTAATTCACATAAGTGTCGCCGATGAAGACCGTGCGCTCCGGCAGCATCAACAGGTTCATCGCATACAGGCGATCCAGCCCTTCGCGGGCGCCGATCACGCTCTCGACATATTCTCGGTGCGTTTCATGTCGGCCGAAAGTGCCGCAGATCAGGCCGTCGGCGTAGCCGAGGCGGACCATCAGGGCACCGTAAAGCGTCGCCCGGCGGCGAACTTCGCGACGCGCGTAGTCGGGCGAAACGCCCTTGCGCTCCATCAGGCCATGGTAAGCCGCCGAGAATTCCTCGAAATGCTGGTCGAAGAAGGCGCAGTTGTCGGCATGGATGACCTCGAAGTCCTCGCCTTCGCGGATGCGCAAGCCAGCTGCCTCGATGCGGCCGTTGATATCGGCGTTGCGACCGATCAGGATCGGCCAGGCAATCCCTTCGTCGCGAATCACCTGCACGGCGCGCAGCACGCGCTCGTCCTCGCCTTCGGCAAAGACGATGCGTTTGGGCGCTTTCTTGGCCTGCGAGAAGACCGGCTTCATGATCATGCCGGAGTGATAGACAAATTCGTTCAAGCCCTGCAGATAGGCTGCCCAATCCTTGATCGGCCGCGTCGCGACGCCGGAATCCATGCCCGCCTTGGCAACCGCGGGTGCGATCTTGACGATCAGTCGCGGATCGAACGGATTGGGAATCAGGTATTCCGGCCCGAAGCTGGCGACCTTTTCGCCATAGGCGGTGGCGGCGACTTCCGACTGCTCGGCGCGGGCCAGTTCGGCGATCGCCCTGACCGCCGCCATCTTCATTTCCTCGGTAATCGTCGTCGCCCCGACATCGAGGGCGCCGCGGAAAATAAAGGGGAAGCAGAGCACGTTATTGACCTGGTTCGGGTAATCCGAACGGCCGGTACACATGATGGCGTCGTCGCGCACGCTCTTGACCAGTTCCGGCGTGATTTCCGGCGTCGGGTTGGCCAGCGCCATGATCAGCGGATGGGCCGCCATTTTGGCGACCATTTCCGGTTTCAGCACGCCGCCGGCCGAGAGGCCGAGGAAGACATCTGCGTCGGCGATGGTTTCGCCCAGAGTCCGCTGATCGGTGGTCTTGGCGTAGCGCGCCTTGATTTCATCCATTTCCTCGACGCGCCCCTGGTAAACCAGACCCTTGATATCGGTGACCCAGATGTTTTCCACCGGCGCGCCAAGCATGACCAGCAGGTCCAGGCAGGCAAGTGCCGCGGCGCCGGCGCCGGAAGTGACGATCTTGACCTTTTTCAGATCCTTGCCGATCAGATGCAGGCCGTTGAGGACGGCGGCACCGACCACGATCGCCGTGCCATGCTGGTCGTCATGGAATACCGGGATTTTCATCCGTTCGCGCAGCTTCTTCTCGATGTAGAAGCATTCCGGCGCCTTGATGTCTTCCAGGTTGATGCCGCCGAAAGTCGGCTCCATTGAAGCGATGATGTCGATCAGCTTGTCCGGGTCGCGCTCGTCGATTTCCAGATCGAAGACGTCGATATTGGCAAATTTCTTGAACAGCACGCCCTTGCCTTCCATCACCGGCTTGGCGGCGAGGGGGCCGATCGGCCCGAGGCCGAGCACGGCAGTGCCGTTGGTGATGACGCCGACCAGATTGGCGCGCGAGGTAAGGGTGCTGGCTTCGCGCGGATCGGCGACAATTTCTTCACAGGCGAAGGCGACGCCGGGCGAGTAGGCCATCGACAGATCGTACTGGTTGGTCAGCTGTTTGATCGGAGTTACCGCAATCTTGCCCGGCTTCGGGTGACGGTGGTAATAGAGTGCGGCTTCGCGTAACTGTCGGGGATCCATGTCTGCCTCCATTTTATATGGTGAAATGCCATTTCGAATCGCGGAAGATCATATCATGCCTCGCCCCCGGTTTCACCCCCCGGAAATCACGTAGCATCGCGAAGTCAAGTAGATGTTTACCCTGAGTTGATGCATAATTACGGGCTTCCCAGCCGACGGCTCCTCGCCGCTCGCAGTCTTGGTGGCAGCTCCCGGCGACTGGCGTGAAACCTAGCTATTTCAGTAAATTAGAGAGAGACATCGCCATGACCGCACCGCTGAATGCACCCGATTACGTCAAACACGAAGGACTGAAGAAATGGGTCGCCGAAATCGCCGCCCTGACGCAGCCCGACCAGATTTACTGGGCCGATGGCTCTCAGGAAGAGTATGACCGCCTGTGCGGCGAAATGGTAGAGGCAGGCATCTTCGTCAAGCTGAACGACGCCAAGCGCCCGAATTCCTACCTCGCCTGCTCCGACCCGTCCGACGTGGCGCGCGTCGAAGACCGCACCTACATTTGCTCCGCCAAGAAGGAAGACGCCGGCCCGACCAACAACTGGGAAGATCCGGCTGTTATGCGCACCACCCTGAACGGTATCTTCAAGGGTTGCATGAAGGGCCGTACGATGTACGTCATCCCGTTCAGCATGGGTCCGCTCGGTTCGCCGATCGCCCACATCGGTTTCGAAATCACCGACTCCGCCTACGTCGTCACCAATATGCGCACGATGACCCGCATGGGCAAGGCCGTCTTCGACGTGCTCGGCAGCGATGGCGAATTCGTTCCCTGCATCCATTCCGTCGGCGCCCCGCTCGAAGCCGGCCAGCAAGACAGCAAGTGGCCGTGCAACCCGACCGTCAAGTACATCGTGCATTACCCGGAAACCCGTGAAATCTGGTCCTACGGTTCCGGCTACGGCGGCAACGCCCTGCTCGGCAAGAAGTGCTTCGCCTTGCGCATCGCCTCCAACATGGCACGCGACCAGGGCTGGCTGGCCGAACACATGCTCATCCTCGGCGTCGAATCGCCGAACGGTGAAAAATCATACGTCGCCGCCGCCTTCCCGTCGGCCTGCGGCAAGACCAACTTCGCCATGCTGATTCCGCCGAAGACGCTTGATGGCTGGAAGATTACCACCATCGGCGACGACATCGCCTGGATCAAGCCGCGTGTCGACAAGGACGGCGTCACCCGTTTCTACGCCATCAACCCGGAAGCCGGCTTCTTCGGCGTCGCTCCGGGCACCTCGGAAAAGACCAACTACAACGCCCTGGCCACGTTGAAGGAAAACATCATCTTCACCAACGTCGCGCTGACCGACGATGGCGACGTGTGGTGGGAAGGCCTGACCAAGGAAGCCCCGGCTCACCTGATCGACTGGCAGGGCAAGGACTGGACGCCGGAAGACGGCAAGGCCGGCCGCAAGGCAGCCCACGCCAACTCCCGCTTCACCGCCCCGGCCGCCCAGTGCCCGTCCGTCGACAACGCCTGGGAAGACCCCGCCGGCGTGCCGATTTCCGCCTTCATCTTCGGCGGCCGCCGCGCCACCACCGTGCCGCTGGTGTACCAGGCTTTCAACTGGAACTACGGCGTCTACATGGCCGCTACCCTCGGTTCCGAAACCACTGCCGCGGCCTTCGGCCAGCAGGGCGTCGTCCGTCGCGATCCGTTCGCCATGCTGCCGTTCTGCGGCTACCACATGGGTGACTATTTCAACCACTGGCTGAAGATGGGCAAGACCGTCGATGCCACGCCGAAGATCTTCTGCGTGAACTGGTTCCGCATGAACGAAGAAGGCCAGTTCATGTGGCCGGGCTTCGGCGACAACATGCGCGTCCTGAAGTGGATCGTCCAGCGTTGCAAGGGCACCGTTGGCGCCAAGGAAACCACGCTGGGCTGGATGCCGAAGTTCGAGGACATCGACTGGACCGGCCTGGAAATCAACCGCGCCGATTTCGAAGCCCTCAGCCAGATCGATCCTGACGCCTGGAAGGCCGAACTGGCCGGCCACAAGGAGTGGTTCGACAAGATGGGCGAAAAGATGCCGCGCGAACTGGTGCTGAAGCGCGAACTGTTCGAAATGGGCATCTTCAAGGATGCCTGATCTTCGCCTCTAGGCTATGATCGAACGGCCACCTGCGGGTGGCCGTTTTCATTTGAGGAATGCCATGAATTACCGCCCCGCCGCCCGTCTGGCCGACATCGAACCCTTCCACGTCGTCGAACTGCTGAGCCGCGCCCGCCAGCTCGAAGTCGAAGGTCGCGACATCATTCACATGGAAGTTGGCGAACCCGACTTCCCGACACCGGAGCCAATCGCTCGCGCCGCGATGGAGGCCATCGCCGCCGGCAAGACGCTGTACTCCCAGGCCCTCGGCCTGCCCGAACTGCGCGAAGCCATTGCCGGCTTTTACCGCAGTCGTTATGGCATCAACGTACCGGCCAGCCGCATCGCCGTCACCAATGGCGCATCCGGCGCCCTCAACCTGGCGTTCGCCTGCCTGGTCGATCCGGGCAGCCAATGGCTGCTCGCCGATCCCGGCTATCCTTGCAATCGACACATCCTGCGCACGTACGAAGGCCAGTCGCGGGCCATCCCGGTCGGTCCGGAAAGCAATTTCCAGCCGACGCCGGCCATGCTGGCCGCACACTGGAATGCCAGCACCGCCGGCCTGCTCGTCGCTTCACCGGCCAATCCGACCGGCACGCAGCTCACCCTGCCGGAAATCGGCGCTCTCGCCGACTTCTGCCGCGAGCACAACGGGAATTTCCTGGTCGACGAAATTTACCAAGGCCTGACCTACGCCCCACCTCCGGTAGGTAACACCCCGGACTTTAGCGGCGACATCACAGCCTGCGCCGCTGGCGACGATATCTGGGTGATCAATAGCTTCTCGAAATATTTCCAGATGACCGGCTGGCGCCTGGGCTGGATGGTGATTCCGGATCCCTACCTGCGCGACATTGAAAAACTCGCCCAGAATCTTTGCCTCTGCCCGTCGACGCCGGCCCAGCACGGAGCACTCGCCGCGTTCAGGCCGGAAACGATTGCCATCCTGGAAAGCCGGCGCGCTGAATTCCGGCGGCGCCGCGATTTTCTGACGCCAGCCCTGGAAAACCTCGGTTTCAGAATTACCGCCCGGCCGGAAGGAGCTTTTTACCTCTATTGCGATTGCTCTGCGCTGAGCAACGACAGTTTTGCGCTGGCCCGCGACCTGCTCGAAAAGGCCGGTGTCGCCGCGACGCCGGGCCTGGATTTCGGCAGCAATGCGCCGGAAAGGCACATCCGCTTTGCCTACACCACTTCGGTCGAGCGCCTGGCCGAAGCGGTCGATCGCCTAAGTCGTTACTTCGGCCGCTAAAGCCAGCATCGGGTAACGGCGACGCACCGCCGCCCAGTCGAAAAAGGGGCCGGGATCGCTTTTCCGGCCGGGCGCGACATGGCTGTGGCCGGCAATGGCCGCGATCGGATAGCGGACTCGCAGAGCGTCGACGACGCCCCACAGTGCGGCATATTGCGCATCAGCAAAAGCCTGGGTGTCGGATCCCTCCAGTTCGATACCAACCGAGAAATCGTTGCAGTTGCCACGACCGCACCACTGGGAATTTCCGGCATGCCAGGCCCGCCGGTCGCAGCCAACGAACTGGATGACGCTGCCATCGCGCCGGATGTAGAAATGCGCCGACACCTGGACATCGGCGATGGTCGCGAAATAGGGATGGGCCAGCGGATCGAGCTGGTTGAGGAAGAATTTCTCGACCCAGTTACCACCAAATTGATCCGGCGGCAGGCTGATGTTGTGCACCACGACCAGGGAAACCTCGCCCGCCGGCCGTTCGCCGAAATTGGGCGAGGCCAGCCATTCGACCCCCTCCAGCCAGCCGTCGGCGTGCCAATCCATTACTCGATGCCCAGCCGTTCCAGCCGATAGCGCAGGGAACGGAAAGTGACGCCCAACAGGCGGGCTGCCGCCGTGCGATTTCCTTCGGTCTTTTGCAGCGCTTCGAAAATGGCCTGGCGTTCCAGGCGATTCAAATAGTCGTCCAGGGTTTCACTGCCCCGCCCGACCGCTTCGCCGGTCATTTCCTCGGGCTCCAGATGCAGATCGTCGGCTTCGATGGTGGTCCCCGAACTGAGCGCGGTGGCACGTTCCAGGATGTTTTCCAGTTCCCGCACATTGCCGGGAAAGGAATACAGTTCGAGCGCCTTCAGCGCCCCGGCCGACAGCCGCGGCGGCGCTTCGCCGAGCAGGCGATGGAGCAGGGAATCGACCAGCGGGGCGATGTCTTCGACCCGTTCACGGAGCGGCGGCATGCGCAATTCGATGACGTTGAGCCGGTAATACAGATCCTGGCGAAAACTTCCCTTATCGACACAATCGCGCAGATTGCGGTGGGTGGCGCAGATGATGCGCACATCGACCGGTTCCTCGGTGACGCAGCCCACCTTGCGCACTCGCTTCTCCTGGATGGCACGCAGCAGCTTGACCTGCATCAGCAAGGGCAGATCGGCGACCTCGTCGAGAAACAGCGTGCCGCCACTGGCCGCCTGGAAAAAACCTTCGCGATCGCCCTCGGCTCCGGTAAACGCGCCTTTGCGATAGCCGAAGAATTCACTCTCCATCAGGTTTTCCGGGATCGCTCCGCAATTGACCGGAACAAACGGGCTGGTACTGCGCGCGCTGCGCGTATGGATCAGGCGCGCCGCCAGTTCCTTGCCGCTGCCCGATTCGCCGGAAATATAGATCGGCGCCTGGCTGCGCGCCAGCTTTTCGATCATGCTCCGCACCTGCTGCATGCTCGGCGAATCGCCGATCAACGCCTGCAGAGGATCGTTCTCGGCCCCAGCCTCGGGCAGGCGCAAGGCGGATTTGACCAGCGCCCGCAACTGCTCCAGCCCGACCGGCTTGGCTAGGTAATCGAAAGCCCCGGTTTTCAGCGCCGCGACGGCGTTCTCGGCACTGCCGAAAGCGGTGATCACGGCGACCGGCGTCTGGGCGTGCTGCTCGGTGATGCAGCGGACAATTTCCAGGCCGTCGCCATCCGGCAAGCGCATGTCGGTCAGGCACAACTGGAAAGGCTGCTCGGCCAGCGCCTGCTTCGCTTCGGCGACACTGCCGACGCACTCGGCCGCCAGTCCCATCCGCGACAAGGTGAGGTCGATCAGTTCGCGGATATCCGGCTCGTCATCAACGACGAGGACGCGCGCCAACTCGCTGCGCGGCCGTCTTTCGCTCTTGGCTAGTGACACGTATCGTTTCTCCCGACAATCATGAAATGACCATGCGATCGGTCATGCCCCAATTCCAGCGACGCTCCGTTGGCAACACAGAGTTCGCGGGCGATGAACAACCCGAGTCCCGTCCCCTGGGCATGCGTCGTAAAAAACGGCTCGAAAATCTGTTCGCGGACATTTTCGGGCACCCCCGGACCATCGTCGATCACATGCAATTCTACCCGCCCCTCGGCCGCGCCGGCGCTAACCTCGAGGCGCACGGCGCCGGCTGTCCGGCTCGAATGGCGCACGGCATTACCGACCAAGTTCCACAGCACTTGGTGCAGGTGCGAACGATCAAAGCAGAGCGCGGCGCGCGGCTCAACATGCAGGACCAGCAGATCGGCCGGCAGGCTTTCCGCCGCCGACAAGTGTTCGACAAAACCACCACAGAACTCCTCGAGGGAGAGCAATTCCGGCTCGGCACGATTCTGCCGCCCCAGTTCGAGGACGTCATTGACGATCCGGTCGAGACGGGCAACGTTGTCATTGAGGATGCGCAGCAAGCGATCCTGGATTTCGCCGCGTCGCTCTTCGCGCAGCAGCTCGCCGGCGTGGCCGATGGCCGAAAGGGGATTGCGTATCTCGTGCGCGATACTGGCGGTAAGGCGCCCCAGCGATGCCAACTTCAATTGCTGAGCACGCTCCTTGATACGCCCCACGTCCTCCATGAAAATAAGGACTTCCCCGTCCGAACTCGCCGTTTTTTCGAAGCGGGCGCGAATCTCCCGCCCCTCGGCACCGGAAAAAAGGACGGCGCCGCTATGGCCGGCTTGCCAGTTGGCCAGCGCAGCAGCGAGGGTCGGTGCCCAGTCCGCCAGCACCAGGCCGGTCTCGGCCGGCAGCGCCAGCATTGCGACGGCGACCGGGTTATGGCGATTGACTCGCCCGTCGCGACCGACCACCAGCACGCCGTCAAGCATCCGTTCGACGACCCGCTGGCTGATCCGGTTCTGATTTTCCAGCGCCTCGCCACGTCGACGGGCGAGATCTTCGTTGGCCATGACCCGCTGACCGAGCAGGCGAGCCAGAATGGCGGTGGCAAAGAAACCGGCCGACAGGATGCCGCCCTGGAAAACGGTGCCCAGATCGAAGCCCTGGGCAAAGACGCCGTAGATCTGGGTCAGCAAGACTCCCAAGGTCGCCAGCGCAGCGTAGAAGAGCACCAGGCGACCGCGCCCGACCAGGCTGGCAGCGGCCAGCGAAACCAGCAACAGGACGCCGATGCCGCTACTGACGCCGCCGGCGGCGTACATGAACAGGCTGACCGCCAGCACATCCAGCAGCACTTGCGCCGAAAGCTGGAAATTGAAACGGTGCCGCCAGTGGATGGAAAGGAACAGCCCCCCGAGAATTGCGATCAGATAAGCTACCGCCAGCGCCACCAGCGCGTCGGTCGGCGACAATTCGAGGCGACCGGTCCACTCGTGCGGGAACAGTATGCCCAGCAACAACAGGCTGGCCATCACCAGCCGATACAGGTTGAAATACTGGAATGGTCGCCAGTTGGCCTCCCAGGTCGCAGACAGCCAGTCCGGCATCAGTGTCCGGCCGCCCGTGCGGCCAGCCGATGTGCCTCGCTGCAATAGACCTTGGCCCCCTCCTTCAGGCTGTCACTTTCCGGCAAATGAACACCGCAATGCGTACAAACGACCATGTTTTCAACCGGTGGGTCGGTGCGCGGCCGGTCGCCGCCCGTCCCGATCCGGCGCTTATTCCATGACCACCAGATCGCAACGAAGAGAGCAACCAGCAGCAGATATTTCATCACGGCCTCACGAGTCCTTGCAGTAGCCAGGTAGAAAGCGCAGGAACTCGCGAAAGCTGCAGGGAGTTTCTGGCCAGAAGAAGATGTTCCAAGCGCGCGAAAGAGCGCCGCAGACAGGCGGCAAAAAACACCGATCCTCTTCGCAATCAGCCACTTAGCATCACACTATCGGGACAGGATACACCAGCCTCTGCCCGGCTGTCACCTCGGGCCGATCAACGCGGCATCACGCCATCTACCAGGGATCACTGCGTATTTCGTCTTTTCCGCCGGCCACCACGCCAGCGATGGTCCGGCAAAATGCGCGGCAACTCGCGCCGTTCGCCATGGGCGAAGCGCTGCACCCGGCGATCATGGCGCATCCGCAAACCGGCGCCAATGCCCAACAGCACGATGCATACCAGAAAGGCAAGGAGTACCCACGGCTTGTCGATGGCATTCTGGATCACGCAGCAACTCCCCGAAGGATGACGGCGGTCTGCGACGGAAGGACTTCGGCCGGGCCGCCGCCCCTAGTGCGAATCTCCCATCCGACGATTATTGCCGCCGCGTACCGTTCTTCTGCGGTCGACACGAGCCGGATTTCTCAATTTGAGATGTCGTTTCGAAGCCAGGATAGCCAGCACGAAGATCACCAATAAGACGGCGATGACAAGAATTGCCAGCGAATTTTCGACAATGAACTCAATCACGAAAGCCTCCGCTGCGGCAAATACCTGTAACGAAAATCAGACCGAAGGTCGGCCAATTTAGTTTCGTTCTTCTGAACTTCCGTGACCTGCCACGGTAATAATCAAGACCCGCGTGGCAAGAATCGACAACGTCCGCATCACTCGATAAAGCCGAGCCGAAAACCAAAAGCCCCTGTAAATCGTCGATTTACAGGGGCTTACATTGGTCGGAGTGACAGGATTCGAACTTGCGACCCCTGCGTCCCGAACGCAGTGCTCTACCAGGCTGAGCTACACTCCGATGCAGGCTGAGGTGATCTAGTGATTTCGCTCAACTGCAAAGAGCGATAATTGTAGCAGAGCTTTTTGATAATTTGAAGCCCCCAGACACAAAATAGCTTCTCTCGCGAGTTCGGCCTCCCGTTCTGCACGGACTCGGGCGTGATCGAGGGCGCCGCTGTCGCGGATCGCGTCGAGCACGGCGGGGAAATCGTCGCGGCCGCCCTCTTCGATGGCTTTACGCACGCAGGCTGCCTGCGCCGGCGTGCCGTGCTGCATCACATAGATCAGGGGCAAGGTCGGCTTGCCTTCGGCCAGATCGTCGCCGATATGTTTACCGGTATCCGCTTCCTGGCCGGAATAATCTAGAACGTCGTCGATCAGCTGGAAGGCGGTGCCGAGATGCATGCCGTAGGCTGCCATTGCCTGCTCGACCTCTGGCGATGCCTCGCCGAGAATGGCTCCCAGCTGCGCGGCGGCCTCGAACAATTTGGCGGTCTTGTAGTGGATGACCTGCATGTAGCGCGCTTCATCGACATCCGCGTCATGGCAATTCATCAATTGCAGGACTTCGCCTTCGGCGATGATATTGGTGGCGTTGGAGAGCACCTGCATCACCCGCATGTCGTCGACGTCGACCATCATCTGGAAGGCGCGCGAATAAAGAAAATCGCCGACCAGGACGCTGGCAGCATTGCCGAACATCGCATTGGCGGTATCGCGGCCGCGCCGCAAAGCCGACTCATCGACCACATCGTCGTGCAGCAGCGTGGCGGTATGGATGAATTCGACGACGGCGGCCATTTCGTGATGCCGCTTGCCCTGGTAGCCGAGAGCGCCGGCCGCCAGCAGCACGAGGGCCGGGCGCATGCGCTTGCCGCCGCTGCCGATAATGTATTCGGCCACCTGGCGGACCAGTACCACGTCGGAGTGCAAACGCTCACGGATCACCGCATCGACGGCACCCATGTCAGGCCCGATCAGGGCATAAAGCTGTTCCAGTGTCACAGTAGGCAATTCTCTGGCGAAGCGCGGAATCTTAGGTGGGGAAGGGGGGGCCGTCAAGGCCGACAAATCAATGGCGACGCTCCGGTTTGCGCGGACTTTCAGCTAAACTCACCGGATCAGGATAAAAAAGGGGAGACGGGCATGGATGTCCATTCAATCACCGCGCCGGTCATCGATGATCGTCTGGCCCTGGAAGAATTTGCCGACGCGCTGACCGACCGCGCTCCCGAGGTCGAACGCGATGTCGCCCGACTGCGCGTGCAGCCGGCCGACCGCGAAATCATTGCCGACCTGTTCCGCGCCATCCACAACATCAAGGGTGACGCCTCGCTGTGCAAATTTTCGCTCGGCGTCGCCATCGCTCATCCGATCGAAACGATGATGTCGCGCTTCCGGGAAGGCGAAATCCCCTTTTCCGATCTGCTTGCCGAAATGATCCTGCTGGCGGTCGATCGTCTCGAACTGGCGGTCGGTGCCCTGCTCGCCAACAAGTCCTTGGAAA
The DNA here is from genome assembly GCA_050259955.1 of Bacteroidota bacterium. GTDB lineage: Bacteria > Pseudomonadota > Gammaproteobacteria > Burkholderiales > Rhodocyclaceae > Azonexus. Next base: position 19,334 of record JBLNBM010000029.1, read on the forward strand.
ACTTGCGCTTGGCCGACCTTGTCGACGGCCTCGACAAACTGTCGCAGGCATCGCTCGAAGATGTCGACGCCTGTTGCGCCGAATTGATCGAGACAGTGACCGGCTTCTCTTCCGTGATCGGCGATATTTCCAGCCGTGCGCCGCGTCTGGGCAAGCCGAGCAGCGAACATGCCGGCAACGATCTGCAATTCTTCCGCTCCCTGGCCCTGCAACTGGAAAGCCGCTCGCCGCTGTTCAAGGGACGGACCATGCGCATCCTCCGCCTGGCGCTGGAAACCAACAAGGCCGGCGGCAATCCTGTCGATCCGATGCAACTGGAGGCGGCAGTCTATTTGCACGATATCGGCATGATGCTGATTTCCGAAGCCATCTGGCTCAAGGTCGGCAAAATGACCGCCGATGATAAATTGCTGCTGCGCAACCACCCGGGATTCGCTGCCGGGCTGCTGCAACGCATGCCGGGCTGGGACGCCGCCGCCGAGATGGTGGCCCAGCACCACGAGATGCCGGATGGCGGCGGTTATCCGAAAGAACTGCGCGACCACGAGATCTGTGCCGGCGCCCGAATACTGGCCATTGTCGATGCGTTCGAGGCGGTCATGCTCAAGCACATCCATCGCGGCAAGAATCGCTCGGTGCTGCGCGCGGTTGCCGAAATCAATGCCTGCGACAAGCAGTTTGCGCCGGAATGGATTGCCCCGTTCAACGCCGTCATTCGCAAGACCATTGAAACCTGATGAGCGCTGATCTGGAGCGCCGCTTCGGCGGTGTCGCCCGTTTATACGGGACCGAAGGTGCCCGGCGCTTGCGCCAGGCTCATGTCTGCGTCGTCGGCATCGGCGGCGTCGGCTCCTGGAGCGCCGAGGCGCTGGCTCGCACAGGCATTGGCCGGATTACGCTGATCGATCTTGACATGGTGGCAGAGTCCAATACCAACCGACAGATTCATGCCCTGGGCGAGGTTTACGGCAAGGCCAAGGTGCACGCCATGGCCGAACGAATCGACGCCATCAATCCGGATTGCCAGGTGCTCTGCGTCGAGGATTTCGTGACGCCGGACAATGTCGGTCAGCTGCTCGACCGGGACTTTTCGGTCGTCATCGACGCCATCGACCAGGTGCGCGCCAAGGCGGCGATGATCGCCTGTTGTCGCCGCCGAAAGCTGCCCATCATCGTCGGCGGCGCCGCCGGTGGCCAGCTCGACCCGACGCAAATCCGCGCCGGCGATCTCAGCCAGACCATCCAGGATCCGCTCCTCGCCAAGGTACGCGCCCTGTTGCGCAAGGAATACGGTTTTTCCCGCGACGGCAAAAAGAAATTCGGCGTTCAGGCCGTCTATTCAACGGAGCCGCTGCGCTACCCGGACAAGAATGCCAGCTGCGATGCCGAACGCGGTCCGGCCGGCCTCAATTGCGCCGGCTTCGGCTCGTCGGTCTGCGTCACATCGGTGTTCGGCATGGCCGCGGCTTCGCTGGCGATCAATCTGATCGCCCGGGAAACCGACGCCGCCTAGGCGTTCAGCGTATCCAGCCAGATGCCCAGGCCCTGGGCATTCAATTCAAGATCGGTTTCCCAGAGCGCCAGTAACTGGTTTTCGGGCAAGGTGCAGCCATGGGCGCGCAACTGGGCGAGCAGGTATGTCGTCATCGCCCGCTTGATGCGCGCATGTCGTTCGGCGCCGGCATCTTTTTCCGCCAAGGCCAGTCCGGTCAGCGCATCGAGGTGGCGGAGTAGCGACGCCTCTTTTGCCTGAATGTCACCAATCTGGCCGTAATGGGTCAGGTACATGGCTGGCGGGTTGAAGGAGAGCAGGCGCTGGATCGATCGCCGCATCGCCTCCGGCTCGAACTGGCTGGGCGTCGTGGTCGGGAAGATGAATTGGCGGCCATCGACATCAAGTTCGCGGTAGGACAGGCCGAACATGTCGCCGGTGAAGATGCCGCCGGTTTTCCGGTCGACGATACAGATGTGATGGCGGGCATGGCCCGGTGTATCCAGGCAGAGCAATTCGCGCCCGGCCAGCGACAAAACATGGCCATCGGCAGCTTCGACGATGCGGCCCGCGGCAATCGGCAGAATTTCGCCATAAACCCGCTCGACGTATTCGGCGCCATAAACGGCACTGACCCCGGCCACCAGCTTCGACGGCTCCGCCATGTGACGCGCACCGCGCGGATGAACCACCAGGCGGGCATTCGGGAAAGCCGCCATCATGCTGCCGGCGCCACCGGCGTGATCCAGGTGGATATGGGTCAGAATCACGTAATCGACCGCCTCGGCATCAAGACCAAGCCGGGCCAGCGCCGCCAGCGCATTAGGCAGGGAATCGTTACTGCCGGCATCGACAAAAGCGACGCGACCGTCCTCAACGACAATATGAATTGCCGCCAGGATCGGCCGCACATAACCGGCATCGAAAGCGACGATGCCGTTTCCGTAATCTCTCCAGTCAAACATTTCCGTACTCCAGCGTATTGATAGGCAGATTATACTTGGCCGTCCTCAACGCCTTTTCCAGCCATGTCACACTTTTTTGCCGATGACGGCGCCAAGATTCACCTGAAAATTTCCGGCGAAGGTTCGCCGATTGTCATGCTGCATGGCTGGACTTCCAGTCACCAGGAATGGTTCCCCTTTCTCGGCGAACTAGAGAAACAGCACCGGGTATTTCGCTGGGATGCCCGGGGCCATGGCGGGCATGCAATGGATGACACTGCGTCGCCCACTGTCGAACGCATGGCCAGGGATCTCGCCAACCTCATCGACCACTACGGACTCGACAAGGTCGGCATCGTTGGCCATTCGATGGGCGCCCTGACGCTCTGGCAATACATCGCCGACTTCGGCACGGGGCGCCTTTCCCGGCTCTGCTTCATCGACCAGTCGCCGAAACTGCTCACCGACGATAGCTGGGATCACGGCATCTACGGCGACTTCGACGAACAGAAGGCCGGCGAAATGATGTCCTGGCTGCGGGAGGATTTTGCCGAAGGCGTTCTGAAACTGACGGCCTTTGGTCTCAATGAGCGGGCCAGGGAGAAATATATTGCCGGGGCCTGTGGCTGGGAGCGCTCACGGGCCGCCTTGCGCGCCCAAGATTCGCGACCGCTGATCGAATGCTGGGCCAGCCTCACCGCCGCCGACTACCGCGATGTGCTCGGACGCATCGATGTCCCGTCAATGCTGGTTTATGGTGGTCAGAGCAATTTCTACCGCAACGAAACGGCCCATTACGTGGCCAGCCAGATTCCCGACGCTATCCTGCATATTTACGAGGGGACGGACCATTCGCCCCATCAGTGGCAGCGCGAACGCTTCACCCGGGAACTAATCGACTTCATCAATCGGCCGGCCTGAGCAGACGGTTGAATTTCCGACGGGCAGCCGCCACTTTCGGAGCAACGACAAACGCTCTATTGGTTGCCAACCAAGGACCTAGCTGCTCGTGAGCATTGCGTTTCGGTGTTGGTGACAGGTGATGCACCGCGACGGTGCTGGAGCGGTGGATTGATCGCACCACGGCAGCGCGCTGCCGCGCCGGCTTAGGGTGAATTGCGGAGACGGCGAGCGGCGAACCTGGCCATTATTTTCCCCGGTAC
>JBLNBM010000030.1:0-45305 GCA_050259955.1 Bacteroidota bacterium
TTGGCCGATGCGGCCCTGGCCCGTATCGAGAATGCCGTGGAGTCTTGCGGCGCCGATTTGGACTTCGAGCCCCAACCGGGAGGTATCCTGGAAATCGAGTTCGAGGATGGCAGCAAGATCATCGTAAACCGCCATGGCGTCGCCAAGGAAATCTGGGTGGCGGCTCGGGCGGGAGGTTTCCATTTCCGCTGGGACGGCAGTGCGTGGCGGGATACCCGGGACAACGACGAACTGATGGCCAAGTTGTCCCGTCTCGCCAGCCAGCAGGCCGGCGAGACGATCCAACTGACCTGATCAGTCAGCCGGCGGCTTGTCCAGCTCGGGCTTGGGCGGCGGAGCGCCTTCAGCCTCCTGTTCCTCGGGGCTGAGCTCCTTGGCCACATTCTCGGCATAGACATAGCCGCCGCCGCTGGCGGCCACCAGGCCGGAGGGCACTTCGGGCAAGGTCACCGGAACGTCCTTGAGTGCGCGGGACATATAGCCGATCCAGATGGGCAGGGCGGCGACGCCGCCGGTTTCCTTGTCGCCCAGCTTCTTGGGCTGGTCGAAACCGATCCAGGCGCAACCGGTGACGGTGGCCTGGTAGCCGCAGAACCAGGCATCCACGTATTCGTTGGTGGTGCCGGTCTTGCCGGCCAAGTCTTGCCGCTTCAGGGCGACGGAGGCCTTGGCGGCGGTGCCGTAGATGGCCACGTCCCGCAGCATGGAATCCATCAGGAAGGCGTTGCGAGGGTCGATGACCCGGATGGCTTCGTCGCCGGCTTGGACCTGGGCCGACTGGGCGAGGACCTGCCCCTTCTCGTCGCGGATTTCCTTCACCACGTAGGGTTGGATGCGGAAGCCGCCGTTGGCGAAGACGGAGTACGCCGTCACCATCTGCCAGGGGGTGACCGAACCGGCCCCCAGGGCCATGGTCAGGTAGGGCGGGTGCTTGTCGGCGTCGAAACCGAAACGGGTGGCGTAGTCCTGGGCGTATTGGGTGCCGATGGCCTGCAGGATGCGGATGGACACCATGTTCTTGGACTTGGCCAAGGCGGTGCGCATCTTCATCGGGCCTTCGTACTTGCCGTCGTAGTTGTGGGGCTCCCAGGCCTGGCTGCCGGTCTGGCTGGCTGAGATCACAATGGGCTCGTCGGCGATGACGCTATTGGGGCTGAAGCCCTTCTCCAGGGAGGCCGAATAGATAAAGGGCTTAAAGCTGGAGCCGGGCTGTCGCCACGCCTGGGTGGTGTGGTTGAACTTGTTGCGGTTGAAGTCGAAGCCGCCGACCAAAGCGCGAATGGCGCCGTCGTTCGGAGCCACCGCGACAAAGGCCGACTCGACTTCCGGCAACTGACTGATCTGCCAGCCGCCCTTGTCGTCCTTTTGCAGGCGGATGACGGCGCCGCGCTTGAGGCGCTTGTTGGGCGGCGCCTTGTCGTCGACCATTTTGGCGGCGAATTTCATCGCGTCGCCGGTCAGCGTGACGACTTCGCCGCCCTTCCGATAAGCCTTGATCTGCCTGGCGTCGGCTGCCAGCACCAGGGCCGGGATCAGGTCGCCGGCATCGGCGATGTCCTGTAGCGCTTCGTCGATCGATTCTTCCTGGTCGGCCTTGACCTCGTTCATGTCGAGATAGGATTCGGCGCCGCGATAGCCGTGGCGACGGTCATAGTCCATGACGCCTTTGCGCAGGCTGGCGTAGGCGGCTTCCTGCTCGCTCTTGATCAGCGTCGTATAGACCTGCATGCCGCGGGTGTAAACGTCTTCCGGGAACCGTTCGACGGCGATCTGGCGAGCCATTTCGGCGGCGAATTCGGCATGCACGGCGTACTCGCCAAGTTCGCGCTTGACGACCAGCGGCTCCTTGAGCGCCGCTTCGTGCTGGGCGGCGGTGATGAAGCCCAGTTCGTGCATCCGGCGCAGGACATATTGCTGGCGCAGTTTGGCGCGTTTCGGATTGACGATCGGGTTGTAGGCCGAGGGTGCCTTGGGCAGGCCGGCCAGCATCGCGGCTTCGGCAATGGAAATATCCTTGAGCGGCTTGCCGAAATAAATCTGGGAAGCAGCCGCAAAGCCGTAGGCGCGCTGGCCGAGGAAGATCTGGTTAATGTAGAGCTCGAAAATCTGGTCTTTCGACAGGCTGTGTTCAATCTTGAAGGAGAGCAGCACTTCATAAAGCTTGCGCGTGTAGGTCTTTTCGCCGGTCAGGAAGAAGTTGCGGGCGACCTGCTGGGTGATGGTCGAGGCGCCTTGGCGCTTGCCGCCACCGATCAGGTTGGCGCCGGCGGCGCGCATGATGCCGACGTAATCGATCCCGCCATGCTGGTAGAAGCGATCGTCTTCGGCCGACAGGATCGCCTGCTTCATGACGTCGGGAACGTTCTGGATATTGACCACCGCCCGGCGTTCCTCGCCGAACTCGCCGATCAGGAAACCGTCGGCGGTAAAAATGCGCAATGGAATCTTCGGACGGTAGTCGGTCAGGGCTTCCAGCGAGGGCAGGTTCGGGTAAGCGAGGACGAGAACGATCAGACCGATGGCGATCCCCATGGCCAGCAGGCCGGCCAAAATGAGGATTGGATAAACGATAATACGTAGCGGCAGGGGCAGGGAAGACAAGGTGGTCGGGGTTCTGATTGGCGTTGGGCGGATTATACGCTGCTGCCGGAGGCCGCCGCGAAAGTGCTTTACATGCCCAGGGCTTGTTGCTAGGATTTGAAGTGGATTATTGGTTTGTTAGCTAACTTCGCATTTTGTAAGGACTTTTGGGGGTCTGGTGCGCTTCGATATCTCAGCGTTGTTGAATCCCAAGGCGCGTTCCTTGCTCGGTTTGGACATCAGTTCATCCGCAGTCAAGATGGTCGAACTGACCGCCAACGGGAAAGAGGGCTACCGCGTCGAACGCTACACCATCGAGGTGTTGCCGAAAGATGCGGTTTCGGATGGCAATATTGCCAACCTCGACGGTGTCGTCGACTGTGTCCGGCGTGCCTGGAAGCGTCTGGGGACCTCGACCCGGAATGTGGCAATGGCCTTGCCGGGCTCGGCGGTGATCACCAAGAAGATCATCGTGCCCGCGGGCTTGCGCGACGATGAACTCGAGGCCCAGGTCGAATCGGAGGCGAATCAGTACATCCCGTTTTCGATCGATGAAGTGAATCTCGATTATCAGGTGCTCGGGCCGGCCCCATCGGTGCCGGATGAAATGGAAGTGCTGATCGCCGCCTCGAAAAAGGAACGGGTCGAGGACCGTGTCGCCGTCGCCGATGCCGCCGGCTTGAAAGCCGTGGTCGTCGATGTCGAGTCGCTGGCTGCGCTCGCTGCGTTCGAACTGATCGAGCGCCAGCTTCCCGAAGCCGGCAAGAACCAGGTCATCGCCTTGATCGATGCCGGCGCCAATGTCATGAATCTCACCGTGCTGCGCAACGGGCAGCAGGTCTATGCCCGCGAACAGGCATTCGGCGGCGGACAACTGACCCAGGATATCGCCCGCCACTACGGCATGAATTACGAGGATGCCGAAGCCGCCAAGCGCACCGGCAACCTTCCGGAAGGCTATGAGGCCGAACTGCTCAACCCCTTCATGGAAAACCTGGCGCTCGAAGTCTCTCGCGCCCTGCAGTTCTTCTTTACCTCGACCCAGTACAACCAGGTGGATCACCTGATCCTGGCCGGCGGTTGCGCAGTTATTCCGGGCATCGACGAAGTCGTTGCCACGCGCACCCAGGTCAATACCCTGATTGCGAATCCGTTTGCCAACATGGTGCTGTCGGACCGGGTGCGGGCGAAAAACCTGCTGGCTGACGCGTCCTCGCTGATGGTGGCCTGCGGACTCGCTCTGCGGAGGTTTGATCCCTCATGATACGCATCAACCTCCTGCCTCACCGCGAAGAGGCGAAAAAGGAAAGGCGCCAGCAGTTCTTCGTGCTGGCCGCACTGGTCACCGTTCTCGGCCTGCTGATCGTCTTTGCGGTGTACACGGCGATCGCCGGTTACATCAGCAGCCAGCAAGGGGCCAACGACTTCCTCAAGCAGGAAATCGCCGTGCTCGACAAGCAGCTTGACCAGATCAAGCGCCTGAAAGAGCAGACCCAGGCCTTGCTGGCCCGCAAGCAGGTGATCGAGGACCTGCAGCGCGACCGCGGCGAAACCGTCTACCTGCTCAGCGAAATGGTCAAGCTGGTGCCGGAAGGCATCTATCTCAAGTCACTGAAGCAGGACGGCCTGAACGTCAATATCACCGGGTATGCCCAATCCAATGCCCGCGTTTCAGCCTTGATGCGCAATCTGGAAGGCTCTCCCTGGTTCCAGGCGCCGCAGCTGATCGAAGTCAAGGCGATCGTGATGAACGGGCGGCGTAGCAACGAGTTCGCGATGAACGTGGCCTTGAAGCGGGTCAAGCCGGATGATGGGAAGGTGAAGAAGTGAGCGCCAAATCCATGACACTGCCCAAGATCGATTTTCAGGCGATCGCCGACGATTTCCGTTACCTGAACCCGAACGACCCGGGGGCCTGGCCGCTGATTCCCCGCGTTGCCGTGCTGGTCGGTTTGCTGCTGGTCCTGCTGCTCGGCGGCTGGTGGTTCGTCTGGTCGGACCAGCTCGCCGAACTCGAAACCAAACAGAAAGAGGAAGAAACGCTGCGCCAGCAGTACCTCGACAAGAAGCGGCAAGCGGTCAATCTCGACTTGTATACCCAGCAACTGGCCGAGATCGACCGCTCCTTTGGTGCCTTGCTCAAGCAGTTGCCGGACAAGTCGGAAGTCGAAGCGCTGCTCATCGAAGTCAATCAGGCCGGCCTCGGGCGTGGCCTGCAATTCGAGCTGTTCCGGCCGGGCGCCGAGGTGATCAAGGACTTCTATGCCGAGCTGCCGATTGCGGTGAAAATCAACGGTTCGTATCACGACCTCGGGGCGTTTGCCGCTGATATTGCCAAGCTGCCGCGCATCGTCACCCTGAACAACATCTCGATTACGCCGCTCAAGGATAGCGGCCTCCTGACGCTGGATGCGACGACCAAAACTTTCCGCTATCTGGATGAAGATGAAATCGCCAGGCAGAAGAAACCCGCCCAAGGAGCCAAGAAGTGAATCGACTGATTCTCATCGCCTTGTGCGGCCTCCTCGGGGCGTGCTCGGGAGGCGATCACGAAGACCTGAAGCAATGGATGGCCGACAGTTCCAAGGACATGCGCGGCAATATCCCCAAATTGCCGGAGGTCCTGCCGTACCAGCCCGTTCCCTACGATGTCGAAGGCATGCTTGACCCCTTCAAGGCCAGCAAGATCGAGCCGGAATCGAAGTCGCGGCAGGGCGCCGGCCGGGGCGGCGCCTTCCAGCCGGATTTCGAGGCACGCGACCTGCGCAACAGCCTGCTCGAAAAGTACCCGATCGAATCGCTGAAAATGATCGGTTACCTGAACGTCAATAAGCAGCCGATGGCCGTCATCCAGGTGGAGGACAAGGTCAAGCAGGTCAAGGTGGGCGACTACATCGGCCTGGATTTCGGCATGGTGACCAAAATTACCGACAAGGATCTCGAGTTGCGGGAACTGGTTCAAGATTCTGCAGGCGACTGGAGCGAGCGGAAAAGCTCGCTGTACCTGCAGAGCAAGGAGGGAAGCAAGAAATGAAATTCATCAACTACGCCTTGGTCACAGCTTCGGCCTGCCTTGCCCTGGTTACCCCGCTGCGCGCCCAGACGGCGCCGGCCAATACCATTGAGGCGATCAATGTTGCCCAGCAGGGCAACGACATCGCCGTCAAGATCGATCTCAAGGAGGCGCTGACCAGTCCGCCGGCCGGCTTCAGTGTGGCCAACCCGGCGAAAGTGGCGTTCGATTTTCCCGGAACGACCAACGGCCTGGGCAAGACGACGCAGGTGGTGAACGAGGGCGATCTGCACAGCCTTAACGTCGTCCAGGCCGGCGAACGGACGCGGCTGGTGCTCAACCTCGTGCGCAACATGAACTACACAACCCGACTGGATGGCAAATCGCTCTACGTCATTCTCGCCCCGGTGTCGCGGATCAGTGATTCGGCGGCGCAGCGCGTCACCCGCTTCGCCGAGGAAAGCGCGGTCGGTCAGCGCCATAGCGTCCGGGACGTGCAGTTCCGGCGCGGCAAGGACGGCGAGGGGCGAATTGTCGTCGACCTGAGCGACCCCGGCACCGGCATCGATATTCGCCAGCAGGGCTCCAGCCTGATTGTCGATTTCATGAAGACGTCGGTGCCCGACCAACTGCGGCGCAAGCTCGACGTCAACGATTTCGCGACCCCGGTGACTTCGGTGGAGACCAAGGCGCTGGGCGACAATGTCCGGATGATCATCACTCCCAAAGGCTTGTGGGAACACAACGCCTACCAGAGCGACAGTCAGTTCGTCGTCGAAGTCAAAAAGATCGTCGAAGATCCCAACAAGCTGGTCCAGGGCAGCAAGGTCGGCTATCAAGGACCGCGCGTCAGCATCAATTACCAGAACGGCGACGTTCGCGCCCTGCTGCGCCTGATGGCCGAAGAACTCAATCTCAACGCGGTGATCAGCGAAACGGTGACCGGGACGACTACCCTGGTCCTCAAGGATGTGCCGGCCGACCAGGTGATCGACATCATCTTCCAGCAAAAGGGGCTGGATATGCGCAAGAAGGGCAATATCATCCTGATTGCCCCGCGCGACGAAATCGCCACCCGCGAAAAGCTGGAATTTGAATCGAAGCAGCAGATCGGCGATCTCGAGCCGCTGCAATTGGAACAGTACGCGCTGAATTACCAGAAAGCGGTTGATGTGGCGCGTTTGCTGGCCGGCCTGCCTCCCCTCGGCGCCACCGGTACTGCGGCCGTCCCGGCGCCGACGCCGGCGCCTGCCGGCAGCAACATTTCCGCTCAGCGCATCCTGAGCAAACGCGGCAGCGCCGTGGCCGATCCGCAGTCCAACCTGCTGTTCGTCAATGACGTGCCGTCGAAACTGGACGAAATCCGCACCTTCATCAAGGCGATCGATATCGGCGCCCGCCAGGTGCTGATCGAAGCGCGGGTCGTTGAGGCTAATGACGATTTCAACAAGCAGCTGGGCGCCAAGCTGAATTTCATCAATTCGCGAGTGACCAGTCTGGATAACGGCAGGGCGGGCCTGGTGGGCGGCAGTATCACTCCGGCCACTTTCAAGACGACGACGACTGCAGGGGTCACCACGACGAGCGGGACCGGTGCCGTTCTCAACCAGAATTCCAACATCGGAGTCAATCTGCCGGCATATTCGTCGTCGGGCGGCACGCTGGCGCTCTCCCTGTTCAGCGCTTCGATGAGCCGCATCCTGAATCTGGAAATCGCCGCCCTGGAGTCGGACGGCATCGGCAAGATCATTTCCAGCCCGCGTGTCATTACCGCCAATAACGTCAAGGCGAAGATCGAGGACGGCACGGAAATTCCTTACGTGACGACGACCAACAGCGGCGGCATCATCACCCAGACGGTGACTTTCAAGCCGGCCAAGCTGTCGCTCGAAGTGACGCCGCAGATCACCCCGGAAGGGACGGTCAAGATGGCGCTGCTGGTCAAGAAGGAAGATGCCGACTACACCAATGCCGTGCTCGGCCTGCCGCCGATCAAGAGTTCGATCGTCGAAACCAATGTCGTGGTCGACAACGGCGGCACGGTGGTGGTGGGCGGGGTCTATATCACCAACAGCCAGACCAATATCGACAAGGTGCCGCTGCTCGGCGACATCCCCTACCTGGGCGCCCTGTTCCGGGTCAAGAACGACATCAGCAAACGCCGCGAATTGCTGATTTTCATCACGCCGCGCGTCATTTCGGACAAGGTTCGTCTGGATTGATCCGCTGCCTCCTTACCAAAGCCGGCGCTGCCGGCTTTTTTTTTGGGATCGCCCCGGAGTCGGATAAAATCGCCCCGTGAATAATCGTACCAATATCTATCTGGTCGGCTTGATGGGGGCTGGCAAAACAACGGTGGGGCGCCAGCTGGCGCGACGACTGGGGCGGGTCTTCTACGATTCCGATCACGAAATCGTCGAGCGGACCGGCGTCCCCATTCCGACTATTTTCGAGATTGAAGGCGAGGCGGGCTTTCGCCGGCGCGAGGCGCAAACCATTGCCGAGTTGGTCCAGAGCAGCAATATCGTGATGGCCACCGGTGGCGGCGTCGTTCTCGATGCGGAAAACCGGCGTCATCTGCACGACACCGGCTGGGTGGTCTATCTCAACGTGCCGCCGCGTCTGCTTTACGAGCGCACCCGGCACGATCGGAACCGACCGCTGCTCCGTGTGTCAGACCCCCTGGCCCGGCTCGAGGAGCTCTATACACTCCGTGATCCGCTTTACCGCGAAGCAGCGCATTTCGTGGTCGAGGGATCGCAACTGGTCGCCAGCGGTATCGTCCAGCACCTGCTAAGAGAGTTTGGCCGTCTATGCAAAACCTGATTCAGACCCTGGAAGTCTCGCTTGCCGAGCGCTCCTACCCGATCCATATCGGCTGCGGCGTCCTTTCCCGCCACGACCTGTTGCTTCCGCACATCAAGCAGAAGAAAGTGGTCATCGTCAGCAATACGACGGTTGCCCCGCTCTATCTGGATGTCTTGCGGGCGACGCTGGAAAAGGCGGGGATTTCGGCCTTGCCGGTGATCCTGCCGGACGGCGAACAATACAAGACCTGGGAAACCCTGAACCTGGTTTTCGATGCCCTGCTCGGTGCCCACTGCGAGCGCAGCACCACCCTGATCGCCCTCGGTGGCGGCGTCATCGGCGACATGGGGGGCTTCGCCGCTGCCTGCTACCAGCGCGGCATGCCTTTCATCCAGGTGCCGACGACGCTATTGTCCCTGGTCGATTCGTCGGTGGGCGGCAAGACGGCGATCAACCATCCGCTGGGCAAGAACATGATCGGCGCCTTTTACCAGCCCAAGCTGGTGCTGGCCGATATCGCAACGCTGAACACCCTGCCGGACCGTGAATTGAAGGCAGGTCTTGCCGAAGTGATCAAGTACGGCCTGATTCGTGATCCGGAATTCTTCGCCTGGCTGGAAGACAACCTCGAGAAACTGCTTGGTCGCGAGGAGGCGGCGCTGCGTTATGCCGTACATCGTTCCTGTGCCAACAAGGCCGAGGTGGTGGCCGCCGACGAAAAGGAAGCCGGGGAGCGCGCCCTGCTCAACCTGGGGCATACTTTCGGTCATGCCATCGAAACCGGTCTCGGCTATGGCGTCTGGTTGCACGGCGAGGCCGTGGCTGCCGGCACGCTGATGGCGGCGGAACTGTCACGCCAGCTCGGCTGGCTGACCGCTGACGAAGTCAACCGGATCGAGCAGCTGTTTATCCGTGCCGGATTGCCGGTGCGGGGCGCACCGCTCGGTGCAGGGCGCTATCTCGAACTGATGCGCCATGACAAGAAAGTTCAGGACGGCCGCCTGCGCTTGGTTCTGCTCGAAAAAATCGGGCGGGCGGTGATGTCAGATACCGCCAGTGAAGCGCAGATCGTTGCTGCCATCGAAGCCCGCAGCGCCGGAGTCGGCAAGCTTTGAGCGCCAGCGCGCCAGGTTGGTGCGTTGCAGCATCTTGAATTGACAGGGGTTTACCAGTATATTCGATGGTTGCCTCTAATTTTCCTACAGGCCGACGCCGCAAATAATGCTGCGCGGCTTTTTTCATCATTGGCCTTGAGTCACCGGCCAAGTTATTTGAAGGAATGCGTGTGATGGAACCGGCAGTACCTGAGCGGCAGGGTATGTACGACCCCGCCAACGAGCACGATGCTTGTGGTGTGGGCTTCGTCGCCCATTTTAAAGGCCAGAAAAGTCATAGCATCGTCGAGCAAGGTTTGTTGATCCTGAAGAATCTGGATCACCGCGGCGCCGTCGGTGCCGATCCCTTGCAGGGCGATGGTGCCGGCATTCTCATCCAGATTCCCGACCAGTTCTATCGCGAGGAAATGGCCAAGCAGGGCGTGAATCTCCCGCCGGTCGGCGAATACGGCGTCGGCATGGTCTTCCTGCCCCAGGAAGCCGCTTCGCGCTATGCCTGTATCGAGGAAATCGAGCGTTCGGTCAAGGCCGAAGGCCAGGTCATCCTGGGCTGGCGCGATGTGCCGGTCAATCGCGACATGCCGATGTCGCCGACGGTGCGCGCCAAGGAGCCGGTGATCCGCCAGGTCTTCGTCGGTCGCGGTCCGGACGTCTTCGTTACCGACGCGCTCGAACGCAAGCTCTACATCATCCGCCGCCGCGCCGCCAACGCCATCAAGTCGCTGAAGCTCAAGCACGGCCAGGAATTCTACGTGCCGTCCTTCTCGGCGCGGACCATCAACTACAAGGGTCTGCTGCTCGCCGACCAGGTCGGTGTCTATTACCTCGACCTTCAGGACAAGCGTGCCGTTTCGGCGCTGGCGATGGTGCACCAGCGCTTCTCGACCAACACGTTCCCGACCTGGGACCTGGCGCATCCCTTCCGCTACATCGCCCACAACGGTGAAATCAACACCGTGCGCGGCAACGTCAACTGGTTCAAGGCGCGCGAACAGGCGATTTCCTCGCCCATTCTCGGCGACGACCTGAAGAAGGTCTGGCCGCTGCATTACCCCGGCCAGTCCGATTCCGCCTCTTTCGACAACGCCCTCGAACTGCTGGTGATGGGCGGCTATTCGCTGGCCCAGGCCATGATGCTGATGATCCCGGAAGCCTGGGAAAAGCACACGATGATGGACGAGAACCGTCGCGCCTTCTACGAATATCACGCCGCGATGATGGAACCGTGGGACGGCCCCGCCGCCGTCGCCTTCACCGACGGCCGCCAGATCGGCGCGACGCTCGATCGTAACGGTCTGCGCCCGGCCCGCTATCTGGTGACCGACGACGACCTCGTGGTCATGGCTTCCGAATCCGGCGTGCTGCCGATTCCGGAAAAGAAGATCGTCAAGAAGTGGCGCCTGCAACCGGGCAAGATGTTCCTGATCGACATGGAACAGGGCCGCATCATCGACGACAAGGAATTGAAGGATTCGCTGGCCAAGGCCAAGCCTTATCGCGAGTGGATCGAGAAGATCCGCATCAAGCTCGACGAAGTGCCGGCCCCGGCCGAGCCGGCCGAAGCCGCCACGGCGTCGCTGCTCGATCGCCAGCAGGCTTTTGGCTACACCCAGGAAGACATCAAGGTCATCCTCGAGCCGATGGTGCAGAACGGCGAGGAAGCCACGGGTTCGATGGGTACCGATTCCGCCCTGCCGGTGCTGTCGTCCAAGAACAAGACGCTGTACACCTACTTCAAGCAGTTGTTCGCCCAGGTGACCAACCCGCCGATCGACCCGATCCGCGAGGAACTGGTCATGTCGCTGGTCTCCTTCGTCGGTCCGAAGCCGAACCTGCTGAACACCACCGACATCAACCCGCCGATCCGCCTCGAAGTCGCCCAGCCGGTGCTGACGCGCACCGACGTGGAAAAGCTGCGTCATATCGAGAAGTACACCAGCGGCAAGTTCCGCTCGATCGAACTCGATATCTGCTATCCGGTGGCCTGGGGCAAGGCCGGCGTCGAAGCCCGTCTCGCCTCGCTGGCGGCCGATGCTGAAGATGCCGTGCGTTCCGGTGCCAACATCCTGATCGTCTCCGACCGCAAGCTCGATGCCGATCATGTCGCCATTCCGGCGCTGCTTGCCACGTCCGCCATCCACCAGCACCTGGTCAAGAAAGGCCTGCGCACCAGCACCGGCCTCGTCGTCGAAACCGGCTCGGCCCGCGAAACGCATCATTTCGCGCTGTTGGGCGGTTACGGTGCGGAAGCGGTGCACCCTTACCTGGCGCTGGAAACCATCGAAGGCTTCGCCAAGGGCGATGCCGAGAAGGCCGAGAAGTACGTCAAGAACTACGTCAAGGCGATTGGCAAGGGGCTGAACAAGGTGATGTCCAAGATGGGCATCTCGACCTACATGTCCTATACCGGCGCCCAGATTTTCGAAGCGATCGGCCTGCAGAAGGAATTCATCGAGAAGTACTTCACCGGCACGCCGTCCAATGTCGAAGGCATCGGTGTCTTCGAAGTGGCCGAAGAAGCCATTCGCCTGCATACCGAAGCTTTCTCGGCCGACCCGGTGCTGACCAGCATGCTCGATGCCGGAGGCGAATATGCCTACCGCACGCGCGGCGAAGAGCACATGTGGACGCCGGATTCCATCGCCAAGCTGCAGCACGCGACGCGCTCCGGCAAGTACGATACCTACAAGGAATACGCCAAGCTGATCAACGATCAGACCAGGCGTCACCTGACCCTGCGCGGTCTGTTCGAATTCCGGCCGACCGGCACCCCGGTGCCGCTGGAAGAAGTCGAACCCGCCAAGGAAATCGTCAAGCGTTTCGCCACGGGCGCCATGTCGCTCGGTTCTATCTCGACCGAAGCCCACACCACGCTCGCCCTGGCGATGAACCGCATCGGCGGCAAGTCGAACACCGGCGAAGGTGGTGAGGATGCCAAGCGTTTCGCGCCGGTCAAAGCCGGCACGATGCTCTCCGACATCATTGGCAAGACGCGCATCGAGCGCGATATCGAGATGAAGGAAGGCGACTCGCTGCGTTCCGCCATCAAACAGGTCGCTTCCGGCCGCTTCGGTGTCACCGCCGAGTATCTGGTCAATGCCGACCAGATCCAGATCAAGATGGCACAAGGCGCCAAGCCGGGCGAAGGCGGCCAGTTGCCGGGTCACAAGGTGTCCGAGTACATCGGCTTCCTGCGTCACTCGGTGCCGGGTGTCGGCCTGATTTCGCCGCCGCCGCACCACGACATCTATTCCATCGAAGATCTGGCTCAACTGATCCACGATCTGAAGAACGCCAATTCGCGCGCTTCGATCTCGGTCAAGCTGGTTTCCGAAGTCGGTGTCGGCACCGTTGCCGCCGGCGTTTCCAAGGCCAAGGCCGATCACCTGGTGATCGCCGGCTTCGACGGCGGTACCGGCGCTTCGCCGCAATCGTCGATCAAGCATGCCGGTACGCCGTGGGAACTCGGCCTGTCCGAAACCCAGCAGACCCTGGTGCTGAACCGCCTGCGTTCGCGCATCCGTGTCCAGGTCGATGGCCAGATCAAGACCGGCCGCGATGTCGTCGTCGGTGCGCTGCTCGGCGCCGATGAGTTCGGTTTCGCCACCGCGCCGCTGGTCGTCGAGGGCTGCGTGATGATGCGCAAGTGTCACCTCAACACCTGCCCGGTCGGCGTTGCGACGCAAGATCCGGAACTGCGCAAGCGCTTTACCGGCCAGCCGGAACATGTCGTCAATTACTTCTTCTTTGTTGCCGAAGAAGTGCGCGAAATCATGGCCCAGCTCGGGATCCGCAAGTTCGACGACCTCGTCGGCCGCGCCGACCTGCTCGATACCCGTCCGGGCATCGAACACTGGAAAGCCAAGGGTCTCGATTTCTCGAAGATCTTCTACCAGCCGAACGTGCCGGCCAGCGAGCCGCGTCGCCATACCGAAACCCAGGATCACGGCCTGGCCAAGGCGCTCGATCACAAGCTGATCGAGCAGGCCAAGCCGGCGCTGGAAAAGGGCGCCAAGGTCCAGATCGAAACCTCGATCATCAACGTCAACCGCACCTGCGGCACCATGCTGTCGGGCGAAGTCGCCCGCCGCTACGGCAATGCCGGTTTGCCGGACGACACCATCCACGTCAAGTTGACCGGCACCGCCGGCCAGGCCTTCGGTGCCTTCCTGGCCAAGGGCGTGACCCTGGAGCTGAGTGGCGAAGGCAACGACTATGTCGGCAAGGGCCTGTCGGGTGGCCGCATCATCATCAAGCCGAGTGCCGATTTCCGCGGCAACACCCAGGAAAACATCATCGTCGGCAACACCGTCCTCTACGGTGCGACGGACGGTGAAGCCTTCCTGGCCGGGGTCGGCGGCGAGCGTTTCGCGGTCCGCAATTCCGGTGGCACGACGGTGGTCGAAGGCGTCGGTGACCACGGTTGCGAGTATATGACCGGCGGTACGGTGGTCGTGCTGGGCATGACCGGGCGCAATTTCGCGGCCGGCATGTCGGGCGGCATCGCCTATGTGCTGGACGAGGACGGCAGCTTCAAACAGCGCGCCAACCTGGCCCAGGTCGCCCTGGAAAAGGTCATTCCGGCCAGCCGCCACGCGGCCGGCGAACCGCTGCATCTCGGCCTGGCTGATGAAGATCAGCTCAAGGATCTGATCACGCGTCACGCCGAATACACCGGCAGCCAGACCGCCAAGCACATTCTCGCCAACTGGGAAGCCTGCCGCGAGAAGTTCGTCAAAGTTTATCCGCACGAGTACAAGCGGGCGCTCACCGAGATGGCCGCTGCACAGAAGGAGGCCGCATAATGGGCAAGCCGACTGGCTTTATGGAATTCGAGCGCCTGTCCGAGTCTTACGACCCGGTCGAACAGCGCCTGAAGCATTACAAGGAATTCGTTCATACCCTGAACGACGACGACGCCAAGATCCAGGGTGCCCGCTGCATGGACTGCGGCATCCCGTTCTGCAACAACGGTTGTCCGGTGAACAACATCATTCCCGACTGGAATGACCTCGTTTATCGCGGCAACTGGAAGCAGGCGCTGGATGTGCTGCATTCCACCAACAACTTCCCTGACTTCACCGGCCGCATCTGTCCGGCGCCCTGCGAAGCGGCCTGTACGCTGAGCATCAACGCGGCGCCGGTCGGTATCAAGTCGATCGAGCATTTCATCATCGACAAGGGCTGGGAAATGGGTTGGGTCGTGCCGCAACCGCCGAAAGCCAAGACTGGCAAGAAGATCGCCATCGTCGGTTCCGGCCCGGCTGGCCTGGCGGCTGCGCAGCAGCTGGCCCGCGTCGGCCACGACGTGACGGTGTTCGAGAAGAGTGACCGCATCGGCGGCCTGCTCGGCTACGGCATCCCCGACTTCAAGCTGGAAAAGACGGTGATCGATCGCCGTGTCGCCCAGATGGAAGCCGAAGGCGTCACCTTCAAGACCGGCGTCATCGTCGGCAGCAAGGAATTGCCGGCCGGCATCAACAATGACGCCAAGAGCTTCATTGCCGCCGACCAGTTGAAGAAGGATTTCGACGCGGTGATCCTCGCCGCCGGTTCCGAAGTGCCGCGCGACCTGCCGGTCCCCGGCCGCGAACTGAAGGGCATCCACGCCGCGCTGGAATTCCTGATTCCGCAGAACAAGCAGGTCCAGCAGGGCAAGGCCAACCCGATCAACGTCAAGGGCAAGCACGTCATCGTCATCGGTGGCGGCGATACCGGTTCCGACTGCGTCGGTACCTCGAATCGCCATGGCGCCGCCTCGGTGACCCAGTTCGAACTGATGCCGATGCCGCCGGAACAGGAAAACAAGGCGCTGACCTGGCCGTACTGGCCGTACAAGCTTCGTACTTCCTCTTCGCACGACGAAGGCTGCAACCGCGATTTCGCGGTGGCGACCAAGGGCTTCGTCGATGACGGCAAGGGTAACGTCAAGGCCTTGAAGGCGGTTCGCCTCGACTGGCAGGACGGCAAGATGAGCGAAGTCGCCGGTTCGGAATTCGAACTGCCCTGCGACAACGCTTTCCTCGCCATGGGTTTCACCAACCCGGTGAGCAGCCTGCTCGAAGCTTTCGGCGTGGACAAGGACAACCGTGGCAACGCCCGCGCAACGACCGACGGCGAAGGTTGCTACGCGACCAACGTCGCCAAGGTCTACGCGGCCGGTGACGTTCGCCGCGGCCAGTCGCTGGTTGTCTGGGCGATCCGCGAAGGGCGTCAGGCGGCGCGTGAAGTCGATGCTTTCCTGATGGGGGCAACGACGCTGCCGCGTTAATCATTGTCAGCACACACTGCAAAGGCCTCGCCGAACGATTTCGGCGGGGCCTTTGTTTTTTTCCCGGGGCGGGTTGATCGTGGGAAAATGGCGAACGACTACAGGGGGGAATACATGTCGGCTGAACTGCAAACGGCTTTCCTGGTAAGCACGCCATCCGCTGCGCTTGACGGACACATGCTGCTCATTTTTCTGATCATGGTGGGGGCTGGCGTGTTGGGCGGCGCCGCCAACTATTTTCTCGCCGACCGCCAGGGCGAACCGCGGCGCCGTGAATGGCTGCGCTACCCCGTGCTCGGCGTGGTCGCGGCGCTGACCGTGCCGCTTTTCCTGAACATGATCTCCAGCACCCTACTCGAAGGGGCGCGTACCAAGCCGGTCGATTTCTTCACCTTCGGCGGCTTCTGCCTGATTTACGTGATCGCCGCCCGCCGCCTGCTGGAGAACGTCGCCCAGCGGCTGATGGCGCAACTGGACTTGGTCAGGCGCGAGGTCGGCCATCTGCAGCAGCAGAAACTGGCCGAGCAGATGGCGCCAGCCAGTCGCGAGGAAGCTGCCATGCCGCCCGAAGCCAAAGAGGAGCCGCGTGAAGTGCTGTCCTATAACGATGTCGAGATTCTCCGGGCGCTGGCCGAGGAAAGCTTCGTCTATGGCAACCTGGCGGCGCTGTGCGAGCGCACCGGACTGGCCCGCGACTTGATCAGCCAGCGCCTGACAGCGATGAAATCGCTGGGCGTCATCGAAACCCGCATCAACGACAAGAATGTCCTGCACTGGGGGGTTTCGGTGCGCGGCAAAGCCGTGCTCGGCGACATCCTGGGCGGAACGGACGACAAAAAGATTGCCTGAACCACAGCCGGCGATGGCCGGCATCAACCTGAAAAAAATCATGAATATCGTCATCCTCGCGGCCGGCCAAGGCAAGCGCATGCATTCCAATCTGCCCAAGGTGCTGCACCCGATTGCCGGCAAGGCGCTCGCCCAGCATGTCATCGATACTGCCCGCTCGTTGCAGCCGGGCAAACTGGTCGTCGTGTATGGTCACGGTGGCGAAGCGGTGCGCGCCACGCTGGCTGCCGACGATATCGCCTGGGCCAAGCAGGAGCCGCAGCTCGGTACCGGCCATGCCGTGATGCAGGCGGTCCCCGACCTGGCGCAAGAAGGACAGACCCTGGTGCTCTACGGCGATGTGCCGCTGACCCAGCCGGAAACCCTGAAACGCTTGCTGCAGGCGGGCAAGGACGGCCTTGCCATTCTCACCGTCAATCTCGCCAATCCGACCGGCTACGGCCGTATCGTGCGCGATGCTGCCGGCCGGGTGCAGCGCATCGTCGAGGAAAAGGACGCCACGCCGGCCGAAAAGGCGATCAGCGAAGTGAACACCGGCATCATGGCCATCCCCTCGGCCCGGTTGGGCGACTGGCTGGGCCGCTTGTCCAACAACAATGCGCAGGGCGAGTATTACCTGACCGATATCGTCGCGCTGGCTGTCGCCGAAGGCGTGCCGGTGCATACCGCCCAGCCGGAAGGCGAGTGGGAAGTGCTGGGCGTCAACAGCAAGGTCCAGTTGGCCGAGCTGGAGCGCGTCCATCAGCGCAATATCGCCGACGGCCTGCTGGTCGACGGCGTGCGTCTGGCCGACCCGGCCCGCCTCGATGTGCGCGGCGAACTGAGCCATGGCCGCGATGTCGCCATCGATGTCGGTTGCATTTTCGAAGGCAAGGTCGAACTGGGTGATGCCGTCGAGGTCGGCCCCTACTGCGTGCTGAAAAACGTCAAGGTCGGCGCCGGCACGCGCATCGCCGCCTTCTGCCACTTCGAGGATGCGGTAATCGGTCCGGACGGCGTGCTCGGCCCCTATGCCCGCCTGCGTCCGGGTAGCGAACTCGGTCCGGAAGTCCATATCGGTAATTTCGTCGAAGTAAAGAACAGCAAGATCGCCGCCCAGTCCAAGGCCAATCACCTGGCTTACATCGGCGATGCCGAGATCGGCCAGCGCGTCAATGTCGGTGCCGGCACCATCACCTGCAACTACGACGGCGCCAACAAGCACAAGACCATCATCGAGGACGATGTCTTCATCGGTTCCGATACCCAGCTGGTAGCGCCGGTCACCGTGGGGCGCGGTGCGACCCTGGGCGCCGGGACGACACTGACCAAGAACGCGCCACCCGACACGCTGACCGTCTCAAGGGCTAAGCAGATCAGCCTGGCCGGCTGGGCGCGGCCGCAGAAGGCGAAGAAATGATCGATTTCTGGTTCACCGGGTTTGTCTTGGTTGTTTCAGTGCTGCTCGCCGTCGGCGTTTCGCTGCTGCTCGTTGGCTACCTCTACACGCTGCCGGCTTCCTTCAGTTTCGGCTGGCGCGCCTGGATGCCAACGCTGGTGCTGCCGCTCCTCGGGCCCCTGTTCTTCGCCTGGAGCCATCGCCCGGAATATTCCCGGGCGGCCCGGCAGTTGCTGGCCGGCATCGTGCTGCTCGGCCTGGCCGGGGCGATGCTCTACGGGGGCGGGCCGT
Source organism: Bacteroidota bacterium (assembly GCA_050259955.1). GTDB lineage: Bacteria > Pseudomonadota > Gammaproteobacteria > Burkholderiales > Rhodocyclaceae > Azonexus. The sequence continues at coordinate 18,306 of JBLNBM010000030.1, forward strand.
ACCTGATCGACCATATGGCGGCCGGCGGCAGATGATTTATAGTTGAACCACATCGCAGCTCAGGGAGAAGAAAATGTCCAAGTACATCACCGAGGCTATTCGTTCAGTTGCCCTGGTCGGCCACGGCGCCGCCGGCAAGACCAGCCTGGCTGAGGCACTGCTCCACGCCACCGGCGCCATTGCGGCCAAGGGCAGTATCGAACGTGGCAGCACCGTCTGCGATTTCGATGCCCAGGAAAAGGCGGCCAGCCACTCCCTGAATTCCGCGATCGTCAATTTTGGCTATGAAGACAAGCACATCCATCTGATCGACACGCCGGGCTATCCCGATTTCGCCGGCCCGGCCATCGCCGCGCTGGCCGGCGTCGACACCGCGCTGGTTGTGATCAACGCCCAGACCGGCATTGAGTTGACCACCGAGCGGATGATGCGCCATGCCGCCGAGCGCCAGTTGTGCCGGATGATCGTCATCAACAAGATCGACGCCGACAACCTCGACCTGCCCGGCCTGGTCGCTGATCTCCGCGAACGTTTCGGCAAGCAGTGCATGCTGCTCGATCTGCCGGCCCATGCCGCGGCCGATGTCGTCCAGGTGCTGGAAACGGCGGACGGCGACGCCGACTTCGCCTCAGTCGCCGCCGCCCACCGTGCCCTGATCGACCAGATCGTCGAGGAAGATGAGGACCTGCTCGCCCAGTATCTCGACGATGGTGCCGATCCGGCGGCCGCCGATCTGCATGCGCCTTTCGAGAAAGCCCTGCGGGCCGGCCACCTGATTCCCATCCTCTTCGTGTCAGCCAAGACCGGCGCCGGCATCAGGGAACTGCTGCATGTGCTGGCGACGCTGGCCCCCAGTCCGGCCGAAGGCAACCCGCCGCCCTTCTACCGTGGCCAACCGGGCGACCGCAGCGAGTCGTTCCGGGCCGAACCGGATGCCGGCAAACATGTGCTGGCTCACGTCTTCAAGGTGGTGGCCGACCCCTACCTCGGCAAGATCGGCATTTTCCGGGTCCATCAGGGTACGGTGAAGAAGGATGCCCAGCTTTTCGTCGGTGACGGCAAGCGCCCGTTCAAGGTCGCCCACCTCTACCAGTTGCAGGGCAGGGACAGCGTCGAGGTCGACGAACTGCTGCCCGGCGATATCGGTGCCGTTGCCAAGGTCGAGGAAATCGATTTCGACTGCGTGCTGCACGACAGCCATGACGAGGACCACATCCACCTGCTGCCCCTCGAATTTCCCAAGCCGATGGCCGGGCTGGCCGTCGAAACGAAAAAGAAGGGCGACGAGCAGCGCCTGTTCGACATCCTCGGCAAGCTGGCCGTCGAAGACCCGACCTTCGTCGTCGAGCGCCATCCGAGCAGCAATGAAACGGTGATCCGCGGTCTCGGCGAAATCCATCTCAAAGCCAAACTCGACAAGATGGCTGCCCAGTACAAGCTGGAAGTCGATACCAAGCCGCCGCGCATTCCCTATCGCGAAACCATTACCGCCCCGGCCGAAGGCATGCATCGTCACAAGAAGCAGAGCGGCGGTGCCGGCCAGTTCGGCGAAGTGCATCTGCGCATCGAACCGAAAGGGCGGGGCGAGGGCTTCGAATTCGTCGATGCGGTCAAGGGCGGCGTCATCCCCGGCGTCTTCATGCCGGCGGTGGAGAAGGGCGTGCGCCAGGCGCTGGAAGGCGGCGTCGTCGCCGGTTATGCGGTGGACGACCTGAAAGTCACGGTGTTCGACGGCAAGACCCATGCCGTCGATGGCAAGGAAGTGGCTTTTGTCACCGCCGGACGCAAGGCGGTCATCGAAGCCATCCGCGCCGCCCGGCCGATCGTCCTCGAACCCATCGTCAATATCGAGATTGTCGTCCCGGAAAGCGCCATCGGCGATCTGACCGGCGATCTCGCCAGCCGGCGTGGCCACATCACCGGCACCGACGGGCGCGGTCACGGCGTCGCCGCAATCAGCGGCGAAGTGCCGCTGGCCGAACTCAACGACTACCAGTCGCGCCTGAAGTCGCTGACCGGCGGCCAGGGCAGCTATACCATCGAGTTCGCACGCTACTCGGCCGTGCCGCCGGCGATCCAGCAACTACTGGCCGGCAAGTTCCAACTGCATGAAGAGGACGAGTAACGAGCAAGTTCATTGCCCGGAAAACAGGCGGAACAACCGCCTGTTCGACCTGATCGAGTCGCTCGACGGCTGAGCCTCAGGCTTCGGGTTTTTCCGCCGTCGGCCAATTGACCGTCGCCAGGAAAAGGTAGCCGGCGCCGTATACGGTCTTGATGAAGGTCGTGCCCGGCGGATCGGCTTCCAGCTTGCGGCGCAGCCGTGAAATGCGAACGTCGATGCTGCGGTCGGTCGGCGCCATGTCGCGGCTGCCCATCAGTTGCTCGCGCGGCAGGATGCGGTTGGGGTGGCTGACGAAAATCTTCAGCAACTCGGCTTCCGAAGTGCTGAGCAGGTGTTCCTCGCCGTTGCCGTTGTGCAGCGTGTTATTGCCGAGATTGAAACGCCAGCCGCCGAATTCAGCGATTTCCCGGGTCGGCGTTTGGCTCTTCTGCGCTTTTTCCCGGCGACGCACGATGCTGCGTACGCGGGCAACCAGTTCGCGCGGCTCGAAGGGTTTGAGCACGTAGTCGTCGGCGCCCAGCTCGAGTCCCATGACCCGGTCGCTGATATGGGCGCGCCCGGTCAGGATCAGGATGCCGCACCCCGACTGGGCGCGCACCCGCTGCATGACTTCGAAGCCGTCCATGTCGGGCAGGCCGAGGTCGATGATGCACAGATCGGGAGCCAGCGTCCGCAGGCGGCGCAGCAGGTCGGCCGCGCTGCGGCACCAGACGGTGCGGAAGGCGAAATCGCCCAGTACCTGCTCGATGATGCGGGCCACATCCGGGTCGTCCTCGACGATGGCGATCAGTTTGGAAGATTCGGCGTCGGCTGGTGGTTTCATGGTGTTCCCCGATGGACGCGCTGCAGGGCGCGGGCGAGATCCTGCCTGACAAAGGGTTTGGCGAGCAGCGGCAGGTCGCTGGTCGCGTCGTCGTTTTCATCGGTGTAACCGCTCATCAGCAGGATGCCGACCTGCGGTCGGTGCTGCCTGGCCCAGGCTGCCAGTTGCCGGCCGTTGGTGCCGCCGGGCATGATCACGTCGCTGACGATGATGGCGATGTCGGGAATGTGTTCAAGCATTTCCAGCGCCAGGGCGCCGTTTTCCGCCTCGATCACCGGGTAGCCGAGATCGGTCAGTTGCTGGCGGACGACGCGCCTGACATTGGGCTCGTCCTCGACCAGTAGCACCAGTTCGCCACCGAGCAGCAGCGGTGTCTCGTCGAGCGGCGCCTCGTCGTCGATGCTGGCGGCGGCCAGCGGCAACGCCATCAACACCGTCGTGCCCTGGCCCGGTTGGCTCTGGATGACGACGCCGCCGCCCGATTGCTTGGCGAAGCCGTAGGCCATCGACAGGCCCAGGCCGCTGCCCAGCCCGAAGCGCTTGGTGGTGAAGAAGGGCTCGAAAACCCGGGCCAGCGTCGCCGCATCCATGCCGCTGCCGTTGTCGACCACTTCGATCATCGCGTAGGCGCCGGGCGCGACGTCGAAAGCGGCGGCGTCGGTGCTCAGCTCCAGTGGCCGGGCCGCGATGTGCAGGCTGCCGCCGCCCGGCATCGCGTCGCGGGCGTTGAGCGCGAAGTTGAGCAGCGCGCTTTCCAGTTGTCCCGGATCGATTAGCGCATGCAGCGTGGTGGGCAGGTCGGTCGAGACGGCGATCGACTCCGGTAGCGAACGGCGCACCAGCTTGGAGAGGCTGGCGATCAGGCGGCCGATATCGACCGCCTGCGGTTCCAGCGGCTGCTGGCGCGAGAAGGTGAGGAGCCGCTTGATCAGCTGCACGCCGCGCCGCGCCGATTGCAGCGCCGGTTCGACGAATTCGTTGATCTCGGCATCCGGACGATGGTCCTGCAGCGCGGCAAGGTTGCCGATGATGACAGTTAGCAGGTTGTTGAAATCGTGGGCGAGGCCGCCGGTCAACTGGCCGATGGCTTCCATTTTCTGGGCCTGGGCCAGGGCCGCGTGCATGCGTTTCTGTTCGGTGATGTCGTGCGAGAAAACGAAGAAGCCGAGCGTCTCGCCGTCGGCCCCGGTTTCCGGAACCAGCGTGCTGTGCGCGAAGACGGTCTGGCCCTGGCGCTCCATCTGGTATTCGTAACTGACCTGCTGGCCGGAAAGCGCCTTCCTCACCGCGTCGCGGACCTGGCCATAGACCTGCTCGCCGATCACTGCCCGCACGGCGCGGCCGGTGACGCCACCCACGGGATGGCCGTACCAGTCGGCGTAGCCCTTGTTGGCGTATTGATAGACTTCATCCTTGTCGACGTAGCCGATCAGAATGGGGATGGTGTCGTTGATCAGGCGCAGGCGTTCCTCGCTGCGCCGCAGCGCCGCCGCGATCCGGCTGTTTTCGAGATTGGCCCGCGTCAGGTTGGCATTGGCGTTCTCGAGCTGGGCGGTGCGCCGGCGGACGCGTTCCTCGAGCTGGATGTTTTGGTGTTCGGCCAGGTTTTCGAGATAGCGCTGTTCGGTAATGTCGCTGTACAGCGTGACAAAACCATTGGGCGGCAGCGGTTCGCCGCGCAGCAGCAGCACCCGGCCGTTGGGCCGCTGGTGCTCGCTCAGGTAAGGGGCTAAGCCGGCCGCGGCCGTGGTGCGCTCGGCAATCTGGCTTTCCGGGTCGCCCGGCCCGTACTCGCCGCGCTCGGCATTGAAACGGATGAAGCTCTCGAAAGGCGCGCCGACATAGGCCATTTCCTCGGGAAAATCGAAGAGGCGCAGGAAGGGGCGATTCCAGGCGACCAGGCGCAGGTCGGCGTCGAAGACGGTGAGTCCCTGGTCGAGCAGATCGAGCCCGGCCTGCAGCATTTCATGACGCTGTGCAGTGACCGGCGGCGGAGCGGAAATTTCCATGAAGGCGATTCTAGTGCAGGCAGGAAGGTGGTATCCGGCGTGTAACGATTCGTTACATTGCGCCAATAGTCTGGCAAGAGTATTTTGCGATGCTAGTAAAAAAGACCCCCCAAAAAAAGAGAACAGCAATTTAGCCCGCATAGTGAGGAGATATCAGTGGCAATAAACCCGTATACCGTCGGGCTGGACAAAAATCCGGCCAATTACGTTCCCCTTTCGCCGCTCAGCTTTCTCGAACGGTCCGCTTTCATTTACCCGAAGCGCATTTCCGTGATCCAGGGCAGTCGTCACTATACCTGGAAGGAAACCTACGACCGTTGCCGCCAACTCGCTTCAGCGCTGGTCGGGCGCGGCATCGGCAAGGGCGACACGGTCGCCGTGATGCAGCCCAACACGGCGCCGATGTTCGAGTGCCATTTCGGCGTGCCGATGAGCGGCGCCGTCCTGAATACCCTGAATACCCGCCTCGACGCCGAAGCCATCGCCTTCATGCTGACGCACGGCGAAGCCAAGGTGCTGATTACCGATCCGGAATTCTCGGCCACCGTCAAGGCGGCGCTGGAACTGATCGAAGGGCCGAAACCGATCGTCATCGATACTCTCGACCCGGATTTCGCCGGCGGCGAAGCGCTGGGCGAAAAGGATTACGAAGCCTTCCTCAACGAAGGCGAGCCGGATTTCGTCTGGCAACTGCCGGAAAACGAGTGGGATGCCATCGCGCTCAACTACACCTCGGGCACCACCGGCAATCCGAAGGGTGTCGTCTATCACCATCGCGGCGCCTACCTGAATGCCGCTTCCAACATCATTTCCTGGGGCATGCCGCCGCACTCGGTCTACCTGTGGACGCTGCCGATGTTCCACTGCAACGGCTGGTGCTTCCCGTGGACCCTGGCGGCCAATGCCGGGACCAGCGTTTCTCTGCGCAAGGTGGATCCGGCGCTGATCTTCGGCCTGATCAAGGAACACAAGGTGACGCACATGTGCGGCGCACCGATCGTCTACGGCATGATGATCAACGCCCCGGCCGCCCTGAAGGAAGGCATCGCGCACCAGGTAAACGGCCTGATCGCCGGTGCCGCGCCTCCGGCCGCCATCATCGAAGGCGCCGAGCAGATGGGCTTCAACATCACCCACGTCTATGGCCTGACCGAAACCTACGGCCCGGCATCGGTCTGCGCCAAGCATCCAGAATGGGACAAGCTGCCGATCGACCTGCGGGCCGCCCGCAACGGCCGTCAGGGCGTGCGCTACCACATGCAGGAAGCGATTGCCGTGCTCGACCCGGTATCGCTCGAACCGGTGCCCTGGGATGGCGAGAGCATGGGTGAAATCATGTTCCGCGGCAATCTGGTGATGAAAGGCTACCTGAAGAACGAGAAGGCGACCGACGAAGCCTTCGCCGGCGGCTGGTTCCATACGGGCGACCTCGCCGTGGTGCATAGCGACGGCTACGTCAAGATCAAGGACCGTTCCAAGGACATCATCATTTCCGGCGGCGAGAACATCTCCTCGCTGGAAGTCGAGGACGTGCTCTATCGCCATCCGGCGGTGATCGCCGCTGCCGTGGTCGCCAAGCCCGACGAGAAGTGGGGCGAAGTGCCGGCTGCCTTCGTCGAACTGAAGGATGGCGTGCAGACGACCGAAGCCGAGATCATCGAGCATTGCCGTGCTCATCTGGCCCGCTTCAAGGTGCCGAAGCAGGTCGTGTTCGGTGCCCTGCCCAAGACCTCGACCGGCAAGATCCAGAAGTACGTCTTGCGCCAGCACGCCCAATCCGTGCTCGCCATCGAGTAATTGCCACGCTCCGCCGGTCCGCGTTGGGCCGGCCGGGGCGAAACTGGCGGCGGCAAGCCGCGGCCGGTTTCGCCCCGCCTGAAACAAAAAATATTACGGAGATAACCCAATGAGCACCTATATTGCCCCGCTGCGCGACATGCAGTTCGTCCTTAACGAAGTCGCCGGCCTCGAAGAAATTTGCGCCTTGCCCGGTAACGAGGAATGTTCCGTCGATCTCGTCGAGTCCATCCTCGACGAAGCTTCCAAATTCGCCACCGGCGTCCTCGATCCGATCAACAAGGTCGGCGACCGCACCGGCCATGTCTGCAAGGATGGCGTCGTCACCACGGCGCCCGGCTTCAAGGAGGCTTACCAGCTGTTCGCCGAAACCGGCTGGACCTCGATGCCCTTCTCGCCGGAATTCGGCGGCCAGGGCCTGCCGGCCGTCGTTTCGATGGCGGTCAACGAAATGTGGAAGGGCGCCAACATGGCTTTCGGCCTGTGCCCGATGCTGACCGGCGGCGCCATCGAAGCGATCGCCCACCATGCTTCCGACGAACTGAAGCAGAAGTACCTGCCGAAGATGGTCGAAGGCACCTGGACCGGCACCATGAACCTGACCGAGCCGAACGCCGGTTCCGATCTGGCAGCCATCTCCTCGAAGGCCAAGGCGGTCGGCGACGGCACCTACCTGGTCAGCGGCACCAAGATCTTCATCACCTGGGGCGAACACGATGTCGCCGAGAACATCATCCACCTCGTGCTCGCCCGCCTGCCAGATGCCCCACCGGGACTGAAGGGCATCTCGCTGTTCCTGGTGCCCAAGTTCCTGGTCAATGACGACGGCTCCCTCGGTGCCCGCAACGACCTGATCTGCGCTTCGATCGAACACAAGCTCGGCATCCACGGCAGCCCGACCGCCGTCATGTCCTACGGCGAGAAGGAAGGCGCCATCGGCTATCTGATCGGCGAGGAGAACAAGGGCGTCGGCTACATGTTCACGATGATGAACCACGCCCGCGTCAATGTCGGCCTCGAAGGCGTCGGCATTGCCGAGCGCGCCTACCAGCACGCGCTCTGGTATGCCCGCGAGCGCGTCCAGGGCAAGATCATCGGCGACAAGTCGGACGAGAAGAAGACCATCCTGCATCACCCCGACGTCCGCCGCCTGCTGATGGACTGCAAGTCGCGCACCGAAGCCATGCGCACGCTGGCCTATTACGGCGCCGCCCAGATCGACAGGGCGCACGCCGGTGATGCCGCCGCCCAGGCTCGCATCGACCTGCTGACTCCGGTAATCAAGGGCTGGAGCACGGAGCAGGGCGTCGAGCTGTCGTCGAACGCCCTGCAGGTCTTCGGTGGCGTCGGCTTCGTCGAGGAAACCGGTGCCGCCCAGTACTACCGCGACTCGCGCATCACCACCATCTACGAAGGCACCACCGCCATCCAGGCCAACGATCTGGTCGGCCGCAAGCTGGCCCGCGAAAAGGTGCCGGGTGCCGCCATGAAGGCCCTGATCGCCGAAATGACGGCCACCGCCCAGGAACTGGAAGGCCAAGCCGGGCTGGCCGGCATCGCCGCCCAGCTGAAGGGCGGGATTGCCGCGCTGCAGAAGGCCGCCGACTGGATCCTGTCGTCCTACGAAAGCAATCCGGCCGCCGTGCATGCCGGCTCCGTGCCTTTCCTCAAGCTCACTGGCATCGTCACCGGCGGCTGGCTGATGGCCAAGTCGGCCGCGATTGCCACCCAGCAGATCGCCGCCGGCAGCACCGACGACTTCTACAAGGCCAAGCTGGCCACGGCGAGCTACTTTGCCACGCATCAGCTGCCGTTCGCGGCCGCTTATGCCGCAGAAGTGACGGGCGGTGCCGATTCGGTGTTTGCCCTGCCGGAAAACCTTTTTTAAGAGACGCCTTCCCGACGTCGCCCCCGCTTCGGCGGGGGACCAGAGGTTTTCTGGATTCCCGCCGCGGCGGGAATGACGCGGAGGAGACCAAGGAGACAGCATGCGCACTGATCGCGATGCAATGGAATACGATGTCGTGATCGTCGGCGGCGGCCCTGCGGGGCTGTCCGCGGCGATCCGTATCAAGCAGCTGGCGGCGCAGGCCGGCCGGGAAGTGTCCGTCTGCCTGCTGGAAAAGGGCTCGGAAATCGGCGCCCACATCCTGTCCGGCGCCGTCATCGAACCGAAAGCCCTGGCCGAGTTGTTCCCCGACTGGCAGGAACGCGGCGCGCCGCTCAACACGCCGGCCGGCGAAGACCGCCTGCTCTTCCTGACGGAAGGCGGCTCCTACAAGCTGCCGACGCCGCCGCAGATGGGAAATCACGGCAACTACATCATCAGCCTGGGCAACCTGGCCCGCTGGCTGGGCGAACAGGCCGAGGCGCTGGGCGTCGAGATCTACCCCGGTTTCGCCGCCGCCGAAGTGCTCTACCACGACGATGGCTCGGTCAAGGGCGTCGCCACCGGCGATCTGGGCATCGGCAAGGACGGCCAGCCCGGTCACAACTTCCAGCCGGGCATGGAGTTGCATGCCAAGCAGACCATCTTCGCCGAAGGCTGCCGCGGTTCGCTGACCAAGGAACTGTTCGGCAAATTCAACTTGCGCGATGGCGTCGATCCGCAAACCTACGGCATCGGCATCAAGGAACTCTGGGAAATCGACCCGGCCAAGCACCAGCCGGGCCTGATCGTCCACACCGTCGGCTGGCCGCTGCAGAGCGACACCTACGGCGGCTCCTTCCTTTATCACCTGGAAAACAACCTCGTCGCCGTCGGCATGGTGGTCGGCCTCGATTACAAGAACCCGTGGCTGTCGCCCTACGAGGAATTCCAGCGCTACAAGACGCATCCGGCCATCCGCGGCTATTTCGAAGGCGGCCGGCGCATTTCCTACGGCGCCCGCGCGCTGTCGGAAGGCGGCTACCAGTCGGTGCCCAAGCTGAGTTTCCCGGGCGGCCTGCTGATCGGCGACACCGCCGGTTTCCTGAATGTGCCGAAGATCAAGGGCACGCACATGGCGATGAAGTCGGGGATGATCGCGGCCGAAGCGGTCTTTGCCCATCTTGGCCAGAACAACGCCGGCCGCGAAGCGACGCAATACCCGGCACAGCTGCAGCAAAGCTGGCTGTGGGAAGAGCTCTACAGAGTGCGCAATATCCGCCCGGCCTTCAAGTGGGGCCTCTGGGGGGCGCTGGCCTATGGCGCCATCGATACCTACGTCTTCGGCGGCAAGGCGCCGTGGACCCTGCGTCATCACGACGACCACAGCCAGCTTGCCGACAAGAGCAGCCAGCCGAAAATCGCCTATCCGAAGCCGGATGGGGTGCTGACTTTCGACCGGCTCTCCTCGGTTTTCCTCTCCGCCACCAACCACGAGGAAAACCAGCGCTGCCACCTGCGCCTGAAGGACGAAAGCGTCGCCCTCAGCGTCAATTACGCGAAATACGGCTCGCCGGAAACGCGCTACTGCCCGGCTGGCGTCTATGAAATCCTCGGCGAGGACGAAGGCCAGCCCCGCCTGCAGATCAACAGCCAGAACTGCCTGCACTGCAAGACCTGCGACATCAAGGATCCGACCCAGAATATCAACTGGACGGTGCCCGAAGGCGGCGGTGGGCCGACCTATCCGAACATGTAGGACTGATTTCTTACTCTGCGGGTAAGACGAGGGAGAACAGCAAATCCTTGTCTTTATCCATTCGGGAGCCTGCGGGCTCCCTTTTTTTGTCGGTGTGCCGACCATGAGTCATCGCCTCACCCCGCTTGCTCCCCGGATCGGCGCGTGGCAGCGCTTGCCTAGGGTACGAGATAGGCCGAAGATAATAGTTGGAGACAACCATAAGCGGACAACCGCAAAGGCTACATGGAGAACCAGGCACTCATTTTTCGCATCGCCGACGAGTCGGCGGATGCCGTCGTGTTCTGTTCCCGGGGCCTCATCCGCTACCTCAATCCGGCGGCGGTGACCTTGCTGGGCGCCGAGTCGTCCGCCCAATTGATCGGCCAGCCGATCCTGGACCGCTTGCCTGCGAATTGTCCGCAAGCCGGGGCGGCTGCCGGCCAGCCATCAACGGCGCCAAGCTGTGTTCGCCTGGACGGCCGGGCGATCCCTGTCGAAGTGGCCGCCATCCCGTGCCGCAGCGGCGACCCGGAAGACGTGCTGATCTTCATCCGAGCCCTCGGGGCGGGCCGGGGGTTCGACGATGGTCTTTGCCAGAACCGACAATTTCTGCGCCAGGTGATCGATAGCAGCCCCAACATGATCTTCGTCAAGGATCGCGACGGTAACTTCCTGCTCGCCAATACCGCGTTGGCCGCGGCCTACGGGGTCGGCGTCGAGGAGGTGGAAGGCCGCAGCAACGCCTATTTCCATTCCAATGTGGAAGAGCTCGCGGCCTTTCTGCGCGACGACCGCGAAGTGATCGACAGCCGCCGCAGCAAGTTCATCGTGGCCGAGCCGGTGTCCTTCTCGGACGGTTCGGTGCACTGGTTCAGCACCACCAAGACACCGCTGATCGAAAATGACGGCCAATGCGACAAGTTGCTCGGCATCTGCACCGAAATCAGCGAACTCAAGCGGGCGCAGGAGGAACTCGCACATAGCCAGGATCTGCTGAACTCCATCATCAGCAATACCACCGCGGTCATCTTCGTCAAAGATCGGGCCGGTCGCTACCTGCTGGTTAATCAGCGCTACTGCGACCAGCACCATGTCACCAACGAAAGCCTGCGGGGGCGCACCGATTTTGACCTGTTCACGTTCGAGGTCGCCCAGGCCGTTCGCGATGCCGACCTGGAAGTGATGAATAGCGGACTGGCGCATGAATTCGAGGAAGTCATCCCGATGGACGACGGCTTCCATGTCATGCTGTCCCTGAAGGTGCCACTCTGCGATGCCGCCGGGCAGGTCTATGCCGTCTGTGGCATTGCCACCGACATTACCGAGCGCAAACGCGCCGAGACCGCTCTCGGCGCCTTCAACCAGCGCCTGGAACAGCGGGTGGAACTGCGGACCCGCGAACTGCGGGCGATTGAGGAACAGCTGCGCGAGGCCCTGGCGCTTAACGAGAATATCCTGGCCACATCGTCGGTGGGCGTCCTCGCCTATCGGCAGGACGGGCAGTGCGTGCTGGCCAATCCGGCCGCTGCGCAACTGATCGGTGGTTCGCGGGAACAGTTGCTGGCCCAGAACTTTCATCAAATCGAGTCGTGGCGCCGCTGCGGCTTGTTCGACCTGGCCATGCAAGCGCTGGCCGAAGACTGTCCCGGGAAAAAAGCGGAATTGCGCTTCACCAGCACCTTCGGCATGGAGCTCTGGGTGCAAGCGCAATGCTCGTCCTTCGTCAGCCGCGGGCAAACCCACTTGCTGGTGAACCTCGAGGACATCACCGCCCAACGCCAGGCGGCAGCGGCGTTGAGCGAGCGGGAGCTGGCCTTCAGTTCGCTGGCCGACAATGTGCCCGACAACATCGCGCGCTGGGATTGCGAAGGCCGGATGATCTATCTTAACCGCTCCCTCGAGCAGACCTTGGGGCTGAGCGCGGCGGAGATCCTGGGCAAAACCCGGGACGAATTATGGCCGGACGGCCGCTTCGATGCCCTGCTCGACGCCGTTCGCCAGGTCGCCCGCACCGGCGAGCGCCGCGACTTCGACCTGTTTTTCACCGGCCCCGACGGCCTGCCGCGCTGCCACATGATACGCATGGTGCCGGAACGGGCTTCGGATGATCGTATTGTCAGCGTGCTCGGGGTCGGTCGCGACCTGACCGAACAGAAACGGACGGAAGAGCAATTGCGCCTGGCGGCCAGCGTCTTCCACAACTCCGCCGAAGGGGTGATGATCACCGATGCCGCCGGCAACATCCTCTCGGTCAATCCGGCCTTCAGCACGATCACCGGATACGGTGCGGCCGAAACGGTGGGAGGGCGGCCCAGCCTGCTGCGTTCGGAGCATCACAAGCCCGAATTCTATGGCGACTTATGGCGCTCCTTGAGCAGCGAGGGGCATTGGCAGGGCGAAATCTGGAACCGGAACAAAAGCGGCGAAGCCTACCTGCAGTGGACGACGATCAACCGCATTGACGACGCCGAAGGCAATCCGGTTCGTTATGTCTCGGTATTTCACGACGTTACCGACATCCGGCGCAAGGATGAACGCATTCAGCATCTGGCGTTTCACGATGCCCTGACCGGGCTGCCCAACCGGACCTTGATCCTCGAACGCCTGCAGCATGCGATCACCCGCAGCCAGCGGGAGTCGCGCCGACTGTCCCTGACTTTCATCGATCTCGACCGCTTCAAGGGCGTCAATGACGCCCTGGGCCATGATGTCGGCGACCTGCTGCTCCAGGAGGTGGCGCGCCGCATCCGGGGGCGTCTGCGGGCCATGGACACGGTCGCCCGCCTGGGCGGCGACGAATTCGTGATCCTCATGGAAGACCTTGGCAAGGCCAGCCACTGTGCCAGTCTGGCCGAGCAGCTGATCGCCGAAATCCGGCTTCCGATGCAGTTGCAGGGCCATACCGTGGAAATCGGCGCCTCGATGGGCATGGCGTTTTTCCCCGAAGACGGCGGCGATCCCCTGGAACTGATGAAGCGGGCGGATCTCGCGATGTACGCCGCCAAGGCAGCCGGTCGCAATACCTATCGTTTTTTCCAGGAAGAGATGCTGGAACGGACCAGCCGCCGGCTGAACATGGAAATCGACTTGCGCCGGGCCATCGCCGACGGCAGCCTGGAACTGCATTATCAACCCAAGGTATCCCTGTGCAGCGGCCGGCCGGTCGGTGTCGAAGCACTGGTGCGCTGGCGCCATCCGGTCCACGGCCTGCTGCCGCCGGCCGAATTTGTCCCCCTGGCCGAAGAAAGCGGCCTGATCGTCGCCCTCGGCGACTGGGTTCTCGACGAGGCCTGCCGTCAGGCCGCCATCTGGCATGAACAGGGCCGTGCCCTGCCCATCGCGGTCAACGTATCGGCCCGGCAACTCGATTCCGGCGACCTGGTCGAGCGCATCTCGAACTTGATCGGCCGCTACCGCATCACCGCCCGGGATCTCGAAATCGAACTGACCGAAAGCACGGTGATGGCCAATCCGGCCGGCGCCATCGTCCTGCTGGCCCGCTTGCGTGCCCTGGGTGTCACCGTCGCGGTCGATGACTTCGGTACCGGCTATTCCAGCCTCGCCTATCTGCGACGGTTGCCCATCGATGTGCTCAAGATCGACCGCTCCTTCGTCATGGATGCCGACCGCGACGACGAGGATGCCCAGATTGTCCGCACCATCGTCGCCCTCGGCCAGACCCTGCGCCTGACGCTGGTCGCCGAAGGCATCGAGAACGAGGCGCAGGCCGCTCTCCTGAAGGGCCTGGGGTGCGACATTGCGCAAGGCTATTATTATTCGCCGCCGCTAACCGCCGGCGACCTCGCCGGCTGGCTTGATCGCGTCGCCTGACGGCCGGCCGCCGGCGAAGTTGCCGAATGCCAAACCGCCAGCGGCCGGGTAAGATGTTCCGATGAGTGGTCCAGTTCTTCCAAGCATGTCGCATGATCGCCTGCTGCGCTGGCTGCATCGGCTGGCCGTGCACAGCGGGCTGGTGCGCCTGGTCAATTTCTACACCGCCGGCCTGCACGCCGAGAGCAAGCTCCAGGGCGGCAGCCGGGTGTTGTTCCGGATTCGCCATTCCTCTTGGTATCCACTGCTGGTGGCAGGACTGGCGGTGGTTTCGGCGGGCACCAGCCTGTATCCGTTCGGTCCGGTGATCGTTGCGGCGACGGTGTTTGCGCCGAATCGCTGGCGCGGCGTCATTATCGGATCAGCTTTGGGGGCGACGGTCGGGGCGACCGCGTTTGTCCTGCTGGTACACAATCTGGGCCTTGGTCTGGTCGACGGCCTGTTTCCCCAATTGCGGCTGAGCAGCGTCTGGGAATACTCGGCCTACTGGATCGCCGAACATGGCAGCCCGGCGCTGGGCGCCATCGCGGCGCTGCCAGTGCCGCAAATGCCGGCGCTGATCCTGGCGGCTTTGAGCGACATGGGCGTGGTCAATATCGCCCTGGCCTTGCTGGTCGGCAAGGCCATCAAGTACACCGTTTATGTGCTGGGCGTCTTGCTGGTGCTGCGCAGTATCCGCCATGTCGCGGAATGGCAGGAGCGGGCGGCGAACTAGGCGAGCAGGCGGGGCGGCTCGAACAGCGAGCCGATGACAACCTGGCGAATCTCGGGGTGATCCGGCACGGTGTAGAGCACGTCGCTCATCATTTCCTCGAAAATGCCGCGCAGGCTGCGTGCACCGGCCTTGTATTCGATGGCCAGTTCGGCGATCTGGCGGAAGACCTCGGACTCGATCCGCAGTTCGACGCCATCGGTCGCCAGCATCGCGGAAAACTGCTTGTAGATGGCATTCTTCGGCTCGGTCATGATGCGAATCAGCATGTCCTGAGTCAGGTCCTGGAGACGCGTGACGATCGGCAGGCGGCCGGCGAATTCGGGAATCAGGCCGAATTCGAGCAGGTCGGTCGGTTTGACGCGGGCATTCAGGCGTTCGAGGATTTTCTGGTCGTCGCCATCGTTGGTCGAGATGAAGCCGAAAGTGTGGGTTTGGGTCAGGATGTGCTCGAGCCCGACGAAGGCGCCGCCGCAAATGAACAGGATGTGGGTGGTGTCGATGTGGCGGCCGTCCTTGAGGCGCACCGGCGCCCCTTCCATGATCTTGAGCAGGGCGTGCTGGACGCTTTCGCCCGAGGTGGCGCGCGCCTGGCCGCCGCTGGTCTTCAGCTTGTCGACTTCATCGACGAAGACGATGCCGCGCTGGGCGCGATCCAGGTCGCCTTCGGCGCGGTCGAGCAGGCGATGCAAGATGGCCTCGATCTCGTCGCCGACAAACTGCGTCTGGGCCAGCGAGGTGGCGTCGGCGGTGACGAAGGGAACGTCGAGGATGCGGGCCAGCGTTTCGCAAAGCAGGGTCTTGCCGGTGCCGGTCGGCCCGATCAGCAGGATGTTGCTCTTGGTCAGTTCGACGCTGTCGTCGGCAGCATTCGCCATGCGCCGGAAATGCGCGTAGATGGCGACGGCCAGCGTTTTCTTGGCGTCTTCCTGGCCGATCACGTGCTCGGAGAGCTGGCGGACGATTTCGCTGGGTTTGAGCGGAGCGGGCATCGGGGTTTCCTGGTTGCGGAATGCCCCGATGCTAAGCTTCTCAGGCCTTTTCGGGAAGGACGATATTGACTTCGAGGACTTCGTAGTTGCCCTGCTTTTCCAGCGACACGCGGATGTCTTCGGTATTCACCCGGACGTATTTGGAAATCACGGCGATCAGTTCGCGCTGCAGGTCGGGCAGGAAATTGACGCTGCTGCCGCCGCCGTCGCGTTCGTGGGCGATGATCAGTTGCAGGCGCTCCTTGGCGACCTGGGCGGTTTTCGGCTGGTTGCCGAACAGTTTCTGGAGCCAGGACATGTCACTTGCCTCCGAACAGGCGCTTCAGCAGGCCCGGCTTGACGTAATCGACGAAACGCAGCGGCTTGTCCTCACCGAGGAAACGAGAAATCACGTCGTGGTAGGCCTCGGCGGCATCGGTTTCCTTCTGGTGGATGACCGGCGTGCCCTGGTTGGACGCCTGCAGCACTTCCTCGGATTCCGGGATGACGCCGATGATCGGCACCCGCAGGATTTCCTGGATGTCCTTGTAGGACAGCATTTCGCCGGCTTCGACGCGATTCGGGTTGTAGCGGGTGATCAGCAGGTGTTCCTTGACCGGCTCACGGCCTTCGATGGCGCGCCGCGACTTGGCCTGCAGGATGCCGAGGATGCGGTCCGAATCGCGCACCGAGGAGACTTCCGGGTTGGTGACGACCAGTGCCTCGTCGGCGAAAGTCAGCGCCATCACGGCGCCGGACTCAATGCCGGCCGGCGAGTCGCAGACGATGTAGTCGAAGCCCTGGTGTTCCAGTTCCTTGATGACTTTTTCAACGCCTTCTTCCGACAGCGCATCCTTGTCGCGGGTCTGCGAGGCGGGCAGCACGAACAGGTTGTCGCAGTGCTTGTCCTTGATCAGCGCCTGGGTCAGCGTCGCTTCGCCGTTGATGACATTGATCAGGTCATAGACGACGCGGCGTTCGCAGCCCATGATCAGGTCGAGGTTGCGCAGGCCGACGTCGAAGTCGATGACCGCCGTCTTGAAGCCGCGCTGGGCGAGGCCGGTGGAGAAGCTGGCGCTGGTAGTGGTCTTGCCGACCCCGCCTTTGCCCGAAGTAACGACGACAATTCTGGTCACGGTGATTTTTCTCGTTGGAAGGTTATTGAATCAGGATAATTTTACCTGAGTGCCAGTGCTGCGACGTTCAGCCGCAGCTGGCCTGCTTCTTCGAGCAGGCTGATGGTGGCCGGCTGGCGGGCCAGTTCGGCGGGAACGCCAGATTCGAAGGTGCGGTACAGGCCGGCTACCGAAACCAGCTCGGCTTCCAGGCTGGTCGTGAAGATGCGCGCCGTCTTGTCGCCGCTGGCGCCGGCCAGGGCACGGCCGCGCAAGGGCGCGTAAACATGGATGTTGCCGTCGGCGATGACTTCGGCGCCGGCGCTGACCATGGCGGTCACCACGAGGTCGCAGCCCTTGGCGTAGAAACGCTGGCCGGAGCGCAGCGGCTTGTCGAGCGTGATGGTGCGCGGGGCGATTTGCGGTTCGCGAGCGACGGGCGGTGCAATTTCCGGCACCGGTTTCGCGGCGGGCGGTGGGGCGGCGGCGGGTTCCGCCGCTTTGGGCTTGGCCGCGCGGCCCAGCGCATCGGCGCTGACTACCGGCAGGCCGAAGGCAGTCGCCCCGGCAGAAAGTTGTTCCGGCAGGCCAAGTGTGGCCACGGCATGCAGCCCGGAACCGCGCAGCAGATCGACTATCGCCTGCCAGTCGGCCGTTTCCGGCAAGGCGACGGCAGGGCTGAAATCGAGGACGGCCAGTTCGTTCTCGAAGAAATCCGGACTGTTGCCGGTCAATTCAGCCAGTGCGGCGTGCAGCGTGGCGGGGTCGAGACTGCGCAACTGCGCCTGGATGATCTTGAGCGTCGTGCCCTTGAACTGGATCGGTGAATCTTTTGCCATGCCTTGCTGCTGCGGTTGCGAAAGTCGGCAATTATCACATAGGCCGGTGACGCGATAATGAAATTCGCCACGGTCGCCGACCGGCGAAGCGGCTGGCCCGGATCGGCCGGCACCGTGGAGTCCGGGCAGTCCGGGCGGGGCCTGGCTTTAGCGGAAAACGCGGCAGGCGTTCTCGGTCCGTGCCTCGATTTTTCCGAACAGCGCGTTGAGATCGCTTTCCCAGTCGAGGCCGATGCAGGCGCAGGCTTCTTCCGACAGGTGGTGAACCTGATTTTCCTGGCGTTCGCTGAGGTCGAGGGCATTGGCCAGGACTTCGGCGACATGCGTCAGGCTGGCCAGCTTGACCAGCTTTTCGGGCAGGTCGGGGTTGGGGGCGTGGTGATAGAGAATGGCGGCGATGACCGGCGTCGGCAAACGCCACTGGCTGGCCAGGATGCTGCCGATGGCACAGTGGTCGAGGCCGAAATAATGCTGCTCGACTTCGCAGATGCTTTCCTTGCCGACATTGACGGCGGTGCGCACCATCTGGAATTCGAGCGGGTAGCAGCGGGCCATCCAGAGCTGGCCGATGTCGTGCAGCAAGCCGGCGACCAGTGCATGGTCCGACGAAAAATGGGTGAAGCGTCCCAGTTCCTGGGCGGTGATCGCCACCGCCAGGCTGTGCTCCCAGTAATGGGCCGACATCTGGCTTTTCTGGGCGAATTCGGCGAGGCTGACGGCCAGCGCGATTTCGCGGACGCGCGCCAGGCCGATCAGCGAAATGGCCATCTGCACATTGCGCACCTGGCCCGACTGCCGGGCACCGAGGGCCGCCGAGTTGGCGACGGAGAGGATGCGGGCGGTGATCACCGGGTCGGTTTCGACGAAATGCACCAGGGTGCCCAGCGCCGCCCCGTCGTCCTCCAAAGTCTGCAGGATGTCGTTGACCACCCGCGGAAAGGCCGGCAGATTGCTTGCCCGCTTGATCACTTCGCCTTCGCTGAGCTGGATGCCCATCAGCTTCTCCGGAAATTCAGGACGGCCTGGTAAAGGCGGGCCATCACCGGTTGGTCAAGATCGGCGGCGCGGAAAATGTGTTCCATGCGCATCTCATTGACCGCCCATTCGGCTTCGCGCTCTTCCGGGCTGCGCTCGTCGGGCACCTGCACGCAAATGAATTCGGCGTGGCGTACCGCCATCTGGTGAATATTGCTGTCGGTCAGCGTATGTCCGGCCGGCAGGCTGAAATTGCTGACCCCATGTTCGGGCAGAACCACCGGCGCGCCCAGCACCATGCCTTCCTCGGCATCGGCAATCGGCAGGTAGTGCAGGCGGGTTTCCATGGCGGGTCCATCCGGGATCATTGACAGTCCATGTTATCGGCTGGTTTCGGCAAGAGCAACCGGGACGCGCAACAACCGCCGCCGTGATCGATGCGGCACGCGGCAGGCCCGCATCCGTATCTGCTTTTCAGACCCTGCCGTTGGCCGATTGTTCAAAGGTAAAATAGCGCCCTCAGCCAGCGGGCGGCGTTCCTGCCGCTCAAACTGCATTCCTTGCCGGACACCTGACCATGCTCGCCAAACTTTCAAATTTTCCCGGAATCCGGGGACCCGTCGTCATCATCGTCATGGATGGCTACGGCCTGCCCAAAACCGAGGTCGGCAGCGCCATCGCCGCCGCCCGCAAGCCGACGCTCGACCGCCTTTTCGCCGATTATCCGAATATCCGCCTGCGTGCCCATGGCACCGCGGTCGGCATGCCGTCCGATGACGACATGGGTAATTCCGAAGTCGGCCACAACGCCATCGGCGCCGGCCAGGTCTATAGCCAGGGCGCGGCGCTGGTTTCCAATGCGATCGCCGAAGGCGCCATCTGGCAGGGCGAAGCTTGGCAGCAGATCATCGCCGGCGCCAAGGCGGGACGCGGCGTGGTGCATTTCATCGGCCTCTTCTCCGATGGCAATGTGCATAGCCACATCGATCACCTGAAGGCGATGGTCGTCCGCGCCAAGGAGGAGGGCATCCCGACGGTGCGCATCCACGCCCTGCTCGATGGCCGCGATGTGCCGGAAACCAGCGCCCTGGAGTACGTGCTGCCCTTCGAGGCTTTCCTCGGCGAAATCAGCGACGCCGGCTTCGACGCCCGCATCGCCTCGGGCGGTGGTCGCCAGAACATCACCATGGACCGCTACGACGCCAACTGGGCGATGGTCGAAAAAGGCTGGAAAACCCATGTCCTCGGCGAAGGCCAGCAATTCGCCAATGCCGAGGCGGCGGTGAACGGCCTGCGCCAGCAGCATCCCGGCACCATCGACCAGGATTTGCCGCCTTTCGTCATCGGCGAGCAGGGCAAGGCGATCGGCACCATCGAGGATGGCGACAGCGTCGTTTTCTTCAATTTCCGCGGCGACCGCGCCATTGAAATCAGCCGCGCCTTCGAAGAAGTTTCATTCGACAAGTTCGACCGCGTGCGCATGCCGCGGGTGACTTATGCCGGCATGCTGCAATACGACGGCGACCTCAAGCTGCCGGCGCGCTTCCTGGTCGCGCCGCCGGCGATCCGCAACACCACCGGCGAATGGTTCGCCAAATCCGGCATCGCCCAGTTCGCCTGTTCGGAAACCCAGAAATTCGGCCACGTCACCTATTTCTGGAACGGCAACCGTTCCGGCAAGTTCGAAGGCGAAACCTGGCTTGAAGTACCGAGCGACGTCGTGCCCTTCGAACAGCGGCCGTGGATGAAAGCCGCCGAGATCACCGATGCGATGATCGCCGCGCTGAAAAGCGGCCAGTACCAGACGCTGCGCTGCAATTACGCCAATGGAGACATGGTCGGCCACACCGGCAATTTCCGGGCGGCGACGATGGCGGTGGAGGCGGTGGACCTGCAACTGGCCCGCCTGCTGCCGGTGATCGATGCGTTGGGCGGCGTGGCGCTGATTACCGCCGACCACGGCAATGCCGATGAAATGTACGAACTCGACAAGAAGACCAAGGAGGCAGCCCGCAATGCCGACGGTTCCTTCAAGGCGAAGACGGCGCACACGCTGAATCCGGTGCCGCTGATTCTCTACGACAATGCCAGCGGCGGCAGGCTGGGTTTGAAGCAAACGGAAAAGGCCGGGCTTTCCAATATCGCCGCCACCGTTGCCAACCTGCTCGGTCGGGAAAAGCACGCTGACTGGGACGACAGCCTGCTCGACATCGCTTGAGTCGCGTTCGCTGTCAACGAGACGGGCGCCCGGCCGAAGGGCGCCCGTTTTTCATGGCGGGCAGCGGCGGGCAGTTTCAGGCCAGGCCGGCTTCATAGACCCGGTAAGTGTCGCGGCCGGCGTGTTTCGCCGCATACATCGCGATGTCGGCCTTCTTCATCAATTCCGAGGCGCCGTCCGGGTCGTCGGCGGCGTGCATGGCGATGCCGATACTGGCGGTGGTTTCCAGGCGCTGGCTAGCGAGCTGCAGCGGCTGGTGCAGGGCGGCGATGAATTTCTCGGCGACGACGCAGGCTGCTTCCGACGTCACCAGGCCGGCCGATCACTTCATCGCGGCGATAACCCTGGCAGTCCAGTCACTTCTGGCTGACGGCGACGAGATGGCCGGCGCTGTCGATGGAATGCATCATCGCCGGTACCCGGTCGAGCCAGTGGCGGTAAGTGGCGGCGAGGCTTGCCGGTTCGCCGGGCGAGTCGTCGCTGACCGGAGTGGGCGAGCTTTTCAACCGGCCAGTATGTCGCAGAGCGGAACGAATTCGCTCTCGATGGCGTCGAGCAGGGCTTCACCGTCGGCCGCCGAGAGATCCGCCTGCGACCAGATCGCCTCGGGAACCGAGCGCAGCCGTTCCTCCGGGCTGCCCGGCTGTTCGAGAGTCTGAGCCAGGATACTTGCCAGATAGACCGTCCGGGCGAGCGGGGCGTCCGGTATCTGGCTCGGATCGTGATGATGACGGATGGCCTGGCAGATGGCCGGCGGGAAATGCCAGCGCTCGGCCAGGATGCCGCCGATGCAGGCGTGGTCCATGCCCAGCACGGCCCGTTCGGCAGCGGACAGGCAGTCGTCATGTTCCTGCTGGTACTGGAGGACTGCGGCGGCATATTCCGGGAAGGAGCAGGCCAGCATCAAGTGACCGATGTCGTGGATGAGGCCGGCGACAAAGGCGGCGCCTTCGCCCTGGTTCAAGCGACGGGCGAGCAGGCGGGCGCCGACCGCAGTGGCGATGCTGTGCCGCCAGAAGCGCTTGAGTTCGAAACCCGGCGCCAGGGTGCTGCCCAGGCTGCCCGATATCGCGGCGCCGGCAGCCAGGGTGCGAACGGTGCGCAAACCGAGTACGGCAATCGCGTCGGCGACGCTGCCGACCTTGCCTGCCATGCCGTAGAAGGACGAATTGGCGATGCGCAGCATGCGTACGACGATGGCCTGGTCGCGGGTAATGATCCTGGCCAGCGCGGTCGAACTGATCTCTTCGTCATCGATGACGCGCAGCAGATCGACGATCACCGCCGATGGCGACGGCAATTTGCCGATATTCTTGACGATCAGGTCGATGTTGAGGGGCGGCAGCGTCATTTCACGCTCCATCCTGTGCGGTGTCGGGTTGGGCGCAGGGGTTGAGGATGATCAGCCAGCCTTTGGGCGCCGAATCTGCGCCGAGTCGTCGATAGCGGGTAGCCCAGCGGCGACCGCTGTCCTCCTCCCAGACGCCGTCGCGGTCGCGGCGGATTGCGGCCAGCAGGCCCGGGGGCAGCACTTCGTCGGCGAAGGCGCCGATCAGCTGGACGCTTTGCCCGAACAGGCCGACTGCTTCCTGGTTGGCGCTGACGATCATGCCTTCGTCGTCAAAGCCGAGCACGGGCAGCGGCAAAAATTCGAGGATTTCGCGGGTGACGCCGAGGATGGCTTCCTCGATCTGCAATTGCCGTTTGTTTT
Source organism: Bacteroidota bacterium (assembly GCA_050259955.1). GTDB lineage: Bacteria > Pseudomonadota > Gammaproteobacteria > Burkholderiales > Rhodocyclaceae > Azonexus. The sequence continues at coordinate 41,040 of JBLNBM010000030.1, forward strand.
CTTCGAGCAATTCCTGCAACTGCCGGTTGGCTTTCCCGAGTTCAATCGCCAGTCGCCGGTTCTCGTCGGCCAGCGCCTTGTGCTGGAAGGCTTCCTGGACATTTGCCCGCAACTGCTCGTCATCCCAGGGCTTGGTCAGGAACTTGTAGATGGCGCCCTCGTTGACCGCCTCGGTGATCGAATTCAGTTCGGTGTAGCCGGAGAGGGCAATGCGCACGGTATCCGGATAAAGCACCTTGACCTGGCGCAGGAATTCGACGCCGGTCATGTTCGGCATGCGCTGGTCGGAAATGATCACATCCACCGCATTTTCGGCGAGGATCTCCAGCCCGACGGCGCCGCCATTGGCGGTCAGGATGCGATAGCCGTCCCGCCGGAACAGGCGCTTCAATGACGAAAGAATGCTTTCCTCGTCGTCGACCAGCAAAATGGTGCGCTGGGGCGCTGTTTGTGCAGTCCCGCCGACCACCTCCCCCGATATCGCACTGATCATCACTGCCTCACTCTTCGATTGATGGCGACTTCGTTATTTTTTCGGCCTTTGCGCCTACCGACGTCATTCTAATGACATCGGGTTCGTGCCCGTTGCCGGTGCCGGCAACAATCATAATAAATATCCGCGGCCTTGTGTGCGCTGCCGGGCTTTGGCGCCCGCCGCAAGCCATTCCTTCTGCCGGTGCGGAAGTACAGCGATTGGACCATGGCACTTCGCGCCGGGTTCTGATGCCACCGAATAAAGTATCTCGAAAGGCAGGTGGCGACCCTAAAGAGACGCTCACTTGCAAACAGTCTGGGGCGGCAGGTTTTTGAGTGGAGCCGCCGTTCGGAGCGGTGGCTGAATGTGAACTGCTCGGCCAAAGCTGACGGTGGGCCCACTAGTCAAGTTCGGGCGGCAATGCGGCTCATACCTGCCGTCCAGCCGCTCATGACGGTCAATGGCCGTTTCCGTCATCGGCGTAGGACGGGAACCGACCCAAAGGAGCCATTCGCAATGGGTGAAAGCTGCCGTTCACCTTTTCACGTAACCGGTTCAGTGCCTCGACACCGTCCTCGGCCAACTCTACGTTTCGCTGATGAGCCGTCGTTTGCGAAGTGATCTGTTTGCTAAACTACATCCGGACTAGCATGGGAATCTAATCAATCACCGCGGTTCAAGTTTGTCGTGCCGAGATTTTCTGGAGTGAACAATTGAGTCGTTTTTGTCTGTTGCTGCTATTGCTTTCCGTCTCGACGAGCGGCGCGCTTGCCACCCCCGAAAGCCCAAGCCCCGTCGGTGTCTGGCGCGTCATTAGCGACCAGAGCGGCGAGGTAGAAGCTCTGGTACGCATCTCCGAGCGTGACGGCGTGTATGAAGGACGAATCACCGGCATTTTCCCGCGCCCGGGCGTCAGTTCAGATGCTCGCTGCGAACGCTGTTCTGGGACACGCAAAGATCAGCCGGTCAATGGCATGCTAATCCTGAGCGGATTGAGACGCGTCGGACAGGAGTTCAAGGATGGAGAAATCCTCGACCCGGACACCGGCGAACTCTATCGCTGCAAGCTGAATGTCTCGGACGACAACCGCCGGCTCTTTGTCCGGGGATACATCGGCCTTTCGCTGTTTGGGCGGACGCAAACCTGGTTACGCGAGTAGGCGCCTGAAGTGCTGAACAACAGGTTTTTCGAATCCGCGTTCTGACAGGATTTCGAAAGGTGCGCTGAGGGAATATGCAGCTTTGGCTGACACTCAATGCACGCACAGCAAACACCATCCCTTCCTCTGGTTCTGTTTCACGGTCTTCTCTCCTCGGCACAGGAGTTTGGCCTGATTGCCCATTGGTTGCGAAACAATGGTGTACCGCACCAGGCGCCCGGCATTCCGGGCTACACCCTGGCCACGGATGTCGCCTCGCCGGATTGGCGACAATGGCGTGATGCGGCAGTCGAGTCGATCGATTCACTGGAAAATCCCGATCAGCCGATCATCCTCGGCGGCCTGTGCATGGGTGGCGTGCTGGCCGCAGCCGCCGCGCTGAAAACCCGGCGCCGGATTGCCGGACTGATCCTGATGTCCCCGACCTTTGACTATGACGGCTGGGGCCTGTCACCCATTCGCCACCTGCGCCACCTGGGCTACTGGACAGGGCTGGACCGTTTCTTTTCGGTCGCCGAACGCGAGCCCTTTGGCGTCAAGAATGAAAAAATCCGCAAATGGGTCAGCCAGGAGTTGAAAGAGCGCGCCAACTCAGCCGTCGGCCCGTCACGCATTCCGCTACCGGCTCTGCGTGAAGGTGAACGGATGATGGCGCAGGTGCGCGCCCAAATGGCCGAAATCGATTGCCCGCTCCTGGTGATCCATGCCAAGGAAGATGAAATCACCAGCCTAGCTAGCGTGCGCAAACTGTTTGAGGCGGTGCCAGTAGCCGACAAGGAACTCGCCGTTCTTGAGAATAGCTACCACATGATCACCATCGACAATGACCGTCATGAAGTCGCCCGCTTGCTGGCCGGCTTCGTGAAGCGAGTCAGCGCCTCGTTTGCCCGCCCTGGTATTTCACTGGCTGCCTGATGGCGGTCATCGCCGGATTCGGTAGTTTGCTGAATCCGCACACTTCCCATCCATTTTCAAAGGAGCACCCATGAACACGCTCAACGAACTCAAGCAATTGATCAACACCACTTTCGGCATCGCGCCGGAGACCCTGGAAGCCGACACGCCACTTGCCGACTACGGGCTCGACTCCCTGTCGCTGGCCGAACTGCTCTTTGCGATTGAGGAACATTTCAACCTGAATCTTCCCGATGACCGGACCGACGTCAAGACACTGAGCGGCTTGTCCGGGCTGATCGACGAACTGCAGCTTGCCAAGGTCGCATGAAACGGCGCGTCGTCATCACGGGGCTGGGACTCGTTTCTCCGCTTGGCGATTCGCCGGATTCGCTATTTAACGCCCTGATGGCAGGCCGTTCGGCCATTGAGCTTTGGGCTGACGAGCCAGGTATGGCGCCCGCCGTCGTCGCCCGCGCCCCCTTCGATGTCAGCCGCTGGTTCAACCGCCTGCAATTGGCCGGCGTCGACCGGGTCAGCCAGTTGGCCGTTGCCGCATCGGAAATGGCGATTGCCGACGCGGGCCTCGACAGCTTCGATGCGGATGGCGGCGTCTATGTCGGCAGCGGCATGGGCGGCGCGGCAGCCATCGACAAAGCCTTCGCCAACCATCTCGAATCGGGCCGGGTGCCGCCGCTGACGGTGCCGGCTTTCATGCCGAATGCGCCGGCCGCCCATGTCGCGATGCGCGCCGGGGTGCATGGCCCAGTGCTGACCTACTCAATCGCCTGCGCCTCCTCGGCGGTGGCCATCGCCGAGGCTGCCAAGGCAGTGGCGCGCGGCGAAATCGAGTGTGCGCTGGCCGGCGGCGCCGAGGCCATACTGGTGCCCAGTGTCATTCGCGCCTGGCAAGCCCTGCAAACCTTGGCTTCGCCGGCTGGCGCGGATCCCTCAAAGGCCTGCCGGCCCTTCAGTACGGATCGTTCTGGCCTGGTACTGGGCGAAGGGGCTGCGTTTCTCGTTCTCGAAACGTTGGAGGCGGCGCAGGAACGCGGCGCCCGGATTTATGCGGAGCTGGCCGGCAGTGGCGTTTCCTGTGATGCGACACACCTGACTAAGCCGGATGCGGCCGGACAGGTTCGGGCACTCAACAAGGCCGTGCACGACAGTGGACTGACGGTTGCCGACATCGGCTACTGCAATGCCCACGGCACGGCGACCTTGGTCGGCGATGTTGTCGAATGCGATGCGCTCCGCAAGGTCTGGGGCGCCGACATCAACCAACTGGCGATAAGTTCCACCAAGTCGATGCATGGCCACCTGCTGGGTGCGGCCGGGGCGCTCGAGGCTGTTGTGACGACGCTCGCCGTGGCTCGTGGCGCCTTACCTCCGAGCATCAACTTGGGTATTCAGGATGCTGCCTGTGGCGTCTGCATCGTCAGTGAGCCGGGAACAGAAGCACCTGACTTGAAGGCGGCAATCAGCAATTCCTTTGCTTTTGGCGGAACGAATGCCGTCCTGGTTTTCCGGCGAATGGATTGACGTGCGAAGACGAGCGATCGGGGCGACAGGCCTAGCGATTCTTTTGGGCTTGTTGATTCAAGTGGCGCCCCCGACCCCGACTCCGACTCCGACTCCGACTCCGACTCCGACTCCGACTCCGACTCCGACTCCGACTCCGACTCCGACTCCGACTCCGACTCCGACTCCGACTCCGACTCCGACTCCGACTCGCAT
>JBLNBM010000031.1:0-89967 GCA_050259955.1 Bacteroidota bacterium
GGTGATCTTTTCACCGGTCGGCTTCGGGCCGGCCACGGCAGCAGCCGGAGCGGCAGCGGCAGCAGCGGGCTTGGCGCCACAGGCATCGGCCGGCATCAGGTCCTTGTCGCATTCGCAGCCGACGGGATCCTTGGCGGCAGCGGCCGGGGTCCAGTAGCCATCGCGCCAGCACAGGCCGAAGCCGCTCTTGGCGACGACGCCGCGCTGATCGATGACATAAACGCGTTCTTGAGCTTGTGCAACGGTGGCGCCGAAGCCGATGCCGGCCAGCAGTGCCAAAACCAGCGATTTCCTGGCGATATTCTTGATCATTGTTTTCTCCGTCGAAAAATTTGGGTAACTCATTGTACGCCGAAGAGGCCCCCCCCCCCCCGGCAGCGGGGGCCGGCCATGGTCCGGATGGCCCAGCGGCGGCACGGCATTTAACGCAGGCGATGCCTGGCCTTCGGCATGATGGACAGGTTATTCAGGCCGTCACCCGCCGCCGGGGAGCCGCCCGGCGCATTGGCAAAGGCCGTCCGGGAAAAGCAATGCCGGGTAGAATTCCCGGGTGCCCATCCCCGCCTGCCGCCGCCTGCTGCTGCTTTTCGCCCTGGTCGCCCCGCCGGCGGTGGCCGGTGTCGAATTGCACGCCCCGGCAGCAATCGACCGCTTGCTCCGCCCTTATCTGCCGGAAGAAGCCGGCAGCCCGAGCAAGCTGCAGGCGCTGCTCGGCGAAATCCTCGCCACCGAGGGTTATTTCTCGCCGCAATTCGCCTTCGCCGGCGCGACCGACGATCTGCAGGTGACGATCACGCCCGGACCGCGCACCACCATCGCCGGCGTCGATCTGGCCATCGACGGCCCGCTGGCGGCCAGCGCCCGCGACGCCCTGGTCGCCGGCTGGCGCCTGCCGGTTGGCCAGCCTTTCCGGCAGGCCGACTGGAATGCCGCCAAGCAGCAGGTGCTGGCCGAGTTGCTGGCGGTCGAGCATGCCGCGGCAAAGCTCCTGGACAGCACCGCCGAAATCGATCCGGAGACGCACAGCGCCCGGCTCAGCGTCCATTACGACGCCGGCCCGCGCTACCGTTTCGGTGAATTGCGCATCGAAGGCCTGCACGACTATTCGCCAGAGCTGGTCGCCCGCTACAACCGCGCCGTGCGGCCGGGCGAACCCTATCGCGAGGAGCGCCTCAGCGCGCTGCAGACGGCGCTGCAGGCGACGCCGTATTTCACTGCCGTGCAGGTCGGCATCGACCCGGCGGCCGAAGCCGGGGCGGATGGCACGGTCAGCGCGCCGGTCGTCGTCCGCCTGCGCGAGCAGCCGCCGCACAGCATCGCCTTCGGCGTCGGCGCCAGTTCCAACACCGGTGCCCGCGTCGAGCTCAACTACCATACGCCCGACGCTTTCCGCCAGGCCTGGGAGTTGAACAGCGGCCTACGCCTGGAACAAAAGAAGCAGACCGCCTACGCCGACCTCTTCCTGCCGCCCGACCAGCGCAACCGCCGCCACAGCGTCGGCGCGATGGCGGAAAACGCCGATATCCAGGGCCTTCGTACCGAACGCTACGCGGTCGGCGCGCAGACCGTGCAGCAGCGCGGCAGCGCCGAACAGCGCCTGTCGCTGAACTGGGAACATGAACAGCGCGCCGCCGATGGCGTTGCGCCCGCGCTGAGCCGGGCGCTGGTGCCCAACGCCATGTGGACGCTGCGCCAGGTCGACAGCCTGCTCGATCCGCGCCACGGCTTCGTGCTCCAGATGCAGGTCGGCGGCGGCAGCAAGAGTTTTCTTTCCGACCAGGATTTCGTCCGCCTGCATGGACGCTACGAGCAATTTATCCCGCTCGGCCGCGTCGATACGCTGACCTTGCGCGGCGAAATCGGCTACACGCTGGCGCCGTCGCGCCAGGGCATTCCGCAGGACTACCTGTTCCGCACCGGCGGCACCGGCTCGGTGCGCGGCTATGCCTACCAGAGCCTGGGCATCCGCGAGGGCAATGCCGTGGTCGGCGGCCGTTACCTGGGGCTGGTCAGCGCCGAAGTCACTCACTGGCTGAACGATCAATGGGGGATTGCCGGTTTCGTCGATGCCGGCGATGCGGTCGACAGCCTGACCGCCGCCCGGCCGGCCATCGGCTACGGTCTCGGCGCCCGCTGGCGCAGCCCGGCCGGGCCGATCGGCGCCGATCTCGCCTACGGCCAGCGGACCGGCAGCGTGCAACTGCATTTCTCGCTGGCCATCCCCTTCTGACATGCGCCGCCCGCTTTTCCTGACCGGCCTGTTGCTGCTCGGCGGCCTAGCCGGCTTCCTCGGCGGCGGCCTCTGGCTGGCGAGCAGCGAAAGCGGCCTGCAGACGGTCGCCGGCCTGGCCACGGCGGCCAGCGGCGGTGGCCTGCAAATCGGCGAACCCAGCGGCCGCCTGCTCGGCCCGCTGCACATCCGGATCTTGCGCTGGGCCGGTGCCGGGCTGCGGCTGGAAATCGACAACCTGCGCCTCGACTGGTCACCCAGCGAACTGCTGCAGGGCCGGCTGGCCATTGGCGAGCTGGCCGCCGAGCGGCTGCACATCGAGTTGCGCCCCAGCCCGCCGCAACCGCCGCCGACCGAGCTTGCCCTACCGCTCGCCGTCGAGATCAACCGATTTGCCGTCGACCGCCTGGAATACCGCGGACTGCCGGTCGTGCACGACCTCGCCGGCCAGTTGAGCAGCGACGGCGGCCAGTACCGGCTGCGCCGCTTCCACGCCGGGCTGGGCGATGTCAGCTTCGCCGGCGAGGCGACGCTGGGCGCGACGGCGCCGCTGCAACTTGCCGCAACGGCCGAGATTACCGGCCAGCTCGAACGCCACCCGCTCGCCCTCAGCCTGAACGCCGCCGGCCCGCTCGCCGAAATCGCGCTGCAGGTCACCGCCCACGCCGGGCTGCAAGGCGAGGCCCGGGTCGCCCTGACGCCGTTTGCCGGCGCCCCCTTCGCCAGCGCCCATATCGCGCTCGACGACATCGACCCGGCCGCCTGGCAGGCAACGGCGCCACAGGCCCGGCTCCGCCTGCAGGCGGACCTGACGCCGCAGGGCCGGGGCGTCGCCGGCCGTTTTGCGCTGAGCAACGCCCAGCCCGGCCCGCTCGACCGCCACCGCCTGCCGCTCACCAGGCTGGAGGGCAAGGTGGACTGGCCGGGTGAAACGGCAAGTTTTGCGGACTTGCGGGCCACCCTGGCCGGTGCCGGCGAACTGGTCGGCAGCGCCCGCTGGCAGCAGCAAAGCCTGGACCTCGACCTCGTGGCCCGCCGCGTCGACGCCGCCCAAATCGTCACGGCGCTGCGTCCGACCCGCCTGAGCGGCCCGCTGACCGCCCGCCTCGGCGCCGACCGGCAAACGCTCAACGTCGACCTGAAGGACGCCACCTTCAGCCTGGCCGCCGAAGCCAGCCACGTCGACGGGGTAATCGCCGTGCCCCGGCTGGCGCTGGGCGCCGGCGACGCCCGCCTGAGCGGCCAGGGTGAATTGCGCGTGAAAGACATGGGCTTCCGGGCCGCCGGCGAAGTGCAGCGTTTCGACCCCGCCCGTTTCGCCAGCCGTCTCGCCGCCCTGCCGGCGGCGCTGATCAATGCCAGTTTCAAGGCCAGCGGCCGGCTCCGCGCCCACCCCGTCGTCGATGCCAGTTTTACCCTCACCGACAGCCGCCTGGCCGGTCAGCCGCTGACCGGCCGGGGCCAGCTCAGCGTGGACTGGCCGAACATTCCGCGGGCCGAGCTCGAACTCGTCGCGGGTCCGAACCGACTCGCCAGCCACGGCGCTTTCGGGCGGCCGGGCGATACCCTGACGGTCGATATCGAAACGCCGCAACTCGACCCCTACGGGCTGCAAGGCGGCCTCAGCGGCCACCTCGACCTGGGCGGCAATGCCCGCCAGCCGCGCTTTTCCGGCCGGCTGCAGGCCGAGCAACTGGGCAGCCCCGGCCTCTTTCACCTCGCCGGCCTGCGTCTGAGCGCCGACGCTGCCGGCGAAGCGGCCGCGCCGCTGCATGTCGATCTCGCCATCGCCAGCCTGGCGACGCCGGAGCAGCCGGCCCTGATCAAAGGGCTGCAGGTCCGGGGCGAAGGCAGCAACCAGGCCCATCGCCTGCAGGCCAGCGCCGATCTGGCCGGGCGCAATCACCTGCAGCTGGCCGCCGACGGCGGCCTCATCCGGGAAAACGGCGAATGGCTCTGGCGCGGCCAGTTGCAGGAAGCCAGCCTGCAGGCCGCCGACCCGGCGCGCAATTTCCGCCTGCTCGCCCCCAGCCTGCTGCAACTGGCCGGCAGCAGCTGGCGGCTCGGTCCGGCCCGCCTGGCCGGCGAGCCGCTCGACTGGCAGGCAACGCTGCACGCCGAAGCCGAGGCCGGCCGCTTGCAGGCCAGCCTGAGCGGGCGCGGCAGCCGGCTCGGCCACATCGAGGCCGAACTCCAAGCCGGCCTGCAAGGCGCCTGGTCGCTGGCCGACCAAGCCCCCTGGAAGGGCCGGCTGCAGACCGAAATTGCCGACCTTGGCTGGCTGGGCGAAGTGATCGGCGAGCAATGGCAGAGCGCCGGCCGGCTGACGGGGGAAATCCGGCTGGCCGGTACGCCGGCCCTGCCGCGGACCAGCGGTCGCCTGCGCGGCGAACGGCTCGCCCTGCGCCTGCCTGGCCAGGGTCTGAACCTGGCGCACGGCGAACTCGATATCGCGCTCGACGACAACCTGCTCCGCGTTACCAAGCTCGGCTTCGACAGCCTGCACCAGGCGCTGCCCCGCCCCTTGCGGCTGGCCGACAAGGCGCTGGCGGCCCGGCTGGACGGTGCAGCCGGTCGCTTCGAAGTGAGCGGCGAAATGCGCCTGGACGGCAGCCCGGGCGCCGGCCGCGCCTGGCTCGACGTGCATCTCGACCGGCTCGGCGCCTGGCAGCTTCCCGACCAGTGGGTCGCCGTTTCCGGCGACGGCCGGCTGACCTGGCAGGACGGCACGCTCGGCCTGCGCGGCAAGCTGGCGGTCGATGCCGGCTACTGGCAACTGGCGCGCAGCGGCACGCCGCAGCTGTCCGACGACGTGGTGATCAAGCGCCCGGCCAGCGAAAAAACGGCCGGCCTGCGCCCCAGGCTCGACCTCGACATCGTCAGCGATCTCGGCGAGCACTTCCTGTTCAACGGCGCCGGCTTGAGCGCCCGCCTGGCCGGCGACATCCGGCTGCGGGCCAGCGGCCGCGACCTGCCGCGGGCGAGCGGCAACATCCGGGCCGAGGACGGCCATTTCGACGCCTACGGCCAGCAGCTCGCCATCGAGCGCGGCATCCTCAGTTTCCAGGGCCTGCTCGACAATCCGGCCCTCGACGTGCGCGCCGTGCGCCGCGGCCTCGCCGTCGAACCCGGCGTGCAGATCGGCGGCACCGCAAAAAAACCGATCATCCGGCTGATCTCCGACCCCGACCTGCCGGACGCCGAGAAACTGGCCTGGCTGGTCCTCGGCCATGGTCCTGAACAGATGGGCGCCGGCGATGCGACGGTGCTGCTCTCGGCGGCCGGCGGCCTGCTCGGCAACGACTCGGGCGGCCTCGTCCAGCAGCTGAAAAAGAATTTCGGGGTCGACGAACTGGGCGTGCGCAGCGGCCAGATCGGCGACCTTGGCGTTCGCCAGCCGGGCAGCCGGGTCGCCGGCAGCGGCGTCGAGACCACCGACAGCACCAGCCACCAGATTTTCAGCGTCGGCAAACGGCTGTCCTCGACCACCCTGCTTTCCTACGAACAGGCGCTGGGCAAGGCGGAAAGCATCGTCAAGCTGACCGTCAGCCTCGGCCGCCGCCTGTCGCTGGTCGGCCGCGCCGGCAGCGACAACGCGCTCGACCTGTTCTACACGCTGAGCTTCGGGTCGCCGCCCGACGCGGGGAAGCGCTGACGGAAACCGCCGGCATCGCTGTTCAGCCAGGCCGCCTTGCCGTCGGCATCGAGCGGCGCCAACCACGGCTGCATGCCCGATCTCGCCAGATCCGGCTTTTGCCCCGGCGAAGGCCGGGACGCCGGCTCGCATCAGCCGCCGGGCGCAGGCTCTTCAACGTGCTGCAGCCAGTTGCGGACACTCGGCTGGATTGCCGGCGGCACGTCGTCCCAGCGGCGATGGACCTCCTGGGCGATGGCACGCAATTGCCAGCGCCCTTCCTTGACCCCGACCAGCAGTTCGCGCAGCGCCAGCTGATCGTCGGGCAGCGCAGCGTCGACCATGGCCCAGTACTGGAGATCGATCCCGACGCCGGCCAGGTTCCGTTCCACCAGTTCCAGCCGGTCGCTGATCCAGGCGATCACGGGCTGCTTGCCGAAATCCGGAAGCATGCCGCGCCAGCTCTGGATAGCGGTCGACAGCGCAATCAGTTCGGCGAGGACATCGGCGTAGGCCGGTGCCGCCGTCGGAACCTGAGCCCGGGCATCACCGTGCAGGGCGATGCCGGTCAGCAGCGCGCAAATGTCAGGATTCAGCTTGCCCTGGTTCAGGCGCAGGATGATATGAATGCAATCGGCCAGCGGCATGAAGTGCTCGCGGGAGAACAGCGTCGCCGCCAGTTCGGCCACCGCCAGCAACTGGCCCAGCCGGCCGAGTTCCGCGCCGGCCAGTCCTCGCGGGTAGCCGCTGGCGTCGAGGCGTTCATGATGCTCGAGGACGGCTCTGCTGACCACCGGATGCCATTCGGAAAAGCGGCTGAGCAGCAGGTGGCCGACCACCGGATGCGAATAGATATGGCGACGCCCGGCCTCGCTCAGCGGGGCATCCCCTTCAAGCAGGACGGGATCGATGTGCAGCAGGCCAAGATCATGGAGCAGCCCGGCGGCAGCCGCCTCAATCTGGAGCTTCTGCCTGGTCGCCGGCAGGTGCATGGAGAGAACGGCCGCACAGAGGGCGACATCGAGACTATGCCGATAGATGCCCGGCGCCTGCTCGCGCACCACGGTGAGCTTGAAGGCCAGCACCCGATTGAGCGGAATGGCGGCGAACATCGCCAGCAATTGGTCGACATCGACGCTTGCGCCGAGCAATTGCCCGAAATTGCTGGCCAGCAACTGCCGGATGTCGGCGACCACGGATTGCGGCGTCACCGCATTCTCGACCGACAGGCATTCGTCGAGTTCCGGTAGCAGCTTGTGCATCACCAGTTTGTCGTACAGCGACGTCGTAATATGCACGCCGCTATCGACCAGCTTGATGCCGCGCTCGTTGGTGATTGGCCGATGCGTCACCACCCGGCATTTGTCGCCGAGGGAAACGACGCGGCGCAGGTAATGCGGATCGCTCATTCCACGGCCTTCCGGCCCGACCAGTTGCGGACCACGCCAATCAGGTCATCGACATAGGAAAACACCACCGGGATCACCAGCAGGCTCAGGAAGGTCGAGGTGATCAGGCCGCCGATGACGACGATGGCCATCGGCGCGCGGAAACTCGGGTCGGTGCCGATGCCGAGCGCAATCGGCATCATGCCGGCGCCCATCGCGACGGTGGTCATCACGATCGGCCGGGCGCGCTTGCGGCAGGCGTCGAGCAGCGCGTGCCAGCGATCGAGGCCGTGCTCGCGGCGGGCGAGGATGACGTAGTCGATGAGCAGGATGGAATTCTTGGTGGCGATGCCCATCAGCATGATCAGGCCGATCATCGACGGCATCGACAGCGCCGTATGACTGACGAAGAGCGCCAGGAAGGCGCCGGGCACGGAGAGCACCAGGGCGGCAAGAATGGTCACCGGCTGCACGAAATCCTTGAAAAGCAGGACCAGCACAATGTAGATGCAGAGCACGCCGGTGCCCATCGACAGGGCAAAGCTGGCGAACAGTTCGCCCATGGTTTCGGCGTCGCCCACCGTCGCCCGGGTGACGCCGGGCGGCAGCTGACGCAGGCTGGGCAGCGCCAGCGCCTGCTTCTCGAGTTCGCCGAGCGCCATGCCGTTCAGCGAAATTTCGAAATTGATGTTGCGCTGCCGGTCGTAGCGGTTGATCTCGGCCGGGCCGCCGGCAATGCTCAGGCGGGCGACATTGGCGATCATCACCGGCCCGCGCTTGCCCGGCACGCTCAGGCGTTCGAGCAGGCCGAGATCCTGGCGGGCGTCGGGCGGCAGCATGACGACGATGGGCACCTGGCGCTGCGCCAGGTTGAGCTTGGCCAGCCCCTGGTCGTAATCGCCGGCGGTAGCGATACGCAGCACGTCGGCAATCGCCGCCGAGGTGACGCCAAGATCGGCCATCCGCGCGAAATCGGGGCGTACCACCAGTTCCGGGCGAACCAGGCTGGCCGTCGACACGACATTGCCGATGCCGGGAATGCCGCGCAGCTCGCGCTCGACCAGGCGGGCGTGGTCGGCCAGCGACTGGCCGTTTTCGCTGGCCAGCACGAGCACGTACTTGTCGTTGGCGGCGCCGAGACCGACCTTGACCTGGACGCCGGGCAGTTCGGCCAGCGCCGCGCGCAGTTCCTGCTCGATCGCCTGCTTCTTGACCCCACCGCGCGCCTTGCGCGGCGTCAGGTTGATGGTCAGCGTCGCCTTGCGCACTTCGGCGGCGCCGCGCGGCGCAAAGGGATCGCTGCCCGAGGCGCCGCCGCCGATGGCGGTATAGACCAGCTTGACCTGCGGGTTCTGCTCGACGATATGGCGCGCCTGTTCGGCGGCCGCAAAACTCTCGGCGAACGTGCTACCCGGCGGCAAGGACAGGTAAACCTGGGTCTGCGACAAGTCGTCGGGCGGGATGAAGCCTTTCTGCAACAGCGGCACCAGCGAGAACGAACCGAAAAAGAAGGCCAGCGCGGCGAGTACGGTGAGCCGCCGATGCTTCAGGCACCACGCCGCCCAGCCGCCGTAGACGTCCAGCCAGCGCGGCGCCGTCTGCTCATGGCTGGCCGGCTTCAGCAGGTAGGCCGCCATCATCGGCGTCAGCAGGCGGGCGACGACCAGCGAAAAAAGGACGGCGATGGCCGCCGTCCACCCGAACTGGACGAAAAACTTGCCGGCGACGCCGCTCATGAAGGCGGTCGGCAGGAAGACGGCGATCAGCGTGAAGGTGGTGGCGATCACCGCCAGGCCGATTTCGTCGGCGGCTTCCATCGCCGCCTGGTAAGGCGTCTTGCCCATGCGCAGGTGGCGCATGATGTTCTCGATTTCGACAATGGCGTCATCGACCAGGATGCCGACCACCAGCGACATCGAGAGCAGGGTGACGACATTGAGCGTGAAGCCCATCAGGTGCATCACCGCGAAGGCCGGGATGATCGACAGCGGCAGCGCCGTCGCCGACACGAAGGTGGCGCGCCAGTCGCGCAGGAACAGGAAAACGACAATGACGGCGAGGATGGCGCCTTCGATCAGCAGCGACATCGAGCCGCTGTAGTTTTCCTCGACCGGATCGACAAAATTGAAAGCTTCGGTGATGGTGATGTCGGGATGTTCGGCACGCAGCTTGTCGAGCGCGACGTGCACGGCGGCGGCCAGTTCGACTTCGCCGGCGCCACGGCTGCGGGTGATTTCGAAGCCGACCACCGGCTGGCCATTCAACAACGCTGCCGAACGCTGCTCGGCCACCGTATCGGTGACCGTCGCCACCTGGTCGAGGCGCACATGGCGGCCGTCACCGAGCACGATATCCATGCCGCCCAGTTCCGCCGCGCTCTTCACCGTGGCCAGCGTGCGCACCGATTGCTCGACACCGCCGATGTCGGCCCGTCCGCCCGAGGCTTCCTGCTGGATTTGCCGCAACTGCCGGGAAATGTCGGCCGCCGTCGCATTCAGCGCCAACAGCCGGCCCGGATCGAGTTCGACATGCACTTCCCGCGTCACGCCGCCGACCCGCGCCACAGCGCCGACGCCGCGCACGCTGAGGATGGTCTTGGCGACGGTGTTGTCGACGAACCAGGACAGCGCCTCGTCATCCATCCGGCTGGAGGCCACGGTGTAGGTCAGGATCGGGCTGCCCGCCAGGTTCACCCGGGCGACCACCGGATCGAGCAGGTCGCCCGGCAGGTCGGAACGGATGCGCGACACGGCGTCGCGGACGTCGTCCACCGCTTCCTGGGTCGGCTTCTCCAGGCGGAATTCGACGGTGACGATGGCGGTGCCGTCCTGCACCTTGGTGTAGATGTGCTTGATGCCCTGCACGGTGGCGACCGAATTCTCGATCTTGCGCGCCACCTCGGTTTCCATCTGGGCCGGCGCGGCGCCGGGCAGCGAGGCGGTGACGGTGACCATCGGCAGGTCGATATCCATGAACTGCTGGATCTTCATCGCCCGGAAGGACATGCTGCCGAACAGCGTCAGCAGGATGAAGAGCAGAATGGCCGGAATCGGGTTGCGGATCGACCAGGCGGAAACGTTCATGGCGCCTTGCCGCCCGCGACCACCTTGACCAGGTCGCCGTCGGCCAGGAAGCCGACGCCGCTTTCCACCACCGATGCCGCGGCGTCCAGGCCGCCGGCGATCTCGACGCGCTCGCCAAGCTGGCGACCCAGCGTCACCTTGGCCTGGGCGACGCGATCGCCGGCGTCGAGCCGGAAGACATAGGCGAAACCTTCGCGCAGGACCACCGCCGATTGCGGCAGGGTCAGCGCCGGGCGGTTCCCCAGCTCGAATTCGCCGCGCGCGAACATGCCGGCGCGCAGCGCGCTGTCCGCCGGCAGATCGACATAGACCAGGCCGTTGCGGGTCTGCGCATCGACGCTGGGCGCCACCGCCCGCACCTTGCCCTGGACGCTTTCCCCCTGCGGGCCGGAGAGCCTGGCCGGCGCCCCCGCCTTGACCAGCGCCAGATCGGAAGCCAGCACTTCGGCGCGCCATTCCAGCCGGCCGCCACGGATCAGCCGGAACAGCTCCTGGCCGGGCTGGGTCAGCGAACCGACGGTCGCCGAGCGCGCCGAGATCACGCCGTCGTCGGGCGCCGGCACGGCGGTCTTGCTCATTTTCAGCTCGGCCGCCTGCAGGCGGGCGCGGGCGGCGGCGAGACGGGCGGCGGCGGTATGTTCGGCCGTCTGGTATTGGGTATTGAGTTGCGTACTGTAGAAACCCTTGGCCTTCAGTTCGGCTGCCCGTTCGCTGTTGCCCCGGGCTTCCGCCGCGCTGGCTTCCAGTTCGGCGACCGCGGCCTGCGCCTCGGCCAGTTCGCTGGCCACGGTATCGCTGGCGATGCGCGCCAAAACCTGGCCTTTCCTGACGCGGTCGCCGACCTGGGCGGCCACTTCGGTAATCCGGTAATTGCTGATTTCCGGACCGATCAGCGCTTCCTGCCAGGCCGCGACATTGCCGTTGGCGACCAGGATTTGCGGCCAGTCCAGCGTTTGCGGCCGGATCAGGCTGACGGTGAGTGCTGGCTGGGCGGCTGCCGCGGCCGGCTCATGCTCGGCCGAGCGGCCGCTACCGAAAATGATCGCGACCGCGACCAGCCCGCTCGCCAGTAGCGCGAGGGCGAGGCGCCCCTTGCGGCTAGCCAGCGGCCCCGAGGAAATGAACTTCATGCGACAACCCGTATCAAGCGCAACAATCTTTCAATGATACCCGTGTCATCGCCGATCTCAGTCCCCGGCGCGCCCTGACCTCATCGACCGTCGCTCAGATGGCCGTGCGCCTCGTCGGCACTTTCGTAGAACTGCGGCCGGATCTGCTGCTTTTCCAGCGCTTCGCCCAGTTTCAGGCGGAGGAAGCTGTTCGCCGTGTAGCGCGTCACGTCGTGGTAGTGGCGATCCATGATGCCCTTGACGACGCCGATGTAGTCGTCGACCAGTTCCGGCAGGATGGAAAAGCGGTCGTAATTGACGATGGCATTGACCTTGTGACCGATCGGCGCCAGCCGGCTTTCGACCGCTTCCAGAATGCGCGCGATATCGGCTTCGCTGCGCACGGTGAGGCCGGCGAAATCGACGAAGAACAGGTTCTGCGCGGCATCGTAACTGAGCCGCTCGGCCAGTGGCCGCTCGAGCATGTCGGGCCTGATGTTCATCGGCGCGTCGGCAAAGATGCGCGCATCCATCAGCTTGGGCGTGCCGTGGATGATCGGCGGGAAGGCCATCTTGTCGAGAATATCCTTCTGCAGGTCGACGCCGGGCGCGATTTCGGTCAATTCCAGGCCCTCGGCGGTCAGCTGGAAGACGCAGCGCTCGGTGATGTAGAGCACGCTCTTGCCCCACTTTGCCGCCTGCGGGCCGCTGAAGGTGCGGTGTTCGACTTCCTCGACGAATTTCTGCGCGGCGCCGTCGGCCAGGATCTGCAGCTTGCCGTCGCTGATCGCCACTTCCAGGTCGCCGGCGGTAAAGGTGCCGACGAAGACGACTTTCTTGGCGTTCTGCGAAATGTTGATGAAGCCGCCGGCCCCGGCCAGCCGCGGCCCGAACTTGGAAACGTTGAGGTTGCCCTGGCGGTCGGCCTGGGCCAGGCCGAGGAAGGCGATGTCCAGCCCGCCGCCGTCGTAGAAATCGAACTGGCTGGGCTGGTCGATGATCGCCTGGGCGTTGGTCGCCGCCCCGAAACTGAGGCCGCCGGCCGGCACGCCGCCGATGACGCCGGGCTCGGCGGTCAGCGTCATCAGGTCGATCACCTGTTCCTCGGCGGCGACGCTGGCGACGCCTTCCGGCATGCCGATGCCGAGATTGACCACGGCGTTGGCCTTCAATTCCAGCGCGGCGCGGCGGGCGATGATCTTGCGCTCGCTCATCGGCATCGCCGCGATGGCCGACATCGGCACCTTGATTTCGCCGGCGTAGGCCGCGCTGTAGGGCTCGGCGAAAGTCTGGTGATGGTATTCCGGCTTTTCGGCGACCACCACGCAATCGACCAGGATGCCGGGAATCTTCACCTGGCGCGGATTCAGCGTGCCGCGCTCGGCGATGCGCTCGACCTGGACGATGACGATGCCGCCCGAGTTCCTCGCCGCCATCGCGATGGCCTGTGCTTCCAGCGTCAGCGCTTCCTTCTCCATGGTCACGTTGCCGTCGGGGTCGGCCGTCGTGCCGCGGATGATGCCGACGTTGATCGGCAGGGCCTTGTAGAACAGGTATTCCTCGCCATCGATTTCCATCAGGCGCACGACCTCGGCCGTCGTCTTGCCGTTCAGCTTGCCGCCGCCGAAACGCGGATCGACGAAAGTGCCGAGGCCGACGCGGGTGATCGTCCCCGGCTTGCCGGCCGCGATGTCGCGGAAAAGATGGGTGATGACGCCCTGCGGCAGGTTGTAGGCCTCGATGCGGTTGGCGACGGCCAGCTGCTGCAGCTTGGGGACCAGCCCCCAGTGGCCGCCGATGACCCGCGCCACCAGGCCGTCATGGCCAAAATGGTTGAGGCCGCGTTCCTTGCCGTCGCCCTGGCCGGCGGCATAGACCAGGGTCAGGTCGCGCGGGCTGCCCAGGCCATGGACATCGGCGGCGGCCGCTTCGACAAAGCGCTGCTCAAGCGCCACGGCGATATTCTCGGCAAAACCGATACCGACGAAGCCGCCGGTGGCGACGGTATCGCCGTCCTTGATCAGGCGCACCGCGTCGCGCGCCGACACCACCTTGCCGGTATCGGAAGCGCGCAGCGAATTCGCCATCGGGTGACGTGACAGGGGCATGGGAGTCTCCTTAATTTTTGTTATCAAAGCTGAAAAACGGGTTTGAAACGCCGAGACGCGAAGGCGCAGAGAAAGGCTTGCAGCCAACAAGGGCGGTAAGTTGTTGCCACCGGCCAGCTTACGATTTTCTCCACGCCTCGGCGCTTCCGCATCAAAGTTTCCGAATCAAACCAGGCCGGTCGCGTAGAAGGTGCCGATCACCACGAATACCGCCATGGTCTTGATGCAGGTGATGGCGAAAATATCCTTGTACGACTGGCGATGAGTCAAGCCGGTGACGGCGAGCAGCGTGATCACGGCGCCGTTGTGCGGCAGCGTGTCCATGCCGCCGGAGGCCATCGAGGCGACGCGGTGGAAGACTTCGAGCGGAATGCCGGCCGCCTGCGCGTTGGCGATGAAGGTTTCGGCCATCGCGGCGAGTGCGATGCCCATGCCGCCGGAAGCCGAACCGGTGATGCCGGCCAGCGAGGTGACGGTGATCGCTTCGTTGATCAGCGGATTGGGGATCGCCGACAGCGCATTGGCCACCACCAGGAAGCCCGGCAACGCGGCGATCACTGCCCCGAAGCCGTACTCCGAGGCGGTGTTCATGGTCGCCAGCAGCGCGCCCCCGATGGCGCTCTTGCTGCCTTCGGCGAATTTCGCGGAAACCATTTTCCAGCCGAACAGGAAGACGGTGGCGATGCCGATCAGCAGCGCTCCTTCGACCGCCCAGATGGCTGCAACGGCCTTGGTCTGCTGCACCACCGGCGCTGCCTTGCCGATCACCGCCGGGATGAAGGAGACTTTTTCGCCGTAAAGCAGCGGAATGGCATTGGTGAACACCTTGTTCATCACGCCGACCATGATCAACGGTAGGATGGCGATCAACGGATGCACCAGCTTTTCGTCCTCGACCGCTTCCGGCTCGTTGCTGTGGCCACTGCCGTAGCCTTCCCCGGCCTTGGCGGCGCGGCGGCGAGCGGCTTCGAGATAGAGCATGCCGACGACGAAGATGAACAGCGCGCCGATCGTGCCGAGCACCGGCGCCGCGTAGATATCGGTCTTGAAGAAGGTGGTCGGGATGATGTTCTGGATCTGCGGCGTACCGGGCAGCGAATCCATCGTGAAAGTGAAGGCGCCGAGCGCGATGGTGCCGGGAATCAGGCGCTTCGGAATATTGCCCTGGCGGAACATTTCAGCGGCAAACGGATAGACCGCGAAGACCACGACGAACAGCGAGACGCCGCCGTAGGTGAGGATGCCGCAGACGATGACGATGGCGAACATCGCCCGCTCGCGGCCGATCAGCTTGATCACCGAGGCGACGATGGCCTTGGAGAAGCCGGAAAGCTCGATCACCTTGCCGAAGACGGCGCCGAGCAGGAAGACAGGGAAGAAGTTTTTGACGAAGCCGACCATCTTGTCCATGAAGAGGCCGGTGAACATCGGCGCCACCAGGTTGGGATCGATGAAGAGCACGGCGCCCAGCGCGGCGATCGGGGCGAAGAGGATGACGCTGTAGCCGCGGTAGGCTACGAACATCAGGAAGGCCAGGGCGGCCAGAACGATCAGAAAGTCCACGGTTGTCTCCTTTATGAATTATCGCGGTGCCAGCGCTATTGCACGCCCCGTGCCATACAGCTCAAGCCGTTGAATAAACGGCGATATGGCTTTCCTATGGAGACTGATTACCGCTGACGACTGTCTGCCCGGCCGGACAACTTGTCCGCCCGGCCTGACAGCTCAGGCCGCGGTGGCGCCGATGCCCAGCGCGGCAATCTTTTCATAAAGGGCGGCCCGCGAAATGCCGAGCCGGCGCGCCGCCTGCACCTTGTTGCCCTGGCTGTCGCGCAGCGCCGCCAGGATGGCCGCACGCTCGGCGCGGGCGACGATTTCGGCGATGCCGCTGGCGCCACTTTCAGCGACAAGCTGCACGGCGCGGGGTGGTGGCATCACCCGGTCGAGATCGGCCACTTCGATAATGTCGCCGTCCGTCATCAGCATGGCACGTTCCAGCACATTGGCCAGTTCGCGCACATTGCCCGGCCAGTCGTGGCGCAGCAGCCGGTTGAGCGCCGGCGAACTGATGCCGTGTAGCGGAATGTCCTGCTGGCGGCCGATCACTTCGATCAGGTATTCGGCGAGCAGGGCCATGTCGTCCGGCCGTTCGCGCAGGGCCGGCGTTTTCAGGGTGATGACATTGAGCCGGTAATAGAGGTCGGCGCGGAACTGCCCGGCCGCCACCATGTCGTCGAGATTGCGGCTGGTCGCCGCGATGATGCGGACATCGACCGTTTCCAGGCGGTTCGAGCCGACCGCTTCGAATTCGTGTTCCTGCAGGGTGCGCAGCAGCTTGGCCTGGAGGGCGAGCGACATGTCGCCGATTTCGTCGAGGAACAGCGTGCCGCCATCGGCCAGCTTGAACTTGCCTTCGCGGCCGCGGCGGTCGGCGCCGGTGAACGCCCCTGGCGCGACGCCGAAGAATTCCGCTTCGAGCAGCGTTTCCGGCACCGCCGCGATATTGACCGCGACGAAATGCCGGCTGGCCCGCGGGCTGGCGGCATGGATGGCCTGGGCCAGCAACTCCTTGCCGGTGCCCGTTTCGCCGAGGATGAGCACCGGCGACGAGGTGCGTGCCGCCCGCCGGGCCGCTTGCTTGAGTTCGGCACAGGCCGGGTTGATGCCGACGAAACTGGCAAAGGTATATTTCGTCCGCCGCGCCGCGGCCAGCTTGCGCTCGGCTTCGGCCAAGTCGGCGCGCAGGCGCTGGTAGCGCGACACCACCGGCGCCAGGTGGCGCGGATCGTCGTAGATCATGAAACCGACGGCCCCGACCACCGTCCCGCTCGCGTCGCGCAACGGCAGGCGGGTGACGACGAAGGATTCGTCGCCGAAATCCATGATGTCGAGCATGATCGCCCGCCCGCTATCCACCACCTGGCGCATCTGGCTATTGGGAATGACCTCCTCGATCGGCCGGCCGATGGTCGCCGCCGGATCGGCAATCCCCAGGCGCGCCGGGTAGCGGTCGTTCATCCACACCACATTGGCTTTGGCATCGACGATTACCGCGCCTTCACAGAGATCGGCGAAGTGGGCGAGCAGGGATTCGTTGGCGAGCTGGCGGAGTTGGTCGGGAGTCGTCATGCTCGCTCTCCAAGCATCAGTTATTTTTGATCGATCAGGAACAGGATGAGCCAACTCGCCCATCTTCCCCGGTGCCACAGTATTGTGAGCTCCGTCCCGCTTGACAAGAGGGACGCGGGAAAACCCCTACACGGAACAATCGCTGCTACAACGATATGCCCGGGCTCGCCCTTGCCAACTGGTCTAACTCACTCAGAAACGTGATCGAAAGTATCTGAACATCCGGTACGCCGCTCGGTGGATCAGGTGACGCAAGTTCAACTGTCTCTCCATCCACAATGCCCACTCGTCGCTCTCAACAGAAAAGTCGCCGGCGAGTTCGCCTGGTGAAAGTCTGCTAGAGCCGCTTTCGTTAAGAAAACGATGAAGGTGCTCTCTGGTATGAAATCTTTCATACTGCCGACGCGCTGCTTTTGCTGATTCGCTCAAATGTTCGGCAGAAATCGAAGCACAATATTCGAACAATTCCTCAGGCTGACGCCAACTAAAAACTCCCGGATAGGCGAGATCAATGCCGCTTAATACCCTTGAATAGACATGCCGATGCAAAGCCACCGGAACGCCGGCGCCCATTGCTTCTATTAAAGTCAATCCACCGCCGTACGGAAACGAAGCAACGTACAAATCGACGCGGTATTCGTGCAAAGCCTTCCAGACGCTAGGCACCCAGGGTACATAAACAAATCGATCCCGAGGTATTCCCAATTTTTTCAAACCGCGAAGAATCCTGGATATCGCCCAAGGAGACAAGCGACCGATATGGATATGCCGGCCACCGGTTACCTGAAGAAGTTGCGGAACGACATCCAGATAACTGACGAAATAGGGTATTTCGATCTTGTTTGACCTGGCCGCGGTGCAAGTCGTCAGGCTGCCGCTCTTGAGAAACGACCAAGCATCGGGAAGCCCCCCTTTATCGTCCACACAAAGGGGAACATATACATTGTCGATTCCGAGCGCATTACGGCAATTGTGGTACCCCATCGGATGAGGATCGATATGCTCAAGATGCGATAAATAAACACCCAAACAAAGATGATGGTCCCCGTGATGATAAAAGCTGCCGCTCAATTCCATCTCGGGTTGAATTGCCGCAACCGCGACGCTGTCCTGATGATGGTTGAACAGGAAAACTTGTGTCGGGCCAAGTTCCAGCAGGCGGCGCTGGAGCCAGGTCAGGCGTTGCAAGTAACTCCGCTTCGGGGCCGCCTCGATAACCAAATCGGACTCGTTTGCCAAGCCGTTAACAACGTAATCAAGCTCTGAATTTCCGGCCAGCTCCGTCAACAAGATGACGTGCCGTGCCTCCGGCCTGGCCCGGATAAAGTCTTCGATGACTCGAGTATGCCCTCCCGATTTTTGCAGCTTGGTAATGACGTAGGCAAATAGCAACTTGGGCTGTTTAAGCCCATTTCCAACCGATTCTTTTTCCTTGATCCTTGCAAGGTTGGCTTTTCCAATACCTTGACACAAATCATCAAGATTCCGTGATCCGAAAATCTGCGAAGTGCACAGTGGCTCGGTAATGATACGTTCTACAAAATCATGAATTTCCCGCAGCGCCTGGTCCAACTCTCCGACATCAATCAGATGTGACACATACTCTTGCAACGAATGCGCGGACCTATGTCGTTTTAGCATTGCTCTTTTTTCAAAAAACTGGAAAGCGGCATTCGCCAATGGGGTTGCCTGCGACAAACGAAATCATGAACAGCATGACGAATGAAATTTTAAGCATCAAAATTAACCCGTTCCGATTCAATTACCAAAGGCATATTCCTTACCTGCGTGTGTATAGCCCCGACATATTCGCCCAATAGCCCCAAGAAGAAAGTTTGCACTGCGCCAAAAAAGAAAATACCGATCAATAATGGCGCCATCCCCAACTGGAACGAATCCCAATAAATCAGCTTGGCCGCGAGAAAGCAAAGTGCGGCAAACAAACTCAAAATGGAAAGTGCGAAACCACCCATTGTCATAAGCCGCAACGGCACTTTTGAATGGTTTGTGATGCCCAGCATCGCAATATCATACAGCGTGTAAAAATTGTTCTTGGTAACGCCCCGTTGCCGACGAGGCTGCCGAAAAGGCACCGTTGCGATCGGGTAGCCTATCTCGCAAAGCAAGCCGCGGAAATAGGGATATGGATCATTGAGTTTGCGCAACACATCGATGACGTCCCGATCAAAAAGCCCGGCGCCCGTAGCATTCTTGACTAAGGGAACCTCAGATATCCTGTTGATCAGATTGTAATAAATCTTTCTGACCAAGAACATCGAGGCTGACTCCTCGCTTTCCGGCTTGACAGCCAGAACTATTTTGAATCCTTCTTCCCATTTTTTTACAAACTCGGCGATCATTTCCGGCGGGTCTTGAAGATCGGAGGCAATTAGCACACAGGCATCTCCGGTCGACTGGCGCAAGGCATGATAAGGCGATCTTATGTGACCAAAATTTCTCGCATTGATAATTAGCTTGACTCGTTTGTCCCTGGCCGAAATTTCCTTAAGAATCTTTACCGTACCGTCAGTTGAGCAATTATCAATACAAATATGCTCGTACTCATAAGGAAGTTTCGACATTACTTCGACAATACGCCGGCACAAATCGTCGATATTGTCTTCCTCGTTATAACACGGCGTTACAATGCTGATAAGCTTAGCCATAATTAAAAACAAACCTTTTATTTATTAAAAACGCCAGCACCGCCATTGGCAATACCAAAATTGCACCTCCAATATATGGAATAACACCCAAGCGGCTCAAAGCCTCTATCCCCATATAGTTGAAGAAATACACAACCACGTAAGAACCAACAAATCTGAATATTAGGCGATTGTCGTGCGATCCAAACACTAGCGAGCCGGTGCTCTTGAAGTTGAACAGCACCCCGAGGATGGTTGCCAGAAGCAGCGCCAATGAATAATGCAAGCCCGCATACAGCAATATGGCAAAAATTCCGTATCCGAATATGGAATTTACCAAGCCAACCAGAACAAACCTTACAAACCTATGGTTAAAAATAACTTGGAGCATTGGCGGCAAACAACTCGTAATCAACGAGACGAATAATCAACGGACAACACTGGAATTCTTCGAGGAATCTCCGCTTCCTAGGAAAATACTTGAAAGCACCAAAAACAACACGACTCCAAGAATCTTGGGGAAAAAGAAATACCGGACTTCAAATTGGGCCACAGTGAATATCACGAAATATGCCGAAAGCATCGAAATATTGAGCCAAAGCAGGGAAATCCAATAAACGTTGGCTCGGACTTTCCGCGCAAACAAGAGGGCAAATACAACGACAAGAACGGCAAGCAACATCCCATTTGTTAGAGAGTCCAGCGCTGTCGATGCTGTCGCTACCGCAGTCCAATTACCCGTTGCTGCAAACCAGTATTGCCCTATCACCTCAAGCTTCAATGAATACCACTGCAAAGGATGATTGATCAAGGTTTGTACAAGCAACTGTCTTGCATTTACCGTATCGCCACAGGTGGCCGGATCAATCCGGCAAGTCAGATTGCCGGCGCCGGCAACGACAAATCCACCTCCTTTGCTTTCGAGTTCGGCTGAAGTCATAACCGAATTCTGTGCCATCAGTTGAGCCGTTTGGACCCACAATAAGGTTTTGTGGTGGGACCAATGATAGCCTCTCCAAGGCAACATCGCGGCGTGCGCGACCAGTAGCACGACAGCAATCGTCTTTGCTGTCGAAGTCGTTAACCGAGGGTTCATGGCCATGAATTTGAGCCGGGTTGCAACGGCCAGCACAATTCCCCAAACGGTTAGTACTAGCAAGATAGTCTCAAACTGGGAACGAAAATATGCGGACAACGCAAGACAAACTCCGGCAAGTGCTGCATAGCGAAGAGAGTCCAATTGCGCCGAGCGCAGCGCCATCAAGAACCCAACAAGGAAGAATCCGATGGCATAGCTTTCCCCGAGCGTTACGCCGGTCGGCGCAAGCAAAAAAACTCTGGAAACCGGAAATAGGAAAATAACCAACGGCAACAGCAGTGCCGATCTACTGCTCACGCTTTCTCGTAAAAGTCCATAAAGCAGGACCAGCACCACTGAAAACAAACCTGCTGCCAGCACTTGCAATACCGCTACTACAGGCGCATCAAATCCAAAAATTCTTACAATCAAGGCTTCCGTCAACACGAAACCCGGCGGCCACAAATTGAAGATCCAATCATTTGCACTGCTTATCCAACCATTTTTTGCTACATCAATCGCCGCCGTGGCGAAAGACCTCGGATCCCCAAGCCCCCCCGTAGTACAGAGTTCCTCGAGCGTGAGCTTGAATTCGTCATAGCCATGAGGTATGTCATGCATCCCGAATGCGAGGCAAATCAATACAGCAAAATATCCCGTAGTGACCAGCAGTAATTCATATTTGAATATCTTCATTGCTTAGGTCTGCTCACGGCAGAAAATCGAATATCTTGTCAATCACATGCTCGATTTCATCCGACTGAAGATACGGGGACATCGGCAGACTTAGTATCTCTTCGGCGAGCATGCTGGCGATGGGTAAGTCATGCCCGCGAAAATCCTCGTAGCACGCTTGAAGATGTGGCGGTATCGGATAATGAATCACGGTGGCAACGCCTTGCTGCTCCAGATGCGACTTCAGCTCGTTACGTTTTTTGCTGCGAATCGCGTAGAGATGCCATACCGGTTCGGCATATTCCGGCACATGGGGCAGAATAATGTCGACCTCCGCCAGCCGCCTTGAATACCGACCGGCAACAGCTCGCCGGCTGACGTTCCAGTCATCCAGGTGGGCCAATTTCACTCGCAGGAAAGCGGACTGGATTTCGTCCAGCCGACTGTTACAACCGATAAGATCGTGCTGGTACTTGGTGCTTGAACCGTAGTTTCGGAGCCGCCTTACCTTATCGGCAATCAGATCATCATTGGTCAGCACCGCGCCGCCATCCCCCAGCGCCCCCAGATTTTTGCCGGGGTAAAAACTGGTACCGGCTGCATGACCTAGGGAACCGACACGTCTCCCCTTATAACGAGCGCCTTGTGCCTGCGCCGCATCCTCTATAACAACGAGCCCGTGCCGGGCGGCAATATCGTTGATCGGGTCCATATCCGCCGGCTGACCATAGAGGTGCACCGGGAGGATGGCACGCGTACGACTGGTAATGGCCGCGCTGATAAGGCGCGGGTCGATGTTATGGGTAACAATATCGGGCTCAACCGGAACCGGTGTCGCACCACACTCGGTTACGGCAAGCCAGGTGGCGATGAAGGTGTTTGACGGGACGATAACCTCATCTCCCGCGCCAATGCCGTAAGCGCGCAACAATAGGTGCAGTGCTTCCAGACCGTTGCCGACGCCGACGCAATGCTTCACTTCGCTGTAACTGGCAAACTCCGACTCAAACGCCTCGAGTTCCGGCCCCATGATGAACCAGCCGGAGTCCATGACCCGACGATAGGCGGCATCAAGGGGCTCGCGAATGGATTGATGCATCTTCTTCAGATCGAGAAACGGCACCTGCATCATTTTGACGCCTTGCACACATCTGCGACGAATTCGTCATATTCGCGGTAGTAGTCCGATTCATCGTAATAATCTGAAGCCAGCACCATGCAAACCGCCCCCGAAGAGAAATTGTCGATCTCCCGCCAGATCATCGGACTAATGTAAAGCCCATAGTAGCTGCGGTTCATGTGCACAGTCTTTTTCGCATGACCATCGTCAAGGTGAATGTCGAATGAACCCGACATGGCGATGACCAATTGATGCAGGGCCTTGTGCGCGTGCCCGCCTCGCTCAGCACCACCGGGCACATCGTAGAGATAGTAAACACGCTTGAAATCGAACGGAACATGTCGATTTGCCTCGACAAAAGTTAAATTGCCCCGAGGATCATTGATGCGAGGCAAGTCAAATACTTGGCATTTATGCAAGTTCATGAGGATCTCTATTATCGGAATTCCATTGTTCGATTATTGACGATGGATAACCGCGAGTGAAGTGTTGTGTCCATGGATAAGCAGAGTCGCCTGACCCATCTCGCAATTTAATGTCATACAGCCGCCCCATACTGCGAGCTGGCACCCCACCAACAAAACTATGTGGCGGAACGTTCTTTGTTACACATGCCTGCGCCGCAACCAGCGAGTGATGCCCCACGGTCACCCCGGGAAGGACGACAGAGGCCGCAGAGACACTTACGTAGTCTTCTATCGTACATCCGAGCAAGACATTGCTCGGCGGGGTGGGATCGTTAGTCAGCACTACATAAGGCAATATCCAAACAAAATTCCCAATGCGGGTATTCTTCCCGACGAAGACATTGGACTGAAACCGTACGTAATCTCCAATCAAGCAATCGCCTTGTATTTCACTTGATGTGCCAATTTGGAAACCGGCACCAGCTACTGTTTTTTCTCGGACAGTTACTCGATGTCCCGTAGTTAAACCTGGTCCAAATCTTGAAGACTCATAGAATACGGAATGAGACCGAATTAATGAATTATCGCCGACCATTAACGCCGTACCGTCACCAAGGGCAGTCGAAATTCCCAACTCGCAGAAAGCCCCAACCGTAACATTGTTCCCGATAACCACGTTCCCATGAATAACCGAAAATGCTCCAATTTCCACTCCGGTACCCAATTTGGCTTCTGGCGACACAAAAGAAGATGGATGGATGCGGGTCATTCCGTATCCCAGGATTGTATCAACTCGCCAACGGCACCTACATCGACAGAAAAATCGGCGTGGATCCCAAGATGACTGTCTTTAACGATGCTACCCAACACATACGAACATTTGACATCCACCGCCGACAGCATATTTAGCCAGTATCGATAAATCATATTTTCGTGTTTTGCCATAAGTATCGCTACGCGCGTAGCGGGTCGAGAGAAAATGGCATTCGACAATGCAGCACCGGTCGGGGCAATAATTTTTTTGGCATTTCTAAAAAGCGACACCTGCTGTAAAAAAGAAAATTTTTCTGGCTCGATGATGGAATAGCCTTTCACAATTAGAAACGCCTCCAACTCTTCAGCATTCGTCACGTTTCTCCCGCTGGAATTGCGACGCAGATAAATCTTCTCCGGCCACTGCTCGCCGGGCAACTTTTCTGCAAATGGAACAATTTTGTTACGCATTCTTTCAAAGGCAAGAGGGCTGAAAACACCATGGGAATGGCCTGAAATCTTGCAATTTCTTCTGTCAAACGGCACATAGCCGGTAACCGAGGCAAGGTATAAAGTATCTGCCGCCAGGGCTCTTCCGATAGGTAGCGTGATAATTTTCCGCGCCCGCCCCGCTACGAGGAATAAAGATTCCATGATGTTCTTGTGCAGACCAGCATCAACGACGAGAGGGACTTGCAGAAAGTCATCTTCAGCGCAGAAAGCCACAATACGCGGCAAAACCTCCGTCAGCCAATGGGCGTAGTTGTGTGCGCATGAATCGACAAAAGCTGCCGCTACGGGAAAACGTGCGGGACTTTCATCATAGATCAGGCAGCGGAGACGCTGTTTCCTTGGGTCAATCCGAATTCGACCATGGAGCTCTTCACTGGTGTAGTCCCGCTCGAAGTCATACAAGTCGTGGCAAATTACTTCCTTCTTACGCAAAACAAGATTGCTTCCGCCATAAATCATGCCGCCACTTATCGTCGCAAGATAGACCGATGGAAATCGGTATCTATCGTCTTGAAATGGTAAGAAAACTTGGTCACATGAAGGAAATACTTGGGGCAATGACGTTTCGATCGAAGCAGAGGGTAGCAACTCGATACCGGCCAATTTATTCTGATGTACAAATTCGCTTAACCGCACCAAGCGCCGCCAAGAACTAATATTTTGATCTTTAAAATGGATGGCAACATTATTTGACAATGCCAAATATATGTTTTTCCATACCCAAGTCACCAATCGACGAAATAATGGATATTGCTTGCAATAGCGTGTGTAGAATTTTCCAAAGCAAGATGCCTTGACCCGGGAAAAAATATCCTGAGATTTCCCCATTTTATTTTCGATCGGGAGAACCTCCGGAAGAGGCTTAAATTGAGCCATGCCGAGCACCTCGTTGGACGGGAACCAAACTGGCACTTCGACCTCAGCCTCTGTGGCACTACCCATTTTCTTTACCCGCCAGATAGCGCGTGACAACCTCATCTGGCTCACCGTCCGCCAGCAACCGGCCATGATCGAGCCAGATGACGCGATTGCACAACGACTTCACCAACATGTGGTCGTGGGAAACCATGATCATGATATTGGCCTTGTCGATCATGGCGTACATTCTTGCTTTTGCTTTAGCCATGAATGCCGCATCCCCCCCGGCGAAAATTTCATCGAGCACCAGGATATCCGGATGCATGGCAGTCGCCAGAGAAAAGGCCAGCCGCATGTACATCCCCGTCGAGTAATACTTGACCGGAGTATCAATAAATTCCTCCAACTCGGCAAACGCGATTACCTCGGGTTCGATTTCTTTCAGTTGCAGCTTGCTGTAGCCGAGAATAGCGCCATTCAGATAAATGTTCTCGCGCCCGGTGAACTCCGGGTGGAATCCGGCTCCGATCTCGAGCAGCGGGGCAATGCGGCCATCCACAGAAATTTTCCCATGATCGGACTCGTACACCCGGCAGAGGGCCTTGAGCAAAGTGCTCTTGCCCGCACCGTTGTGCCCGACAATGCCGATCCGGTCGCCGGCATTGATGTCGATAGAAATATCGCGAACGGCCCAGAAGTCCGTATAGCTTGCAGGCCCGTTACGCTTGAACAGATTGGCAAAATAAGCCTTTAGGGACGGGGATCTGTCGTGGTAAATACGAAACTTGATAGACAAATCTTCAACGCGGATACTCGACATGTCTATTTACAACCTGAAAACGATTTTTTTCTCCTGGCGGAGAAACACAAACAAACCCACTGTCATTGCTAGCAGCGCAATGCCTGTTGCTTGCAGAATGACGCCTTGACCGGGCAAGGCTGCTTCGGTCAGCGGCGCACGGAAAATCTCGATGAATGGTACCACCGGGTTCAAACCCACGAGCCAGCCCATTGGACCAGCCAATGCCTGATGCTTATAAAGTACAGGCGTCAGGAAAAACAAACCCTGCATGGCAATCAGGATGACGTGCTGCATGTCCCGAAAAAAAACCGTGGTTATTGACATGATCAGACTGACCCCCAGCGCAAACAAGAACAAAAGGAGGTAGGCGACAGGAATGAAGAGCGCCGCCCACGAAAGCGTTCCGCCAAGAACCAAGATGATCGCAAACAGAGCCAGGAAGGAAAGTACGCTATCAATCAACAAAGCGACTGCGATACTCAAGGGGAAAATGACCTTGGGCAAATATATCTTTTTGATAAGACCTTCGTTATTAATGAAAGAAGATCCGGACTGGGTAACCACTGCGCTGAAAAAATTCCAGGGAATCATCCCGGCAAAGAGAAAAACAGTGAATACCTTCAGATCCGCCTTGAACAAGGTAGCGAACACCAGGGCCATTACTGACATCATTAACAACGGATTGATCAACGTCCACAGATAGCCCAATGCCGTTCTTCGATAACGAAGAATCAATTGCTGCGAAACCAGTTGCAGCAATACGTTGCGACTGCCGTACAACTCCGACAGAAACCTGCTCACGCCAACTCCCGCACCAATAACGGCTCGCTGACAAGGGAACTCGCCCGCCTTACATCACCGGGCCAACGGCAGATGCAACACGCCTCTGTCATAAACCACAAATTTTTCATAAAATCACCAGCCGCTCCATATAGCTTGCATCCGGAAATCCGCGTGCGACGCACAACCGATCTAGAAGCACGGCAGTCTATCAGTCTCGCGACTTACCAATGACAGGGAGCATGTTTCACAGCTTGTCAAAAAAAGCGGCCACGAAGAGACCGACATTCCCGAGAAGCGTTTGTCGATAGACCCCGGAACGAACCAGATTGACCAAACGGGGGACAAGCGGCTGCTTCCGGGCATGGCTAAAAACATCCAGAACCATGCGGTTTTCTTCGGTCAGCACGTCGCGCAAGACACCCAAAGCCTTCACGTTAATTTCATTCCATTTTTTGAAGCGCCCGGCCAACAGTTCTTTAACGCGAACCATGCGCGCTGAAAATGTAACGTTTTGCCCGGCCATATTGCTACCATGTTGACGATAGCGTACGCCGGGATAGGGGTCGTAATAAACGCGGCCGCCGCAGCCGGTCACCAGCATGTACAACCACCAGTCATGAGCAACAATTTCAATGCCCTTCGGAGTTTTGGCCAGCAAGTCACGGGCGGCCTGATTGAAAACCATGGTGTTGCCGCCCGCAACGCTTTGTACCAAAGCATTCCGAAAACCGGGAGGTTTGCAGAACAAGGTCGAAAGACCCACATCACGTCCGTGTTCAGAGATATATAGCGTCCGCGAACAATACAAACCAGGAATGTTCGCTGGCACCGTTTCCAACCACGCCAGCGCACGGGAAAGCTTATCTGGCTTCCACGTATCGTCCTGATCGGAATACGCATAATAATCCGCACCGATGCTCGCTTCATGGGCTAGCGACAGGAAATTGGCTGCATAGCCTTCCGCAGGCCCGCTGCATACGATCAAACGATCGGCTCCCAACCTGTGCTGGTAGGATTCCAGAATGGCTAGTGTTTCGTCTTGTGAGCCGTCATCCGAAGCGACCACAAGCCAATTCGGGTGAGTCTGAGCACAAATTGAATCGAGCTGCTCCGCAAGGTAGTTCTGCCCCTGGTAGGTACAGAGAAATACCGCAACCCTTGGCACAAGGGGTCTTCTCAACCCGGTCTCAACCGGGGGGAATGGGTCCGCATGCTTTGCTGAAATATGGCTATCTGCCGCAGAAACAACGCATTCGTCGCGACACCCCATACCATCTGTAGACACAACGATCCTCAATTAACAACCACCTTGCCAAAGCACTTCCGCCGGACTCATTGCTTCACGGAAATGCAATTCCTCTCTAAACCTTCAGGCAAACCTTGTCGGCCCCTTCAATCAATGAAACATACCGGCTGCATTTTTTATTCTACCAGAATCAAGTCGAAATAGCTGTAGCGCATAGCTTTCGTCTCGCCCTCCCCGACGCGCAAAAGAGGCCATCCACAGGCAATTGCATGTCGTAAACCGGGGGCATGAGAAAGAGATACCCACGCAGCCAATCATCGACAACTTCGGGAAACTTTCCGCTGTAGACACGCCGAAAAAGTGCCCGCCGGGCCTCTCTCTACAGAATCCAAGCGAACCAGAGCCTTCGCACGGGCACGTTCATCCCCATAGTCGTAAGCAGATTGACCAATTGACCTCGGCGTTCCTCACCAAGGCATTTCGTCGTGCGCTGGCAAGCACTTATCCGATGAGCCGGCAAACGAATTGCTCAAGCGTCTCGCTGCAAGCAACCGGCCCGAGTTTAAACCACGGAAAAACTGGAGCCTTCGCACTATAAGAAAAGCCGAGGCTACTTCATAGTCTCGGCTTTTTCACGAATAGGCCCGGAAGCATATCCTTCCCGAAGCTGCAAGGTTTTGCTTCGCGGGACAAGCTTGAGCGACTTTTGCAATTCGATGGTGGAGAGGATGAGGATCGAACTCACGACCTCCTGATTGCGAACCAGGCGCTCTCCCAACTGAGCTACCCCCCCAACGATCAGGTAATTTTATAACAGTCCATTTCCGTTATCCAAGCACTATGGGCGTCAAGACTGAGATTTTTCAGATTCTCGCCGGCTCAGCCTTGCCCCGCTCCGGCCACCGCCCGCCGCAGGCGGTCGGCCACCGCCGCCCAGGCCGGCGTTTCCGGCAGGGCTTCGACGGCGATCAGGTCGACGCCGGCATGATCCATGTCGCGCAGTGCCGAATACAGGCCGTGGGCGTAGCCGACAGGCTCGGCCGGCAGCATCTGCCAGGAATGCGGCATGCCGGCCTGCGCCGGCTGGCTGTGGCCGATCACGCCGCAGCGCTCGCCCTTGTGGCGCTGGGCATTCAGGAAATCGAGCAGGCGTTCGCCGGCAATCAGGCGCATCGGCGTCTGCGGCGCGTAGTGGGCGGCCAGCGAACCGGAGACGCGCGGAGCGCCGTGCGCGGTTTCAATTTGCGGCAGGCGGCCGAGCACGGCTTCGAGGTGGGCCGGCGCGATGTGGCCGGGGCGCAGCACCACCGGCTCGCTGCGCGAGCAGTCCACGATGGTCGATTCGATGCCGACCGCGCAGGGCCCGCCGTCGAGAATCAGCGAAACGCGGTCGCCGAGCTCTTCGGCAACGTGTTCCGCCGTGGTCGGGCTGATCCGCCCGAAGCGATTGGCCGAAGGTGCGGCAATGCCGGCATGTTCGCCGGCGACCGCCGCGAAGCGGCGCAGCAGTTCGAGCGCCACCGGATGGCCGGGCACGCGCAGGCCGACGGTGTCCTGGCCGCCGGTCACCGCGTCCGGCACCCAGGCCTGCTTCTTGAGAATCAAGGTCAGCGGGCCGGGCCAGAAGGTTTCCATCAGTTCCCAGGCGACAGCCGGCACCGCTTCCGCCCAGTGGTCGACGGCGTCGTGACCGGCGAGATGGACGATCAGCGGGTGATCGGCCGGCCGGCCCTTGGCGGCGAAGATTTTGGCGACCGCCGCCGGGTTGGCGGCGTCCGCCCCCAGGCCATAGACCGTCTCGGTCGGCAAGCCGACCAGCTCGCCGGCACGCAGCAGCGCGACGGCGCGGTCGTAGTCCTGGGTCTTGGGCAGCAAGGGATCAGGCCAGGTCGGGCAGGGTCTTGCCCAGCACCTTTTCGGTCTGGTTGACGCGGAACTGGGTCAGCTTGTCGGCAATGCCGGCATCGCCCAGCGCCAGGATGGAGACGGCGAACAGCGCGGCATTGGTGGCGCCGGCTTCGCCGACGGCGAAAGTGGCGACCGGAATGCCGCCCGGCATCTGCACCATGGAGAGCAGGGAATCGAGGCCCATCAGATGCTTGGAGGGCATCGGTACACCAAGCACCGGAATCTGGGTCTTCGCGGCGAGCACCCCGGCCAGGTGAGCAGCGCCACCGGCGGCGCCGATCAGCACCTTGATGCCGCGCTCGGCGGCCGTCGCGGCATAGTCAAGTGCCTGGTCCGGAGTGCGGTGGGCGGAGAGGACCTTGGCTTCGTAGGGAATACCGAGGTTCTTCAGGGTTTCGGCGGCGGCCTTCATGATCGGCCAGTCGCTGTCCGAACCCATGACGATACCGACGAGTGCTTGATTGCTCATGCTGTTTTCCTTGCGAGATGAGATTGGGCGTAAATCGGGGCCGACCACGACCTGCGTCGGCACGCCTTGGTCAGCCAATCGGCAAATTAGTTTCCTGCCGCCTTGCGTTCGGCGGCTTCAATCGTGTTGGCCAGCAGCATGGTGATGGTCATCGGCCCGACGCCGCCCGGCACCGGCGTAATCTGGCCGGCCGTTTCAAGGCAGCCGGCGTAATCGACGTCGCCGCATAGCTTGCCGTCCGGCAGGCGGTTGATGCCGACGTCGATGACGACGGCGCCCGGCTTGATCATGTCGCCGGTCACGAACTTCGGCTTGCCGACCGCGGCGACGACGATGTCGGCGCGGCTGGTGTGGAATTTCAGGTCGCGGGTGCGCGAGTTGCAGACGGTGACGGTGGCACCGGCATTGATCAGCAGCAGCGCCATCGGCTTGCCGACGATGTTGGAACGGCCGATGACGACGGCTTCCTTGCCATTCAAGTCGACATTGCCCTTCTCGAACATCTTCATCACGCCATAGGGCGTACAGGGAATGAAACGCGGATTGCCCTGAGCCAGCGCGCCGACGTTCTCGGCGTGGAAGCCATCGACGTCCTTCTCGGCGGAAATCGCCTCGAGCACTTTCTCTTCATCGAAATGTTTCGGCAAGGGCAACTGCACCAGGATGCCGTGGATGTTCGGGTCGGCGTTGAGTTCGGCGATCTTGGCGAGCACGACCTGCTCGTCGACCGCGGCGTCATAGACGATCTTCTCGGAGTGCATGCCGATCGCCAGGCAGCCATTGACCTTGTTGCGGACATAGACCTCGGAAGCCGGGTCCTCGCCGACCAGAATGACCACCAGGCCGGGCTTGTGGCCCTTGGCCGCGAGCGCTTCGACGCGCGCCTTGAACCCCTGACGCAGTTCCTCCGCCAGAGCCTTGCCATCGATAATTTGTGCCGTCATCTTCGCATCCACCAGAAATGAAAAGGGGAAAGGCGGGTGCCTTTCCCTTTGAATTGACTGAATTTTACCAGATTCAGGCGAGCGCGGCTGCGGCGGCACCGACGGCGGCCCGCCCGGCTTCGAAAGCCCGACGGTTCAGTTCGACCAGTTTTTCGCCCTTCTTCTGGAAGCGCTTGAGCACGCAGGCCAGCAGATCGTCGGCCGAAAACGGCAGGTGGTCGGCGATGGCGCCCAACATCACGGTATTGCCCAGCCGGATGTCGCCCAGTTCGAGCGCGATCGACGTCGCGTCGAAGGCGACGACCTGGTTGCCACTTTTTTTCACCTCGGCGATCGGGTCTTCCGGGTAATCGAACAGGCCGAGCTCGACCACCGGCGGAACCAGCTTGGCGGTATTCATCAGCGTCATGCCGCCCGGCTTCAGCATGTGCTGCCAGCGCATTGCTTCGGCCGATTCGAAGCCGAGTAGCACGTCGGCGGTGCCCGGCGTGATCTGCGGCGACAGGACTTTCGGACCGAAACGCAGGTGCGAGGAAACGACGCCGCCGCGCTGCGCCATGCCGGCCACTTCGGTCTTCTTGGCATCCTGGCCGAGGGCGATGGCCGCTTCGGCGAGGATTTCGGTGGCGGTCATGACGCCCTGGCCGCCGATGCCGACGACAAGAATATTGGTCGTAGCACTCATTAGTGGCAACCTCCCTTGACCAGTTTGATCGGCGACTCGACGACATGATGCTCGATCGCCTTCGGACCGCAGGGCTGCACGCACAGGCCGCAGCCGGTACAGACCGAAGTCTCGATGCGCACCCAGGCCAGATCGACGACGCGCCCGTTCGGCTTGGTTTCCTGGCCGCGCCGGGTGACGTGGATGGCCGGGCAGCCGACGTCGATGCAACTGCCGCAACCGGTGCACTTGTCGTCGATCACGGTGTAGGGCTTCAGCTTGTGGTAATCCTTGGTCAGCACACAGGGCTGGTCGGTGATGATCACCGACACTTCCGGCACTTTCACTTCATCGCGGATGGTCTTGAAGAGAACCGGCAGTTCGTAGGGGTCGACCTTGTGCACCCGTTCCGGCTTGACGCCGAGCGCCTGCACCAGCTTGACGAAATCGACGCGCGGCGCTTCTTCGCCGTGGATGCCGTAGCCATTGCCCGGATTGTTCTGGCCGCCGGTCATGCCGACGGCGCGGTTGTCGAGCAGCAGCACGGTGACGTTGCCCTTATTGTAGACAATATCGAGCAGGCCCTGCATGCCCATGTGCAGAAAAGTCGAATCGCCGATCACTGCCAGGATGCGCTTGTCCTTGTCGGCCTCGCCGCGGCCCTTGTCGAGGCCGAGCGCGACGCCCATCGAGGCACCCATCGAGACACAGGTGTCGAGCGCGTTCCACGGATGCCCCGCCCCCAGCGTGTAGCAGCCGATGTCGCCGGCGATGGTCAGGTTGCGCACCTGCGACAGGGTGTAATAGACGCCGAGGTGCGGACAGGCGACGCACATCGTCGGCGGTCGCGGAAAGACCGGCAGTGGAGCCAGCGGCTGCCGGGCCGGTACCGGTTCGCCAAGCAGGCGGGCGATGGCCGGTTTCAGCACATTCGGCGACAACTCCCCCTGGCGGGGCAGGATTTCCTTGCCGAGCACCGGGAGGCCGGCAGCCTTCAGTTCGAGTTCGAGCAGCGGCTCGACTTCCTCGACGACGACGACCTGATCGACCAGCGCCGCCAGTTGGCGACATTTTTCGATCGGCGCCGGGCAGGAAAAGCCCAGTTTCAGCACCGGCGCATCCGGGAAGGATTCGCGGACGTGCATGTAAGCCGGGCCGGAGGTGATGAAGCCGACGCGCTTGTCGCTGCCCTCTTCGATGAAATTGAGCGGCGAAGCTTCGGCAATTTCGCGCAGCTGGCCGTCGCGCTCGAACATCAGCGGAATGCGCTTGCCGGCATTGCCCGGCACCATCACGAAACGCGACGCTTCCTTCTTGAAGCCGGCGCCGACGTGGGCGAGGCGTTCGCCGACGGTGACCAGCGCCTTGACGTGGTTGATGCGCGTCGTCATGCGCAGGATGACCGGCACCTGGAAGTGTTCGGAGAGATCGAAGGCCTGCTTGGTCATCGCATAGGCCTCCTGCGAATCGGCCGGCTCGAACACGGGCAAATGGGCGAAACGGCCCCAGTAGCGGGAATCCTGCTCGTTCTGCGAGGAGGACAGGCCGACGTCGTCGGCCACCGCGATCACCAGGCCGCCGATGACGCCGGTCAGGGTCAGGGTCATCAGCGCGTCGGAGGCGACGTT
The DNA here is from genome assembly GCA_050259955.1 of Bacteroidota bacterium. Lineage (GTDB taxonomy): Bacteria > Pseudomonadota > Gammaproteobacteria > Burkholderiales > Rhodocyclaceae > Azonexus. Next base: position 33,175 of record JBLNBM010000031.1, read on the forward strand.
CATGCCGACATGCTTCATGCAGCAGAAGGCACGCGAACCGGCATAGGCGGCGCCGATCGCCACTTCCAGCGAGACTTTCTCATTGACCGACCATTCGGCGTAGAGATCGGGATAGGTCGAGATGACTTCCAGCATTTCGGTGGCCGGCGTGCCCGGATAGGCCGCCGCCACCTTGACGCCGGATTCCCAGACGGCACGCGCCACGGCTTCGTTGCCGGACAGGAAAAGCCGGCTGGCCGCCGGTGCAGGCATGACTGCCGCCATGAGAACTCCTCTGATCAATCGGAAAGCCTTCAATTATAAAAGGGCATCACCGAGTCTATTTGATACAACTCAACACAAGTAATGAAATTTTTTGAACCATTTTCCGATGACAAAAAATATTCTGGAATATTGCACGATGCGAATTTTGTTTTTACAATGCGAAACACCGACTAGGTGTAAACACGGGCTCGCGAACCGAACCGTAAAGAGCTAGAGTTGTTTTGCTCAACAGGCAAGACAAAACGAAAACCAAACTTGGAGACAAACCATGGCCGACCAGCCCAACGCTTTACCTGACCCGACCGACCTGGATCCGCAAGAAACCAAAGAGTGGATGGATGCCCTGGAAGGCGTCCTGACCCAAGAAGGCGCCGAACGCGCCCATTTCCTGATCGAAAAGCTGATCGGCCAGGCCCGCGAAGACGGCATCGACCTGCCCTACTCCGCCAATACCGAATACATCAACACCATTCCCGCCGACCAGCAGCCCAAGTACCCGGGCAACGCGGACATGGAAATCAAGATCCACTCCTACATCCGCTGGAACGCCATGGCCATGGTCGTGCGCGCCAACAAGGACACCAACGTCGGCGGCCACATCGCCTCCTTCGCTTCGGCCGCCGCGCTGTACGACGTCGGCTTTTCGCATTTCTGGCGCAGCATCAACGATCCGTCCGGCGGCGACCTGATCTTCTTCCAGGGCCACTCCGTACCGGGCGTCTATTCCCGCGCCTTCATGCTCGGCCGCCTGACCGCCGACCAGATGGATAACTTCCGCCAGGAAACCGGCGGCAAGGGCATCTCGTCCTACCCGCACCCCTGGCTGATGCCCGATTTCTGGCAGTTCCCGACCGTCTCCATGGGCCTCGGCCCCATCCAGGCCATCTACCAGGCCCGCTTCATGAAGTACCTCGACTCACGCGGACTGGCCAAGGCCGGTGATCGCAAGGTCTGGGCCTTCCTCGGCGACGGCGAAACCGACGAAGTCGAGTCGCTCGGCGCCATCGGCATGGCCGGTCGCGAAAAGCTCGACAACCTGATCTTCGTCATCAACTGCAACCTGCAGCGCCTGGACGGCCCGGTGCGCGGCAACGGCAAGATCATCCAGGAACTCGAATCCGAATTCCGCGGCGCCGGCTGGAACGTCGTCAAGCTGATCTGGGGCACCCACTGGGATACCCTGCTGCAGCGCGACAAGAAGGGCATCCTGAAGCGCCGCATGGCGGAATGTGTCGATGGCGAGTACCAGACCTTCAAGGCCAAGAATGGCGCCTACGTCCGCGAGCACTTCTTCAATACCCCGGAACTGAAGGAACTGGTCGCCGACTGGACCGACGACGAAATCTGGAACCTGAATCGCGGCGGCCACGACATCTTCAAGATCTTCGCCGCCTACGACCGCGCCATCAAGAGCAAGGGCGCCCCGACGCTGATCCTCGCCAAGACCATCAAGGGCTTCGGCATGGGCCAGGCCGGCGAAGCGATGAACATCTCGCACCAGCAGAAGAAGCTCGACAAGGAGCAGATCGGCCGCTTCCGCGATCGCTTCAACCTGCCCGTCGCCGACGAGCAACTGGAAGAGCTGCCCTACCTGACTTTCCCGGAAGATTCCGAGGAATACAAGTACATGCGCCAGCGTCGCCTGGACCTCGGCGGCTTCCTGCCGCAACGCCGCCGCAAGGCCGAGCCGCTGCAGATTCCGGCGCTGGACACCTTTGCCGCCCTGCTCAAGGCCTCCGGCGAAGGCCGCGAATTGTCCACGACGATGGCCATCGTCCGCATCATGAACATGATGTTGAAAGACAAGAATGTCGGCCGCCACGTCGTGCCCATCGTGCCAGACGAATCGCGCACTTTCGGCATGGAAGGCATGTTCCGTTCGGTCGGCATCTGGAACCAGGAAGGCCAGAACTACCTGCCGGAAGACCACGACCAGCTGATGTTCTACAAGGAATCGAAGACCGGCCAGGTCTTGCAGGAAGGCATCAACGAATCGGGCGCGATGAGCGACTGGATCGCCGCCGCCACCTCGTATTCCGTGCATAACGTGCAGACCATTCCGTTCTACATCTGCTACTCGATGTTCGGCATGCAGCGCGTCCTCGACCTCTGCTGGGCGGCCGGCGACCAGCGCGCCCGCGGCTTCCTGATCGGCGGCACCGCCGGGCGCACGACGCTGAACGGCGAAGGTCTGCAGCACGAGGACGGCCACAGCCTGATCCTCTCCAACCTGATCCCGAACTGCGTCTCCTACGACCCGACCTTCCAGTACGAAGTCGCCGTCATCGCTCAGGACGGCATGCGCCGCATGTTCGCCGAGCAGGAAGACGTCTTCTATTACCTGACGGTGATGAACGAGAACTACGAGCACCCGGAAATGCCGGTCGGCGCCGAAGCCGACATCATCAAGGGCATGTATCTGTTCAAGAAGGGTGGCGAAGCGGCCGGCCCGCGCGTCCAGCTGCTCGGTTCCGGCACCATCTTCCGCGAAGTCATCGCCGCCGCTGATCTGCTCAAGAACGACTGGGGCGTCGAGGCCGACCTCTGGGGTTGCCCGAGCTTCAATGAGCTGGCTCGCAACGGTCAGGATGTCGCGCGCTGGAACCTGCTGCATCCGCTGGAAGAGCCGAAGCTGTCGCACGTAGAGGAAAAGCTGGCCGGCGCCAAGGGCCCGGTCATCGCCTCGACCGACTACATCAAGCTGTTCTCCGAGCAGATCCGCCCCTTCGTCAAGGCGCCGTACATCACGCTGGGCACCGACGGTTTCGGCCGTTCTGACACCCGCGAGAAGCTGCGCCATTTCTTCGAAGTCGATCGCCATTGGGTGACGCTGGCCGCCTTGAAGGCGCTGGCCGATGCCGGCGAAATTAAGCGTGAAGTGGTCGCTGCCGCGCTGGTCAAATACAACCTGGATCCGGCCAAGCCGAATCCGATGTCGGTATAAGGGGGAGCGACGACATGAGCCAAATCATTGAAGTCAAAGTTCCGGATATCGGCGATTTCGAAAGCGTTCCGGTCATCGAACTGTTCGTCAAGGTCGGCGACACGATCAAGGTCGACGACGCCATCGTCACCCTCGAATCCGACAAGGCCACCATGGACGTTCCGTCCACCGTCGCCGGCGTGGTCACGGAAGTGCTGGTCTCGCTCGGCTCCAAGGTCGGCGAAGGCGCGCTGCTGATCAAGGTGGAAACCGGTGGCGCGGCCGCCGCACCGGCCCCGGCCGCCCAGGCCGCTGCTCCGGCGGCTGCGTCCTCCGCTGCACCGGTTGCCGCCGCGTCGGGCGGTGGCGTCGTCGAAGTAAAAGTGCCGGACATCGGCGACTTCGCCGAAGTGCCGGTCATCGAGCTATACGTCAAGGTCGGCGACAGCATCAAGGTTGATGATGCCATCGCCACGCTGGAATCCGACAAGGCAACGATGGATGTACCCTCCACCGTGGCTGGCACGGTCAAGGAAGTGCTCGTCCAGATCGGCTCCAAGGTCGGCGAAGGTACGGTTCTGATCAAGGTTGAAACCGGTGCTTCGACCCCGGCGGCCGCACCGCAAGCAGCGGCTTCAGTCCCGGCCGCTGCTGTTGCCCCGGCTGCAGCACCCGCCGCGGCACCGGTTACCGCCGCACCGGCGGCGCTGGCTCCGGCCCTGGCGGTCGGTTCCAAGGTTCACGCCTCGCCGTCCGTCCGAGCCTATGCCCGCGAACTCGGCGTCGATCTGAACAAAGTGCCGGCCACCGGCCCGAAGAACCGCATCCTCAAGGAAGACCTCAGCAAGTACGTCAAGGGCGTGATGTCCGGTGCCATTTCCGGCCCGGTCGCGCCGGCAGCCGGTGGCGTTACCGGCGGCGGCGTGCTCGACCTGCTGCCCTGGCCGAAGGTCGATTTCGCCAAGTTCGGCGAAATCGAGGTCAAGCCGCTGTCGCGCATCAAGAAGATTTCCGGCCAGAACCTGTCGCGCAACTGGGTGATGATCCCGGCCGTGACCTATCACGAAGATGCCGACATCACCGATCTGGAAGCCTTCCGCGTCCAGCTCAACAAGGAAAACGAGAAGACCGGCAACAAGCTGACCATGCTCGCCTTCCTGATCAAGGCATGCGTTAAGGCGATGCAGCGTTACCCGGAATTCAACGCTTCGCTCGACGGCGACAACCTGGTGCTGAAGAAGTACTTCAACATCGGTTTTGCCGCCGACACACCGAACGGCCTGGTCGTCCCGGTGGTCAAGAATGCCGACAAGAAGGGCGTCTTCGAGATCGCCAAGGAAACCGGCGAACTGGCCAAGCAGGCGCGTGACGGCAAGCTGAAGCCGGCCGACATGTCGGGCGCCTGCTTCACCATTTCCAGCCTCGGCGGTATCGGCGGCACCTACTTCGCGCCGATCGTCAATGCGCCGGAAGTTGCCATTCTCGGCGTCAACAAGTCGGCGATGAAGCCGGTCTGGGACGGCAAGCAATTCGTGCCGCGCCTGATCCTGCCGCTGTCGCTGACCGCCGACCACCGCGTCATCGACGGCGCCCTGGCCACCCGTTTCAACGTCTATGTCGCCGAACTGCTGGCCGACATGCGCCGCATGATCGTCTAAGGGGAACGCGATGAGCCAGATTATTGAAGTCAAAGTTCCCGACATCGGCGATTTCGCCGATGTGCCGGTCATCGACCTGTTCGTCAAGGTCGGTGACACCATCAAGGTCGACGACGCCATCGTCACATTGGAGTCGGACAAGGCCACAATGGATGTTCCTTCCACGGTCGAGGGCGTGGTCAAGGAGGTCCTGGTCCAGCTCGGCTCCAGGGTGGCCGAAGGCGCCCTGCTGATCAAGGTCGAAACCGGTGCCGGCACAGCCGCGTCCGCACCACAGGCCGCTACCCCCGCCGCCGTTGCGGCTGCACCAGCGGCTGCACCGGTTGTCGCTCCGGTCGCCGGAAGCCATGCCGGCGGTGCCGATCTCGAATGTGAAATGCTCGTCCTCGGCGCCGGTCCCGGCGGCTACTCGGCCGCCTTCCGCTCCGCCGACCTCGGCATGAAGACCATCATCGTCGAGCGTTATGCGACGCTGGGCGGCGTCTGCCTCAACGTCGGCTGCATTCCGTCCAAGGCGCTGCTGCACGTCGCCGCAGTCATGGACGAAGCCAATCACATGGCCGATCTCGGCGTTTCCTTTGCCGCGCCGCAGGTCGACATCGACAAGTTGCGCGCCCACAAGGACAAGGTCGTCGGCAAGCTGACCGGCGGCCTGGCCGGCATGGCCAAGGGCCGCAAGGTCGATATCGTGCGCGGTTTCGGCACCTTCCTCGACCCGCACCATATCGAGGTCGAAGTCACCGACGGCACGGGCCAGGAGAAGACCGGCGCCAAGAAGGTCATCAAGTTCTCGAAGTGCATCATCGCCGCCGGCTCGGCGGCCGTGCATCTGCCTTTCATCCCCAAGGACCCGCGCATCGTCGATTCGACCGGCGCGCTGGAACTGCGCTTCGTGCCGAAGAAGATGCTGGTCATCGGCGGCGGCATCATCGGCCTCGAAATGGCTACCGTCTATTCGACGCTGGGCGCCAAGGTCGATGTCGTCGAAATGCTCGATGCGCTGATGCAGGGCCCGGATCGCGACGCGGTCAAGGTCTGGGAAAAGCAGAATGCCCACCGCTTCGACAGGATCATGCTGAAGACCAAGACGGTCGCCGTTGATGCGAAGGAAGATGGTCTCTGGGTCAAGTTCGAAGGCGAAGGCGCCCCGAATGTCGACGCCACCCGCTACGACATGATCCTGCAAGCCGCCGGCCGTTCGCCGAACGGCAAGAAGATCGGTGCCGACAAGGCGGGCGTCGCAGTGACCGACCGTGGCTTCATCAACGTCGATGCCCAGATGCGCACCAATGTGCCGCACATCTTCGCCATCGGCGACGTCGTCGGCAACCCGATGCTGGCCCACAAGGCGGTGCATGAGGCGCATGTCGCGGCCGAAGTCGCGGCCGGCCACAAGGCGGCCTTCGACGCGCAGGTCATCCCGGGCGTCGCCTACACGCATCCGGAAGTGGCCTGGGTCGGCTACACCGAAGACCAGGCGAAGAAGGAAGGCCGCAAGGTCGAAGCCGCCAAGTTCCCGTGGGCGGCCTCCGGGCGCGCCATCGCCAACGGTGCCGAGTACGGCTTCACCAAGCTGATCTTCGATGCCGAAACGCATCGCGTGATCGGCGGCGCCATCGTCGGCCCCAACGCCGGCGACATGATCGGCGAAGTCTGCCTGGCCATCGAGATGGGCTGCGACGCGGTCGATATCGGCAAGACCATCCACCCGCACCCGACGCTGGGCGAAACGGTGGGCATGGCGGCGGAAGTCGCGCACGGCTCCTGTACCGATGTGCCGGCGCCGCGCAAAAAGTAAGACGCCGGGTTAAACTGGCGATCGGTTTGGGCGACGGCAACCCCGTCGCCCTTTTCATTTCTGCACAGGCCCATGACCACCCACCCCCAACTTCCCCGCCGCTCCCCCGAGGAGCAATCCCGCGTCGACGCCATGCTCCGCGATGTCTTCGAGCATAAGCTCTGCTTCAACGAATTGCTCGGTTTCAAGGTAGAGTCACTGGCGCCGGCCGCCCCACAGATCAGTTTCGCCATGCGCCACGACTTGATCGGCCATTATCTGCACGGCCGCCTGCATGGCGGCGTGATCGCCAGCGTGCTCGATACAGTGGCCGGCCTCGCCGTGACCGTCGCCATCGCCGAAAAATTCAACAGCGATACCGCCGAGCAGGTGGCGCATCGCTTCGGCCGGGTCGGCACCATCGACCTGCGTACCGATTACCTGCACCAGGGCATCGGCAAGAAATTTACGGCCACCGGCCGGATTACCCGTCTCGGCGGCCGCATTGCCTCGGTACAAATGCAGCTGGAAAACGAAACCGGCCTGCTGATCGCGACCGGCGGCGCCTCTTACGTGATCAGTTAAAGAATGGGCAGGCCCTGCTGCTCGCCGCGTTCATAAACCACATTGGCGCGACCGACGATCAGCGGGTCCAGGTTGCCGATGCGGGTGGCGTTCTTGTTGGTGTAAGGCAGCTTGTGCAGCACATAGCGCATCGCATTCAGGCGCGCCCGCTTCTTGCAATTCGACTTGATCACCGTCCAGGGCGCATCGGCGGTGTCAGTATGGAAGAACATCGCTTCCTTGGCCTGGGTGTAATCGTCCCATTTGTCCAGCGATGCCATGTCGATCGGTGACAGCTTCCATTGCTTCAGGGGATGTACCTTGCGCTCGCGGAAACGCCGGCGCTGCTCCTCGCGGCTGACAGAAAACCAGAACTTGATCAGGTGTATCCCGTTGCGCGCCAGCATGCGCTCGAATTCCGGTGCCTGGCGGACAAACTCGGCATATTCCTGATCGTTGCAGAAACCCATCACCCGCTCGACGCCGGCCCGGTTGTACCAGGAACGGTCGAAAAGGACGATCTCGCCGCTGGTCGGCAGATGCTCGACATAGCGCTGGAAATACCACTGGCCGCGCTCGATCTCGCTCGGCTTTTCCAGCGCCACCACCCGGGCGCCGCGTGGATTCAGGTGTTCCATGAAGCGCTTGATGGTGCCACCTTTGCCCGCCGCGTCACGGCCCTCGAAGAGAATCACCACTTTCTGCCCGGTTTCCTTGACCCAGGCCTGCAGCTTCAGCAACTCGACCTGCAGGCGATATTTCTGCTGCTCGTAATTGCGACGCCGCATCAGGTTCTTGTAGGGATAACCACCGTCGCGCCAGCCCTTGGCCAGCTCTTCGTCGGGATTGATGGCAAAGTCGCCGACCACCATGCGCTGCTGTTTGAGAAGGCCGCGCAGCATGCTCAGCGACTCCTCCGCGGGCGCCCCGGAGAGAATGTCGCGCATCGCCGCCATCTTCACCTCCTGCGCCGCATCGGCCGCGGCGCGCACGGTGAAGTTCTCGATGCCCGCGGCGCTTGGCGTCGGCACGACATCGCCACTCACCACCTGACGCGAACGCGCCGCCGGCGCGAGCTTGCCGACGGGCGGCGTGCCGATCGGCGTTGCCACTTTTTTTCTGGTCGTAACCATGTCCCCCCTCCCTCAATACCTGGAAAAGGTACATTTCACGCCCAAGGAACGCCCTTGTCTAGTCCAGGAATTCGGCCGGAATCACGGCACGCAGCACCGTTTGTGTTTCGCTGCGCCGGACACGGCTGCTCAGCCACCACAAGGCGCCCTTCTTGATCGTCCATTCCGCTTCGTGACCGGCGAGCAGCAAGGACGCCAGCCGCCCGAGCGAAGGCTGATGACCAACGATCAACACCGAACCCGGTGCGTTAGGCCAGCCGGAAGCCGCGATCAGCGCCGAAACACACGCCTCTGGGCCGATGGTGCGATGGGTTTCAAAAGGCAGTTGCAATGCCTCGGCGGTCTGTTGCGTGCGCGTCGCCGGGCTGGCGATGATGCGCAAATCCTTGGGCTGGTGCTCGCGAATCCAGGACGCCATCAGCCGCGCCTGTTTCTCGCCGCGTCCGGTCAGCCGGCGCTTCAGATCTTCCTCGCCGTCCTCGGCTTCGGCATGGCGCCACAGCAACAAATCCATGATGATGCCCCTCGGAAAAAGTCGCAATTATGATCGTCGAATGTTACCGCCGGATTGCAGCGGTCGCGTAGTCCCGGGGCTTCTGGTCACGCCCGGTACCAAGCCGCGGACAAGGGGCGGCCCCCGTCATGAAACGTCGATTTTTCGAGACTCCGCGCCGGCTCTTCTTCGAGGAAAGCGCTGTTCTTCCATGAGATAATCGCCGCCAAAAAAACAAAAACACCAAAAACGACAATGTCATTACACTGGAGGGGCTGAAGATTGTTCTGGAATAACCGTCGTCAACATCAAGCAATCCAGCAGGAACTCGATGCCGCAAGGCAACGGGAAAATGCGCTGGAGCAGGAAATTGTCAATCTGAAGAATGCACTGGCCAGCCGTGAACACAGTGCCAGCGCCAAAGAGCGCGAATGCGAAACTTTGAGAGCGGTGATGCGTAATCTGGCGCTGTTCAGCCAGACGCTTTCCGGCTCGCAAACCAGCCTCGGCCAGATGGCCAATCTGCTGAAGGAAGAAAAAGCCCAGGCCATCGAAGCCGCCAATGTTTCCATCAGCAGCGGCGAAACGACGACGGAAATCGCCGCCAACCTCCACCAGTTGGCCCAAAGCTCGGCCAATACCGCCCGGGAAGTCGATGCCCTGGCCCAGGAAGCCGGCGAAATCAGCGCCATCGTCCAGCTCATTCACGAAATTGCCGACCAGACCAATCTGCTCGCTCTCAATGCGGCGATCGAGGCGGCCCGGGCCGGCGAAGCGGGACGTGGGTTTGCCGTCGTTGCTGACGAAGTCCGAAAACTCGCCGAACGCACTTCCAAGGCGACCAAGGACATCGACGGCCTGGTCAGCAGTATTCGCCAGAACTCCAACTCAGCCAAGACAGCAATGGAAGTGCTGTCCAAGACGGCGGACGGTTTCAGCATGCGCGGCAACCAGGCCACCGAAGGCATGCAGCGGCTGATGGGGCTGTCCCGCAAGATGGAAGAAGTGATTGCCGCCAGCGCCCTGAAAAGCTTCGTCGAACTGGCCAAAGTCGACCACCTCGTTTTCAAGTTCCGCATCTACATTGGCCTTTTCGACCTGGAAAGCGTCGATCCCCGACAAGTCGCCTCGCACCAGACATGCCGCCTGGGCAAGTGGTACTACGATGGCGAAGGCCAGGCATGTTTCGGCAAGCTTCCCGGCTATCGCGAACTCGAAGCACCCCATGTCGATGTGCACAAATTCGGTATCGCAGCGCTGGATGCAAAGATCGCGGGTGACATGGAAAGCATGCTCAAACATGTCGAAGCCATGGAAAACGCCAGTCTGCGCGTCATCCAAAGCCTGCAGACGATGTCCGAAAGCGCCCCGACCGGCAACTCTCTGCACTGCCCAAACTAAGTATTCTGGAGCGGCGAACCCGCTCCAGATTCACCGGAGCACGGAGGCAATCCTGACAGGCGCGACATGCCCGGGGTCAAAAAATCGGCGAGATAGCATTCGACGTACGGAATTTTGTTGGGGAAACACCGTTTTTTGGTTGCGGGGGCAGGACTTGAACCTGCGACCTTCGGGTTATGAGCCCGACGAGCTGCCAACTGCTCCACCCCGCGTCCGTTAAACGCTTTGCCTTGCGGCATTGTGCTTCGACTGATCACACGCTGGTGATCAGGAGCAAAAGCCCCGGCGTCATACCAGAACCATGCTTGGATTCGGTGGGGGCTAATCGCGATTCAAACCACCGCCCCACAAATCAGCAAGCCGTTGATTTTAAATCGAAAAATTTGTTCGCCACCGAACAGAGGCGCAATAATACCCTAGATACTGCGCGGGGCAAAGGCATTTATTGCCATGCTGCAAGCGGGCTTCGCCGAGATGGCCCCAATCACTGCTTCAGTGACTTCTTGGGATAAATATCGAAACGGCTGGATTTGCCTTCCAGCACATAGCCGGCTGTTGGCCCGACAACGCCGGGTGCCTTTCTCGGGCGCTTGACCACGACGCGATGCGTCGCCAAGGCCAGCGCCGCCTCGAGCAGCGCAGGAGCATCGAGATCGTCACCGACGACCGGGCGCAGCATGCTCATTTCCTTTTTGACCAGGGAACTCTTCTCGCGATGAGGAAACATCGGGTCGAGATAGATCACTTGCGGCGGATCGCCCTGCCAGGCTTCCATCAAGCGGATGGCATTGCCCGGACGCAAATCCATGCGCTCGATGATCGGCCCGACTTCCGGATCCAGGCGGGCGCGCCGGAGACCATCCGCCAGCAGGGCGGCGATCACGGGATTTCGCTCGACCAGCGTGACCTTGCATCCCAATTGCGCCAGCACGAAGGCATCTCGCCCCAGGCCGGCCGTGGCATCGAGAATCTCCGGGCGAATGCCGGGCTGGATACCCATCGCCTTGGCGATCATCTGGCCACTGCCGCCGCCCTGCAAACGCCGGTGCGCCGACGGTCCACGGATGAAATCGACGGACAGGGGACCGGGAGCATGCGGACCCAGTTGCTGCAGTTGCAAGCCGTCCGGACCAAGCTGCAAGCAAAATTCAGCAGCACCGCCGTGAGGCAGATTGAGCGCTTCGGACAAGGCCAGTGCGGCGTCGGCAAATGCCGGGGCCATGGCCTGAACGGGTCCTATGGCGTAGGCAGAAACGTCCACTTCACCGCCAATCAAGACTGGTCCGTAGGTCCCGCAGCCGGCGAGGAGACGGGCGCATCCGCAGCCTCCGCTAGCGAATCTGACTGGTCCGCCGGTGCGTGTTCGCCAGCTTTGGCGATCAGCTTCTGGCGCCGTTTTTCTTCCTGCTTGCTCTTCTTCGCCAAATCCCTTTGACGCTTTTCGAACTGATAATTTGGTTTAGCCAAGTGGCCTCCTGTAAATGCCGCAAGGGCATGGTAAACCACTTCGAATCGACCGGGGCGGACAAAGCCGCACCGACCATCGACCGGCATGCGGATTTCGGTCCGCTGAAACGAAAAACGGCAACCTGAGTGGGTTGCCGTTTTTACTGGAATTTGGTGGTGGCCAATCGCGGAATCGAACCACGGACACGCGGATTTTCAATCCGCTGCTCTACCAACTGAGCTAATTGGCCAACAAGGAGGCCGAATTATAGCGACGTCGCCGCCGGCTGGCAACAGTTACGGGCAAATTTACTTGATCCCGGATACGTTGGCGTCCGGTCTAGGTTCCGATCGGCGGCGACTGGCGATAAAGTTCGGAGAAATCATCCGGTTCCGGCGGCGGCGGCAAGGGCGGGAACCAGGCGGCAAAGGCGACGCGGGCGATGGCACCGCGTCCGTTGGGGTTGGAGCGCAGGCTGGCGTGGGAACCATGCTGGATGGCGATTTCCTGAACAATCGCCAAGCCCAGGCCGCTGCCTTCGGTCGCCGCATCATCGACCCGGTAGAAGCGCTCGAAGACCAGTTCGGCATGTTCGTCACTGATCCCGATGCCGTCGTCCTCGACTTCCAGCAGCACCGTGCTGCCGTTGTTCAGGATGCGGCAGGTCACATGGCCGCCGGTCGGCGTGTACCGCAGCGCATTGTCGATCAGGTTCTTGGCCAGTTCACTGAGCAGAAACGGGTTGCCGTTGATCATCGCGACGCCGTCCGACTCATACCCGAGATCGATGCCCTTTTCGATGGCGGGCACCACCCAGTCCTCGACGACTTCCCGGACGAGCAGCGCCAGATCGAGCGGCTCATGCTGCTGCTGGGCCAGTTCGCCGCCCTCGGTGCGGGCCAGGGTCAGCAGTTGATTGACCAGGCGACCGGCGCGATCGACGCCGGTCGCAATTTGCCGCAAGGCATGGCGCAGCGCTTCCGGGTCGGTTTCGCGGATCGCCAGCTGGGCCTGGGTTTTCAGGCCGGTCAGGGGCGTGCGCATCTGATGCGCAGCATCGGCCACGAAGCGTTGCTGCGCCCCGACATTCTTCTTCATCCGCTCGAGCATGGCGTTGAAGGCTTCGACCAGCGGCTCCAGTTCTTCCGGCACGCGCCGCGTCGCAATCGGCGACAGGTCGGCCGGCTCCCGGTTCTCGATGGTCTGGCGCAGGCGGGTCAGCGGCCGCAGGCCCCGCGACAGGCCGAACCAGACCAGCATGACGGCCAACGGAATGATGATGAATTGCGGCAGGATGACACTGGCGACGATCTTGTTGGCCAGCTGGGTGCGCTTCTCGGTGGTCTCGGCGACCTCGACGACGATCCAGCGCTCGCGCGGCAGTTGTGCATCCGCCAGATAGGTGTAGGCCATGCGCAAGTCCTGGCCGTTGTACTCGGCGTCGCGCAGGTAGATTTCGCCGGACAGCGCGGAATCTTCCTGCGGATTGGCAACCGGCATCGGCAAGTCCTTGTCGCCGGCCAGCAGCTTGCCGTCCTGGGTGACCACGTGAAAATAGACACTGTCGGTTTCGTCGGCGCGCAACAGCGCCCGGGCCGATGCCGGCAGGGTGAGGACCGGCTTGCCGCCGACCAGCTTGACCTGGCGCGCGATGGCCGCGACATGCTCGCGCAGCGCCTGGTCATAGGGGTAATTGGCGACGTTGTTGGCGAAGTAGTGCGTGAAGGCGATGCTGAGCGGCCAGACAAAAAGCAGCGGAGCGAGCATCCAGTCAAGGATCTCGCCGAACAGCGAGCGTTCGGTTTCGGCAGAGGTCGAGGCGCTCAACTACTCTCCCGGCGGACGTTCGAGACAGTAGCCGAGGCCCCGCACGGTGGCGATCTTGACGCCGCCGGCTTCGAGCTTCTTGCGCAGGCGGTGAACATAGACTTCGATCGCGTTGTGGCTGACTTCCTCGCCCCAGCCGCAGAGATGATCGACCAGTTGGTCCTTGCTGACCAGCCGCCCCATCCGGGTCAGCAGCACTTCCAGCAGGCCGATTTCACGCGCCGAGAGATCGAGCGACTGACCCTGGATCTGCGCCACCCGACCCACCTGGTCATAGCTCAGCAAGCCGCACTGGATGGTCGGCGTCGTCCCCGCCGAACGCCGGGTCAGGGCGCGAACGCGGGCTTCCAGTTCGGCCAGTTCGAAAGGCTTGACCATGTAATCGTCGGCCCCCAGATCGAGGCCCTTGACGCGATCGCCGGTCCCGTCGAGCGCGGTGAGGATCAGGACCGGCACCGGCGAATTGCGGGAGCGCAGGCGCTTCAGCACTTCCAATCCGGAAAGCTTGGGCAGGCCGAGATCGAGGATCAGCAAATCGTAGGTAACCGTCAATAGCGCCGTATCGGCTTCCAGCCCGGTGGCCGCCCAATCGACGGCATAGCCGCCCTGGCGCAGCGACCTGGAAAGCCCGTCGGCAATGATGCTGTCGTCTTCAGCGATAAGAATCCGCATTATCCTCTGCTCATATTGACGTAAGATTTTTGTAAGCCTGTCGCATTATCCTGCGCGGGCTGTTCTCCTTTTATGGTCTTTGGAGTCTGCGCCCAAAGCGCGACTCAGGGGGTGGCCCGATCCTGCACTGGGCAACCCCCTACCGTTTTTTCCCGCGAAACACGACAAGTCTAACAAATAAACCGCACTGCACATTCTGCAGTGCATCGGCACGTTCACGATTATCGCGAGCCCGGGCGGTTTTGCCAAAATCCGGACGAAAAAAAGCCCGGGTCGAAACCCGGGCTTTTCTGTAAGACGCTGCTGCCGGCTTAGTGGCCGCCGGAGGTCGAGGCACCGAGACCGGTTTCCGAACGGATCAGTTGATCCGGGAACAGGGCACGTTCCTTCTTCGCTTGTTCGGAGTTGTCCAGAACGGACACCAGCCAGATCGTGAAGAAAGCCAGGGTCATCGAGAAGATGGCCGGCGACGAGTAGGGGAACGGAGCCGAGCCCTTCGGGTTGTGCAGCACGGCTTCCCAGACGTTGGCCGACATCACGGTCAGGGCAACGGCAGTGAAGAGGCCGACAAAACCGCCGACGGTGACGCCGCGGGTGGTGCAGTTCTTCCACAGCACGGACATGAAGAGGACCGGGAAGTTGGCGGAACAGGCGATGGCGAAAGCGAGCATCACCATGTAAGCGACGTTTTCCTTTTCGAACAGGATGCCGAGGACCACAGCCAGCACGCCGAGGCAGAGGGTGGTGATCTTGGAAACGCGCAGTTCGTCTTCGGAAGTCGCCTGGCCCTTCTTGAACACCGTAGCGTACAAGTCATGGGAGACGGCGGAAGCGCCCGAGAGGGTCAGACCGGCAACCACGGCCAGGATGGTGGCGAAGGCCACGGCCGAGATGAAGCCGAGGAAGATGTCGCCGCCGACTGCCTTGGACAGGTGGATAGCAGCCATGTTGCCGCCGCCCTTCAGGCCCTTGGCGATTTCGCCGCCGACGTAGAAGTCACCCGGGTTCTGCACCAGATTGACGATGGCGCCAAAACCGATGATGAAGGTCAGGATGTAGAAGTAGCCGATCCAGGTGGTTGCCCAGGCGACCGACTTGCGGGCTTCCTTGGCGGACGGCACGGTGAAGAAGCGCATCAGGATGTGCGGCAGGCCGGCGGTACCGAACATCAGGGCCATACCGACCGAGATCGCGGAAATCGGGTCCTTGATCAGGGCACCCGGCGCCATGATGGCGTCGTGCTTGGAGTGCACTTCAACCGCCTTGGCGAA
Source organism: Bacteroidota bacterium (assembly GCA_050259955.1). Taxonomy (GTDB): domain Bacteria; phylum Pseudomonadota; class Gammaproteobacteria; order Burkholderiales; family Rhodocyclaceae; genus Azonexus. The sequence continues at coordinate 48,605 of JBLNBM010000031.1, forward strand.
CAGCATTTCCGGGCTGAAACCGAACTGCAGCAGCACGGAGACGGCCATGAAGGTGGCACCGACCAGCAGCATGCAGGCCTTGATGATCTGCACCCAGGTGGTGGCGGTCATGCCGCCGAACAGCACGTACAGCATCATGATGGCACCGACCATCACGACGGCGTAGGTGTATTCCAGACCGAACAGCACCTTGATTAGCTGACCGGCACCGACCATCTGCGCAATCATGTAGAAAGCGACGACGACCAGGGAGCCGGTAGCGGCAAAGGAGCGAACCGGGGTCTGGGCAAAGCGGTAGGCAGCCACGTCGGCAAAGGTGAACTTGCCCAGGTTGCGCAGGCGCTCGGCCATCAGGAAGGTGATGACCGGCCAGCCGACCAGCCAGCCGATCGAGAAGATCAGGCCGTCGAAGCCGTTGGCGAACACCAGGCCGGAAATACCCAGGAAGGACGCGGCGGACATGTAGTCGCCGGCAATCGCCAGGCCGTTCTGGAAGCCGGTGATACCGCCGCCGGCCGTGTAGAAGTCAGCAGCGGTCTTGGTCTTGCTGGCCGCCCACTTGGTGATGAACAGCGTGATACCGACGAAACCGGCGAACATGGCGATCGCGGTCCAGTTGGTGGCTTGCTGGGTGGTTTGTCCCAGATCGGCGCCGGCAGCGGCGGCGACGCCGGCGGCCAGCAGGGCGGCCAGGCCGCCGAGAATGTGCTTGTAATTGATGTTCACTTGCCGGCCTCCTTGAGAACCTGCGCAGCTTCGGCATCGAATTCCGTATTGGCGCGACGCACGTAGATGGCGGTAATGATGATGGTGAAGAGAATCACCCCTACGCCGATCGGGATACCGATGGAGGTGACTGCGCCAGCGCTGACCTTGGTGGCCAGCCATTCCTTGTCGAAAGCGATCAGCAGGATGTAACCGTAGTACACGATCATCATCAGTGCCGTCATCAGGAAGGCGTATGAATTGCGTTTGGCTATGAGCGATATGAATTTCGGGTTTTCCCGAATCTGCGCATAGCTGTCTGTGTGCTGTGACATTGATTTTGCTCCTCAGACTATATTGTTTATAGAGGCATTGCTGCGGAGCATAATTTAGGCGCGGCGTCTTACAGCGAACTTACAGCGCGTAAGCGATTTCGAAATAGTTAATTTGTTGCCTGTTCGGCGACGAAACAGCCGCCCAAAAAAAGCCCCGCACTCGGCGGGGCTTCAAGTGAGCCAGGGCTCAGCGGGACGTTACATGCCCATGCCGCCCATGCCACCCATACCGCCCATGCCGCCCATGTCGGGCATGCCGCCGGCCGGCTTGTCTTCAGCCAGTTCAGCAACCATGCATTCGGTGGTCAGCATCAGGCCGGCCACGGAGGCAGCGTTCTGCAGCGCGGTGCGGGTCACCTTGGTCGGATCGAGCACGCCCATTTCGACCATGTCGCCGTATTCGCCGGTGGAAGCGTTGTAACCGTAGTTACCCTTGCCACGCTGGACCTTGTCGACGACGACGGACGGTTCGTCACCGGCGTTGGCAACGATTTCACGCAGCGGCTGTTCCATGGCGCGCAGCACGATCTTGATGCCGGCGTCCTGGTCGTGGTTGTCACCCTTCAGCTTGCCGACGGCAGCGCGGGCGCGGATCAGCGCAACGCCGCCGCCGGCGACGACGCCTTCTTCCACGGCAGCACGGGTAGCGTGCAGCGCATCTTCAACGCGAGCCTTCTTTTCCTTCATTTCGACTTCGGTGGCAGCGCCAACCTTGATCACGGCAACGCCGCCAGCCAGCTTGGCGACACGTTCCTGCAGCTTTTCCTTGTCGTAATCGGAAGTCGCTTCTTCGATCTGGATGCGGATCTGCTTGACGCGAGCTTCGATGGAAGCGGCTTCGCCGGCACCGTCGATGATGATGGTGTTTTCCTTGGCGACTTCGATACGCTTGGCCTGGCCCAGATCCTTCAGCACAGCCTTTTCCAGCGACAGGCCGGTTTCTTCGGAAATGACGGTGCCGCCGGTCAGAATGGCGATATCTTCCAGCATGGCCTTGCGACGGTCGCCAAAGCCCGGGGCCTTGACGGCAACGGTCTTCAGGATGCCGCGGATGTTATTCACAACCAGGGTAGCCAGCGCTTCGCCATCGACGTCTTCGGCGATGATCAACAGCGGACGGCCGGCCTTGGCGACTTGTTCCAGGATCGGCAGCAGGTCGCGGATATTGGAGATCTTCTTGTCGAAGAGCAGGACGAACGGGTTTTCCATCAGGGCTTGCTGCTTGTCGCCATTGTTGATGAAGTACGGGGACAGATAGCCGCGGTCGAACTGCATGCCTTCGACGACGTCGAGTTCGTTGGCCAGGGACTTGCCGTCTTCAACGGTGATGACGCCTTCCTTGCCGACCTTTTCCATGGCATTGGCGATAATTTCGCCGATGTCGGAATCGGAGTTGGCGGAAATGGAACCGACCTGGGCGATTTCCTTGGAAGAGGTGCAGGGCTTGGAAATGGTCTTCAGCTCGGCGATGGTGGCGGCGACGGCCTTGTCGATTCCGCGCTTGAGGTCCATCGGGTTCATGCCGGCGGCGACGAACTTCATGCCTTCGCGGACGATGGACTGAGCCAGCACGGTGGCGGTGGTGGTGCCGTCACCGGCGATGTCGGAGGTCTTGGAAGCGACTTCCTTGACCATCTGGGCGCCCATGTTGGCGAACTTGTCTTTCAGTTCGATTTCCTTGGCAACGGAAACACCGTCCTTGGTGACGGTCGGGCCGCCGAAGGAACGCTCGAGCACGACATTGCGGCCCTTGGGACCGAGGGTGACCTTGACCGCATCGGCCAGGACGTTGATGCCTTCGACCATGCGGGCGCGGGCGGAATCACCGAATTTGACTTCTTTAGCTGCCATTTGATTCTCCTGAATTCTGTAAGTGGATGGTAATGGCGCTTAAGCGACCAGAACGCCCATGATGTCTTCTTCACGCATGACCAGGACTTCCTGACCATCGACCTTGACCGCCTGGCCGGCATACTTGCCGAACAGAACGCGATCGCCGACCTTGACGTCAGGAGCGTTCAGCTTGCCGCTGTCGTCGCGCTTGCCCGGGCCGACGGCCAGGACTTCGCCCTGATCCGGCTTTTCACCGGCGGAATCGGGCAGGACGATGCCAGAAGCGGTGGTGCGTTCGGCTTCAACGCGTTTGACGATCACACGGTCGTGCAAAGGACGGATATTCATGTAAATACTCCTAGCGGTTCACAGAGATAAAATTGGCCGGCACACCCGAAGGTGCCCGGGAACGGAGCGGGCTTTGTTAGCACTCGTCTCCGGTGAGTGCTAAATAATAAGGTCGCCCCCCTCGAATTTCAAGTGCCAAGCATTAAATTTGCTGCCATTGCCGATTGCCACATGGCCGGAATGACCAGGATTATCCAAACCGGCTATATAGGGACTGCGGACATGCTATTGTTGGATAGTGCGGTGTCCTTCGTGTATCAGCCCAAATGTCCCACAAAACGATCGTTCTCACGCTTGATCTCCAGGTCGGCATGTTCGTCAGCGAACTTGATCGTCCCTGGATCGAAACCCCCTTCCTGTTGCAGAGCCTGCTGATCGAGAACGAAGCCCAGATCGCGACCCTGCAGCGATATTGTCAACAGGTCACCGTTGACCGCAGTCGCTCGGTTGGCGACGCCTACGCGCCGCGCAATCATCACCGGGAAGCGTCTCGCCAGAGCGGTCGCCTGCCGGCTTTCCAGCAAGTTGACGAAGCCCAGCCCAACGATTTCGCGGCCATCTGCCGCCATCTGCGCATCGAACCGGTGCTGCGCAGTTACCGTCTTTCGCCCGATCTCGACCCGACCGACCAGCACAGTCGCCTGGAAGCCGAACTTCTCTACTCGGCCCCGATCGTCGACGACGTCAAGCGGACGCTGAAATCGATTCGCGAGGCCATCGCCAACGCCGAGACGGTCTCGCTCAACGAAATCGGCAGGCAGGTTGCCGACATGGCGCGCAGCATCGAACGCAACCCGGAAGCGATGATCTGGCTGGCGCGTTTGCGCTCTACCGATCAGTACTCCTACGATCACGCCCTCGATGTTTCAGTCCATCTGATGGTGTTCGCGCGCTTCCTCGGACTCTCCGCCAAGATCATCGAGCAACTGGGCATCGCCGGCCTAATGCAGGACATCGGCAAGATCGATATTCCGGCCGAAATCCTCAACAAGCCGGGCAACCTGACCGACGAGGAGTACACCCTGGTCCAGTCGCATGTCGCCAGTTCGCTCGAAATGCTGCTCGGCCAGCCGGCCTTCCCCAACCACGTTCTCGAAACCGTGGCCAGTCATCACGAGCGGGCCGACGGCAGCGGTTATCCCCGGCGACTGAAAGGCGAGCGCATCTCCTTTCACGGCGAACTGGCCGGCTTGGTCGACACCTATTGCGCAATGACCCGCGATCGCGCCTATGGCGCCGCCGTTACCTCGCAAAAGGCACTTGAATCGCTGATCCGCAAGCGCGGTACCAAGTTTCGCGAACCAATCGTCGATCAGTTCATCCAGTGCATTGGCCTGTACCCGATCGGCAGCCTGGTCGAACTCAATACCGGCGAAGTTGGCGTGGTCATCCAGCAGAACCAGGTGCGCCGCCTCAAGCCGCGGCTGATGATCCTCCTCGGCCCGGACAAGAGCCTCGAACGCAACCCGCTGACACTTGACCTGATGATGGACCCGACGACGCCGACCGGCGAACCCTATCGCATCCTGCACGCCTTGCCGGCAAATGCCTACGGCATCGATCCCGGCGAGTTCTATCTGAGCTGAAATGACAACGCCCCCGTTCGTCGCCCGCCAGCGAGACCGTATTGACCAGACGACCGGGTTGCCCCTGATGACCGGTGCCCTCGCCGATCTGCCGAAAATGATCCGCGAGAACGAGCCGGGACGCCAGCTCGGCATCATCGCCCTGGCCATCGTTCCTGACCCCTTGTTCTTCCGCCGATCGTCCGACTCCCTGCACAAGCTGCGCATCCTGGTCAGCCAGGAAATTCGGGCCACGGTACGCCCGCAGGATCGCGTCTATACCGTCAGCCAGCGGGAATGGCTGATCATCCAGCCGAACCTGATCAGTGGTGCGGCACCGATGCTGGCAATGATCCGCCTGCGCGACAAACTGCTGACGACGACGGGCACGACTGCCAGCCTCAGCTACATTCCCCGCCTGGCACTGGGCGCCGCCCTGTGGCCCGACAACGGCGAAGACGCACTCTTTCTCGTGCAGTCTGCCCGGATCGCTCGCCTCGCCGCCGAGCAGGGCAACCCCGACATTCGTATCTACCAGGCCTCGCTGGAATCGGAAGGGGAAAACGAACACGGACTGCTCGCCGACCTGCGTCAGGCGCTCAGCGACAACCACGGCCTGGCTTTGCACCTGCAACCGCAGGTCGAAATCGCCGGCGGCCGCTGCGTCGGTGCCGAAGCCCTGTTACGCTGGCCGCGCAGCAATGGCGAATGGGTCGCCCCGCCGCGCATTCTCGAAGCCATCGACCGACTCGGCCAGCGCCCGACCTTCAATCGCTGGCTGCTCCACCAGGCCTCACAGATCCAGAAACAACTGGTCGAGCACGGCATCGACATCACCCTGTCCCTCAACCTGTCGGCCAACGATCTGCTCGACGTCGAGCTCCCCGACATGGTCAGCCAGGCGCTGGCGACCTGGGACCTCGACCCGAAGAAATTCCTGCTGGAAATCACCGAGACGATGATGATCGAGGAAAGCTGGCAGGTGATGGACGTTCTCAACCGCCTGCGCGAACTCGGATTGCGCCTGTCGATTGACGACTTCGGCACCGGCTATGCCGGCATGGGCTACCTGCAACGACTGCCGGTACAGGAAGTCAAGATCGACCAGATTTTCGTCAAGGAGCTTGCCGGTTCGGGCAAGGCCCGTGAAATCGTCGGTTCGGTGCTCCAGCTCGCCAGCAAACTGGAGATGAGCGTAATCGCCGAAGGCGTCGAGACCAAGGAAACACTCGATACCCTGCAGGCGCTCGGCTGCCGCTTTGCCCAGGGCTATTTCTACTCGCCGGCCTTGTCGCTGACGGATTTCCTCCAGTGGTGGAAGACGAATCAACTCCCGAAAAAAATAGACAACCGGCACCGAAACAGTTGTGCGCGACCAGTCCGCTGATGCATTGGCGGGCGCATTTGATGCGACATGTTTGCCAGGCGGCCCCGGGCGTTGTTGGCAAGCTCAGAACGCCATTCAGGTTTCGAGCTTTACCGCGATCAAGGCGCTGCACTTAGAATGAGCGAAGGCTGCGGCCGCCCCTTTTGATGTCCCGATACCAATGATCAAACAATTCCTGCTCGCCCTGGCGGCCACCTGTTTCAGCCTGAGCACGCTGGCCGAAGGCGTGCCGCCAGGCGTGCTGAAAGCGCTCAAGTCGGCGCAGATTCCACTCTCCAGCGTCGCCATCGTCGTCCAGCCGGTGGACGCCCGGATGCCCTTGCTGGCCCATAATGCGGCGTCGCCGATGAATCCGGCCTCGGTGATGAAACTGGTCACCACTTACGCGGCGCTCGATCTGCTCGGCCCGGCCTGGACCTGGAAAACCAACGCCTGGATCGATAGCCGGCCGAAAAACGGCCGCCTGGACGGCAATCTCTACCTGCAGGGCAGCGGCGACCCGCGTTTTGCCATCGAACACCTGTCGGCGCTGCTGCGCCAGTTGCGCGTTCGCGGCGTGACGCAGATTGCCGGCGACGTGATCCTCGACCGTACGGTATTCAATGTCCCGAGCACCGATCCCGGCGCCTTCGACGACAAGCCGATGCGCCCCTACAACGTCGGGCCGGACGGCCTGCTGATCAATTTCCGCGCCCTCGTCTTCACGCTGCAGGGCGACAGCGGCAAGCCGCGCCTGCTCCTCGAAACGCCGAGCGACGGCCTGCGCATCGACAACCGCCTGCGTTCCGGCGAAGGCGCCTGCAGCAGCGACTGGAAGGACCAGATCGCGATCCGCCTGGTGCCGGAAAACAACGGCGACCGGCTGGAATTTTCCGGCACCTACAATGCGCTGTGCGGCGAAAAGACCCTCAACCTGTCGCCCTTGCCCGCCGACGCCCAGGCCGGCGGCCTGCTCCGCGCCCTGTGGCGCGAACTGGGCGGTACGCTGGATGGCCGGGTGCGCGACGGCAAGGTTGCGCTCGGCAGCCAGTTGATCGCCCGCCACGAGTCGGCGCCGCTGGCCGACGCCATTCGCGACATCAACAAGTTCAGCAACAACGTCATGGCCAGACAGGTCTTCCTGACACTGGGCAACGACGCCACCGGACGCCCTGCCGACAATCTCCCTCCCGGCGAGACGCCGCCGGCTACCGCCGAGCGGGCGCGCCAGCGCATCAGCGACTGGCTCGACGGACGCGGCCTGCACTTTGCCGAACTGGAACTGGAAAACGGCTCGGGTCTTTCCCGCCACGAACGGATCAGCGCCGGCAGCCTCAACCGCCTGCTGCAGGACGCCTGGCGCCATCCGCTGATGCCGGAGTTCGTCTCCAGCCTGCCCATCGTCGGCCTCGACGGCACCATGAAAAAACGCCTGAACGGCTCGCCGGTCAGCGGGCGGGCGCACATCAAGAGCGGCACGCTGGACGGCGTCAAGGCGGCGGCCGGCTATGCGCTGGATGCCGAGGGCCACCCCTGGGCGTTCACTTTCCTGATCAATCATCCGCGGGCGCATGCCGGCGGCCCCGCCATCGACGCCCTGCTGCTCTGGGTGGCGGAACGGAGGGCCGGGGAAAAAGCGCCGCTACTCGACAGCGAATAGGCGTTCCCGCCCGCCGGCATCGGGCAAGGACAGCCCTGCCCCTCAGTTGGCCGGCAGGTATTTCTGCAGGAACAGCGCCTGTCCAGCCGCCGGGTCGAGCACGTAGGGCGCGAAGCCGGCCTGTTCGTAGGAGGCCATCGCCCGCTTGTTGTTGGAGAGCACTTCCAGGGTCAGCTTGCAGCAACCCAGTTCGCGCGCCCGTTGCTCGGCCCAGGCGAGCAACGCCTGGCCGATCCCCCGACCACGGACGTCGGCATGCACCACGATGTCGTGAATATTGAGCAAAGGCCGGGCCGCGAAAGTGGAAAAGCCGGCGAAACAGTCGATCAGGCCGACCGCCTTGCCATCCAGCCAGGCGAGCGCGCCATGGAAACCGGGTACCTCGCGCATCGTGGCAACGAGATGAAGCTTGGCGTATTCCGACAAGCCATCGCCACCGCCCATCGGGTCGCAGGCGTAGTGATCGAGCAGTTGCAGCCAGCACTGCGCCTGCTCGATGTCGTTCAAGTCGAGCGAAGTAACGGTCAAGTTCATAGTCCCAGCTCCTGCCACATGCCATCAACGCGCTTTTTCACATCGGCATCCATGACAATCGGCCGCCCCCATTCGCGGCTGGTTTCGCCCGCCCACTTGTTGGTTGCATCCAGCCCCATTTTGGAGCCGAGGCCGGCCACCGGCGAGGCGAAATCGAGGTAGTCGATCGGCGTATTGTCGACCAGGGTCGTGTCGCGCGTCGCGTCCATCCGCGTCGTCATCGCCCACACCACTTCCTTCCAGTCGCGGATATCGATGTCGTCATCGACGACGATGATGGTCTTGGTGTACATGAACTGGCGCAGGAAGGACCAGATGCCGAACATGATGCGCTTGGCGTGGCCGGGATACTGTTTCTTGATGCTGACGATGGCCATCCGGTAGGAACAGCCTTCCGGCGGCAGGTAGAAATCGACAATTTCCGGATACTGCTTCTGGAGCAGCGGCACGAAGACTTCGTTGAGCGCGACGCCGAGCACGGCCGGCTCGTCGGGCGGCTTGCCGGTGTAGGTGCTGTGGTAGATCGGGTTCTGGCGCATGGTGATGCGCTCGATGGTGAATACCGGGAATTCGGCCTGTTCGTTGTAGTAGCCGGTATGGTCGCCATACGGCCCTTCGAGCGCTGTTTCACCGGGATGGATGACGCCTTCGAGCACGATTTCGGCGGAAGCCGGCACCTGCAACGCCGAGCCGAGACATTTGACCAGTTCGGTCTTGCCGCCGCGCAGCAGGCCTGCGAACTGGTATTCCGACAGCGAATCCGGCACCGGCGTCACGGCCCCGAGGATGGTCGCCGGATCGCAGCCGAGCACGACCGCCACCGGGAAAGGCTGACCGGGATTGGCCAGCTGGTGGTCGCGAAAATCCAGCGCCCCGCCGCGATGGGCCAGCCAGCGCATGATCACCTTGTTCGGGCCGAGCACCTGCTGACGGTAGATGCCGAGGTTCTGCCGGTTCTTGTGCGGCCCCCTGGTCACCACCAGTCCCCAGGTGATCAGCGGCGCCACGTCGCCCGGCCAGCAATGCTGGATCGGGAGTTTGCCGAGATCGATGTCCTGCCCCTCCCAGACGATTTCCTGACAGGGCGCCGAGGACACCGTTTTCGGCGCCATGTTGAGCACCTGCTTGAGGATGGGCAGCTTGTCCCAGGCATCCTTGAGGCCTTTCGGCGGCTCAGGTTCCTTGAGGTAGGCGAGCAGCTTGCCGACTTCGCGCAGCGCCTGCACCGACTCCTCACCCATGCCCAGCGCCACCCGTTTCGGTGTACCGAACAGGTTGGCGAGCACCGGAATGCTGTGACGAGCCTGGCCCGTGCGCGGTTTCTCGAAGAGGATGGCCGGCCCCTCGGCGCGCAGCACGCGGTCGCAGATTTCGGTCATTTCGAGCCGGGTATCGACTTCGGCGCCGACCCGTTTCAGTTCGCCGGTTTTTTCCAGTTGCGACATGAAGTCGCGCAGATCGTGATATTTCATGGGATCAGGAAGCCAAGGACGATGCCGGCGAAAATTGCGGCGCCGACATAGTTGTTGTGCAGGAATGCCTTGAAGCACGGCAGGCGTTCGCGGCCGCGAATCCACGTGTAGTGCTGTCCGCAGATGCCGGCGGCGACGACCAGGCCGGCATGGAACGGCCAGCCCAGGTGGTGCGCCGCGCCGAGGCCGGCGATGATCAGCAGCGTCATCGCGTAACAGAACATCACCGCCGCCACGTCGAAACGTCCGAAGGTGATGGCCGAGGTCTTGATGCCAATCTTCAGGTCGTCGTCACGGTCGACCATGGCGTATTCGGTATCGTAGGCGACCGCCCAGAAGACGTTGGCGAGCAGCAGCCACCAACCTTCGGCCGGGACGCCGCCCTGCTGCGCCGCATAGGCCATCGGGATGCCGAAGCCGAAGGCGATGCCGAGGTAGGCCTGGGGAATGGCCAAGAAACGCTTGGTGAATGGATAACTGGCGGCCAGGAACAAGGCCGGCACCGACAGCCAGACGACCAGCGGCCGGCCAAGCAGCAGGACCAGCGCAAATGAAAGCAGCGAGAGGACGGCGAACAGGGCCAGCGCTTCGGTTGTTGTCACCTTGCCGGCAGTCAGCGGCCTTTCCCGGGTGCGCTCGACATGGCGGTCGAAATCGCGGTCGGCATAGTCATTGATGACGCAACCGGCCGAACGCATCAGCACGGTACCGATCACGAACACCCAAACCACCACCCAATCCGGCCGTCCGTCGGAGGAGAGCCAGAGCGCCCACAGGGTCGGCCAAAGCAGTAGCAGGATGCCGATCGGCTTGTCGAGCCGCATCAGCTTTTCGTAAAAATCGAGTTTTTCCTTGAGGGCGGGCCAGTTCATCCGGGGATTTTACCCTGTCTGCAGCCGGGAGTCGGCGGCACCGGGCGGCAAACCGGCGCTCCGGGCTCAGGCGGCGATGCAGCGGTTGCGACCGGCTTCCTTGGCCTGGTACAGCAGGGCATCGGCCTGGCGGAACAGGCTGACCACGGCGCCGCAGGCCGGGTCGGCACAAACGCCACCGAGCGACACGGTGACCACGCCCCAGGCGGCGTTCTTGTCATGCGGCAGGCACCGGGCGGCCACCGCCTCGACCAGCGCCTTGCCCATCTCGGCATGAATGCCGGGTGCCGCATCCGGAATGACGACGCAGAATTCCTCGCCGCCATAGCGGGCGACAAAGGCGCCGCGCGTCAACTGCGTATCGTTGGCATGTCGTACGGTGGCGGCCAGACTGTCGGCGACGGCCCGCAAGCAGTCGTCGCCGGCCAGATGGCCATAGTGATCGTTGTATTTCTTGAAATTGTCGACGTCGATCATCAGCAGCGCGAACGCCTTGCCGGATCCGACCGCGTCTTCCCACAGATGGTCGATGTTCATGTCCATCGCCCGCCGGTTGAGCAGCCCGGTCAGTCCGTCGCGGTTGGCCTGCCCCTGCAGCTTCAGGTTGGCCTGGGCGAGCCGCGAGCGCAGGGCGGCAATCCGCGACATCGCTTTCATCTTGGCTTGCAGCACGCTTTCCGGCGCCATCTTGGAAATGAAGTCGTCGCCCCCCGCCTCGATGGCGGTGACCAGGTTGGTCGGCGTATCGGTGGCCGTCACAAAGATGATCGGCGTCCACGCCCAGGGTTCGTGGCCTTCCAGCGCGCGAATGCGGGTGGTGACCTCGAAGCCGTTCATGCCCGGCATTTCGATATCCATCAGGATGAGGTCGAATGACGTCTGCTGGAAATGCGCAATGGCGGTCGGGCCGTCGATGGCATGCTGTACTTCGTAACCGAAGGACTCCAGGCGTGCCGTCGTCACCATCGCCACCGCCCGCGAATCATCGACCAGCAAAATTTTCATCGCTTCTTCCGTTCCTTCGTCAAATCCGGCTCAGCCATCGGAGTTTACGCCACGAATAGCCAGCCGGGGACAACTTTACACACCAGAACCGCTATGCCCCCACCCTGCTGCCGCGCAGCCAGGCGACGAAGCGCCGCCGAAATTCCGGTTCTCGCCCGAAAATGTAGGCAGCGACCAGCCCATTACCGAGCGCCGCCCAGCCGAACAGCGCCGGAATCGACAGCCCGCCGCCGAGCAGAGCGCCGGCCGACAGGGCGCCGATGACCATGAACAGCGCATTGAGGATATTGTTGGCGGCAATGATCCGGGCCCGGTGTTCCGGCGCGCTGCGTAATTGCACCAGCGCGTAGAGCGGCACGATGAAGAAACCACCGAAAGTCCCGAGCAGCACCAGATCGACCAGCACATGCCAGATCGCCGGCAGGTTGAGTAGCGCGGTCAGCGAATGCGCGTCGATGCCGGGCAGGCCGAGCGGCGATGCGAAACACAGATCGACGCCGAACAGGCTCAAGCCGATGGCGCCGAACGGCACCAGGCCGAGTTCCAAGTGTTTTCCCGACAGCCGTTCGCAGAGCAGCGACCCCAGGCCGATCCCGACCGTGAAGGTGGCGAGCAGCAAGGTCACCATCGACTCGTTGCCACCCAGCACGAGCTTGGCGTAGGCCGGGAACTGGGCCAGGAACAGCGCACCGTACAGCCAGAACCAGGAGATGGCGACGATGGACAGGAACACCGTCCGGTCCTCGCGGGCGAAACGGATGTTGTGCCAGGTTTCGCTCAGCGGACTCAGGTTGATCGGCAGTTCCGGGGCCGGCGCCGGCGCCGCCGGCATGCCGCGACTGCACAGGTAGCCGGCCAGCGCGACGCCGAAGCCGCCGACGGCGATCCACGCCGGCCGCTCGACCGCGCCGGCGAGCATGCCGCCGGCCAGGGTGCCGACCAGGATGGCGACGAAAGTGCCGGCCTCGACCAGCGCATTGCCGCCGACCATTTCGTCGGCCTGCAGATGCTGCGGCAGGATGGCGTACTTGACCGGCCCGAACAGGGTCGAATGCAGCCCCAGCAGGAACAGCGCCCCGAGCAGCACGGCCAGGCTATGCAGCGCGAAACCGACGGCGGCCACCCCCATGATCAGCATTTCCAGCACCTTGACCAGGCGCGCCAGCTTCGCCTTGTCGTACTTGTCGGCTAGTTGTCCGGCGGTGGCGGAAAAGAGGAAAAAAGGCAGGATGAAGATGCCGGCCGCCAGATTGGCCAGCAGTTCGGGCGCCAGCGTCGTCCATTGGGCGGTATGAAAGGTCAGCAACACGACCAGGGCATTCTTGAACAGGTTGTCGTTGAACGCTCCCAGGAACTGCGTTCCGAAAAAGGGGGCGAAACGACGGGTTCTCAGAAGGCCGAATTGACCGCTCATGCTGGCATTTCCTCGTGGGTTCGCACGGCGCGCTGGTCGTCGTCATGCAAAAGGGCGAATACTATGCCATAAGCCATACCAGGTTGCTGGCGAATATGTCGCGCAACGCTCCATCCCGCCACCGGGCAGGCGCTTCAGAGAATGAAGTGGGTGTTGATGAAGTTCGACTTGTTGCCGAGAACGATGGCATCGAGCAGCTTCTTGCTAGGCTCGGTCTGCTTGGCGGCGACCATGGTGCGGATCGAGAAGGCGCGCAGCGCATCGTGCACCGACAGCGTGCCTTCGGCCGAATCCTTGCGGCCGACGAAGGGGAAGACATCCGGGCCACGCTGGCACTGGCAGTTGATATTGACGCGGCAGACCTGATTGACCAGCGTATCGACCAGCGAGGCAATCTGCTCCGGGTTGCTGCCGAAAATGCTGACCTGCTGGCCAAAATCGGAGGTGATCACATAGTCGAGCGGCGTTTCGATATCCTCGAAGGTCGCCACCGGGATGATCGGCCCGAACTGCTCCTCGCGGTAGAGCTTCATGCCCTCGCCGACCGGAAAAAGGACGGCCGGGTAGAACAGCGTTTCCAGCGTCGTACCGCCGCCGGGATTGACCACCTTGGCGCCCTGCGCGACGGCATCGGCAATGCACTCGTTCATGTAGGCGACCATTTCCATGTCGGGCAGCGGCGTCAGCATCACGCCCGGCTCCCACGGCATGCCGATGGAGAGCTTACCGACTTCCTCGCAGAAACGGCGCAGGAACTGGTCGGCGATGGCCTGGTGCACCAGGATCATCTTGAGCGCCGTGCAGCGCTGACCGTTGAAGGAGAGGGCGCCGGTGATGCATTCCTTGACCGTCAGCTCGATATCGGCGTCCGCCATGATGATTGCCGCATTCTTGGCCCCCAGCCCGAGCACGGCGCGCAGGCGGTTGCTCTTCGGGTGGGCCTTCTTCAACTGGTCGGCGACCTGCGAGGAGCCGATCAGCGCCAGCACATTAACCTTGCCGGAAGCCATGATGTGCGGCACGACGACATGGCCCAGGCCATAGACGATATTGATGACGCCTGGCGGGAAAGCGCTGCGGAAGGCTTCCAGCATCGGGTAATAGAGCAGGACGCCGAAGCGCGGCGGCTTGAAGAGGACGACATTGCCCATGATCAGCGCCGGGATCAGGGTGCTGAAAGTCTCGTTCATCGGGTAGTTGTAGGGCCCGATGCACAGCGTGATGCCGACCGGCGAACGCCGGATCTGGGCGATGGTGCCATCGACGATCTCGAAGCGCGAATTGCTGTTGTCGAGCCGCTTCAGTTCCTCGACCGTGGCGCGGATGTAGTCGATGGTGCGGTCGAATTCCTTCTCCGAATCGGCCAGGCTCTTGCCGATCTCCCACATGATCAGGTTCACGATCTCGCGCCGGCGGGCCAGGATCTGGTTGGTGAAATCGCCGACGCAGGCGATGCGCTCGGCCACCCCCATCGTCGGCCAGTGGCCGCGGCCCTGATCGTAGGCGGCCACCGCCGCCGCCAGCGCCGCATCGGCCTCGACCGTGCCGGTGACCGGCACGCTGCCCAGTTCGACATGGCTCAGGCTGCCGTCGTCGGCGCGGACGCAGACTGGCGAATGAACGGCGCGCGTCTCGCCCTTCCAGATCCGCATCTCGCCATCGAGCAGGATGGCACGCTGGTGAATCGGCGCCAGGAGGCGGCTGGCGGCCGGAATGTCGTTTTCGCGGGGGAACAGCCCCGCCAGTTCAGTGGTCGTTTTCATGGCGGTTTCGGAAGAGACAAGGGTATCGTTCGAGTTGGCGATGCCCGAACTAGTTCAGGTGTCCCCCGCCGGGCCGACGCAGGCTACAATCGCCGGCCGACCGCACTGGTCAACAACGCCGGAATCCGCCCAATGCGCCTGTCCCGCTCCGAATACCTGAACCTGCCGGGCCTGCGCCTGCACATCCGGCGCTGGGGCAACCCGCAGGCCCCGCTGCTCTTCCTGCTGCACGGCTGGATGGACGTTTCCGCCTCCTTCCAGTTCGTCGTCGATGAACTGGCCAACGACTGGAATATCGTCGCTCCCGACTGGCGCGGCTTCGGCCCCTCCGATTGGCTGGGTCGCCCCTATTTCTTCGCCGAACATCTCGGCGACCTCGAAGCCATCGTCGACCATTACGCGCCGCATGGCCCGGTGCGGTTGGCCGGCCACAGCATGGGCGGCATCCTGGCCTGCCTCTATGCCGGCCTGCGGCCGCAACGGGTCGAAAAGCTGATTTCGCTGGAAGGCTTCGGCATCGCGCCGACCCGGCCCGACATGGCGCCGGAACGCTACCAGCAATGGCTGGGCGCCCTGAAGAATCCGCCGCGCATGCACGCCTATGCCGACCGCGCCGCCTTCGCCCGCCGCTTGCTGCACAGCGACCGTTTCCTGACACCGGAACGCGCCACTTTTCTGGCCAAGCACCTGGCCCGCGTCGGCGCCGGTGAAAGCAAGGGTGGCCAGCGCCAGCACGGCATCATCTGGAATGGCGATCCTTGGCACAAGGCACCAGCCCCCTACCTGTTCCGGCTGGAAGAATCGATGGCCATCTGGCGCCAGATTGCCTGCCCGGTACTCTGGGTGGCCGGGCGCCAGTCCTGGGTGGTGCGCGATTTCGCCGCCCGGCCCGGCGACTGGGAGGCGCGCCGGGCCTGCTTTGCCGATGTCGCCGAAGCCTGGATCGAGGGCGCCGACCACATGCTGCACCACGACCAGCCGGCCGAAGTGGCCCGCCTGATCGAGGACTGGTTCACGACTTGAGCAGTTCTTCCCGCGAACCCAGCCAGCGCTGCAAATGGCGTTCGGCCAGTTCGGGCGTCCGGACCAGCATGTCTTCGGCCACCTGGCGCGCCATCTCGACCAGATCGGCATCCAGTTCCAGATCGGCATAACGCAGCAGCGGCACGCCGCTCTGCCGGGCGCCGACGAATTCGCCGGGACCACGAATCTGCAGGTCCTGGCGGGCAATTTCGAAACCGTCGGTATGCTCGAAAATGATCTTCAGGCGCTGGCGGGCAATCTCGCCCAACGGCCCGGCGTAGATCAGCACGCAACTCGATTCGTACTGGCCGCGCCCGACCCGGCCACGCAACTGGTGCAGTTGCGACAACCCGAAACGTTCGGCGTGCTCGATCACCATCAGGCTGGCATTGGGCACATCGACGCCGACTTCGATCACCGTCGTCGCCACCAGCACGTCGATCTCCCCGGCCGCGAAGGCGGCCATCACCGCCTGTTTCTCGTCGGCCTTCAGGCGCCCGTGCACCAGGCCGATGCGCAAATCCGACAAATCTTCCGACAATTGCTGGAAAGTGTCCTGCGCCGTCTGCAACTGCAGCGCCTCCGATTCCTCGATCAGCGGGCAGACCCAGTAGGCCTGCCGGCCTTCCTCGACCAGTTTCCTGACGAAACCGACCACGTCGTCGCGCCGGCTGTCGGCGACCAGCCGCGTCTTGATCGGCGTCCGGCCCGGCGGCAGCTCGTCGAGCACGGTGACATCGAGATCGGCGTAATAACTCATGGCCAGCGTGCGCGGGATGGGCGTCGCCGACATCATCAGCTGGTGCGGGTTCGCCCCCTTCTTGCGTAGCGCCAGGCGCTGGGCGACGCCGAAGCGGTGCTGCTCGTCGACAATGGCCAGGCCCAGGCGGGCGAAATCGACGCCTTCCTGGATCAGCGCATGCGTGCCCACCACCAGTTGCACCCCGGCCGCCGTGGCCGCCAGCTGCGCCCGTTTGGCCGCCGTCTTCAGGCTGCCGGAAAGCCAGGCGACACGCACGCCGAGCGGTTCCAGCCAGTCCTTCAGCTTGAGGTAGTGCTGCTCGGCGAGGATTTCGGTCGGCGCCATGAAGGCCGCTTGCCAGCCGGCCGAAATGGTCTGGCAGGCGGCGAGCGCGGCGACGATGGTCTTGCCGGCGCCGACATCGCCCTGCAACAGGCGCTGCATCGGGTAAGGCTGGGCCAGATCGCCGGCGATTTCAGCCATCGCCCGCAACTGGGCGCCGGTCAGCGCGAAGGGCAGCCGGTCGAGCAGGCGGGCGCCGAGATCGTCCCGCGCCACCAGCACCGGCGCGCCCCGTTGCCGGCGCGCCAGGTAGGCGCGGCGCAGGCACAATTGCTGGGCCAGCACTTCGTCGAACTTGACGCGTCGCCAGGCCGGATGATGGCGCGCCTGCAGCGTCGCGAGATCGGTCCCCGGCGGCGGCCGGTGCAGGAAGCGCAGGCTGCGCGCCAGGCCGGGCAATTTGAGCCGCTGGCGCAGTTCCTCGGGCAGGGTATCGGACAGGTCGCCGCCTTCCAGCGCCTTGCCGACCAGCTTCTGCAGCGCCGAATTGGCGACGCCGGCCGTCGTCGGGTAAACCGGTGTCATTTCGGTCGGCAAGGGATCGTGCTCGCCGACCTTGCGGAAACGCGGGTGCACCATCTCAGCGCCGAAAAAGCCGCCGCGCACTTCGCCGAAGGCGCGCACTCGGGCACCGGCGCCCAGTGCCGCCTGCTGGCTGGGGTAGAAGCTGAAGAAGCGCATGGTCAGTTCGCCGCTCTCGTCTACCGCCCGCACCACCATCTGCCGACGCGGCCGGAACTGCACTTCGCAGGCGCTGACCACTACCTCGACGAGCACCGGCTCGCCCCATGGCGCCTCGGCCACCGGCGTGATCCGGGTTTCGTCCTCGTAGCGCAGCGGCAGGTGCACCAGCAAATCGGCCTCGCTGTGGAGGCCGATCTTGGCGAGCTTCTTCTTCAGCACCTCGGGGGCGCGGATCGGGACCGCAGTCCCGTTTTCCGTCATCAGCCGATGCACATCACCGCGTCGGCCTCGACCAGCGCGCCGCGCGGCAGTTCCTTGACACCAACGGCGGCCCGGGCCGGGAACGGTTCGCTGAAATAGCGGGCCATGATTTCATTGACCTTGGCGAAATTGGCCAGATCGGTCAGGAAGACGTTGAGCTTGACGACATCGGCCAGCGAACCGCCAGCCGCTTCGGCGACCGCCTTGAGATTTTCGAAGACACGAACGATCTGCGCCTCGATTCCGTCTACCATCTGCATGGAAGCCGGATCCAGCCCGATCTGCCCCGACATGTACACGGTGTGGCCGACGCGCACGGCTTGCGAATAGGTGCCGATGGCGGCCGGGGCATTGCTGGTGGCGATGATGGTCTTGGCCATGAGTTTTTCCTGTCCTGAATTGCAAAAACGTTATTTTAGACCCGAGCCGACATGAACCCGCGTATCGAATCCCTGGAAAAAATGCTCAACGGCCCGCGCGACGGCGCCCTGCTTCGCTACTCGCTGGGCAACGAATACCTGAAAGCCGGCCTGCCGCAACCGGCAGCCGAGCATTTCCGGTCCGCCGTCGAACGCGACGCGCAGTATTCCGCGGCCTGGAAGGCGCTCGGCAAGGCGCTGGCCGAAGCCGGCGAAGTGACGGCCGCCATCGCGGCCTACCAGTCCGGCATCCAGGTCGCCGAAGATCGGGGCGATATCCAGGCAGCCAAGGAAATGACTGTGTTCGCCCGACGGCTGCAAAAAACCCTGAAGGAATAAATGACAAGTGAGCAGCACCTGAGCCAGATCAAAAACCGCCATTAGAAGTTGGCCTACCCTTCCTCTTCCGTTAAACACAAATTCGAGGGGCAGGCATCTTGAATAACTATCTCAAACTGGCGGCAACGATCGGGGTCGTCGTGGCGATTACCGCGGGTTGTGCGACGAACCGAAGCGAACTCCAACTGAGCGCGCCGAGCAACGCAACGACAAAAGCCGCCGCGCCCAAGGGCGTCAATGTAATCATCCGTTCCGTCAAGGACGACAGGCTTTTCGAGAATGCCCCCTCCGATCCGAGTACGCCCTCTCTAGGCCTTGAAGGCAGCAGCAATGCAACGCAGGAACTTAAATCCCGAGCCGTAGCGAGAAAGCGCAATGGCTTTGGAAAAGCCATGGGTGACGTTGTGCTGCAAGATGGTCAGACGGTATCTAACATCGTACGTAGCACCCTGAGTTCGGCATTCGAGCAGGCCGGCTACAAGGTAACGACGGAAGCCGCGGCAGGAACTCCTGCGCTTTTCGTCGATGTTCGCATCAAGAAATTCTGGGCTTGGATGACTCCCGGCTTTTGGGCGCTGACCTTTGAATCCCAAATCGAAACCGACCTGAACATCGAAGGACGAGCCACCCCGATCAGTATCAAGGCTTATGCCACGGATTCTCGCCAATTGGGCACCGACAGCACCTGGATGGATATCATCAACCAGGGGCTGAAAGAGTTTCAAACCCAAGCCACCCAAACGGCTTCGGCGCTTCCCTAAGGTTTCGTTAGAAGAAGCCTCGGCACTGCAGTACGCCGCATCCGGGGCTCGCAGCGCCATCTCCTTGTCCCGATGACGGTTCATATTCATCGCGGAAGCCGCAACAGCAACTTGCCAGACCAGCCGTGAGCCAGCAGGCATTGGATCTCTCAGTGCCGGGCGCTCTTGGGCGGCACGAGGACGGTTTCGACGCCCAGCTCCTTGAGCTTCGCCTGGGCCGCTTCGGCTTCACGCCGGGTATTGAAAGGCCCGACCTGGACGCGGGTCTCCAATGTCGAGGGGACGCCGCTCAGAGTCAGTTTGGCGTGCAATTCCTCAGCCCGTTGCGGGCTGGCGAAAACGCCGGCCTGCAGCAGGAATCCGGAAAACAGGCGGGAAACGCCACTCGGCGCAACGATCGCGGGGGATTCGGCAACATGAGCGGCGGGTCGGGGGGAGGGAGGAGCGGCGACAGGTTCATGCGCTGCGGCGACGGTTGGCGCGGCGGAGGATTCCGGCACGGGGCGCGGCGGCTTGAGCACGGGCGGCGCCTGGACAACGGCAGGCTGGGCCGGCGGCGGGACCGGTGTCCGATTAGCGGCGGCGGGTGCGGCCGGGCGACTGGCCGGCCGGCTTTCCGTCTTTTCTTCCGGCGCGGCAGGGGGCTGCGCGGGAACCTGTGGCGGCGGCGGAGTTTCAGCGACCGGGGCAGCCGGCGGCGGCTCCGGCAGTTCGGTGGTCGGGGTCACCGGTTGCGACAGCGGCTTCTTCGGCGCGACCGGGACCGGCTTGGTGAAAACCGGCTCTTCCGGCTCTTCCGAAGGCGTCGCCAGGTAATCGAAGAAGGCGAGCACCCCGAGCAGCACGGCGACCAGCACGCCGGCCACGGCGAGCCGCTTGATCAGCTTGTTGCGCAACTCGGCAGCGCTGTCTTCGTGCTCTGCCGGCTCAACGTTATCGACCATGATTTTCCTGACTCTTGGCCAACGCCACAACCAGTTCCGCCTCGGCCCGGGCAATGCCGCAACGCTCGGCAATCATCGCCGGCTCGTAGCCGGCAGCGGCCATCTGCATCGCATCGCCATAGATCGGCGAAACGCTCTGCGTCGCCCGCATGTGGGCCATTTCCTGCAGCATGTCCTGGCGTAGGGCGGCCAGTTCGCCGCGGATGGCATCGACTTCCTCGCGCAACTGGGCAACTTCCTGTTCCAGCGCCTGGCGCAGCATGTCGTCACCGAGGCCGGACGGCACATTTTCCCAGGCATCGGATGGCGCCGGAGCCTCCTCGGCATCGGCAGAAGCAATCGGCAGCACCGTGTTTTCGTGCTCCGCCGCTTGGTGGCGCGCCGGCATTTCGGCTTCGCCACGACGCTTGCGCAGGTGACGCATGCGCAGCAGCACCACCGCCATGTAGAGGGCTACCAGCGTGATCAGGGCGATCACGCCTTCGCGCACCCCCAGCATCACGCCGCCCATTTCGATGGACAAAAGCCTAGAACCCCATGGAGTACTGGACACCGACGATATGCGCGCTGGCGTCGTACTTGCCATTCAAGGTACTGACTGGCCCGCCAAGGTCTTTGGTCTGACTGATACTCGGATCCTTGACGTAGAGATAGGAATAGCCGAGATCGACCTTACCGGCCTTGCCCATGTTCCACTGCCCGCCCAGCGACAGCCAGAGCCGGTTGTTGTCCGGCACGCGCGCCGAACGGTTGGCATCGGTGGTCGGGGTCCGGTCGTAGGCAATGCCGAACTTTACCTTGGCAGCATCGTTGTATCGATAGGCCGCGCCCCAGGCCAGGCGCCAAGCGTTGCGATAATTGAAGGTTTCGCCAGGCAGTTGAGCGCCGGTGTCACGACGATAGACATCCAGCGTCTTCAATGAACTCCAGCGAGTATAGGAAAGATCGCCCATTGCTTCCCAGCGATCCGAAACCTGCTGCCAGACAGACAGGATGAAGGTATCGGGCAGCTTGACATCGGTCTTGACCGGTATGGTCTCGTTCAGGGTACCCGTCAGGTTGTATTTGATTGAAGAACGATAGGACAAGCCGACGCGCATGGCCGGAGAAAGCGTGAACAAGGCGCCGGCATTCCAGCCCCAGGCCGTATCGTCCCCCTTCAGCCGCCCGGCGGCACTGGTCAACTCCGCATCGATGGTCTGGTAATTGACACCAAAACCCAGCGATACCTTGTCATTGACCCGATAACCCAGGGACGGGTTGTAATTGATCGTTTTGACTTCCGACTTCAGGGATTGATAGCGCCCGATCCAGTTGCTGTCGTTGTATTCGGTGGCCAGCCCGAAAGGCGCCGAAACGCCGAAGCCAAGGAACCAGTCGGGCGCCACTTGCCAGGAGAAATGCGCATTGGGCACCGCCGCCCAACTGCCAGCATCGCCACCATTGCCGCCGCTTCCTAGGACGCCACTCGAACCCTCATTGTGGAACTTGTAGCTCGGCCCGACGCCCGCCACCCCGGCGGAAAGCTGGAAGCCGGTCAGCTGGGTCAGGCCGGCCGGGTTGTAGAAGGCCATGCTGGCGTTGTCGGCAATCGCTGCCGAACCGGCGTAGGCATTGCCGACGCCACTGGCACTCTGCTCCCAGAGCTGAAAGGCGGCTGCCGATGCGGCGCCGGAAAAGGCGATCATCAGCATGGCCGGGAGGGTACGCAGCGTCATTTTCTTCATTGCTTCACTCCATCGAAGGCGGCATTTTGAATAACCCCGCGATTTTATTCCATTTCCGCCAAATCTTCGGGAGGAACCTGACGCTTGTTGCCGGCGAGATCGATCGCGACGTAGGTCAGTTCGGCTTCGGTGACCTTGACGACCACCGGGTTACTGTAATTTCGTTCGGCATAAACTTCCACCCGGACGGTGATCGAGGTCTTGCCGAGGCGCACGATTTCGGCATAGAGGCTGACGATGTCGCCGACCGATACCGGCTGCTTGAACTGGAAGGAATTGACCGAAACCGTCGCCACCCGGCCGCGCGCCCGGCGCATGGCCGGGATGGCGCCGGCGACGTCAACCTGGGCCATGACCCAGCCGCCGAAAACGTCGCCGTTCTGGTTGAGATCGGCCGGCATCGGGACGACGCGCAACGTGGAATGTTTGTTGGGAAGGGCAAGGCGATCAATGGCCATGATGGTTCCATATCCTGAATAAGGTTTGATTTTCGCGGAAAGTGGCGAGTTTTCATATACTGGCGCACCCTACCGCTCAACAGGCTCCGCCATGCGTCACGCCAACGCTCTCCCCAAACCGCCGGCCGGCCAGGCATTGCCGGAAAGCCATGTCTGGCTGACTTTGCGCACCCTTTTCCCCTATCTCTGGCGCTATCGGCTACGGGTGGTGGCGGCCCTCGCCTGTCTGGTCGGCGCCAAGGTCGCCAACGTGATGGTGCCGATGGTGTTCAAGGGCATGATCGATGGACTTTCCGGGCCGCAGCAGGCGCTCGCCCTGCCCGCCCTGCTCCTCGTCCTGTACGGTGCGCTGCGCTTTTCCACTTCGCTATTTACCGAATTGCGCGAAATCCTCTTTGCCCGCGTTACCCAGCGCGCCGTCCGCCAGGTGTCGCTGGAAGTCTTCCGCCACCTGCATTCGCTGAGTCTGCGCTTCCATCTCGAACGGCAGACCGGCGGCGTTTCGCGCGACATCGAACGGGGCTCGCGCTCGATTTCCAGCCTGATTTCCTACACGCTTTATTCGATCCTCCCCACCCTGGTTGAAATCGGCCTGGTGCTCGGCATCCTGTTCGTCAAGTACGACAGCGGCTTCGTCGTCATCACGGCGATCTCGCTGCTCGCCTACATCGTGTTTACGGTCAAGGTCAGCAACTGGCGGATCGACATCCGACGCGCTGTCAATGAAAACGACTCGGCGGCCAACAGCCGCGCCGTCGATAGCCTGCTCAACTACGAGACCGTCAAGTATTTCAACAACGAAGATTGGGAAGCCCGTCGCTACGACGAACAGTTGATCAAGTGGGAGGAGGCGGCGACCCGCAGCCAGACCACGCTCGCCCTCCTCAACCTCGGCCAGCAGGCGATCATCGCCCTCGGCGTGACGGCGATGATGTGGCGCGCCGCGCACGGCGTCGTCGATGGCCGGATGACGATCGGCGACCTGGTGCTGGTCAACGCCTTCCTGATCCAGCTCTACATGCCGCTCAACTTCCTCGGCATCGTCTATCGCGAAATCCGCCAGGCGCTGACCGACATCGAACGCATGTTCAATCTGCTGAAAGCGAACCGCGAAATCGCCGACGCACCCGATGCCCGCGAGTTGCCGGGTGGGCCGCTGCAAATCAATTTCGACGCCGTCGATTTCGGCTACGACCCGGATCGGGAAATCCTGAAGAATCTCAGTTTTGCCGTCGCGCCCGGCAAGACGGTCGCCGTGGTTGGTCACTCGGGCGCCGGCAAATCGACGCTGTCGCGCCTCCTCTATCGCTTCTACGACGTGACCGGCGGCGCCATCCGCATCAACGGCCATGATCTGCGCCAGATCCGGCAGAGCAGCCTGCGCGGCGCGATCGGCATCGTGCCGCAGGACACCGTGCTGTTCAACGACAGCATTTTCTACAACATCAACTACGGTCTGCCCACCGCCAGCCGGGAAGAGGTGTATGCCGCCGCGCGTGCCGCCCAGTTGCACGACTTCATCGAGTCGCTGCCGAAAAAATACGAAACCCGGGTCGGCGAGCGCGGCCTCAAGCTGTCGGGCGGCGAAAAGCAGCGCGTCGCCATCGCCCGCGCCCTGCTCAAGAACCCGCCCATCCTGATTTTCGACGAGGCCACTTCGGCGCTCGATTCAGCCACCGAACGTGCCATCCAGGGCCAGCTGGAATTGGCCGCGCTCGGCCGAACGACGCTGACCATTGCGCACCGCCTGTCCACCGTGATGAATGCCCACGAAATCCTGGTCATGAGTGAGGGGCACATCATCGAACGCGGCAATCACGCCACCCTGCTCGAAGCCAACGGCAGCTATGCCCGGATGTGGACCCTGCAGCAGCAGGAAGACATGGCGAGCAGCACCGCGGCATGAGGGACTCAGCCGTTCTGGCGAGCGCAGCAAGGCACCGCGGCGGGAGATTGTTCGCCGGCGCCGTGGTAGGATGGGCGCCGATTACCGAGGACAGACGGGCGACGCCTGTCGCAGCCCATTGTCACCTGGACAGGACAATTCTACGAACATGAACGAAGCGCGGGTACTGCTGGTAGACGACGAACCGCTGAACCTCGAGATTCTGGCGGAGTACTTCGAATCCGAAAGCGATCCGGCTTTCTCGCTGCTCAGCATCGATAGCGGCGAGGCAGCGTGGCAGGTGCTCCTCAATCCGGATGAACACATCGACGTCATCCTGCTCGACCGGATGATGCCCGGGCTCGACGGCATTGGACTGCTCAAGCGCATCAAGAGCGAACCGCGGCTGGCCGATATCCCGGTCATCCTGCAGACGGCGGCCGATTCGGCCGACGAAATTCGCGAAGGCCTGGAAGCCGGCGCCTATTACTACCTGACCAAGCCTTACCGCCGCGACGCCATGCTGGCCATCGTCCGTGCCGCGCTGACCGATGCCAAGACGCGCGACACGCTGCGCCATCGCCTCCATGAACATATCAATTCGCTGCAGTTCCTGTCGCGCGGCGAATTTCATATCCATAGCATCGAAGATGCCGGGCAACTTGCTGCCTTTCTCGCCCTCGCCTGCCCGAATGCCGACCAGGCGGTACTCGGCATCTCGGAACTGCTGATCAACGCTGTCGAGCATGGCAACCTGGGTTTAAGCTATGCCGACAAAGCCCGCCTCAAACGCGAGGATTGCTGGCAGAGCGAAATCAGTCGCCTGCTCAAGCAACCGGAGAATGCCGCCAAGCGCGTCCGGGTCGCCTTCGAGCGCAGCCGCGACCGGATCACCCTGCGCATCGAGGACGAAGGCAGCGGCTTCGAATGGCAGGACTATCTTGAACTCTCTCCCGAACGGGCCTGCGATCCGAACGGTCGCGGCATCGCCCTGGCGCGGATGATGAGTTTCGGCAATATCACCTACGAGGGTTGCGGCAACATCGCCGTCGCCACCATTTTTTTCGAGTCACAGACGCGCTAATCCGCACCGCCGAACATGAGCCAGGTAATGAACAAAATGAAGGTGCTCGCAGTCGACGACAACCGCACGAATCTGCATATTCTTCAGGTGTTCCTGAAAAAGCTCGGCCACGAGGTCATCTGCGCCGAGAATGGCGAAGAGGCCGTGCGCCGTTTCGAGGCCGATGCGCCGGACCTGATCCTGCTCGACATCATGATGCCGGTGATGGACGGATTCGAGGCGGCGCGGCGGATCAAGGGGACACCGCGTGAAAAATGGACCCCGATCATCTTCCTGTCGGCACTGAATCGCGACGAAAATCTGGTCGAGGGCCTCGACGCCGGCGCCGACGACTACCTGACCAAGCCGATCAATTTTGTCGTGCTCGAAGCCAAGCTGCGCTCGGTGCAGCGCTCGCTCGGCATGCAGCAGGATTCGATCGACTCGCTGCGGCGGGTGCAGACGATTTCCGACAACGTCCTCGACTCGATCGTCACCATCGACGAAAGCGGGCGGATCGCGTCGGTTAACCGCTCGACCAGCCGGATGTTCGGTTATGCCCCTGGCGAATTGCCCGGCCAGCACGTCAACCTGCTGATGCCTG
Source organism: Bacteroidota bacterium (assembly GCA_050259955.1). Lineage (GTDB taxonomy): Bacteria > Pseudomonadota > Gammaproteobacteria > Burkholderiales > Rhodocyclaceae > Azonexus. The sequence continues at coordinate 74,729 of JBLNBM010000031.1, forward strand.
AGCCGCACCGCAGCCAGCATGACCGCTACATGGCCGACTACATCGCCGGCGGCCCCTGTCGGGTGATCGGCGTCGAACGCGAGGTCGAAGCGGTGCGCAAGGATGGCACGACCTTCCCGATGACGCTGGGCGTCACCGAAATCACGCTCGACAACAAGCGGATGTTCATCGGCGTGATGCGCGACATCTCCGAGCGCCGCGCTGCCGAACTGAAGCTGCAAGACAACGCCAGGCAACTCCAAGCCTACTACGACCAGACGCAAAGCGAACAACAGCTCGCCATGCGCCTGATGGAAAAGCAGTTGCACCGCCGCGGCCTGATCGACCATCGCCTGCGCTACAAGGTGATCCCGGCCGAGAGTTTCAGCGGCGACATCGTTGCCGCCAGCCACTCGCCGGAAGGACGTTTCTACGCGCTACTGGCCGATGCCACGGGGCACGGCTTGACCGCCGCCATCAGCGTGCTGCCGGTGCTCGCCATCTTCTACCGCCTGGCCCGCCGCAACCACATGGTGCGTGAAATCGTCCATGAGCTGAACCAGCAACTCAAGGAGTCGATGCCGGTTGGCCGCTTCGTCGCGGCGACGCTGGTTTGCCTGGACGAGCAGACCAAAACTGGCGAAATATGGGTCGGCGGCACGCCGGAAGCGCTGCTTTTGGACCGCTGGGGACGTCCGGAGCAGGCGTTCGCCCCCGCCAACCTGCCGCTCGGCATCGTCGATAACGACGAGACCGATTGCCAGCCGGTGGCGTTCACCTGGAGCCCGGAAAGCCAGCTCGTTCTTTTCTCGGATGGCCTGGTCGAGGCCAACAACGCGGCGGGGGAGCAGTTCGGCATGTCCGGCATCCTCGCTGCAGCCGCCAACACCTCCCCGACGACCCGCTTCCAGCAGATAGAACAGGCGCTGGCCGGCCATCTGGCAGGCACCGTCGCCGCCGACGATATTTCGTTGATGCTGATCGACTGCCCGTAACAAAATTCCCAGAAAAAGAAAAAGGCCGGAAATTCCGGCCTTTTTGCTTTGAACCTGAAGGGCTTATTCAGCCGCTTCGTCGACTTCCACAGCCTCGGTCGGCTCCGGACGATCCAGCAGTTCGACGAAAGCCATCGGTGCATTGTCGCCGACGCGGAAGCCACACTTCAGGATACGAAGGTAGCCACCCGGACGGGTTGCATAACGCGGGCCGATTTCGGCGAACAGCTTGACCACGATGTCGCGGTCACGCAGACGGTCAAAAGCCAGACGCTTGTTAGCGAGCGTCGGGTTCTTGCCCAGGGTGATCATCGGTTCAACAACACGGCGCAGTTCCTTGGCCTTCGGCAACGTGGTCTTGATGGCCTCGTGCTTGAGCAGGGAAACAGTCATGTTGCGCAGCATCGCCAGGCGATGGCTGCTGGTGCGGTTCAGTTTGCGAAGTCCCAAACGGTGACGCATGGTTAATCCTTTCTATGTTCTACAGGCGTCCCTTGACTGCCCGGGTCGGAAAAGTCCTTAGACTTTTTCCAGACCGGCCGGCGGCCAATTTTCCAATTTCATGCCCAGGGTCAGGCCGCGCGCGGCCAACACTTCCTTGATCTCGTTCAACGACTTGCGACCCAGGTTCGGGGTCTTGAGAAGTTCATTCTCGGTACGTTGAATCAGATCGCCGATGTAGTAAATGTTCTCGGCCTTGAGGCAGTTCGCGGAGCGAACTGTCAGTTCGAGATCATCAACCGGCCGGAGCAGAACCGGATCAACCTGGGCCGGCTTGGAAGCCTCGGCGACAGGAGCGGTACCTTCCAGATCGGCAAATACGGAGAGTTGTTCCATCAGCACGCGAGCAGCGTAGCGAATGGCTTCTTCCGGCTCGACAACACCATTGGTTTCGATGTCGACGATCAGCTTGTCGAGGTCGGTACGCTGTTCAACGCGAGCGCTTTCAACGGCGTAGGCGACACGACGGATCGGGCTGAACGAAGCGTCCAGCACGAGCTTGCCGATGGTCTTGGAATCGCCCAGATTGCGGACGTTACCCGGCACGTAACCACGGCCTTTTTCGACCTTGATCTCCATGGCGAGCTTGCCGCCAGGGGAGAGATGCGCGACAACGTGTTCCGGATTGATGATTTCGACGTCATGCGGCAATTCGATATCGCCGGCACGAACAACGCCTTCACCTTCCTTGGCCAGATTGAGTGTTACCACATCGCGGTTATGCAGCTTGAAGACGATACCCTTGAGGTTCAAGAGGATGTCGACGACATCTTCCTGAACGCCATCAACGGTAGAGTACTCATGGAGCACACCTTCGATTCCGACTTCCGTCGGCGCGTAACCCGGCATGGACGACAGCAGGATGCGACGCAGGGCATTGCCAAGGGTATGTCCGTAGCCGCGTTCAAACGGCTCCATGATGACCTTGGCCTGCACCGGCGAAACACTCTGTACGTCAATAATACGGGGTTTCAGAAGTCCACTGCTTTGCATGGGCTAGATTCCTCAGCTCAGTGATTACTTCGAGTAAAGTTCGATGACAAGACCTTCGTTCAGGGTCGACGGCAGCTCGGAGCGCTGCGGCATGGCCTTGAACGTTCCCTTGCCTTCCTTGACATCCACGGCAACCCATTCCGGGAAACCACGGGACTCGGCAGCTTCGAGAGCAGCCTTGCAACGCAGGGAAGCACGGGCACGGTCGGTCAGTTGCACCACGTCACCAGCCTTGACGATATAGGACGGGATGTTGACGCGCTTGCCATTGACCAGAACGCCGTTATGGCGAACGACCTGACGGGATTCGGTGCGGGAAGCACCAAAGCCCATGCGGTAGGCGACGGAGTCGAGACGGGATTCCAGCAGTTGCAGCAGGTTTTCGCCAGTCTGGCCCTTGCGGCGGTCAGCTTCGAAAAACGTCTTGCGGAATTGACCTTCGAGCACGCCATAGACGCGACGGATCTTTTGCTTGGCACGCAGGTGAACGCCGTAGTCGGAAAGACGGGCGCCAGACTTTTGGCCATGTTGACCAGGTGCGTAGGAACGACGCTCAATGGCGCACTTGTCGGTAAAGCACTTTTCACCCTTGAGGAAAAGCTTCTCACCTTCGCGGCGGCACTGACGGCATTTCGGATCGAGATTACGAGCCACTTGTCTATCTCCTTAAATGCGGCGCTTTTTGGGCGGACGGCAACCGTTGTGCGGTACCGGCGTCACGTCGGAAATGGAGGTGATCTTCATGCCCAGCGCGTTGAGCGCACGGACGGAAGATTCACGGCCAGGACCGGGTCCCTTGATGCGGACTTCAATATTCTTGACGCCACATTCCTGAGCAGCCTTGCCAGCGGCTTCGGCAGCCACCTGAGCGGCGAACGGGGTGGACTTACGCGAACCGCGGAAGCCGGCACCACCGGACGTTGCCCAGGACAGCGCGTTGCCCTGACGATCGGTAATGGTGATGATGGTGTTATTGAACGAAGCGTGAATGTGGGCGATGCCCTCAGCAACGTTCTTTTTGACCTTTTTGCGAACTTTGGTAGCAGTCTTTGCCATGTTCTGTCCCTATTACTTCTTGCCAGCAATGGCCTTGCGCGGGCCCTTGCGGGTACGAGCATTGGTCCGGGTGCGCTGACCACGGCAGGGCAGGCCCTTGCGATGGCGAAGACCACGGTAGCAACCGAGGTCCATCAGACGCTTGATGTTCATGGTGACTTCACGGCGCAGGTCACCTTCAACGGTGAACTTGCCGACTTCGTCACGCAGACGATCCATGTCCGCATCGGACAGGTCTTTCATTTTGGTAGAACGAACGATACCGGCCGCATCACAGATCTTCTGTGCGCGGGTACGGCCGATGCCGAAAATCGCCGTCAGGGCAATTTCAGCATGCTGATGGTTCGGAATGTTTACCCCTGCAATACGGGCCATTGAATCACTCCACTAATTTCGAAAATTAACAAATGCCTGGACAAGTCGGGGAATTAACCCTGACGCTGCTTATGACGCGGGTCCTTGCAAATGACGCGTACGACACCCTTGCGACGGATGACTTTGCAGTTGCGGCATACGCGCTTCACTGAAGGTTGCACTTTCATGTTTACTCCTCGTCTGCGGGGCTTGGAAGCAGCCGTGTTTCCTTGCCCTGCGGTTTATTGCGTAGAGAATCTTTACTTGACCCGGAAAACGATCCGGGCCTTGGTTAAATCGTATGGTGTTAATTGAACGGTCACCTTGTCACCGGGCAGAATGCGGATGTAGTGCATGCGCATCTTGCCGGAGATAAAACTATGAACAATGTGTCCGTTTTCCAGCTTGACCTTGAAGGTCGCATTCGGGAGGTTCTCAACCACCTCCCCCTGCATTTCAATGTAATCTTCCTTGGCCATGGCTGTTTTACTTGATCATGGGAGACCCCTTGAAGTTTGCTTTCTTCAAGAGACTTTCATACTGGTGCGACATCACGTAGGCCTGGACTTGGGACATGAAGTCCATGGTGACGACGACGATAATCAGCAGTGACGTGCCACCGAAATAGAAGGGCACATTCCACTTCAAAATCAGGAATTCGGGCAGCAGACAGACGACGGTGATGTAGGCCGCACCGATCAGGGTCAGGCGCATCAGGATCTTGTCGATATAACGGGCGGTCTGCTCGCCGGGACGAATACCCGGCACGAAGGCGCCGCTCTTCTTCAGATTGTCGGCGGTTTCCTTCGAGTTGAAGACCAACGCGGTATAGAAGAAGCAGAAGAAGACGATGGCCGCGGCGTAGAGCATCACGTAGATCGGCTGACCCGGCGACAAGGTGCCGGCAACGTCCTTCAGCCAGTGCATCGAATCGCCGGAGCCGAACCAGCCGGCGACGGTGGCCGGAAACAGGATGATCGAGGACGCGAAGATCGGCGGGATGACGCCCGACATGTTTAGCTTGAGCGGCAGGTGTGAGCTCTGGCCACCGTAGATCTTGTTGCCGACCTGGCGCTTGGCGTAATTGACCAGAATCTTGCGCTGGCCGCGTTCGACGAAGACGACGAAGGCGGTGACAACGACGACCAGGAAGCAGATGACCAGTGCGGTCAGCGGGTGCATAGCACCGGTGCGCACCAGTTCGAGCAGGCCGCCGATGGCGTTGGGCAGACCGGCGGCGATACCGCCAAAAATGATGATCGAGATGCCGTTGCCCAGGCCGCGCTCGGTAATCTGCTCGCCGAGCCACATCAGGAACATGGTGCCGGTGACCAGCGTGGTGACGGTGGTCAGGCGGAACAGGAAACCCGGGTCGGAAACCAGACCCGGCTGGGCTTCGAGCGCCACGGCAATGCCCAGACCCTGAAACAGGGCGAGAGCGACGGTGCCATAACGGGTGTATTGGGTAATCTTGCGACGACCAGCTTCGCCTTCCTTCTTGAGGGCCTCAAGTTGGGGGCTGGCCACGCTCATCAGCTGCATGATGATCGACGCCGAGATATACGGCATGATCCCCAGTGCGAAGATGGTGAAACGCGACAGGGCGCCACCCGAGAACATGTTGAACATGCCCAGGATGCCGCCCTTCTGCGTATTGAAGAGATCGGACAGAACGTTGGGGTCAATCCCGGGAACCGGGATGTGCGCGCCGATGCGATACACAACCAGAGCACCGAGCAGGAACCAAAGGCGGCGCTTCAGATCGCCGAATTTACCGCCTTTGCCAACAGTATTGGGATTTGCTGCCAACGTTCTACCTTTCCGTCTTACTCAGCGATCGAGCCGCCGACTGCTTCGATAGCAGCCTTGGCGCCCTTGGTGGCGCCAACACCCTTGAGCGTCACCTTGCGGGTGATCGCGCCAGCCAGGATAACCTTGGCGGACAGGGCGTCGCCCGGAACGATGCCGGCAGCCTGCAGGGCCAGCAGATCGATTTCATCGATCGGCAGACGATCCAGGTCGGTCAGACGCACTTCGTAATTGCGGGCACGCGTCAGCGAGTTGAAACCGCGCTTCGGCAGGCGACGTTGCAAAGGCATTTGACCGCCCTCGAAACCGACCTTGTGGAAACCGCCGGAACGGGACTTCTGACCCTTGTGGCCGCGGCCGCAAGTCTTGCCGAGGCCGGAACCGATGCCACGACCGACGCGCTTGGCGGCTTTCTTGGAGCCTTCAGCCGGCTTGATGGTATTCAGACGCATGGCTTAACCCTCAACCTTGACGAGATACTGAACCTTTTGGATCATGCCGCGAACTGCCGGCGTGTCTTCCAGTACAGAGGAACTGTTCAGCTTGCGCAGGCCCAGGCCACGCACGGTGGCGCGGTGGTCCTGCTTGGTGCCGATGATGCTCTTGACGAGCTTCACTGTGATTTTCTTGTCAGCCATGATTAGCCCTGGATCTGTTCGACCGACAGGCCGCGCTTGGCGGCGATTTCGGCCGGCGTGTTGACCTTCGACAGACCGTCGATGGTAGCGCGCACGATGTTGTAGGGATTGGTTGAGCCATGAGCCTTGGCCACCACGTTGGTGACGCCGACAACTTCGAAGACAGCGCGCATGGCGCCGCCGGCGATGATGCCCGTACCGTCCGGAGCCGGCTGGATCATCACGGTGGTCGCACCATGACGGCCGAACACGGTGTGATGCACGGTACCGCTCTTCAGGCTGACCTTGGCCATCTTGCGACGAGCCTCTTCCATTGCCTTTTGAACGGCAACCGGCACTTCGCGGGACTTGCCCTTGCCCATGCCGATACCGCCATCGCCGTCACCAACCACGGTCAGGGCAGCAAAACCGAGGATACGGCCGCCCTTGACGACTTTGGTGACGCGATTGACCGCAACCATCTTTTCGCGCATGCCATCATCGCGCTCTTCAGCTTGTTGCGGCTTCTTGTTTCTTTCAGGTTTAGCCATTTTCTAACCTTGTCCTTTCGCGGCGATCAGAACTTCAGACCGGCTTCACGCGCGGCTTCCGCCAGCGCCTGAACACGACCGTGGTACTGGAGACCGGAGCGATCAAAAGCCACTTGTTCGATACCGGCGGCCTTGGCGCGCTCGGCAATCAAAGTGCCAATCTTGGTGGCAGCAGCCTTGTTACCGCCGTTCGGGAGGTCCTTGCGAACTTCCTTATCCAGCGAAGAAGCCGAAGCCAGGACCTTGCCGCCACACGACGAGATGACCTGAGCGTAGATGTGCAGGTTCGTGCGATTGACGCACAGACGCACAGCCTTGAGTTCGGCGATTTTGGCCCGGGTTTGGCGGGAACGGCGCAGACGCGCTTGTTTCTTGTTAAACATATGCCACCCTTACTTCTTCTTGGTTTCCTTGATGACCACCACTTCGTCCGAGTACCGAACGCCCTTGCCCTTGTAGGGCTCCGGCTTGCGATAGGCACGAACTTCGGCGGCAACCTGGCCGACCTGCTGCTTGTCCGAACCCTTGATCAGGATTTCGGTCTGGGTCGGGCACTCAACTTTCACACCAGCGGGCATCTTGTGCGCCACGGGATGCGAGAAGCCCAGCGACAGGTTCAGGACATCGCCCTGAGCCTGGGCGCGGTAACCCACGCCGACCAGCTGCAGCTTTCTTTCAAAGCCCTTGGAGACACCGGTCACCATGTTGTTGAGGTTGGCACGCATGGTGCCCCACATGGCGCCACCATTGGCAACGCCTTCAACCTTGGAAACCTGGATGCTTTGTCCTTCGACGACCACCTGAACGGCGGGGTGAGCGGCAGCCTTCAGGGTACCCAGCGGGCCCTTGACGGTGATCTGCTCACCAACCGTTACTTCAACACCGGCCGGGACAATAATAGGATTCTTACCAACTCGAGACATGTTCGCTCCCTTAGGCCACGATGCACAGGACTTCGCCGCCAACCTTGCTGGCGCGGGCCTTGCGATCAGTCATGACGCCCTTGGGGGTGGACACAATCGCCACGCCCAGGCCATTCATGACACGGGGAATATCGTCACAGCCCTTGTAAATACGCAGACCGGGCTTCGAAACGCGTTCAATGCGTTCGATAACCGGGCGGCCGGCGTAATACTTCAGACCGATTTCGAGAGTTGCCTTGCCGTCAGCTTGACGAACAGCGAAGTCATCAACGTAACCTTCGTCTTTCAGCACAGCGGCAATTGCCACCTTGAGCTTGGAAGACGGCATGGAGACAGACGCCTTCTCGGCGAGCTGGGCGTTGCGGATGCGGGTCAGCATGTCCGCGATCGGATCGCTCATAGCCATTTCTGAATCTCCTTCTTACCAGCTGGCCTTAACAACACCCGGGATTTCGCCGTTGAAGGCGAGTTCGCGGATCTTGTTACGGCACAGACCGAATTTACGGAAAACACCACGCGGACGACCGGTCAGCTGGCAGCGATTACGCAGACGCGACGGGCTGGAGTTGCGCGGCAGAGCCTGCAGCTTCAGACGGGCGTCATAACGCTCCTGGTCGGAGAGGCTAACATCATTGAAGATTGCCTCCAGAGCGGCACGCTTCTTGGCGTACTGCGCGACCATTTTGCGGCGCTTTTCTTCACGATTGATCAGAGCAAGTTTTGCCATGATTGCCTCAATTCTTGAACGGGAACTTGAACGCGGCGAGCAGGGCTTTCGCTTCTGCATCGGTCTTCGCGGTCGTGGTGATGCTGATGTTCATACCCCGGAGAGCATCGATCTTGTCGTACTCGATTTCCGGGAAAATGATCTGCTCTTTGACGCCCATGTTGTAGTTGCCCTGGCCGTCGAAACCCTTGCCGGAGATACCGCGGAAGTCACGAACACGCGGCAGGGCAATGGTCACCAGACGATCCAGGAACTCGAACATGCGGGGACCACGCAGGGTCACCATGCAACCGATCGGGTAGCCGTCACGAATCTTGAAGCCGGCAATCGACTTGCGAGCCTTGGTCGTGACCGGTTTTTGACCGGCAAGCTTCTGCATGTCGCCAACGGCGTTTTCCAGAACCTTCTTGTCAGCCACGGCCTCACCGACACCCATGTTCAGGGTGATCTTGGTGATACGCGGCACTTCCATCACGGACTTGTAGCCGAATTGCTTCGACAGGTCGCCGACGACGGTTTCCTTGTAAAACTGTTGCAAACGCGCCATGTGTGCTCCTTATGCGTTCACCAGTTCGCCGTTCGACTTGAACACGCGAACCTTGCGGCCGTCTTCGAGCGCCTTGAAACCGACGCGGTCGGCTTTCTTGGTCGCCGGATTGAACAGCGCAACATTGGAGAGATGGATCGGCATGTCCTTATCGACGATGCCACCGGCCACACCCTTGACAGGGTTCGGCTTGACGTGCTTTTTGGCACGATTGACACCTTCGACGAGCACATGCTCTTCACCGACACGACTCAGCACGGTACCGCGCTTGCCCTTGTCTTTACCGGTAATGACGATGACGTCGTCACCCTTACGAATCTTTTCCATGCGTATCTCCTTACAGCACTTCAGGAGCCAGAGACACGATCTTCATGAAGCGCTCGGTACGCAGTTCGCGGGTTACCGGGCCAAAGATGCGCGTGCCGATCGGCTCGAGCTTGTTGTTGAGAAGAACGGCGGCATTGCCGTCAAAGCGCACCAGCGAGCCATCCGGACGACGAACACCCTTGGCGGTGCGAACCACCACGGCGTTGTAGACATCACCCTTCTTGACGCGACCACGCGGCGCAGCATCCTTGATGCTGACCTTGATGATGTCACCAATACCGGCATAGCGGCGCTTGGATCCACCCAGCACTTTGATACACATTACTGAACGTGCGCCGGTGTTATCGGCGACATCCAGAGTTGTCTGCATCTGAATCATTTAAATTAACTCCAACTTAATCCGCTTGCGCGGTCAGTCTTGGAACCCGTACGGGTCGAACACCTTTGCCGTGCCCAGAACTGGCCAGCAGCAAAAAAGAAGCCGGATTATACCGGCCTCTTTTTTGCTGCGCAAGCGTAAATGGAAACTTTCGTTAGATAACGATCGCTTTTTCCAGAACGCTGGTAACTGCCCAGGTCTTGGTACGGGACATCGGGCGGGTTTCGACGATCTCGACGAGATCACCGGCACGGGCCGTATTGCCTTCGTTGTGGGCATGGTACTTTTTGGAACGGACCATGATCTTGCCGTACATAGGGTGCTTGACCTTACGTTCGACGAGAACGGTGACCGTCTTTTCCATCTTGTCGCTGACGACGCGACCGATCAGAGTACGCTTGTTGCTGGTGGTCTCGCTCATTGCTGCACCGCCTTTTCACGGATAAGCGTGCGGACGCGAGCGATGTCGCGACGCACCTTGGACATTTGGCTGGTATTGGACAGCTGCTGGGTAGCGAGCTGCATACGCAGACCGAACTGGGCCTTCAGAAGGTCCAGCAATTCCTTGTTGAGCTCGTCCACGCTCTTGGTTCTCAGTTCACTTGCTTTCATGATTACCCCAGATGACGAGTCACGAAGGTGGTGGAAATCGGCAGCTTGGCCGCGGCGAGGGCAAATGCCTCGCGAGCCAGCGCTTCATTCACGCCATCCATCTCATAGAGCACCTTGCCCGGCTGGATTTCAGCAACCCAGTATTCCGGGTTACCCTTACCGTTACCCATCCGAACTTCGGCCGGCTTCTTGGAAATCGGCTTGTCCGGGAAGATACGGATCCAGATACGGCCGCCACGCTTGATATGGCGGGTCATGGCACGACGGGCTGCCTCAATCTGGCGGGCAGTCAGACGACCACGGCCGGTGGCCTTGAGGCCCCATTCGCCGAAGGAAACCTTCGTACCACGGGTCGCCAGACCTTCGTTACGGCCCTTGTGTTCCTTGCGGAACTTGCGACGATTAGGTTGCAGCATTTAGGCACCTGCCTTTCTTACCTGCTTGGCCGGAGCACCAGCACCGTCCGGCTTCTTCACCGTACGGGTGCGCGGCTTGTCGCCTTCAGGCCGACCCGGATTGCGACGCGGCTTGCGATCGTCAGCGGCCGGCTCGACAACTTCCGGTTGTTCGTTGCGATCGAGCATGTCGCCCTTGTAAACCCAGACCTTGATCCCGATGATGCCGTAGGTGGTCAGTGCTTCCGAGGTTGCATAATCGATGTTGGCGCGCAGCGTATGAAGCGGCACGCGACCTTCGCGATACCATTCGCTACGGGCGATTTCCGCACCATTCAGACGGCCGGCGCTCATCACCTTGATGCCCTGCGCGCCGAGGCGCATGGCATTTTGCATCGCACGCTTCATGGCACGACGGAACATGATGCGCTTTTCCAGCTGCTGGGCGATCGAATCGGCAATCAGTTGAGCATCGATTTCCGGCTTGCGGATTTCTTCGATCGAGACATGGACGGGAACGCCCATGATGCGCTGAAGATCCGTACGCAGTTGTTCGATGTCCTCACCCTTCTTGCCGATGACCACGCCCGGACGAGCGGAGAAAACGGTGACGCGGGCGTTCTTGGCCGGACGTTCGATCAGGACGCGCCCCACGGAAGCGTGAGCGAGCTTACGCTTGAGGTATTCGCGAACCTTGATGTCTTCGTTCAGCATGCCCGGGAAGTCCTTGCTGGCAGCATACCAGCGCGAACTCCAGTTCTTGGTGACGGCCAGACGGAAGCCAGTCGGATGTATTTTCTGTCCCATGGCTCTTCCTTAGTTACCAACGGTCAGATAGATATGGCAGGTCGGCTTGACGATCCGATTGCCACGACCCTTGGCGCGCGCCGTAAAGCGCTTTAGCACCATGCCTTTTTCGACGTAGATGATTTTCACCTTCAGTTCGTCGATATCAGCGCCGTCATTGTGTTCAGCGTTGGCGATTGCCGACTCCAGAACCTTCTTGACGATACCGGCTCCCTTTTTCGGGGAGAACGCCAGGATGTTCAGAGCCTGACCAACCGGCTTGCCACGCACCAGGTCAGCCACCAGGCGACCTTTTTGCGCAGAGAGGCGTACGCCTCGCAGACTTGCACGAGTTTCCATGTCAGCTCCTTACTTCTTGGCCTTCTTGCCGGCGGTGTGACCCTTGAACGTCCGGGTCAGCGAAAACTCGCCGAACTTGTGACCGACCATATTTTCGGTGACGAACACCGGAATATGCTGCTTGCCATTATGAACGGCGACCGTCAGACCGATGAACTCGGGGAGGATCGTCGAACGACGCGACCACGTCTTGATCGGGCGCTTGTCGCCTGTGGCGCGAACTGCTTCGACCTTGTCGATCAGATACGCATCAACAAACGGGCCTTTTTTGAGAGAACGTCCCATTTCCTACCCCTTAACGCTTATGACGGCGCTGAACGATCATGCCGTCCGTGCGCTTGTTGCTGCGGGTGCGGTAGCCCTTGGTCGGCTGACCCCACGGGTTAACCGGCACACGACCTTCGCCAGTGCGACCTTCACCACCGCCGTGCGGGTGATCGCACGGATTCATGGCAGTACCACGAACGGTCGGGCGAATACCACGCCAACGCATGGCGCCGGCTTTACCGAACTTGCGCAGGTTGTGCTCTTCGTTACCGACTTCGCCGATAGTGGCGCGGCATTCGACATGCACGCGACGCACTTCGCCGGAGCGCAGGCGAATCTGGGCGTAGATGCCTTCACGGGCCAGCAGCTGAGCCGAGGTACCGGCCGAACGAGCCAGCTGGGCACCCTTGCCGGGCAGCATTTCAACGCAGCAGATCGTCGTACCGACCGGGATGTTGCGGATCGGCAAAGCGTTACCCGACTTGATCGGCGCTTCAGAACCACTCATCACCGGCTGACCGACCACCATGCCCTTGTTGGCGATGATGTAACGGCGTTCGCCGTCAGCGTAGCAGAGCAGCGCGATATTGGCAGTGCGGTTCGGATCGTATTCCAGGCGTTCGACCTTGGCCGGAATACCGTCCTTGGTACGCTTGAAGTCGATAACGCGATAGGACTGCTTGTGACCGCCACCCTGATGACGAACCGTGATACGGCCATTGTTGTTGCGGCCGGCATTGCCGGACTTCGCCTCAACCAGGGCGGCAAACGGCTTGCCCTTGTGCAGGTTCGCATTGACGACCTGAACTACGGCACGGCGGCCCGGGGAAGTCGGCTTGACTTTAACGAGTGCCATTAGGCATTCCCCCCTTCAACGAAATTGATTTCCTGACCGGCCTTCAGGCTCACATAGGCTTTCTTCCAGCCCTTGCGACGACCAACCGAACCCTTGAAACGCTTGACCTTGCCCTTGACGTTGGCGACTTGAACGCCTTCGACTTCGACCTTGAACAGCAATTCGACCGCGGCCTTGATTTCCGGCTTGGTAGCATCGGAAGCCACGCGGAAGATGATCTGCTCATGCTTCTCGGCAATATAGGTTGCCTTCTCGGAGATTTGCGGTGCCAGCAGCACCTGCATCAGACGTTGTTGATTCATCCCCACATCTCCTCGAACTTAGCCACGGCGTTCTTGGTGACCAGAACCTTGGCGAAGCGGACCAGGGAAACCGGATCGGCCTCCTGGGCTTCAAGCACCAGAACGTTGGGCAGATTACGCGACGAGAGATAGAGATTCTCGCTGAGCGCATCCGTGACGACCAGAAGGTTGCCTTCCAGGCCCAGGTTCTTCAGCTTCTGCGAGAAGAGCTTGGTCTTGGGTGCATCGACGGTCAGGTCGTCGACGACGACCAGACGATCCTGACGGGCCAACTCGGAGAGAATCGCAGCCATACCGGCGCGGAACATCTTCTTGTTAACCTTCTGGCTGAAATTTTCTTCCGGCGAATTCGGGAAAATCCGACCGCCCCCACGCCACAGCGGGCTGCCATTGCTACCGGCACGAGCACGGCCCGTACCCTTTTGGCGCCACGGCTTGGTGGTGGTGTGACGAACTTCGGAGCGATCCTTCTGCTGACGGTCACCGGAACGCGCGTTCGCCTGATAGGCAACGACGATCTGATGGACCAGCGCTTCGTTGAAGTCGCGACCGAAAAGCACATCGGAAGCTTGCAGCGCGGCAGCTGCCTGCCCCTGCTCGTTAATTACCTTGAGTTCCATGTCGTCCCCTTAAGCCTTGACTGCCGGACGCACGACAATGTCGGCACCCTTGGCACCCGGAACGGCGCCACGAACCAGCAGCAGCTGGCGCTCGGCATCGACGCGAACAACGGTCAACCCTTGCATGGTGGATTGCACATCACCCAGATGACCAGCCATGCGCTTACCCGGGAAAACACGACCCGGATCCTGCGCCATACCGATGGAACCCGGCGCGTTGTGCGACACCGAGTTACCGTGGGTAGCACGGTTGGAACTGAAATTGTGACGCTTGATGCCGCCCTGGAAACCCTTACCGATGGAAGTGCCGGTCACGTCCACTTTTTGCCCTTCGGCAAAAATAGTGACGGCAACCTGATCGCCAGCCTTGAAAGAGGCGAGTTGATCAGCTTCGATACGGAATTCCTTGAGGACATGCCCAGCTTCCACGCCCGCCTTGGCCAGATGGCCAGCAATGGGCTTGGAAACACGGGAGGCACGGCGCTTGCCGAAACCGACCTGAATGGCTGCGTAGCCATCGATCTCCGGCGTTTTGACTTGGGTCACGCGATTGTTGGACACATCAAGCACAGTTACCGGAATGGACGCGCCATCCTCGGCAAAAATGCGAGTCATGCCCACCTTGCGACCAACAAGGCCTAGACTCATGGTTATTCTCCTCATCGCCGGCTGCGATTGGCCGGTCGATGTATAACAACAAATGGGCAGCCGTTGCCGGCCACCCCCGAAAGGCGCGGATTATATCCGCAACCCCTGATTACTGCAACTTGATTTCGACGTCGACGCCAGCCGGCAGGTCCAGCTTCATCAGCGCATCGACCGTCTTGTCGGTCGGATCAACGATATCCATCAGACGCAGATGGGTACGAATTTCCAGTTGGTCACGCGAAGCCTTGTTCACGTGCGGCGAACGCAGGATGTCGAAACGCTGCTTGCGGGTCGGCAGCGGCACCGGACCACGGACGACTGCACCGGTACGCTTGGCCGTCTCAACGATTTCCTGAGCGGACTGATCAATCAGGCGATAGTCGAAGGCCTTGAGACGGATACGGATTTTCTGGTTTGCCATTTTGTTTTCCAAAGAACGATGGGGTGAAGAGGTCTCCACCCCGGATTTTATAAAAGAGCGAATTACTCGATGATCTTGGCGACGACGCCGGCACCGACGGTACGACCGCCTTCACGGATGGCGAAGCGCAGACCTTCTTCCATGGCGATCGGGGCGATCAGCTTGATGGTCATGGCGATGTTGTCGCCAGGCATCACCATCTCGACGCCTTCCG
>JBLNBM010000032.1:0-48512 GCA_050259955.1 Bacteroidota bacterium
TTTCCTCGGCCATGCAGTAGGTGCAGCGGAAATCGCAGCGATCGGTCAGCGACAGGCGCAGGTAGGTGATCCGCCGGCCGTATTTGTCGACCAGGGTGCGGCTGTCGTGCGTCGGCCGGGAGGCGGCAGCAGTTGGCGCGACGGCAGCGGGAAAGGGTCTATTGTCGGGCATGGCTTGCGGTGGTTGGGGCAGGGCCTCAAAATACAGGAGTTTCGCACCGATCGGTAGCTGGAGCTGTTCTCGAAATGCAGTCCACAAGTGGATAGGCCAAGTCATGCAAAAGTTCATTTCTCTCGCACTTCTCGTTTTCGTCGGCATCATTGCCGGTTGCCGTGGCGGCCTGATCGCCAGTGCCGCGCCGCGGGCTGTCTCGGCATTGCAGCCGACGGCGGGGAGCCAGGTTTCCGGTGAGGTGACATTTAGCGCGGTCGGCAGCAAGCTGCGAGTCGTCGCCGAAGTAAGCGGCCTGACGCCGGGAGCCCATGGTTTCCATATCCACGAAAGAGGCGACTGCGGTTCGCCGGACGGCAGTAGTGCCGGCGGCCATTTCAATCCGGCCGGGAAACCCCACGGCAATCCTGAGCTGGCCGACCATCATGGTGGCGACATGCCGCAACTGATCGCCGATGCCGAAGGTCATGCCCGATTGACGGCATATGTCGACGGCGTCCGGATCGGTGAAGGCGCGGATGGCATCATCGGGCGCAGCGTCATCGTCCATGCTTCACCCGACGATTTCCGAACCCAGCCGACCGGCAATTCCGGTGCCCGACTGGCCTGCGGCGTCATTTCATTGAAATAGCCGGCGATGTCGGCTGCTTCGATGAATTTGGGCGTATGTGGCGTAACGGCTGCAGGGAGTGCAATGCGCCGGGAAAATCGGCAGCGGCCAGGGCAGGGGGATGAAATGCTGAGCCAGGATACTGCGCTGCAAATGGAAACGGCCCGCATTGCTGCGGGCCGTCGTATTTTGGCTCCCCGACCTGGGCTCGAACCAGGGACCTACGGATTAACAGTCCGGCGCTCTACCGACTGAGCTATCGAGGAACAGAGGCGCGCAGTATAGGCGCCGAACGCTTTTCCGTCAAGGATTTTTGTCTCTTCTCAAGAAAAAGAATATTCGTCCATGGATTTGAAACAGGTATACGTCAAGACCCCGGCCGGGGATGAAGCGGTGCGGCAAAGCACCCAGGTGGTCAAGCGTAATCTGCGCATGGTTCTGGTCCAGGTCGACGGCAAGCTGGGGGTTGCCGAGCTTTCGGCCAAGATCGGCAATCCACGGCTGGTCGAAGGAGCCTTGCGCGAACTCGAGAAGGGCGGCTTCATCGCGCCGAAAGCGGGGGGCGTCCTGATCCGCACCGAAAATCTGCCGTCGGTGCTCGACGAAGGCGCTACGGCAATGTCGCAATTCTCGACCTTCGGCGCGTATTCCTCGGGCTTGCCGAATTCGGCGATGCCGGCCGGCATGGCCAGTCAGTTTTCGGCCTTCGGCAAACCGATCCTGCCGGTCAGCGGCACGTTTCCGACCGCCGCGCCCCGGACGCGTGAGCCGGAGAGCTACGAACCCCTTCCTTCCCACGCCAATCGCCTGCCGCGCCGCTGGCTGTTCGGCATTTCGGCTGGGCTGCTCATCCTGGCGCTGTTGCTCGTCGTGCTTTATCCCTATGATAAATTTAAGCCAGAGTTGGAGGCAGCAACTGGGCGCCTGTTGCAAGCCCCGGTTCGCATCGGCGCGGTCGGCCTTTCGCTCTGGCCGAGCCCGGCGCTGGTCCTTTCCGACATCGAGGTGGGAGGGGCGGGAAGTGCTCGGATCGAGCAACTGCGCCTTGCCTCGCCACTGGCCTTGCTTGGTAGCGGGCAGCATGTGCTGGACCGGGTGGATGTGCGTGGCGCAACACTGCCCGCCGACCTGCTCGTCGGCTTGCCGCTGTTGCAGGCATCAGGGCGCAGCGGACAGGAAAATACGCTGATCCGGCAGGTGCACGTCGATGATCTCAGGCTTACCGCCCAAACCATGGCGCTCAGTGGCCTGTCCGGCGACATCGAGCTGAATGGCGCCGGCGGCATGACCAAAGCGACCTTGCAGAACGCCGACCTCGGTTTGCGCCTGCGCGCGACGCCGGCTGGAAACGATATCGGACTGGCGATTGAAGGCTTTGGCTGGCAGCCCTTTGGCGCGGCGCTCGCTTTCAATTCCCTGCAGGCCACCGCGTTGTTGCAGAAAGGGAAGCTGCTGGTCCGCAATCTCGATACCAGCTTTTTGAATGGCATCGTCAAAGGCGACTGGCTGCTCGACTGGAGCGGCAGCGAACTGCTGATGGCGGGCGACGCGACGCTGCAGCGTGTCGACTGCCGCAAAATGAGCGCCGCCCTGGTTCCCGGGTTGGCGCTGGACGGCGACCTGGGCGGCAATCTGCGCTTGCGGGCGAACGGCAAGGACTGGGAGAGCCTGTGGGTGAATGTTGAAGCCAGCTTTGATGCCGATATCACGCGCGGCGTCCTGCATGGCGTCGATCTCGGCGAGGTGGTGCGGCGCGGTAGCGGCAGCGTGGTCAGTTCCGGTTCGACGAAATTCGATCGTCTGCGGGCTGCCGTGACTATTGCCCAGGGCCAGGTTGCCGGGCGCGATATCCAGATGTCGGCCGGCATGGTCACCGCCAGCGGTCAGTTTGTCGCCAGCCGCGGGCGTCCACTGGAGGCTAGTCTGCTAGTGACAATGCAGACTTCGGTGGCGAGCGTGCGCACCCCGGTGCGGCTTAGTGGCCGCTTGCCGCAACTGAGCGCGGTGAGCGGCAAATAAAAAGGGCAGGACCGCAGTCCTGCCCTTCCATGCCTTGCCGTTCAGATGGTTCAGGCCTTGATGACGGCAGCAATCGCCTTGGCGACGTAATCGACGTTCTTGGTATTCAGCGCGGCCAGGCAGATGCGGCCGGTCGAAACCGCGTAGATGCCGAATTCTTCCTTCATGCGCTCGACCTGGGCGGCGGTCAGGCCGGTGTAGGAGAACATGCCGCGCTGCTGGACGACGAAGGAGAAGTCCTGGGCGACGCCCTGGGCCTTGATCGCGTCGACCAGGCCGGTGCGCATGGCGCGGATGCGGTCGCGCATGCCGGCCAGTTCGTTTTCCCACATCTGGCGCAATTCCGGCGAGGAGAGCACCGTGGAAACCAGGGCACCGCCGTGGATCGGCGGGTTGGAATAGTTGGTGCGGATGACGCGCTTGACCTGCGAGAGCACGCGCCCGGCTTCTTCCTTGCTGGCGGTGATGATGGACAGGGCGCCGACGCGTTCGCCGTAGAGCGAGAAGCTCTTCGAGAAGGAGCTGGAGACGAAGAACTGCAGGCCGGAGGCCGAGAAGGCGCGGACGGCGACGGCATCGGCATCGATACCGTCGGCAAAGCCCTGGTAGGCCATGTCGAGGAAAGGCACCAGGCCGCGTTCGCGACAGACATCGACGACTTCCTGCCATTGGGCGTCGGAAAGGTCAGCGCCGGTGGGGTTGTGGCAGCAGGCGTGCAGGATGATGACCGAGCCGGCGTTCAAGCCATTCAGGAACGACTTCATGCCGGCGAAGTTCACGCCGCGGGTGGCGGCGTCGTAGTACGGATAGTTCTCGACGACGAAACCGGCCGATTCGAACAGGGCGCGGTGATTTTCCCAGGACGGGTCGCTGATGTAGACCTTGGCATCCGGGTTCAGGCGCTTCAGGTAATCGGCGCCGATCTTCAGGGCGCCGGTGCCGCCCAGGGCTTGGGCGGTGATGACCTGGCCGTTGGCGATCAGGTCGGAGTCCTTGCCGAGCAGCAGGTTCTGCACGGCCTGGTTGTAGGCCGGGGCGCCTTCGATCGGCTGGTAGCCGCGCGGCAGCGCAGCCTTGACGCGGGCATCTTCGGCGGCCTTGACGGCGGCGAGCAACGGAATCTTGCCGTTGTCGTCGAAATAGACGCCAACGCCGAGATTTACCTTGGTGGTACGCGTGTCGGCGTTGAAGGATTCGTTCAGGCCGAGGATGGGATCACGCGGGGCCATTTCCACCGCAGCAAAGATCGAAGAGGACATAAAGACTCCATGGAATAATAGGCACAATGTTCGCACAGCAATTTTGCCGGGCGAGGAAAACCGCAGAATTTTAACATGATAGAAACCAGCACCAGCGTTCCCGTCGTCTGCTTTGACGGCAGCCCCTTCCGCCTGCATCAGCCATTTCCGCCGTCCGGCGATCAGCCGGCGGCGATCAACCTGCTGGTCGAGGGCCTGGAGGACGGCCTGTCCTTCCAGACCCTGCTCGGTGTCACCGGTTCTGGCAAGACCTACACCATGGCCAATGTCATTGCACGGACTGGCCGGCCAGCCCTGGTGCTGGCGCCGAACAAGACTTTGGCGGCGCAGCTTTATTCGGAATTCAAGGAGTTCTTTCCGGAAAACGCCGTCGAGTACTTCGTCTCCTACTACGATTACTACCAGCCGGAAGCCTATGTTCCGTCGCGCGACCTGTTCATCGAGAAGGACAGTTCGATCAATGACCACATCGAGCAGATGCGGCTGTCGGCGACCAAGAGTTTGATCGAACGGCGCGATGTGGTGATCGTCGCCACCGTCTCCTGCATCTACGGCATCGGCGATCGCGACGAATACCACAACATGATCCTGACCATGCGCGTCGGCGACAAGCTCGACCAGCGCGCCATCGTCAAGCGCCTGACCGACATGCAGTACGAACGCAACGAGATGGACTTCCATCGCGGCACCTTCCGCGTGCGCGGCGACATCATCGATGTTTTCCCGGCAGAGCATGCCGAGCACGCCATCCGCATCTCGCTGTTCGACGACGAAGTAGAAGGCTTGCAATTCTTCGACCCGCTGACCGGCCACCTGCTGCACAAGGCATTGCGCTTCACGATATTCCCCGCTTCGCACTACGTGACACCTCGTACCACCGTGTTGCGGGCCATCGAGGCGATCAAGGAGGAATTACGCCAGCGCATCGATTTCTTCACCAAGAACAACAAACTGGTCGAAGCCCAGCGCATCGAGCAGCGGACCAGGTTCGACCTTGAGCTGCTTGACCAGATCGGCTTCTGCAAGGGCATCGAGAACTACTCCCGGCACCTGTCGGGGCGGCAGGCCGGGGAATCGCCGCCGACGCTGATCGATTACCTGCCGCCGGATGCGCTGATGTTCATTGACGAATCGCACGTCACCATCGGCCAGGTCGGCGGCATGTACAAGGGCGACCGCTCGCGCAAGGAAAACCTCGTCGATTACGGTTTTCGCCTGCCGTCGGCGCTGGATAACCGGCCGCTGCAGTTCAACGAATTCGAAGCCCACCTGCGGCAAACCGTGTTCGTATCGGCAACGCCGGCCGACTATGAAAACCAGCACGCCGGCCAGGTGGTGGAGCAGGTGGTCCGGCCGACCGGCCTGATCGATCCGGAAGTCATCGTTCGTCCGGCCTCGACCCAGGTCGATGATCTGCTGTCGGAAATCAACAAGCGGGTCGCGGTTGGCGAACGCGTGCTGGTCACTACCCTGACCAAACGCATGGCGGAAGATTTGACCGACTTCCTGGCTGACAACGGCATCAAGGTGCGTTACCTGCATTCGGACATCGATACCGTCGAGCGGGTCGAAATCATCCGCGACCTGCGTCTCGGCGAGTTCGACGTACTGGTCGGCATCAACCTGTTGCGCGAAGGCCTGGATATTCCTGAAGTGTCACTGGTCGCTATCCTCGATGCCGACAAGGAAGGTTTCCTGCGTTCCGAGCGTTCGCTGATCCAGACCATCGGCCGAGCGGCCCGCCATATCCACGGTACGGCCATTCTTTATGCCGATAACATTACGAATTCCATGCAGCGGGCCATCGCGGAAACCGGGCGGCGGCGCGAAAAGCAGATCAGCTTCAACCTGGAGCAGGGGATTACGCCGCGTGGCGTGTCGAAAAAAATCAAGGACATCATCGACGGCGTATATGACGCCGAATCCGCCCAGGTCGAGCGCAAGGCGGCGCAGCAACAGGCTGTTTACGAAGCCATGGACGAGAAGAGTGTCGCCCGGGAAATTAAGCGTCTTGAGAAGTTAATGCTAGAGTGTGCGAAAAACCTCGAATTCGAAAAGGCGGCTGCGGCACGCGATGATCTGTTCAGGCTAAGGGAACGGGTCTTCGGTGCGGCGCCCCACGACACTGACGGAGACTAATAAGAAATGTCATATCGGATTTTGCTTGTCTGCATGGGCAACATCTGTCGTTCACCGACGGCTGAAGGAGTATTGCGGCATTTCATTAAAATCAATAATCTGGGAGATGTTGTTGAAGTTGATTCTGCTGGAACGCACGGCTACCACGTCGGCGAAGCGCCGGATTCCCGGACCCAGCGCGCCGCCTCCATACGGGGCTATAATTTGTCCCAGTTGCGTGCCCGCAAGGTGGCGCGCCAGGATCTCGATTATTTCGACCTGATCCTGGCCATGGATAAAAGCAACCTGGACAACCTGCAGCGTATGGCGTCACCGGAACAGCAGGAGCGCCTCAAATTGTTTATGGACTACGCCAAGAACTTCGATGACAACGAGGTTCCCGATCCCTACTATGGTCTTGGCCATGGATTCGACCTGGTGCTCGACATGATCGAGGACGCTTCGCTCGGCCTGATCGAGGAAATGAAGCAAAAACTCGGGCGCGCCTGAATTTTTCGCCGGCAGCACAAAAAGAAGGGCACCCGCGGGTGCCCTTTTTCATAGTGGCTGGTTTGCCGATTACTTCGTTTCAACCATCTGCAGCGGCGCGCTCTCGGCCTGTTCGACAGCGGCCTTCTGCTTGCGCGGCCGGCCGAGCCTGACTGGCGCTTCCGGCTGAGCGATCAGCGGGGCGGCATCCGAGGTCTGGACCAGCACCAAGCCGCTGTCGGCCAGTGACTTTTCCAGATCAGCCGGAGCGACGATCGGGGTAGCAATGCTGGCCGGGGTGGTTTCGGCGGCGGCCGCGATTACGGCTTCCTCAACCACCGGCAATGCCACTTCAGCTGCGACCGGGGCTGCTTCCACAGGGGCTGCTACGACGGGAGCTTCTTCCACCAAGGTAGCGACGACGACGGGGGCCGCGACTGCGACAGCGACTTCCTGGGCGGCAACTGACGCTTCGGGAATCGTTGCTTGGTCAGCTACTTCGGCGGCCACCGGCGCTTCTTCAAGGGCCGGAATGACGACGAGAATCGGTTCGTGGCTGACCGGCTGAGCGGCGGCCTCGACGACAGTGGACGCGGTTTCCGGTGCTTCGGTCGAGACTTCGGCGAGTGCCGTCTCGTTGTTGCCGGCTTCCGGGCGGCGTTCGCCACGACCACGGCCACCGCGACGACCACGGCGTCGGGCGCCTTGCTCTTCACCATTGGCGGTTTCCGGGGTTTCGCTGCCGACGCCAGGAATGGCGAGGGCTTCGACGGCAGCCACGTCCGGCGTCAGCTTGTTTTCAACGACTTCCGGTTGCTGGCGATCGCGACGTTCCTTGCGTTCACCACGCGGCCTGCGTTCCGGGCGCTCGGCGGGACTCGCTGCGCCGGCTTCCTCGCGCGGTGCCTTTTCGGCATTGCGCTCGCCACGTTCGTTGCGATTGCCGCGTTCGCCGCGCTCCTCGTCACGGCCCTTGCTGTTGCGACCGTTACGGCGTCCGTCGCGGCCTTCGCCGCGCTCGCGTCGTCCGTCACCGCGGCCATCGCGTCCCTTTTTCGGGGCCGGCGCCGGCGTCGGTGCGACTTCGACCGTCTTCGGTTCGCTGCGGAACCAGGAGACGATCTTGGCGAACAGGCCGGCTTCCGGCGCTGCAACCGCCGGGGCGGGGGCCGCCTTTTCCGGCATGATCGGGGCCGGCTGTTCCGGCGAAATACCCTTGATCACAGCTTCCTGGCGCGGCTTGACGGCTTCGTTCTTGCCGTTGCCCGGCTTGGCCGCTTCTTCGCTCGGTCCATCGACCATCTTGTAGGAAGGTGCGCGGAGTTCTTCGCTGTTCAGGTCGTCGTGGCGCAAACGGGTGATGGTATGCGCCGGCGTTTCCATGTGGATGTTCGGGATGAGCAGGATGGTGACCTTGTGGCGCAACTCGATGGCCTGGATGTCCGGGCGCTTTTCGTTGAGCAGGAAGGTTGCCACGTCGACCGGAACCTGGACATGCACGGCGCCAGTGTTTTCCTTCATCGCTTCCTCTTCCAGGATGCGTAGGATATGCAGCGCCGCGGATTCGGCGGAACGGATGTGGCCAGTGCCGGTACAGCGCGGGCACGAAATGTAGCTGGTTTCGGCAAGGGCTGGGCGCAGACGCTGGCGGGACAGTTCCATCAGGCCGAAGCGGCTGATCTTGCCCATCTGGACGCGGGCGCGGTCGAAGCGCAGCGCGTCGCGCAGGCGATTTTCGACTTCGCGCTGGTTCTTCTGGTTTTCCATGTCGATGAAATCGATGACGATCAGGCCGCCCAGGTCGCGCAAACGCAACTGGCGGGCCAGTTCTTCGGCGGCTTCGGAATTGGTCTTGAAGGCGGTTTCCTCGATATCGGCGCCCTTGGTGGCGCGACCGGAGTTGACGTCCACGGCAACCAGCGCTTCGGTGTGGTCGATGACGATGGCGCCGCCGGAAGGCAGGTTGACCTGGCGGACGAAGGCGGTCTCGATCTGGTGTTCGATCTGGAAGCGCGAGAAGAGCGGCACGTCGTCGCGGTAGCGCTTGACGCGATTGACGTTGGCCGGCATCACCGTGCCCATGAAGGCGCGGGCCTGCTCATAGACTTCGTCGGTATCGATGAGGATTTCGCCGATTTCCGAATGGAAGTAGTCGCGGATGGCGCGGATGACCAGGCTGCCTTCCAGGTAGATCAGGAAAGCACCGCTCTGCTGCTTGGCAGCGCCTTCGATGGCGGTCCACAGTTGCAGCAGGTAGTTCAAGTCCCACTGCAGTTCTTCGGCCTGGCGGCCGATGGCGGCGGTGCGGGCGATCAGGCTCATGCCGTTGGGCACTTCGAGCTGGTCCATGGTGTCGCGCAGTTCGGCGCGCTCGTCACCGTCGACGCGACGGGAAACGCCACCGCCGCGCGGATTGTTCGGCATCAGGACCAAGTAGCGGCCGGCCAGCGAAACGTAGGTGGTGAGGGCTGCGCCCTTGTTGCCGCGTTCGTCCTTGTCGACCTGAACGATCAGTTCCTGGCCTTCTTTCAGGGCTTCGCTGATCTTGGCGCGGGAGACTTCGACGCCCGGCTGGAAGTAAATACGGGAGACTTCCTTGAACGGCAGGAAGCCGTGGCGGTCGGCGCCGTAATCGACGAAACAGGCTTCGAGGCTGGGCTCGATGCGCGTGATGACGCCTTTGTAAATGTTGCTCTTGCGTTGTTCTTTGGCGGCCGATTCAATGTCTAGATCAATCAGTTTCTGACCATCAACAATGGCGACACGGAGTTCTTCGGCCTGTGTCGCATTAAATAGCATGCGTTTCATTATTTTGGGGCTCCAGCGCGCCAGGGCACGCTGCAACGGAACACCCGAGCAGGCAGCGACAGTTTCAGTTAGCGATTTGCGTCATGTAAATAAAGGGCAAGGCGATGATGAAAGTGCTGATCAACAAACGGTTGCGTGCTTTTTATTGAAATGCGCAACCTGAAAATTCCTGCAACGGGCAATCCGTGCGTGCTTACGGCGGGCTAATCCATTAACATCACTACTTTTGGTGAGTGAACTTAACCAGTCGTTTTACGTTGATCTGGCTTGCGCAAGTGGCGCAAGTGAGGCTCCGGAGCCTGCCGCACGGCAGTCGCGCTAGCAGCGCGAGGCGAACGGTCTGACGGTTCCGAATCTCTTGCAAACCGAGACGAAAAACGTGGGCAGTATATTGCAAAATGATAAGTGCTGGTAACAATTCAGTCACCCATGTGGTGATCGCTGAAGAAGAAGAGGGCCAGCGCCTCGACAACTTTTTGATCCGTTGCTGCAAGGGGGTGCCGAAGAGCCACCTTTATCGCATTTTGCGCAGCGGCGAAGTACGGGTGAATAGCGGTCGCGTCGACGCGACCTACCGGCTGTGCGCCGGCGACAAACTGCGCATTCCCCCGATCCGTCTCGCGGAAAGACCGCAGAACGAGGTTGACGAAGCCGCCAAGCAGCGGGTCGACCTGCCGATCATCTACGAGGATGAAGCACTGCTCGTCATCGACAAGCCGGAAGGCATTGCGGTGCACGGCGGCAGCGGCGTCAGTTTTGGCGTCATCGAGGCGCTGCGCCGACAGCGGCCGCTGGCCAAGTTCCTCGAACTGGCGCACCGGCTCGATCGCGAAACCTCCGGCATCCTGCTGGTTGGCAAGAAACGCCTGGCGTTGACCGCCTTGCACGACATGTTCCGCGAACACGGGGCTGGCGCCGACAAGCGCTACCTGGTGCTGGTCAAGGGGCGCTGGATGAATACGACCCAGCATGTCAAATTGCCGCTCTACAAGTTCCTGACCGAAGGCGGTGAGCGTCGCGTCATGGTCCGCGAGGACGGCAAAGCGTCGCACACGGTTTTCCGGCTGCTCGCCCGCTGGCCGGAAATGAGCCTGCTCGAGGCCCAGTTGAAGACCGGACGCACGCACCAGATCCGGGTGCACTTGTCGCATCTCGGCTTTCCGATACTCGGCGACGAGAAATACGGTGAGTTCGCCCTCAACAGGAATCTCAAGCGCGACGGCCTGAAGCGCATGGCGCTGCACGCCTGGCGGATGGTCTTCCGTCACCCCTTGACGGCGGCGCCGCTGGAAATGGTGGCGCCTTTGCCTGACAGTATTGGTAGCTATATCGCCGCGGTCGACGCGAAAGCGGCCCGGGAATTCACCGCCGACAATCTGCAACAAATTCTCGGGAAATGACTCTGAAGCCCATGAAATACGAACTACTGGTTTTCGACTGGGATGGCACCTTGCTTGATTCGGCCGGCGCCATCGTCAATGCCATCCAGGCTTCGAGCCGCGACCTGGGATTGCCCGAGCCGAGCGACGAACAGGCTCGGCACGTCATCGGACTCGGCCTGGTCGACGCCTTGCGCCATGCTGTGCCCGAATTGCCGCCGGAGCGTTATCAGGAGATGGTCGAGCGCTACCGTTTTCACTATCTTTCCGGCGATAACCGATTGACCCTGTTCGCCGGTGTGCCAGCAATGCTGGGGCGCCTGCGGGCCGCCGGCCATATCCTCACCGTTGCCACGGGCAAGAGTCGCCTCGGGCTGGAGCGGGCGCTCGATCATTCCGGCTTGCGTCCGCTGTTTCAGGCGTCGCGCTGTGCCGATGAGTGCCATTCCAAGCCGCATCCGCAAATGCTGGAAGAGTTGATGGCCGAGTTCGGCGTGGCGGCGGCATCGACCGTGATGATCGGCGACACCTCGCATGATCTGATGATGGCGAACAATGCCGGTGTCGATGGTCTGGCCGTGACTTACGGGGCGCACCGGCACGATCATCTGCTGGAGTGCAAGCCGCGAGCCTGCCTGCACAGTGTTCGGGAGCTCGATCATTGGCTGACGACCTTCGCCTGATCTGCGCCAGCGAGGAACTGGTCGACGGCGGCAAGGGCGTGCGTTTTACCGTCGAACACTACGGCCGGCCGGCACCGGCTTTCGCCATTCGCTACCAGGGCCGGGTTTTTGCCTATTTCAACGAATGTGCGCATGTTCCGGCGCAACTGGACTGGCAACCCGGCGAGTTCTTCGACCATTCCAAGTTATACTTGATCTGCTCAATTCATGGCGCGCTTTATGCTCCTGACACGGGCCGGTGCCTTGGCGGGCGCTGCGGAAAAGCCGGTCTCAAACCTCTGTCCGTATGCGAAATCCAAGGTCAAATTTTTTTAAAGCCAGAAAACCAATATGGATAACCCCCAAGATTCGAACAGCATGCCTACCTGGGAGCGACAAACCCTGGAAAAACTCGTTTTCGCCTCGCTTGAAGAGCAGAAGGCCAAACGGCGCTGGGGTATCGTTTTCAAGACAGTCGGTTTTGCCTACCTGTTCCTTGTCCTCTTTGCCGTCGTCGACTGGAGTACAGGCGCCGAGCACCAGGAACGCCATACCGCGATGATCAACCTGACCGGGACCATCGAAGCCAAGGGTGAGGCCAATGCCGAGAACCTGATCGCGGCGCTGGATGCGGCTTTCGAAGAAAAGAACGCAGCCGGCGTCATCCTGCGTGTCAACAGCCCGGGGGGTAGCCCGGTGCAGGCCGGCATGGTCAATGACGAAATCCGCCGTCTGCGCGGCAAGTATCCCGACAAGCCGCTGTACGTGGTGGTCGAGGATCTGTGCGCTTCCGGCGGCTATTTCGTGGCGGCCGCCGCTGACAAGATTTTCGTGAACAAGGCCAGCGTGGTCGGTTCGATCGGCGTGTTGATGGACGGCTTCGGCTTTGCCGGCGCGATGAATAAACTGGGGGTCGAACGTCGCCTGCTGACGGCCGGTGAAAACAAGGGCTTCCTCGACCCGTATTCGCCGATGCCCGAACGCCAGAAGGCGCATGCCCAGTTGCTGCTCAACAACATCCACCAGCAGTTCATCGATGTCGTCAAAACCGGGCGCGGCAAGCGCCTGAAGGAAACGCCGGAAATGTTCTCCGGGCTGATGTGGACCGGCGAACAAAGCATCGAACTCGGACTGGCCGACGATTACGGCAGTGTCGATTCGGTAGCGCGCGATGTGATCAAGGCCGAGAAAGTGCTCGACTATTCGGTCAAGGATAATATCGCCGAGCGTTTTGCCAAGCGCCTGGGTGCCGGCGCGGTCAGCAGTTTCTGGCAGGGCGTTTCGGAAAGCGCGCCGGGAGCGCGCATTCGCTAAGCCTTCAGGCTAGCAGCAGGAAAACCGTCGGACGCCGCTCGATTTCGGGCGGCGTTTCTTTTTTCCATTGCCCGATCGTCCGGGTCACTACAGATTCCCCTGGCAGCGTCAGATCGGTCGCCACGGTCAGGCGCGTTCCCGGCTGGCAAGCCTGCAGGATGGCGTCGAACATGGCGCGATTGCGATAGGGGGTTTCGATGAACAACTGCGTCTGCTGGCGCTTGCGAGATTCGCTTTCGAGATCGTGCAAGGCCTTGGTCCGCTCACCTTCCTTGGCTGGCAAGTAGCCCTGGAAGGCAAAGCGCTGGCCATTCAGGCCGGAGGCCATCAGTGCCAGGAGCAGGGAAGAGGGGCCGATCAGCGGCACGACGCGGATATTTTCCTTCTGCGCCAAAGCGACCAGGTTGGCACCGGGGTCGGCAACGGCTGGGCAGCCGGCTTCGGACAATAGGCCGACATCGTGCCCGGCGCGTAGTGGCGCGAGCAGACGGTCCAGCGCGGCGGCCGGCGTGTGCTCGTTGAGTTCTTCCAGTTGCAACTCCTGCAACGGCAGTTCGGTGCCGGCCGCTTTCAGGAAAGCCCGGGCGGTCTTGGCTTGCTCGACGACAAAGTGACGCAGCGGGTGCACGGTGGCCAGCACATTGGCCGGGAGTGATTGCTCGGGCGTCGTCGGGCCCAGTGGCACCGGGATCAGATAAAGGACGCCGGCCATTAC
This sequence comes from Bacteroidota bacterium, assembly GCA_050259955.1. Classification (GTDB taxonomy): domain Bacteria; phylum Pseudomonadota; class Gammaproteobacteria; order Burkholderiales; family Rhodocyclaceae; genus Azonexus. The sequence continues at coordinate 13,546 of JBLNBM010000032.1, forward strand.
AGAACCGCCACACCCTGCTTGCGCAGCAAGTCGCACAACGCAATCAGCGGCAGGCCGACCAAAGCATTCGGGTCATCGCCCTGCATGCTGGTCAGCAAGGCGATGCCCAGGCCTTCCGATTTGGCCGAGCCGGCGCAGTTATAGGCGGGTTCGCGGCGCAGGTAGTTTTCGATTTCGCTGTCGCTGAGCTGGCGGAATCCGACCAGGGTCGGGACGCCGCGCACTTCGGCCTGCCCGGTGCGGGCGTTGTAGAGGCAGAGGCCGGTGAAGAAGTTGACCGTTTTTCCGGACAGGGCGCGCAGCTGGTCGACGGCGCGTTGATGGTCGCCAGGCTTGCCGTAAATCTGGCCATCGACGGTGGCGACCTGGTCGCTGCCGATAATCAGGGCGTCGGGAAAGTCGGCGGCAACGGCCCTGGCCTTGGCTTCGGCAAGGCGCAGCGCCATGTTTTCCGGCGATTCGCCGGCGATGGGGGATTCATCGGTTTGCGGGTTGGCAACCTGAAAAGGCAGGCCGAGGCGAGCGAGAAGCTCCCGGCGATATGGTGAGGTGGACGCGAGGATCAGAGGTTGTGTCATGAAAGTTTCGTTACAACAAGGTGTTGCGCCGACTTCTTGAAGCAGCACTTTGTTTTGACTTGGAAAGCTAAAAATAATATCATCTCGCGTTTAAGTCGCAACGGTTCAAGATTGAAAAGGATTTCTGACGCTTTCGTGTTTGCTAGGGAAGGCCGTGTTCTCGAAGGAGAGCTGGCAGTTTCCAACCTGGAACGCCTGCATGACCTGCTGACTGAAGTGTCGGGAAGCGTCAGCTTCCGGCTTCAGGGCTACAAGAGCGAACACGGAGAGTTGATGCTGCACCTGGAGGTTGGCGGGATGCTCCCGCTGGCATGCCAGCGCTGCCTGAAAGCGATCTCTTTTGATCTTGATGTCGATAGCCTGCTGGAAATCATTCCGGAAGGCGCCGACATGTCGCAAGACGAACTGGAAGACGACACTCGGGATTTCCTGCCGCTGGCAGGCGAACTGGATGTGGCCGAACTCGTGGAGGATGAAATCCTCCTGGCCCTGCCAGTCGCGCCGCGGCACGAAAAATGTGGTTTGCCTGGTGCGGCCGATGCTGGCGAACGGATCAATCCGTTTGCAAAGCTAGCCGGACTTAAAGGCAAGCCGAACTGATTTTTTTGGAGTATCAACATGGCCGTTCAACAGAACAAAAAATCCCCTTCCAAGCGTGGCATGCATCGCGCTCACGACTTCCTGACCGTCGCTCCGCTGGCTGTCGAGCCGACGACCGGCGAAACGCACCTGCGTCACCACATTTCGCCGAACGGTTTCTACCGTGGCAAGAAGGTCCTGAAGGCCAAGGGCGAGTAATCATTCATTGAAGGGGCAGGCGGTTCGTCTCGAACCGCCTGCCTTTTCTTTTGTGACATGACAGCCCGCATCGCTATTGATTGCATGGGGGGTGACCACGGTCCGTCAGTGACGGTGCCGGCGGCCATCAACTATCTTGCGGAGCATCCGGCGGCGCATTTGATCCTGGTTGGTCAGGAAGATGTCTTGCGCCCCTTGCTCGGCAAACAGGTCGAAAATCCGCGTCTGCGCCTCGTGCATGCCTCCGAAGTGGTGGGCATGGACGAGTCGCCGGCGCTCGCCCTGCGCAACAAAAAAGACTCGTCCATGCGCGTCGCCCTCAACCTCGTCAAGGCTGGCGAGGCGGATGCCTGCGTCTCGGCCGGTAATACCGGGGCGCTGATGGCCATTTCGCGCTTCGTCCTCAAGATGTTGCCTGGCATCGAACGTCCGGCGCTGTGCGGCCCGTTGCCGACAGTCAAGGGGCATACCCACGTTCTCGATCTTGGCGCCAATATCGACTGTTCGGCCGAGCATCTGCTGCAGTTCGGGATCATGGGCGCCATGCTGATCGCCGCCATGGAGCACAAGGAGCGACCGACCGTCGGCCTGCTCAACATCGGCGAAGAAGAAATCAAGGGCAATGAAGTCGTCAAGGCGGCTGCCGAGTTGTTGCGCGCCTCCGGCCTGAACTTCATCGGCAACGTCGAAGGCGACGGCATTTTCAAGGGTGACGCCGATGTCGTCGTCTGCGACGGTTTTGTCGGCAACGTCGCCCTGAAGGCATCCGAAGGACTGGCACAGATGCTTGCCTCGTCGCTGCGCAGCGAGTTCAAGCGCAACTGGCTGACCAAGCTGGCAGCGCTGGCTGCCATCTCGGTACTCAACAATTTCAAGCGGCGCTTCGATCACCGCCGTTACAACGGTGCCATCCTGCTCGGTCTCAAGGGTATCTCGGTGAAGAGCCATGGCTCGGCCGATGTCCTGTCCTTTGGCAATGCCATCGGACGGGCCTACGATGCCGCCGAAAACCGGGTTGTCGAGCGCATCGCCGGCCGCATAGCCGAAATGACCACAGCGGCGCCGCAAAGCGCCGGGGAGACTGTCTGAATGTTTGCACGCGTTACCGGTACCGGCAGCTATTTGCCGGGCAATCCCGTCAGCAACAATGATCTGGCCGCTCGCGGCATCGATACCAACGACGAGTGGATCGTCACCCGGACCGGCATTCGCAGCCGTTACCTGGCCGAACCTGGTACCAAGTCGAGCGAACTGGGCCTGATCGCAGCACAGCGCGCCCTGGAAATGGCCGGCATCGATGCCGGCGAACTGGACCTGATCATCGTCGCCACCTCGACGCCCGATTTCATCTTCCCGAGCACGGCCTGCATCATCCAGGGCAAGCTGGGCAACAAGGGCGCCGCGGCCTTCGACGTGCAGGCGGTTTGTGCCGGTTTTACATACGCACTGGGGATTGCCGAAAAGTTCATGCGCTCCGGCAGCCACAAGAAGGCGCTGGTCATCGGCGCCGAAGTCTTCTCGCGCATTCTCGACTGGCAGGATCGCGGCACCTGCGTGCTGTTCGGCGACGGTGCCGGCGCCGTGGTGCTCGAAGCTTCCGAAAAGCCCGGCATCCTGGCCACGGCGATCCATGCCGACGGCAGCCAGAACGGCATTCTCAATGTGCCCGGCCAGGTCTGTGGCGGACAGGTCACCGGCGATCCTTTCCTGCGCATGGATGGCCAGGCCGTCTTCAAGTTTGCCGTGCGCGTGCTGGCCGATGTCGCCCAAGAGGTCTGCGAGACCGCCGGCATCGCAACGGGCGAGGTCGACTGGCTGATTCCGCACCAGGCCAATATCCGCATCATCGACGCCACCGGCAAGAAGCTCGGCATCGCTCGCGACAAGGTCATCATCACCGTCGACCGTCACGGCAACACGTCCGCCGCCTCGGTGCCGCTGGCGCTCGACGAAGCGGTCCGCGACGGCCGCATCCAGCGCGGCCAGAAGGTGCTGCTGGAGGGGGTCGGCGGCGGCTTCACTTGGGGCGCCGCCCTGCTCGAATTCTGATAGAGGAGACCGCAGAATGTCTTTTGCTTTCGTATTTCCCGGCCAGGGCTCGCAGAGCGTTGGCATGATGGCCGCCTACGGCGATGCCGCTGTGGTTCGCGCCACCTTCGACGAAGCTTCCGCCGCGCTGGGTGACGACCTGTGGGCGATGGTCGCCGATGGTCCGGCCGAAGTGCTGACCCAGACCGTCAATACGCAGCCGGTCATGCTGACCGCCGGCATCGCCGCCTGGCGCCTGTGGCTGGAAAAGGGCGGCCGCCTGCCGGTGATCGTCGCCGGTCATAGCCTTGGCGAATATTCGGCGCTGGTCGCCGCCGGCGTCATCGAACTCAAGGACGCCGTGCCGCTGGTCCGTCTGCGTGCCGCCGCCATGCAGGAAGCCGTGCCGGTCGGCACCGGCGCCATGGCCGCCGTGCTCGGCCTGGATAACGCCGGCATCGCCGCCGCCTGTGCCGAAGCAGCGCAGGGTGAAGTGGTTGAGCCGGTCAATTTCAACGCCAACGGCCAGACCGTGATTGCTGGCCACAAGGCCGCCGTCGAGCGCGCCATGGAAGCCTGCAAGGCTCGCGGCGCCAAGATGGCCAAGGCCTTGCCGGTCTCAGCGCCTTTCCATTCCTCGCTGATTCGCCCGGCCGCCGACAAACTGGCGGCGCGCCTCGCCGAACTGACGTTGCAGGCCCCGCAGATTTCGATCATCAATAACGTCGATGTCGCCATCGAGAACGATCCGGACCGCATCAAGGACGCGCTGGTCCGCCAGGCCTACAACCCGGTGCGCTGGGTCGAGACCATTCAGTTCATGGCTTCGCTGGGCGTCGCCACCGTTGCCGAATGCGGTCCGGGCAAGGTGTTGGCCGGCCTGACCAAGCGTTGTACCGACGGCATCACGGGTGTGGCCCTGGCCGACGCCGCGGCCATCGAAGCCAACCTGGGACTGGAGTAAGCCATGCTGAGCGACAAGATTGCATTGATCACCGGCGCCACCCGCGGTATCGGCCGCGCCATCGCGCTCGAACTGGGCAAGCAGGGCGCCACAGTCATCGGCACGGCGACCAGCGCCGACGGCGCCGACAAGATTTCCACTTACCTCGCCGGTGCCGGCATCAAGGGCAAGGGCATTGCCCTGAACGTCTGCGACGTAGCGCAGACCGATGCGGTTCTTGCCGATATCGCCAAGGAATTCGGCGCCATCACGATCCTGGTTAATAACGCCGGCATCACCCGCGACAACCTGACCATGCGCATGGGTGACGACGAATGGGATGCGGTGATCGACACCAATCTGAAAGCCGTCTTCCGTCTGTCGCGCGGCGTCATGCGCGGCATGATGAAGGCGCGTTTCGGCCGGGTGGTCAATATCACTTCCGTCGTCGGCTACGCCGGCAATGCCGGCCAGGCCAACTACTGTGCCGCCAAGGCCGGGGTCGCCGGGTTGAGCCGCTCGCTGGCCCGCGAACTGGGCAGCCGCAACATTACCGTCAATTGCGTTGCACCCGGCTTCATCGCTACCGACATGACGCATCCCCTGACCGACGAGCAGAAGGCGGCCATGCTGGCTTCGATTCCGCTCGGTCGTGCCGGTACGCCGGAAGATATCGCCGGTGCCGTCGGTTTTCTCGTATCCCCGGCTGCTGCCTACGTTACAGGCACGACAGTGCATGTAAATGGCGGTATGTTCATGGATTGATTTCCTGAAGCCTTGGCTTTTGGTAAAATTCACCTGTTTTTTTTCGTACCCCTGAGGGGAAGGAGCTTTTCTAATGGATAACATCGTAGAGCGCGTCAAGAAGATCGTCGCCGAACAACTGGGCGTGAACGAAGCGGACATCAAGAACGAGTCCTCCTTCGTGGACGATCTGGGCGCGGATTCCCTGGACACCGTTGAGCTGGTCATGGCTCTGGAAGAAGAATTCGAACTGGAAATTCCGGACGACCAGGCTGAGAACATCACGACGGTGCAACAGGCTGTCGATTTCATCCTCGCCAACAAGAAGTAATCTATTCTCGTTGACCCGGGCAAGGCCGGCCCTTATGGCCGGCCTTGCTACATTTGCTTTCGGAGTGCACCTTGGCACGTCGCAGAGTCGTAATCACCGGACTGGGCATTGTCAGCCCGGTCGGAAATACCGTCGAAGAAGCCTGGCAGAGCATTCTGGCTGGCCGCTCCGGCATCTCCCATGTTACCAAGTTCGATGCATCGACCTTCCCGTCGCAGATCGCCGGCGAGGTCAGGAACTTTGATATCACCAGCTATATTTCGGCCAAAGAAGCGCGGCGCATGGATACTTTCATCCATTTCGGCCTGGCTGCCGCGATCCAGGCCGTGCGTGATGCCGGACTGGATCAGGAAAACGCCGCCAATCCCGAACGGGTGGGCGTCGCCATTGGTTCCGGGATCGGCGGTTTGCCGCTGATCGAGGAAACCAAGGACGAATTCATCGCTGGCGGTATTCGCAAGGTGTCGCCTTTCTTCGTTCCCGGTTCGATCATCAACATGATTTCCGGCAACCTGTCGATCATCTACGGCTTCAAGGGACCGAATATCGCTCTGGTTTCGGCCTGTACGACAGGGACGCACTCGATTGGCGACGCTGCCCGCATCATCGAATACGGCGATGCCGACGTGATGGTGGCCGGCGGTGCCGAATCGACGGTGTCGCCGCTCGGCATGGGCGGCTTCTGTGCTGCCCGGGCGCTATCCACCCGCAACGACGACCCGACTACCGCCAGTCGTCCGTGGGACAAGGATCGGGACGGTTTCGTGCTGGGTGAGGGTGCCGGCGTCATGGTGCTCGAAGAGTACGAACACGCCAAGGCCCGCGGCGCCAAGATCTACGCCGAACTGACCGGCTACGGCATGAGTGCCGACGCCTATCACATCACGGCGCCGAGCACCGATGGTCCGAAGCGCAGCATGCTGAACGCGCTGAAGAACGCCGGCATCAATCCGTCCGATGTGCAGTACCTGAATGCCCATGGCACCTCGACGCCGCTTGGTGACAAGAACGAAACCGAGGCCATCAAGGCTGCGTTCGGCGATGCCGCCTACAAGGTGGTGGTCAATTCGACCAAGTCGATGACCGGCCATCTGCTGGGCGGTGCCGGTGGCATCGAGTCGCTGTTCACGGTACTTGCCGTACATCACCAGATCTCGCCGCCGACCATCAACATCTTCAATCAGGATCCGGAATGCGATCTCGATTTCTGTGCCAATACGGCGCGGGAAATGAAGATCGACTACGCGCTGAAGAACAACTTCGGCTTTGGCGGAACCAACGGTTCGCTGGTCTTCAAGCGTATCTGATCCGCAGCAGGGGATAAAACGGTGCAGCTTCCGATCACCATCGGGCTACACCGTTCTCGTTTTCTCGATGGCTTGATCGCGGTCGGCGCGCTTCTGGCCAGTCTTGCCATCCTGTTTTTTCCGCAACAGCCAAGCATCAGGGCTAGTCTGCTGCTCGTTATCTGGCTGATTGCCGCGGCTGCTTGGCGCCAGTTGGTGCCCAAAATCCGGTGTATCCGCCTTGAGCGGGATGGCGCGATTTCATTGGCCCGGCCCGGCGACCACGAATTCAACGAAGCCTTCGCGCTGCCCGGTGCCACCGTACATCCGTGGCTGACGGTCATTCGCCTGCAATTTGCGCAAGGCGATCACAGCACCGCACTGGTGCTGGCCTGCGACAGCCTGGATCGCGCCGATTTCCGCCGGCTACGCGTCTTCCTGCGCTGGCGGGCGGATTTCAGCGGCGCAGGCGACGACGCTTGAGGACGGTGTTTTTCGCCTTCTTCTGCATTTCCGGGTAATCGCGGGAGTAGTGCAGGCCGCGGCTTTCCTTGCGCTGCATGGCACAACGTACGATCAGGTCGGCCGTGAATACCAGGTTGCGCAATTCGATCAGGTCGTGGCTGACCCGGAAATTGGCGTAAAACTCGTCGATTTCGCGCATCAGCAGGCCGATGCGGTGCTTGGCCCGCTTCAGGCGCTTGGTGGTGCGCACGATGCCGACGTAGTCCCACATGAAACGGCGCAGTTCATCCCAGTTGTGGGAGATGACCACTTCCTCGTCGGCATCGGTGACCCGGCTTTCGTCCCAGTCGGGCAGCGTCGGACGGGCCGGGGTCGGGCTTTCCAGGATGTCCTTGACCGCGGCTTCGGCGAAGACGATGCACTCGAGCAGCGAGTTCGAAGCCAGCCGGTTGGCACCGTGCAGGCCGGTACAGGAGGCTTCGCCGGCGACATAGAGGCCGGCGACCTCGGTGCGCCCCTTGAGGTCGCTGACGATGCCGCCGCAGGTGTAATGCGCCGCCGGCACGACCGGGATCGGATCGCGGGCGATATCGATGCCCAGTTCCAGGCAGCGGGCGTGGATATTGGGGAAATGCTCGAGCAGGAAGGCTTCGCCTTTGTGCGAAATGTCGAGATAGACGCAGTCGATGCCGCGCTTTTTCATTTCGAAATCGATGGCGCGGGCGACGATGTCGCGCGGCGCCAGTTCGGCCCGTTCGTCGTGCTCGGGCATGAAGCGCGTACCGTCGGGCAGGCGGAGTAGGCCGCCTTCGCCGCGCACCGCTTCGGAGATCAGGAAGGACTTGGCCTGCGGGTGATAGAGGCAGGTCGGATGGAACTGGATGAATTCCATGTTCGAGACCCTGCAGCCGGCGCGATAAGCCATGGCGATGCCGTCGCCGGTCGAGGTGTCGGGATTGGTCGTGTAGAGATAGACCTTGCCGGCGCCGCCGGTGGCGATCAGCGTATTCGGCGCACTGACCGTGATCACTGCGCCCGTGCGGCTGTTCAGGACATAAGCGCCGAAGCAGCGATTTTCGCCGGTACCCAGCTTGTCGCCGGTAATCAGGTCGATGGCAATATGGTTCTCGAGGACGGTGATGTTCGGATTGGCGCGGACTTTCCGGGTCAGCGTGTCCTGCACCGCCAGGCCGGTGGCGTCGGCGACGTGGATGACGCGGCGCGCGCTGTGGCCGCCTTCGCGGGTCAGGTGATAGCCGGCCTCGTCCTTGGTGAAGGGAACACCCTGTTCGATCAGCCATTCGATGGCGTGCCGGCCGTTTTCCACGACGAAACGGGTGGCCGGTTCGTCGTTGAGCCAGGCACCGGCGACCAGCGTGTCGTGAATGTGCGCCTCGATCGAATCCTTGTTATCAAGCACGGCGGCAATGCCGCCTTGCGCCCAGCCGGAGGCGGAATCTTCCAGGCCGCGTTTGCTGATCAGGCCGACACGACAATGTTTGGCCAGGCGAAGGGCAGCCGACTGGCCGGCCAGGCCGCTGCCGATGATAAGCACATCAAAATTCTGCACGCTGTTCTCGAAGGTGTTGTTTTACGCGAAATATAGCATGCGACAAACGATTCATCCTGTTACAGAGTGTCACAATTAAGGATGTTCACGTATCCACAGGGCGAAAAGGGCTGAGCTATACTGCGCCTCACAAACATACTAATGACTAGCCCCAGGGAACAAAGAAGCCATGAGTGAGCGCGAAGTCGATCAGGTGCTGGTCGAGCGGGCGCAAGGCGGAGATCAGCGCGCCTTCGACCAGTTGGTGAGCAAATACCAGCGCAAGCTCGGGCGCTTGCTGTCGCGCTTCATTCGCGACCCGGCCGAGGTCGAGGATGTCTCGCAGGAGGCTTTTATCAAGGCGTACCGCGCCTTGCCCTCGTTTCGTGGCGATAGCGCCTTCTATACCTGGCTTTACCGCATTGGCATCAACACGGCCAAGAATTATCTGGTAGCGCAGGGCCGTCGGGCACCGACTTCCACCGAGTTCGACTCGGAAGAAGCGGAGAATTTCGAAGATGCCAGCCAGTTGCGGGATATCAATACGCCGGAAAGCCTGCTTCTCTCCAAGCAGATCGGGCAGACGGTGAATTCGGCGATGGATGCTTTGCCCGAAGAACTGCGGATGGCGATCGTGCTGCGTGAAATCGAAGGCATGTCCTATGAAGAAATTGCCGGCATCATGGACTGTCCGATCGGCACTGTGCGTTCGCGTATCTTCCGGGCACGTGAAGCGGTTGCTGCCAAGCTGCGGCCCTTGCTGGATATTTCCCCGGATCGACGTTGGTAATTCCCATGAATCAAGAAGCAAGCACTATCCGCGCTGTTGTCCGGGCGCTGGACGGACAGGAAGCGCTCGTTGAAGTAGAACAGGGCGGCTGCGGCCGCTGCCACGAAGAAGGCGGCTGCGGCGGCCAGCAGCTGGCCCAGATGTTCTGCAGCACGAAGACCTACCGCGTCGAAAACACTATCAAAGCCGCAGTCGGCGATCATGTCACGGTCGCCATCGCGGCCGGCAGCGTGCGGCGGACTGCCAATCTGGCCTATGGCATCCCGCTGCTCGCCATCCTGCTCGGTGCGTTGCTCGGCATGCAGTTGGCGGGAGATGGCGGAGCCGTGCTCGGCGCCGGCGCTGGCCTGCTACTTTCCTTCTTCTATGTTCGCCATCGTTCGCGCGGCGCCCCTGGAAATCCTGCAGAGCGCCCCCATATCGTTTCCCGTTCCTAGACGATCCGGAGGTAAGTAGTCATGAGGCGCTTTTCGGCCCTGTTTTTACTTTTTTTTGTCTCGTCCTTCGTCATGGCCCAAACCCGGGGTCTGCCGGACTTTACCGAACTGGCTGAGAGGCAGGGGCCGGCCGTGGTCAATATCAGCACCACGCAACTGACCCGGGGCAACCCGGCCATGGCGATGCCCTTCGACGAAAACGATCCGGCCTTCGAGTTTTTCAAGCGTTTCATCCCGCGCCAGCCGGGTGGCGGCGTGCCGCGCGATTTCGAGAACAAATCGCTGGGTTCCGGCTTCATCATCAGCGCCGACGGCTATATCCTGACCAACGCCCACGTGGTCGATGGCGCTGATGAAGTCACCGTCCGTCTCACCGACAAGCGCGAATTCAAGGCCAAGACCATCGGCGCCGACAAGCGCACCGATGTCGCGCTGATCAAAATCGAGGCGAGCGGACTGCCGGTGGTCAAAATGGCCGACATTTCGCAGCTCAAGGTCGGCGAATGGGTCGTCGCCATCGGTTCGCCCTTCGGCTTCGACAACTCGGTGACGGCCGGCATCGTTTCGGCCAAGGGGCGTTCGCTGCCCCAGGAAAACTACGTGCCCTTCATCCAGACTGACGTCGCCATCAATCCCGGCAATTCGGGCGGCCCGCTGTTCAACATGCGCGGCGAGGTGGTTGGCATCAATTCGCAGATCTACAGCCGCAGCGGCGGCTACATGGGCGTTTCCTTCGCCATTCCGATCGATGTGGCGATGGACGTCCAGCAGCAGCTGCGCGCCTCCGGCAAAGTGAGTCGTGGGCGCCTCGGCGTGGTCATCCAGGAAGTCAGCAAGGAATTGGCCGATTCGCTGGGCCTGGCCAAGCCGATAGGGGCGGTGGTCAATTCCGTTGAAAAGGGCGGACCGGCTGAGAAAGCCGGCCTGGAAGCCGGCGACGTGATCCTGAAATTCGATGGCAAGAGCATTGCCAATTCGGGCGACTTGCCCCGGATGGTCGGCGCCACTAGGCCGGGCACCCGTTCGGCCGTCCAGATCTGGCGCAAGGGCGCCATTCGCGAAGTCGGCGTCACGGTCGGCGAAATGGTCGAGGACAGGCAGCTTGGTGCCAAGGCACCGCGTAGCGCCAAGCCGGCCGAGCAGGCGGCCAACCGTCTTGGCCTGGTGGTCAGCGAACTCACCGCCGAGCAGAAGCATGAACTCAAGATGGCGTCCGGCCTGCTTATCGAAGACGTGCGCGGTATCGGCGCCCGGGCCGATTTGCGGCCGGGTGATATCGTCATCGCCGTGATCAGCCGGGGCGCGACCACAGAGGTCAAGACGGTCGAACAATTCAGCAAGCTGCTCGCCCAGTTCGAGAAGGGCAGCAATATCACGCTGCTGATCCGGCGCGGCGAACAGCAGACCTTCATCACCATCAAGGGCCTCAATGGCGGCAATTGAACTGACGCTGCTCAGTCGCAGCTACTGCCACCTCTGTCACGACATGGAGGTGGCGCTGGCGCCGCTGATCGCCGAATTCGGGGCTGGTCTCGTCGTTCTCGATGTCGATGCCGACCCCGTGCTGGAGGCGCGCTATGATGAGTTGGTTCCCGTCCTGCTGCATGGCGATAATGAGCTTTGCCATTACTTCCTGGACGAGGCTAAAACCCGTGAATATTTGATGGGAATCCGCTAAAATGCACGGTCTTCTGAACAGGGAAGGGCGCTGAAAAAGCGCCCTTTTTTACAAGCATCAATGGATCACATCCGTAATTTCTCCATCATCGCCCACATCGACCACGGCAAATCGACGCTGGCCGATCGCATCATCCATCTTTGTGGCGGCCTGTCCGACCGCGAAATGGAAGCCCAGGTTCTCGACTCGATGGATATCGAGCGCGAGCGCGGCATTACCATCAAGGCCCAGACTGCTGCGCTCAGCTACAAGGCGCGCGACGGCAAGGTCTATAACCTGAACCTGATCGACACCCCGGGCCACGTGGACTTTTCCTACGAGGTTTCCCGCTCGTTGTCGGCTTGCGAAGGCGCGCTGCTGGTGGTCGATGCGTCGCAGGGCGTCGAAGCCCAGACGGTGGCCAATTGCTACACGGCGCTCGACCTTGACGTCGAGGTGGTGCCAGTCCTGAACAAGATCGACCTGCCGTCGGCCGACCCGGACAGCGCCCGGCAGGAAATCGAGGATGTGATCGGCATCGATGCCACCGACGCCGTGCTCGCCTCGGCCAAGACCGGCCTGGGCGTCGAGGATATCCTGGAAGCGGTGGTCGCCCGTGTGCCGCCACCCAAGGGCGATCCGGAAGCGCCGCTGAAAGCGTTGATCATCGATTCCTGGTTCGACAACTATGTCGGCGTGGTCATGCTGGTCCGCGTCGTCGATGGCGTGATGCGCCCCAAGGACAAACTGCTTTTCATGGCCACCGGCGCGCAGCAGCTGTGCGAACAGGTCGGCGTCTTCTCGCCGAAGTCCGTGCAGCGCGATGCGTTGCGGGCCGGCGAAGTGGGTTTTGTCATTTCCGGCATCAAGGAATTGAAGGCAGCCAAGGTCGGTGACACCATCACCACCGCCGACCGGCGGGCGGCCGCCGCGCTGCCCGGTTTCAAGGAAATCAAGCCACAGGTGTTCGCCGGCCTCTATCCGGTCGAATCCAACCAGTATGACTCGCTGCGCGAATCGCTCGAGAAGCTGAAGCTCAACGATGCCTCGCTGCAATACGAGCCGGAAGTCTCCCAGGCGCTCGGCTTCGGCTTCCGCTGCGGCTTTCTCGGCCTGTTGCATATGGAAATCGTCCAGGAACGCCTGGAGCGGGAGTTCGACCAGGACCTGATCACCACCGCGCCGACCGTCGTCTACGAAGTGGTGATGCGCGACACGTCGGTGATCCAGATCGAGAACCCGGCCAAGTTGCCGGAACTGAGCAAGATCGAGGAAATCCGCGAGCCGATCATCACGGCGACCATTTTCGTGCCGCAGGATTACCTGGGCAATGTCATCACGCTGTGCAACCAGAAGCGCGGCAATCAGGTCGACATGCATTACCACGGCCGCCAGGTCAAGCTGGTCTATGAAATGCCGATGGCCGAAGTGGTGATGGATTTCTTCGACAAGCTGAAATCCTGCTCCAAGGGCTATGCCTCGCTCGACTACGATTTCAAGGAATACCGTTCGGCCGACGTGGTCAAGCTCGATATCCTGATCAACAGCGAGAAGGTCGACGCCCTGTCGCTGATCGTGCACCGCGCCAATTCGGCCTACCGCGGCCGTGAACTGGCGTCCAAGATGCGCGAGCTGATTCCCCGCCAGATGTACGACGTGGCGATCCAGGCGGCGATCGGCTCGCACATCATCGCCCGCGAAAATGTCAAGGCGATGCGCAAGGACGTGCTGGCCAAGTGTTACGGCGGCGACATCACCCGCAAGAAGAAACTGCTGGAAAAGCAGAAAGCCGGCAAGAAACGCATGAAGCAGGTGGGCAGTGTGGAAATCCCGCAGGAAGCCTTCCTCGCCGTGTTGCGCGTCGATAACTGAGAATAGCGATGAACTTTGCTCTGATCCTCTTTGTGCTGCTGGTACTGACCGGTGCGCTCTATGCCGTCGATGTACTGAAATTTCGCAAATTGCGCGCCCGGAACGCCAAGGAACCGCTCTGGGTGGAGTGGGGCGCCAGTTTCTTCCCGGTCATCCTTGTCGTCTTCGTGCTCCGCTCCTTCCTTTTCGAGCCTTTCAAGATTCCTTCCGGTTCGATGATTCCGACCCTGCTGGTCGGCGACTTCATCCTGGTCAACAAATTCACCTATGGCATCCGCCTGCCGGTGATCAACAAGAAGATCATCAGCATCAACGAGCCGCAGCGCGGCGACGTCATGGTCTTCCGTTACCCGGAAGACCCGTCGCTCGACTACATCAAGCGCGTCGTCGGCTTGCCCGGCGATACCGTCGCCTACCAGAACAAGCGCCTGACCATCAACGGCCAACCGGTCGAGATGCAGAAAATCAGCGATTACCTGCATCCGGACCGCCTCTATTATTCCGAGCAGTACATTGCCAAGCTGGGCAATGTCGAACATCACCTGCTCAATGATGTCGATGCACCGGCATTCGTGCCCGACCCCTCGCATTTCCCACATCGCGAAAATTGCACTTACAATGCCGCTGGCGTGATCTGCAAGGTCCCCGCGGGTCACTATTTCATGATGGGTGACAATCGCGACAACAGCCGGGACAGCCGTGCCTGGGGCTTCGTGCCGGAAGAAAACATTGTCGGCAAGGCATTTTTCATCTGGCTGAATCTCAGCGATCTCAGTCGAATTGGTTCGTTCAGATAAGGAATTAAGATGAAATATCAACGTGGCGTCGCCTTGTCCGGCCTGATTTTCTGGGGCATCGTGCTGGTGCTGGTCGCCGTTCTCGGCATGAAAGTGGCACCGACCGCCATTGAGTATTTCAAGATACTCAAGGACAGCAAGGCCGTGGTCGCCAAGATGGGTCCGGATTCGACGGTGGCCGATGTCCGCAAGTCCTTCGACAAGTTTGCCGAAATCGACCAGCTCGACTTCAAGGGCAATCAGCTCGATGTCTCCAAGGATGGCGGCAAGATCGTCATCGAATTTGGCTATGAAAAGCGCATTCCCCTGTTTGCGAACGTCAGCTTGCTGATCGACTACCGAGGCTCGACCGCTGGGCAATAATCGATGAGCGCGCTGGACCTTGCCCGGCAGCTGGGACACAGCTTTTCGGATGCGGCGCTGCTCCGTACGGCCCTGACTCACCGCAGTTTCGGCTCGCCCAATAACGAGCGGCTGGAATTCCTCGGCGATGGCATCCTCAACTGCGTGGTCGCCTCGGCGCTCTACAAGCGTTTCCCGGACTTGCCCGAAGGCGATCTTTCCCGCCTGCGCGCCAATCTGGTTCGTCAGGATGCCTTGCACCAGCTCGCCCTGATGCTGAAGATCGGCGATTACCTGCGCCTCGGGGAAGGCGAGATGAAAAGCGGCGGCGCCCAGCGCCCGTCGATCCTCGCCGATGCGCTGGAGGCCCTGTTTGGCGCCATTTACCTGGATGCCGGTTTCGAGGCGGTGCAAAAGGTCATCGCCCGGCTTTACCTGCCCTTGTTCGACGACCTGAGGCCCGGGCAATCCCAGAAAGATGCCAAGACGCGTCTGCAGGAATGGCTGCAGGGGAAGAAGCGGGCGCTGCCGCGCTACCAGATGCTGGAAACGACCGGGGCGGCTCACGAAAAGCGCTTCGAGGTCGCCTGTGAAATAGAGAATCCGCCCCTGCGCACCATCGGCCACGGCGCCAGTCGCCGCATCGCCGAGCAGGTTGCCGCTGAAAACGCACTGAAAGCACTCAAGGCATGAAAAAAATCCGTTCCGGTTATATCGCCATCGTTGGCCGTCCCAACGTCGGCAAATCGACCCTGCTCAATCGCCTGGTCGGCGAAAAGATCAGCATCGTTTCGCGCAAGGCGCAAACCACGCGCCACCGGATTACCGGCATCGTTACCAACGACGACGCACAATTCGTCTTTGTCGATACCCCCGGCTTCCAGACCAAGTACGGCAATGCGCTGAACCGGGCAATGAACCGCGGCGTCACGCAGACCCTGAGCGACGTCGACCTGGTGCTCTTCGTCGTCGAAGCCGGACGCTACGATGCCAAGGATCAGGCGGTGGTCCGCCTGCTGCCCAAGGATCGACCGGTCATCCTGGTCGTCAACAAGACCGACCAGTTCAAGGACAGGAACGATCTGCTGCCTTTCCTGGCGCAGGTTTCCGCCGACCACGATTACGCCGCCATTGTCCCGGTCAGCGCCACCAAGGGACGACAGACCAGCGAGTTGCTGGCCGAGGCGCGCAAGCACCTGCCGAACGAGGGGCTGATGTTCCCGGAAGACGACTTGACCGACAAGAGCGAGCGTTTCCTGGCGGCGGAATACATCCGCGAGAAGGTCTTCCGCCTGCTCGGCGACGAGTTGCCTTATGCGACGACCGTCGAAATCGAACGTTTCGAAGTCGAAGGCAATCTGCGCCGGATCTTTGCCGCCATCGTCGTCGACCGCGAAGGCCACAAGGCGATCGTCATCGGCAAGGGCGGCGAGTCGCTCAAGCGCATCGCCAGCGAGGCGCGCCAGGACATGGAGCGGCTGTTCGACGGCAAGGTCTATCTGGAGATATGGGTCAAGGTCAAATCCGGCTGGAACGATGACGAGCGCCTACTGAAGAGTCTCGGTTACGAATGAACCGGCGCAGCAAAGTCGACGGCCAGCCGGCCTACGTCTTGCACACCACCCCGTTCCGGGAAACCAGCCTGATTGTTGAAATCTTTTCCCGCGACTTCGGGCGCATGGCGCTGCTCGCCCGCGGGGCGCGCCGGCCGCGGGCAGCCATCCGCGGCCTGTTGATGGCCTTCCAGCCGATCGAAGTGGCCTGGGCCGGCAAGGGCGAAGTGCTGACCCTGATGAAAGCGGAGTGGCAGGGCGGTTTGCCGCTTCTGGGCGGCGAGGCGCTATTCTGCGGCTATTACCTCAATGAATTGCTGATGCACCTGCTGCCGCGCGAAGATGCCCACGAACACCTGTTCGAGCGCTATGGCGAAATGCTGGCCAAACTGGCGGCCGACCCGGGCGGCAAGGAGCGCGAGGCCGACCTGCGCAGCTTTGAAAAAGCCCTGCTCCAGGAACTTGGCTACGGACTGACCCTGGATCGCGACAGCGAAGGCCGGGAGATCATGGCAGACGCCCATTACGCCTATCGCATGGAGCAGGGGCCGGTCCGCCTGGAACATGCCGAAGCGGCGACGCAGACGGTCAGCGGCAAGACGCTGCTCGACCTGGCCGCCGAGGATTTTTCCGATCCGCGCTCACGCAGCGAGGCCAAGCAATTGATGCGGACGTTGATGTCCTACTATCTGGCCGGCGTCGAGCTGGCAACGCGCCGGATTTTCAAGGATTTGCAGGAACTGTAGGCGAGCCTCGCGCTAGATTCGCTTGCGGGCTTCCGGATAATGCAAGGCCATCAGTTGCCAGCGCGAAAGATCGGCATGGGCTCCCCATTCCTGGGCCAGGGGATCGCGGCAGCCTGGCACAGCATCGCGATCCACCTTGTCCTGCCACGGTGCCAGCGCCGCCAGAATTTCGATTTCCCGAGCCTGATCGAGCACATTGAAACGCGTCAACCGGTCCACAACGTAGCCGGCATCCTGGCGGAGTTCGCTGGGGACGAGTCCAAGGTCGGGAACGTAGCGCGAGTGCCACAGGCAATCGGCAATTTCGCGCAAGGCCGGCACATCGGCGTTGGCCAGTCCGCGATAGGCGAGCAGCGCAAGCTTTTGCTCGAAAGTCTGATTGGTGTAGGGCATGGTCAAAGACTAGCAAATCGCTGCCGCGGCGCCTGTCGGATTTGGCTGTATCGCTGTAGGAATTGCGTTACCTCACGGGGGCTGGGCGCCGATCGGCTAATACTGGCTTTCCCTGATTGCCGCCAAGGTGGCGGCATAGACTGTTGCCCGGGCGCCACCCAGCGCCACGGCTTGTTCCGCCGCCGACTGCGCGAGCACCGGGCGGCCCGTTTCATGCAAGGTCTGGGCAAGATTGTTCCAGGCGTCGGCCGACTCCGGATGATCGATGGTCGCCTGGCGATACGCCGCTTCGGCGGCGGCGAGGTCGTGTCGCCGATAGGCCGCATTGCCAATGCCGATGCGCGCCGGCAGATTGCCCGGCCAGCGCTGGAGGGCCGTCTGGTAGGCTCGCGCCGCGGCCAGTGGGGCGACCGCTTCAAGCGCGACAGCGGCCCGGATGTAGCGCACTTCTGAGGCCGTCGCCGGTATCTGATCGGCCGGCAGCGCGACAAAGGCCCAGCGCCCGGCGCCGGCCCAGCTGCGGTCAAAGTCGTCGATCGACAGGGTGAGCCGCGCTTCCCTGCCCGAGCGCAGGATCACCTTGTTTTCCGTCAGATCGTAGCCAATGACTACCGCATAGTGCCAGTCGGCGAGCGACGCCCAGCCTTGTTTCTGCAACACCAGTACCGGATGGCCAGCGGCGATTTCCGTAATGACCGCAGACAGCCGGGGTGCCAGCGGGTAGGGCAGCAGCCCGGCCCGGCGCGTTGCCGCGAGCAGCTCGAATTGCAGGCTGCCTTTGCGTTCCGGAAGGTATACCGCGCTTGCCAACTGGTCCGGCGTGCGCGGCACGCCGCCGGCACCGAGCACGGTGGCCAGCGCAGACGGTCCACATTGATGGTCCTGTTGCGGGAAGAAAGCCACCCCGGTCAATTCCGCATACCGGGGCAGCGCATCGCCGATGGCAAGATCGGGCGATGGCATGCCGCCGCACGCCGCCAGCAAAAAAAGCAAACACGCGACTGACCAGCGGCCGGGATGGACCTGGCCCCGCATCAGAGAATGACGGCAATCAGGAGGACAACCAGCAAGATGATGATGAAATCCGAATTGCTGAAATCGCCTCCGGCGGGCAGGGTGTCGATGCGCTGTGCCAGGGCGTGGATTTCCTGCTGGCTCATGGCCGCAACACGCTCCTTGGCAGCGATGCTATCTACGCCCAGGGTCTGCAATTTCTGCGCAACGCTGGCCTGTTCGAGAAAGTTTTCCACCTTGGCTCGCTCGGCATCGTTGGCATTGGCCGTCGCCAGGGTTTCGCTATCTACAATCTCGGCTCGGGAGAAGCCGGGAGCCAGAAGAATGATGGCGGCTATCACAGCCAGCGTCCCGCGTTGAAAAGATGCATAAGCACTCATGGCGTATCTCCAGTTTCAATTAGCCCTGCGGCGAGTACCGATGGCCCTCGTCCAGTGCCGAAGTTGCCTGCGGGCGTCTCCGCCCACCGCGTTGGAACCGCCATCATCAGGAAAAATCCCGACCCGTCCCGCGGAGGAGACCGGTCACGACTGCTTCTCACGCAAGTCGTCCGGAAATCCGACAAGCCAGGTAATTGGACCCCTGCCGACTGGGTGCGCTGACGCACGGAGACAGTCGCTGGCGATCACTATCTTTGGTTGCGTGGCAAAACAACTGCACCTGCCAAGGAGATCACCCGATGGCCAAGAAAAATCCCGACGCTGGAGCGCTGCAGCCCGCGCTGGCGGGCGCCTGCGGACGCTGGGCGCCGATCGTTGGCAGCTGCACGAACGACCAGTCGCCGATAACGTCGGCCGTCAAGTTTCTACCTGCCAGGGTGGGCTACCGGGCGACGCCGAACGGTGCCCGCAAATGTTCACAATGCCGGAGTTTCATTGCCGCGACGCAGACCTGCACCCGCGTCAGCGGCCCGATCAGCCCCGACGGCTGGTCCGCTTTGTGGGTCGGCAGGAACTGAGCCGGCCCTTGCCGGCCCTTGAACCGGCGACGCTCTAGAAACTGGTGCAGTTGAAAAAGCCATGCTGGCCGACGCAGGTCGTGGTCGCCGGGTAGCTGAAATTGCGCTGCTCCATTTTCGACGCCAGTCGAATGACGCATTCGCGCCATGGATCGCTGTCGCGCTTGTAGCCCAGCCTTTCACAGGCCGGCCCATAAACCACGATCATCTCGTCGACCTCGGCCTGCATCCGGGCAGCGCGCTCGGCCGGACTGGCGCAACCGACCAGCGCGCTCAGGCAAACCATGGTTAAGCAGCGGAAATTACACATCGCGCCATCCTCCTGGGAGCGACAGACTCACTGGTACGACTGCGCCACCGGTGGCACAGTTCCATCGAAAAGCGACCGTTCGCTGGGGTATTGGCGAGGCCGGCAAAATCCCCGGTTAATGGTGGCCTGGCAGCGAGCGGTTAGAATAGAGGCCGATCGCTTGTCGGGACGTCGCCAATCCGGACGTCGCCGGCAGATGCGCTTCACTTTCATGGCTTAACCGCCGGCGACATCGCCGCAATTTTTGAGAATTCCAGCAATCATGAGCATCGAACTTGGCGTAAATATCGATCACGTTGCCACCCTGCGCCAGGCGCGCATGACTTACGAACCCGATCCGGTCTGGGCTGCCGTCGAAGCGCATCTGGGCGGCGCCGACGGCATCACCGTGCATTTGCGCGAAGACCGGCGGCACATCCAGGATGCCGACGTCCGCCGCCTGCGCGAACTGACCCAGGTCAAGCTCAACCTGGAAATGGCGGCGACCGATGAAATGGTCGGCATTGCCTGCGGGCTACAGCCGGAAATGGCCATGCTGGTGCCGGAAGGACGGCACGAAATCACCACTGAAGGTGGCCTTGACGTGCTGGCGCAGGAAGTGCGCCTCAAGGACGTGATCAGCCGCCTGGCCGATGCCGGCATCGTGACCAGCGTTTTCATCGACGCTGAATTGCCGCAGATCGAAGCCGCGGCGCGCATCGGCGCCAGTGTCTGCGAAATCCATACCGGCCCCTATGCCCACGCTTTTCATGCTCGAGGCCGCGACAGCGAGGCGCCGGCCGTACTCGCCGAACTCGACAAGATCCGCCATGCCGGGCAGGCGATCCGCCATCTCGGCATGCGCTTCAACGCGGGGCATGCGCTCAATTACTACAACGTGCAGCCGGTCGCCCGCCTGGCCGGCATCCGCGAATTGCATATCGGCCATGCCATCGTCAGCCGTGCGGTCTTCGTCGGCCTGCGCGAAGCGGTGCGGGAAATGAAGCTGTTGATGCGCGAAGCGGCGCCGCGCGCCGAATGATCTACGGCATCGGCACCGACATCGCCGCCGTGGCACGCCTGCGCGGCATGTGGGAGCGCCATGGCGACCGGGCGCGGGACAAGCTGCTGGCCCCCGAAGAGTTCGCCGATTTCGCCCGGGCGCCCGACAAGGGCCGCTTTCTCGCCAAGCGTTTTGCCGCCAAGGAGGCTTTCGGCAAGGCGCTGGGCACCGGCATCAGCCCGCCGGCCGTACTGCCGGCCATCGCCGTTGGCCACGACGAACTGGGCAAGCCGGTGCTGGTGTTTTCCGGCCCGCTGGCCGAACTGATCACCGGCAAGCAACTGAAGGCCCATCTTTCGATCAGCGATGAAGCGGACTACGCCATCGCCTACGTCATTCTGGAGCATGCATGAGCCCTCTGCCCTTCGGTCCGCTGATGATCGACATTGCCGGGACGGCACTGACCGATCTCGACCGCGAACGTCTCTGCCATCCGCTGGTCGGCGGCATCATCCTGTTTTCGCGCAATTACGCCGACCCCGGGCAGCTTTCGGCGTTGACCGCGGAAATCCATGCCCTGCGCCAGCCGCCGCTCCTCATCGCAGTTGATCACGAAGGGGGCAGGGTGCAACGCTTTCGCGACGGCTTCACCCGCCTGCCGCCGATGGCAGCGCTCGGGCAACTGTGGAACGAAAATCCGGAAGCGGCAAAAGCCGCGGCGCACCAGGTCGGTTACGTGCTGGCAGCGGAACTGCGTGCCCGCGGCGTCGATTACTCCTTCACGCCAGTGCTCGACCTCGACTATGGCCCGTCGCGGGTGATCGGCGACCGCGCCTTCCATCGCGACCCGGTCGCGGTGATCGCGCTGGCCGAGGCGCTGACCTCCGGTTTGCGTCAGGCGGGCATGGCTTCCTGCGGCAAGCATTTCCCCGGGCACGGTTATGTGATTCCTGATTCCCATGTCGAGTTGCCGGTCGATGAGCGACCGCTCGCCGCGATGCAGGAAGATTTGCTGCCCTACCGCGAACTGCGGCTCGACGCGGTCATGGCGGCGCATGTTATTTACGAATGTTTCGATTGTAATACTGCTGTATTTTCAAATAAATGGATCGATTATTTGAGAAATGACTTAAAGTTTAACGGCGTCGTTTTCACCGACGATTTGTCGATGGCCGGCGCCGGTGTCGTCGGCGGCATGTTGAAACGCGTCGATACCGCCTACCGCGCCGGGTGCGACATGCTACTGGTGTGCAATGCGCCGGAGGCGGTGGCCGACGTGCTGGAGAACTGGCGGCCGGAGATCGATCCGAAGCGGGGACTACGCGTCGAAGCGCTGATTCCCGAAAGTCCGGCCATGGACTGGTCCGGCTTGCAGGCTGATCCGGTGTATCGGGCCGCGCTGGCGAATATCGCCAAATTGATGGCCTGAAATGAAATCGGGCAGCCTGGGCTGCCCGATTGTCCTGACGAGTAGACGCCGCGCTTACTTGACGCGGTTCTTGTATTCGTCGGTACGGGTGTCGATTTCGATCTTGTCGCCGATGCTGACGAAGGCCGGAACCGGCAGTTCGAAACCGGTGGCCAGCTTGGCCGGCTTCATGACCTTGCCCGAAGTGTCGCCCTTGACGGCCGGCTCGGTGTAGATCACTTCGCGCACGACGCTGTTCGGCAGTTCGACCGAAATCGCCTTGCCGTTGTAGAACACGACTTCACAGGCAAGGCCGTCTTCCAGATACTTCAGCGCGTCGGTCATGTTTTCGGCTTCGACTTCGTACTGCTCGTAGTCGGCGTCCATGAAAACGTACATCGGGTCGGCGAAGTAGGAGTAGGTCACTTCCTTCTTGTCGAGGATGACCACTTCGAACTTGTCGTCAGCCTTGTAAACCGCTTCCGACGGATTGCCGGACAGCAGGTTCTTGAGTTTCATCTTGACGACCGCAGCGTTGCGGCCAGACTTGTTGTATTCGGTCTTCTGGACAACGAGCGGGTCGGCGCCGACCATGATCACGTTGCCGGAGCGGAGTTCCATTGCGGTCTTCATTCGGGATTCCCAAAAAGCTGAAAAATTAAAGCGTTAAATTATACCTTGGGCGAACAGAAGTTGACGAGTGCCGTGGCCAGATCGGGGACTGTCGCGAGTTTCTCCGCCCACTGGAGTGTCGCGATGGCCAGTTGCTCCCGGCAGGCAAGAAAAGCCGGCCACGCCTCGGCAACCCCGCTACCCGTATTCCACGCCCGGAACATGGCCAGCACCGCCTCTTTGACCGACGCATCGACGCCGGCGGTATAGCGTTCGAGAAACGCCTCCAGCTTGGCCAGATGCGCCTCTTCCTCCTGCTCGTAGATCTGCCAGACAAAGGCCCGGCCGGCCCATTGGGCGCGCAGGAAGGAGTCTTCGCCGCGCACGAAATTGATGGCGCAACGCCACAACAGCCGGTCGTAGTCGTCCAGCGCCAGGAAGGGAATGGGCTGGACGTCGAGCTTGCCCAGTCGCCAGGGGCCGCTGCCGCCGAGATGGGCGCTGACCGCGGCCAGCGGCTTACCCGGCGGCACGTGGCAACGGATGGCGAGCGACGAGGCGGCCATGGCGTCGAGCAGGGCGCCGACCGGCGCCGTGTCGTAGCAGAAGAGGCTGATCTCCAGCCGGTCGTCCATCGGCAGTCTCGCCTGTTCCGCCTCGCGCGCCGCCAGCAAGCCGTTTTCGCGGAGCAGGCCACCGCTCGTCGGCGTAAATCCCGGGAAAAAGAAATGCTTGACCAGCGGCAGCGTCGGGTGCGGCGAAGCCATGCCATGGCAGTCTTCGGCCCAGCTTTCCGCGGTCAGGTATTCGAGATTGATCCAGCGCGGCTTGGGCATTGCTGCAGCCATCGCTGAAACATAGGCGGCGGGCAGTTCGCAGGCGAAAGCTTCGATGACGACATCGGCCATCCGGTCAACGACGAAGTCGTCGGTCCACGGTACGACTTCGACGCCCCGGATGACCTGCCTGAGCAGCGTGGTATCGAGCGCCGGGGCCAGCGGTTTGAGGCTGGTAGGGTCGTCTACCCAAAGGCGCACCGACAACCCGTGTTCGGACGCCAGTTGTCGGGCGAGCCTCCAACAGATGCCGATATCGCCGAAGTTGTCGATGACCCGGCAAAAGATGTCCCAATGTCGCTGCATGGCCGCCATGCTAACATTCCCGCCATGTCTGCATTCAACGATCCTCAGGGCTGTACGGCCTGTCCGCGCCTCGCCGCGCACCTCGCCATGATCCGCCAGCGCGATCCGGACTGGCATGCGCTGCCGGTACCCGCCTTTGGCGGGCTCGACGCCCGCTTGCTGGTGGTCGGCTTAGGCCCCGGCGAAAAAGGTGCCAACCGGACCGGCCGGCCATTCACCGGCGACGTGGCCGGAGAACTACTTTATCCGGCGCTGCACCGTTTCGGCTTTGCCAGCAGCGGCCAACCGCTGGGCGCCGATTCCCTGGCCAACCCCGCCATGCAACTGAACGACTGCCGGATCACCAATGCCGTGCGCTGCCTGCCGCCGGCCAATAAGCCGACGACGGCGGAAATCCGCCAGTGCAATGGTCACTTGCAGGCCGAACTGGTTGCCATGCCGCGCCTGCAGGTGATCGTCGCCCTCGGCGCCATCGCCCACCAGGCGCTGCTCTGGGCCTATGGTCTGAAGGTCAAGGACTATCCGTTCGGCCACAACGTGTCGCACCAGTTGCCGGACGGTCGCCGGCTGGTCGACAGCTACCATTGCAGCGGTTACAACTGGCGTACCGGGCGGCTTTCGCGGGAAAGTTTCGAAGCCGTCTTTGCCGGCGTCAAGGCGCAACTCGGCTGAAACCTTTGCCCCATGAGTTTTGATGCCAAGGCCTTTCTCGCCTCGTTGACCGATTTGCCGGGCGTCTACCGGATGCTCGACGCCGGCGGCGCCGTACTTTACGTCGGCAAGGCCAAGAACCTTAAGAAGCGGGTGGCTTCGTATTTTCGCGACAACCTGCCGAGTCCGCGCATCGCGCACATGGTCAGCCAGATCGCTCATATCGAGACGACGACGACGCGCACGGAAGCCGAAGCGCTGCTGCTCGAAAACAACCTGATCAAGTCGCTGGCGCCGCGCTACAACATCCTGTTCCGCGACGACAAGTCCTATCCCTACATTACACTGACGCGCGGCGAGTTCCCGCGCCTTGCCTTCTATCGCGGCAACCCGGACCGCAAGGCGGATTACTTCGGGCCTTACCCGTCGTCCTGGGCGGTACGCGACAGCATCCACCTGCTGCAAAAAATGTTCCGCCTGCGTACCTGCGAAGACAGTGTGTTCGCCAACCGCTCGCGGCCGTGCCTGCTGTATCAGATCAAACGCTGCAGCGGGCCTTGCGTGGGCCATGTTTCTGCCGAGAACTACAAATCCGACGTGCAACTGGCGTCGATGTTCCTGCTCGGCAAGCAGCAGGAAGTGACCAAGCGGCTCAATGTGGCGATGGAAGATGCCGCCGGCCGACTGGCCTTCGAACAGGCCGCCATTTATCGCGACCAGATCCAGTCGCTGCATCAGATCCAGGAAAAGCAGTTCGTTTCGAGCAGCAAGGGCGAGGACGTCGATATTGTCGTCGCCCTCAAGGAAGCCGGGCAGGTCTGCGTCAATCTGGCGATGGTGCGTGGTGGGCGTCATCTCGGCGACCGTCTGCAGTTTCCCAGCAACATCGGCGAGTCGACGGCGGCCGATGCCGTAGCGGCTTTCATCCGGCAGCACTATGCCTCGCATCCGGCGCCGGCCCGCCTGCTCGTCTCGCCGTTGCCCGCCGAAGACGAAAAAAACGAACTGGAAAGTGCGCTGGCCGAACTGGCCGGACGGCCGTTGCCGATCCAGGAGGCGCGCTCGGTGCTGCATCGCGCCTGGCTGGAAATGGCCCGGCAAAACGCCCAACTCGCCATCCTCGCCCGCAACCAGGCCACTGCCCAGCAGGAGCAACGGCTGGCGGCGCTGCAGGAAGCCCTGCAATTGCCGGAGGCGATCGTGCGCATCGAATGTTTCGACATCAGCCACACCATGGGCGAGGCGGCGGTGGCCTCCTGCGTGGTCTATGACGGCAATGGCATGAAGCGTTCCGATTACCGGCGTTTCAACATGCGCGACATTACCCCGGGCGATGACTACGCGGCGATGCGCCAAGCGGTGACCCGGCGTTACGGCAAGCTGGCCAGCGGGGAGGGCGTGGCGCCCGACCTGATCCTGATCGATGGCGGCAAAGGCCAGGTCAGTTCGGCTTACGCTGCGCTGGCAGATCTCGGGCTGGCCGATCTACCCATGCTCGGCGTCGCCAAGGGCGAGGAACGCAAGCCCGGGCTGGAGACGCTGATTTTCCCGGAAGGGCGGGAGCCGTTACAATTGCCGCCGGAACACCCGGCCCTGCATCTGATTCAGGAAATCCGCGACGAAGCGCACCGTTTTGCCATCACCGGGCACCGCGCCCGGCGCGGCAAGGCACGCAAGACTTCAACGCTGGAAAGCCTGCCCGGTATCGGCCCGGCCCGGCGCAAAGCACTGGTCACCCGCTTTGGTGGTTTGCCCGGCGTTCTCGCGGCCAGCGCGGACCAACTGGCGGAAGTTCCCGGCATCAGCCGGGAATTGGCCGAAAAAATCTTTTCTGCGCTACATTGAACACATGCCCTTTAATTTGCCCATCCTGCTGACCTGGCTCCGTATCGTTGCGATACCGCTACTGATCGCGCTCTATTACCTGCCAGCCGACTGGGCAACGCCGGAGGAGCGCGACGTGGCAGCAACGCTACTCTTCATCGCGGCGGCGCTGACCGACTGGGCGGACGGCTACCTGGCGCGCCGCCTGAACCAGACTTCGGCCTTCGGCGCCTTTCTCGACCCGGTGGCCGACAAGCTGATGGTGGCCGCCGCGCTGATCGTCCTGGTCCAACTAGGCAGGGCCGATGCCATCATCGCCATGATCATCATCGGTCGCGAAATCACCATTTCCGCCTTGCGCGAGTGGATGGCGAAAATCGGGGCGGCGAAGAGCGTCGCCGTCTCCATGCTCGGCAAGATCAAGACGGCCGCCCAAATGCTGGCCATCCCGCTTCTGCTTTACCACATGCCCTTGCTCGGCTTCGACGTCCGCGTCATCGGCAACTGGCTGATCTGGATCGCCGCCTTGCTGACACTATGGTCGATGGGTTATTACCTGCGCATGGCCTGGCCGGAAATCGCCAAGCGCAGCGCAGAAAAATAGAACCTGAATGTTGACAAGATCCGCTCATGGCCTATAATGCGCGCTCTGTTTGACGCGGCAGTAGCTCAGTTGGTAGAGCGCAACCTTGCCAAGGTTGAGGTCGAGAGTTCGAGACTCTTCTGCCGCTCCAGTTTTTCCGGATAAGGATAATTCCATTATTCAAGCAGCAAGCAATGTTTCGGTTAGGCGCGATAGCAAAGCGGTTATGCACCGGATTGCAAATCCGTGTAGGTCGGTTCGACTCCGGCTCGCGCCTCCAAAGATTTAGTTTTTGCGTTATAATGCATGTCTTCAATGCGGGAGTAGCTCAGTTGGTAGAGCGATACCTTGCCAAGGTATAGGTCGAGAGTTCGAGACTCTTCTCCCGCTCCAAAATCTAAAAAGGGAAAGCGAAAGCTTTCCCTTTTTTCTTTTCTACTCGGCCACAACCCCCATCTACTTTCTGCATCTCCAATTCCAACAAAAACTAATTAGTTTTCAAGGAATTGCCGTCAAGTTGCAGTAATTTTCCAACTGGATAATCCGCGCTCCCCGATTGGGGGCATTTCCTTTTCATTTGGATTATTCATGTCTGATTCCCGCGTTCTAAATCCTGCCCTGCGCGGCAAGCTCATGTCGGCTGAAGAAGCCGCCGCACTGATTCCCTTTGGCGTCAATGTCGGCATGAGCGGCTTCACCGGCGCCGGCTACCCCAAACAGGTTCCCGCCGCCCTGGCCAAGCGCATCATGGACGCCAATCTCCATGGTAAGAAGTTCCGCATCGGCGTTTGGACTGGCGCTTCCACCGCACCTGAACTGGATGGCGCGCTCGCCATGGTGGACGGCATCGAAATGCGTCTGCCCTATCAATCGGATCCCACTTGCCGCAAGCGCATCAACGCGGGCGAGATGGAGTACATCGACATCCACCTGTCTCACGTGGCGCAGTTCGTCTGGTTCGGCTTCCTCGGCAAGCTCGACGTGGCCGTGGTGGAAGTCACCGGCATCACCGAAGACGGCTACCTGATCCCTGCCTCCTCCGTGGGCAACAACAAGACCTGGCTCGATCAAGCCGACAAGGTCATTCTCGAAGTGAACCATTGGCAGAACCCGCTGCTGGAAGGGATGCACGACATCTATTACGGCACCCAACTGCCTCCCAATCGCAAACCCATCCCCATCGTTTCCGCCAGCGACCGCATCGGCGAGCCCTATCTGCGCGTCGATCCGAACAAGGTGATCGCTGTCGTCGAAACCAATGCCAGCGACCGCAACTCCGCGTTCTCCGAACCCGATCACGACTCCAAGCGCATCGCCGGTCACATCCTGGAGTTCCTGGAACATGAAGTGAAAATGGGGCGCCTGCCGCGCAATCTGCTGCCCCTGCAATCCGGCGTCGGCAACATCGCCAACGCCGTGATGGCCGGTCTCAACGAAGGCCCCTTCGAGAACCTCACCGCTTACACCGAGGTGATCCAGGACGGCATGCTGGAGATGATCAAGTCAGGCAAGATGACCTGCGCCTCCGCTACCGCATTCTCCCTGAGCCCTGATGCGTTGCACGCCATGAACAGCGATCTGGGTCGCTACCGTGACAAGATCATTCTGCGTCCGCAAGAGATCAGCAACCATCCGGAAGTTATTCGCCGCCTGGGCGTGATCGCCATGAACGGCATGATCGAAGGCGACATCTACGGCAACGTGAACTCCACCCACATCATGGGTTCCCAGATCATGAACGGCATCGGCGGCTCCGGCGATTTCGCCCGCAACGCCTACCTGTCGTTCTTCATGACGCCTTCGCGTGCGAAGAACGGTGCCATCTCCAGCATCGTGCCCATGGTGTCCCACGTGGATCACACCGAGCACGACGTGCAGGTTATCGTCACCGAGCAAGGCCTCGCCGACCTGCGCGGCCTGTCGCCCAAGCAACGCGCAAAGGTGATCATCGAGAACTGCGCCCACCCGGACTTCAAACCCATGCTGGCCGATTACTTCAAGCACTCCATGGAGCGCTCCTTCGGCAAGCAAACACCGCACATGCTGCAGGATGCTTTGAGCTGGCACACGCGCTACATCGAAACCGGCAAGATGAGGCCCTGACGCCTTGCTAGCGAGTTGCGCTTGCGCACTTGCTTACCTTGCTTGCAGTACATAGGCCCAGCGATTTCGCTGGGCTTTTTTTCGTCTGCTTAATTGACGCACAGAGAATGGACGGCAGAAAACACAAAAGCCACCTTGCGGTGGCTTTTGTGTTTTTTCTGGCGCGCCCGGAAGGATTCGAACCTCCTACCCCTTGGTTCGTAGCCAAGTACTCTATCCAGATGAGCTACGGGCGCTGAAAGAGCTACGCATTATACAGAGCTGAGATTTTTCATCAACACTTTTTGCGAATTTTTTTCAAAAAAACTTCTCATTCGACAGTCACGCTTTTGGCCAAGTTACGCGGCTTGTCCACGTCCGTGCCCTTCACCAACGCAGCGTGATAAGAGAGCAACTGCAGAGGCACTACGTGCAGCACGGGAGACAGCAAGCCGTAGTGCTCAGGCAACTGCAACACATGCACGCCATCGGTTTCCACCATGGCCGAATCCTGATCGGCGAAGACATACAACTCGCCTCCGCGCGCACGAACTTCCTGAAGATTGGATTTCAGTTTCTCCAGCAGCGCGTCGTTGGGGGCCACCGCAATGACAGGCATGTTCTTGTCCACCAGCGCCAGAGGGCCGTGCTTCAACTCACCTGCCGGATAGGCTTCGGCATGGATGTAGGAAATCTCCTTGAGCTTTAGCGCGCCTTCCAGTGCGATCGGGTAGTGATAACCACGGCCAAGGAACAAGGCGTGATGCTTGTTGGCGAAGTGTTCTGCCCAACCGCGAATTTCCGGCTCCAGCGCCAGCACCTTCTGCACAGCCACGGGCAAGTGCCGCAACGCGGTGAGGTGCTTCAATTCTTCATCTGCGTTCAGACGGCCTTGGGACTTCGCCAAGGACAACGCGAGCAGCGCCAGGGCGGCCAACTGGGTGGTGAAGGCCTTGGTGGACGCCACGCCGATCTCAGGGCCGGCGCGGGTCAGGAACTTGAGCGCGGATTCGCGAATCAGGGCGGATTCGGGCACGTTGCAGATAGCCAACGTAGCGGTCATGCCCAGACCCTTTGCGTGCTTCACTGCGGCCAGGGTATCGGCAGTTTCGCCCGACTGGGAAATCGCCACCACCAGGGTGTCGGCTGCAGGAACGGACTCGCGATAGCGGTACTCGCTGGCGATCTCCACCGTGCAAGGCAGTTTGGCAACCTGCTCGATCCAGTAGCGCGCCACCATGCCGGCATGGAAGCTAGTGCCACAGGCCAGAATCAATACCGACTTGGCGCGACCAAACAATTCAGGCGCATCAGCACCAAACACATTGGCGGAAAAACTTTGGGCGCCGCCAATCATCTCCAGCGTATTTGCCAAGGCTTGGGGCTGCTCGAAGATTTCCTTCTGCATGTAGTGGCGGAATTGGCCCAATTCCACCGCATCGGCGGAGAGCTGGCTTTCCACCACGGGACGGGAAACCTCACTGCCGTCACCGCGAAGAATGCGGTAGCTGCCGCGAGTCAGTTCTGCGATATCGCCGTCTTCCAGATACACCATGGAGCGGGTGACCTGGAGCAACGCAGACGCATCGGATGCCGCATAGTTGCCTTGGGCACTTACACCCAGTAGCAGGGGCGCACCGTGGCGAGCCACCACCAAACGGTCCTCGCCCTCCTTGGCAACCGCGATGGCGTAGGCGCCGATCAGCTTTTGGGTTGCCAGTCGCACGGCGGCGAAGAGGTCCGGTTCAGACTTCAGGATGTGGGCCACCAGGTGGGCAACCGCCTCAGTGTCCGTGTCGGATTCGAAGCGGTAGCCTTCGTCGGCCAACATGCGCTTCAACTCCTGAAAGTTCTCGATGATGCCGTTATGCACCACCGCCAGGCCGCCGGAGATGTGGGGGTGGGCGTTACGCTCACAGGGAACCCCGTGGGTAGCCCAACGGGTATGGGCGATACCGATGGAGGCGGAAAGACCATCCGCTTGATTCGCCAGCTCTGCCACACGCCCCACGCTGCGCAGCCGGGTCAATTCAGGCTTCAGAACTGCAATACCCGCCGAGTCGTAGCCGCGATATTCCAGCTTGCGAAGCCCTTCGATCAAGGTTTGAACAATATTGCCTTGGGCAACCGCTGCAACGATACCGCACATGGGAAGAACCATCGGGAAAGGACGAGGCACGGATTATAGCGGCGCAACCCTTCAGCTCTCCGCCTCGCATCGGCGTTTCCGCAGTGCTTTTCGGCTTATGGAATTTATAGTTCTCCCGCTCCCCCATCCAAATTACCAACCAGGATTACTACCATCGCCGATTTTTTAAAATCATCTATTACTAAAAATATAGCTCCGGTATTATCCCCTCTCGCAAATCCTTTCATTAATCATTTGAACCACAGACACGGAGCCCTATCGATGGACATTTCCAATCTTTCCATTGCGCAACTGAAAGAGCTTCAGGCCGCCATTCCCGGTGAAATCGCAAAACGCCAAACGGAAGAAAAGCAAAAGGTGCTGGACCAGATGATGGCCCTCGCCTCTTCTCATGGTTTTTCCCTGGATGAATTGCTGGGTAAAAATGTCAGCAAAAAGACAGGTTCAAATAAGGCCGCTGGAAAAAAGGTTCAGGCCAAATATCGCCATCCCAACCAGCCCGATGTCACCTGGACTGGTCGCGGCCGTAAGCCCGTGTGGGTGGCGGACTGGGTCGCGAGCGGAAAGTCCCTGGACGATCTGGCGATTTAATTCAATACGCGGCTAATTCGCGTCAATACGCGAGATGCAGTATCCCCGGTGGCAGAAATAACCTCCGCCACCGGGCAATTTCTCAAATCGGCTAATACCGACGCAATCCCCTCAAGCGTAGCGGGTTCATTGCGCTGCTTCGCCTTCCACTCCGGCGCAATATCCGGCGAGTCGGTTTCCAGCACCATATTCTCTAACGGCAGATAAGCTGCCAAATCCCGAATGCGCGTCGCACGGGAATAAGTCATTGCGCCACCAAAACCGAGCGCGAACCCCAGTTTGATGAATTCGTCTGCCTGCTGGCGGCTCCCGTTAAAGGCATGGGCAATTCCGCCCTTTGGCCGAAAACGGCGCAGCTCGCGCAGCACGTGATCCACCGCGCGACGTACGTGAAGAATTACCGGCAGGTCGTACTCCCTGGCGATCCGTAATTGCTCGGTAAAAAAGTGAAGCTGTCTTGCCTCATTACGAGGCTCGACAAAGTAATCCAGCCCGATCTCGCCGATGGCCACCGCCTGCTCCACGTCCAGAACACGACGGAGCGCGTCCAGGTCATCCCCATGAGCCCGGTCTACATACATAGGATGAATCCCGTAGGCCGGGAAGCAGTCGGGATTTTCGCGGCAGAGCGAAGCCACCGCCCCCCAGTTGGCCCGCTCCACGCCAGGGATCACTATGGCCCCCACGCCCGCGGTGCGAGCCCGCTCCAGCACGGCGTCCCGGTCCGCATCGAACTCCGCCGCATCCAGATGACAGTGGCTATCGACCAACATAAACGTGACTCCAATCAAGGCAGCGTAAGGCTGTGCCTATACAATCCCGCCCCACTCCCAACAGTATCGCCCGGATTCATCATGACTCTTGCGCCCTGGAAACCTTCCTACGAACTGGGCCTCGCCCCCATGGACGACACCCATCGGGAATTCATCGACTGGCTCAACAAGCTTGACGCGGCCGCCGACGACGAGTTCCTGGCCGGCCTGGACGAATTCATCGAGCACACGAAAATCCACTTCGATCAGGAAGACCGCTGGATGCGAGGCTCAGGCTTTCCGCCCGTGGAATGCCACGGCGGCATGCACGCCGAAATCCTCAAGATCGCCCAGTTCGTGCGCGAGCAGGTTGCCAAGGGCAACATGACCATGGGCCGGCAGTTGGTGAAGGAACTGGTGCCCTGGTTCGACGATCACGCAGCCACCATGGATTCCGCCCTCGCGAGCTGGATCAACCAGACCGAATACAAGATCGACGCCGCACCCAAAGCCGAGGCTTAAGAGCCTATTTCAGTAGGTATCGCGTGCCGCGCCGGGTGGTGGCGGGATGCAGTGCAAGGCGCATGGCGGGCAATGCCTGCGCACCGCGCCTTGCATCCATCCGCTCCGGGCCTCAACGCGGCGCACGAGCCCTACTGAAATAGGCTCTAAGTCAGATCGACGCTCGCCTGCTCCGCTTGCAGGCGACGCCCGTGGCGGTAGCGGGCAATCAGCCGAGGATCGGTGAGGATCTTGCCCAGGGTCCGCCCCACCACCATCACCACGCCCAACAAAGGCAGCACCAGCATCAGGCCTGGGACACCGGCAATCGCGCCCCCGACGAAGATCATCAGCACCGTCAGCAACGGATGCATATGCAGGCTGCGACCAATGGTCAGCGGCATGTAGAGAAAATCGTCCAGGAAACGCACGGCCAGGAACAAGGCGACGGCGCCATAGGCCATCGTGGGATCCTGAGGAAAGTCGGTGGCGGCCACCATCACCACCAGCAAACCGCCCAACAGCGAACCGACGAAAGGCAGCCACGCCAGGACCGCGCACAGGAGACCGAGCACGAAAGGCGCCGGCAGCCCGAGCCACCACAAGCCGACGGCCAGCGTGATCGTATCCAGCACCGTCAAGGTCATGAGCCCCTGGAAATAAGCCCGGGCAGTCTGGTCCACCTCGTGCAGCAGATAGAGGGTCTTTTCAAAGAAGGCGTTGGGCACGGCGCGCCCCAGCATCCGCTTGAACTGCCCGCCGTCCCTCAGGAAGAAATAGGAAACGAATGGCGCGAGAAGCAGGCTCGGCGCCCAGGTCACCACCCCCATCACAGCGGGTTCCACATAGGGGCTGACGTTGGCCGTTGCACCGGACAAACGCTTCATCACGTCCTCGGACACATGGGCATGGGCCAACATGGATGAAGAACGCTCAATGCCGCGCAGGGTTCGCTTCAACAAGTTCATGCCGCCGTCCACGTAGCGTGCGAGGGACGATTGCCAGTCCACCATGTGGTCCGCCAGCCAGGGCAGGAAGAAGCTGAGATAAACGCAGGCAGCCACTAGAAAAATCGCCATGACGAAGGTCGCAGCCCAGTCTCGCTTGAGGCCGCGATACATCAGCCATTGAACGGGCGGGAAAAGCACGTAGTACAGCACCAGCGCCAGGAGGAAGGGCACCACCAGGAACAGGGCCTTCTGCAACATCGCCAGCAATAGGCAGGTGCTGGCAATGACGCTTCCCCAAACGATGGGACCGCTTGGCTCCTGGGGAACGACTTGAGACGAGGTCTGCGTCGTCACAGGTGCACCTCATCGGTTCCCATCACCACTTCGCGCAAGCGACGACTCAGGTAGCGAGCCAACTGGAGGGACACCTTGGAAGCGATACGGGCGTCCGTCTCCAGCAGATTTTCGAACTCTGCCCGGAACAGCACGCCCATGCGGCAAGCGGTCACTGCCCGTGCCTGGGCGCCTCGCGGCACATGGTCCAGCAGGGCCTGTTCCCCCAGCAGAGTCCCCGGCCCCAACTCGGCAATGAAGCCAGTCTCCGGTTGGCCCTGACGGCAGATCAGCACTCGACCTTCGAGAATGAAGTAAATCGCCTGCCCATCCTCACCCTCGTCGAAGATCACCTCTCCTGCCAGAAACTCCCGGTGGTGCAAGAGTCCCTCGACGATGCGCAGTTCCCGCGTGTTGAGCGTGGCAAAAAGCGGCAGCTGTTTGAGCCGGGCGAGGCGTTCCGAAAGGGGACGATGAAAGCTGGGCAAGCGCATGGCATCTCCTGGAGGGATGCCGCATTATAGGTGGCACCTGCCTTTCCACAGCCCGAAAAGGCAGAGCTGACGGGGCTTCGCGAGATATTTACGACAGACGAAGATCCCAGCGCTTGAGCGGAACGTAGCGGGTGGCGCTGCCCGTCAACGACTCTGCCAGCACCAACTCCTTGGCCTGCCAGGAGATGATCCGCGCCAGGGGCACCGGCGATTCCTGCTCGGCCTTGCGCAGCAAAGTCACGTGGGGAGCATAGGGACGGTCCTCCAGCGCAAAGCCCGCATCGCGAAGGCGCGCCTGAAGGGCTTCCGCCAAAGCCATCAG